>NZ_JACEHH010000070.1 GCF_014154935.1 Stieleria mannarensis
GCGTGTGTCCTCTGGCAGCTTCGCTGCCAGCAGGGAACAGCTGAGACAGCGGTTCTACACTGCGATTGTAGAACCATTGTCCCAAATGTTCCCGCCGCCTAACTCGGAATATCCACCTCATCCCACTCCGCGTTCTCAAAACAGGTCAACCAATTCAACGCGTGTTGCCGCTCGGCGATCACGCCGCCTTCGAGACCTGCCGGCGGATCCGTCTGCCGGGTCGCCGCATCACGGGCCGCCCACAGCAATCGAAAATTCATATCCAGAGCATCCAAGATTTCGCCGGTCGGTCGAAGCGCCGCCGACTCGATCATCTGACGCGCCGGCATCGCGATCATTTGACGCGCAACTTCGGGGACATCGCAAATTGCATCGGGAAAGGGCAGCGAGGGTTGCATCCCCAACGTCCATTGCAACAACGCAAGCGCCTCGTAACGCCAGCCGGCCGCCGAAACATCCGCTTCGGACGGCGAGTCGTTCTCTAAGAACGCGGTCTCCCATGGCGTCAGTGCTTGGAATGCCAACGGCGATTTCTCACGCAACGCTGCGACCGGAATCGGCTTCCCGCTCGACAATGATTCGGCCCGGACCGCCACGACGAACAGTGCGAGCATTCGCCAAACCACTTCGTCGGACGAGCGCATTGTGACTTCGAACTCGCTGACCACCGGCGGCAACGCCTCCGGCGTGTCGATCAATCGGTTCCTCAGCTCAATTTCCGACTGGGATTTTCGCTGTCGCGCATCGGGCAGAAACGGCAACTGGGCGTTCGGGTCGGGTTGCTCCGCCGCCGGGTCGTAAAGGACGGCGCCGTTGGGGTCGCGGATGCTGCGATCGGGCAGAAACAGGATCGCGTTGGATTGCCACGCCCAGGGAGCGATCGCTTCGATGTGCTCGCCATCGACTTTCATCGCGACAAGCATGTTGGTCCGTTGCAAGTGTCGACAAACCGCATACAGGGCCTGACTGATCGGACCCTGCTGAGATTCGAACAGGTCTTGGACCAGCCCCATCAAATGTTCGACGAATCCCGGCGTCGACTCATTGCGAACGAACACCGGTTCGTGGGGAAACTGCGGTTCGGGCGGATCACGGTGCGTGCAATACGCAAAGATTTCAATGGGCATATCAACCCAACAACTCGGCGTCGAGCTTTTTCTTGCAGGCACCGATGACACTTTGAACCAACGCGTCGGCATCATCACCACTCAGCGTCGTCTGGTCACTCTGCAACTGCATCGACAACAACACGCGTTTGCGATCCTTGCCGTCCTTTTTGGGGTCGCGATACGTCTCACGATAGGTGACCGATTTCAATTGGTCACCGACGGCGGATCGAACCACGTTTTCCAATTCGTTCCAACGCACCGATTCGGACATCACGAAATTCAAGTCGCGTTCGACCGAAGGGAACATGCTGACGATCTGCTGCTGCGGCACCAATTCGGCGTCGGCCAACAACGCGGCGATCGACAATTCGGCGACCACGACGTTGCCCGACAGTTTCCATTGTTTCAAGGTCTTCGGCGCGACGACACCGAGGTAGCCCAGCGACGTCTCACCGAGCGACAACTGGACCAACTGGCCAGCGACAAAGCCGGGCGAATCGACCGGGGCGACCGAAAGGGATTGTCGCGTGCCCAGTCGATCGCACAACGATTCGATGATTCCCTTGGCCGCAAAAAAATCTCCGCCACAAACCAGCGAGACCGCGTACAGTTCTTCCGGCAAGTCGTCTTCGGTTTCACCGGGCAGGTACAGGTGCGCGATTTCGAACAGGTCCGCTTCGACCGACGCCGACGCCCAGTTGTTGGCGCGTGCTTCGATCAAGCTCGGCAACAACGTCCGGCGAAGACGTTTGGCGCCCTTCAGCATCGCCGTTTGCGTGCTCAACGCCGGTCGCTCGGTCCACGGCGAAAGCGACGTATCAAGCTTTTTCGTTACCACGCTGGGCGTCATCGCTTCGCTCAATCCCGCGGCGGTCAACACGCCGCGGATCTTTTCCGTCGCCGAATCAAACGTCCGCTTGCTGCTCGGTGCGACCGGGATCGGACTGTCCTCGGGGATTTTGTCGTAGCCGTGAATCCGAGCCACCTCCTCGATCAGATCGGCTTCGCGGGTCAGGTCATGCCGCCACGACGGGGCGTTGTAGGAACCGGATCCGGAGGAGATCTTGGCATCACTATCGCAACCGAGCGACGTCAGGATCCGATCGACTTCGTCAGCCCCGATCGTGATCCCAAGGATCCGTTCCAGTTGCGACAGTCGCAATACGATCGGCTCTCGCGGATCGATTTCCGGTGCGGTATCGATGATTCCTTTGGCAACAGTTCCGCCAGCCGACTCGACGATCAACTGGCAAACGCGCCGGCTGGCCCATTCCACACCGACCGGGTCGACGCGGCGTTCGAAACGGAACGACGAGGGGCTGTGCAGTTTCAACTTGCGTGCCGTCCGGCGGACCGACAACGGCGTGAACACGGCCGCTTCGATCACGATGTCCTTCGTCGACTCGGTCACTTCCGAATCCGCGCCGCCCATCACCCCGGCGACGGCGGAGGCCGATTGGGCATCGGCGATCACACACATCGACGGATCCAGTTCGTATTGGCGGTGATCGATCGCGGTGATGACTTCTTTCTCGCCTGCCGGACGCACGACGATCTTTTGGTCCGCGATTTTTGCGTGGTCGAACGCGTGCAGCGGCTGGCCGCATTCCATCAGCACATAATTGGTCGCGTCGACGACGTTGTTGACCACGCCGATCCCGACACTGGTCAGGGCATCCTGCATCCATTGCGGGCTGGGGCCGACCTTGACGCCTTGGATCACACGCGCGGTGTAGCGCGGACAGGCTTCGGTGAATTCATTCACCACGCTCAACAGCGACGTGACGTCGGTCTTGGATTCTTCCAGCGTCGGCGATGGCACGCGCAATTCTGTGTCGTACAACACCGCGATCTCTCGCGCCACCCCGATGTGGCCCAAGCAATCGCCGCGGTTGCTGGTCACTTCCAGGTCGATGCAAACATCGTCGGCCGCCAATGCCGGATTCTCGCTGGGCGTCTCCGTCCCTTCGTGATTCAATCCGCTCAGACTGAGCCGGGTCTCCAACTCTTCACGGTCGGTCGGCAAGTCGACGTAGCGGGAGAGCCATTTCCAAGAAACAAGCATGGTCTGGTTTGGGGTTCCAGGATTTCACGTTCCAAGCCCGTCAGGAATCGCAACTTCAAACCTGGAACTTGGAACTGAGTTAAAACTGTGACAGAAAACGCATGTCGCCGCTGTACAGATCACGGATGTCCTTGATGCCGTGGCGACGCATGCACAAGCGTTCGACGCCCAGGCCGAACGCAAACCCCGAGACTTCTTCGGGATCGTAGCCGACCGCGCGGAACACGTTGGGATCGACCATTCCCGCGCCCCCGAACTCGATCCAATTCCCGTCCCACAAAAAGTCGACTTCGACGCTGGGCTCGGTGAACGGAAAGAACGATGGTCGAAAACGAATCTCGACGTCACCGCCCAGGTAGTTGGTCGCAAACACTCGCAACACGGTTTTCAAATTCGCCATCGTCACGTGCGTGTCGACCAGCAACCCTTCCATCTGATGGAACATCGGAAAGTGGGTCGCGTCGGGATCGTCGGGACGATAGACGCGGCCGAGCGAGATGACGCGGACCGGTGGCTTGCGATTAGCCATCACACGGATCTGAACCGTGCTGGTTTGGCTGCGCAGCAACCGTGTGCCTTCGACGTTCTGCTTTTCCGTCCCCGTGGCTGCGGTTGCCAGATAGAAGTTATCCAGCGGGTCGCGGGCCGGGTGATCTTCGGGAATGTTCAGCGCGACGAAGTTATGGTGCGGGTCTTCGACCTCGGGCCCCTCGGCCGCTTCGAACCCCATCCGCCCCATGATCTCGGTCAGGTGGGTGATCGTTTGCGTGATCGGATGGATGTGCCCGATCTTCGGCCGCACACCGGGCAGCGTCGGATCGAAGGTCGGGTCGGCCCCGCTGTCGCCGCCACCGGACAGTCGCGACTGGGCCTCGGCGACCGCTTTTTCGATCGCCTGTTTGACTTCGTTGAGCCGCATGCCGGCGGACTTTCGGTCGCCCGCCGCCACACTGCCCATTTGCTTTTGAATGTCTTTCAGTGCGCCTTTCTTTTGGCCCACGTACTTGACCCGCGCAGCCTCGAACGCCTCCGGATCGGAGGCGGAATCAAGGGTTGCAATCGCCTCGCTTTGCAAAGCATCGAGGGCGGAGAGAAAATTCTGCAGCGACATAACTGGAACGCTTGGCGAAAACCGCGGCGGAGAAGCCTAGGCGGCCAACGCTTCTTTGACCTTGTCGACGACGGCCTTGAAACCGGCTTCGTCGTGGATGGCCATTTCAGACAGCGTCTTACGGTCCAGTTCGATCCCGGCTTTCTTCAGCCCGTGAATGAACTCGCTGTATCGCAGACCGTGCATGCGGGTCGCGGCGTTTAGACGCGTGATCCACAAGCGACGGAAATCGCGTTTTCGCACGCGGCGGTCGCGAAAGGCGTATGCGCCGCTGCGGAGCAGGGTTTCCTTGACCGATCGGGTCAACCGGCCGCGTCCGCCGACGTAGCCTTTGGCGCGTTTGAACAGACGTTTCTTGGATTGCCGACGGGCGGCACCTTTGGTCGCACGCATGGGTGCATTCCTTGTCAGGTTGTTTTGAATCAGGCCCCGACGTCAAACAAACTTGCGTCGATGTTTCGCCTATCCAAATGGGTGAAATTCGATCGTTAGTTGCTGTAACCGTTCAGCGAGGCCTGGATGGATTTTTCCATGCAGGTGTCCACCGCGGTCGTGCCGCGCAGGTTTCGCCGACGTTTCTTGGTCAAACCGTTTGCCAAGTGGCTGGTGCCACTTTGGCGGTGCATCGCCTTGCCCGTGGCGGACAAGCGAAAGCGTTTTTTGATACCCTTATGGGTCTTCATCTTGTTGCCCATGATTCCATCATCTGCTGGGGGTCATTGATTTTTTCCCGTCGGAGTCGGTCGACGGAGAACCGCGAAAGGTAGCAACTGGCGTCCGAGTCCGGAAGAGGGTTCGAGCGGCCAAAACGGCAAAATCACCTGGATTTGACGACTCCACTGGGTCTCATCAATTCACCACGTCCAATTGCGCGTTCATCTGCTCGGTCGCCGCCCGAACCGCGTCGTGCCAGCGTGCGTCCCCGAACTTATCGGCATATTCCGGGCGGGCATGAGCGAAAATGATGTGCCGGGAACTGTTGACCACCGCCCCCATCCCGCCCTCGTGAAACCCGACCTTGACGTCGTCGGCCGCTCCACCCTGGGCACCGAAACCGGGGATCAGGATCCAGCTGTGAGGCATCGCGGCCCGCAACTGAGCCAATTCCTCCGGATACGTCGCACCGACGACCGCCCCCAAGGGGCCGTATCCGTCAGCGTTTTGCCGCGTCGAATTCAACTCGGTCAGCAACTCCGCCACAGCTGCGAACACCGTTTGCCCATCGGTTTCGCGGTTCTGCAACAACCCGCCGCCGGGGTTGGAGGTTTTCACCAGGACAAAAATCCCTGCAGCGCGAGAATCGCAAACCTCCACAAACGGTTCGATGCTGTCGCGCCCCAGGTAGGGGCTCACAGTCAGCGAATCGCTGCCCCAGGGACTTTCAGCCCCCAAGTAGGCGTCCGCATAGGCGGTCGCGGTGCTGCCGATATCGTTGCGTTTGCCATCCAGGATGACCAGCAGATTCTTCGAACGGGCGTAGGCGATGACTTCGCCCAGCGAGATCATTCCGGCGGGGCCGAGTTGCTCGAAAAACGCCGCTTGAGGCTTCACGCAGGGCACCAGATCGCCGACAACATCGATGATTTCGCAGCAAAATTGGGTGTACGCCGCCGCCCATTCCTCCGGCCGATCCTGGCTGACCGCGTCGCGGATCGGTGCCGGCAGCGAGGCTTTGCGAGGGTCCAGTCCGACACAGGTGACGCTACGAGTCCGCCGAACCGCGTCGGCCAATCGAGTCGCAAAAGACATGGTGTGGGGTTGCTCCGTGGAGAATGCAGGAATCAGCCAAGAGTGTGCCCCAAAGTCGCCGCAAGCGAAACCACCGCGTCGGCAAGGGGAATGCACACCAGGAAACGACTTCACCCTCCCTGGCAGGGAGGGTCGAGCGCAGCGAGGGGAGGGTCGACTGGTGAATCTTGAGTGAATCCGAACTACAGCAACCCCAGCCCGCTCCGAGCGTACACTTCCCCGCGCCCCTCCCTGGCCGGCAAAACAAAGTCAAAAACGCCTGATCACTCAGAGGTTCAAAAACTGAACCCAAAGCCGATCGTTCCGGTCTAGAAAAGAAAATCACTCTTCGTTACCCTATCGCACCCGAGCGGGATGTGGCTCAGCCTGGTTAGAGCGCTGCACTGGGGGTGCAGAGGTCGCAAGTTCGAATCTTGTCATCCCGACTACTGTTCAAAACGGCTCGTCGCGTCGATTCGCGGCGAGCCGTTTTTCTTTCAACGGCAAGGGTTTACGCTGATTTCTTGACGTTTACTGCCAGTTCAAACCACCTTCCGAATTTGCGTCGTCTTTGACGGCCATTTCCGTAACGCGTCGAATCGAAAGCAGTTAGCGAGCTTAAATCCAATCGCCACTTACCAGAGACTTGGGCGGCAATGATCCGCGCCTACCCAAGTCGTCTACGCTGCTCGGCCCGGTGTCGGCGGGGATCGCCGAGAACCCCACCCTGATGGCCGGGGGGGGCATTGGCAGCAGCGCGGTGAGGGGCGATACCGGGCCGCTGCTCGCCATGATCGGCGCGACCGGCACTCGTGATTGAACTCGCTCTTCACGGCACGCTGAGAAACTGTTGTGGGAAAGCAAAATCTTTCCCGACAGCAGTTAAACACACGATCTGGAGATCCTTACTCAAAAAGGGAAAAGATAATTTCCCGCGTCAGTCAGTATCCATTGATTGCCGGGGGCAGCCTATCGGCGACCTTCACTGGCATTCGACTGGTTCAACCTGCCGATCCGCCAGCAGACGAGCGATGCGGAGCTTGTGCCGAGCAATATCGGATCGATTTGCGACTCCATGGGAAGACAGCGATTGCAGTCGCTGCAGGTGTTGTTGTTCGATCTCGAAGGCTCGACGCAATACTTCGTCAGCTTTCGCTTGATCTTTTTCGTGAAGCGCATGCTGCTGTTGCACGCTGAGCAACCGCAACTCACCCTCGCGTAGCTTTTCGCCGCCGACGTAGCCTTGGGAAGTCAGTTCTTTCAATCGTTTGAATCGCGCCTGTTCAAGCTTAATTTCATCTTGCAGGAGCATGGTGATCCCCGCTTCATCTCCCTGAAGCCGAAGCAGAATAAGCCGGGCATCGAACAATTCGGATCGAAGCTCGTCGATTCGCGTCTTTGAGACCTGCCCCGCTTTCGCGCCTGCTTCCATACTTAACCTTTCAGCTTCAAGTGCGGCAACGGCCTGATTGGCAAATTGCAGTGCCTTGGCACCTTCGTCTGCGATCGGCTTCTCGGCAACAGCCGTGGTTGCGGTATCGCGAGCCAAGACAAGGAATGTCAGACGAGATCCTTCAGGGGCGTTAAACTCCTTCGGAGGATCAACAGAGGAGTCGGCTGGCATGCAGAGAATCAACTCATTGCCATCGATCTTATAGATGCATCGAAGCTTCGACCCCTTCGGCGCTTTGCCGCGAGTCTCAATCGTGACAATTTGCATCGATTTCGGATCCGTAGCTGGATCGAGCGTAAACTGATAGGTGTGATCAGGGCTGCCACCACCAGACATGGTCATGACGTCATCGGAGAAGGTGATCTGAAGATCGCCAACGCCCTCCTTAAGAAATCGTTGCTTTAGAGCCTTCCCACTGAAGACTCCATGCGAAAGCACCCATGTGCCTTGCAACATCGTCGTGTCTTTCGGAGCATCCTCCGCAATTGCGACGGAACATACAAACATTGAAAGTGCAACTCTAAGCAGGACATTCATTGTGGTTCCTTTTCTGTTGGTTACCCGAGTGGCAGGACAGCAAGCGCGCCGAAGCGTGAAGACGTCACTTGGAATCGTCAACACGCTTCGTCGTTCGCAATGTCATCAACCAGCCAGCAATCCCGACAATGCCGACAATACAGCCGACGACTTGAATAAATAGAGCCGTGTCGTCGTGAACAATAAATGCACCTCCGGACAACAAGGCAGCGGCTACGACAACGATGATGGCAGCACTGACGGTTTTCATTTCAGTCTCCTCGGTTTTCCTGCCTGGTTAGCAGCCGGGGGAGATCGCCGGTAGAAGACTAGTGCGGAGTCTCCTTCCAAGTCCAAGGGGCTGTCGCTACACGCGGAAGTCCACTGGATTGCGAGGGAATCAATGGAAGTTTTGTCGGCTCCGCCGTGTAGGAAGATGCGTGGATTGCCACCGGTGACGACTCCGTACCAGAGACAGAGCCCACCGTCTTTCCTGGAGATCATCAGTTCCGATTCGCCACCGCAATCGAACTTGATCGTTCCCGACACAACGGCAGCATGTCCTTTTTGCTCAAGAAATTCCCGGTACTGATTCTTGTATGTGTCCGACGTTTTGCGATAAGACTCGCCGAACTGCTTGTCGATCGCAATCGCGAAACCCGTCTGGTTCGCTTCGACCAATTTTGAATCAAGCAAATGGTGCGATGCCTCGGTTGCCTCCCACTTTCCTGCGAGTGCCTGAATGTTGTCGATCGTCGGAGTTTCGTCAACGTCGGGTTTTCCAGATTGAATTGCCTCGCGTTGCGCTGTGGGCATGCCATTGCCACAAAGCAAGCGATGTGCCGTGGACTCTTCCCACGTGACGGGGAAGGTGAGGACTTTTCCGTCCCGGTCTACGACAATCTTTGATTCTTGCCCGGGACGCTGCGTAAGCATCGCCGCGTTGTAGGCGTCGCGAGACTCGGACTTGGGCCAACGGAACGGACCAATCCCCACGATCACGTCATCGACCTGCAATCCGATCTCTCGCGCCGGTGAACCGAGGCCAGAAACTCGCAGGATTCCACGTTCGCGTTCATCGTCGGAGACGGTGGCGACGATGTTCAACCAAACGGCAGCCATGCGACGGACGTGCGATTCAGGCAGCAGTAATTGAAACTGACGAAACTGATCGTCCGTAATGACGGGACCGAAGAAGACGATTTCTGACTTTGGGCTAAAGCTCACGCAGTACTGCAACAAATCGTCAATTGCATACCCGCCCAGAAAATCGCCGGGGACGACATACCGGTGACTCGCACCACCGATCCCGCCGGGAGTCACGAGGATGCCGTGAGACTGCAAACGCTGAAGTTGCTCCGATTGTTGCAACTGTCGAAGCAACCGCTGCACTTGTTTGGCATTCTCTGCAGACATGACCTTGCCAATGCCTTTCAGATACGCCGCTAGCTCATCGCGAGGTTGGGTGAGCAGCACCCGAAATCCGAAGTCATTGATTCGTTTTTGGGGACCTTTGGTGGTGTAGGTTGCCAGTTCGATGCCGATCAGGACAACCGCCTCGAAGTCCTCGGAGTCAGTGAGTGTTTGCCATGCATCCCGCACATCATTGGGATCGGTCCGGTCGGCAATGATCGTTTGTTTTGCTCCGATCAGCTTGTATTCGATGGGCATGCCTTCCAATTTGCGACGTGCGGGAATCGTCCACGACAACTCGCGCAGGCTTTCGGGATACGAGGTCAACTTGACCAGAATCGGCAATGCTTCCTTCCACCTAAAGTGAACGCAGCCTTCACAAGCGACATCGACATGCCGATGCTTAAGAAGCATATCCAGGTACGCGGACTTTGCCGCCGGACGCAACGGTCGATGAACCAGGGCATAGTCGGCTGCTGCGCTTGTGTCTTTGTTGTCCGACTCGTGCAGCCGCATCAGCAGCTTGGTGGCAGCATTGGTACGAATGGAAGCGAGTGATCCGGTCAGCCCACGAAGTGCGGTGGGCTCCTGCGTTTGTTCGATCGCTGTTTCAATTCGTCCGAGTGCTTCATCGCCAAACCGTTCCATCAGTCGTGCGCATGAGTTGGCAGTGATGTTGCCCTCGTCTTCAACCTGCGTTCCAGCGATCAACAAGTCAATTCGATCGTCGCCTCCGGTGAGCTTGAGTTTCTCGCGGATCGTCTCCTGGCCGAAAAGCGTTCCGAGCGAGTACCAGAGGAAACCATGACCCTCGCCCATGCAAACGGCCTGTGTGTGGTAAGGGCTGGAAGCGGTTTCCCAGAGGATTTTTAATCCTAGAACCGCCAGCGACGACTGCGTAAGCCGCGAGCCGCTAGCCGCGGGTGTTGACGCATCGGACCGGCGGCTAGCGTCTTGCCCCTCACGGGGAAAGAGCACGAATTCCCAGTCCTCATGCTTGAGTTCAAACGGCCCAAGCTCATCCGGTGGCGTTTCTCTTTGTTGCGGCAGACTCGAGTATTCCTCCCACGTTCGGCGAAGCGTGATTCGGTAGCCGAGTGAATCGTCTGCCAGCACCGCTGGTTGTTTGTCGACATGATGAAGCTTCCATGTCGGTGAACCCGCAGCAGCCACGAGGCGATCTGCGAGCCTTTTGACAGCTGTATCGGGCAACATTGGGCGACCTTCTTCCGCAACTGCCATCGCTGCGCGGGCGGCCACACTCTCGCGAGCGTTGGCGAGTTCGTTTGTGAGATACTCCGCCTTTTCGGCTTCCGTCTGCAAGTTCATGCCGCCGGGCATCAAGCGTCCATCAATGGCATATCCGTTGTGATTGACCAGCCAAGCGCTCTGCACAACCATCGCGTCGGTTCGCGTCGCCAGCCACTGGTTGGCAAACTTCGTGCGACTGGCTTGATCTTCTCGCGTGCCTCCGCCGAGTGTTGCATACACAGTGGCGGCGCCCAGTGTTTCTCGACAAACCAGATCATTGCCGATGGAAAGGACCTTTCGAAACGCTTCGGCAGCCAGATCGTTGTCTGCCGCTTCACCCTGGCCAGCGTTAAAGTTGTATGCCGCCAGCGACCCGATGCGCCACCAGGCGAAGATCTGTTGCGCGCGCGTCAGATCGTCTTGCTGTAGTGCGCGATTCCAATTGGCGATCGTTCCCCGCTGGTCTGCGTGTTTAATGGACGCACGGCCGAAAGATGGATCGCTATCGTAGGCAGTTTGAAACAGTTGCTCTGTTTCGTCCGATCCTTCTTTATCAGGGCGTAGCGAGGACTCACTCTCAAATTCGTCCGCTTCACGGCTCAGCAGTTCCGGAACGCTCAGCCGTTTCAGCGTCGTGCCACCCGAAAGAAATTTCGCGCGGAATATCAGAACGCGATCCGATTTCTGCTCACCTGCCGTATCGAGTTGCATTGACGCCAGAGATTCAAACTTATCCCCGAACCACGACAATTGGGGAGCAATCTGGCGACCGCCTATTCCTCCGAGCGAAACTCCGTCACGCCGATCGATAGGATTGTCGATCGACCAGTTAAAACCATCAAACTGAAGGCCGCCGTTGTGCCGCCGGACTGCCTGCCATTCGATTCGCAGAATCGCACCGTCAATTTCGGAGATCACGCTTCCAGCACCACCTTCAGTTCGAATCGGTACTTTCCAATCGACCGCCACTTGCCAGCTTCCTGAGTAGACATTCTCGTCCGATTTTGGGCCGGGCGTCAGAACCGCCATCTGGACCTGAAGGGTACCGGTCACTGTGTCCGTATCCTCGGTCTGATCCGCCTGAACAACGCCCACAATCAGCGGCGGCACCGTCATCAGCGGAATGAGCAGCGACCCCAACAGAACGGCGCCAACGCGTGTCAATCGGAGTTGCGTTCGTTGTGTCATTGTCATCAACCTTTTTACCCGAGACTCGAATTGCGAACGGTCAGTCCCCGTCGCGGTCGCTGCGATGGCTCCGGTTGGGTCAGCAGCGACGCACAATTCAGCCATTCGCAACAAGGCTCCGGCGTAGTCCATCGGTCCATGCCCGGTTGAAACCACAAGATCGTCACAGCACACTTCGCGGTGGCGACTGATCCGCCGACTTAGATACCAAACGACCGGGTGAAAAAAGAAAAACGATTCAATGGTGCGTTGAAGCAAAGTCACCAGCAAATCATAACGTCGAATATGCGCCAGCTCATGGCTGATGATTGTGGCGAACTGATCCGGAGCAAGCCCCGTAATGATCGAAGCTGGTATCAAAACCATCGGTCGTACAACACCGACAACGGTTGGCACTGCAACTCTTTCGCATAGCGCGACCACGGGCACAATTCGCAATCCAACACGGCGTGCTTGTTCGGCCACGATGTTGAGCAGATGCGAATCATCAAGCGGCTGCGAAGTCGATCGCAATCGATGCCCGCCCCAGACCGCCAGCGTCAGCCGAATGAGAAAAACAGCGACACCAAGCAAGTAGGCTATGACAATTATCGGAGCCAGACTCGGCAGCCACGCATGTTCATTTCGAGCGACATCTGGATTTTCAACGACGATGTTATTTCCCGCGACGGTTGACGGTGAGTCTACCGCAACTTGAGACTCTTGCGGTTCGGCCGCTGTCGTGGTTTGGACCGTCGAGCTGCCCGAACGCTCAAAAACGCTGGCTGACGGTTCTGCAGGTGGACCATTGATTTGTTCCAGAGCTGACTCCGGCTCGCCCGAAAAAACTTCATTTGCAACGGCAACCGCCTGCATCGGCGCAGGGACATCCACGATGCCCATCGTCAACACAAAGCATACTGGCAAACTGGCCAGCGCGACCAAATGCAAAACGTACCGAGAACTTGTCGAGGCCTTACTCAGCAACTTATCGAGGCTTGCAACTACCAAGCCAACCAATACGCCCTGCCACAAGAAATGGGCGAGCGAAAGTGCGATGACATGCGTCCAACTTCCGGCGAACCAGTGATGCCAGAGATCGTTCATTGCTGCTTCTCCCGCATCTTCTGATTGAACACGCGGCGAAGTCGCTTCAACGACTCCGCGTCCAGATCCGTCACGTCAAACAGGTTGAGCAGAACAGCCTCGGTAGAACCATCAAACACCCGATCCACCAAGTCGCCCAGCATACTTTTCGACACGGCATCGACGGAAACTAGCGGCTCGAAGCGAAACGCCTTCCCTTCGACCGGATCAAGCTGCTTCAATTGCCCCTTGGCAACCATCTTTTGCAGCGTGGTAATCACGGACGTGTGAGCCAAGTCACGTCCCCTCGCCGCCAAGCAATCGCGGATTTCACGAGCTGTTTTCGGTGAATCGCACCACAAAACCTTGAGCATTTGCAGCTCTAGCTCGGTCGGCTGAGGTGTCGTCGATCGGGCCATTGCTGTACTCCCGGATACCGCATCAGTTTCTATTGCCGTAGAAATTGTAGCGGGCGAAGAACATCGAAGCAACTCTCTTTTCTATCCCGGCAGAAATTTGCGGCACGCTGCGGAGAAGACACGATTGAGGATGTGGAGCCTCGCTTCCCGTCGCCTTGTCCAGTGGGCGGAACTTGCTGTCCAGTATCTGGCGTCTTGCTGAAGTACTCGATCGTCGATCCGTTGGCACCAGGTGGACGAGAGTCGTGGAAACGTGCTGCCCATTTTGGTTCGCCGGCTGGGCAACGCCACTTGGTTGCAACGGACAACGCATCGTGGGAGGGTGCTATTTCCTCGACTTTGGCCTGCCCAGCGGTGCCCGTGGTAGGATTTGAGGCATCATCAAAAATCACGCCGAGCAACCTCTCTTACCAATGGGCTTTGAGCAACCAATGAGCCGTCATTCGCTAACCGTCATATATTTCTGGGCTTTGTTGTTAATCGGGCCTGCGCAAACTCTGACCGCGCAAGCTGAGACTCCCGAGGATCTTCCCGCAAAGTCGGCCGGTCCCGTTTTCTGCACGATTGATGTGGGAAGTCCCAAAGAGCTTCGCAAGCTATTTCGATACACGGGAGACCGGCTGCCGATCGTCAGCGCCCATCGAGGTGGTGCCGGGCCGGGACTTCCCGAAAACTGCATCGCCACCTTCGCGGAAACTTTGAAACACGGATACGCCATGCTGGAGATCGATCCGCGGGTGACACGCGACGGTCAGGTCGTAGTTCTGCATGATGCGACACTCGACCGAACGACGACCGGACATGGACCGATCAAGGAACAAACACTTGCCGAGTTGAAAACGTTGCGGTTGAAGGACATCAATGGTGACGTGACCGATCATCAGATCCCGACACTCAGCGAAGTGTTCGAATGGGCGAAGGGCAAGGCAATTCTGGTCATCGATGGCAAAGACGTCTCGATCGCTGATCGGGTACGGCAGATCGAGAAGCACGATGCTGAATCGTATGCCATGTTGATCGCCGGCGGGGTCAAGGCGGCGAAGGAGTGCTACGAATTGAATCCAGACATCATGATGGAGGTGTTCGTTCCCGATCGGCAGCGACTGGATGCGTTCGAGGCGTCCGGAGTGCGATGGAGCAATGTCATCGCATTCGTCGGACACGAGCCGACGAAAGATCGGGAACTACTTCGACGACTTCACCAGCGCGGTGTGTCGACCATCGCCGGCACATCACGAAATCTTGATCGAGATTTGGCCCGACAACCGGGCGTGGATGAAGACTTGGAGTCAAAGTACCGAGAATTGCTTGATCGAGGTATCGATTTGATCGAAACCGATTTGCCACGTCGAATCTGGCCGTTGCTGTATCAAGACGTCGACATTCCTGAATCAAAGCGTGTCTTTCTCAACCGACGTCCGAAACCTCAACAACAAAACTGACAAGCGAATTGACAGCAGGTCAGCAAGCAGGCATGGGCAGCCAATTGGTGCCATCGGCTATGAGATGACAGAAAAATAGCGGGCAGAAAAATGGGACCGCACGGTGGGACGGGACGGTGGAGAGTCCAACGACAGGAAAATGGGTGACAAGAAGATTTAGAAGAGCCGCAGCTGCCCGGATTTGGCGGCGGGAGGCCGAAACAGTTCACCGTTGTAAGGTGGCATTTGGCGGTCCAAGCCGTGCTTGTGACGGAAAACGCGGAACAGGTTTCGGATCTGTTCGGCGACCATCCCTTGGCCGACCATCCGCTCTCCCCAAGCCGAACTGTTTAGTTTGCCACCCCGAACCTGCTGGAGTCGGCCCAGCACTTTTTCTGCGTGGTTGGGGCGGACCCGCCGGAGCCACTCGATGAAGACCGGTTCCACCGTAAGCGGGAGCCGAAGCAGCGTGTAACCGGCCGTGATCGCTCCCGACGTTTTGGCCGCCTCAAGAAGTTGGGGAATCTCGGAATCGTTCAGACCGGGAATGATCGGAGCCGTCATCACGCCGACTGGAACCCCCGCTTCGGAGAGCATTCGGACGGCTCGTAATCGGGCAGAGGGGATGCTGGTCCGAGGCTCCATGTCACGAGAAAGTTCCGGGTCGAGACTGGTGATGGATAGATAGACATGGACAAGGCCGTCAGCGGCGAGTTGCTGGAGGATTTCAAGATCACGCACGACCAACGCATTCTTGGTAATGATGCTGATCGGCTGGCGGCATTCCAAGGCAACCTCAAGACACTTCCGAGTCAGACGAAACTCTCGCTCAGCCGGCTGGTAACAATCCGTGACTCCCGAAAAAGTGATCGGCTCGGGTTTCCAGTTCCTCTTGGACAGAAACTCACGGAACAATCGAGGCGCGTCACGCTTGACGACGATCTTGGTTTCGAAGTCCAGCCCGGCGTTGAAACCCAAGTATTCGTGCCCCGGACGCGCATAGCAATAAGAACACGAATGGACGCACCCACGATAAGGGTTCAGGCTGTACCGAAACGGAATGTCGGGAGAGGAGTTCTGCGAAACAATGCTCTGAGAAGCGTCGTCGATGTACTCGATTTTCCGATTGGTCAGCGAACGCAGATGTTCTTCGTCCCATTCCAGGTGTTCCAAGTCCGGTTCCCGATGCACCGACTCGAACCGGTTCGGCGGGTCAATGTTGGCCCCGTGACGCATAACGATTTCCCAATCCGCGACCAATCTCTGTCAGTTCCAAGACCAGATTTTACCGTTGGGGGCCTGGGCGCGGCTAGGTTCGTGCCTGACACCCATTCGAAGCGCGATACAGGCAGATCTGATCTGATGGAGACCGCGGGGAGCGAAGGAAGGCAGCATGATTCGGGGCAGAATGCCCATTCAGATCGCATCCTGCCTCCATCATTCTGCCATCCTTTCCCAAGATTGCGGGATGCGTGCTTTGACGATGCCGGTCTGGATGCCGCCCCATGAGAGTCGTTGCAGTGTGTACACTGGTGCCCAAATGGGGGCAGTCGCATAGCCTAGGGGGACGATCCGTGAATCGAAGTTGGAATTTCATCGACGCAAGCGCCGTGTTCGTGATTTGTGTGATGACGCTGTCGCTGTTGTCGATCGGAGTCGTCCGCCAGCGTGGTACGTCGCGGCAGAGCAGCTGTGAAAACAATCTCATCCAAATCGGTGTCGCGTTTCACAATTATCACTCCGCCTACAAGCAATTGCCCTTCGGTTCCGGTGGAACCGATGCCGGAGGTATCGATCAACCGAAACGCGGCAACGCCGGCCGGCTGAGTGCATTCGTCGCGGCGACTCCATTCATGGAGGAGCAGAAACTATGGGAAATGATCTCGAATCCTCAACGGAATGGTTCCAACGAGTTTCCTGCGATGGGCCCCGTTCCTTGGTTCGACGAACAGCTCTACACGCCGTGGTCTTTGCGTCCGAAGCGATTGGTCTGTCCGGACGATCCTCACGCAAAGACCTTTGCACTCGCTTCCAGCTATGTGATGAATTATGGCGACGGAGTCGAAAAAGTGTTTTTCGGCCGCGGCGATTGGCCGAACCCCGGTGACACTCGTTCGGCAATGCTTGCCAGAGCAACGCAACGCGGGATTTTCGGAAAACAAAAGGAATACAAGTTTCGAGATGTGCTTGATGGGCTTTCCAACACATTGATGCTTGCCGAGTCAAGAGTCGCAGGGCCGCGTGTGGCAAAGAATGTTCCCGGATTGCCGCTGGATCCTTCATTGGTCATCAAGGCTCAGGGGGGCAAACAGTTCTGGCCGGTCGGGCGTGAAGTACGGTGGTGTGACGGACTGTTGCGTTCAACTGGGTTTCAAACCATCTTGCCGCCGGGTTCTCCGTCGGCGACTTCCGACCAGGGTGACCAGACCGCGGTGATGTCGGCTTCCAGCTACCACGGACGCGGCACCCATGTGCTGTTTTGCGATGGCGCGGTGCGATTCGTGACCCACACAATCGACGCGGGCGACCCGAGCAACCCGAGCGTCGGTCTCAGCGAAAACCAGCCGGGCAGGTCGTTGACTCCGCCGGGATCCAAGAGTCCTTACGGCCTGTGGGGCGCGTTGGGAACGCGGGCGAACAAAGAAGTGGTGACGATTGACACCAGGAAACGCGGCAGCGGCATCACCGAACCTCGTCGCCAGATTCCGGCAGAACAGCTCGAAGCAATTCGAAAGAAACCCATCCGAACATGGACTGCCGCCGGAGGCAGGAGCAAAATGAACGGTTGGCTCGTTTCCTGCACAAAAGAAGGCAACGTCGTTCTGGTCAATGAGAAGGGAGACGAAAAGTACGTGACGCTTTCTGACCTGAGCGGCGAGGATGCCTATTGGATTGTGCAGTCCTTGGTCGCGGAGAAGGTGCAGGCCCGCGATCAACTGTTGGACCAGATGCGTGACGCTGTCGCCCTGCTGGAAAAAAAAGAGTTCGGCGCGTTCCTCACACGATTTGTCGACGCGTCGCAAATGAGTGTTCAAGAAGTGCGTTTCGTCAGTGAATTCGTCTTTCGGAAACGAGGCGTGTTGATTCAAGGATTTGATGACGCGATCGGGATTGCCCAGAGTGGTCAGGTCAACATCGAGGTCATCGACAATCGCATGCTGGCGAATTTTGACGACAACGATCGAAATCTGAGAGGCAATTTGGTCATGCATTTCTCCAACGATCGCTGGTATTGGTTGCCACCGCCACGCTAGGCATTTGGATTCGAAAAGTGTCGGTCATCTTTAACATTGGTTTGTCGTGTCGTCTGCTAACTTCGGAAACTCCATGAAAAACGGTTCCACCCGCCTTGCCGATGTTCTGGCCGTCATCGTCTGCGTGGCCGTGTCTGCGTCGCTCGTTCCGCGAACGGTTCTCAAGCAGCGCGTGCAAGCTCGTTCGTCTGCCTGTTCCAGCAACCTCAAAGCGATCGGGCTCGCGTTTCACAACTACCATGCCGCTTTCAAACAACTGCCCGCCGGTACCGGTGGGACGACAGGAAACGACGACCCGGCCAAAAGCAACCAGGGCTTGTTAGGACCACTGGTCGGCGTCCTTCCGTTTTGTGAGCAGCAGCAGCTTTGGGAGCAAATCTCCAATCCTTACGAAAACAATCCGGCTGGAGTCGTCTTTCCACCGATGGGACCGATTCCATTGTTCGATCCCGCGGAATACGCACCCTGGGGGCGCAGCCCCGAGGTTTTTCGATGTCCCGAAGCACACCCCAAAGCTCATGTCGAATCAACCAGAGTGATCCGTTCGCTGAAGCTTCCGATCAGCGCGCTGGGTGTGACGTCCAGCTATGTCGCCTGTTTCGGGGATGGAACGTTCATGCAAGGCAAGGTGATTCAGGATCGGCCCACGACCTACGACACGAGGAACCGGCGAGCCGCAAACCGCGGTGCGTTTATGACCAGCCAGTCAATGAAGTTCCGTGACTTTCTTGACGGTTTGTCGAACACAATTTTCTATTCCGAAGTCGTGTCGAGTCAAAAGCGGAATCCCGGGGTGAGCGAGATCATCCGCGATGTGAGTGGTCTGAGCAAAGATCCGGCACGTTGCCTGCGTGCGGCAGAGGCGGACGGCAAGCAGTTCTGGGATTTTGGACGCGGCAGCGGCTGGGCCGACGGTCGGCCGATTTACACCGGGTTCCAAACCGTCCTTCCGCCGAATTCGCCCTCATGCACCTCGGAACACGGGATGGATGAACCGATTGTGTCCGCGTCCAGTTTGCATGGTGGCGCCGTTCACGTTTTGATGGCCGACGGAGCGGTCGCCTACATCACCGAGACGATTGATGCGGGAGACTCATCCAAGGCCGGCGTGGGCATCAGCGCTGACTACACGACGCCCGGAATGCGGAGTCCGTATGGTTTGTGGGGCGCACTCGGGACGAGGGCATGCTCGGAGACGATCAATGAGCACCTTCCGCAACCGCCCCCAGGGCCCGTTGTGTCTTCAAGGACTGGTTCGTTCAGTCGACCATCGGTAAAGACGTCGGTGTGGACCGACAAATCGAGCGGGACACGACTGACGGCAGAATTCATCGAAATCAAAGATCAGAAAACGATTCGCCTGAAACACACTTCCGGGACGATCCACGAA
The DNA here is from genome assembly GCF_014154935.1 of Stieleria mannarensis. Taxonomy (GTDB): domain Bacteria; phylum Planctomycetota; class Planctomycetia; order Pirellulales; family Pirellulaceae; genus Stieleria; species Stieleria mannarensis. The sequence continues at coordinate 19,384 of NZ_JACEHH010000070.1, forward strand.
GTGCCACTGCACACACTGATTCCGTCGGATGTCTATCGAGCGATCGAATTGGATGTCATGAGCAAAACACCACAAGGCAACTGATTTCCGATTTGGAGCCACTCAACAATCTCTGGTCAGCGAGGGGCAATGTGAATGGAAGCAACGTCGTAGATGGTAGCTCGGTTTGTGAGCAGCCACATTCAGGCAATTCGACAATGTGGTGATCAGTGAGATGGAGGTGGATCTCCGTGGTCGTGAGTCGAACAAGAGAGCTCCCTTCCCCATCTTTATTCAATCGTATTCCCCTCAACTGCCCAGCTGACCCCGGCACCCTCTGCCCGCAGCGCGGTCACCGGAGACCAATTGAGGACAACGGGTCTACACTGATGGCCATTCATCTGCCCCAGCGGCAAGGAAGGTTCACCCCATCATGACGGCCATTCGACCCCCGTCCCCTTTGTTGCATTCATGAGAATCGGATCCGAATTGGTGCCACCCACCAAGTCGTCAGGGCAGCGATAGGCACCGTGGATGCTAGCAAACTCGCGGATGGGGACGCGATTTATGGGTGGCACCATTCTGGTGATGCTGTTCTCCCCACCGCCCGGTCCCATTTTTTTGCCCCTCATTTTTCTGTCATTCTCTCCGGACAGGTAATGCTTCCTATCGCAGCTGCTTCACTGCGGCGACCACTTCGGCGGGCTCGGCTCGTTTCTTGTAGTCCGCGTCGAGGAATGCGTAGGTGATCTTGCCGTCGGTGTTGATGACGTAGGTGGCAGCCAAGGGGAGTTCCATCGCGTCGTTGCCATTGCGTTTGGCAAGTTCCAGCTTGTCTCGGTAGACCGGCAGGATGGCATCGGGCAACTGGAACACGATGCCGAACTTTTTGGCCAATTGATTGTTGGCATCATGCAAGACCAGCATATCCAGATCATTGGACTCGGCGGTCTGTTTGGCATTTTCCGGAAGCTCCGGCGTCAGCACCACCAGTTTTGCCCCCGCCCCCTCGATGGCGCTTAATTGTTTTTGCATCGCTCGTAGTTGCAGGTTGCAGTAGGGGCACCATCCCCCGCGATACCACATCAATATGACAGGGTTCTTTGCCCACACTTCACTGAGCGTGACCGGCTGTTCGCCCCATCCTTTCAGGGTCGCATCGGCAGCCTTGTCACCGACCTGTTTGGCCAATTGTTCGATGCCGGTGGCGCGAACATTTTCGATCCCGGTTTGGAAGGTTTGCAGGACTTCGGCTGAATAGCGTTTGGAGGCGTTGACTGCGGTTTCCTGAAGTTGGGCAGCGAGTGTAGACGGATCGTCAGCGGTGACATTGGTGACCATGGCGGTTGATCCCGTGACGGTGCAAAGCAGAGCGGCACAAAGCGAAGAGCGGAAGTTCATGAGTTTGGAAACCTGAAAGGTAACAAGAGCAATGGTTGTTCATTGACAACCGTCTAATGACTGCGGGGCGGCGAGATCCGCCATGGCGCCACGATTTGGTCGAGCACGGCATTATCGGCCCCCCGCTCCTGGATTAGACTGTGACGACAGTCCACAACAAAACGACACGCGGAGACAAGTCACCAAGGCGACGAGCCGCTCGGCCGAACGTCGAGAGTTGTCGTTCCAGTGAAAATCTGTCCCCCCGCCACAACCGCTCCCCAGCCCCGCCTCAATGAATCGTCTACCCGCCTTGGTCGCCTGTTTCACTTTCATCGCCTACTCCACCTGCCTGGGATTCACCGCGGCGCGAGCGGAGTTCAATCATCCAGGAATCAGCCATACGCAGCCCAGTCTTGAATTCGTGCGAGCCAAGATCGCGGGCGGTGAGCAGCCGTGGACGACAGCGTTTGAGCGTGTCCAGTCGTCTCGTTATGCAGACCTGGACTGGCAACCACGGCCTCGGGCCCACGTCGAGCGCGGGCCGTCTAACAATCCCAATATCGGCTCGTCAGATTTTAGTGCCGATGCGAGTGCAGCGTACCATCACGCCGTCCTCTGGGCACTGACGGAAAAAAAAGCACACGCCGAGAAAGCGGCCGAGATCTTGAATGCCTGGACAAGCACGCTGAAGAGTATCTCGAATCACGACGCGAGATTGCTGGTGGGCATGGAAGGCTATGAGTACTGCAACGCCGCGGAATTGCTCAAACACACCTGGGGCGGCTGGCCAAAGTCGGAACAAAACACGTTTGAGAAGATGCTGCGCGAGGTCTTCTACCCGGTCATCAAGGACTTCTACCCTTCGGCCAACGGCAACTGGGACGCCTCGATGCTGCAAACGATGTTGGCGATGGGAGTCTACCTGGATGATCGATCCATGTTTGACCGCGGAGTCGATTACTACATCAACGGCAAGGGTAACGGTGCGATCGGCAACTACTTCAAACCGTCGGGCCAGTGTCAGGAAAGCGGTCGCGACCAAGCACACACGCAAATGGGACTGGACTATCTGGCCTGCACCGCGGAGATCGCATGGAACCAGGGCGTCGACCTGTACGGCGCACTGGACAATCGGCTGTTGAAAGGATTCGAGTACACGGCCAAATACAACCTGGGTTTCGACGTCCCCTATGAACCCTACCGCAGCTTTGAAGGACGTTATCACTACAAATCGATCTCGAACCAGAGCCGTGGGCGATTGCGCCCGATGTATGAAAAGGTTCTCAATCACTACGAAGGTCGAAAGGGATTGGAGGCACCGTTCACTCGCCAAGCCGCGATGAGGCTGCGTGAGAGTTCTGCTCCCGGCGAGGCTCAACGCGAAAACGATCGCACGCGAGCTGAGCGTGACGGACGAGGACGTGACCGACGCAATCGAAACGGGCGGCGATCCTCTCGTCGCGATTCCTCCGCCATGGGAACGCTGATGTTCTCCGGGCAATCCGCCTGAGAATGTTTTGACGACGGCCTTTGCCAGAATGATCACGGTCGGGGGCGACTACACACCCCGCTATTTGAACAACCGTGTCGTCAGCCGCTCGTTTCAACTGGCGCTCGGTGTCGTCTTCTCTAGTCCTTTTCGCCCGCAAAATGCCGGGCTTCTCACGGTTTTGATTTCGCCGTTTCCTTTTCGACGCGATCAGGCGACCACGCTCCTTCGTGCAACGAATACAGTGGCCGTCCTCGAAATTCGACACCGGCCATTGACGCCGGCATGTCTGGCCAGCGGGCGATGAACGTTCCCCGACGGGCGGTTTTTCGATTTGCCAGCCACTCCGGTTGCCCATCGGTGCTGAACCACTTGGACACCGTGTCAACGTCTTGGGCACTTTCCAATCGCCCGATCAGCTTGGTGCTGCAGTTGCTAAAGATGTTGTAGTCAACCGAACGCGGGCTCTGGGTACACATCAGACAGGACACGCCGTACTTTCGTCCCTGCGAAAACATTCGGATCAGCGGCTCTTTGGCGAGCGGCTTAACCGTCCCTTTGGGAATGTAGTCTCGGGCTTCGTCCAGATACATCAACAACTTGGCTCGGCCGCAGCTTTCGAGCGAGCTGACCATCCAGCGGTACAATTCTTCGGCGAGCGAAGCGACAAAGAATTGTTTTTCATCGTCACTGGTCAGCGCGTTCAGATAGATGATATTCAGCGGTACCTTTCCGGGCAGGCTCGGACGACATAGCGCATCGATGTCTAACGGAGTCCCCCCTGAGAACAGTTTCGCCTGTGGCCCATCGAGCATCGCCATCAGTTTTCGGCCGAGTTTGACGCGTTGGGATTTCGGCAGATAGAGATCCGCATCCTCCAGTCCGATGCCGTCGGGGGCAATCACCGCCGCGGCCAGATCTCGAAGTTGCAATGCCGGCCCCTGGTCGCCGCGTTTATCGATCAAGGCGCGGACGGCCTGCATCATGAAGGTCTGCTGCATGTCGATGTCTCGCCTGATGCCGGCCAGATTGACCAAATTGGAGACGGCTGAGGAGAGCATGCCTTGAAACTCTTCATCGCGTCGCGACGCGACGGTGAAGTTACTCAGACCGGCTGACGTCGGCAACCGGATCGGATCGATACTCATCCGCGTCGCATGCGAAGAACCCGGGGTGAAGATTCGTGGCTCCACCTGCTGCCAATAACGATCCGATGACGCTTGGAACTCGCCCATCGGTTGGTCCGATTGTTGCAAAAATTGAACCAGGTCACCCTGTGGGTCAATCGCGATGATCGGCACTCCCTGTTGAATCGCCTCCTCCGCGACGACTTTCGCCATCCACGTTTTTCCGCTGCCGGCCGCACCGACCAACGCGACGTGCGATGGCAAGATCTCCAGCGGCAGTGCGACCGTGTCGCCGGTGTCTGATTTTCCCAAGCACAATTGCCCGGAGTCGCCGGAAGCATCTCGCGGTGCTGGTGAGGTCGACAGCGTCCCCGAGTTCGGTGACGGTTCTGTTTCGGGGGGCTCCGTTTCGGGTGACAGCGTGACCAGTTCAGCCACCTCGTCGAGTCGGCGTTCGATCTGCTCGATCGAGTCGGCCGCATCCTGCGTTGCGATTCGATGAACCGTGGGCTCGGCGGGACATCCCTTGTTGGCAGACTCACTCCATCGATTCGTTCGCTCGCCAATGCCGACGGCGCCCAGGCGATCATTGCATTGTTTGCGATAGCGACACGTGGAACAATAGGCGGCGTTGCCCGGCGGATGCAGGCCCCGCGGTGGCTGATCGCTATAATCTTGCCACTGCGTCATCGAGGCGAGTAAGTCATAGACTTCGTGCCGTCGATCATACACCTCTTGCCACGACATTTCGCGGATCATCCGCTGGGGGTACAGATAGTGCAACGCGACATCCGGCCGCGTGCCGTGTTGCTGATGGTGCATCAACGCGTAAATACAAATCTGATACAGATCCGCATCCACACTTAACCCAGGCGTCAATTTGTAGTCAATGATCCGGTGCCCGCCGCGGCGCCAGTCGTAGTACAGGTAATCGAGCCGGCCGGTGATATGAACGTGCTGTTGATTCGGACCGACCTCGAATGTCACGTCGACTGATTTGCGTCGATCCCCGAACAGCTGGTCGATCAGGCGATCCACCGACCCGTGCGACTGAAGTCCAGCCAACAAGATCTCTGCGAATTCGGCGGTGTAGCAAGACAGTGCACTGTGAAAGTTGTCTCGCTGCTGTGGCGACGCCAATGTTAATTGTTTCTGGTTGACATGCAGTAGGATCAAGTCACGCACGACATCCCCCACTTTGTCTGCGGCCGGCGGATTCAGCAGCAACTCTTTCAATCGACGTGATCGTGTGCCGCTGTCGTTGAATTTCTCGACCGCTTGGTGAAACAGCGTGCCGAGCGCCCCGACCTGGTGGCCCCCGGATTCCTGCCAAATTCGCGTGACACGCGGCTTCTTCAGCTTTCGCTGGCGGGTGTACAGCCCGTCCAAATGCAGCAGCCTCGGACAGGCCGCGGCCTGGCGAACCTGGGTCACCGTAAAGTGAATCGGGGACAGCGGATGGTGGTCATCGACCGGCGCGTCTGACGTCGTGATGTCTGCCGCCGGTGAATCTGCCGTCGGTGAACCTGCCGGAGCGGTTGGCGGGACGGTGACCAGGGTGTGGTTGCCCTGGGCTGTCGCGACCACCTTGCGGGACTGATGCAAATCGAGCACGGCTTGGTCCAACGATCGGCAAACCGCGGCGGTCTGACCGTGATCCAATCCAGACTGGCTGACATACTTGGCCGCCAATTCGTACGTGGTGGAAGCGTTCGTCTGTGACAATTCCTCCAGCACAAACGATTTTAACTCGTCTTGGTCGGCGGCGTGGTCGACCGTCGGTGATGAGGCCACGGTCTCCGGCAGCGAGTCTTCGGTCAACAGTTCCCGCAGCAAGCCGATGCTGCGAAAACGGTCACTGCGGTGGTAGGCCGCGATGACATCGTCGACCCGGAGGGCCTCACACGTGCCATCGGGGTGTTGGATTTCCAAGTCCCCTGCGTTGGCAAGTCCGATCACGGCTTGCAGGGCATCGAGTTGGCAGTGAGTTTCAAATGTCAATTCTCGACACGCGAAAGCGTTTGCGCCACGCGATTCGAGTTGCGACAAATATTCACGACCTTTCTGCCCCAACTGCAGTGGACATCGTTGTTCGGTCACGATCAACGTATGGTGCAGCGGATTCTCCTGCGATGTCAATCGTCTCAACATCGCTGCGCTAGAGGTTTTGCTGCCGGTCGAGATGAACTTGATTCCGGTCCGAGTCGAGATTCCCTCGGGCGTTGTTTCATCGACCATCAAATCATAGGCGGGAGCGGGGCCCTTGTGGTTTCGATCCACCGTCGCGATGCCGCGCAAACTGTAGTCTTGCTCTTTACCGAGGCAACGGCCCAGCAACTGCTGAACAAGCCCGAGCAGGTTGTCGGCATCCGCAGGCAGTGATTCGGGGTTCAACTGACGATCACGGCATTGCTCAGCCAGTTTTTCTTCGATAGCCGCATCGATCAGTTCACCGCGGGTGACACCGCAGAAATCCAGCGGTGTCATCGTGGCCTGGGGCGAGTCGCCCGGCCACGATTCCAGCCAGCGTTGGACGCCGCAATGATCGATTTCGGTGTTGATGCGTTGAAACCGGTCCTGTGCCCAATTGATCAGATCGCGTGGACGAATCTCCAGCGCAGTTCCCAGTTGACGATGCAGCCAATCGTGCCCCAGCGGAAAGAGACTGTCGTTTGCAAGATGACGTCGGATTTCTGGTTGATCGGCGAAGGGACCCAAAAACGATGCCAGCCGGGTTTCCAGCAGCTCGCCAGACTGCTCGGGAGTGATCCGTCCGATTTCAATTCGGTGTTGCGCAATTCGATCCCAACTCGCGGCATTGACGAGTGATGATTGCTGCATCTCTAACAACCGGCCTCGGACACCGGAGGTGATCACGAGCAGGTTGGGGATGTGATCAATCAGCGCATGTGCGAAACGCGCCCAGGCGGAAACTTGGTCTTCATTGAGGTTGTCGACCTGATCGAACATAATGACGAAGGTTTGGTTGGCTGCGGCCGCGAGCCCAGCGATGGCACTCACGACCGCCTCCACCGCCTGGTCGTCGGGCAGACGCAACAATCCGTAGTCTCGCATTTTCACTGACACCGCCGGCGGCAATCCGATGGCAGCCAACTCATCGGCGTCCAACCTGTCACCGCCCAGCCAGCGGATTACGAATTTCGCGCCATGCGGATTCTCCTGCTCGGTTCCTTGCGCTCGATAGATCGTTTGGAAATAGGCGAACAACAATTCGTAGATGATTTCTTGGTCGGTTCGACCGGTGGCGATCGCCGGCTCGATGAACCGCTGCCGGAACGCGGTGTAGGCGTCCGCCATCGTCCTGCCTTGGAACTGGCCGAGTGTTTGCCGGATGCCCGCGGCGATCAACCCGTTCAACGTGCCATCCATCAATCGACCGGTGGGCGATCGAGCGATCTGCCCGAGCACACACTTCAAAACATACCGCGGCAACCGGTCCGAACTTGCTTGGACATTGTGCAGAAATGTCACGCAGGATTTGTGGCGCAGGTCATGCCACAATCGAGCTAGTAGATGGCTTTTTCCGACGCCCGGCTCGCCCCACAGCATCGCTCCCATTCCGTCGTGGTTGCGTGCCTTTTCGACAAGCCGAGCAAGATCTTTGAACTCCGAAGCATGGATCTGTGCAACATTCGGCGGCATCGCTTGAGCCGCATCAGCAACACGATTGGATTCGAAGGGGCTGGACCATTGGAGATGTCGGGCGAAGTCGTCGACGCCGCTACCGATTGACATCGTTGTCGTCATTTCACGATCCTTTGGGCATAAAGCAGTAGAGAGCCGGCTTCTTGGATACCGGCGGCACGCTGCTGGGGGGAGACGTCGTTGCGGTTTTCAGCACCCGAAAGACGGATGCGTCTGGACAGCCGTAACTGGCGCAGCTGTGAATCGAATTCTTCACGCGAATAGCTCGGCAGCGCGGCCCGCAACGCCGCGAGATTCACAAAGTTGTAACTTCCCTGCTCACGGTCAAGCTGTTCAAACGCGGCGTCAAACTGTTGGGAAAAACTGGTGAGAGGCCGGTTTGCCGGGGCGGATTGAGACAGCGATGTCGGTGGTTGAGGTGATCGACTGTCAGATTGATCGATCGCCGCCCGCCACTGGGCGGGATGCAGGTCCGCGAGTCGAAATAGATGGGGGCGGGCACCGCCGGCAACGACATATCCAAACCCCGGATACATCTGCCCGGTTGCCAATCGATCCAACACCGCGGATTGGAAGGCTACCTGAAGGCGTTTGTTGAACCGTGCCGAGAGTTTGCTTTTCAGCTTTGCGACGGTGTAGGCACGCGTCTTGTTCTTGTCAAACAGGCTCATCACATACTGCAGCAGCTGACTGGATTTGGCGAGCAATTCCAAGTCTTCAAGTCGTGCCACAGGGGCAGCTGTGTCATTTCCGCGGGCGGCGATTGTGGCCGTCGCAAAGCATTTGGTTCGCGCTGCTTGCTGGACCAGGTCCGAGTTGGCGTCGGAGTCGGCAAGACGCCCCAGCTGGTCAAGCGTCAAGAATTCGCTGTCTGCATTTTCCGGGCGGTGTCGGGAGAGCACCGCAAGCATTTTTGCGGCAAGCCCCTGTTTGGGTGACCCATCGACTCGGTCAAGGCTTTGGCGTGACATGATTCCCCTTGGTGCATTTCAAAACGCCACGCGACAAAACCTCGCGCCGCAGAGTCATTCAACGAACAACGCCCTCCATTGCTAAGCCGCATCGCGTTGCGGCGTGACGGACAAACGCATCGGTGGGGGTGTTCAACGAACCCTAGGCTGCCGTTGTTGTGCGATCGCGACAGGTGGAGGAAAAGCGTTGTCTGAAGACCAAAGGTGGCATGGCATCAACCGAATCATCCGCAAACTCGAAGCCTTCGTTGCGAGTCGCTGGTGACGCAAAAACCGACGTTTCGTGATCCGCAGCTCAGACCGCTCACGACGCACACTGCCCCACGCCTTTGTGCTGGAAAGCTCTGTGATGGGGGACTTGGGCTTTGTCCCTAAACCCGGCAAGGTTCGTATGTGGTAGCGGAATTCGCCAAGAATTTCGGCTTGTTCCGTGTGGACTGCTGCGAGTCGAAAGCCTTGGCGGCTTCCGCTACGGGTTTAGGGACAAAGCCTAGTGCTGGGGGACTTTGATTTAGGAGCGTCAGGGCTTTAGGGGCGTTCGTCCGGTGGGGCGTTCTCGTCGCATTTTTTGCATTCGAGCTGATAGGCGAGCATTGACTGGCGGCCTGTTTCGGTCGTGACCCATGGCCGATTCATCCAGGGTGGGTCGTGTCGGACGTGCTGGTTGTGGCCGCAGGCGAGCTGCGCGACCCAGTGTCCCTCTTCGTCGGTGTGGTACCCGGTGATGGGTTGTTTCATCCGGGGGCCTTCCATGTGAGGTGACGGACAAAGCCGAAACTCGTTACAACCCAGGCAGCGATTGCGATGTACGCGGTCATCGACGCGGGTGGATCGAGAAAACCCAGCTTCATCGTTTCGCTTAACGCGTACGTGCAGACCGAGTACATCCCCAGTGGAAAGACGATGCTCCAATAGCTTAAGTCGTATTCAAACCGTTTCCGCTGGATGACGTGTCGCCAGAACCCGAGCACGACCAACAGCGGGACCCACCAAGTCGCGGTCGCCCAACACAGAAGCGTCACACCTTTGATGAACGGGACCAGTTGAACCAGCAGCATCGATCCATCTGAATCAGCAACCAAGGTTGCGCCAGCCAACGTGGAGATCGCCATTGCGCCCATGTTGATCCAGTACGGGGGCGACATGGTTTCAACGTCGATCGACTCGAAGCAATAGCGATAGAAGATCAGTGAAATGATCCACGCGTAAAGCATGCCGCCGCCCAGCCAAAGCGTCAACGAAAGAAACAACATGGCGTCGCGATACGGTGAAAGATCTTCGCACAGCATCGCGCCGAGCAGCGAGACGGACTGCGTCGCCACGACTGCCAGCAGCCAGCCGCCTTGCAGCCCTTCTTTCAAGCTCGGTTTGTCTTGCTTGACGGTGATGCAGGCAAATATGGTATAGGTCAAAACCGACCACAGCGACAACGAGAACGCCCACAGTGAGACAGCGACGCCCGACATTTCAGCGATCTGCAAAAACTGTCCCCCCAGAACCGCTGTCGCGGCGACCGTCGAAAAGAAACCGAAGGCCCGCCTGTGATCGGACAAGTCAACGATCAACCGGCGGAAATGCCTGACGCTCCGAACTGCTGTCATGACAACAAGCAGCAGAAAGAGCAGCGCGTTGCCCCAAAGCAACGCATCGGCAAACATCCGCTGTATCGCACCGCTTGCACCCACGTGCAGCCAGGCGAGCGAGACGATGCCGGTCGCCATCACGATCGAAAAACACGCCGGATCAAGCGCAGCGATGACGCGGTCGATGCTGCCCAGTGCATTGCGTTGGAGGCCGCCTGTCGACTTCATCGTCAAAGTGATTGGCTCAGCGGAATAATAAGGTAGGTCGCGTCACGCCGTTGTTGGATCCTCGCGCCGGCAAGGTCGGGGCGGGACGTTGCACAGGCTCGAGCCAGCCAAATGTGCAACCGGCTGAGCAACGGGGGTGACTTCAGGCCGAGCGCAGAACGGCACGCACTGCGTCTTCGGCGGTCCGGGAAAGCATCTTTCACCACGATTGCTTCTTCCACACTTGATTCTGGAGCCAGGCTTTGCAACGGGAGCAGCAACCCAGAACCAATGCCCCGAAGGCTGCTTCGCATCGCGGGGGCCCGCGCCCTTGTTGCGATTCGCCAGTCGATTCCTGTCCGTCGAATTGATCAGCCACTCGTTTCCGCGGGAAAGCTGTCCCGTCCCTAATGTACACCTTGGAGTGCAGATTGGAAGGCGTGGCGGTTCAAGTCAATTGGGACCCGCCGAGCGATCGCGGCTCGGTTGGTGGGTGGCGTCTTTCAGGGACCGTGCATGACAGAAAAATGGGGTGGGGCTGTGCAGGAGAACGGGCGACAGGAAAATGGGTGACAAGCAAATGTTGTTGACCGATGATCAAGACGTGCTGTTTTAGATCCAGCAACGAGGAGATTTGGGGGGCGCCAATCTGGGTGTGCCCGCAATCGTCGGCCCAGCATGGGGATGCCGCAAACGAACGGGCCCGAACGTCGAAGCGGCTGTTTCTGTGGTAAATCGTGACTGTTCAGTGAAGAAAGGAGCAATCGTATGCGTCGTATTCATCTTGCCAATTCGATTTTGGCTGGAGTCGTCCTGGTTTTCGTCGCAACTTCCTCCCACAGCGTCTTTGCCGAGGAAACGGTTCCGGGTTGGAGTCCTTCGACTGCACTTCCACCCGGTGAATTGGGAAAGGTTGTCGCTCTGGGACAAGAGATCGTCGAAAACACAAACGAGCATCCCCTCTCGCAGCCCTATGTAAACAACGCGCTGACTTGTAGCTCCTGCCACTTGGAGGCGGGGACTGACCCGAAAGCGGCCACGTTCCTGGACATCGCCTCGGCCTATCCGGCGTGGTCGCCGCGTGAAAATCGCGTGATCACGCTCGAGGATCGGGTGTTGAATTGCTTCATGCGAAGCATGAACGGCGTTCGACCTCCCCATGGAAGCAAGGTCTCGGTTGCGGTGACGGCCTACATCACGTGGTTGTCCAGCGGGAGTCGTTTGCGAATGAATCCCGACAAACCGCTCGGCCCCCATCACGTTCCATCGCTGCAGATTGATCCACAGCAAGCTGATCTTCAGCGGGGCAGCGATCTGTACGCTCAAAGGTGTGCGGATTGCCATGGTGAGAGCGGGCAAGGCAGCGACGAAGGGCCGCCGACCTGGGGCCCACGGTCCTTCAACGATGGGGCTGGTTTGTCGCGCAACGACAAATTGGCCGCATGGTTGAAGGTCGCCATGCCACTTGGCGACCCCGACTTGTCCGAGCAAGAGGCTCTCGACATTGCCGCTTACATCAATTCACACGAACGGCCGAAGTTCGTTCTCGAAGAACATCTTCCAGGGGCCGAAAAGCTGGGAGAATACAACGCAGAGTCTCGGTGATTCGAGCGGTTATCATCGCACCGATCGCTTCTTGAGCAGCGATCCGGCGGAGTTCGCGTTGGTGCGCCCCACCCAATCGCCTTTCAGGCACAGGTTGGCCTAAAGACGCAGCCTTTGATGGATCACGACCGAAGCCCCGAGGGCACCTACAGGATTGGCCCTAGGGTGGCGACGACATTGTTCCAGATGCGGCGCGACGATGACCACGAGTCAACATCTTCGATTGAAACTCGATCGGATCGAGAAATGTAGTTGTCTTGTCGTTCACGGACGGCGAGCGTCAGTTCATCATCTCGCAAAAGGATGTCATTTTCATAATTCAGATCGAAACTGCGAAGGTCCATGTTGGTCGATCCAATCAGCGTTACCGCGCCGTCGATGGTGAGTGTTTTCGCGTGCAACAAGCCGTCCTTGAACTCGTAGATGTTCACGCCGGCTTGGATCAGACGTCGGTAATAACTGCGACTGACCGCTGCCACGACCCACGAGTCGTTCTTTTGTGGAAAGATCATGGTGACCGTGACCCCGCGATGGGCGGCAGCACAAATCGCGTCAAGCACCGTTTGGTCAGGAACGAAGTAGGGCGTCGAAATCGTCAGCTCGCGTTTCGCATGGCTCATCAACGTCGAAAACAATTGCGGCGTCGATCCCATGCGCTCCGTCGGGCCGTCACCAAACACCTGCGCGACAAAACCATCGGCATGTTGACCGGTAGCGAAGGCGAACAGATCGTTCGAAGCATCCGGATGGTGCAACATCCAATCGCTTGCAAATAGCAACTGACTCTGCGCCACCACGGGGCCTTCGAATCGAACCATGATATCGACCCACGGCGCGAACTTTGGTTTAACGCGAAATTCTGGGTCCGCGCAGTTCTGGCTGCCACAGTAGGTGATTCGTCCATCGATCACCGTGATTTTTCGGTGATTCCGCAAGTCCAGCCGACTGAATAGGATGGTGCGGATCAAGTGTTTGAACGGCAGCGCGACGGCCACTTCGACTCCGGCGTCCGACATCTGCTTCCAAAGCGGCGAGTGGATCATGGCCCGCGAGCCCAGCCCATCGGCCATCGCTCGACATTTCACGCCCCGGCCAGCGGCACGGATCAGTGCGTTGGCGACGTTGGTCCCGGTCTGGTCGTTCAACCAGATGTAGTACAACACGTGAACGTGGTCGGTCGCGCCGTCGATATCCGCGATCAATCGCGATCGTGCGGTCGCCGCGTCAGGCATTAACTCGGCACGATTGCCGGTCGTAGGCAGAAATCCTGCAAGCGATCCAACAAACTCAAACGGTGCGCGATACTCGACCTCGATTTGTGTCATGAGCGCGACGCTACCGAACGCACTCGAATCGTTTTCGCGAATTCTTGCAAACGCTTCGTCGTGCCGGTGATTGATCGTTCGCCCTAACGATGCTTCACCAAACAAGAAATAGACAATCACGCCAGCGTAGGGCAGTGACAAAATGACAAGAAACCACGCCAACCGAGCCGGCGGCGAGAGGTTGTCACGCCATAGAAGGCGGATCATGAGGAACAGGACCAGCAACAGATGGACGATCGAAACGATTGTGAGGAAAGACATGACGTAGTTGTTCTCTGTACCGCAGCAAGACCGAGTGCAAAAGCTAGCAGACGGATGACAGCTGGCAACCCGAAAGCCGGTTCAGAACCATGAACGCCGATCAACGCCCCCGGTACGTTGCCATGTGCGGCGATCGGACTGCTGATGCATGCCGTGTTCTGAATTGAATGATGCGTCAAAGAACGTCACCGCAAGTCGACGAACACGGCGTGGAGCCTTCACACCATCAAACGATGCGTCTGTTCAAGGGAATTCACCTCGACGCTCCCGTCCTGTCGGTCTGGAGCCATCGCCGCGAACAACCCGTTGCGCTTCGTCAATCGACGTTGCGTGCTGGTCGCTGGTTTCCTTCGACGTTTTCATGTTGCCCGACCCGTTGAAGTGTGTGCTGTCGGTTGTGTCGTTCATCTGCAGGACGTCTAAGATTCGCCGCTTCTGAACGTCATGAAATGATTCGCCGGTGATGACTTCGATGACTCGGGCGAGCAGGACGTACCCGGAGTTGGTGTACTCGAACTGCTTGCCCGGACCGCGGCGAACCGACATCGTTGTCAGCCCCTGCGTCAATTTTGGTGCCACCCACCAATCAGGCGCCGGGGCGAAGCCCCGCGGTGGGATGCTGGGGAAAATAGGACCAATGCGACGTAGGAGACAAATGGGACCTCGGAGTGGTCGGGGGAACACGCCGTCCTATCGGTCGCATGGGTCCCATCGCTCCTCTCTCCCCACCCACCCGCCCAGCTCCCAGCTCCCAGCTCCCAGCTCCCAGCTCCCAGCTCCCAGCTCCCAGCTCCCAGCTCCCAG
>NZ_JACEHH010000071.1 GCF_014154935.1 Stieleria mannarensis
TTCTACAATGCCCCCAGCCCCAAATTGTAGAACTGTTGTCCCCAACTGTTCCCCTGAAAGCAACGCGCCACACCCCGGCGCAAATCCTCCAGACGCAAGCGGCTGCGAACGAACAATTGAGACAATGGTTCTACAATGCCCCCAGCCCCAAATTGTAGAACTGTTTTCCTCAACTGTTCCCCTGGAAGCAACGCGCCACACCCCGGCGCAAATCCTCCAGCCGCAAGCGGCTGCGAACGAACAATTGAGACAATGGTTCTACAATGCCCCCAGCCCCAAATTGTAGAACCGTTGTCCTCAACTGTTCCCCTGAAAGCAAAGCGCCACACCCCGGCAGCCGCAAGCGACTGCGGGGGCACAATTGAGACAATGGTGCTACACTTCCCGCAACACTCCCTCGTGAAGTTCGAAGCGTTGATCGGCCAAGACCTCGGCTTCTTCGTTGCTGTGGGTGACGTGCAACGTCGTCACTCCAGTCGATTCCTTGACCCGTTTGAGCAACGCGTGCATCTCCGCGCGAGTCGATTCGTCGAGCGCACTCAACGGTTCGTCCAATAACAACACGGCGGGTCGAAACGAGAGTGCCCGACCGAGTGCCACACGCTGCGATTCACCTCCGCTGAGTGCATCGACGCTGCGTCCCAACAACGCCTTGATCCCCAACACTCCAGCCAGCTGCGCGATCCGATCATCGATCTCGCTCTGCGGACGTTTTCTCAGTCGCAGCGCGAACGCCAAATGCTGAGCGACCGTCAGCGTGGGGAACAGCGCCAAGTCTTGGGGGACATATCCGATCTGCCGATCTCCCGGCAACCAAGTCGTCACGTCGACGCCATCGATCAGAATCCGCCCCGAGGAGACCTTTCTCAAGCCACAGATCGACTCCAGAATCGTCGTCTTGCCGCGCCCGGTCCGTCCCATCAGCACGGCGTAGTGGCCGCGTGGGACTTGCATGGAGATGCCCGAGAGCGAAAACTCGCCGGCATGGATGGCAACATTGTCCAGCTCGATCACGCGTTCAGTCCCGTCCCAAGCACGCGGAGAATCAACAACACGACCACGGCCATCGCGACCATCAACAACGACACGGCGACCGCGGCATTCAGCTGACCGATGCTCAATTCCAAAAACACCGTCGTCGAAAGCACCTCGGTCCGCATCCGCGTCGCCCCGGCAAAGACCAGGATCGGTCCGAACTCGCCCAGCGCCCGCGCCCACGCGATCGTCGTCGCGGCGATCATGCCACGCCACGCCTGCGGCAACGCGATCTGCATGAACGCCTGGCCCCGCGTGCAACCGAGTGTCCGCGCCACGTCCTCGGCGCGTGGGTCAATTTGGTCGAACGTGACACGCATCGTTCGCACCGCAAACGCGCACGCGACCGAAAACTGGGCCAGCACCACCGCAGGCCACTGATACGTGACCGGAAAACCGACACTGTCGCGCAACCACGCCTCCAATTCCCACCCAAAAATCGGCAGGTGAAACAAGATCAGCAGGCTCAGCCCCAACACCAACGGCGGCAACACGATCGGAATATCGACCAGGGTGTCGACCAACCAGCGTCCGGGAAATCGATAGCGTGACAACAAATACCCCAGTGGCGTCGCGACCCACAACGACAAAACGGCCGCGGCGGAGCAACTCAGGATCGTCAACCGAAACGCCGCCTGAATCTCCGGCTTGCGAAGTGCATCGATGAAGTCGCTCGGTGAGGTGAACACCACATCCGCGGCCAGCAACAGCAGGATCAACACGATGAAGCAGGCCGAGATCCCCCCCATCACCAAAAAGAACGGCGTGTCGCTGCGGCGTCGAAACGTCGGTGAAGAAGGGGAATCCACCGGCTCACTCATCGGTCGCTGCTTCGCCAAGACTTTGCCATCGAAATCCTTCGGCGGCGAAAATGTCTTGCGACTCGGTCGAGCAAATCTGCTGGAACAATCGCGACGCCAAATTCGGATACGGTGACTCTTTGGCAACCGCCCATGGCTGGGTCGCCACACTGCAGTCGATCCCCTGAATCCGGATCGCATCCAAAAATTCCGACGCCCCGGCAGCATTGCTCAAATAGGCCACCGCGGCGTCCAGCGAACCGGTTTGCAACTGGTTGACCAGCATGTCGCCGGTCGGTGTCTGCACGGTCACGTTGGGCATGATCTCCTGCTGAACGCCGCCTTCGCGAAACGTGTTTTGCGTGATCCAGCCCATCGCACATTGTTTCTCGTGTCCGATCCCCACACGCAATCCCTCCTTGGCCAAATCCCGCAACGAGGCAATCCCTTTGGGGTTGCCCTTCTGGACCAGGATCACGAGTTCATTTTGCGAGACCGGAACGGGTTCGGGGAACAGATCGTGTACCTGGTTCATGAATTCGCTGTCACAGGCAAAGTAGGCGTCGGGATGCTGGCCGGCCTTCATTTGTGCCACCAAGATCCCGCAACCGTTGTAGACGCGGTTGACCTTCACGCCCTCGCGTTTTTCGAACGCCGCGATGGTGTCCTCGATTGCCGGACGCAACATCGATCCGGCGAACACTGACAACTCGGGTTGGTCCGCCCAGGTGTCGCCCCCAGAGACGCGAAAACCGTGGTCGGCGTAATGCTGTAGCCCTCGATCGGCGGACGAGACATAACGGGCAAAATGCAACGCATCGGCGGCATGCTCGGTCGATGCGATTACACCGACCGAAATCTGCGACGCCGTCGCCGCCAACTCGGGGATCTCGACGAAGGTCAAATCCGGATAGGTGTGCAACACCGCGTCGTACACGATCCCGGCATCGGCCGCCCCGATCTTGATGTCGTTGGCCACTTCGTTGACCGTTCCACGATAGGCACGGGTGACGTTGTCCAACGCGTCCCAGCGATCGATCGCCCCCAAAGCCTCGCGGACGACTTTGCCGATCGCCGCCGAGTCGGGACTGGCTTGAACGACGCGGACGTCATCACGCAACAGATCGTCCAGGCTGTTGATCGATTTCGGGTTCCCCTTGGGGACCGCAATCACGGCTTGCATCTTGGCGATCGACAGCTCTTCGGCGATCAGCCCCTTTTCCTTGCCGAGTTTCAAGTAACTGTCGTCGGCGGGCAAATACAGATCCCCTTGGTTGGCCACTTCAATCGACGAGAGAAGTGTCTGCGAAGGCCCGTACTGGATTTCAACGCCACGGTCGAACTCCTGCTCGTATTCTTCGCGGATCGATTCCATCACCGCGCGGTTGCTGGCGGCACAGTACAACATCACCGCTCGCCCGCTCGTCGACGGCTTCTCTTTTCCGCCCAGCATCACGCCGATAGCGATCAGTGCGACCAGCGAGCCGGCCATTAAGACATAAGTTCGATTCATAGCTCTAGTTTATCGGCGACCTTGCGGTATCGGAACCAGGACGGGATTGCGATTGCGGCCTTCTTCGGCGCTGCGATCCGGAGGACGGTTGTCGACGTCGCCGAACAGTTCTCCGTCCCAATCGGCATCGATCAGCAAATCGAATCCGGGATTCTGTTCTTTGACTTGGCACGAACACGCCTTGCTCAAGAAGATCGTCAGCTCCTCCATCAACCGCGGTGTCAGGTCGCCAGCCGGGATCACCTCCAATGCCCGGCCGCGACCAAAGACCGGAACCAACAACGGCTCGCCGTCTTCGAACGCCTGCTCGCGCAAACCGGACAGCAAACGGACCAAGAACTGCTCCTTCGAATCATCGGGATCAATCTCCAGCAGACTGAACTTCACCACCAACGGCAAGTCGGCGTACAGTTCCGATCCCGGCAATCCGATTCCTTCAGGCAACTGGACTTTCGACCGGAGTGTCTTGAAGGTGTCTTCGACCAGCGTCTTGGCAGCGGCTGTTTTTTCAGCATCGGCCGATCCGACCAACAACCAAACGACACTGTGGCCGGCCAGCAGCCGATCGCGGAGTTGTTCGCGAACCGGTGATTGAAAAATCCCCATCCGATCCGCTTCGCTGAGCGCTCCGTGCCAGCGATTGACCGTGCGTCCCCGCCCCAATTTGGTGCGGACCATGACGTACGGCAATGTAGCTCGACCGTCCGCGTTGATTTCCTGCCACAAAGCCTCGCGCCCGCGGTCTTTCCTATCGGCCAAGTCGACCGCGATAACCTTGGCGTTGGCATGGCCGCCATGGTCGTCTGTCGAAGCAGTCATTCGATTCATCAGGCGGGCGTCGGCGGGTGAGAACGGTCCATCATGAAAAACAATCACTTCGCAATCATCCGGCGTCCATCGTTCCAGTGCATAGCGAAAGACGGGAATGTTGCACGCGCCGGCGCAAGAACTCCATGCCAAAAGCATGAAGGTTAGGACAAGTCCCCGCGAAGAATGGCAGACCAGATCAAGTCTTGGGCGGCGGACAAGGCTCTGCCACGACATCGCTACTGATTCATCCTGCCAGCATGGCTCCCCTCTCCCCCGGATTCTGGGCAAGCTCCACTTGCCCAGAATCCGGGGGAGAGGGGCTGGGGGTGAGGGGGCATCCAAAGACGCACCACGATCGAAACGAGCGATCGTGCGGCATTCATTCGTCGAAGGAAAAGACATAACGAGCTGTTTCAAACGAGGTTCCAACAGTCTGTCGAAGTTGAGTGAATTGAAATCCAGTGACTCACTTTCCGAAACACAACACCCTTCCGTCGAGCGTCGAAAGAAACAGGCTGCCATTAGCACCGGCCAGTCCGTCCCACGCAGGCAACGCGTCCAGCTTGATCTCGTTTTCAATCTCGCCGGTGTCGATGTTCACTGCCAATAGCGACGATCCATCCTTGCCCATCAACGCCGCGTCCTGGTTATCGAGCAACGTTTGAACCTCCGGATCACTCTCGCTGAGTTTCTGGAACGTTTCTTCTTCGTCGATCGTGTCCGGTGGCCCGACGACAAACAGCTTGCTGCCGGCCAACACCATGCCGCGAACGTAGACCGGGATGTCTTTGGCCCACTTCGGCTTGACCAGCGAATCTCCGGGTTTGACGTTGTTGTTTCCGCCTTTCTTCTTTGCGCCCTGATTGCGGCTTGTGAACTGGACGGCCTTGCCGAATTTGCCTTCGACCGGCTTGCCGCCTTCCAGCGTTCCGTTGTTGCGATGCAAACTGTGATCCCGCGCGGTGCCGTCGTCAAAGCTGACCGCCAACACGGCATCGGCAGAAATCTCCGAACCGTCGTCATAGCGTTTGGCGACCTGTTCGGCCGTTGCCGCACGGAAATACAACCGCACCTCGTCGATCGCCCCGGAGAAGGGCAACGGGGACGTGTAGTTGCCGACGGCGGTTTGCCCGTCGGCCCCGACATCCATGCCTTGAGCGGGATCGATGTGAATCAAGCCCGACGACTTGCCGCTGGCAGCGAGTCTTCCGTCGACGTACAACGACATCGACTTGTCTTCGCCTAGCACGCCGACGACATGGTGCCATCCGCCGACGATTCGTTTGGGGCCTTCAACCGTCGACAGCCCCTGTTCACTGCGGACCATGAATTGTGGCTTGCCCGCCTTCAACGTCAATGCGAATCCGGCGGATGGACCTCCACGAGCGACGATCACACCCTGGGGCTTGGTCGATGTGATCCACGCCTCCACCGTGATCGGTTTGCCTTGCGGATTCAAACTCGGCGATTTCGGGAACGATGCCGAGGGAGCCGACGGGCCGCCGCCGCGTTTCTTTCCAAAGCCCTCGGGGATCTCCGGCGGATTCTGTTCGGCCGAAAACAACTGGTGTTCCAAGACCGTCGTCCAACGTAGGTATTGGGGTTTGCGTCCGTAGCCGTAAACATACCCGTCACCCTTGACCAAGATCCGTCCCGACGGGGCGTACTTGCCGGCTTGATAATAACCGCCGTGGCCGCCGGCAAAACTCTGCCCCAGCACCCAATACGAACGGTGGAACCAAGTGTCATCCAGAAACCCCATCGGGGCGAAGATGTGGGCGTCGGGTCCACGTTGCTTGGACGCTTGGGCGGCAAACTCGCCCGAATTCGGTCCGATCTCAAGCCGGTTGAGGTCGAAGTCGAATTTCTGGCTCTTCATAAACAGGTGGCGTCCGTCGGTGGACAAGATATCGGGGAGCCCGACCGGCATCTGCAGGATTTGCAGTTTCTCTTGCAGGTTGTTCCCGGTCTCCGGATTGGTCTCGTCCATGATCGTTTCGGCCAGCTTCTTTCCGCTGGCCAGATCCAGCCGCAACAGTCGTAGCCCGCCGTCCAAAAAGTTGGATCGTCCGGCCACGGTGTAAATCGAATCGTCGTGAATCAACACGCTGCCATGCACCGGCCACAACGATTCCAGTTGTTCGTACGCCATCGCACGGCGATCGATCGGCGCCGCACGGTATCGCCAGACCAATTCACCGTCGGTGGTCAAGCAATACACCCAGCCGTCGGCGGCACCAAAAACGACGCGGCCGCGATGCACGGTCGGCGGCGAATCGATCCGCGCCCCGGCGGTGTAGCTCCATTTCGCCTCGCCCGTTTTTTCATCCAGAGCATGCAGCGTGTGCTGGTCGATCTGTGCGACGTAGACATGCCCGTCGGCGATCACCGGCGCGGTCAGCCGGCCGCCCAGGTCCGCGGTCCATCGGGGAGCGACGTCGGAGGAGATCGTGCCCGCGCTCGCGCCGCTACGTCCGGCATCGCGGCGGTACGTCGGCCAATCGTCTGATCCGGCCGGTTCGGAATCGGCCAAGGCCACGCCGAACGCAGGCCCTTTTTCACGCCGTCCGACTTCGGCCACCTTCGTCGGGATCGGACGGGTCGGGGCCAACGGAGCCAGAGCGTTGAACCCGAATAGCTTGGCCTCGGGATAGCAGGCACAGTTGTGTGGCGGCGCGTACGTCAATCCGTTGCAGGGCATCACGCCGTACAGACACCCGCCGCGGACCCAGTGATGGATGTCCCAATGTTCTTTGTCGGGATCAACAAACTCGATCCCGGTCCGCGAAGGCATCAAGAAGTTGTCGGTCGCCTTGGCGATGTAACAACGGTGGTGAAACCAATACGTGTCAACATCGGGGGCGAACGATTTGACGACTTCGCCGGTTCGCGGGTTGCGTCCGGTGTAGACGCCGCTGTCCTTGCCCGACGTCAACGGTGCCAACCAAACCAATCCGTCGACGACCATCAAGTCTTGCGGTGATTGATAGCCGCTGTTGGGAAAACTCGCCTCCCACAGCTTTTCTCCGCTTTTGGCGTCACTGCTGATCATCTTGCCGTCGCCGCCGGCGTACAACACCACGTCTTCGTAAACCACCAACCGGGGACCAAAGTTGAACGTGAACGAATCGCGACGTGTCACCGATTCACTTTCCCAAACGACGTCCCCCGAACGCCCATCCAACGAGACGATTCTTTCGCCGTCGTGAAAGAAGAGCTGTGAATCTTTGGCCGCCAACGTCAGCGGTGACACCTTCGTCTTCTTGGCCCACAACTGTTTGCCGGTGCTAGCCTGGAACGCCATCAGCACGCGAGGTTCTTCATTCCAGAAAAAACTTCGCGAGCGTGCCTGGTCACCGACGGTGCCGTGCAGCGGGGCGTAATCCTGCAGTTCCGCTTTGCCTTTTCGCACGACCAAAAACAACAGGTCGCCGGTGGAGATGATTTCCTCGGTCGCATCACTGCCTTCGTAGGTTCGCAGCACTTCGCCGGTCGCCGCGTCCAATGCGGTCAGCGGCGCGTTGAATCCCAACGTGACGAAGACTTCCGATTCGGTCGAAACCAAGCGCCGCGACAATTGGGTCGGCCCGCTCTTGAGCGGCCAGAGGTGCGGTTGCCAGTTGTCGATGTCTTTCTTCCACAACACGGTGCCGTTGAAGGCATCGCGGGCGATCAATTTCCATTTGGGCGGCAATTGGATCGAGATTCGACTGCCTTCATCCATGATGTAAAACATCCGTCCGCCGGTGGACACCAACGCACTCATGCTGGCCATCCGGTCATGGTGCCGCGACCATCGTGGGCTGCCCACCCATTGCAAGTGACGCGGCGGTGCGACGACGTCGTCGTGGGCGACCGAGTTGCCCGTCGCATCGTGCAAGTAGTGAGACCATTCGTCGATGTTGTCCGGTCGCGGCTTTTGATGCCTGACCCAGCGGTCACCCTGCTTGACCAAGGCGACGCCGTTGGGAACCAGCACTCTCAAGACCTCGTCCATCGTGACGTCGCCCAGCGATTCGGCGACCAACATATTCACCATGTTGTCGACGTAGGGAAGCTGGTAGCCGTCGAAACGGTCAAACGCGATGTCACCATAGTCGCCTTGATCGATCACCCGGTCGCGGATCGAATTCAATTGGTTCGCATCCCGGACCAACCCGTGAACCTGGGTCGCATCGTTTTGGCGCAGCGCCGCGGTCAGTTGACCGTCCCCGGCATCCAAGTGCACGAAGAACCCTGCGTTGACGCCGGCCTGCTCGATCAGTTTGTTTGCGTCCTGTTGGATGTCGGCGTGACACACACCGGCAAGACAGGTCGTCAGAAGGACAAAAGTAGCACCAACGACATCTCGAATCGGTAGTCGCGACATGAATCAGCTCCGGACGAAGCGAACGGTGGGAATCCAGGAAGGCGTCAATTGTAACCGTCGCCGGCCCCCCGCGGTGTGTTGTCGCCGTCACGAATCTACTGAGATCCACAGATGATCAGCGGTTTGGCACAAGCTATGCTTCTGATGACGATTCCCTGCCGACCTGCGCGCCTCGACCGCGTGCCTGCACCGCGCCCTCGCCTGTGGCCACCTCTTTGCCCCCCATTCGGAAATGTCAACCAAGCCTGCTAAACCGTCAAAAAACGGCACGAAAAACGCAAAGTCGAAGTCAAAAAAGAAGACCAAACGCCGCAATCGGCTGGTCGCTGAGGGTGACACGTCACCGTCGCTGACACCCGACGAGTTGGAGGACTTTGAAGTCGATCAATCCGTCGAAGCAGCCCAACAGAGCAAAATCAGCGCGGTCCGTGACATCATCGAGACGACGCCCCCGCACGATGTGCACACGCTGGCCAAGACATTGGAAGTGATCATCGACGGCGCTTCCCCGGAAGACGCCACCGTGCTGCGTAACGCCTTACTCAAGAAGACGCCCCCCCGTGCCGGCGGTCGACGTCGCAGCAGTCCCGACGACCAACTCTCCAGCGGCTGGCGCGATGGCGCGTTCCCTTATCGCAACTTGATGTCGCGAAAGACATATGAAAAACAAAAGTACAAGCTGCAGGTCGAACTGCTGAAACTTCAGGCCTGGGTCAAAGAATCCAAAGAGAAGGTGGTGATCCTGTTCGAAGGACGCGACGCGGCCGGAAAAGGCGGCACCATCAAACGCTTTATGGAACACCTGAATCCTCGCGGTGCACACGTCGTCGCGCTCGAAAAACCGACCGAGACCGAACGCGGACAATGGTACTTTCAACGCTACATCCAACACCTGCCGACCGCCGGAGAAATCGCCATGTTCGACCGGTCCTGGTACAACCGCGCCGGCGTCGAACGCGTGATGGGCTTTTGCAGCGACGAGGAATATGCGGAATTCATGCGTCAAGTCCCCGATTTCGAACGCAACCTGGTCCGCAGCGGCACCTGGCTGATCAAATTCTGGTTCTCCGTCAGCCAGGATGAACAACGCCGGCGTTTCAAGGAACGCGAAGCACACCCGTTGAAACAGTGGAAACTGTCCCCGGTCGATCTGGCTTCCTTGGATAAATGGGACGACTACACGCGCGCTAAAGAAGCGATGTTCTTCTATTCGGACACCTATGATGCGCCCTGGACCGTCGTCAAATCCGATTGCAAGAAACGCGCGCGCCTGAATGCGATGCGGTTCGTGTTGAACACGATCCCCTATGCCAATCGAGACCTGGAACGAATCGGCAACGTCGACCCTCTGTTGGTCGGGCGTGCCAACTTGGTCGCTCAGAACCGCGACTAGCTGGACAGCTTTGACGTAGCTACGCTCGCCAGAGCGTGGCGACGCACGTGTAGCGCTGTCGGACGAAGATGCGATGCCCCACGGCGCAAACGATACGCTACTCTAGTAGCGAGTTCATCGTTTCCACCGCCCGTCTGCCCAAAGGATCCCAGCATGTCCGCCACCAACCCCTATGAATCGTCCGCCGTTGCTCAACCGATGACGGCCACCCGACGAACCGTCACGGTCAAACGGTTGGACGTCATGTCCTGCGGCACCATGCTGGGCGTGCTGTACGCGATCCTGGGTCTGATCGTCGGCGCGATGTTCACGTTGATGGCGTTGGTCGGCGTGGCGGCCCAGGGTGGCGACGCGGTGGCCGGACTGATCGGCGGCATCGGCGCCATCATCATCATGCCCTTGTTCTATGGCGTCGGCGGCTTCATCGGGGGAATCATCGGGGCACTGCTGTACAACATGTGCGCCACCTTCGTGGGCGGGATCAAATTCGATCTGGAGTAAGCTTCGGACCGTCAAAAGACGTGAATGTCTTTGCCGATGATCGCGTGTCCGGCGGCATCGACGACGTTGGACCAGATCTGCCACTCCTCTTCGATTCGGCGGATCGCGGCCGACCAGGCGTCGTGCCGATGCTCCCCGTCGCGTTTGCTGTTGGCGACCTGTTCATACAGCTTGATCGTGCGTGCCGCCATTTCCTCCATCGAAAACCGCTGTGCCGTCTGCCACGCCCCGGCTGTCCACTGTCGATAGCGATCGTGCGGTGCGTCATGAACCTGAATCAACGCGTCAAGAAACCGCTCGGAGACCTGATCATCGGCCAACGCTCCGGCGACCGGGGAAGCAAGGGGTGATTTGACCAACCGTCCGTTTTCACCGTCGCGAACCACGTCGCGGACTCCCGCTGCATCGACCGCCACGATCGGCACCGACGCCGCCATCGCCTCGGTGATCACCATCGCCTGTGTTTCACTTTGTGAACTAAACGCGAACACGTCCATCGCATGGTACAGGTCGACCAGATCGTTGCGTGGCAAGTTGCCCAACAGTTTCAAGCGGTCTGACACGCCGTGCTTTTCAAACACACCGCGCACGGTCTTGCCCGACGGCCCCTCGCCGGCCACCACAAACGTCGCGTCGGGAAATTGCTGTACAAATCGGGCGACACAATTCGCCAAGCACTCCAGTCCCTTTTCCGGCGCCAAACGCCCGACGTGTCCGATGACAAACGATCCTTCGTCGATCCCCAGCCGCTTCCGGGCCGCCGGTCCGTCACCATGCCGAAACCGAACGACATCCACGCCCGTCGGGATTTCAACCATCGGTCGGGTCACGCCCTGCTCTCGCAAACGCTCCAAGATGGTCTTGCCCGGCGCGATCACCGCGTCACACAAGTTGCAGTAGCCGACCGCCAATTCGACCACGAATCGCTGCATGGTTTTCGAATCGCCGGGCACATAGTGCGTGTATTTCTCGTACTGCGTGTGGTGCGTGAACACGACGGGGATGTCGCGCCGGGCCGAAACGCGCAGCGCCGTGCCGCCTAGCAAAAACGGATGATGCGAATGGACCAGGTCCGGCTGGAACTGGTCCAACCTTGTCGTCAAATAGCCTGGAATCGGCACCGGCACCGAAAAATCGGAACCGTTGAAATGCTGCAGCGCCGGAATCCGCACCACGCCGGTCTCGTCGGCCGGCGCCCCCTCAAATTCGGGCGCCACGATCAACACCCGATGGCCCAGCGCGCGAAACTCCTGCGTGAACTGCTGCACGCTACGACACACGCCACCCACGTGCGGGGTGAACGTGTTGGTAAACATCACCACCTTCATCGCTCGATTTCCGTCTGGCGTCGTTTCGTTTTCGATTCGGCTCTACAATCGCCGCCCTCTCCGAGGTCGGCGCGGGGCAAAACTTCGCTTTTCAATCCGCCGAGCTCGAAGAACACGGCGACTCTCCGCACGCACCGGTGACCCGAAAATTGAGTTGCGGTAGACCGCCGGTAATGCGGTGCAATTGACAGGCCAACGCGACCGCAGCGTTCCGAATTCCGACACGCTTGGTCCGCTGTTTGCATCACAGCCCGGTGCCCAGCGAAAGTCCCAAACCCTTGGGTGGATCACGACGAGGAGAGATCGTGGAAACGAAACGGCCGACAGAACTCAATCGTTCGGCACGTTGGTCCTGCCAACGGCTGCTGAACCCTTCGAATTCGCCGCCGGCCGAACGACAGCCTTGCTCTCCCCGCCCGACGGCTTCGGCTTGCGATCCGAACAGGTGGGACCTCGTGACGGCATCGTCATCGACGCGGAAAACCGCGGGCCGACCGTGCACTTTCGTCACGGATGTGCGAGAATGCACACCCAAACGTCGATGTCATTCACCCGCGTGGAGCGGCTTGGAGTGTTTGCCAACGGCTTGGCATCCCTGATCGCCCCATCGAATCACTCACCCGCAAAACCTTGCCAACGAGTCCTGCGAACCACCATGTCTAATTCACCGATCAAGCTGCTGCTTGTGGAAGACGAAGACGATTTCCGTGAAACCTCAGCCCGCTGGATGGAGCGGAAGGGGCACGACGTCAGCGCCGCAGCGAGCGGAGCGGAAGCCTTGGAATTGTGCACCCAAGACAGCTTTGACGTCGCCGTGTTCGACATGAACATGCCGGGGATGTCGGGGATGGAATTGCTGCAGCGGGTCCAGCAAGACAAGATCGAAATGGAAGTGATCATCTTGACCGGCCAGGGCACGATCGAATCCGCGGTTTCGGCGATGAAGTTGGGCGCCTGCGACTTCTTGACCAAACCATGCTCGCTGGGTGATTTGGAACACCATTGCATGTTGGCCCGCGATCGAGGCCGCTTGCGGCGCGAAAACAAACAACTCAAAGCGATCATCTCGCGGAGTCGCCCCGCGCTGGAACTGGTCGGTGAATCACCGTCGATGCGGCAAGTCGTCAAAATGGTCCACAAGGTCGCCCCCACCGACAAGCCGGTCTTGATCCAAGGCGAAAGCGGCACCGGAAAAGAAGTGGTGGCCCGGGCGATCCAGCAAAACAGCCGGCTGAGCGACAAACCCTTTGTCACCATCAACTGCGCCGCGCTCCCCGAACAGTTGGTTGAAAGCGAACTGTTCGGGCACCAGAAAGGGTCTTTCACCGGCGCGACGGCCGATAAACCCGGTTTGTTCGAAATCGCCGATGGTGGCACCTTGTTTATCGATGAAATCGGTGAACTGCCGCTGTCGCTGCAACCCAAACTGTTGCGTGTCTTGGAAGACGGCTCGATGCGTCGCATCGGGTCGCACAAAGAGCGGTTTGTCAACGTGCGAATCATCGCCGCGACCAACCGGGACTTGGCCAAAGAGGTCGAGGCGGGGAATTTCCGCGAGGATTTGTTCTACCGCGTCAACGTGCTGTCGTTGCAACTTCCCCCGCTGCGGGAACGCAGCGGCGATGTGGATCGTTTGGTCGACCACTACTTGCCCGTCCCGTGGCATGTCGACCAGGCCGCCCGCGATGCGCTCAACCGCTACCCCTGGCCCGGAAACGTTCGTCAGTTGATCAACGTGATCCAACGCGCCACGATCCTGGCCGACGGGCACGACGTGACCCTGGACGATCTGCCGTCGGAAATCGCCGACTGTGCCGATGGCGACGCCCCGCGGCATCCCGGCGACCGTGGTGGCGCCACCGATTCACCGGAGTCCGACCACAGCGACGCCGCCTTTAAACCCGAATCGCTGAAACTGGACGACATCGCCAAAGCTCACGTGATGTACGTGCTGGCCAAAGAGAATAACAACAAAGCCAAAGCGGCTCGCGTGTTGGGCATCCACCGACGCAAACTGTATCGATTGCTGGAACGTTTCAACGGCAGCGAAACGGAGGCGCCGTTGACTGCGGTCGAGTGACACTGCGGTCGAGTGACACTGCGGTCGAGTGACACTGCGGTCGCCGGTGGGTGGAAAGCAAGGGCGAACCACCTTCTGGCGAAGGTAGCGACGTTCGATCGGCAAGTCACGCGGTTGCGTGTATCAACTGGTTTACATGCAGTTGACCGCTTTAAGATTTACTACCCATCGACGTTGGCGTCGCCGGTGATTTTGTCCTTGTACAGTGCCAATCGTCCCAGGGCGTCATCGACGTCGCGTTTGGAGGCCCCGTTGTCCTCCATCGCGTCGGCGAAGTGCCCACAGAACTTGGCAAAGTGAACCGCGGTGATCCCGCGACCGGCGTGGATGCGGGTCAAGTCGGCCCCCGAATACTCCGCCGGCCCGTCAAAGGCCGACGCCAGAAAGTGGAACTGCATCGTCCGCAACCGGTCCATCGAGACGCCCTCGAAAAAGGGTGCCAGCTCCGGATCCTTCAGAACTCGGGCGTACATCTCTTCAACAATCGCGGCGACCGCGGCGGTGCCACCGAGACGGTCAAACAGGGCTTGAGAATCGTCAGACATTAAAATCTCACTGAGTGGGGTCGGCAACGCCATTGTTGTAACCTCCGACACCGATTCTGTCAGGAACCGTCCGCTTCAACTTTCAGAATGTGCATCGTCGTCTTCAACACCGAATCGGGGGTCAGCGAAAGGCTGTCGATCCCCTGCTGGACCAGAAACTCGGCAAACTGTGGGTAGTCGCTCGGCGCCTGGCCACAGATCCCGATCTTGCAGCCGCTCCGTTTGGCCTGAGCGATCACGCTGGAGATCATCCGCTTGACCGCTTCGTTTTGTTCATCGAACACGTGAGCCAGAATGGCCGAATCACGGTCGACCGCCAACGTCAACTGTGTCAGGTCATTTGATCCGATCGAAAACCCGTCGAAAATCTCCGCGAATTGATCGGCCAGAATCACGTTGCTGGGGATCTCGCACATCACGTAGATTTCCAAACCGTTTTCGCCCCGCACCAATCCGTGCTTGGCCATCTCCGCTTGCACCCGTTTCCCCTCTTCGATCGTGCGACAGAACGGGACCATCAGCTTGACGTTGGTCAGTCCCATCTCCCGGCGGACCCGCTGGGCGGCTTTGCATTCGAGCGCGAATGCATCGCGAAACCGGTCGCTGTAGTACCGCGACGCGCCCCGAAAACCGATCATCGGGTTCTCCTCCTTCGGCTCATACGCCCGGCCCCCGATCAGATTGGCATACTCATTCGTCTTGAAATCGCTCATCCGGACGATCACATCCTTGGGATAAAACGCGGCCGCAATCATCGCGATGCCTTCGGACAAGCGGTCGATAAAGAATTGTGGCTTGTCGTCGTATCCGACGGTCGCCTGCTGGACCGCCGCGCGGGTGGCGGAGTCCAGTTGTTGAAAGTCGATCAAGGCTTGCGGGTGCACCTTGACGGAGTTGGAAATGATGAATTCCACCCGCGCCAGCCCGACGCCGTCGTTGGGCAGCGACGAGAGCGCGAATGCCTCGTCGGGCGTCGCGACGTTCATCATGATCTTGGTCTTTGGTCGCCCGATCGTCCCCAGATCAATCGTCTCGACTTCGAACGGCAGTTCTCCGTCATAGACGACGCCGACATCGCCGCTGGCACAGCTGACCGTGACGACTTGGCCGTCACGCAAACGATCAGTTGCCTCGCCGGTGCCGACGATCGCCGGCAACCCCAGTTCGCGGCTGACGATCGCCGCATGACAGGTCCGACCGCCGCGGTTGGTGATGATCGCCGCGGCCCGCTTCATCACCGGTTCCCAATCCGGATCCGTCTTGTCGGTCACCAAGATCTCGCCGTCACGGAATTGTGACAATTGATGCACGTCGCGAACCAGACGGACCGGCCCCACCGCGATCTTCTCGCCGACCGAACGTCCCTCCAATAGTTGCTGGCCCTGACGCTTGAGATGGTAACGTTGTAATTCGTGCACCGAACGCCGCGACTGGACCGTCTCCGGCCGGGCTTGAACGATAAACAACTCCCCCGTGTTCCCGTCCTTGGCCCACTCCATGTCCATCGGACAAAACGTCCCGTGAAGATCGCTGTAGTGATCCTCGATCACACACGCCCACCGCGCCAGTTGCAAAATGTCGTCGTCGCTGAGTGCCAGACGCTTTGCCATGTCATCGGCGACCGGCACGTTCTTGGTCATCTTGCTGCCGCCCAAGTCGTACACCATCTTGATCGACTTGGATCCCACCGTGCGTTTGAGAATCGGCCGATGTCCGTCTCGAAGCGTCGGTTTAAAAACGTAGTACTCGTCCGGGTTCACGCTCCCCTGGACCACGTTTTCCCCCAATCCATACGCCGCGTTGATCAACACCGCGTCACGAAACCCGGTCTCGGTGTCGATCGAAAACATCACCCCCGACGACGCCAAATCCGAACGCACCATCTGTTGGATGCCGATCGACAACGCCACCTGCATGTGGTCATAGTTGTGGTGCGCGCGGTAAGAAATCGCCCGGTCGGTAAACAACGATGCCAAGCAGCGTCGACAGGCGTCCAACAAGCTGGCCTGTCCGCGAACATTCAAATACGTCTCCTGTTGACCGGCAAAACTGGCGTCCGGCAAATCCTCGGCCGTCGCGCTGCTGCGGACCGCAACGTCGGCCAATTCCCCCCGCTGCTTGGACAACCGGTGATAGGCGCCGACGATCGCCTTGGACAACTCGTCCGACAGCGGCGTGTCAAGGATCATGTGACGGATGATTCTGCCATGATGCTGCAGCGACCCGACGTCCCGATAATTGATCCCGCTCAAAATCTGCTGAATCTTGTCGTCCAGCCCGCTCTCGGATAGATGCCGACGATAGGCCGCCGCCGTCGTCGCAAAGCCGTTGGGAATCCGCACGCCGCGGGGCGTCAGTTCGCGATACATCTCGCCCAACGACGCGTTCTTGCCGCCGACGATGCCGACATCGCCCATGCCGACTTGGTCAAACCAGCGAATCGAGTCCGTGGCGGATTCTGCTGCCGTACTCATCGTGACACTCGGGATCAGGTAGGAACAGGAATTCGGTCGCCGCTGACTCGATGCAATGCGCATGCCATCGCCCTTGTGAGCAACGACTCAGCCTCGGCGCGCCAATTCGCACAGGCGAGACAATACGCGCGCCTGGCAAATCATTCTTCCTCGCCGCGGACGTTGTTTTGATTTTGGCACAAATCATGCAAACCTGTTCGCAAAACCCCCCTCAGGAAACTGCCATGCAACGATTTAAAAACATCTTGGTTTACGCGGGAACGGATGACCCGGAAACAGCGATCGCACGGGCCTTTGAGATCGCCAAGGAGAACAAGGCCGTGGTCACGCTGATGGATGTGATTAAACCCTTGCCCAGTGCGATCGGGATCATGACGCACGAGGCCCGTCCGGACAAATTGGAGCATTTGCTGATCGAGGATCGCGGGCAGCGGCTGGTCGATCTGGCCAACCAGTTTTGCCGCGAAAGTCTGTCGGTCGAGATCCTGGTCCGCTGCGGTTCGCCCGCTCAAGAGATCACCAAACGGGTGCTCGCCGGCGGGCACGACCTGGTCATCAAAACCGCCGACGGTTGCACGACGACCGGGCGTTTGTTCGGCAGCATCGCGCGAACGCTGCTGCGCATCTGTCCCTGCCCGCTCTGGATCCTGAAACCTCAACTCCATGCGTCGTTCAAGCAAGTGCTCGCGGCAATCGATTTGGATGCCGACGATGAAACCCATTTGAAACTGAACAACGAGATCCTGGAATTGTCCTATGCGGTCGCCCGGCGTGACCAGGCAAAACTGCATCTGGTCAGCGTCTGGGACATGTGGATGGAACAATCCCTACGCCGACGTGCCGGAGACGCGGAGGTCGATGCGGCACTGGCCAAACGCGAAGCCAAGGTCCGCAAACGCCTCGATCGACTGTTGCAACCACCGTTCGAAGGCGGCGACGAGATCGAGGTTCACCTGCAACGCGGACAGGCGGCGACGAACATTCTTGGCGTCGCCGACCAGATCGAAGCCGATCTGGTTGTGATGGGAACGGTCTGTCGCACCGGAGTGGCCGGGTTCCTGATCGGCAACACCGCCGAAAACTTGCTCTCGGCGATGAAGTGCTCCGTACTCGCGCTCAAACCCGAAGGATTCCAATCCCCGATTGAGATCACTGAAGATGATGAGTCGGCAGAAACATGCATGCTGCCGATGACCTAACCGACGGACACGTGGATTGGACAAGGAGGTCTCCATCGATCGCGGTCCGTGTGACACCCTACAGGTACGACGATGAGTCACACCGATGCCACCGCAACCGCCAGCCGCCCGACGGATGCACAACTGGTCCAGGCACTCACCCGCCCCAAGGCCTATCCCAACACCATCGCCTCGGGTAGCGATCCCGGACCGATCGAATTGCACCAGACGCATATCTCTTGGGTCTTTCTGGTCGGCGACCATGCCTTCAAGGTGAAAAAGCCGGTGCGCAATGCCTTCCTGGATTATTCCACGCTGGAGAAACGCAAGCACTTTTGCGAAGAAGAACTCCGCCTGGACCGCCGGTTTGCCGCGGACCTGTACCTGGATGTCGTCCCGGTGACATTGAGCGACGGGCAGCCGGTCATGGAGGGCGATGGCGTGCCCATCGAATACGCGGTCAAGATGCGGCGGTTTCCCTCCGGCGCATTGCTCAGTGAACGAATTGAATCGGACAAGCTGACGACCGACGAAGTGTTCGAACTGGCCCGCTGTGTTGCGGACTTCCATCAGTCGGCCGAACGTCTCGACCCCAAAACCGCCGACAAGCGACTCGGTTCCATCGAAGTCGTTTACCGAAACGCGACGGACAACCTGAGCGCCCTGCGCGGGGTCGTCGGCGGCGATTCGGCCAAGGTCGTCCGAGTCCTCTTCGGCTGGACCGACAAGTACTTCAACCAGCACCGCCGCGTTTTCGCCCAGCGAGTCGTCAACGGGTTCATACGCGAATGTCACGGTGACATGCACCTGGCAAACATCGTTCACTGGGGCGACCAGTTGATCCCCTTTGACGGGATCGAGTTCAACGAGTCATTTCGTTGGATCGACGTGCTCAGCGATGCGGCGTTCGCGGCGATGGACTTTGCCGCCCGAGAGCGATTGGATTTATCGCGAAGCTTTATCAATGCCTACCTGGAACACACCGGCGACCACGCCTCGCTAATCGTGCTGCGTTGGTACCTGGTCTACCGCGCGCTGATCCGTGCCAAAGTGGCGGCGATCCGTGCGTCACAACCCGGCATGTCGGTTGCCGATCAGACCGCGGCAATGAATGATTGTGAACACCATGTCGAATTGGCCTATCAGTTTTCGCTGCGCGAGCGCCCCCAACTGTGGATCACGCACGGGGTCAGCGGCAGCGGCAAGACGACCGCCAGCCAGTGGGCCGTGCAGCAACACGGTGCGATTCGGCTGCGCAGTGACATCGAACGCAAGCGGCATTTCGGGTTGGCCCCTTCCGACCGCCTTAGCGATCGGCAACGACAAAACCTGTACTGTGAAACGGCCAATCATGCCACCTACGAACGTTTGCACCGGATGGCACGCTGCATCCTTCGCTCCGGCTATCCGGTCATCATCGATGCGACCTTCCTGCGACAGGCCGACCGCCAGACGTTTCGATCCTTGGCCGCTCGCGAAGGGGCGACGTTCGGGATCCTGGATTGCCACGCCGACGAACAAACGTTGCGTCAACGGATCACCGATCGCATCGCCCGAGACGACGACGCCTCGGATGCCGATCTGGCAGTGCTCGATCAACAACTTGCCACTCGCCAACCGCTCACCGAACAAGAACGCGACAGCGTGGTCGAGCTGCAAGACTAGCTCAGCAGCGACACATTCATCGTTAATCACCGTGCGAACGTAGCTACCTTCGCCAGAAGGTGGATCCCCGATGCTTTCCACGCTCGCACCGAGCGTAGCTACGCCAAACGCTAGCCGCCGTGCGGTGCCGTCCCCAACGCGGCTAGCGCCGACCAGTTCATTGGCCTCTACCGGCTCACTTGGCTTTCACCGCGACCCGCTTGGCCTTGCTGACTTCGCCCTTGGGCAAATGGATCGTGATCACACCATTGTCGGCCTCGGCGACCACTTCCTCGGCTTTGGTCCCCGGCGGCAGCGCGATGCTGCGATAGAACGATCCATAACGGCGTTCGATGCGATGCACCTTGGTTTCCTTGTCGTCGGTTTCCGCTTCTTCTTTCCGTTCGCCCTTGATGGTCAACCGATCATCGCTGACGCTGATCTCGACGTCTTCGGGTTTGATCCCCGGCAAATCGACTTTGACTTGCAACGCTTGGTCGGTTTCCGAGATGTCAACGCTCGGCTGCCATTCGCTGGCCGGAAGCATGCTTTCGAAATCGCCGTTTCCGCCCCAGAAGTTTTGCAGCGCGCGATCGAATTCGTCTCGCATCCGATCAATGCTTGTCGGAAAGGAAGAACGTTGTCGTGTCAGAAGTCCCATCTCACTCTCCTTCATTCAAAACAGTTGATACATTGTTTGGCAGACGTGCCCGGTGCACATTGTCGTTTTTGATGAATTGCAAAATCCATACCGTTCCATGACCGCTTCGCCCCTGACACTCGTTTGTTCCCACTGTCTCGCCGTCAATCGCGTTCCCGCAAATCGCATTCATGACCGACCGATCTGTGGTAAGTGCCAAACCACGCTGCTGCCCACCGCGCCTGTCGCGCTGACCGATCAGTCATTTGGCAAATTCGTCTCGCGCTCCGATGTCCCGGTCCTCGTGGACTTTTGGGCGTCGTGGTGCGGCCCCTGCCGAATGATGGCCCCCGCATTTGCCGAAGCCGCTGCCGAATTGTCGCCCCAGTTCATCCTGGCGAAACTGGACACCGACGCTGCACCGCAAACGGCCAGCCAATTTTCGCTGTCCGGCATC
This sequence comes from Stieleria mannarensis, assembly GCF_014154935.1. Lineage (GTDB taxonomy): Bacteria > Planctomycetota > Planctomycetia > Pirellulales > Pirellulaceae > Stieleria > Stieleria mannarensis. The sequence goes on from NZ_JACEHH010000071.1 coordinate 20,768, forward strand.
CCGACGATCATTCTTTTTCAGCGGGGCAACGAATTCGCGCGCCAAGCGGGCGCGATGAACACCGACCAGATCGTTCAGTGGGCCCGATCGAGCGCGCCTCGGCTGTGAACGATCCGCACATCCGGCGCGTCACCCCCGCGCGGTCGTGCGGTCTCGCGCCTCGTTCCTGGGCGCTGCCTTCTGCCCCGAAACCTTCTTCCGTCCCTCTCCTCATGCTCACCGGCTCGACAGGGCGGGGTGGAAAGGTAGGAAGATTTCTGGGGTAGGAAAATTTGCTAAATCGAACGGACGGTGCGTTTCATCATTTTCTTACCTCCAAAATATTCTTACCCGATTTCCGCAAGCGGCCATGAAGCGGGACCGCTTGCAGGAATTGGCTGATGTCAGAGGAGTCCTCCTGCCCAGTCGCCCGATGGTCGTCGTTGGTGGATTCGCAGAATCGATTCAGCTGGGATTGCGCAAAGTCACGCTCACGGTGCAACCGCCAAGTTTGTTATCCTAAAGGTTCGCCCCCGCCTCTACGCTTTTCCCCACACACTCATGTCCACACCGATCCCCCAGCTCGACCGCGAGCAATACCGGCGCGACGGATTCCTGCTCCGCAAGTCGCTGTTCGACGCCGAAGAAATCGACTTGCTGCGACGATCCGCGCGGGAAGACAAACAGCTGGACGATCACGCCTTTGGTCGTGCCGATGGCGAAGGCGGGACGGTTCGTTTGTCGCTTTGGAATCATCCCGGCCAAGGCATCTATGGCGCGTTCGCCCGCTGTCACCGGATGGTCGACACCGCCGAACAACTGCTCGATGACGAGCCCTATCATTATCATTCCAAAATGATCATGAAGGACGCCCGCATTGGCGGGGCGTGGGCGTGGCACCAGGACTACGGCTATTGGTACGCAAACGGTGTGCTGACCCCCAACTTGGTCAGCGCGTTCATCGCCGTGGACCCCGCCACTCCCGAAAACGGTTGCTTGCAGGTCATCCGTGGCTCACATCATTGCGGACGAATCCACCACCAATTGACCGGCGATCAAGCCGGGGCGGACATCGAACGGGTCGGTGAAATTTTGAAACGAATGGAATTGGTCTACGTCGAAATGGAACCCGGCGATGTCCTGTTCTTCCACGCCAACCTGTTGCATCGCAGCGATCAAAACAAGTCGGACAAACCGCGCTGGTCGATGATCTGCTGCTACAACGCAAAATCCAACGATCCCTACAAGGACTCACATCACCCCCGCTACACGCCGATCCATCGCTTGGACGATGCGGCGATCAAGAAAATCGGCATCAAACGGTTCGACCAGGACAGCGACGAAGCCGGCTTTCTGGATCCCGATCATGACGCCAGCGCCAGATCGCTGCAGGACGGGTGACATCTTCGATGCCTGACCGATCGCCCCCAGAACCGCTGGACTACCTGCCGACGCTGCCCCGAAACCTGGACGTCGGCATCGGATGCATCGGCGCAGGATTCATCATGGCCGATTGCCATCTGGTCGCGTATCGCCAAGCCGGATTGCAACCGATCGCCATCACTTCGCGGACCCCCGAAAACGCCCGGCGGGTCGCCCAGCGTCATTCGATCGGCTCGGTCTACGCGACCTACCGCGAATTGCTGCAAGACCAACGCGTCGAAGTCGTCGACATTGCCGTCCCGCCGGATTGTCTGCTCGATGTCGTCCGCGAAGTCGTCACACACCGCCAGATCCGAGGCATTCTGGCGCAAAAACCACTCGGCGTCTGTCTCGACCAAGCCGAACAGATCGTTCGGTTGTGTCGCGATGCAGGCATCACGTTGTGTGTGAATCAAAACATGCGCTACGACCAATCGGTTCGCGCCTGCGGTCAGTTGATCCGCCGCGGTGATCTGGGCGATCCGGTCTTGGCAACGGTCGACATGCGAGCGATCCCGCATTGGATGCCTTGGCAACAGCGTCAGGGTTGGGTCACGTGCCGTATCATGTCGATCCACCACTTGGACACCATGCGGTTCTGGTTCGGCAACCCACAGCGCGTCTTCGCCAGCTTTCGGACCGATCCGCGGACCGAGTTTGATCACCGCGACGGCATCGGGCTGTACATCCTGGAATACGACTCCGGGCTGCGATGCATGATTTGCGATGACGTTTGGACCGGCCCGGCTCGTGAAGGGGCCGCCCAGGCCATCGGGATCACCTATCGCGTCGAAGGCACAAAGGGACTGGCACTGGGCGAAATCGGTTGGCCCAAGTACCCACAGCGGAACCCCAGCACGCTGCAGTACAGCACCACATCGACGGGCATTTGGCATCGCCCGCAATGGGACCAGGTCTGGTTTCCGGATGCATTTCTGGGACCGATGGCGGAACTATTGGTCGCCTTGGAAACCGACGGCCAGCCGGCAATGAGTGGCGATGACAATTTAGCCACCATGGCACTGGTCGACGCCTGCTATCAATCGGCCAACGAGCATCGGGCCGTGGAGGTGGATCGGTAGGGCAGGCCGTTGGGATCGCGGCTGGGCTGACAGAAAAATGGGGGGCAGAAAAATGAAAGACACGAAGACGGCCTCGCTTCGATCCACGTCCCCCCCCATTAAATTTCAACCCATTTTTCTGCCCCCTATTTTTCTGTCAGCTCCCCATCCGCCTTCCCACCGACCGCTTTGCAACGATGCAGCGTCATCAGCGCGAATCCGGTGCCGTAGGGGCGATGGTAATCGTATAGCGGGTAGTCCCACCACGATCCGTTCTTTTCTTGACGATCCAAGATCAGCTTGGCCAACATCGCCTGAAACGGTGCCCGATCCTCCGCCGGCAGTTGTTCCAAACAAAGGGCACCATAGTAGTGTCCGAAATAATAAAAGTAGCCCGCCACTTGCATCCAAGACTCGTGCGGAATCGGACGTTTGCGACCGATGTCCAGCCATCCGTTGCGGACATATAAACGGTACAACCAAGTTTTGACCACATCGTCGGTCACCGTTTCGTCTCCCCAAGCCCGGAGCGCGGCGTTACAGCACTGGGTCCGTCCCAGGCTACCGCCGGGGCGATTGATCTCTCGGGCCGGTCGATCTTTCAGATACTCACCGTACAAGTAACTGAAATCGGACTTCTTTTGGCGATTGGTGGCGGCGACGGCCCGATCAACGATTCGCTCCGGCGGCTCGACACCGATGTCGCGGGCCTCGGCCAACGCGATCAACACGGCGCCGTTGACGAAACTGATCGAGCTGGATGTCGGCTGATTCGCTTGGTAGCGGAAATCGTAGTACCCCCAACCACCGTCGACCGACTCGTACCGCTGTAGCATTTCGAACTGGTCGCGAATCAGGCCGACAATTTTTTCTTGTGCGGCATTCTCGCCGGCGTGTCGACGGTGCAATCGAACGAGTGCCTGGATCGAATAGGCGTGTCCCCAGACGTTGTAGATCGCATCGCCACTGGCGCGACGCAGCGATCCGAGATGCTCGTACAACCAAGCCTCGGCCCGATCGATCGTCGCTTGGGATTTTGGGTCCTCGGGTGCGACTTCCAACAGCCCCGCGAGCGCCAGTGATGTCGTCCCGGCGCGAAACGCGTGGTGCGCCCCGGGGACCGGCGCGTAGATGTTTAACCCTTTGGTTTTCGTCGGCGATCCCCACGACCCGTTGGGATTTTGATCGGCGATCAAGAACTCGACGCCACGTCCGATCGCAGCCTGCAAGTCTTCTTCGGTCGTCGGCTCGACCACGGGCAACGGGCGGACTTCATCTCCGACCCGAATCGTCTCTTGTGTCCGGGCCTGGGATGAGCCGAGCATCAGGACGGAAACCGTGGCCAGCAAACATCGCATGATGAAGTTCATTTGGCCGGTTTGTCCTTTTTCGCTTCCGAATCGTCGGCCGATTTTTCCGGTGCGTCAAAGAGCAACTCACAGGTCATCGCGGGCAACACTTCGGCCGGCAGTTTGCCTCGCACGGTCACGATGCAATCGTATTTCCCGGCGGCAAACGGAACGATGGAAATCGACTTGACGACGCCATCAATCTCGGTGTCCGAGACGCCCTTGGGAACAACCTTGCAACGGTCCCCGACCTGAACGACTTTCAATTGATCCTCGGGCAACTCGACACGGACACGCAGCTTGGAGGGATCGACAACCGTTCCGATCACTTGTTTTCCGGTGACCGTGCTGTCCTTTTTCCATTCGATCGGTTTTGCCGGCAACTTGGCTCGCGTGATCACGCCGTAGACAAAGATTCCATCGATCTCGGATTTCAGCACCACATTTTTTCGTTCGGCCCGCATCTCCTCGAACTTCTCCGCCTGGTCCTCCAATTTGACGCGTTTGCGTTCCAATTCCAGATCGCGTTTCTGTTTGTCGATTGTCATTGCGTGCATCGATTTTTCATACTCGATGTTGGCCCGTGACAAAGCCTCTTCCTGCTCGGCATCGCTTCGGGGGACCGATTGTTTGATCGTCCGGTCGTGCTGGATTTTGGCCCGTTCGAGAGCGAACTCGGCATTCTCCATTGCCCGCTTGGCGCGACGCAACACGATTTCTTCGGACTCCTCGGTCAGGTCGTCTTCCTTGTACATTTGTTCCAACTGACGGTACTCTTCGGTGGCACTTTCGAGCGAAAACTCGGAAGAAGCGAGCGAAAAGGCCGCCTGTTTGATGGTCCGTTCGCGATCGGTCCGCTGGTAGTTGTCGTAGGCCTGCTGCGCCAAATCCCGAGTCCTGCGCGTTTTCGCCTTGTCCAACGCTTGCTGCTTCAAAAACTGCTCATGTGCGAATTCGTCTGCCTTCAGGTCCAGGCGTGCGATCGCCAGGTCCGATTCGGCGCCGCGGATCTTGTCGTCCAGCGGCTCGGCTTCAAACCAAACCAGCGACTGTTCCTTTGTCACTTTGCTGCCGTGGGGAACGATCCGCTGGATCACCAATTGCGTCAACTGTTCGTTGCCCGGCGTGACTTCAATTTGCCGAATCGCCTCAAACGTGCCATCAATCTTGATCGGCTGGGCAACCGCGTCGGCCGCGGCCTTTTCGTCCTTCTCCTCTGCTGCGTCACCACCTGGGACAAGCACGCACAGCAGAAAGGCCAGGGGCAAAGTCGGCCGGCAGAGCGCCGGCCCGCAAAATCGCGTCATCGTGGTGTAGCTCTTCGTGGCAGAATCGAAATCGTGTCAACGGCCCCCATGATTATCCATCCCGCGGCCGAGGTCCAGCTTTTCTTAGAGACCTCCGTCGATCCGCCCCGCTTTTTGACCGCCGTCAAATGCCGGAGTGGCTATGATGGAGGAAACCGAGTCCTCCCCCAGTTTGTCGGTTTGACGCCATGGCCAGTGCAGAAATCGGAAGTCCGTCCAACAATTCCGAACTCGATTCGAGTCCCGCCGATGCAGGTCCGGACGATACAACTGCGGCCGATGCAAGCCAAGCCACCGGTCAGCAGGACGCTGCAAGTTCTGACGATGCAAGTTCTGACGCTGGCGGCACCGACGTCGTGATCCCGGACCGACTGCTGAAACACTCTTGCGAGTGCCGCTGGACGGCGACGTTTGACGGTCCTCGATTTCAGTGGATCGATGCGGCGTCGGAGAATGTGTTTCGCAAATCGGTCGCAGAGTTGCTGTCCGAGGCGGATGCCCGATTGGAATTGATCCACGAGGAAGACCGCTCGTTGATCACCCGAGTTTGGCGGGATCTTGAAAAGACCGGACAGGCGCAATACGACTATCGGCTGGCGACGTCCGAGGGGCCGGCGATCTGGATCCGCGAAACCGTCGTCTTGGATCGGGATCAATCGTCCGAGCCGTTGCTGTGCGGAGCCAGCCATGACATTTCCGAGCAACGTCACCTCAGTCGTTCGCTGGGTGATAGCGAAGCTGTCTATCGTTCGCTGGTCGAAAGTCTGCCGTTGTGTGTGCTGCGCAAGGACACGCGTGGCCGCCTGCAATACGCCAACGAATTGGCGTGTGACGTGATGGGCGTCTCGGCACCGGCCATCATCGGCAAGACCGACTTTGACTTGTTCCCCGCCGACCTGGCCAAGAAGTATTTGGCCGACGACCGTCAGGTGATTGAAACTGGTAAATTGCACCACAACGTCGAACGCCACCAGGATTCCAGCGGCAATTTGAAACACGTCGAAGTCTGGAAGGCACCGGTACACGATGTCAACGGCAAAGTGGTCGGGATTCAGGTCATGTTCTGGGACATCACCGACCAAAAGAATGCCGAACATCAAGTCGAGTACGAAAAATTCTTGCTCTCGATCCTGCTCGATACCGTCCCCGATGCCGTCTATTTCAAGGACGTGGACAGCCGCTTCATTCGGCTCAGCCGCAGCTGCGCCGCCAAACTCGGTGTGAATGACCCGCGCCAGGCGATCGGGAAATCCGATGCCGATTTCTTCGGACGCGAACATGCCCGCGAGGCGCTCGCCGACGAACGGCGGATCATGGAGACCGGGGAAACGATCCTCGCCAAGATCGAACGCGAGAACTATCCGGATCGTGAAGACACCTGGTGCAGCACGACGAAGGTTCCGCTGCGTGATCTCAACGGCGAGATCGTCGGGACCTTTGGGATCTCGCGTGACGTCACCGATCAAAAGAAAGCCGAACAGGAACTCTCGCGCGAACGCGACTTGTTAAAAACGATCATCAACAATGTCCCCGACTTGATCTATGTCAAAGACCGTGCCGGGCGATTCATCACCGCCAACGCAGCCCTGGTCGACCTGCTCGGACTCCAGTCGCCCGAGGAGCTGGTCGGAAAAACCGACTACGATTTCTCGCCGGCGGAAATGGCGTGCAACTATGTCACCGACGATCAAAACGTGATGCGGACCGGCGAGCCGCTATTGGACCGCGAAGAATCGCACCACGGCGATCACGGCGATGAGCTCTGGTTGCTGACGACCAAGGTGCCGCTGCGTAGCCCCGAAGGCGACGTGATCGGTGTGGTCGGCATCGGCCATGACATCACCGAACGCAAGAAATTCGAAAAAGAACTGATGGAGGCCAAAGAGATCGCGGACAAGGCCAACCGGGCCAAAAGCGACTTCTTGGCCAACATGAGCCACGAGATCCGCACGCCCATGAACGCCATCATCGGCATGACCGATCTGGTGCTCGACACACGCCTGGATGCCACCCAACGCAACTTCCTTTCGATGGTCCAAGAATCGGGCGAAGCGCTGCTGGCGGTGATCAATGACATCCTCGACTTCTCCAAGATTGAAGCGGGAAAACTCGAGATCGAATCCCAGACCTTTGACCTCCGCGAAAGCCTGGGCGATACGATGAAGACGCTGGGTTTGAAGGCTCACGCGAAAGGATTGGAACTGGCCTTTCGCGTCGACCCGGCGATCCCGCGTTACTTGACCGGCGACCCCGGGCGGCTGCGCCAAATCATCGTCAACTTGGTCGGCAACGCCATCAAGTTCACCGAGCAAGGGGAAGTGTTCGTCGAAGTCGAACTGGTTTCGCAATCCGAAGAGCAATTGGAACTTCAAGTCTCCGTGCGGGACACGGGAATCGGGATCCCCGAAGACCGCTGCAATGCGATTTTCGAAGAGTTCGAACAGGCCGACACGTCAGTCACGCGACGTTTCGGCGGCACCGGACTGGGGCTCGCCATTTCCTCCCGCCTGGTCGGTTTGATGGGCGGAGCGATTTCGGTCAGCAGCGAAGTCGGGGAGGGCAGCCAATTCAACTTCAACCTTCATCTGCGACAAGCCCCCAACGGGACCGAGGCGAGCGCGCTCAACGGCTTGGTGTACGTCGGCGGGTCAAAGGTCTTGGTCGTCGATGACAACACGACCAATCGAAGGATTCTGCAAGAGATGCTCGGAAACTGGGGGATGGTTCCCGTCCTGGCCGACTCAGGTGAATTGGCCCTTGATTTACTGCGCGAATCCGAGCAGCGTGACGAACCCTGCAAGTTGGTCATCAGTGATGTGCACATGCCCGAAATGAGCGGGTATGACTTTATCGAAGAAGTGCGGCGGGATCCGAGTATTTCCGAAACGCCGATCATCGTGCTGACCAGTGGCGGTCGTGAGGGCGAGGATGCGTTGCGAGATCGACTGGACATTTCCGAACGATTGATGAAACCCGTCAAGCAGAGCGAGCTGTTTGATGCCATCGTTCGAACGCTCGGTGTGACCGCGCCCGAAGACACGCCCGATTACGATTTCAGCGAACCGGTTCACGAGTCCATCGACAATTTGAAGGTGTTGTTGACCGAAGACAACGCGATCAACCAAAAACTGGCCATCGGCGTTCTCACTCGGTTCGGACATCAAGTGACCGTTGCCAACAACGGTGCCGAAGCGGTCGAAGCCTTTCAAAGCCATCACTTTGATGTCGTGTTGATGGATGTGCAGATGCCGGTCATGGATGGCTTTGCCGCGACCGAAGCGATCCGTGAGCTCGAAAAAGAAACCGGCAGGCACGTGCCGATCATCGCCATGACCGCGCACGCCATGAAGGGCGACCGCGAGAAATGCATCGGAGTCGGGATGGACGAATACGTCGCCAAACCGATCCGCATCGGCGTCTTGAAAGAGAAACTCCTGAAAGTACTTCAGGGGCCGTCGGCCGATGAACCTGAACCGACCTGTCAACCGCCGGAATTCGCCGAACCGGCAATCGCGGACGAGCGGACGGATGAGGTGGAGGCCGGCGAAAGTGCGGAAACTGTCCCTGCCGAGTGTGCCGACGTGGAGACCGCTGATCAGACGGGAGCCGGCGATCAGGCGGGGGCCGGCGACGATGCTCTGGAAGAAGAGGTCAGTTACGACTTAGAAACCGTCCGGTCGATGGTTGCGGGCAACGAAGAACTGATGCGTGAATTGCTGGTGATGTATCTGGATGAGAGCGAGATGTTGCTTGGGCAGATCGAGTCGGCGATTTTGGCCAATGACGGGGAGGGCGTCCGCCGCGCCGGGCACACCCTCAGCGGGGCCTCGCGCAGCGTCGGCGCGACCGAGACGTCCGAAATTGCGCAAGGCCTGCGATCGGTCGAAGACAACGGCCCCTTTGACGCAGCCGCCGAGTGCGTGACCCAGCTCCGCGCCTCAGTCGCCGACGTGGCCAAAGTCATGAAAGCCTACCTCGCCACGTAACCCCGCCACCGCGTCCCCGACCACGTCGCCATCCTTAACTGGTGCCACCCACCATCCTTAACTGGTGCCACCCACCATTCGATTCCTCGCTGATAAGAAGTACAGCCGCTAGCAAATCGACGTGAGCGTCCCGGCGCTAGACCAATGCCCCAAAGTCTTTCATCCTCGAAACTGGCTTACGGCGAATGCAATTGGATGCATGGCTTCATGCCGGTTCCGTGACGCCGGTGCAATCGCAGGATCGCCTGAAACTCTTCCACCGCTTCGGGCGCTGACTTGACCCCCGAATGCGTCGCATCGACGATTCGCTCGGTTGTCGCGTTCCTATCCCTCGCACTTTCGACCGAAACCACACCATCGGATCGCCCTAGCGACAGTGTCCAGCAGTGATCGCCGATAATGGAATGGGTCACGACCCCACACCGGATCGGCAACCGGTCAGAGACCTGAAGAAGTTTGCTTTGAGGTTCCAGCAAATCCAAGCTTGTCGGGATCCTGCGGCGAACTTCGCGAGAGAACACGCCGGGGTTGGCGGTGATCAACATCCGGTGCATCCGCACTTCATTCTCAGGCTCTTCGACGCAGGCGGAACCGATTCTACCAATCAAACGAGCTGCGAATTCCGATCCCCGGTGCGGTGTCGCGAAGTACACGACGCGAGAGATTCTGGGCGATGGAGCGAAAAAGAAGGTCTCGGAGAGTCGCTGCCGAGTGGCAGGAGTCGCGACGACCTGATCAAAGCCACAATCAGCGATGCTCCGCCAAAGCAGGTCGCCGCTGGAGGTGATTTGCATCTTGGCAACCAACCCTCCCATGCTGTGGGCTGCCAGAATTAGGTTTGACAATTGGGCGTCTCTCCCGCACGGATCGAACCTCCGGCAGACGGTTTCGAGCTGCCGTCGCAACTCTGCCGCACTGCCTAGAAATGCGCGGCCGGTCGGGTACTCGAAAACCCAGATTTGAAAACGCTCGACGAACTCGGGGCGGGCATTCAGTTCATTCACCATTTCGGCCCAAGTGAAACGGTCCGAGAGCAGTCCATGGACGAAGACGACCGGGATTTTCCCTGGCTGATAGGGCTCAAGCGTGTAGAGACGCGCCTGGGAGATGCCCAATCTTGGCCCCGTCGCGAAAGGCTGCAGAAACCCCTCAAAGACACCACCTTGCCGCGTCGACAAGCGATAGACGATCGGCGCTGATAAATCCTTCGCGATCGGAAACTGCGATGCCCCAACCTGGACGGCGTCCACTCGCAACGGATCGTAGAGTTCAATCGCAAGCGTCTGCATTGACCACCTCGACTGCAGCGAACACGAATCGGTTACGCAACCGCGCGGATGGTAATCCACCAACCGCATCGTTGCAGCAAAGACGCTCTGTCGTGGACGGAATGAATGGTCATGCCGCCGGCAGCTTGAGACAACGAGCGGAATCCCCAGACCTGGCCGGGCGTAGTGTTTGCTCAGCTTCGCAGTGTGATAATCCCCAACAACGGAGAGAAAATCGAAGTCCTCCGCGTGCCAAACAAATCCCCGATGACGGATCGGGATACGTACGCCCCTGCCACATTGGATCACGGTGAGCCCGCTACGCGGATCCAGCCGCCCGTACTGTTGACCGGTGATGATCAGCTTTTGCAGAGAAGATTGATGCAATTGGCGGACACGACCGACCAGCTGATCACCGGATTGAATGGGCAAGTCGCCCGCGTCGACAGTGAGTCGAGCGACTTCAAAAAAGTAGTCGACACATGACTCGTCGGCTCGATCTTGCAATTCAATCGCGTGTGCGTAGAGCCGTTCGACTTCGGACAGAGCATCACGACCGGATACATTGCTGGCGGGCTGTGCGAACGTCGGTAAACGCCAAATATCGCGCGCGCAAGTATTCCCGCCCAGCCCGGAAAACCAAACCAGCTGGAGCAAAAGAAGTACGGACCGATTCAGCATGCCATGGACGGACAAGGGATGATCTCGAATTCATGAGAACATTGACATCCATGTCAGACGACCTGCGGATAGCTTCGCAGAAGACGCCGCCACGAGTGGAACAAGGCCGGCGCTGCTGGTGTGTATCGGCGCCGATTGAACGCCCGTCAAGAAATTTCACAATCGTCACGATAAGCGGATTTCCAAGACCTGCGCAACAAATTCCGGTCGTTCAGGCAACGCCTCGCGTACGCAGCCACTGGTGCCACGCCCCAACCATAAGACTCCCGATTGACTCCCCATTTGGTGCTCCCCATTTGGTGCCACCCACCATAAGCCCCCCCACGCCCCTGGCCGCTGCCCCCACCAATAATTCAGCTGCCGCACCCCAGAGTGTTCCTTGTCGACGTTCTCGCTGGCCCAAAACACCAGGTAGCGGAATGACCTGCCCACCTCAAGAGTGGTCAGCCATTCTCCTGGATTAGAGAATGCGGATTCACCGCGGATACCACCGTCCCCGCATGACGGATTGCGGTCCTACCACGGTGTAGATCGGCGGGAGACAAGGGCGCAGGCAAGACATCGCCGCTCACGGCGTTGGCATGCGAACGAGCTCCATTCCCAACCAACATTGCTCTGATGCGCCGTACGGCCGCCAAGCTTACCTGCAATTCCTAACGACAACGATGTTCAACGCGTCACCTACCGCGCCATCACGTACAACCGACGAAGCATGGGGCGACGTGCCGTTGCCCCTTGGACCAGTGACGGCCGGTCGATTCGGCGAACTTCCCCATCGCACTCGGGGATCCCGCGCAACAACTCTGCCCAAAATACCGCTTGAAATTCCACACCAAGTCGCGCCACATCGATAGATCGATCCCCAATCGGGTCAGTATCGACTGCATACTCTCAGGCACCGCGCGGCCCGAC
>NZ_JACEHH010000072.1 GCF_014154935.1 Stieleria mannarensis
TCTGGCCCATTTCACAAGAAAAAATCCAAACACGTTCTTCACAGCGAAAACACCCGTGTTTCATGCAAGCAAACGCTACCAAAAACCTCCCAGACTACCCAGGCCACCACTGCGTGGGAAGCGTCGCCGGGGTGAAGGAGAAGAAGCCGCCGAACGGATGGTCGATTCCGGTGCGTCATTGGAGCAGGTGTGTTGCAGCAGCGGTGTCGCAGACACAGCGGGCTGAATGTGGACAACGGCTGATCCTTGATGAGCTGATCCCCGGGAAACGGTGAAGGATATGGGTGCGGATTGCGGGCGATACAATGCGATGCGGCGGTTAAGTCGGGCAGCTGAATCGATTGAATTTCCGAGTCCTTTTTCAGTCAGACATACAGAGAGAAAGATCGATGCCACGCTTCCCGCTGATCCATGAGACCGATGCGCCGGACGAGGTGGTGGAGGTTTATCACGCGTTCCGGCGCGAGATGCGATCTTCCCGATCAGACGCGCGACATTCTCCGATTCGCCATCAAGTGCGGTGCCACGCCGGAAAGATTAGGCAACGATGATTTCGGCAGTCTGACCCAACATGGCCTCGACAACGGACAGATACTGGAAGTGATCGCTGCCGCGGCGATGGCGGTCTACGCGACGATCATTGCCGACGCGACGATATTGGATGTTGATGCCATGTTTGCGGACATGTAGCGTTTGTTCGCGATGTCGCAATTTGGGCGGACGATTGGCGCAGGGCACGTCTGCGGTAGAAAGAGCCGCATGATTCGGGGCCGATGATGTTCCAGATCCCATCGGGTCTCCGATCACACTGCCCGCAATCGTTCTGCGACCGCCCACGGATCGGTACATTGGGAAGATGAGGGAATGTCGTCCCTGTGTTTGCTCCGCCAATGAATCTCACGGCAGGATGTGACGTTGTTGTTAAGTATCGAATCATTGATCCTGTTCACCGGGATTCTGCTTCTGTTGGGCATCGCGTCGAACCAGTTTTCGACGCGGATGGGCGTGCCGGTCTTGTTTTTATTCCTGGTGGTCGGGATGCTGGCCGGCTCGGAGGGGATCGGCGGGATCGAGTTCGAGGATTATTCTGCGGCCAACACGATCGGCACGATCGCGCTATGCTTGATCCTGTTTGATGGAGGGCTTCGCACGACGCTGGGCGCCGTGCGAACGGCCTGGAAGCCGGCTGCGTTGCTGGCGACGCTCGGCGTCGTGGTGACGGCGGCGATCACGGGTTTGGCCGCGTCGTGGATTCTGCAGATCACTCTGCTGCAGGGACTGTTGATCGGCAGCATCGTCGGTTCGACCGATGCTTCGGCGGTGTTCTCCATCCTCCGTTCCGGCGGCGTTAACATTCGGCGACGGCTGGCCGACACGCTGGAAGTGGAGAGTGGATCGAACGATCCGATGGCGATTTTCCTGACGGTCGGCTTGATCCAGGTGCTCACGGGCGCCGTTCCAATCGGATCGGGGTTGTTGATGTTGTTCCTGACACAGCTTGTCTTTGGGGCCATCGTCGGGTTGCTTGTCGGCTACGTCGGCATTTGGATTCTGCAGCACATTCGATTGGGCGCTGCCGGTTTGTACCCCGTGCTGGCGACCGCGTTGGCCTTGCTCGCCTTCGGTCTTGCCGCGGTTTTCGGCGGCAGTGGGTTTCTGGCGGTCTATCTGACCGGCATCGTGATCGGCAACCGACGTCCGATCTTTCACCGAGGCATCTTGTTGTTTCATGACGCGGCGGCGTGGATCTGCCAAATCCTGATGTTCATGACACTGGGACTGTTGAGTTTTCCCAGCCGTCTGTTGGACGCGGCGGGACCGGCACTGTTGATCTCGGCCGTGTTGATTCTGGTCGCGCGTCCGATCGCCGTTTTCGCGTTGGTGTCGTTCTTCAAGTTCCCCAAGCGCGAAGTGTTGTTTCTGTCGTTGGTGGGCTTGAAAGGGGCCGTCCCGATTACGCTGGCGACGTTTCCGATGTTGGCCGGGCTGCCGATCGCGTCGCAGATGTTCGACACGGTGTTTTTTGTCGTCCTGGTCTCGGCCCTGATTCAAGGTTGGCCGCTGCCGCTGGTGGCGCGCTGGCTGAAGGTGAACGAGGCGGCCAAGCGACCACCGCCGGTCACACTGGAAATCAGCACGCTGCAGAACGTCAACGGAGACATCGTCGACTACTACGTCGACAGTGGATGCCTGGCGGCCGGCCGGATGATCAAGGAACTGGCTTTGCCCGACGGGGTCGTGGTGGCATTGATTGTCCGCAACGAGGAGATCACTCCGCCCCAGGGCCGTTCTCGAATCGAGGTTGGTGACCACATCGTTGTGATCCTTCGACCGGCCGTTCGGGCCATGGTGGACCGTGTGTTTTCGCATCGCCAGCAAACGCCGGCGGCACTGCCTGCATCCTTGGAGTTTCCGCTGCGGGGCTCGACCAAAGTCGGTGCGATCGAAGAGTGCTACGACGTGAAACTTGGCGAATCGCCCGAGATGACTGTCGATGAACTGATGCGTTCACGCCTGGCCGGGCAGGCGCTCGTCACAGGCATGGCCGTGCCATTTGATCAGATCGTCTTGTACATCCGCGAAGTCAGCGAAGACGGATCGATTCAGTTTGCCGGAATGGTGATTTTGCCGGTCGAAGAGACCCCGTGGCTGGATAAAGAATTAGCAGAAGGGCCAGACACTCAAGATCCCGCTGATCCGATGCTCCCGGTTGGAAACACCGATTCAGCGGAAGAAAGGCCTCCAACGGTCGATCCCCAAGAACCGCCGCAAGCTGATCAACCAAATGAGTCGACGTAAGTGGGGGCAGAATGATACGGGGCAGAATGATGGGAGGCAGCATGATTGCGTTCTTCATGATTCTGCCATCCTGCCCAATCCAAACGGGTGCCAGCAATCGGGAAACACTTCTGGTACACTCTAGACGTAGTGTCGTAGTTTTCGCTTGCTTTACCGAGGAGTCAACATGCGCTGGGAATTCGCTGTCGCCCTGCTGTCGTGGTGTCTGGTTTCGCCGCATGTCCATGCGGACGATGACAACGTGATCCAGTTCTGGCTGGATGTGGCCGAAGAGACGGCCGATAAGCAGACGATTTCGCTGCTTGATGATCAGCAACAAGTCTTCGAGCTTCACAAGCCCGCCGTGTTTCGGCACACCCAACCGATCCGTGGTGACGACATCGGCTCGATGTTTGTCTGGAAAACAACGACGGGACGGCCGGTCGCGATCGGTGTCTTTTTTTCCTGGTCGCAGGGACGCCACCGTTGGGTGATGGAGGAGTTTCATTCGCTGCATGACCAAGGGATTCAAAAGCAGATGCCCGATCATGTGACGTGGCGTTGCCCGAAACCCGGATTGGATTGGGCCCCCTTTCCGGATGCGCCGCCCGCAGTCGGCTCGACCTCTCGGAAACGGCTGCAGGCAAAACAACTTGCCAATCAGGTCGAGGCGTACACGGAAAAGACACCGGGCGAACGGGTCGTGTTGCGCGCCGTGCCCAAACCGATTTACGAGTACGAAGATGTCGAAGCGGGAGTCGTTTTCGGTGCAATCATGGCCTTTTGTCAAGGAACCGATACCGAGCTGTTGCTATTGGTGGAAGCCAGAAAACAGGGAGACAATGTCGCGTGGCATTACGCGCCGGCCTCGTTCACCGACTACGGGTTGAATCTTCAGTTGCCCGATGGGACGAGATGGACCAGCCGGAAAGGACAGATCCGCGAAAACGGTCAGCCGCATTACTGGAATTTTGTCGAGCAACGCGCGAAGCCGGACTTCGAGAAATAGCCGGTTCGCGGTGATGGCAGGGGGAAAGCGAAGAAAGGAAGGCAGAATGATTCGGGGCAGAATGATGCGTCGGATCCGGCTGGAATGCTTTACCGGTCCGCTACTGTTCGTTTTCCTTTATTTTGCCCCGCATCATTCTGCCATCTCTTTCAGATAGAATCTGGATTCATTTGGGAGTCACCGTCGGTCCTGTTGTCGCGCCCCCCCCATCCAATCCAAACACTTCGCAAGATTCAGTCAACGATGTTTCGTCTCTACGTCCACTTCGTCATCGCGATTGCATGGGGGGCGTTGTCGTTCGCAACGGCCGCCCAGACGCAAACCCCCAACATCGTGATCCTCTTTGCCGACGACTTGGGATATGGCGACGTCAGCTGTTACGGGGCGACGAAGATCCACACGCCGAATATCGATCGCTTGGCCGGTGAAGGCATGAAGTTCACCGATGCCCATTCCGCCGCTTCGCTGTGTTCGCCGTCGCGATACGGGTTGCTGACCGGACGGGCTCCGTGGCGGCTCCACCGCAAGGGCAACGGGTATCGACTCGATCCGGGGCAAATGACCCTGGCAGCCTTTCTCGGTGACTCGGGCTACACCTCCGCTGCGATCGGAAAGTGGCATTTGGGATACAGCAAGGACTGGAACCGGCTGCCGATCACGGGACCGTTGGAAGTCGGGTTTGACTACCACTTCGGTGTCCCGTCCAATCACAACGATTCAACGCGGGCGTTCATCGAGAATCATGATTTGGTGGGTCGCCAGCGGGGCGTCGATTACCGGATCGTCAAAGGACGCGACTTTCCCGAGGGCTTGGCCGAACCGCGTGTCGAAGACCAGGTCGACAGCACACTGACCGAGAAAGCGGTCGAATTTATTCGCCGCCATTCCGACCAACCGTTCTTTTTGTATTTCACCCCCTGTGCTCCACACACCCATGTGACTCCGGCCGCGGAGTTTCGCGGCACGAGCCAAGCCGGGTTGTTCGGCGACCACGTCCAAGAACTTGACTCCCACGTCGGGGAGATCCTCGACGTGCTGGAGGAATTGAGCTTGGCGGAAGACACGCTCGTGATCTTCACCAGCGACAACGGTTCGACGCCGAAGGATTTCAGGGGCACGCAGGGCATCCATCTGAACCTTGCCGATGACTCTGGCGATATCCGCACAAAATTCAAGACGGCGAAAGCGGACGCGAAGAAGCTGGGGCATGTGACCAACGGGCCGTGGCGAGATGGCAAAGGGTATGCGTACGAGGGCGGACACCGTGTCCCGTTGATTGCCCGCTGGCCGGGGAAGATTGCCGCCGGCAGCGAATCGGCATGCACGACGACATTGACAGATCTATTCGCCACCGCCGCCGACGTCGTCGATCGCGAGTTGCCCCCTGATGCAGCGGAAGACTCGTTCAGTCTGTTGCCGCTGATGACCGGCAAGGAAAACGAAATCGCCGGTCGCGACGCAATCTTTATTCTCGGCAACGGCAAAGACAGCGCCGTCGCGGTGTGCACCGGAAAATGGAAACTGATCGTTCGTTACGGCAGCGAACAAGACCGCGGGCACGAACTATATGACCTGTCCCAAGATCCCGGCGAAACCAACAACGTCGCCGACGAGTTCCCTGAGATCACCAAACGACTGGTTGCGGAATTCCAGAAAGCCGAAGCGGCGGGGCGAACACGTCACTGATCGCGGTGTCTTGAACCGGCGGATGCCATGTTGACCACGGAAGGGAGTAGGCAGAATGATACGGGGCGGAATAATGTTCAAGGCCCGGCCCGCCCCTCCATCATTCTGCCTTCCCATCATTTTGCCAACCTTCCCGAATCGAACCGGAGTGCTTAAATCGTTGCTTGATCCCACAAAAAAGTACCCGATGGTCCTACCCGACGGAACGGTCATCAAAACGGTCGTTCATCTCAACCAAGTCATCGAACACCCTCGCATCTCCATCGGTGATTTCACCTACTTCGGTCACCTGGAAGAACTCGAAGACTACGCCGGCTACCTCGCACCGTTCCTGTTTCCGCTCAGCGGCGAGCGGTTGCTGATCGGAAAGTTTTGTCAGATCGCTCACGGCGTGCGATTCATCACCAGTTCGGCCAACCACAGCATGCGAGGTTTCTCGACGTATCCGTTTGCCAACTTCATGATGAATGAAGCGACCACGGCGGATGACATGAAGGCATTGTTTGACGTTCCCGGCGGGAAAGGCGACACGGTGATCGGCAACGACGTGTGGATCGGCACCGAGGCGGTGGTGATGCCGGGGGTGACCGTCGGCGACGGCGCGATCCTCGGCGCCCGGGCTGTGGTGGCCCGCGACGTACCGCCCTACACCGTGGTCGCGGGCAACCCGGCCAAGCCGGTCAGGAAGCGATTTGACGACCACGTCACACGGGCGCTGCTTGAGCTCCGCTGGTGGGATTGGCCGATCGAAGCTATCGAAGCGAATATCGATGCCATCTCCGGTGCCGACATCGAGACCCTGAAACGCGTCGGTGATCGTATTGACGCCGCTACGAAGACTGATTCAGGCCTGTCATGAAATACGCGAATGACGAGCTTACCACGCAGCTTTTTATGGACGCCGGGATCGGTTCTGGCATGCGTGTGTTGGACGTGGGGTTTGGACATGGTGAGGTCACGCGATTGGTGGCGTCCTTGGTCGGTGAGACCGGATCGGTGATCGGTATCGACAAGAACGAATCGGCAATCGCAACGGCATCGTCGCGTCTGCAGGAACTGCTCTTGTCAATGGAACCGTTTTGCTCGGAAGCCATGCCACTGCACGGATCCGTGCAGCAATGGATTCGAAACACCGTCGCCTATGAAGGCGCCAATCTGCAAATGGGCTTGGATCTTTATCGCGTGTCGTAAAAGCAGGGCTGGTTGATATTCGCGTCAGGGCGGCCGCAGATGTGCAGACACCGATGCAACCGTCCAACTTGGCGACGGTCGTCCGCGCGATCCTGCCCCGCATTTTGGCAAGCGGAGTGACGACGGAGGAGGAGGTCGACATAGCGACGCTGCAACAACGCTTGGATGCGGAACGCTACGAAACCAACGCTTCCTACGTCGGCGAATTAAAATTCGCGGCGTTCGCACGTCCCCCGCCGCGCTGAACCGATGCGTCTAATCGAGTTTGGCCCCGCGACGTGCCTCGCCATTGACGGAGTTCGCTGATAGGTCAGCTGCACGAAGCCACACTCATAAGTCGTTGTGTTTCGATGGGTCAGCTGAACGTCATCGCCCAACGGTCCGAACAGGGGAATGCCTTCGCCCAGCAGAACGGGGTGGGCAGTTTCTGGGAACCGCGGGTGGTTTCAGGTCGTCGGCGAGTCTCGCGATGGCCCGGAAGGGCCATCGTACGTTGAGAACGTTTTTTTACTGCAGCGTCACTTTGGTGGTTCGGCCCGACTGGACGAAACGGAGTTTGTTTTCGCGGGCCAGCCAACCGACTGCGGCGGTCACGAGGTCTCCGGGCGCTTCGACGCTCTTTTTGACCTTCGTTAGGGTCTGTTCGCCGCCGCTTTCGAGCGTCTGCCAGACCTCTCCGGCGACCAGACCGATTTCGGAGTTGTCGAAAGATCGCTTGGGTGGAGCCGGTTTCTTGGCGGCACCGTTGGACTTCTTCGCCGCCCCGTTGGCCTGCACCTTGGTCGGCTTTGCATCGGGCGTTGCCGCCGCTTTCTTCTTTGCCATCGATACGTCCCTTTTCAGGTAATGATCGTAAGTTGGGGACCGCGCACGCCCCCATTTTGCAAACCCGCAAACGGTCACACAACCTCTCGGTCCGCCCTCTCACCAGATCGTGACAGCGCTGCGATCGAAACACTGCGTCAATCTGACGCGGCTGAGGGCCGCCCGTTCCCCGTGTTCGCGGTGATCGGCGGTCAGATTGCCGCAATCGGAGGGCCAAAGGACTTGCCGGCAGCGAGAAAAAATGTGGGGGACGTGCAATGACGAGATTCGCCGGTCCCTAAATCGACTGCAAATCCAGCAGCACGCAGCAGGAACCGCCGTCGGATTGGCGGTGGCGTTTGCCTGTGACCAGCAGGTAACGGCCATCATCGGACGCAGAAAGTTGGCGGATGACAGCCCGCGGCAGCCGCCCAATGGTTCGGGATTTGCCGTTGAGGGACCATCCCGTGACGTCGCCCTGGTCGTTACCGCTGACGATCAACCGATGCGATTGCAGATAGACAAACGCGGTGATCCCGCCCGAAAGCGTCGCGAGGGTTTTCGAACGATCCGTGTCGTCGAGCTGGACGATGCGAAGCTGATTTGAATCCGTCTCGAAACAGCACAGCGTCTGATCATCGATCCAGGCGAACGTGCCGGCGTGGGGCAATTCCGCCGCGGGCTCGAGTGCCTTGGAGAAGACGGTGGTGTGATCGTTGAGCATACTGACGGCAAGATGCGATCCGCTTGGATTAAAAGCGATCCGTTCCGGCACCCCCAACAAGAGTGTCGGAGGATACGCAATTTGTTCATTGACGAGATCCCACATCTCGATCCGCCTGGCTTGGAACGCGACCGCCAACTGGTTTCCATCCGGATGGGCGGCGAGCGCATTGGGCTGGAATTTGACGTCCAGCGGGGCGAGGCGACGCGAGGCGATTTCGATCACATCGACATGCTTGTTGGGTCGGCCGATGATCAACGACGAACCGTCAGACGCAAACGTCAGGCAACGAACTTCACCCCCGGCGGGAAAGTCCAGCAGTTTCTGGCCGGCGGTCTCCAACAGGTAAAGGTTGTCGGCACGCAGTGGGGTAAACGCGCAGCGATCGCCGGAACGGCTGATTGCCGATGCGTTGATGTTGAACCATTCCTTGGGTAGTTCGCTGCGCGCGAGGTCAAACACGATCGACACGCCTGGTCCGGTTTGCGTTTTCAACAAATCCGATTCAACGATCTGGCGAAGCGGATTCTGCTTGCTGGTCGCAAGTAGCATCGATTCGTAAACGGCCAACCAATGATCGACCACGTTGGTCGGATTGAATTGCGTCTTGCTTTGCAGCAACGACAACCGTTTGACACTCTCGTTTCGCTCCCCCGCGGTCTGTTTGCCCTGCAATTCCCGCAACCACTCGACCCACCACAGCGTGCAGTATTGTTCCAGCGTGGTGTCATCCACATCCGACATCAACGTCCGCAACAGGGCCTCGGCGTCATTGACATGCCCCATCCGAAGATTCCACAACGCGAGCACGTATTGGCAGTACCAGTCGTCGGAGTGCCGTTCCGCAAGCGTTTGCACGTCGCCGAAATGAACGGTGTAGACGTGATCGGAAAGATTGTGTGCTAGCAGAAGACGAAAGACGAACGCTGAATTGGGATCCTCACGATCCAGATGTTGCAATACCTGATTGTCCCCCTGGGCGAGTTCCAGGCAGTATTCACGGAGCAGGCTGTGGTTCTCCGTGACCGCCGCCGCGTATCGATCGAGTGCGTGGTAAACCGGATGCTCGGCGTTCAAGACTGCGGCGCGTTGAAAGTCGGCAAACGCTTCGCGCTGGCGGCGCATTCGCGTAAAAACGGTGCCCCGCTGGAAATACAGTTCGGCGCTCTTGGGAAACGCGATCAGCCGCTTTGTGATCTGGTGGATCTGGTCGTCCAGATTGACGAATGCCGGTTGTTGACCGGCGACCCAGAACTTCAGATTCTCCAGCGGGGCCAGCCGATGCCGTAGTTGGGGCATCATCCACCGCAGTTCCAAAACGGTGTCCACGTCGGTTGCCTTCGCGGCAGATTCCGTATCGAGCAGCGGCGTGAACTGGCGATCGCCCATTTGTGCTTTCATCAAGGATCGGCGGGCCAGATCAAGTTGACCGTTACTGGCCAGCAGCATCGTCCACCAATACTCGTGCAGCCATTGGCGGAGCTCGGATTTGGTTTGCTGTCCGGCGGCCGCTTGATGGTCCAACGCGAGTGCCAGTCGTCCCTGGCGGAATCGGACCAGAGCCAGGCAATGATGGCGTTGCCAGTCGTTCCAGCGTTCGCCTTGAATGCGTTCCGAAGCGGTTTCGGACACCGCCTGATCCCAAGGACGATCGTGGCTGAGAGCGAGGATTTGGAGGATAGAAACCCGATCCGTCAGCGACAGATCGGCCTCGCTTTGCAGGGTTTGTTCAAGCTCGCTCCGATAACGATCGGCCAGTAGCCGGTGTTGTGCATCGTCACGTCCGGAAATCATCAATCCGAGCACAACGCGGCAACGAAGCGACCAGTCGGCCTCGTACACTCGTTGTCCCTGCTCATACGCGGATTCTGCTTCCGCGTACCGCGCGCCCATCAAACGATCGATCACCCGGCTCGCCCACGCAGCTTTGGCCTTGGGATCGGCGGCGTTTTGTGCTTGTGTCTGGACTTGCGATTCCCCGGGCGTCGATGGCCTCGTTCGTTCGGACGCCAGTGTCGGCGATGCGTCGTCGTGGAGGCGATTTTCCTGCGATGCACGTGTTTGACTTGACTCTGGCTGCGACGGCTGAGAGCGAGCCACATTGTCGGCGAGTTCGGAAGACAACCGCTGGTCGACTTGATCGAGGAGAACCACCAGTTCGATCCAGTCGAACCAATTGTGTGGCAGCGTCGTGCGGGAACCGGCACTGATTTGCGATTGCATTTGCTTGGCATTCTCCAAGGCATTCCGTGCTTCGCTGCTCCTGCCCAATTCTTCCAGAATCAACGCCGACCAAGCGGTATCAACGGCACGGTGGAGCAGCAGGCTGGGAGAGACACGCCGAGCCTGGCCGAACGCGGCGAGGGCGTCGTTGAAACGCCCCAGTCGATACAGCACCATCATTTCAGAGTGCGGGTACCGCCAGTCCTTCGGTCGCTGTTTGGCTTCGGCGGTGATCGCAGCCAGCATCGCCGGCAGATCACCGGGGGGATCGGGAAATAGGCAGCAGATCCGCGGAATCGTGTTCGTGCCTTCACCCGTCTGATCCCAGCGTTTGGCGATCCAATCTCGCTGCCGGTCGTAGGTTTGACGGGCCGTCGCTTTTTCGGCATGGCTGCCATAGGCCGCGATCATCGCAGCCAACGCATGATTCCAACCTTGGTCGGGTGCTCGATCGATCAGTTGTTGTGCAAGCGTCGCGGCCCGCTCGGTGTCGCCGCTGCGGATCGCATGAATCACGTCTGCTTCGGCAACAATGTTCTCTGCTGGCGAGACGCTGACTTGATCGGCGTCCTTGGGCGATTGACTCTGTTGGCTGACCGGAGCATTGTCGTCGAACCACCAAACCACAACTACGACGACGAGGGCGATGGCCGCCGCAACGGTAACGTATCGGATGAACGTCGTTTTTGGTTTTGCCGAATCCGGACGATCGAGCTGGACGACTGATTGTCGGTTCTGAGTCCACGAAATCTCGTCGAAGTTTGCCAGGTCGGCGGACAGCATGCCCGGATTGTTCTTACACGACTCGGCGAGTCTCACCAGATTTCCCTGTGTTGAAAACCGCTGCAGTTGATTCGCAACACTGACGGCGCTGTCGGGACGTTGCTGTGGCATTGTCGACAGCAAACGTCCGATCAGGGCGACAAGCGATTCGGGAACATCGTCGCGGATCGCGTTGATTTCGCTTTCCAATTCATTGAGATTGACCGCTGCTTTGTCGGATCGCAGTTTTGGATGTGCCGCCCACGGGGTCCGTCCGGTCAAGAGCTGAAGCAGTGTGGCGCCCAATCCATATAGATCCGATCGCTCGTTGACCGGTGTGTTGCTTGTGAATTGCTCGGGTGCCATGTAGTCCGGCGTGCCGACAAAGTCTCCGGCGTGGGTCAGGCCATCCGGTACAGCGGAACCACTGGCGGTTGTCGTCTCGATTGATCCGGCCAAGCCGAGGTCCAGCAGTTTGACGGTCCCGTCGGTCGTCAACATCAGATTCGACGGCTTGACGTCGCGATGTAAGATCCCATTGTCATGCGCATGCTGTAATCCGAGCGCCGCTTGGCGGGTGATTTCACATGCATCGGCAACCTCCAGCGGTCCACGCTCGCGGACGATCCGCCCCAGATCCGCCCCCTCGACCAGTTCCATCACCAGGAAGTGAATCCCGTCAACGCTGCCGGCGTCAGAGGCACTGATCAGATTGGGGTGGTTCACTTTTCCGGCGGCCAGCATTTCGCGTCGAAAGCGGGCGACCGAGTGTTCGGAGCGGAGTTTTGATTCGGGCAGGATCTTGACCGCGAATGCCTTGCCGAGATGCAGGTGTTGGGCCAGGTAGACGGTTCCCATGCCTCCCTGGCCGATCCTTTTCAGTAATCGATAATCGCGCAAGCGAGTTCCCGCGGCGACCGCAGAGTCTTCGGTGGGTGCGGTTTCGCAGGCACCGGATCGCGCCGTCGAAATCTCATTTCGCAATCGTCGGAATTCGGGTTCTTCAAGATAGCGTCGGCAATTGCATTGCTCCTGAAGCTCCGCCAGCAGACCATCGTGATTTCTCTCCAGTGTCGCGGTCAACGATTCACAGTGGGAACAGGTATCCAAATGGCTGCAAATCTCACGCGCCGTGTCTTCATCGACGACGCCTGCAAGAAAGGCATCGAGACGCTGTTGAGTGGGGCAAGGGGTTGGCATCAGATCGATTCCGTGGACTGGTGGCGAAGGTCGGGCAGGTGGCCATCAGAACAACACGAGAGCGCAACGCGCCACTGCCCCAGGACCACGTCCGCATCCCCGCAACCTGTTGCCCGGAAACAAGTTATCTCTCTACAGCGATCCTCCCAATTCCGTTCGCAGCCGCTTGGTCACACGGTATTTGGCTTGCCGTACCGCCGCCGGTCGCATCCCCAGGTCCTCGCCTACGTCGATCGCACGGTGCCCCTCGATGACCATCCGGTGGAAGCACTGCCATGTAGAATCGTCAAAGTCATCGCGCACGAGATCGAGAATTTTCTCAAGCGGCGAGTGCGGCCCCGATGTCCCGTCGTCCGAACGATGAATCGCTGACAATGAGGGTTCGTCCAGGGTATCGGGTTCGTCCAACAGCCGTCGCTGAATCGAGCTGCCGCCGAGTGCACGCGGGCCCCGCAACGTCCGCTGCAGATAATTGCGCACCAAGTTCTTCGTGATGACGAACAACCAGCCTCGGAAACTGCCGCCCTCACTTCGCCGGGAAAACCTGCCGATCGAGCGATCGACTGCCTGAAACACTTGCTGGGAGACGTCCAGGGCGTCGGCCGGTTGCAATTCACACTTGCGGCACCAAACATAGACCAGTGGCGAATACCGATCGAAAAACTGTTCCCATGCCGTGGCGTCATTCGCGCGAATGCCCTCTAGCAATCCATCATCGGTCGATCCTGGACTGACGAATACGCTGCCGGACGAAAGGGATGTCATACAGCTGGCCCCGGTTGGCGTATCGAAGAGAGAACGGGGAAATCGCGGTGCCCGTCATGCAGTATAAGGCAGAATGATTCGGGGCAGAATGATGTTTTCGGTACTGTCCGACTAACGGTGAGCTAGATTCCGATGGAAACCCGTCTCGAATCGCGCGAGGATCGATCTGTGCCCCATCTGAATCAACTGAAGTCCGAACTGCTGAGCGACGGCGTCATCAGTCCCAACGAAGTGGCACGAATCCGGCGGCACATCGAACAGGACGGCGCTCTGGACTTTGACGATGTGGCGTTTCTGGTCGAAGTGCTCGGCGAAGCCAGCGAGGTGTGTCCGGAATTCGACGAGTTGTTTTTGCCGCTGATGCGACATGTTCTGCTCAAGGACGGCAAAATTGATTTGGACGAGCAAGCCGTCCTGGTCGACATGCTGACCGCGGGCGAATCGATCCGCCCGTCGGAATTGAAATTGCTGCGCGATCTGCAAATCGAAGCGACCGAAACGACGCCGGGTTTCGAGAAGTTGTGCCAAGCGGTGATGGCGATCCCCGCCAACTGACCGATCACCACCATCGTTCCGCATCGAATCAACCCCCGTCCCCTTTTCGTCGCGATGGCGGAGTGAGAGAGGGGTCAAGGACACGACCGTGGAGTTCCGTAGGGGATTGGGGGTTACAAATGCGGTGATCGCAAGCCGGCAATTTGTCTTCATCAGACGTTTAGGGCCTAGTATGCCGCCTCGCCTCAACATTCCGATAGACGGTCGTGGTCGACTGTCACACCTGGTTTGTATTGTCGCGCTCCTGGCCTGGTCGCATGTGCCGATTCGCACACTGGAAGGTATTTGAATGGAGCGCGAGCGGCGTCGCGATCTGCCGGTTGGCATCATCCCGCGCTTGGGAACGCTCAATCCTGTCCCACTCCGATGATGGTACATCGTTTGCATCTACGCGGTTGACGAGCGATTAAACACGTTGATTTCGAGGGCCCAGAGATGGAACGCTTCAAAAAGTTGTTGGTGTACACGGGGACGGAGGAACCCGAGAGTGCGATCGCCCGCGCGGTGGTTTTGGCGATGGAAAACGGCGCGTCGTTGACGTTGATGGACGTGATCAAGCCGATCCCAAAGATTTTGCGTCTGTTCAAGGGCGATGCCACTCCCGATGAATTGCAGCGGCTGTTGATCGACGACCATCGCGCCAAGCTGCAGGATCTGGTCAGCGAATTCGACGAGTCGGAGGTCAACATCGACATCGTGGTCACCGTCGGCGACCCGGCGATGGAAGTGATCCGCGAGGTGATGCGCAACGAACACGATCTGGTGATCAAGGCGGCCGACGGTTTTCGCGGTGCCGGGCGAGTGGTCGGAAGCGTGGCCCGCGCGCTGCTGCGGATGTGCCCCTGCGCGATGCTGTTACTCAAGCCTCAGGTGCATGGCGATTTTGATCAAGTGTTGGCCGCCATCGATGTCGACCGGCAAGACACGCCACACAAGAAGCTCAATGAAGCGATCGCCGATTTGTCGCTGGAGATCGCGCGCAGCGATGATGCGACACTGCACTGGGTCAGCGCTTGGGAAATGCCGCTGGAAGTGCCGTTCGAATTACCCTTGGAATCTCCGCTGCAACCCTCGATTGCCGAAGGCCAAATGGACGACGTGTTTTCGATCCACGCGGAAAACATCCGCACCCACCTCGGCGAGCTTTGGGGGGCGGCGGGCGTCACAGACGTGTCGCCAGAAATCCACGTCCGACGCGGACCGGCCGCCGAGATGATTTCGGAGATGGTCGAGGAGGTGCAAGCGGACCTGTTGGTGATGGGAACCGTCTGCCGCACCGGTATCGCGGGCCTGCTGATCGGCAACACCGCCGAATCGGTTCTGGCGGGCGTCTCCTGCAGCGTGTTGGCACTCAAACCGCCGGGGTTCGTTTGCCCGGTGGGCGGGGAAATCGTCGAGTCGCACGTTGCAACGTGAGGAGTGAAGGATCGACAGGCTGGAAGCCTGTCCCACCTTTTTTTAGGCGTCGGCGGCGAGGCGGACGAAGTCCATCGAGGAGAGGATGCCCAACAGCTTCATGTCTTTGCCGACAACGGGCAGATGATGGAGCTGGTGTTCGACCATCACTTTCGCGGCGGTCTTGAGCGTGTCCTCCTGTTTGACTTTGAACATCACGCCCGACATCACACTGGCGATTTCATCGGTCCCCAAGGTTTCGCGGATCATGTCCGCCACCAGAAAGCTGTTGTCATAGATCGCCAAGTCGCTGTCGAGCGTTCGTTCGGCATCTTGAACCAACCGGACCAGGTCGCTCATCGTCACGATGCCCCGGAGGTAATGGCCGTCGTCGACAACCGGCAACGCGGACACGTGATGCTCGGTCATCAAATCGACGGCGTCGTGAACGGTTTGATAGTCATGGATGGTCACCGGGTGCCGCTGCATGACGTTTTGCACCTGGACGGGCAAATGGCTGTTGGTCGTCGTCATCGAGTTCTCCTCCGGCGTGGAACGGATCAATTGGTCACTCCGGCCGTGCCGGTCGGTCACCGCCAGCGGCCCATCGAAATTGAGACAAATTCACTCAGCAAACGGTATGCCGGTTTCGGCTACAATTTCAACTCTCGGGGGTTCTTCCGATCGCGACGGTCGCGTTCGGCGGCCCCTCTTTCCTCTGACAGATAGCCTCGATGAAACAATCCGTTATGGTTGGAAGTCCGCTGATCATTGCATTGCTGCTGGCATCTCCCTCTTGGGGCCAGGGCAGCGCGATCGGAGGCGTTTTAAATACTGCGGACAAACTGCAGCAAGATGTCCAAAAGAAACAAGGAAAAAGCATGACCGGACCGGCCGACAAATTGGAGAAAGTCTCACCGGGCAAAGTGGATTCGGACGCCCCCGACGAGTTCACCAAGACAGACTCGGGGCTTCAATATCGGATCTTGCGAAAGAGCGACAAGAAGAAACCGAAAGCGACCGACAGCGTGGTCGCCCACTACAAGGGTTGGCTGGATTCGAAGCAGATCTTTGACAGTTCCTACCGTCGAGGCCAACCGATCCCGTTTCCGCTCAACCGCGTCATCGCCGGCTGGACCGAAGGCCTGCAATTGATCGGTGAAGGCGGGATGATCGAATTGGACATCCCCCATGAACTCGGTTATGGAGAACGCGGCACGCCCGGCGGCCCGATTCCTCCACGGGCCCGGCTTCACTTTTTGGTCGAGCTTGTCGAGATCAAGTGAGTTTGACGTCGTTTCGTCCAGCGGGGGGCAATCGTAGCTACCTTCGCCAGAAGGTGGCCCCGTCGTGCTTTCCACGCTCTGGCGAGCGTAGCTACGTGGCTGTCGTGCTATATAGCTTAGCGCGACCGTGCCCCGGACCACTTCAACATTTGCGTTTCCAGGTCTTGGGGGTAGCTGATCGTGACGTCGGTGATTTCGCCTTGGGCGTTGGTCACGGGCGTCAGTTCGGGTTGGACGAAACCGGTGTAGGCGGGTTGGTTCAAGTCGGCGTAGCGACGCAATACTTCGTCCCGCAGGGCGACGTTGATGTTGATCGCGTAATCCTTCATCAACCGCTCGGCCGAAGGCCGGTCGCCTTCGGATTTGATCCGTTGCACTTCGGCCAACAACTCTCCGACGCCCCGGTGCCAAGCGTCGACGTCTGCGACTCGGAAATAAGTCTTACCGTCCCGCACGTCGACTTTGATGGCGTCGGTGTTGGCGGCCAACCAACTGACGATCATCTGCCGATTCCGCATGTGGTCTTCTTCGATCGTCGTGCCGGACTTGATCCGCCGCAGCTGGGTCATCACGTTGCGGGTGTAGGCCTCGTAGGCGGCCAACTGCATCTCCTGCAGGTCCGCTTCGTTTTCGACCAGTCCCAATTCGATCAATTTGGGATTGCCGATGAAATACAATGCGACCAGATCGGCGCGGCCTTCTTCCAGGGCGCTGTAATATTCCTTGATGGAGACGGCCGGGTCGATGCCTTCGTTGACTTGACCGGAGGCATGGCCGATGACCTCGTGCATGTTGACCTCCAGCGCCAGCGCGGTGGATTTCCATTTGTCGGCTCGCTGGAATTCCGCATCGTCGTAACAGAATTCCGCTCGTGCCGACGGGGTGCTCGCTTTTTCATAGGCTTCCATGACGTTGCTGAGCGAAACGGATTTGCTGCCGTAGCGTTGGCGGATGGTCGCATCGTTGGGCAAGTTGATCCCGATCGGCGTGACGGGGCCGGAATCGCCGGTTTCCATCACCACCTGGATGGCTTTGGCGGAGATCCCTTTGACGTTGTTTTTGCGAAAGTGCTTGGCATAGGGCATGTGGTCTTCGAACCACTGCGCGTTGTCGGCGAAATTTCGAATCATGTCCATCTTGATCGGGTCGTTGAAGTACACCGCGGCCTCCCAGGATCCCTTCATGCCTCGGGCGTCCATGTAGACTTCGATAAAGCCGTTGATGGTGTCGACCGGACTGTCTTTGTCGGCGACCCAGGCGATGTTGTATCCGTAGAAATCGGCCGCTTCGCCGGTCCGGTAGTAATGAATCAAGGCCCCCAGTGCACGCGCCATTTCGGGCGTGGCGAAGGGGATGGCGGCTTCAAGGTGGGTGATGATGTTTTCGATTTTCTGGGCGTACATGCCGGCCGGGACCAGATGATCCAGACCGCTACGATAGACGCGTTCGACCAGTTTTCCGTCGTCGTCCTTGGCCAGTTGAGAATTGAGCGGATAGTGTTCGTTGAACCCTTCCAAGTCCGCCATGGTGACGTCGTCGTACAGGTTGTTGGCGCTGGCGGTCAGGATGTCGATGCCTTCGCCCGGCGATTTTTGCGTGACATGCGTTTCGAATTCGGGGTCCAGCAGGACAGGGCGAATCCGGTCGATCAACGTCGACAGCGCGTCCCCGTCGGCGGGCATCGTGGCACCGTTGTTGACGGCTTGTCGGACCGCATCGTCAAACGCTTCGGCGGAGCATTCCAGCAGGTTTTTCTGGGCCGTGAGGGCGCTATGCGGGCCGTTGTTGACCCAGAACAGTTTCATGTACTTTCGAATCGCGGCGATCGTCGCTTCGTCGATCCCCTCGGGGTGCGTCAATATGGCTTCCAGCACACCGCGGATGTCGAGCGAATGGCGATAACGCTGGTCGATGTAAATGTCGCGGCCGGCGATCGCGGCCTGAGACAGGTGATAGATCAGCGTTTTTTCCCGCAACGACAGCTGGTCAAACCCGTCCACATACAGTTGGACGATCGCAACATCGTCGACACGGTCCAGCAGATACTTGCGTTGGTCCGGCGACGCGTCTTGGGCGGTAAGATTGCCGCTGCAAACGAGCGACGCGGCGAAGAGCAGACAATAGAAGACGGGACGCATCGGATATCCTTGAATACAGTGACGTTGAACAACAGTGACGTTGAACTCGGAGGGGGGACCTGTATGCGGTCGCGACAAACGCCGGCGGATTCAATACGGAAATGGCTAACTGGACAGTGCCACTTTCTACAGAACGCGTCGTGAATCAGCCTGCCAACGTAGCTACCTTCGGCAGAAGGTGGATCCCGGCGCATTCCACGCTCTGGCGAGCGTCGCTACGTCATAGTGGGGTTGTCCTGCTAGGCGTCGACTTCGAAGATGGCTTCGATTTCGACGGCGATCTTGCCGGGCAAGCTGTTGGTGCCGATGGCACTGCGGGCGCCGACGCCGTTTTCTTCGCCGAACACGTCACGGAACAGTTCGCTGCAGCCGTTGATCACGGCGGGGGAATCGGGAAAGCCCTCGATGCACTGGACCAGCCCGAGCAATTTGATCACGCGTTTGACCTTGTCCAGCGATCCGAAGTGGCTTTGCAGGGTCGCCAACATGGCCAGTCCGGTTTGGCGGGCGGCGTCATAGCCGGCTTCGACATCCAGGTCCAACCCCAGTCGCCCGGTCGTCAGCGTTCCGTTGGCCTTCAGAGGGCCATGGCCGGAAACGTAGGCCAGTCCATCGACCACGACGACGGGTTTGTAAACGCCGGCCGGTTTGGGTGCCGGTGGTAGTTCGAGACCGAGTTCTTCGATACGTTTTTGGTAGGACATGGTTTGGCGGGGTTGGAAGCATCGGGATGGAAAGCCAAAGTGTGTCACGATGTCAGTCGTCTTTCAACCAGCCATTGTTCCCAGCCCCAAATGCAACGACGGTTGCGACGGTATTCCAACACCCGCTTGTTTTTCGGTGGGCCAGAGAGTCGCCGCCCTCTCCGAGGTCGGCACAGGGCAAAACTTGCGTTTGGCGCGGCGAGTTCGGAGAACACAGCGACTCTCTGACCGATCGCATGGGATACCCGCAAACGAAGCTGACATGAAAGACTCGTGTTTTTGAAACGCTTGCTCCCAACATTGATTGGAACCGATCATGAACGACTTGCACGGCCGAAAGGCATTGATCACCGGCGGAACCCAGGGCATCGGTGGGGCAATCGCGATCGCGGTCGCCGAGGCCGGTGCGGACGTGTTGTTGGTCGGTCTGCGTCGCGATGCGGCGGCGGAACAGACGCTGCAGCAGTGCCGCCGGCAGGGTGTCCGGGCAGAACTGGTGCTGTGTGATCTTTCGCGCGAGCCCGGCGAGTACCTGGATTCGTTGATCGCAGAGATCGACTCGGTGATGCCGGAGATCGATTTGTTGGTCAACAACGCCGGCACCTACATCGACGTGCCGTTTTTGGAAATGGACTTCGATCGTTACCTGACCACCATGCACCTGAACGTCACCGCGGGCTTCTTTTTAACTCAGGCGATCGCCCGACGCTGGGTCGATGGCAACGTCCGCGGACGGGTCGTGTTCACCGGTTCGATCAACGGGTTGCTCTCCGAACCCGATCACACGGCCTATGACACCAGCAAGGGAGCGGTCGCGGCGATGGTTCGATCGCTGTGTGTGTCGCTGGCGCCCAAGGGGATCCGGGTCAACGCGATGGCGCCCGGTCTGGTACGGACGCCGCTGACCGACGGTGCGATCGGCGACGACAACATGCGTCGATGGATGGAACTGCATACGCCCAACGGCCAGGTGCCGAAGGCGGATGTCTGTGCGGGCACCGTGGTGTTCCTGTTGTCCGACGCCGCCGAACATGTCCACGGCCAGACGATCTACGTCGACGGGGGGATGAGCATTTGGCAACAACCCGACGCACCGGAGTGATCGGCGCGGCGTCGCCGATGAGGGACGACGGACATCAGATCGGTCCGAACCGGGCGTGGCGACGCAATTCGTGACTTAAACTTCCACAAGTAGGGTCCAGCACCATCGTCACGTTGTGGCGACGGTCACCTGCATCGGTCCCACCGCGATAGGCCCCCGCTACGCCACGCCCTCACCAACCGAAATCGATCTGTCATGTCGACCTGTCCAACCGCACCCGGCGTTTCTTCCTCCTCGGCTGAGAACGCTTTCGTAGGACGTCAACCGATTTTCACGCCCGATCTGGACGTGTTTGCCTACGAGCTGCTGTTCCGATCCGGAGAGCAGAACGCGGCGATGATCACCGACGGCGATCGTGCGACGGCCAACGTGCTGTTGAACACGTTCACCGACATCGGGCTGGACACCATCGTCGGCTCGAAAAAGGCGTTCATCAATCTGACACGTAATCTGTTGACCGGTCGCAATCTCTCGTGCATGCCGGCGGACCGGGTGGTTTTGGAAATCCTGGAGGACATCCAGCCCGACGCGGATGTGCTGTCGGCGATCGCCGGTTTGGTGGAACAGGGTTACACGATCGCGCTGGACGATTTTGTCTATCGTCCCGAATTGGAACCGCTGATCGGCACGGCCGACATCGTCAAAATCGAGTATCCGTTGACGCCCAAAGAGGAACTTCCGGATCATATCGGAAAACTCAGAGCATTGGGCGTTCGTACGATCTTGGCCGAGAAGATCGAGACCCAGGAAGATTTCGAGCTGTGCAAGAGCCTCGGTTGCGATCTGTTCCAAGGCTACTTCTTTTGCCGCCCCCAAGTCATCAGCCAACGCAAGACTCAGGTGAATGTCGCGTCCGTCGTGCGATTGATGTCGGAGCTGCAGAATCCCGACATCACCATGAATGAAGTCGAAGGGATCATTCAAACCGACGCCAATTTGTCCTTCAAATTGCTGCGGTTCGTCAATTCGGCCAACGCCGCGACCACCCGGACGATCGATTCGCTGAAACAAGCCACGACCTTGATGGGAATCGCACGGTTGCGTTCCCTGGCATCGATGATGCTGATGACCAGCATCGACGAAGGCAAACCACAAGAATTGATTCGGCTGGCCATGATCCGCGGCAAGATGTGCGAATTGCTGGCCGTCGATGCGTGCGCCACACGACCGGATCGCTTCTACACCATGGGTTTGCTTTCGGTGATGGATGCGTTGCTGGACAAGCCGATGGAAGAAGTCATCCCGCTGTTGCCGTTGGCCGACGACATGAATGACGCCTTGCTCAACCGCGCCGGTGAATTGGGGCTGATCTTGCAAAGCGTCATCAACTTCGAAGCCGGCGAGGTGACGCCGCCGGTTTCATTGAGTGCCGAGCAGATGACGACGGCTTACCAAACGGCGCTTCGCTGGATCGCCGATTGCAAGATTAACGCGTAGTTTTGAAGTAGCCACGCTCGATGCGAGCGTGGTAAACGCAGGGGAGCCACCTTCTGGCGAAGGTGGCTACGTTGGAGCGGCGATTCAATTTTTTCTTACTCGCCAAATTCCACACCAGCTACAGCCCCAGCTTTTTCTTGAGATGTTCGCTGGTCAGATGCTTGACGACATCGAGCGGTTCACAGGCGTTGCCGCCTCCATAATCGACATCGACCGGGCCGATCGCTTTGGCGGCTCGCAGCGCGGCTTTGTTAAGCCGTTTGTTGCGTTTACCGATGCCCATCAAGGCGGTGTTCATGGACTCCCTGACCCACATGTCCTCCGCTTTGATTTCACGCTTGATCCGCTCGATCAACACCAGTAAGAACTCGTCGTCCATCCCCTTGGGGTTCTTTTTGGAGAGTTCATAGATCAGCGCGTAAGCACAGCGGCGGCGAGCCGGATCGTCGCTTTCCATCCAGTCACAGGCCAGATCGAACGCGAACGGGGTCTTGGCGAGCGTCGCGTCGCAGGAGGCGAACACGTGGGCCAGGTAACCGCCTTGCAACTGTTCGACTTGCTCTTCCGCCTGGGCACGGGTGATCTGTTTGGGGTCGTCAATCAACAGCCCGATGACCTTGGCGTCGTAGATGTTGGATTTCCACAATTGCAACGCCAGGGGATGATCGCGGCCGATCTGTTTGGCGATCTTGCGAAGCTGGGTCAAACCGATGCCAAAGCTTTTCAGATTGCTGTCTTTGACGCCGGACTTCTTCCAGTGCTCGACGCCGCGCTGGTTGGTGTTTTCCTTCAACAGCTTGATGACATCGGCCTTCTTCATCGGATCAACTCCCAAGATTACGCAGACGAATGCGTCGGTATTCGACTTGGCCGCGATCGCCTTCCAATCCGATCGGACCGGACTCGGGCACCGGGAAGGCGTCTTCGATCACTTCCCCGTTGCAGGTGCAGTGTGCCGACGTCCCTTTGACGGTAATGACCAATTCATTCCAGTCTCCGGCGCGGTAATTGTCCAGGTTGTTGTAGGGACCGGCCAAGGCGTAGTCGCGGCACTGCAGCTGTTTTCCGCGGATGAAGACGCCGCTGTCGGCCATCGGCGTGGCGCGAAACTCCAGGATCAGCTGGAAGTCTTCGTCGAACTCCCGAGTGGTCCATAATTGCTGGATCTTGCGGCCTTCGGGAGGCGTGGTGACGACCAATCGGCCGGCGATCGCACGGTACCGCCCGTCCGGCGTCGCTGTTTTTCCGTCAAAGGCGACGTCTTGTTCGACAAGTGGCCAGACCACCGCGCCGTTGGTTTTGGGGATCCAACGGTCGCGTGATTTTCGCATTTGGTCGGTCGTCCGCCGATAGCCCCATCCGCTCAGATCCGTGCCGCCGAACAAACTGACGGCGTCGGATTCGATCTTGAACGCATCCGCCTCGGTTTCGATCAATCCCAAGGTTGCGAAGATCGGACGTAATGCGGCTTCCCATTTGGCATAGCCGGCGGCATTGGGGTGCAGCAGATCAGGAAATTCGCTCGGCTTTGCATCACCGTTTTCATCGGCGAACAAGGTCCACGTGTCGATCACGGTGACCTGCGGGTCACCTTTGGCAAGCTCGCGATAGAGCCGGTTGAGCGCTTGGATTTTTTCGGCGGGGCGAGACTTCGTGGCGCTGCTGGGAAACACTTCGCACAACACGATCGGCATCTCGCGACTGTGTTTTTTCAGCATCGCAAGAATTAAGAGGGCGTTGTCGGCAATCTGCTCCGGCGATGCTTTTTCCTCCAAGTCATTGGTCCCCATCAGCAGTACGACCGCAGCCGGATTCAAGCGGATCACGTCCTCTTCCAAACGGTACAGCATGCCGCGAGTGGTATCGCCGCTGATCCCACGATTGGCTTTTCGCATTCCGGCAAGCGCGCCTGAAAAGTCATCGCGCCAGCCCTGGGTGATCGAGTCGCCCAAAAAGACGACCGCCCCCTGGTTGGCCGCGCGGTTGGCTTGGAACGTGGTCCGGCGCTGGTCCCAAACGTTTTTGAACCAGTCATAGCGGCGGACCGGCCCGGCGCCGGGCATCGCCTCGTCGGCCGGGATGGTGAACCGCCGCTGTGTGGGCTCCACGCGGTCTTGCGAAGATGCAGGCGTGCCGGCAGAAAAGGCGGCCGGGATCAAGACCAGGCACAGCAAGAGGGATCGCGTCATGGAAAGGGATCGCGTCATGAGCAGGCTTGGTGGATTTGGCGTGTCGTTTTTAGGTAAGAAGATTTTGGGGTTGGAAGATTTTGTGAAAGCAACACGGGCAACCGCCTGCCCCATTTTCTTACCTCCAAAATCTTCTCACCCCTATTCCGAACGCCACAGCATAGTCGAAGACCGGAAACGCGGTGCGTGGCCCGGCTAAACCCATTCCTGCTTGGTCGGCTTGATCACGACCTCGGGCACGTTGGCCCGCGGCGGTAGGGCGCAGATGGTCGCGACGACCGACGCGATGTCTTCGGGTTGCAGGATCGAATCCTTGTGTTCCTGTGAAACCGGGCTGGGGCGGTTTTCTAAGATCGGCGTGTTGACTTCGCCGGGATACACGTTGGTGATCCGCACGCCTTCCTCGCGAACTTCGTTGCTGATCGCCGTGCCCAGTGCGGTCATCGCAAATTTACTGGCGCAATAAACGACGCCGCCCAGCGAGATCGCCCGTTTGCCGGCGACCGAAGAGATGTTGACGACCAATCCGTCGCGCCGCGCACGCATCGCCGGCAACACCGCATGGATGCAGCGGTAGGCACCGGTAGCGTTGATCTGCATCACGCGGTCCCAGTCCTCGGGGACCATTTCGGCCATCGTCCGCTTTTGGATGTTGATGCCCGCACTGTTGACCAGGATGTCGGGGTCGCCGAAATGCGACTTCACGTCGGCGAAGAACGCGTCGATGCTGGCCGGATCGGCGACGTCCAACGTGTGGCAATGGATCGGGGTTTCCGAATGGACCGCGTCTGCGACGGCCTGAAGTTTCTCCAGCCGTCGGCCGCCGATCGCGACGCGGCATCCCGCTTGGGCGAGTGCCGTGGCGATTCCGGCTCCGATTCCGGTGCCACCGCCGGTGATCGCGACGATCTTTCCTTTCAAACTGCTCACCAGTCAAATTCCCTGTTGAAGGTAAAAAAGTTGGACGAACCCGAGCGGCTCGAAGCACACCGGGAACGCGATGGTAACAAATTGTAAGAATCCGCCAGACCGCTGAGCACATCGGCTCTGATGGTGCGTCTAGGCTTTCGTTGCCGTGCTTCCGCCGTTGAGCGATTTTGCCCCAATCACTCCGGCGGGGGTGCGGTGACTTTCTAAAGCTCCGATGGTGGTAGACACGATCCCCAGCGTCACGGCGTAGAGCAGGTTGGCCGACAGCAGGCCGACGACGACGCTCCAAGCCACCATGATCGCGACGCCGATTTTGCGTGTGGCCGGTTTCCAGGCCAAAAAGACCCCCAGTGGCAACGCGCACACGATCAATGCCGTCAACACCTCGTAGATCGCCGGCGTTTCGAAAAACGTCCCGATGACGTTGATGAAGCGATCTTCGGCGGGGGCCACCAACGCATACGCACCGGTGCCGTTCCACCAGACCGGGCTGGCCAGCAGCGTTGCCGTCGTGATCAACGCGACGAGGGTCGTTTGGACCGCCAACAGTCGCCCGGCCAGCGTCGCCCGCCAGCTGATCGGACCGGGGTCCGAGTCCGCCGCGGCTGGAGACGCGGAGGCCCGACCCGCCGGGGCGATCGCGACCGCAGCCAGTGAAACGCTCAACAAGGGCTCAACCGTTCCGGCGAGCAAAACGATCCGGTTGGCCCAGCCGACGAACCAGATCCAAAGCAACACGGTCGGCCCGCTGCCCACCCCGAAGGCCGCCAGTTTTTTCGGCGCGTTCCAACCGGCCAACCGATCACCGGCCGCCGCGAAAACCGCCAACGCGATCCCGACCACCAGGTACAGCCGATAAACCAACGCCGATTCGCCGAGTGACGATTCGCCGGTCAACGCGTCCCAGATGAACAATGGCGAGACCATCCAGCGGGCGTCGCCGGTCAATTCCGCGGTGCGAAAAAACGTCGCCAGATTCGAACTGGACGCCGGGGCACCGCGGGGCAGCCAGGTGTCCACGTCTCCCAGTGCCGAGGCGAAGTAGACAGCGGCGACCAGGCACAGCCCGCGACGCACATTCCGCAGCAACGCGATCGGTGACGGTGTGAACCAAAACTCTCTCCAGCGAGCGAAAGCCGTTGCCATCATGGCTGGATCGCCTCCCCGCCGTCCGCAGCAGCGTCCGCAGCAGCGTCCGCAGCAGCGTCCCCGGCAGCGTCCCCGGCAGCGTCCCCGGCAGCGGCTTCGGTTTCGACACCGGCCAGCGGGTCACGGGCGTACGTCGACAATCGCTTCGCGCCGATGGAAACCAGCCTCACCTGATCGCCGCTGCGAACGACCCGGGCCAGATACACCGGCGGTGCGGAATCGTCGGCGACGGTGGTCAACTGGGTGGGCAAACGCACCACGCGGACCGCATCGATCGACGGATCGGCCGAAATCAACGGCATCAACAAGGCGGCAGCCAAACTCGGGCGTTCCGATTGAGCCAGCGTCGCCGCCAGCGCCATCCAACGGCCGTAACGATCCGACGCCGCGAACCCCGCCGCCCCACCGGGCTGGACCGTCGTCCACTCGGTTTGGCGGTCGATCACCAGATCACCGTCTTGACCGGCCGACGCGAATTGCAGCCGATGGGGCTGCTCGTCGGGCGTGGCGTGTGCCAAATAAAATCGACGACCGTCGGCGGCAAAATGCGTCGAACGCAGGTACGGCGACGCCAGGTCCAACAGACTGGAATGGGTCGACGAGGGTTCGATCAGAGCCGAGTAGGACAAAAACAGCGCTGCCAGATGCACCAAGATCGCGGCGCTGATCAACCCGACCCAAAACGGGCCGGGGGGACCGACCGCACCGGCAGCCGTCAGCTCCGCCTGCTGGGCCGAATCCGCCGCCTCGGTTTCGGCCGCCTCGGTTTCCGCAGACTCGGTTTCCGCAGACTCGGTTTCCGCAGACTCGGTGCTGCCGTCGGGCGGCGGGTTGGAGGGACCGCGCGGGGTCTTTTTTGGAAGCTTGCGGCGAGCCATGGAGTTTAATGGAGCGAAAACGCTGTTTCGGGAAATCGGGGTGTTCGGGCGATAGATTACCCGCTGGTGGAGGATCCGAAAACGGACCGTGCAACGCGCCATTCGATTTGGGGGCGACGGAGAGAGTTGGAGCGATGGGGAAGCTGCCGAATCAGTCGCGTGCCAGCGCCCGTCGGACGTGAAACTTCGCCGGTTGAAGCGGTTTTTCCGCGGCCGCGGTGACGCGACCGGAAGAGAAAATTTTCGGACCGTTGACCGAACTTTCGACGGCGGATAAAGTCTTGAATCTCGTTGGCATTTTCACCGCGGAAACGTTCGCCGGATTTGCCACGTCACCATCGCGGTGGGTGTAGCTCAGCTGGTTAGAGCACTGGATTGTGGTTCCAGATGTCGCGGGTTCGAATCCCGTCACTCACCCTGTCTTTTCGTTCCGTAAATTGCCGATTCAACTCGGCATTGCCCCGATTCAGTCTAGAGATTGAGGCGGGCAGAAAACATGATGAGAACATGACTCGGCTTTAAAAAGCCTCGGAAAGTCAGAGTGCTGAGGCAAGCTGATTGGCAATCGCCGCCTTCCTGTCGAAAGTGTGGTGCTGGTAGCGTTGAGCCATTTGGTCGCTGCACCAACCCACTATCTCCTTAACGTCTGTCTTCGAATATCCGGAAGCTAGGAGGCGAGACGCGAAAGTGTGGCGGTACAAATGCCAGCCAGCAGCGTGTTCCCACTTCGTATCTTTCAGGGCGATGTTTAGGTGCTTAGAAAGGTAGTTCGCCTTCGCAGCCTCCTTTCTCTCGTTGAAGCCATTCTGGGTCATATGGTCGTCATCTGAGGTAAAGATGCACTCCTGCTCGGCAGGAAGTAACCGTAGTAGCCTTTCAAGGATTGGGGCGATTCTGTTGGGCAGAACCACTTTCTGTAGCAGAAGGTCTCTTTCCTTCCGCCCCTTGCGTTTCAGCAGCGTGACTAGCGGAAGGTCATCGGACAGAATTAAGTCCCTTCGTCTCACTCTCGCTAGCTCACTTCTTCTTGCCCCTGTCACACAACAGAAGTAGATGGTGGCGTAGAGGCGAATTGTGGCTAGAGTCCCATCAATGTAGAGAGACTTTTCCAGGTGGCTTAGCTGCTCCTTCAATTGGCTTTCCGTAAGGATGATCTGTTTAAACGCTCCCTCGGTATCTTGAGCAATTCCCAGGCGTTCTAGCTCGACAACCCTACGGTCAAAGTCAATCCAAGGGGTTAAATTGGATAGCTTATCTGGCTGAGCCACCCCATAGGTCACAGCGTCAAAAACCCGGTCATTTAAACCGGATTCTCCAAGGCTTTGGAAATGGCGAACAACCCGCTTCAGGGCACCTACCTTC
Source organism: Stieleria mannarensis (assembly GCF_014154935.1). Taxonomy (GTDB): domain Bacteria; phylum Planctomycetota; class Planctomycetia; order Pirellulales; family Pirellulaceae; genus Stieleria; species Stieleria mannarensis. Next base: position 28,268 of record NZ_JACEHH010000072.1, read on the forward strand.
ACTTTCTGAGTTTGTACGCTTAGCTTCTTTCCCCGATTGGCTCCCTTCGTGATTGTCGTTTTGGAAAGCACCGTAACCCAATCCTGCAACCTCGATGCAGTAAGGTCTTTCAGCGGTAGGTCTCCAAAATGCTTCTTTGCTGGGGCCAAATCAAAGCCGTATCCCCGCGTCGTGTTCAGGGCTCGATTCTGTCCCTTCTTAAATTCAACAAAACGCTGGCAGGCTTCACGGACAGTGATAGCCTCTTGAGCTAGCCGAGGTTCTTTTCCAGTCTTGACCCAGGTTAGCTGGTCTTTCTTGGACCAGTCATGAAAAGAGTGGGTTCCATCCACCTTCACTTTGTCGACGCGAGATTCGATTTCTCTTAGAATCCGGTTCGCGTCCACCTTCTTCTTCGTTCTCGTTGAAAACGTAGAGTTCAAACCAAGGGATTGAATCGATATCGACCAGTCGCCTTGTTTGTTCTTTCGCATTGTCGCCATAGGAAACCTCTTTACAGGGGAGGGTTTAGTAAAAAGAAAAATAGGGGGCCGTTACTTGAGCGTCACATTTACAGGCTTTCCCTTCCCACCACCTTCAGTTTTGAAGGGTTCTAGGGCAGCATCCAAGAAATTACCGGACACATTGGTATTGAATTCGTCTTTGGCGGCTTTGAGAAAATCAGACTTCAGCACTCCACCTTTGTTTTTGCTTAGTTGCCCCCTCACAAACTCAATTTTGTCTTCGGTTGAAACTCTGGAGCGTTTAGGGGCTCCACCAGTTTTGGACTTTGAAGACTTGGGGGCACCGAACAGACCAGCTAGTGCGGAAACTTCGGATTGAATCTCGTTACCAAGTGCATTCGGCCCGACAAGCGCTACAAGCCTCTCTAGCTTTTCTCTGATAGAACGAACTTCATCGGCGATTTCAGATTGGTTGGCGGCAATGGCTTCTTCTAATTGGGCAGCAGCGGCCTCGATGGACAAAGCTTTTTTGGCATTCACGACATTTCTCCTAAGTCGAAATTTGGAAACAAGTCCTGCGAAAAATCAGGAAGGGCGTAAGCCCGATCTAGAAACAGATACAACACAAGTATACACTTCCACCGGCAAAGCGCAACCCACAAGTATACCTTTACGACAAAGACAAAACGCCCCGCAAGTATCCCCTTGAGACTTTCTCAGGATTCGATATTCTTATTTTGAGATCTTTTTTTTATGTGCATAGATAGAGTATATCTCTATTTGTCTTAGCCAAAGGGGATGGATCAGACTCCAGAGCCAGCAAAATTTGGGTTCCTGTGCTGGGAAGACTGGTAAAGAGAAGAGAGAGGGGGGTGGTAATCTAGTTCGTGTTCTAGGAAACTCTGGATTAACTAGCAGAAGACCAGTGGAGAATTGGGGTAGGCGGAGAATGGACGAAAGCACCGAGCAATTCAGACGCGCATTGCATGAACGGCACGCACAAGTCAAGAAGGCAGCGCTAGAGGCCGTAGAGAAGTGCCCCCAAAGCGATCTGGCAAAGTGCAAAGAGCACATCGTTGCATTCCAGCACGCCTCTGAGCACTTAAGAGCAATTTTGGCAGAACAGGACCAGCCGGGTTGGATTAGGAATGGAATAAATCTCGCGAAACCAGTCGAGGTCAACAGACCGAATGGTGGACTCGCGGGCCAGTTCCATAAATGGCTTTTTGAAAACTGGCACGTGGTCAAACAGCCGATTCAGACCACGCAAGCTAGCGAAGTTAACTTTGACAAAATATTCGCAGATGCACGGGACTCGTTGGGGATGCCGGCGCTTTTTGACAGGGTTGTTGATGTTCTTGAGCGGATCATAGCTTCAAAAGAAATCGACTCTAGCATCGTAAGCGACAAGCTCAACAAGCTTCGCGATGTATTGCGAGCAAACCGCACTGGATCGTTCACAGCGATCCTGGCGTCGATAAAGTGGGGGAGGTTGGTTCAACGTCTTTTGACGGGGTATTGCAAAGCCAATAATCTAGAAGGCCCGGTCTACGACGAATTTGGAGACGCCTTGCATGAAGCAGGAATGCAGTTTGAAAAAGTTCAGGATGAGGTAAGCGAATCCGCCCTTAAGACCCTGGTCGATGCTGGCGGATTGCGTTTGCTAATTGAACGCGGGATCGTCAATTCAACAGACCTTCAGGGCGCTCTGCCAGAAGGTTTTCTTGATGCCCCCACCAAATCCGCTGGATACATTCCAGGCGCAGGCAAGCCGGGATTAACTCACGCCTCTAAACTAGAACCAAGACTACAGGCTGAAGAAGAAAAGAATGAAGATTAATGCTGCCGATATGGCGCATGGGCTGTTTGCGCTGCCAAAATGGCACACACGTTAGGGTTAGTGGCTTGTGAACAGGTTGGGATTAAAGATTTCAACTCCACTTGCCTTTGCTTTGCTATGCCCACAGTTTACAAGGCAAGGTTTAGTAAAGATAAATACAGTATATGAGAACTAGCGGGTGTAGCGGAAACCCATTGAAAACCACTGTTTTAGAAAAGAAAAAGAGAGAAATTAAAGAGAAAAAGTGGCCTTTTAGACAGAAAAAAAAGGCCATTTACGGAGAAAAGCAGGGACGTAGAGAGAAAAAGTGGGCTCAATCGCCGTCATCAAAGAAAAAGCCACTCAGACTGGGAAGTATGAAAAACCAGAAAGAGCGGCTAAAACTAGGAGACTTTCCTAGGCGTCATCAGTCTTGTAGAGGTATAAATCAAGACTTTTGTATTTAAAAGGGGCTCTAGTCAAGGCAGCGACCAAAGACCCCTAAAGGAGATCCGATATCAGATATCGAACTTTTACCAACAACGAGTCGGTAGGAGATTCTAGGCCGATTTACTAAACCTAGGATTGTTTTGTTTATTTAAGTTTCTCTAGTTCATTGAGCAGAAGCCGGATTGATTCCAATATCGCATTCTTCTTTTGGTTCTTCTTTTTTCCAGAAACGATCCCTGATCTTTTCCTAAACCCACCGATTGTGTTACAGATGTAACCATCGCTGATGGTTTGATTGTGTCTCTTAGCAAATACGTTTTGGATGTGCTTTGCGGTGGGCTCAGCGCTAAGTTCTGCTTTTAGTTCTTTGTAAATAGCCACTAACCTTTGTTTCTTATCACGCATTCAATCCTCCTAGTGCTGTTTCTAAGCAATTCATGATTAACTTTGGTGGCTTAGCACGTAGGTCTACAAGACACTTTCCACTCGTCACGCTGTATTTGAAATTCTCACAGTTCAAAAGCGTATAAAGCAATTCCGATTCAACCTTTTTCCAAGACTGGCGTTGTTGGCCTTTTTGATTTGTTTTGATTGACAACTTGAATGCTATGTCGTCTCTTAGGCCATTTGCATTAAATATGACAATATCTCTGACTCGCCTTAGGTTTTTGTCTAGTAGCGCCAAAAGCTTTTCTGGCTCACGAGGTAAGCTTACCTTTACGAACTCCCTCCATTCATCCGTTTTAATCAATGCGGCGTTAAAACCGTCGACAGGACCGTTGTGTTGCCTACTATAAGCTTCTTCTTCATTTAGTTTTTCTGTTAACATCTGTACTCCTATTGCTGGTCTAGTCTCAGCATCCCTGGGCATTCACCAATATGCGTTGGCTCTGCGATTTTGAGAAGTTCCCTGAACATCGCACTTTCAGAAAGACCTTTCTTCACAAGTTTTGCAGCGTGACTTTCTTCAAATCTTGCCCAAGCTTTATCGTAGACGGTTTCACTAGCTTCGCCCCTTGCAGTAAGCATTTCGTGCATTTGCTCGTCAACTGACGATGCTGAAGCATTTCTTTCTTCTTCTGCAATAGCCTTACCGGCATCCATAAGTTTAGACATTGAAGTTTCGAGTGATGACACCGTAGCTTTTTCATGCTTCGGAAGCATCATTTCGTGCATTTGTTTCATCTTTCTCTCTTTGGTTAGTGTCTCTAATATATAAATACACGAGAAATGGACCACTTTAGAAAGAAATCTTGACATTTTTTTTGCTGGGATGAGGGAA
>NZ_JACEHH010000073.1 GCF_014154935.1 Stieleria mannarensis
GGACACCCGCAGCACCCACTCAGCCGAAACGGCTGAGTGTAGAACCGCTGTCCTCAGCTGTTTCCGGTGGCCGCGTAGCGGACACCCGCAGCACCTTCTCAGCCGAAACGGCTGAGCGAGAACAATTGAAACAATGGTTCTACACTCACTGTCCTCTGCTATTCTCTCTAGCCGCAAAGCAAAAGTGAACAATACAACGAGATCAGAAATGAATCTCAGTCTCGAACTCGGCATGAAACGACAGCTCTTGGTCGTTAAATTCCTTGGACGACATGCCGACGCGACCGCGGATCATTTTTCCGTCGATGTCCACGTCAACCGCGGGTCCGCGATTCACGCTCAACGACGAATTGTCGATCCAGACATTCATTGACATCAGTGAACCGTCGGGGGTCAGCGTCAACGTAACGTTCGGGCCGGTGGGGAAAAAGAACGCGTTCTCCGCATCGTCTTTCAATTGCGTTTCCAATTCGCTTTTTTCTTCGGCCGACACTTCCTGGGCACTCAAGACCAACACGATGCACGGCTGATCGAAAAACACTCCGTTGTAGGCGAATGCATGATTGAGCCCGCTGGACTTGTCACCCAATTTCATCATGCCGATGTCTCCGTCCCCTGTGTCACGGAAGTCAATCCCCAGATCGTCGAGGGACGGTTCCGGCGGAGGCCCCATTGCCAGGTGCAGTTTCCATCCGCCGTCGATCTTTCGGAATTCGACCGGTTGCTTTCCCATTTCGGTCGCCAGCTTTCCGGTTGCCGCGTCGCCGTCAATCTTGACGTCGGTCACGTCTCCGATGCTCGCAAAGGGATTGGATGAATCGGTGTCGTGCTTTGCGATCCAAGCGGCGAGATCAGCGACGAACGCCGGCAGGTCGTCGACCAGGCGATTCACGTCAGGCTCCTCGCCAATGCCCGGTCCTTCGTCCGACATCGATGCTTCATCCAATCCATGCCGCTCCATCAAGGCCTTGAGTTCTTTCCCCTTCGCTTCGTCCTCCATCGTCATAAAGCTCGCCTGCATCACCATTCCCGTCACGATCATCTCTTGAGATTCGGGAGTGATCATCTCGATCGCGGATTTCCAGTCGTTGTTCTTCGCAGCTTCCGCAAAGGCTTTTGTCACCGCGTCAGGCGTCTCAAACGTGGCCTGCTGTGCTTCAGGGGTTTGGGAAGTTGCGTTCTCCGATCCGCTCTTGCTGCAGCCGATCGTCAGCATCAAGCCGGTGACAACCAGAAGTGTTTGGCGGTGCATGGCAGATTCCTGTTTTTGGGGGAACAGTAAAACGTGAGCGTGGTCGCGGCCCCGACCTATCAGTATGCCCGGCCCCCCGCACTTCAGGGCGCAATTTGCTCGGCATTTCTCGGCGACAACGCCTGGACCAGTGTTCAGCACGGGTGTACCAAAGGGGTCGGGGGTGAATGGCACAGGCATAATCGCTGGTGTCTAGCCGTTGGGCGATTCCCGGACGCTGCTTCGCAGCGACAGTGGGCGGCTAAAGCCTGAACACCAGCGATTGCCGCGTTCCGTTTGACCTAAGCCCGTGCCATTCGCTCCTGAGCCTTTTTCTCATCCAGGCGGCAGCCGGAAAGCCCGTTTTTCGTTGACGCACCGTGGCGAAGTCGTCGGCGTCACGGCGTCAGGGGCATCACCGATCACCAGCTAAATCGATACAATCCGGTGTCAACGAAACAACCCGTCACGAAGTTCAGCGAGGACAAACACCTAGCGATGTCACGCCGAAAGAAGCCCAAGATTCCGAAGCGGCGTAAGCGCAATGTTCAGCGTCAAACGTCCGCTGTGAGCCCCGACCAGTTGCCTCCGATTCTGGCCCCCGATCAGCTATTGGCGAAGGGCTGTCCGCCGCATCTGATCGAGGAAATCATGGAGGCGCAGGTGGCAGCACACAACGGATCAATGCGGCCGATGGAAATAGCCTTTGCCAAGCTTCAAGAAGCCATCGCCGCGCCATCCGATTCGGCACATGCCGCAGAGCGCTGTTATCCGCTGTCAAGCCCTGCGGCGGCCGAGAAACTGTACGCGTTTCAGTCTGACGATGGAATGGACCCTGGCTACCAGCGCGCGGCGCGCCAGGCGTACGCGCTCGATACTACTTCGGTCGAAGCGCTCAGCACGATCGGGGACTTTGAAAATTCGAGTGTGAAAAAGCTAACGTGGTATCAGCTTGCCAGCGAGGCCGCGAAGAAGAAACCGCGGGACCTCGTCGCCGCCGAAATGCCACGCATGCGTCTGCACATGGGGCTCAATCTGATTCAGGCGGGCTACTTAACCGAAGCGGTCGACATCATGCAAGAAGGGTTCGTCGAATCTCCAAATGACGAAATCGGATTACGGTTCGTGATGGCCGACGTGTTGTTGCGGCTACAGCGGCATGACGAACTGCTGGACTTGGTTTCGATGTACGACGACCCGCCCGGTGGTATTTTGACGTTGGCCGGTGTGATCGCAACCTTTCAACGCGATGGCACCAGCCCAGAACTCGAACAGCGTCTACAGGAATCTCACGCGGCGTTCCCAAAAACAGCCCGCTATCTGGCAGGGCTAGACAACATGCCCCATTCCGGCGATCGACTGAACGAGTTCGAAATGCACGCCGCACACGTGGCCGAACACCTGCTACCAGGAGTGCATTCAAAAGCGGGAACGGCACGCTGGATCCGTGAAACGTTACAGCTATTGGCAGTCGACGATGCTGAAGACGGCCATGCGGACGAAGCCTCCGAGCAGGGTCTGCCAGAGTTTTCACCGAGATACGGTTCACTCGATGATGCGTTGGAACTGCCCGACGGAAAAGACACCTGGAAGTTTATCATCGAAAAACTTCGCGACGACCTTTTTATGGCAGCACTGGTCGACGAGGTGAGTGTGGTCGCCCTCACGCGATTTTCCTCGCAACCAAATTCTAAAACGCTACGCGCGTTCATACTGGAGTCCATCTGCGACCCAGATTCGGGGCAGCCCCGAAAACCGGCGACGTTGTGTTTGCCAACCAAAGCACTGGTCAAAACCTTGGAAAAAACGGTTGGAACCTACGGCGTGGCGTGCCGACAGGAGAAGCTATCGGCTGAAGAGCGTCAGATGATTCGATTGACCTTTTCCAAGCTGGCCGCTCAAGTCATCGACAGAGCTGTCATCTCAGAGTGCAGCGGCACTACACAAGACAGGCGGCACGATGACGGTGCGATTGCAGAAGCCGAGGCCGCCGTCGCGGATTCCCGCTGGAATGATTTGCCCAGGACTACTGAAACCTGGGTGATCGGTGTGTTTCGGCCTCCGTTGTGGGTGCAGGACGGCCCCACGCCCTATTGTCTCTATCAATTGCTGATCGTTGATCAGACCAGCGGACTGATCGCCGGGCAACGTAGCTGGCGTTCGAAGCCGTCGTCTTCAGCGACCCATTCCGCAATCGCCGAAGTGTGTCACAGCCCACTTACCGGACGACCAAGATTGCCGGGCAAGATTTTTGTCGACCCGGAATCTACGGAACTACTACAAGCTGCTGAACTAAACGGTATCCCCATCCTGCCAGGTGGCGAAGCGGTCAAGCATCAGTTTGATGAACTGATCCGCGACCTCATCCGCGGCTCGACTTCATTCTCTAATGCGCTCGAAGAGCAACCGGGGGTGTCCGCCGATTTCTTGGAAGGCTTGTTCAATAACTTGGCAGACTTCTATGCCGCAACCCCGTGGCACGTGACGGCAATCGACCACCTGATCGAACTTCGTGATCAAGCGTCGGGGCAAAGCTGGGGCGTGACCATCTTCGGCCAACTGGGAATCACATCCGGGCTATCGATGGTCGAGAACATCCAAGCGGCCAAGCGTTTCCGACAAACCGGCGGCAACGATGATGACGCCTGCGTCACCACGATCCAATTTGTCGAAGAATTTGACATGTCCGCACTCGATCACTGGTCAGTCCAACGACACGGCTGGAAGATCGTCGACGAAGAAGGTTTTCCTTTGATTGCCAAAATGGACGTAGGTGCTGAAACCCCAGTCTGCCCTGACCATGCAGAACTCTCGCGAATCAACGCCTTACTACCAGCACTGGTTCATTTCGTCGATCAACCGCGAGATTCAACCTATGACTTTACCGATGACAACGGCCGCCGGTACCACCTGGAGTGGGTGATCGATTAAACGCGGTTGTCGGATCGCATCTGCTCCGCGAACCATCGAGACCTGGGCAACGTGTCAACAAAACGCGCCGGCGATGTCCCAGGAGGACAGAAAACCGACCAGTTTGCCGTCTTCTTCGACAACCAGATGGTGACGGGAACAGGTCGAGAGTCGTTTGGCGGCGTCACAAAGCGGCGTTCCCGGCGACACCGTCTCCACCGACACACTCATGATCTCGCGGACCGGTTGTTGATCCAACTTGCGATGCGCCAGGTCGACCGCCCACAAGCAGTCTTCGTAGTGCGGATAGCCGCTGCGAAGTGCCGCGTTGGTCTCGCGAATCAAACGCACCAGATCGGTCGCCGTGACGATGCCCACGCACTTGTCACCGTCAACGACCGGTAACGCGTGCACCTGGTTTTTCTCCATGATCTCCAAGACCTTGCCGGTCGGCGTTTCGGACGAGACCGTTTTGACTTGGCCCTTCATCACGTCGGCCACCAACAGCCGACTCGTGGATTCAGAAATCATGTTTACGCTCCGCTAATGCACCCCGGTGGACCCTTGCAGGTTAGACGATCAGGATCCGCCGATCAAATCATCACCCTGCTCGCTCGCCCCCGGCATCAACATGCCCACGCGATCCGCTTCGCTGCGTTCATGCTGCTCCATTTCCTCAAAGAACACATCCACTTCGTCCATCGCGTCGGTCCAACTGGCAAACGGAGGATCCACCTCCTTGAGCCGTGCATGCAGTTCGTCCAACCGAGAGAGCAACAGTCGATGATCCGCACTGGTTTGTCGCTTGAACGCATTGACCTCCGGCGACGCCGCCGGATAAAGCTCGGCCAACTTGGCCAGCATCGCGTCCTCGCGATCAAAGTGCTCGGTCAAACAGTCGCGGAGCGGTTGCAACCGGGAAGCGGTTTCGCCGAAATGCGGCACCCCCAACTGATTGACCTCCGACATCCAGTCGCGGATCTCATCCACACACACGGCCAGTTTCCGGTCTTCGGTCCGCCAGTCTGCGAACAGATGACAAAGTTCGGAGGTCCCTTTGGTGTCCATCGCAATCTCCAACGTAGGTGCGCGTTTCCGCGCTCGGTGGAAAGCCCGAGAAGTTGCGTTTTATTGTACTGCAAAACCGATGCCGTCCACCGAAAACGAGCCAGCGGAAAACGGGTGATCCAGCCCCCCCGCGGCCCCCGTGTCAGCTCACTCGGTTTTGCGTTCACCGTCGCTTCGTAGCGACTTGTGGCATTCGACACAGCTGACCGTCAATTGATTGAACGCCAGCGTCGCCCCTTCGATATTCTGCTTTTCCGCCTGCCGCTCGATTTCCGCACTGACGCGACTGAACGTGTTCAAATGCAGCCGATAATCAGGGTTCCGGCGACGCACAAACCCCTCCACCCGGTTGAGCAACTTCAACCGACCGGCGTTGTATTTCACGTCCTCAAAGTCGCCCATCGCCAACCCTCGCAGAATCGCTTGAGAATGTTTCAACTTCTTCTCCATCCAAACACTCATCGTCTTGGCATCGGTCGGCTCAAGCTGAGTCTGAGAATCTGTCGTCTCGGTTGCCGCCGGAGGCTCAATTCCCCAGCCGACCAGCGGTGGCAATGCGATCAGAAGTACAATGGCGAGTCGTTTCATCGTCAAATCCTTTTGGCTGAAAGGGGCACATCGAGTTCGATTGACCACCGCTGTTCCAATGTGATAGCGCTGGCGAACAGAGCATTCCGAAGCGAGCAATCATCGTGCCGACCACAAAGTTCCGCTGCGATCCGTCACGCGGGCCGTCCACTGCAACTAAAATCGTGCCAAAACGCCTCAGCTGGGCGGATATGCACATTCCCGCCGGATTGCCCTAGCCAACGCGATCGCGATCGAGTATCCCGAAATCATGATCCGTCCCGCCACCCTGTTGATCCCGCTGCTGATCGCCGCACTCGCCGCGTCCCCTTCGCCGGCACAGAATCAGCCGGCACAGAATCAGCCGGCACAGACCACATATCGCTACTGGACCACCCATTGGTCGCTGGAAGACATCGCCGTGGGAGACTTGGCCAACAAGCTGCGCGCGATCGGCTTGGGGCTGCCCATCAAAGTCGACGGGCTGGCGACGGTCGAATTCGACGTCAGCGTCCCGCTCAATGCCCTCCGCACCGGCAAGGCCTATCGGATCGAAGGGTCGTTGACGATCCGCGACCTGGTCGCCGACCAAATCCGGTTCGATTTATTTCATGCCGAAGTGACGTATGCCGATGGCCGGTTGAACCTGGACGCGTTGCGCTGCATCGAGCAACTCGACGATTCCGGCCAGGCCGCTCCCGGCGGCGGACGGCTGACCGGTTCCGCATCGGCCGAACTGTTGCCACGTGGGGAGTTCAACGCCGAGGTCAAAACCGCCAACCTGCGTATCGGACCGATCGGAAAGCTGCTCTCGCGTTTCGGTTTCGTCGATGCCCGCGGTGTCGTCCAAGGCGCGGTCACCGCCACAGTCTCTGTCGCTGGCCAAGTCGACCAGCTCAGCCAGCCGGAACTGCTGACGATTCAAGGCGACTTGGCGGCGACCGGCCTGCGACGCACTCCCGCGATCGGGTTCAACCTGGCAGCCAAACAATTTAGTTGGAAAGAGCGTGAACTGCACCTGCCCGAGCTGCGGATCGAATCGACGGACCTTCCCGATTTCTTCGTCAACGCCGACGCCAGAGTCCGACTTGCCGAATCGACTGCCTTCAACGCCAACCTGGCGGCCAACGACGTCCCCTTGGACCAGCTGTTGGGGCTGGTGCTCGCCGACGCGGACTCGGTCGTACGGGGCAAGCTGGATGCGAAAGGCAGCGTCGTCGGCGAGATCGGACCGCAGACGACCGTCAAAACGCTGGACGTCAACCTGAGCGTCGCGTCACCTTCGGTCGCGATCGGCGGCGTGCAACTGGGCTTGTTGGAACACGACATCCGTCTGACACAAAATCACATCTCCCTGGCCGCCCGCACAGCGAATCAGGGGCAACCGGAATCCGCCCCGCCGCCCGAATTGATCCTTCAGTCGCTCGATGCGGATTTTGAAACGACGGCCCAAGCGGCACGTTTCAGCAATCTGGACGGCCGTCTGTTCGGTGGCACCGTGAGCGGAGCAGGTCAACTTGCGCGAGACCCTTCACTGGAACATCAATTGGACGTGCGTTGGCAGGACATCAACCCTGAATTCACGCTTCCGTTTGCCGCGTTTGCACCGACCGCTCAACTCGCGTTGCAGACCTCCGGCGATGTCCAATGGAGCGTCCCGGCGGACAAACTGATACAGCCCAGCGAACACCGCGGGCAACTTTCGATCCAGTTGCACGCGTTGAAGGTCGGTCAGGAAACGGTCGGCCGAGCCGACGTCCAGGTCCGCGTTGAACCCGAGTCGCTGGAACTGTCGGTCGATGGGACGCTGTTGGGCGGTACGATCTTGATCCAATCCGACGCGGGGCTGGAAACGACGACGCGTTGGGACCAGATTCCGGGGAAACTGCGTTTCCGCGAGTTCCAATTCCAGCGTCTTTCGCTGCGACGGCTGCTCAATCTGGCGACCGTCAATCGCCCCCGTTTTGACGGGCGAGTGGGGCTGGTCGTGACACCGATCGCTGGGCTGCCGACGACCCCGGCAACCGACGGGCCGAATGCAACGCTGGCGATCCGCTTGGACGGGCTGACGGCCGACGGGGTGTTGGTCGCCCGCACGCTGCGAATCGACGCCGAGCTGTCCGGCCAAACGCCGATCATCCGATCGCTCCGCGGCACCTATGCCGGCGGGCAATTGGAAGCCGAAGGCCGTTGGACGCTCGGAAACGGTGAAAAGCTGCTCACCGCCCGGCTCAGCCGCGCCGACGGCAGCAGGATCTTGCTGCCGATTGACGAACAAGCCGACCAGTGGGTCGGTGGTCGGGTCACCGGACGCGCGACGTTGACCGGTCGCGGGGACGGGCTGGTCGATTTCCTCCGCATTTCGGGTTCTCTCCGGGTCGAAAAAGGCACAACATTCGGCATGCCCGTCGGCGACGCCACCAGTCCGATGGACGTCACCGTTGACTTCACTCCGCTGACGTGGAAGGCACGTTTCCCCGCCATTCGTTCCACGTTGGCCGGCGGCCGGGTGAGCGGTCATCTGGCGTTTCGGTCTCCCGGAGCCAACGTGAACGGAGTCCACATGGACAGCAATTGGCGCATCAACCACGTCGATTTCGAATCCCTGCTGGACACCTATCTGGGCAGCAGCACGATCGGTCGCGGCGACCTGACGGGCGACTTTCGGCTGGAAGGACGAAACATCAAAGACGCGCGGGATCTGGAGGGCCAATTCCGCGTCCGGCTTGGCGGAACCGATGCGACCGCCGTCCCCGGACTCTCCTCGGCCGGGTCACTGCTCGGTGCCACCTCATTGGTCGGCGTTCGATTCGAACAGGGGGAAGCCGTCGGTCGCATCCGCAAAGGCAACTTGCTGTTGGAATCGGTCGCGATGACATCCGATCGCGTCCAAGTCACCGCCAGCGGCAAGGTCGGCCTACTCAGCCGCCGACTGGACATTGACACCGTGATCTCGACCGGGAACTTCCAAGGCCAAAACTTTCTGCTGCAACGACTCGGCACCGAAACACTGACCGAGATCGTTCCGATCGGAACGGTCAATCGAATCCTCAGCGATCGAACCATCGTGATCCAGATGGTCGGCCCGGCCCGTGATCCGGTGATCCGGCTGATGACCGGCGAGACGCTGCGAGCCAACGCCAGCCGTTTCGCCCGCCAACAGGCGCTCGGGTTGATCATTGCCGACTCACTGCTGATCGATTAGTGATCCCCCGACGTCTCAATTCGTACCGGGTGGTGAAACTGTAACGCCTGGTTCGTTTCTGTGATTCTGGTGCGCGCGGTCATGCCGATACGTTCGGATATGACTACCACGCGAAACCCCATCCCGCTGTTGTTGCACTTGGCCCTACTGCCGCTGCTGGCGGGATGCAGTGCGCTCGGGTTTTCGACCTACCCGGTCGCCCACGTGATGACCGACGACACCAAAGCGGTGTTGGAACAAACCCCCGGCAACCCGGACGTGGCACGTGAATTGGCCAAAGAGGTCCAAACGGCGCACTACCTGCAACCCGGCGACGAGTTGTTGATCGAAACGATCGACGCGGATGTCGATTTTCGACTGCCCGCCGATCAACGCGTCCTGGCCGACGGGACGATCGACCTGGCACGGTTTGGTCGCCTGGTCGTTGCCAGCAAGACGCTGGAACAAGCCGAAGCGGCCATCCAACGCCTGATCTACGAAGTCACCAATGAACCGACGCGTGTCAACGTCCGGTTGATCGATCCGATTCACCGCTACTACGTGATCGGGGAAGTCAATTCGCCGGGCGCCTATTCGCTGACCGGCCATGAAACCGTGTTGGATGCGATCATGGAAGCCGGTGGATTGACTCCGCGGGCCTCGGCGTGTGACCTGTTGCTGGCCCGCCCGACCCAGCCGGGGTCCTGTCGCGTCACGCTGCCGGTCTGTTATCGGGCGATCACACAGCTGGGCGATACAACGACCAACTACCACTTGAAACCGGGCGACCGGATCTTTGTCGCCCGCCAATCGCTCTGTGAAGAAATCACCGGGCCGCTGCTGGGCGGACGAACCTGTGACCGCTGCTGCAAACGACAAGTCGCCTGCTGTGACCCCCGCGTCGCCCTCACCGATCTGCCCAATTTCACCGCACCGATGATCGATTCGATCGCCCCGATGGATCCGCCCGGTGGACCGGATCCGGACGCTTTCGCCCCCGACCAACGGCTTCCCAGTGAGGACAGTTTTCGATCCGTGCCGCGAGAACAAGAGGCGGTCGAACCACTACGGCAGCCGACTGAACAGCCTGACGAATCGTCGCCACGCCTGGACGGTGAACTCGACTTCGGATCGCTGCAGGGCTAGTGGTCCGTCTTGAGTTCAGATTCAAATGAACGGTAGTGGACGACGCGAGGAGTCCTCTCAGCTGGCAACCCGAATGGACTCGTCGCCTCGTCCACTACCCCAAGGTAGCGCCGTTCGTACTGCGCTCTACGATCGGTTCGGCGGGGGGCGGCGAGCAACTATCGCGTTTCACGCACCGTGCGGCCGCTGGACGTTGCCGCAGAAGACGGCAAATCGCTAGCAACTCGCCCGCTATTTGAACGCTCCAACCAGTCGGCGGGAACCGTGAACAGCAAGCCGTGGACCGTCGAAATGACGATCTGGGAAGTTGAAGGACCGTTAGACGCCGCTTGCGGATTGATCGTGCTCATTTGTGATCTCGCTTCCGATGATGAGAAGAATCTGGTAATGGCTTATCGGCAATCGGAAAGCAACATTCATTCCAAACCTGAAATCAAGTCTGGAAATCGCCGTTCGCCGACCGTTCGCCGACCGTTCGCCGACCGTTCGCCGACCGTTCGCCGACCGTTTGCCGACCGATCAGACCCGCGGAGAGCGAGAATCTCCCAGCTTCACTTGCACTGGTGGCGTGATCCCGATGAAATGTGCGATAACGTCACGGTTAGGTTCATGCGGAACATTTTGAACCACTGGTGATCCTCCCCAACCTCTCGAACACAAACTAGATGACCGACAAACCCAGCCTGCCGATCATTGGTTGGCGTGAATGGATCGCCCTGCCCGAATTGGGCATCAAATTCATCAAAGCCAAAATCGATACCGGCGCCCGCTCCTCCTCGCTGCACGCGTTCGACATCGAGGTGTTCGAGCAAGACGGCGGACAATGGGCCCGATTCAAAGTCAATCCGGTCCAGCGCAACGAAACGTGGGAGATCGAATCGACCGCTCCGGTGATCGACATGCGATCGATCCGCAGTTCCAGTGGAGAATCGCAGGTCCGCCCGGTGGTCAAGACCGCGGTGAAACTGATGGGCCAACAATTCGACATCGAACTGACGTTGGCCGACCGCAACCAAATGGGTTTCCGAATGCTGCTCGGTCGCGAAGCATTCCGTCGCCGGTTTCTGATCGACCCCGGCAAGTCCTATCGTGGGGGCATCCCCAAGAAACGCAAACGCCACCCCTAGCGTGCCGGCGTTTGTTCACCTTGCGGTCGCCGTCGGCGTCAGCTCCCCCCCCACCCCGCCGGACTTGGTCCCATGAAACTCGGAATCCTTTCTTGCAGCCCCCGGGCCTACAGCACGCGTCGATTGCGTGAGGCGGCCGAACAACGCGGGCACAAGGTCAAGGTGCTCGACACGTTGAAATTCGCCATCGATTTGGAACGCGGCGCACCGGACCTGTATTTTCGCCGCAAACATCTCAGCGATTACGATGCGATCTTGCCGCGGATCGGCGCGTCGATCACGTATTACGGAACCGCGGTCGTCCGGCAGTTCGAACAGATGAACGTGTTTTCGGCCAACACGTCATCGGGGATCGCCAGTTCGCGCGACAAGCTGCGCAGCCTACAGATCCTCAGCCGCCACCAAATCGGAATCCCTCGCACCACGTTTGTGCGTGACAAACGGGACGTGTTGCCGGCCATCGAACGAGTCGGCGGGGCACCGGTGATCATCAAGCTGCTCGAAGGGACCCAGGGGATCGGCGTGCTGTTGGCCGAGACGATTCAGTCGGCCGAGACGATTGTTGAACTGTTGCAAAGTCAAAACCAGAACGTTTTGATTCAAAAATTCGTTGCCGAAAGCAAGGGCCGCGACATCCGCGCCTTTGTCGTCGGCGATCAAGTGATTGCGGCGATGCGGCGTGTCGCCCAGGGACACGAGTTCCGCAGCAACGTGCACCGCGGCGGCATCACCGAAGCGATCGAATTGAATGACGAGTATCGCAGCACGGCGTTGCGGGCGACCCAGATCATGGGGCTGCGAGTGGCCGGCGTGGACATGTTGGAAGGCCGCGACGGCCCTCAAATCATGGAAATCAATTCCTCGCCGGGCCTGGAAGGCATCGAGCGCTGCACCCAATTGGACATCGCCGGGGCGATCGTCGACCACATCGCGTCCCACGTCGACTTTCCCGAAATCGATCTGCGACAACGATTGACCGTCAGCCGCGGTTACGGGGTGACGGAGATCAGCATCCCCGAAGGAGCCGATATGGTCGGATCGACGATCGCCGGCAGCGGGTTGACGGACAATCACGTCAACGTGCTGACGCTCTACCGCGATGCCTCGGTGATCCCCAATCCCCGCGGCGACCGTGAACTTCAAGCCGGCGATCGTTTGCTATGCTTTGGCAAACTGGAAACCCTCCGACATCTGGTGCCCAAAAAGACACGTCGTCGGCGACGGCCGGCCGTCAAGGAATTGCCGGAATTGCCGGTGGCCAATCAGGTTCACGAAGATCACGAGGATCCGATCCCCGGTCCGATGCGAGAAGCGATCTGACGGACCGAACTGCACAACCGACCTGACGCCCCCCACGATTGCAAGCTCGGCCCATGGAATTCCTGCTGTACCTCGCGCTGATCCCCGCCCTGGCGGTGGCCGCCCAGTGGATCGCCTGGCGGACCAATCTGCCCGGCATCCTGCTACTGCTGTTGATCGGGGTGGCCGTCGGCGGCGGCCTGACCCGTCCGGACGATCTGCTGGCCGAATTGGTCAACGGTGATCCGACCACGACCGGCCCACGGCTGCTGTTTCCGCTGGTTTCGCTGGCGGTCGCCGTGATCATGCTCGAAGGCGGATTGTCGTTGAAGCTGAGCGACTTGCGCGAAGCCGGTTCGCCGGCGTTTCGACTGTGCACGCTCGGTGCCGCCATCACCGCGATCACGACAACGATCGCCGCCCACTTTTGCTTCGGATTCGGTTGGCGGCTCAGTGCGCTGTTGGGCGCCATCCTGGTCGTCACCGGCCCGACCGTCATCGGCCCGTTGCTGCAGCAAGTCAAACCCAGCCGCCGCGTTGCCAACACGCTGAAGTGGGAAGGGATCGTGATCGACCCGATCGGAGCGGTGCTGGCGGTTCTGGTGTTCGAAATACTGCTGTTGCACCCCGGCCAGGCCGACCTGGGCGAGGGCGCGATGCTGCTGGGATGGACAGTTTTGGTCGGCACGGTGCTGGGGGCGGCCGGTGGTCTGCTGTTGACCTACGGCATTCGTCGTTACCTGATTCCCGATCACCTGCACGGCGTGGTCACGCTGACCACGGCAATGTTGCTGTTTGCCGTCAGCGACCATTTCGCGCACGAATCCGGGCTGATCACGGTGACCGTGCTGGGAATCTGGCTGACCAACCAACACAACTTTGATATCGAACACATCGTCGAATTCCAGGAACACCTGCGGACGCTGTTGATCGGGTGCTTGTTCATCGTGCTGGGATCTCGCGTGGACATCAGCGCGGTCGGACAGGTCGGCTGGTCCGGTTTGTTGTTCGTCGTCGTGTTGATCGTGCTGGTCCGCCCGGCATCGGTATTTCTGTCGCTGCTTGGCAGCGGGCTGAACCTCCGCGAACAAGCTTTCATCGCGACGCTGGCCCCGCGTGGGATCGTCGCCGCGGCGGTCAGCAGTATCTTTGCACTGCGGATCGAACGGACCGCAAACATTAACGTAGCCGATGCCGACCAGTTGGCCATCATCACGTTCATCGTCATCGTCGGCACCGTCGCCGTGTATGGCCTGTTGGCCTCGCCGATCGCACGGGCGTTGGGACTGTCCGACCCCAATCGCAACGGCGTGCTGATCGCCGGCGCGGACGACTGGGTGATTCGCTTGGCGTTGGAACTGAAGAAAGTCGGCTGCCCGGTCGTCATGATCGACACCAACTATCGCAAGGTCACCAAGGCGAAGCTGGAGGGGCTGGAGGCGATCTGCGCGAACATCATGAACGAACACGCCCGCGAAGAATTGCCGCTGTCGGGAATCGGACATATGTTGGCCATGACCCCCAACGATGAAGTCAACAGTTTGGCCGTCCGCGAATGTCGATCGATCTTTGGACGGGCCAACACCTACCAACTGACCTTTAAATCAGAAAACCCTCGCGGGATGACACGGCACCTGATGGGCCGCGAACTGTTCCAGCCCGATCTGACCCACACACGCATCAACCAACTGTTCGCCGAAGGGTTCGAATTCAAAACCACTGCGATCAGCGATGAATTCACGTTCGGCGACTTCCAAGACCTGTACAGCGAGCAACACGTCTTGGCGGTCCTGACCGAGAAGAAAACGCTGGAGATTGTCACCGCCGATGAACCGGCCGACCCTGCCCCCGGAGACACCCTATTGGCGCTCGTCAACCCGACTCAGCCCGACCCGTCCACTTAGCAAGACCGAAAGCCTTGGCGGCTTCCGCTACGGCACGATTCCGTGCCGTTCGTTCCCGTCCTTTACGCGAATCCTTCGATCCTGCAATCGGCGCAACTGAACCAAACGATTCAACCGCCTGCACTGCGATCAATGCGCTCACGGTGATCACTCGCCTAATCTGAAAAGACGCCACCATCGTCAACGCTTCCGATTGACTCGTTCCGTTTCACCAATCAATTGGCAAGTCTGGCCGCGGCGATTCGATGACAACCATTGAATCGGGGGCGATTGACGTAAAACCGCGGGCTGCGAAACGCTCTCCGATGATTGCCCCTCGTTGGGACAGACCCGGAGATTGTTTGTGGACGGTTTCGAAGACATCATCAAGGAATTCCTCGTCGAAAGCTACGAGAATCTCGACAAGCTTGACGGTGATCTGGTCGCCCTGGAGGACACCCCCGACGACCGCGAGCGGCTGGCCCGCATCTTCCGCACCGTCCACACCATCAAGGGAACCTCCGGATTCCTCGCCCTGCCCAAACTGGAACGTGTCACCCACGTCGGCGAAAACCTGCTGGTGCCGCTGCGTGACGGCGAACTGACACTCACGCGTCCGATCGCCGACACGCTGCTTGAAATGGTCGATGCGATTCGCGCGATCTTGCAACGTGTAGAATTGGGACAAGGCGAGGGCGAAGACGATTACGACGGGCTGGTCGCCCGTCTTCAAGCGGCATTGGATCAGTCGTCACCGTCGCTGGAATCACCTGGATCCCAAGAACCGCCTCCTTCGCATGCCCCCGCCCCCGCCCCCGCCGCCGCCGCCGACGCGACCGACGCGACCGACGCGACCGACGAAACGGCTCCGGTGGATTCCGATCACGACGCGGCGACGCAAGACGCCCCCCCAGCGTCCGCTCCCTCCAAACAGGAACCCTCGCTGGTCGATGCCTCGGTGCGACTGGACGTCGGACTGCTGGACAAACTGGTCAACCTGGTCGGCGAACTGGTTCTGGCACGCAACCAGATTGTCCAGTTCAGTCGATCGATGGATGACGCCCCGATGCTGGCCGCGGCACAGCGTCTGAACCAGATCACGACCGAATTGCAAGAAGGCGTGATGAAAACGCGGATGCAACCGATCCGCAATGCCTGGGGAAAACTGCCGCGGGTCGTTCGCGACCTGGCCGCTTCCTGCGGCAAACAGATTGACGTCCGCATGGAAGGCGAAGAAACCGAAATCGACAAAACGGTCCTCGAAGCGATCAAGGATCCGTTGACCCACATCGTCCGCAATGTGATCGATCACGGCATCGAACCGCCCGAGCAACGCATCGCTTGCGGAAAACGCCCCCAAGGCACGCTGCAACTCAAAGCGTCACACGAGGGTGGCCAGATGATCATGCAAATCATCGACGATGGAGCCGGCATCGACACCGACGCCGTTCGCGCCAAAGCCATCGAAAAAGGACTCCTCACGGAATCCCAGGCGGCACAACTGAACCAAACTGAACTGACCAACCTGATCTTGTTGCCGGGATTCTCAACCGCATCGTCGGTGACGAACGTGTCCGGCAGAGGCGTCGGGATGGATGTCGTCAAGACAAACATCGAATCGATCGGTGGAACACTGAGTATTCAGAGCGAGCCGGGCGAAGGCACCACGCTGCGGATCCGCATCCCACTGACGTTGGCGATCATTCCCGTCCTGCTGATCACCGCCGACGGCGATCGATACGCCATCCCGCAAGTCAGCCTGATCGAACTGGTCCACATCGACAGCCAACGTGCCGGCCACGAGATCGAATTCATTCACGACGCCCCGATGTTCCGGCTTCGCGACCGGTTGTTGCCGCTGGTTTATGTAGACGAACAATTGGGCCTGCACCCGCCACGTCATCGCGGCGACCGACCGACGGACTTGAACATCGTCGTGCTGCAGTCCGACGGGCGTCAATTCGGTTTGGTCGTCGACGAGATCACCGACACCCAGGAAATCGTCGTCAAACCGCTCGGCCATCACCTCAAAGACATTCCCGTCTATGCGGGTGCGACCATCATGGGCGACGGCAGGGTCTGCTTGATCCTGGATCCGATCGGGTTGGCCTTGGCCGGTGGCATCACCGATGGCCAGACCGAACGCCAGTTACCGGCCACGATTCCCACAAAACGCCCCCACGCCGGATCGCAAGAATCGCTGTTGATCGTCGACCTGGGAAACGACGCCCGCGCCGCGATCCCGTTGTCGTCGGTGGCACGTTTGGAGGAGTTCTCGCCACAAAGCATTGAGCGGTTGGGCGGATTCGATGTCGTTCAATACCACGGCCAGACGATTCCATTGTTCACGTTCAATCAGTCGCTGGAATGTCAACGGTTGAACCTGACCGGCCAACACGGCAGCCCAACGTCGCCCTTGCACACCGTCGTCTTCCGCGACGGAAACCGTGTCGCCGGGGTCGTCGTCGGCACCATCCTGGACATCCTCCAGCAACGATCGCTCCGCGAGATCCCCGACGACGGTGACCGCGATCCGACGCATCTGGTGATTCAGGGACGTGTCACCCAGGTGATCGACTTGAACGCCTTCCTTCAGCACGCCCTCCGCCAATGGGACCAGGCCGGATTCGCCGCTTAACATGACCGACACCGCCACGCACTACCGATCTGATTCGTATTGCACGTTCCTTGTCGACGGGCTGTTGTACGGCATCGAAGTCCAGAAGGTCCAAGAGGTCCTGCGAACTCAACCGACCACCCGCGTCCCGCTTGCACCGGGCGTCGTCCGTGGGCTGATCAATATGCGTGGCCACATCGTCAGCACCCTCAGCCTGCGCAGCGCACTCGGGCTGCCGGCCGGTTCCAACGTCCGACAAGAAATGAACGTGATCGTTCGCTCCCCCGAAGGCCCGGTCAGTTTGCTGGTCGACGAAATCTGCGACGTCGTGCGCGTCGAGCAAAGTGACTGTGAACCGATCCCGGGAACGCTCCGACGCCAACAGCGGATGTTCCTCCGCTGCGCCTACAAACTGCAACAACGTCTGCTGTTGATCCTTGACGCCGACCGCGTCGCGACCGTCCCCCACTGACCGCCACACTGCTCCGCCACACTGCCCCGCCCGCCCAACAACGTCCAACCGTTTCGCCCGCAAAGGAATCGATTCGTGTCCTTCAAACGCCTCACCGTTCGCTCCAAAATCTTCATCCTGGTCGGTGCCTGCGCACTTTCATTCGTCGGCTACGGGCTTTGGTCCTGGAACACACTCGCGGTCGCCAAAGTCCATGGGCCCTATTACAACCGCATCGTGCAGGGCAAGGACCTGATCTCGGACACGATTCCGCCGTCGAACAACTTGATCGAATCGTACCTGCTGTCGCTGGAAATGGCCGATGAAGTCGAAGAGGGGATCCAGCAGGACCAGATTCAATCTCTGGTCCGTCGCGGCACGGAATTGAAACGCAAGTTCGAAGCCGGGCATCGCTTTTGGGAACAGGAATTGACCGACGGGGCGATGAAAAAGATGAAAACCGTTGACTGTTATGAAACGGCGATGGAATTTTTCCGTGTGCGTGACCAGCAATTCGTTCCGGCGTGTTTAAGCGGCGATGTCGCGACGGCCAAATCGCTTTCCCGTGGCGTGATGAAGCGATTGTATGAAGAACACAAATCGGCCGTCGATGCGGTTGCCGCGATGGCGACCCGACGCAACGCGGCCGACGAAGCCGCCGTGGACGCCCTGGTCGATGCACGGATGGCTCTATCATGGGCCGGGGCGGCGGTGATCTTGCTGGCGATCGCCGGGTTCGGTTCCTACGTCGCCCGCGAAACGATCCAACCGCTGCGCCGCTCGGCGACCAATCTCCGCTACTTGTCCACCCACGACCTGACCGACGTCAGCCGGCGACTGCGCTGCGACGCCGAAAACACCTCCGTTCAAGCGACAATGGCCAGCGGGGCCGCCCAGGAGGTCAGCGCGAACGCACACGCCTTGGCGACCGCCGTCGAACAGTTCGAAGAGAGCATCAAGGAGATTGCCGCCACCGCCGCCAACGCAGCCTCGGTCGCCCGCAACGCCGTCTCCGCGACCGAACAAACCAACCACACCATCACCCGGCTGGGCGAAAGCAGCGCCGAAATCGGCAACGTCATCAAAGTCATCAACTCGATCGCCCAGCAAACCAACCTGCTGGCCCTCAACGCGACGATCGAAGCGGCCCGGGCAGGCGAAGCCGGCAAGGGATTCGCCGTGGTCGCCAATGAAGTCAAGGAGTTGGCCAAAGAAACCAGCCGAGCCACCAAACACATCATCGGACGCATCGAAGCGATCCAAAGCGACACCCAAGAAGCCGTCAACGCGATCGGATTGGTCAGCGAAATCATCCGCGAGATCGACGAAAGCCAGAACGTGATCGCCGGCGCCGTCGAAGAGCAAACCGCAATGACCTCCGAGATCTCTCGTAACATCTCCGACGTCGCCTCGGGCAGCTATGAAATCGTCAAAAGCATCACGATGGTCGCCGAGACGGCCCAGAGCACGACCTCCGGCAGCGACGAAACCCTGGTCACCGCCGCCAGCATCGAACGGCTGGCCGCCGATTTGATGCTGCTGGTCGGGCAATCCGGCGAATATTCCGGCCGCAACGATTCCGGCGACGACAGCTCGCCCGATCAAGCCCCCGGCGAAGGCAAGTATCGCTTGGCCGAGGCCAAAGAAGACGAGTTCCTGGAAACGCTTTAGCGGGTGCGAAGGGGGCCGCTGTTGTACAGGAAAAGAAGCCTGACCCCTTTTCACACATGGCCCCCTTTCGGCACATCTGTCCGTCTTCCCCCACGTGCCGCAAAATTCGGACTTCGTTCCGACCCCACCCGTGAACGCCACCGACAATTGCCCGACTCTTCTACGCAACAATCATACGTGGTACATCAGATGACAGTCGAAACCTGCTCACCACCCGAAAAGCTAAAACAAGCCCTTTTGAAGCGGTCGGACGAATTGGCCATGCTGCCGGCCGTTGCCACCGAAGCGTTGGAGTTGGCTCAGGATCCCGACTGCGTCGCCTCGGAGTTTGCCGGCGTGATCGAACGCGACGTCAAACTCGCCACCGAGATCCTATCGCTTTCCAACAGCGTGTATTTCGCCGCCAGCGCGCCCGTGGTCAGTCTCCGCCAAGCCGTCGTGCGGCTGGGACTGCGACAGTGCCGCAACCTGATCCTGACCTCCAGCGCCGCCAGCTTGATGAAGAGCATGCCGCTGGAACAGGAGTGGGTCCGCGAGGTGATTTGGCAACACAGTTTTCGCACGGCCAAGGCAGCCACCTACATCAACAAAAAACTGCGGATGGGATTCGAGGGCGAAGAATTCACCGCGGGGCTGTTGCACGATTTCGGCCGCTTGCTGTTGGCCGTCGCCGCGCCGGAATCATTCGCCAAAGCCGACCCGCTGGCGTTCGTCGAAGACGGCCAGTGCTTGACGGCCGAAAACGAGATCCTGGGTATCGACCACTGTGCCTTCGGCGCCTGGTTCGCCACCCACAACGGACTCCCCCGCGCTTTGGTCGCGTCGATCGAATTGCACCACCTGCCGGAAACCCATCACCCCGACAGCAAGCTGATCGCGTTGGTCGCCGCGGCGGACCACATCGCCAACCACTTCCAACGCTACGAAGAAGCCACCGACTATGACGTCGGGCTCAACCGCGGGGCACACGTGATCGCCAAGATCGGGCACCCGCAATTGCTGAAGAATGAAAACGGGATCGTCGATGCGCTGTTCGGCGAAGTCCTGCCCGAGGCCCAGGGCGATCCCAGCGATCTTTCGTAACGTCGAAGGAAGTCAGACAATGAACAAAGAAATTCGCGTCATGCTCTGTGACGACTCCGCGATCATGCGGCGGTTGATCAAAACCGCGCTGGACCTGGAACCGTCCTTGAAGGTGGTCTGCGAGGCAAAGCATGGACGCGAGGCCGTCGATCAGCTCGGAGAAACCCGCCCCGACATCGTGGTGATGGACATCGAAATGCCCGTCATGGATGGTGTCGAAGCCGTGCGGGAGATCCGCAAACAGAATCCTTCGCTGCCGGTCATCATGTTCAGTTCGCTGACCAACCGCGGCGCCGAAGCATCGCTCGATGCGATCGCCGCCGGCGCGACCGACTTCGCCACCAAACCGACCGGCGCCGGACACATCCAACAAGCCCTGGAATCGCTGCGACGTGACCTGATCCCAAAATTGCTGCAGTGGACCGCGGGCAAGCGAGACGATTTCAGCCCCTCGGGCTCGGCCGTTGATTCGGCAGCGACCACATCCTACGAATCCACCGAAGCCGAGGACACCAGAGCGAACGTCGCCGCCGTGGCCATCGGCGTTTCGACCGGGGGCCCCCAGGCGCTGTCCAAACTGCTCTCGGGATTGCCCCAGGAGTTCGCGGCGCCGATTTTGATCGTTCAACACATGCCACCGGTGTTCACCGGATTGCTGGCCCAGCGTCTGTCCGCCCAAACCGGACACAACGTACGCGAAGCCGTCGACGGCGATCCGCTCACCCCGGGGACCGTCCTGATCGCCCCGGGGGATCATCACATGATCGCCTGTCGCGAGCGCGACGGGGTCCACGTGCGGTTGAACCAAGATCCGCCGGAAAACTCCTGCCGCCCGTCGGTCAACCCGCTGTTTCAATCGCTGGCCAAATGCTTCGGTGATCAATCACTGGGAATCGTCTTGACCGGCATGGGGCAGGATGGAAGCCGCGGTGCCAAAGCGCTCAAATCGTGCGGCGGGCGGGTCTTTGTCCAAGACAAGGAAACCAGCATCGTCTGGGGAATGCCCGGCCAAGTGGCTCAATCCGGATTTGCCGATCGCGTCCTGCCGCTCGATCAAATCGCCTCCCACGTCATTCGCGTCGTCGGTTCGGGCGTGCGTGAATCCCTGACCGTCTCGTCCAGTTGATTTCCACAACGCCGCCGGTCGCCGTCGCAATGTCTCTCGCCACCGCCGATTTCACCTTCCTGCGCGAGCTTGTCGCCAATCATTCGGGACAATCGCTTGCGGCGCGTCACGCCGCCGTGCTGGAACAACGACTGACATCGGTGGCCGGGTCCGTCGGGCTGCCCAACGTGGCTTCGCTGGTCCAACGGTTGCGGTGCAGCGATGACGCCGACCTTTCGGCGCAGGTGGCCGAGGCGGTCGCCGTCCATGAAACCAGTTTCTTTCGCGACGCGAGCGTCTTCGCAACGATCGCCGATCGCGTGCTGCCACAAATCATCGCGAAAAACTCTGATCGCAAACAGTTGCGGATCTGGTGCGCCGCGTGCTCTTGTGGACAAGAAGCGTACTCGATGGCGATGCTGATCCGCGATCACTTTGCCGATCTGGACGACTGGGACATTCGCATCACCGCATCCGACTTGTCCCAGACCATGATTCGGCGGGCCGAGCGGGGAACCTACAGCGCGTTGGAGACCACTCGTGGGTTGCCGCCGCAAAAACGGATTCGCCACTTCGATCGTCGCGGCACGGCCTGGCGGGCAAAACCCGAGCTGCGCGAGCGGATTCAATTTCATCGCATCAATCTGTTGCGTCCCTGGCCGTACCTGGGGCCTTTCGACCTGGTGCTGCTCCGCAATGTGCTGCTGTATTTCAATTCGCCGACCAAACAAAACATCCTGAAACGACTTCGCGGTGCAATGCGTCCCGACGGCTATCTGTTTATCGGAGCGGCCGAGACCCTGATCGGATTGTGCGTTCCCTACCAAAGGAAAGAAATCGATGACACCGTCCACTATCGACCCGCTGCCATCTGAGCGGCCGAGCGACACCCGGATCGGCCCGGAAACGCTTGCGCCGATGGTTCAAGACGTCTTGGCAACGATGCTGCAATTGCCGCACCTGGCATCCGACGCGTCGCCGGAATCGGTCGACCCCGATCAGCTGATGGCGGCCATTCGGATCGCCGGAAACTGGAACGCAACTCTGCAGATTTACGCCCCCGAGAAACTGGCCCGTCACATCGCCTGTGCTATGTTTGCGCAAGCCCCTGGCGTCCTTGACGACGAAGACGTTTTGGACGCTTTCGGCGAAGTCGTCAATGTCATCGGTGGGAACTTGAAAGGAATGATCGACCAGGATTGCACGCTCTCGCTGCCTTGTGTCGGCCCCGCCCAACCGGATTCGACGTCAGGCGGACTGACGATCGTGCACGACGTTTGTGGTGCACCACTGACCATCGTGCTGGTCCAAGAATGAGCCCCCTCCCATCGCCCAATGGCCCATCGTTTCGAGGAGAACGAAGATGAAGATCCTGATCGTCGACGACAGCAAAGCAATGCGAATGATCGTCTGCCGGACACTCAAGCAAACCGACTTCAGCGGTTTCACCGTGATCGAAGCAGAGAACGGAATCGAGGCGCTCTCCAAGATCGCCAATGAATCTCCCGACTTGGTCCTTTCGGATTGGAACATGCCGGAAATGAAAGGCATCGACCTGCTCAAACGCGTTCGCGATTCGGGCAACCGCGTCCGCTTCGGGTTCATCACTTCCGAAAGCAGTCTGGAAACCAAAAAATTGGCTCACGAATCCGGCGCCGACTTCCTGGTCACCAAACCCTTCACGCCGGGATCGATGCAAGCCGCACTCGACCCGATCCTCGCCTAGCGTGCCGCGGAAAAGGGGTCAGGTACCAAAAAACAAATGGCCCGCAGGGTGCTTCGCATTATTGGTACCTGCCCCCTTTTCCGATCAACAAACGCAGCCCGACAATTTTACGCTGACAGAGCACTCGCATGTCACTGCGGTCCGAAGTCACGATGCCCCGTCCAACCGTTATTGACTGATTCCATGTCTATCGCCAGCCCCACTTCCTTTGCCGACGAAATCGGCAAGTTCATGACTCACCTGTTCGGTTTGAAGGTTTCGACCACCGAAATCAAGGCCCAGGAACCGAGTCATCCGTTGGCCGCCGTCGCGACCTACACCGACGGCCACGATCTGATTCGCGGGCAGATCGTTTGTGACCTCCGCTGCGTCTCCATCTTGGGCGCCGCGCTGACGCAAATCCCCATGGGCGTCGTCGACGACAGTCTGGAAACCGGCGAACTGTCCGCCAACCTGAGAGCCAACGCCTACGAAGTCTTTAACATCTGCGTCAACCTGTTCTCCTATCCGCAAAGCCGCCGCGTCGTCCTCAGTGAAGTGCGGTTCGAAAAACAGGCCGAGATGCCCACGATGAAACCGTCCTGGAAAAGCGACGCCTTTCAAATCAACATCGAACGCTACGGCAGCGGATTCCTGCGATTGATCCACTGCGTCTGAGCATCCCTGACCGCCAACGAAGCGTCCGAGACAGACCGGCGACCTCCTCGCCCGCCCTCACCCGCGTCGCTCAACAGAGCGCCGCGGCGGCGACATCAGCGACTTTGACGTCGGTTTCGGGAAACGTGTACCCGCGTCCGAAACCGACCTTGCGGCGATCGATCGTGACCCAGTTCTTCAATCGGATGAACTCGGGGTCCGCATGAAAACGCTGAATGTGGAACGGATCATCACCGGGGAAATTGTAGGCCCCATAGGCCGTGCAAACACCCGACAATCCCTGTTCGCCGGCCAGATGCACCGCCGCCGCGCTCAGGTTGTTCGTCTGGCCGTAGGGAAACGCAAAGTAACGAATCGGCTGGTCCACCAATCGGCCCAGTTCCTCGGTCGCGGTGACGATTTCATCGACCATCGTCGCCGCATCCGCGATCGCACCGACGTCACAATGGGTGCGAGTGTGGGCCCCGATTTCGATCCCCGACGCGGCCATCTGGCGGAGCTGATCCGGCGTATTGACCGGCAACGCAATGCCGCGGTCAACATCGTGTGGAAACGGCCGATCGTGGACGACGAAATCCAAGGCCACGAAATACGTCATCGGGATCTCGTGCTCGATCAAAAACGGGATCGCTTGTTCACAGTTTTCCGCGTATCCGTCGTCAAATGTCACTGCGACGGCCAACCGATCATTGCGGCCACGTCGCATCCGGGTTTGAATCTCTTGCAGCGAAACGACATCGGCATTCCGTTTCAACCAACGCATCTGGCGTTGAAACTGGCGATTTCCGATCGTCCAACCGTTGGGATGCGAGTCGGCGACGCGGTGGTAGAACAACACACACAACGGTGCCTGCCCCTCGGCCTCCAAACGACGGCGATACCACCTTCGCGTCGGCAACGTGCCGTAGTAGTACGCGTTGAGCGCCATTTCGCGTGCCTTCTTCATCTCTATCGCCCTAGGTTTGCGGTTGACCGATGCCCAGCCCCGACTTGACCAGATTCTTGAACGTCACCCCGGCGCGGACGACTTGATTGCGCAGCTGCGCCGCAGGTCGGGGACTGCAAACGCGAATCTCCTGGGCCGGCATCAACTCCGCCCGCCAACGCAATTTGTAGGGTTCGTCGCCGCGCATCATGTCAAACGTCGTTCGTCCCGTCACGATCGACTCGCGGATCGCATGACAGAACATGCTCAGTCCCGGGCGCAGAGCCTCCGCATCCGGATCCATTCCGGATTGATAGAAATACCAGTGGTCTTTGTCGGTGATCGCAAAATGGGCCGCTACGGGAACGCCGTCGTTGGTCGCGACGATCAACTCCAACAACCCTGCATCCAGCAACCGCGACGCCGCGTCTCGCAAGAACGCCTCAAACGGCGGATGATCAAAACATCCCGTCGTCCCCGCAGCATGCCGACGCCGCTGGTGCAGCGAGACAAACTGATCCCACATGGAATCAAGTTGCCGGGGGCATTCGATCCGCTGCACGACGATCGCCCCCGAGTCGATGTTCTTGAGTGCCTGCCGCACCTCGCGACGTCCGCTCTTGGAACGCATCCGGACATACTCGTCCCAGGACGGCGGCAGCTTGATGGCGTAGCATCCCAGGCCCTCGGTTTGTTCCACGCCCAACCCGACCGTTCGCATCGCCCGGGCCAGTTCATTCATCGCCGGATCTTCTCGATCCACCCCGATCAATTCGATCGAATCCCACACGAGACGCCGATCGGCGGGGGTTTGATTCACGTCGGCCGAACGGGCCAGCCAGCCGGCGACCGCGGCACACACCTCGTCGCAATCGTCTGCCGACACCAACAGCGACAAGTGGTCGGTACAGGCCTTTCCCGATCCGAGAAACTGAATCGTCTTTCCCGTCCCGACTCGGATCTCCAAACACCACGGAACAAAGGCGATGGTTTCGTCCTGCCGACGAACCTTCACGATGCACAGGCGGTAATCGCCTTGGTACGCCCTCCACCAGCTTCCCAGCCACTCCCATCGCTGCAGCGGGTTTTTGGCCAGCTCGTTCCAACGATCTAGATCGCCTTGTGATAATTGGTCGACACTGCTGATCAATTCAATCGATGGAGTCATGCTTTGGCCCGGTCAAGATGCGGATACCTCTGAGAGAGGTGCGTGGATCAATCCGCGCTAAAAACTGTGGGTTGAACCGTCGCCAAGGCAACCGCGGGAATAAAACTTCCCGCCGGATCCCGACATCGCCCGGCGGGCTGTCATTGCGATCGGACCAACCGAACTAGCCGGAACAGGGCTCGCGGCCAAAACGATCCTGCGGTCCCGATCGACGCGACCGGCATGCTTCGCAACGTAAGGTTGCCCAACCAGGGGTCGTTCGCACGCGCAATGTCGCGGTTCGGGACACGAGAACGACTGTCGAAAACCGCCGATCGCACCGACATCTGACGTTCACGTTTCTCCGGTCCATGAGCCAAGCCAGCCTTTCCCCGTCAGCGACCAAACCGGCCAAGACGCTCACCGCGGATACGTTCTCGCAAAGTGTTTTGCTGATCGGCGGCTTGATGGTCGTGCAGCGAGGCATCGGATTCGTCCGCAGCTTTTACGTCTGTGGCACACTGCCGGCCGCCGAGGTCGGGCGTTGGGACTTGGCGTTCAGTTTCCTGATGCTGGTCGCCCCGCTGGCGGTCTTGGGGATCCCCGGCTCCTTCGGCCGCTATGTCGCACGGTTCGAAAAGAACGGTCAACAATGGCGATTCCTCCGCCAGACCCTGGCGGCCTGCCTGGCATTGACGCTGCCGGTCGCGGCGTTGATTTGGCTGTTTCGCGACTCGGTGGCGGAGTACTTCTTCGGTAGCGCACACGACGCGTCGCTGGTTTCCGTCCTGGCGATCGGGCTGCCGGTCGTCGTGTTCTTCAATTTTTCAACCAGCTGGTTCTCCGGCAAACGACTCAATCGATTCGTCTTCCGAATCCAGTTCGCGCAAACCTTGTTCTTCGCGCTGCTGTGCGTCGTTCTGTTTCAAATGGCCTCGGTCAACGCGACCTCAGTGGTCACCGCCTACCTGCTGTCTTGCCTGGTCGGCACGGCGCTGGCCGCCAGCTACACGCTGCTGGACCGACGTCAGACACCACCTGAAGAAACCGATCCGACTGACACGGGCACAACCGTTGGTGTCCAGGCTTTCGCCGGCCAGCCTCGCCGCGACGCGGCGACAGGGGATCGCTGGTCAAACGTAGCTACCTTCGCCAGAAGGTGGATCCGCGGGGTTTTCCACGCTCTGGCGAGCGTAGCTACGTCAAATTGGCGCCGTCCGGCGATGCAGCAACGGTTGCTGCATCGCTTTTTTCCGCCCGTGACCGATCAGGCCGATCCGATTTGGCGAAAGATCCTGCCGTTTGCGGTTTGGGTTTGGGTCAGCAACGCATTGACCAACCTGTTTTCGGTCTGTGATCGATTGCTGTTGGTCAATTTCATTCCCGATCCCTCGGTCGATATTCAGTACCTGGTCGGTCAGTACCACACCGCGTGCATTTTCCCCTTGTTGCTGATGACGATCGGCGCCATGGCCGCATCGACCGGGCTGCCCTACTTAAGCAAGGACTGGGAATCGGGCGACCGCGACGCCGTCGCCGAGCGGATGAATCTGATGCTCAAAGCGATCGGTTTGTTTTGTGTCGCCGCCTCGGTCGCCATCCTGCTGGTCGCACCGCTGTTGTTCGGCCAAATCTGGAAGGACAAGTTTTCACTCGGCGAGTCACTGCTGCCGATGACGCTGTGTTACTGCTCGTTGGCCGCGATGACGATGGTCGCGCAGAAATACTTCTGGTGTCTGGAGAAGACCTGGATCAGCAGCTGCTGCCTGCTATTGGGGCTGGTGTGCAATTTTCTGGTCGGCCTGGCGTTGATCGGCGACTTTGGCATCAACGGGGTTGTGGCCTCCACGTTGATCTCCCATGCAATCGTCTTGGGCGGGGTGTTGCTGATCAGCAAACTTCACCGGCTGCGAATCGATCCCGGTGTGTTCGTCGTCTGCATCGCTTTGTTCACGCTTTGCCTGGGCAAATGGATCGCCTTGCTGTCCCTGGTCTTGCTGCTGTTTGCCGCCTGGTACACCCCGCTTTTTGTTAGCGATGCGCTTCGTCGCAGCGCACTGGAAAAACTCCGCTCCGCTTTTGACGTGAACCCTTCATGAGTTTGGCAGAACTGATCGAACAACCAGAGTCCCGCCAACCGGAACACTCGCAACCGCTGACCGGCCAGGTGTTGTTGCTGGGAAACGACGACCGCGTGCTGCTGGCGGTCGCCCGGGGACTCGGTCGCAACGGGATCTCCGTCGATGTCGGCTGGTGCGACCCGAATTCGCCGGCGCTTCAATCGCAATACGTCAACGCGTTCCACTCCCTTGCCCCCTACTCGGCCGATGACGACGGCTGGCTTGACGCGTTGCATGGGTTGGTCCGACGCCACGGCTACGATCTGGTCATCCCGTGCAACGACTTTGCCGTCGTTCCCCTGCAATTGGAACGAGAACGACTCGATCCCGACACGGATTGGTATCTGATCAACGACGACGCGTTCCAAGTCGCCTTTGACAAAGCCAAAACCAGCGAGCTGGCGGCCGAGTTGGGGATCAATCTGCCGCGTGAATGCGAAATCACGGCCGACGACCTCGAGCGAGGATTCCGCGACCGGGAATTCACACTCGTCGATCGTCGTTCGCTTCGGTTTCCCCTCTACGTGAAACCGCGTTCCTCGATCACGGCGTGCGACGTCGCGAACAAGCGCGCCGCTCGACGCGTCAACACACCGGACGAATTGGCCGAAGTCCTGATTCACGAATTTCCCGATGATGGCGTGCTGATTCAGGAGAGTTTTTCGGGAGAGGGAATCGGTGTCGAAGTCCTGGCGCATGAGGGGCAAATCCTGATGCAGCTGCAACATCGACGGCTTCGTGAAACCATCGACGGCGGCAGCACGTATCGCGAAACGATCGCGGAGATTCCCGAATTGA
The DNA here is from genome assembly GCF_014154935.1 of Stieleria mannarensis. Lineage (GTDB taxonomy): Bacteria > Planctomycetota > Planctomycetia > Pirellulales > Pirellulaceae > Stieleria > Stieleria mannarensis. The sequence continues at coordinate 28,716 of NZ_JACEHH010000073.1, forward strand.
CCCACGCGACCGCCAAACTGGTCCGACGATTGAACTACACCGGCGTCGGCATGTTCGAATTCCGCCACGACCGAGACACCGGTGCCTGGGTGTTCTTGGAAATCAACGCCCGATTCTGGGGGTCGCTGCCGCTGGCGATCGCGGCCAAAGCCAATTTCCCATTCGCGCTTTACGAACTGTTGGTCAAAGGCAAGACGAACTTTCACACAAATCACACGATCGGTGTCCGCTGCCGCAATCTGATCAAAGACCTGCGTGCGTTTCGGCATCAAAAGGCATCGGAGTTTGAACTGGAGAACTTGCTGTTCGGCAAAGACCATCTGGATTTCTACGCCCCCGATGACTGGCGACCGCAAGTGGCCACGCTCATGGAATTCGCCCGATCGCTGCTGGGCAAAGTCACACGGCGAATCGACTGGTAGGTAGGAACCAACGCCGCCGCGCGATAAACTACCCCGCGCCGGTTCCTCGCTTTCTGACCTACTGCTACACGCCTGCCGCCTGCCGCCTGATGCCGACGCCCGTACCGCTGACCGATGAAGAACGCGCCACGTACGAGTGGCAGATGTGGGTTCCCGACTTCGGCGAACCCGGCCAAGAAAAACTAAAGTCCGCCTCGGTAATGATCTCGCGTGTCGGCGGCGTCGGCAGCGTGGTGGCTTATGAACTCGCCGCCGCCGGTGTCGGCAAGCTGGTGCTGGCCCACGCCGGCAACGTCAAACCGAGCGATCTGAATCGCCAACTGTTGATGACCCACGACTGGATCGGCAAACCGCGAATCGAGTCGATTCGGCGGCGGCTGTTGGAATTGAATCCACGGTTGGAAATTGTGGCCGTCGGCGAAAACGTCAGCCAGTCCAACGCCGCGGATTTGGTCGCCCAATCGGACATCATCGTCGATTGTGCACCGCTGTTCCCCGAACGGTTCGCGATGAACGAACAAGCGGTGCTGCAAAACAAACCGATGGTCGAGTGTGCGATGTATGAGCTGGAAGCCCACGTGACGACACTGTTCCCCGGTCGATCGGCCTGCCTGCGATGCCTGTTCCCCGAGCAACCGCCGACCTGGACCCGCCAGTTTCCCGTCTTCGGCGCCGTCTCCGGCACCGTCGCCTGCATGGCGGCGATGGAAACGATCAAGACGATCGCGGGAATCGGCCAGCCGCTGGTCAACCGATTGCTTAAAATGGACCTCCGGGACATGAGCTTCCATCGGCTCAACACGAACCGACGTCCTGATTGTCCCACCTGTGGCCACCTGCCCCCCGCTCCCTGCACGGCTGTCTCATGAAAGTCATCATTCCCACGGCGCTGCGAAAACACACCGACGGCCAGAACCATCTGTCCATCACCGCCACCACCGTCCAAGACGCACTCGAGCAGGTCGTCACCGCGCACCCGCAGCTGCGCAGCAGTCTGTTCGATGACCGCAATCAATTGGTTTCCTACGTCAACGTTTTCGTGAACGATCGCAATATCCGCGACCTGGAAAACGAAGCGACACCACTCCGCGAGACCGACGAGATCCTGTTGGTCCCGGCGATCGCGGGAGGCTGAACCGATGTCGGACCAAGGCATGCTGGCGCGCGAAGAAACCGCTCGCTACGCGCGGCATCTGACTCTCCCCGAAGTCGGCACCGAGGGCCAAGTCAAACTGAAATCGGCCTCAGTCCTGGTCGTGGGAACCGGCGGCTTGGGATCGCCGGTCGCTCTGTACTTGGCCGCCGCCGGCGTCGGCCGCCTGGGGATCATCGACTTTGATCGCGTCGAGTATTCGAATCTGCAACGACAGATCATCCACGGGTCGGAGGATGTCGGCCGCCCCAAAGTCGAATCGGCTGCGGAGTCCATCGGCAACGTCAACCCGCTGATCCAAATCGATCGGCACGACGAAGCATTCACCAGCGCCAATGCGATGCGGATCGCCGCCGACTATGACATCGTCATCGACGGCACCGACAACTTTGCCACCCGCTACCTGGTCAACGATGTCTGCGTGCTGTTGGGTAAACCGAATTGCTACGGCAGCATCTTTCGCTTCGAAGGCCAGGCGTCGGTGTTCGGACTCCCCGGCGGCCCCTGCTATCGATGCCTGTACCCGAAACCGCCCGATCCGGGCACGATCCCCAACTGTGCCGAAGGCGGCGTGCTGGGGATTCTGCCCGGCATCGTCGGTACGCTCCAGGCGACCGAGGCAATCAAGCTGATCCTGGGGATCGGCGAGTCACTTTCCGGGCGGCTGCTGTTGCTCGATGCGCTGGAGATGAAGTTTCGCGAACTGAAGGTCCGCCGAGACCCGACGTGCCCGCTGTGTGGCGACGCACCGACGATCACCGCGCCGATCGATTACGACCAGTTTTGTGGGACGCCCAAACAGGACGCCGCGCAGAGTCCATGGGACATCGAACCGACCGAATTGAAACGACGACTCGAAGCCGGCCAGCCGCTGACGATCCTGGACGTCCGCAAGCAGCACGAGTATGACATCTGCAATCTCGGCGGGACATTGATCCCGCTCGATGAATTGCCGACGCGGCTCGACGAACTCGATCGGACCCGGCCGATCGTCGTCCACTGCAAGCTCGGCATGCGCAGCGCCAAAGCCGTCCAAATCCTCCGCGACGCCGGTTTCCCCGACGTCAGCAACCTCAACGGAGGCATCATCCGCTGGTCGAAACAAATCGACCCCACCGTCGAGACCTATTAGTATTTCATGTCAGCTTGGTTCTCGTGTAGTGGACGAGGCGACGAGTCCTTGCGGATGACCAGCCCCAAATTGCAGAACTGTTGTCCTCAACTGTTCCCCTGGAAGCAACGCGCCACACCCCGGCGCAAATCCTCCAGACGCAAGCGGCTGCGAACGAACAATTGAGACAATGGTTCTACAATGCCCCCCAGCCCCAAATTGTAGAACTGTTGTCCCCAACTGTTCCCCTGAAAGCAACGCGCCACACCCCGGCGCAAATCCTCCAGCCGCAAGCGGATGCGAACGAACAATTGAGACAATGGTTCTACAATGCCCCCAGCCCCAAA
>NZ_JACEHH010000074.1 GCF_014154935.1 Stieleria mannarensis
ATCCGATCACGATTACATGCAGGGGAAGAGGTAAGCCATCAGATGTTCGGGATCACGGGTTTTCATTGTGGCGGCGGTAAATTGCCATCTTTCGACGGCGTCGATTTCTTACGCCTTTGCTCTCGTAGAAGTACCTTTGACGATTGCGGTCGGCCATTCTTACGTACGTTCCAGTGAGCACACCGGCGCGGCGACAAATCCTTCGGAACCTGCGGACTGCATCGTCGATTGTTTCGTTTTCACGAACGATCACCTTTGGCATCAAGCGGCGTCTTAAAGGCTGACGCGTTGCCCGTCAAACTAGAGTCAATCAGAATCGGATAACGGCACGCGTCACCCGGTACGCGCGAAAGATTTTCAACTTCAAAAACGTCGACTCGCGTACTCGGGTGCACGCGATGGTTCGCCGTCCGCTGTACGGTCAGTCACGACTTTAGCGCAACCTCGGCAAGAAAAGTGTTGAAGTCGGGATATTCAGGTTCGCTGATATCATAGTCACATTCGTGGTCAGCCCAGCATACCGGATCAGTACAGATACCGTCGACAATACGAAATCCGTAGTAGTCACCGCAACCGTTGTCAGCGAACGGTAAAAATCGGCCTCGGTTCTGCGGCATGTATTCGTATTCACGCCAGAGCGAATACTCCAGCGAGAGTTCCGGAGTGTAAACGCTGGAATATGCAATGTCGCCCGACCCAATGCGGTTCAGGTGTCGCTTGTACTGGTGCGGTAGAGCAATTCCGGTGGTTTGTTCTATCTCGGCTAAACGCTCGTAGCTAATTGGACCATCAGAAATGACGTGGCCACCCTCAAACATGAAAGCATGATTCGCTCTGAAGGCTTCAAGCAACGTATCGAGGTCAGCGTCGGTCACGGCAGTACATTTCAGTCGGCGAACGTCACGGATCACGCGGTCGCCGCGAATGATCTTCCACTTCAATAACGACGACTCGGCGACTCGTCGTGCATCCGATTGTTCCCCGCTCATTCGTGTCAGTTGAACTGGTTGACGATACGAACGGGTCCTTCCTCGCTTCCATCCTCAGTTTGTAGCAAGTAAACGATATCGGATTTGCCCATCCGCTCACAATCATCGCGTATGACAACGCGAACAATAAACGATGATCGGAAATCTGACAACGCGATGACGTCAGCGATGTCTGCGACCCTGAATTCCTCGTCGCTACCGTGGCTACACGGTTTCCAATAGTTGTCGTCGGTGGGCGTCCAATATTCTTCATGCACTACGGTCTTCGCAGCAATCACTTCTTGCAAGTCGGGATCAGGCTGGCCAACGTAGCGTTTTTCGACGGCATTCATTGCGTCCCAGTATTTGAGCACGTGCGTAGCGGCAACCTCCACGTTGTGGTCGTAGATAGTCGCGTTGTCGATCAACGATTGAATTGGGTCAAATTCTGTCATTCGGCGAAGTGTGTCGCTGAGCTTCAGTCGGGGAACGTTAACGATCACGTGGCCGCCGCGAACGACTAACCACTTCAAGGAACTCAACTCGGCGGCTCACGTGCATCGTCTGGTTCCCCCACCTCTCCGATACGGTGTCGGATCCCGTGGGGATCATTCCCAGTGTGCACGAAGTCATGAATTAGTACATCGGGGTCGCCATTGTAGCTGACCTGCCGACTGCTCGTCAGTCGAATGTTGTCGAGCGGCACATCCGATTCACGAATCGCGTCGACCGATGAGTTCCAGTTCACGTTGATGAGTGACTGAAGCTCGTCAAACGTCCACGCGTAATGCTGGGGCACAGCGAGACGATCGTATTCGTCCCGCAGATCGTGCCAGCCATCTGGCCAGTCGCCAGATGTTCGGATGTGTTCGATGATGAATTCAGCCGTCCAGTCAGATGCGTATGCTTCGCGTGGAATGCCGATTACTTCATTCGCGAATCGGGTCACCCACACGCCTGCAGCGACAACGAGGGCAACCAAAGCGACCAGAAATACGCGACGCATTCAGCGTTCAATTGATTGGGGGAACAACTAATTATTGGTGGTCCGACTGGGGTAAAAACCGATATTCCCCGGTCGGACCGCGGAATATCTCCCGCCACCCGATGGTAGGGGATGGCGGTTGCGCGGTCAAGGTTTGGTCTCCGGATTTTGGGACAGCGGGATCGGCCGCGACGGGACTTGGTGGCGGTTCATGCCATGAAGGGGAGGGAGCGCTGGTCAAAAAATGTGACTCAGAGGGCCCAAAAAATGGGGGCGGTGGGGGAGTGATTTTTTGACCACCTCATTTTTTGACCCCGATCGCCTCGTCCGCTCCGATCAGCTACGACTCCGCGCCGGGGGAAGGAGTGACTTCGGGTTGACATTTGCGCTCGGTTTTTGCGACGGTCCCATCCGGTGAACCTGTGCGCTTCGCTGATCCGCCGGTGCGGATTTCAGTCAGAAGCTTGCACTCTTTTGTAATGGTCCGGATGACTGATGGATGACGATCAGCCGACGATTTCGGTGATGATGCCGTGCTGCAACAACGCTCGCTACATCGAGGCGGCCGTCAGCTCGGTGTTGTCGCAACAGATCGACGTTCCACTCGAATTACTGATTGTCGACGATGCCTCCTCGGATGATTCGGTGGACCAGATCCAGGCGATCGACGACCCGCGAATCCGGTTGATTCAAAACGAAACGAACCGGGGCATCGCTCGCGTTCGCAACCAATTGCTCGACGCCGCGTCGGGTCATTTCCTAACGTCGCTGGACGGGGATGACGTTTACGTCGACGCCTGCAAACTCGCTCGCGAATGGGAGCTCCTGCAAAACGCTCCCGAGCCGCAGCGGACGATCGTTTACAGCGACGTTCGTTGGATCGATGGCGACGGCCAAACGATGTTGCGCGCCAGCGCGATCGCACCGTCGATGGAAGGTATTCTGTACCAGGCGATCCTGGACCGTCGTGTCATGATCCCGCGCGACTTTCTGCTATCTGCCGAATTGGCGCGCGGCGTCGGCGGATTCGATGCCACTCTGCCGATCTATGAAGACTGGGACTACAAGCTGCGACTCGCCCAGAAGGCGGTCTTCCGATACACCGGCCGTGTCGGCATCGGCTATCGTCGACACGGCAGCGGGCTGTCCGCAGCAGCCGCGCCGCTGCATCAAAAATGCCAAGCCATCATCCGTAAAAAGCATGCCGGCGAAGGTTTTGACGGCGACCCGATGCGGTTGTTGAAACTGGCCGGACGCCTGCACGGGATCCTGACCCGAAACCGCTTGCGCAGCCGCAAGGCCGCCTAACGACACGCAAACTCGGACTGAAAACTGGAAAACGCTGTGACCACTCCCGTCGTCTTCATCGTCTCGCAGCCGCGCGCCGGTTCGACTCTACTGCAAACCATGTTGTCCGGGCATGACGACGTTCACGCTCCCGGGGAAGCCTGGTTGATGTTACCGCTGGTCCACGCGATTGCCGGCTCGCGTCGTGACGTTCGATCTCCCTATGACCAATGCTTGGCCGATGACGCGGTCGGCGAATTTGTTCGCGGGAACCTGAATGGCGGCTGGAGCGAACTGCAGGCCGAGATCGGCAGGGCGGCGACGCGAATCTATGAAGCCGCTCGCGCCCGCGCCGGTGCAAAGACGTTGATCGACAAGACGCCGCGCTACTACTGGATCATCGAAGATCTGCTGAGCCTGATTCCCGATTGCAAAATCATCGTGCTGCGGCGCAACCCGCTGGCGGTGTTGTCATCGATCATGGAAACCTGGACCCGCCGCACACGGGTTGGATTCCTGAAAGACTATCGAGGCGACTTGTTGGAAGCGCCTGCACGCATTGCCGCCGCCATGGCCATCCAAGACGAACGCATCTACTCGCTGCGCTATGAGGATTTGGTGCACGATCCCGCATCGCACTTGGCCGAAATGCAGTCCTTCATCGGACTTCGCCCCGTTGAAGGGCTACAGCATTACGGCACCGCCACGCATCGCGCCTACGGCGATCCCCAAGGGGTCCACCAGCGTGACGCCGCCCAAGTCGATTCCGTGCAAAAGTACCTCGACCGCGCGGCGGCACGAGCGACCGACTGGCGATTGATGGACGATTACCGCCGCCACCTCGGCCCCGGTCTGCTGAAACGATTGGGATACGATGACGATGAACTCAAACGCCATCTGGACGCCGTCCGGCCGACCGGGACGTTGCTCGCCCCGACGCTCTCGTCTCAAATCCGTCCGCGACCGGCCGAGCCGCGACGCAGCGTGATCCGCCTGCGACGAATGGCGGCCGATGCCGTGACGCAGTGGGGCAAGGTGGCTTAGATCAACACAAACCGACCCACCGATCCGGAAACGATGTCGACGTAGTACAGAAAACCGTCGGGGCCTTGTTGGATGTCGACGGCAAAGTTCGCGCCGGTGGCAAACACGTCGATCGACGTCAAATTGCCGGCCGCGTCGACACTGCCATGCCGGACGACGCCGCTTGCAAAGTCGGCATAGAACACATCGTTGTTGTACTGCGGGCCATAATTCAAGTCCGAACCGACGCTGCCCAAGACGATGACGTCGGTCCCGTTGGTGTGCGGCTGGGCGATGAAGGCGGGGCTGGCCGGCTGGCCCGAATTGTAAAACGCTTGGGCCTGCGGCAGACCTTGATACGACGGCGTCCGCAGATTGACCCCCTGGCCTCCCTCGTAGTACGGCCATCCGAAATTGGTTCCCGCCGGCCCGATGTTGATCTCTTCAAAACTGACCAGTCCGGTTTCACCGATATACAACCGCCCGTTGACCGGATCGGTCGACAATCGCCACGGGTTTCTCAACCCCAACTGATAGACCTTGCTGCGATTGGAATTTACGTCGCCGTCGAAGAACGGGTTGTCGCTGAAACCCTGTCCGGTGATCGGATCGATGCGGAGGATTTTGCCGGACAGACTGTTGGGGTCTTGAACGCGCAAGGCCCTGGGATCGGTTTGATTGAAACTCGCTCCGTCACCGATGCCGACATACAGCGCACCGTCCGCCCCGAAGGCCAGCCCGCCGACGGTGTGTGATCGGCTGTCGCTGTTAATGAAGTCTTGAATATAGGTTCCGTCGGGATTCAAACCGGCCGGCGGTTCATTGAAGTTCAGCGTGCTGTCGACGAAGGCATTAAAATTGTTCCACGTGCTGTTGGCCCCCAGCAAGGTCACCGTGCTGCCGGGCACGACGGTGGTGTAGTTGGTCGACGCATCGAGCGTCATGCGAATCAGTCGGCCCGCTCGGTTGCCCGAACCGTCGGGGCCGGCCAGCGGGTTGCCCACGTGGTTGTAAACCTCCGGCGGGTCAACCGTGTAATTCAGGTAGATGTAGGGGTTGTTCTGGAAGTCGGGGTGGACTTCGAAGTCCACTAAGCCGCGATCCTGGACATTGTTGGTGATCGCGGTGATGTCGATCATCGTTGTCAGCGGGCCGCCGTCGCGAGAGACTCGAACGATGCCGGCTTTCTCGCCGATGTACATGTTGCGTCCGTCGGGTGACCATTCGACGTTCAGCGGCTGATTGAGTCCCGTGACGAGGTCCTGGCGGATGATCTGGCCGATCGGGATGGTGGGCGGATCGGCAGCCGGCGTGTCCAGCGTCACGCTCCAGGATTGAATGTACGTGTTGTTGTAGGCACTGCCGGTGGCGGCGGCGAATCCGACGTAGGCCTGGTTGCCGACAATCCCGTTCAATTGCAACGTCGTTTTCATCAACGCGAATTGGGGCTTTTCGTTGACGTCGGAAATGTAAACCGACAAGCTGTCACTTTGCCCGTTGTAGTCGACCCAGGTGTAGTAGGTCCGCCCGTCGTTGAGATCGTAGGGCGATTGAATGGTTCGGTGCGGATTGACCATCACACCGTTGACGGTGAACGTGATTTCGCCGGAGTATTGTTCGTAGACGTTTCGAAACGTGTCCAGTTCGATGCCGATCGAATTCTGCTGTGCGTTGTAGGCCAAGCCGCCGGGGTAATTGCCGATGTCTTGTCCGGCGGTGCCACCGGGTGAATTCTGGATGATGAACGCCAATCCCTCTCCACCGGCAGAACCCTGTCCGCCATCAAACCGTGCGGCGAAGGTCGCTTGGAAGGACGTGTCGGCGTCAACACTGATCGGCGTGGTGAAGTAGGCTGATCCGCGTTGCTGGGGGACCGCGGAGGTCAGTTGCAGATATCCGTTGTTGATCCTGGCGTCGCGGTTGAGTTGCAAATTCACGGCGGAATCGAACGAGGCGTAGGCCGGCAAGCCCTGGTCGATGTCCAAGAGGCTGATCGTCGCCGTGCGCGGGGCGAGCAGGCTGGCGTTGTCCGATCCGGTCAATCGAAAACTGAACGACTCGGTGCCTTCGACCAGTCCGTCTTGCAGCACCGCGATGGTGACCGACTTGCTGGTTTCGCCATCGGCGAACACCAAGCTGCCCGATTCGGGGATGAAGTCACTGCCGGCGGTGGCGGTTTCCGACTCCGTGGCATAGGACACCGATGCCACACCGTCGCTGCCGCCGACACGCGCGATCGTCATCGTGACCGAACCGTCGGATTCGAACACCGATGCGAAGTCATCCACCAAAACAAAGCTTCCGCTTTCACCATTGTCGGGCGGATCCACTGGGGGCGGCGGAGGATTGTCGGCGAGGAATTGAAATCGACCGTTTCCGTACAGCGTTTCGTTTTGATAGAAACCCGACACGATTCCTTGTCCGGCGACGTAAAACCCGGTCGTGTAGGTGGACGGTGCCTCGGTTTCAAAGATCTGGCCATCGACTCGAATACGATCGACCGTCAAGTTGCGGTCAATGTCGTTGTCCGGATCGTAGAAATCATTGGTGAATGCGATTTCGATTCGGTCAGCTGTGACCAATTGGTTCGCCTGGTAGGAATAGCTGGACGGGGTGGTCGAAACACCATCGAACGTTTGAACGACTTGGCCGTCAATCAGCAACTCCATTCGCTCCTGTCCCATGTTGCCTTCGGCATCGATCGTGATCACCGATCCGTTTGCATTTCCGGTCGAGGCAAACTGAAAGTAGCCATTGGTGTGAAGGTATTCGGTTTGACGAAAACCTGGTGTCACGCCGTCTTCGCGTCGCCACGATCCGGTCGAAAAGACCGAGGGGTCTTCGGTTTGATAGGTCACGCCATCGACAACGATGCGGTCGATGCGGAGGTTGCGATCGAAATCGATGTCCGGCCGATAGAGGTCGTTTGTGAAATGGATCCGAATGTCATCGATGCTCGCATTGTCGATGGGAACGTTGAATTCGCCGAACAGTCGATCACCGGCATCGGTGCCCGCCATCGTCCAGGTGCCGACCAATTGGTCGCCGACTTGCACTTGCATTTCTTCCTCGCCGACCTGACCGGCCGCATAGACTTGGATCGACAGAGCACCCGAGAACTGCGACAGAGCCGATCGGTCCAGGTCCCCGGCATGCGTCACCGGACCGATGCTGTGTTCCAAGTCCCAATCGGCGTCTCGATCGGCGGCCCCGGTGCGATCGACCGACGCGGCAACATCCAAACCGGTGACCTTTGCGATGCGATCCAGGAATGCGCGACCTTCCTCACCCGCGCCGACGTCACAGCCATAGATCAGCAAATCGGCGCCCGCGGCAAACGACGCTTTCCAGCGAACCAACTCAGCGGCTCGATCGGCGACCGTGTCTGCGTCAACTCGATCGTTGCCCAATTGCAATTGGCCGGCGCGTCCATGACTGATCAAGTGCACGCTGTCGAGATTGGATCGATCGGCCAAGATTTCGGTGATCTGTGAAACGGCATCGGCGGAGTGATCCAGCACCACCAAGTCAGCGCCCGCGGGAACTGCCGCCGTGATGTCAAAGCCGACGGCGTTAAAGTCACCGGCGACGTTCGGATCGATGATCACCAAAGTCGCCGCCGGATGGAGCGAGTGGGCGTCGGCCGGGATGGCGTCGGTCGCGATTGAATCCGCCGTGGGGACCGCCGGCGCGACTTGTACCGCATCGGAGACCGGTGCGGCGGAGACCGCCGCGCCGGCGTCGGCGGCGAGCATGATCCGCGGTTCCATCTCGCGGGCCGTCCAGGGTGGGGATTGACGACGATTGGTACCGGTTTTGGCCCTGGGACGAACCATTGCAATGACCGAACTTGTGACGAAGAGACAGGAATGACAGAAAGACCGGTTTCTGACATTACTTCCGCGGTCAAGCAAAACAAGGCTACGGATCGCAATTGCTGAGTCAATTACAACGCTTGGCCCGATCGTATCGATTTCGCGGCGCCTTTTGTCGCGCCACGATCACAACCACGTTTGAATCGCGTCAGATTGACGCGGGTTGTGGTCTCGCCCGCGAGCCGGGAAAAAAAGGTTGCAGTACCGCTACGTCCTGCGTTCAGGCCGCGTGGCGTTTCCAGAACACCCGCTTGCCGCTGCGCCGCATCTGTCGCCAATAGTGCCGGGAATTCAACAATCCCGGCTCGTCGCCGGCCAGAGCTAGAAGCGAGAGGACACGTCGTTCTGGCGCCGCGTCAGCCGATGCAATCACACGTCGCGTCAACCGACTGTGCCGTTGCATTTGTCGCTGATGATCAGGATCCATCCGAGCATCCTGCGTCGTGATGTAGGGGGCGACCCGATCAAGTAACTCCAAAATACTCGCGTTTCGGGCTGTCGTTTTCTGACCCGCATGGATGCGAAAGGCGGCCAACGGTACGTCGGTTCGTGCGACCTTCATACCGGTATCAAACCCACGCAACCAATAATCGAAGTCCATCGTGTAGTGGAGCGACTCATCAAACCGCCCGATCCGCTCGCTCAGCCGTCGGGTCCAGAACACTTCGGGTTGAATGAAGTTTCGATTCGGATTGGGGTTCAGCCAGTGATTCCACAAGTCGACGATTTCGGCAAGCGATGAGATGTCCGAAATCTGATCACGGATCGTTCGCCCGGTGGCATCTACCTTTCGACAGACACCGTACAGCAGATCGGCGTGCGGGTTTTCGTTTCTCAAGCTGACGATGTGTCGAAACGCATCGGGCAGGTAATAATCGTCGCTGTTGATGTAGGCGCAGATGTCTCCGTCGATCTGCTCGAATCCTTTGTTGATCGCGTGTGATTGACCGCGATCTTTTTCGCTGCACCAGAACGTCAATTCGTTGCGGTACTTTGCGATGATGTCGGCCGATCCATCCGTGCTGCCTCCATCGACAACCGCATATTGCAACTCAAACTCGGTCCCGCGGCCCTGTTGTGACAAGACGCTTGTGATCGTCTGCTCCAAGTACTCCGCCTGATTGAACGATGGCGTGACGATTCGAAAAACGGGCAAGCGTTGACTCGAGTTCGACATGGTGGATCTTTGAAGGAGTGTTAGGCGGCGCGGCGCCGAGGTTGTTTGTCGGCATCGACCAGACTTCGATAGAGTTCGATGTAGCGCTGGGCCTCCGTGTCCGCCTGGTACTGATCCAGAATCAACTCTCGCGCCTGATCGCCCATCGTTTGAATCGCTTGCGGGTTGGCGATCGCGGTGTTCAAACGGTTTGCCAATTGTGCGGCGTTGCCGGTGTTGGCAAGCAATCCGGTCTTTCCCGGAATCACATAGTCGGGGATTCCACCGGCATCGAACCCGATCACCGGCGTGCCGCAAGCCATCGCTTCCAATCCGGTCAGTGGAAGGTTGTCTTCGGTCGAGGGTAAGACGAACGCGTCGGCCGCACTGTACACCAAGCGACGCGTTCGATCGTCTTGCACGCTGCCGACATGAATCATCTCCGGCAACCGCTTGCTTGTCTCCGACAGGGTACCGCTGCCGAACACCAGACAGCGGACGTTCGGATTCGGCCCGACATGCTCGAGCGCCGCAATTAACTCGGCGGCACCTTTACGGCGATTGCCCAGGCTCATCGCACCAAACCCGATGATGAACGTGTCGGTTGGAATCCCCAGGGCTTCACGGGCAAACCGTTTCTGCATCGGATACAGCCGATCGGTCGGTATGCCGTAGGGAATCCGCGTGAATGATTTCGCAGCGGTCAACAACGGGGTCAAGTGCGCTTGCTCCAACAACCACCGACTGGGTGCGACGATGTGCAGGTTGATGTCCTGCAGGGCGCGTCGCTTGGTTTCGAACGATCGGTAACTGACGTCCGATTGACCGCGCCGTTTGAGTTGCGGACAGTTGCCACATCCGAGGCGAAACCGCTCGCACCCGCCTGAAAAGTGACAGCCGCCGGTCAAGGCGTTCATGTCGTGCAGGGTCCAGACGACCGGCTGGTTGTCCGAAAGCGACCCGAAGAAACTGGGAAAGTCGATGAACTTGGAGATCCAGTGCAGGTGGATGAGGTGCTGCTGTGCGTCGTCGTCGTTGGCGGCGTCACCGGCGGGGTGGTTCAGCGGAGGCCAGGGGGTGAACGGTTTTCCGTGCGGCGACGTGAAGATTTCCGCCCCCGGCTGCGCGCGGCCTGTGGCGTGCTTGAAGCGTTGGCGATGCAGTCGAAAGCGGATCCGATCGACCGAATCTTGCAGCGTTCCTTTGCCGGGCCAATGCGTGCTGTAGTATTCACCGTCCTGGATGTCCGCGTCCTGCGGATCAGTGAACGTTTGACCGGCCAGGTGTTGGAACCGGCTCTGGATGCCGGCGCCGCGTAGCGCGTGGTGCAATTGTCGCGCAGCCGTCGCAGCTCCACCGCGAAGAAAGCTGTTGAAATGACTGACAAACACTGGACCCCACCGCAAAACGAAGCGTAAAAGAGTGTCGGACTCTTTGTTCTTCAATCGCCGGAATTGACGGCGAGCGATGAGTCATCTGCCGCCGGTAGCAGATGGTCGGGTTTGGCAAACTATCGGGGGCAGCGTGCGCCAGTCGTAGGGATCAGCAAGCGAGCGGACGCCCTCTTGAGCCGCCCGTTGGTCTTTCAATCACGCTCCACCGTGGAAGGCCCCCTCATCCCCAGCCCTTCTCTCCCACAAAGCCGGGGGAGAAAGGAGCCATTGTAATTTGTGTCCGACATCAATGCTTTTAAGGAGGGTCACGGAGGAGTGAGCGCTCGGAGCGGGGAGGGTTGCCTGCGGCTCGGTTGCACTCGCACACCGCCGATCGACCCTCCCCTCGCTGCGCTCGACCCTCCCTTCCAGGGAGGGTGAAGTCCTTGACTTGGTGCCTATGCGCCTCGCTGCGCTCGACCCTCCTGCCATGGGGGTGATATCCACAAACCGCACGACCTCTGCCAGGGTCGGTTACGAATCCAACAGCTTGGCCAACGTCGTCGCCAAGCCTCGCAAGGCCTCGGTGTCGGGCAGCGTGATCGTCAGTTGTGGGCGACCCTGTTCGTCTTTGTCGACGCTTTGTGACAAACGCTCGGTCAGCGCGGCCACCCGCTGTTGGTCGGGCGCCTTGTCGTCGGCTGACGGAATCAGTTCGCCGGCCAGGGAGAGTGCGGCACTGATCAAGCCGCTGGTTGCCGCGGCGACCTTTTCGCGTCTGGCTTGCAACGCTTGGGCTTCCGCCTCGACCCGTCGTTGCTGGCTTTCATCGACCGGCGCGGCGGGCAGGGGATCCAAGATGACTTCCAGCCGACGGCGCAGGTCTTCCATTCCGCTGACCATTTCGACCTTGGTGACATCGCTGTCCAAATCGATCGATGCGTCGGCAAGCTCTTGCTTGGACGCCAGTGTTTCCAACAATCGCTCTTCGATCGTGTCCCCGACGGTCACCAGTTTGTAGATGTGGACCGGATTCTTTTGTCCCATCCGGTAGGCGCGTGCGATGCGTTGCTCGAGCACGGCAGGGTTCCAGGGCAGATCGACGTTGATGACCGTGTTGGCCGCTTGCAGGTTCAATCCCGTTGATCCGGCATTGGTCATACAGATCACGCGGCAGTCGGGATCGTTTTGGAACCGCGACACCAGTTCGCCACGCTTCTTTTGAGCGACTTGGCCATCCAGACGAACGTACTCGCAATCCATCGCGTCCATCCGTCGCTCGATCCGATCCAGCATGCGTCTCCATTCGCTAAACAGCACGATCTTGCGTGTCGGGTCTTCGATCAACCCTTCCAGCAACTCGGTCAATCGTTCCAACTTGCTGCTGTATTCGGCTTCCTCCTGGTCGATCAGATAGGTGCTGTCACAAGACATTCGTGCCATCAGCAACGATTTCTGCATCCGCAACACGTCCATCTCGGTCATGAACTTTTTGTTCACGATCTGGGCGACGATGGCGAGATGGGAATCGTTGATCTCTTTCTGCTCGGCCGTCGGTTCGATCCGAATCACTTCGTCGATCCGTTCGGGAAGCTGTTTGGCGACCTCGCTGCGGGTACGGCGAAGCAGGATCGGACGCAATGACTGGCGCAACTGGTCCAAACGGTGGTAGCCCAATGTCTTGCCACGTTCGTCGACGACGTGGTGTTTATTGAAGAACTCGTACGCCGGTCCCAAACGATCTTCGTCGACGAACCGCGTGACGGTGAACAGGTCGCCGAGTCGATTTTCCAGCGGCGTCCCCGACAACACCAACCGGAACGGGCTTTCCAATTGTCGAATCACGTTGCTGGTTTTTGATTCCCAATTCTTGATCCGTTGGCCTTCGTCCAGGATGATCAGATCCCAGGGCACTTCTTCGATCGCCGTCAGGTCGCGCAGAACTTGTTCGTAGTTACAGATCGTAAAGAACGTGTCGCTTCGGTATTGTTCACAGCGTTCGGCTCCGGTTCCCAAGACGATTTGCGTCGACCGATCGCTGAAGCGGCGGATCTCATTTCTCCATTGCGATTTCAACGACGCCGGGGACACGATCAGCACGCGTCGGATGTCGGCCAATTGCGATAACAACTCAGCGACCCCGATGCCTTGGATGGTCTTTCCCAGCCCCATGTCGTCGGCCAGGATTGCCCGGCCGGCACCGGCGGCGAACGCGATCCCGTCCAACTGGTAGGGCAGCAGCGTCGCATCGAGCAATTCAGTTCGCAGCGGATGGTTTTCCGGATCCTTGCGAATTTCGTCACAGGCGGCTCGAACACGCTGTTGCGTCAACTGGCGCTGGATGTAGGCTTCCGCGTCGGGATAAATCGTGACGTCGATCCTGGCGTTTTCCAGCGCCTCGATCCGCGTCATCGCCTCCGATGTGTCGGTGATGGGGACCGAATTCGCCTCCCCGACGATCTCTTCCAGCTTGGCGTCGGTTTTATAGGGAAGATGAAACAACAATCCGCGTTGCTGGCCGTAACACAGACCCAAGGAGAGTTTCTTGCGTCGGTAGGGCGAATTGAGTTTGGCGGCGGAGAATCGTTTTCGGACCTTGGTTTGGACGTGCAGAACGTGCTTGCAGGTCTGTAGTTTGTTGGTTCGAAAATCGGGACAGGTGCAATACGCCATCCCCGGCTGAAACCCTCGCAGCGCGACGCGGTACGTGCGGCCGGATCGCTCGCTGGTGACCAAATAATCCGTCCACGGTTTGGCCGTGTTGGTCGAACGCACCTTCATGCGTTCTTCTTCGGCGCGTTTGATGCGATCGGCGATCGCTCGCTGGTTCAATTCTTCGGGTGTCAGATGCTCCAACGGCACCGATTCATCGGGCGGTTGGGCCAAGCCGAGGTCACTCTTGGATTGCAGCAGATGGTCCAGGGCCGCACCGAGGTGAATGCAAGGTCCCTCGCAGCAGTCGCAATTGGCGAGCAGTTGCCGGCGACGGCCTGATTCCAGCGTGATCGTCGCGATCGCCAATCCGTTGTCCGCCTCGGGGTCCTGGAATCGGACGCGGAACAGATCGCCGCCCAGAAAGACGTCGTCGTGATTGAGGTCCAGATATTGGGCGCCCTGACGGATCAGCGTCGCCCCTTCATCGCCGAGCACTTGGCAGGCCTGGGAGTAGGTCAACGATCCGAGTCGTTGATGGAAAACGTTGCCTTTTTTCTTACGGACGTTCGCTCGGGTCACGTTCGTTTTTGTCGCCGTCTGACTCATCAGCCTGCCGTCCTTTCGGTTCCGTGGTCGATTGCCGCCTCGCGAAAATTAGAACGGGACCGGTGAAAGCTGGCAAGTTTGATCTGGGAATCAGCAGAGGGATGGCAGAATGATTCGGGGCAGAATGATGAAAGACTCGTGGGCTGGCGGTCAACGGCCGACCTTCACAGCTGAGCGGAATTCCACCTCGTTCCACGACTCCGCCTGCGCGACACACGTAGAAGAAACCTCGCTAGAAGAGGTCAAGTCGCGTTGCGAATTAACCCTCCCTCTGGGAGGGTCGCGGAGGAGTTTACGACGACGCGGGGGGGTTCGTTGTGGCTCGGGAGCACTCAAACACCACCAATCGACCCTCCCTTCCAGGAGGGTTTCTTTGAAAAACCGCACGACCTCCGCAGGTAGGGTGACTTCCTTGATTGATGACTCCACTTCTTATCTTGGTGTCCCTGCCGCTTCAATCACCTGCCGCCTCAATCATCTGGACGGCATCCAGGTGCACCAGTCCGTTCGCCTGGTCGGTTAGGATCACAACCTTGATCGGTTGATCTTTCTTGACGTCGATCGTGGCGACCGGTGCGAACTGGCGCTCCTCGGTCCCGCGATAGCTGACGCTTTCGCGAACGACCTGATCGCCGATTCGGAGTTCGACCGGAGCTTCGGTGGCACGGTTGTTGAAGCGTTCGTCTGCCGGAGCGCACCCGACCAGGATCTGGAATCGGCCGGTCTTGGGCGCCTTGATCGTGTACGTCGCTTGGGCACCGGAGTTGCCGCCGGCGTACTTGTAGCTGTAGGCGACATAGCGGTCATTTCGGCCGCCCCCGCTGGTCCATTTCCCTATCAGCTCGGCCTCGCGGTCGTCGATCACGATGCCGTCAAACGACTCCGGATCTTGGCCGGTCATCGGGCCGTACTTGGACGCCCGCGGCAGGGCGCCTTCGTCGATCGTGATCGGTGCCGAAGGGGTGCTGCGGCGCGCCTTGCCGGGCAGTTCGAGCAGTTTCAATAGCTCGTCGAGGTGATCTTCGTAGACCTCACGTGGCGTGCAATCGCGGAGGGCACAGATCGACGCCGCTTTGCCGACGACTTCGCCCATCATGCCACAGGTCTTCATCACGCGGACGGTGCCGAGCGCTTCGTGGGTGACGCTGACGTTGCGTCCGGCCATGAACAGGTTGTCGATGTTGCGGCTGTAGAAACAACGGTACGGAACGGGATAGCCGTACGACCGATCGACGCGGCGGTCATGAACGGCGACGCTGATGAACGGGTTGTCGGGATACTTTTTGGCGTACTGTTCTTTGGGGTAGTGCAGGTCGATCGACCAGGTGCTGGGGACACAGCCGTCGGGGAAATCACGTTTGGCCACGATGTCGTCTTGGGTCAGGATGACATCGCCGAGCAATCGGTTGCTTTCACGCGGCCCGCCGACGTAAGCGACCCAGCTGAGCACGGCGGTCTTGTGATCGGCGGCACCGTCGCGGTTCTTCATGGCATTGAACGCGCCGTAGACGGCACGCAAGTTCCAGTCGCGGATCCCCTCGGCGTCGCCCAGCGCGTCCTTGTCAAAACCGCTCTCCCAGAACCATTGACCGTGGTGGTCGCGGGGGTAGGGAAAGTCTTGCATTTCCAAATCCAGCGCCCACGGGGTTTCGGGGAACGACTGCGGCGAATCGGTTTCGTCCCAGCGCCACATGTTGCTCATCCCCATCCGTCCGTCGGGCGCCATGTCGCTGTCGGCACCGACGAATTGGCCCAGCCATCCGTGGCCGGTGCAGTCGACGAATCGATCGCCGAGCATGCGGACCACGGCGCCGGTCTTGGTGTTGAGGGCATCGACCGAGACGATGTGATTGTCTTTCACGACGGCGTCAAAGGCGTGGTGATTGAGCCAGAGGTCGATTTGGGGTTCGGCGCGGACGACGCGTTCTTTCAATTCGTCGCCGAACTCCTCATAGCGGCCCGGTGACTTGGTCGCTTTGTCGGCGAACTCTTCGATGATCTCGCCGATCCGGGGGAACTTGCCACGACGGATGTTGCCCATCGCCCACACACGCACTTCGCTGGAACCGTTGCCGCCCAGCACGCCGCGGTCTTGGATCAGTGCCACCCGGCAACCCATCCGTGCGGCGCTGATCGCCGATCCCATGCCGGCATAGCCACCGCCGACGACCACCAGGTCATACGGGCCACGCTCCAGCGGCTCCTCGGGCAGCCCCAATTGCTTGCGGCGCCAATCGGTCAACACTTTGTCGGCCAGCGGCGGAGCATTGCCATCGACCTCGGTGGTCAGGTACAAGCAATCGCAGCGGCCGTCGAATCCGGTCAAGTCCTTCAGACGCAGCTCGGTTTTGCCCGCGTCCAGCTGGATCGTCCCCCCGTCGTGCCAGCCCCAACTGGCACCCTCGGTCCCAAAGGTCTCCGGCAGCGTCTGACCGCCGATCTGGACTTGAAATCTGCCGGGATCCCCGGGTGCGTCCCAGCGGGCCACCCAATCGAAGGTGCGGACCCAAACGCGATAGGTCCCGGCCTGTTTCACATCGATCTGGGTGACCGCGTCATCGACGGGTTTGCCCAGCCCGTGGGCCAGCAAATACGGAGACCCCATTTGCTGGATGAACTGGGTGTCCAGTTTCCACCCGCCAGGATCGTCAAAACTCTCGGTTTCGACAAAGATTTCTGCCGCGGGGGCCGATTTCGAAACGATGGACGACAGGCCGACCACCAGTAGTGCGGCCAGCAATGCCAAACAACACGGGCGTCGCATGGGGAGTGGATTGCAACTCATGGTTGTGATGATGGGGTAGGATCCGGTTGACAACGGGATGGGGAATACGGGAGTGCAGCATACATCGGTTCCCGGCGACAACACCCCAGGGCGGGCGTCGAATCGCGAGAATTCGGTGATCGCCGCGAGACCGAGAAATCACGCCACCACAGCGACCGCGGACCGGTCGCGGCGGTGGATTACATTTAGGGGCTGAGAAAAACGGCATGATCAGCTAAACTACGCGGCGAGTCAGGCCGCATCGTCCGGCCGCTCGCCACGTCATTCCACTGCAAACCGATCGCCAAAAACGCTTCGATTCTTTCGCATGGACATCCTCGAATCTCAGCCCAATTCTACCATGCCCGAACCTAGCGATTCCTCCCAGGGTCCACCGAAAAAACGGGGCGTGCCAGAAGGATTGTGGCTGAAGTGCCCCGGTTGCGGGACCAGCGTCTACAAAAAAGAAGTCGAACAGCGGCTCAACGTGTGCCCCAAGTGCGAGCACCATTTCTACGTCTCGGCAGCCGATCGGATCACTCAGGTGGTCGACGAAGGCACGTTCGAAGCGATGTACGAGCACCTGCAGCCGACCGACCCGCTGGAGTTTTCCGACCGCAAACGGTACGCCGAACGTCTGGTCGGCGAACAGAAGCGAACGGGACTGTCCGACGCCGCGATCACCGGCGTGGGGATGATACGGGCACGCCGCGTCGCACTGGCCGTGACCGACAGCGCATTCATCATGGGCAGCATGGGCTCGGTGGTGGGTGAACGTTTGGCCCGGTTGATCGAACACGCGACCGCGCAAAACTTGCCGTTGATCATCATCAGCGCCAGCGGTGGCGGTGCTCGGATGCACGAAGGCATCCTGTCGCTGATGCAGATGGCCAAGGTCAGCGCCGCACTGGCTCGTTACGACAGCGCGGGCGGCTTGTTCATCAGCGTCCTGACCAACCCGACGATGGGCGGTGTCGCCGCCAGTTTCGCCTCGCTGGGCGATTTGGTCTTCGCCGAACCCAAAGCCCTGATCGGATTTGCCGGCCCCCGAACCATCAAAGCAACCATCGGAATCGAATTGCCCGAAGGGTTTCAGACCAGCGAGTTCTTGTTGGAGCACGGTTACATCGATCGAATCGTCCCACGCAAGCATCTGAAAACTGAAATCGCCCGCGCGATCGACTATTGCGGAAAGTAGGGCCTCCATGGGGATTTTTGATTCCGTCAAATCGATGCTCGGCGGCAGCAGCGGCGGCGGCAAGAGCGTCGGGCGTATTGATATCCAGAAGCGTTTTACGCTCCAGCGGACAGCCTTCACCGGCACGATGGCCAAATTCGTCGTCGCCAAGGACCACGATCATGGCGGCCGCATGGTCGGAATCAAGATTCTGGACCCGGAAAAGGTCGAGCTGTTTGAAAGCCGATTTCGCCACCTGAAAAAACCGTCCGAGGGCGAGATCGCGCTGAAAATGCATCACCCCAACGTCGTCGAAACCTACGAGGTGGGCGTGTCGACCAAAGGGGAGCCGATCCTGATCATGGAGTTCGTCGCCGGGCCCAGCATGCAGAACATCATCGTCCAGCGGCAAGAACAACACGTCGCCGGCAAACGGATGATGCTGATGCGGTCGATGTGCGAAGCGCTCAAATACGTCCACAACCAAGGCTACATCCATCGCGACATCTGTCCCCGCAACTTCATCCTGTTGCCGGAATCCAAAGACGTCAAACTGATCGATTTCGGATTGACCCTGCCGGCGACGCCACCGTTCATGGTGCCCGGCAATCGCACCGGCACGCCGCTGTACATGTCGCCGGAAATCGTCCGACGACGCGCGACCGACAAACGCGTCGACCTGTTCTCGCTGGGCGTGACGTTCTATTGCTTGATCGCCTTCGCCCATCCCTGGCAAGGGGACGTCGTCAGTGGACGCGCCGCACTGCACCACGACACCTCGCTCCCCAAACCGCTGACCGACGTCTGCCCCAACGTCGACCCCTCCTTGGCCCGCAGCGTGATGCAACTGATGCACCCCAAAGTCGAGGAGCGAACCCCGACGATCGAACAGTTCATCCAGCGGATCGCAAAAGTCCAAAGTGTCTACAAAGATGGGGCACCGAGTCCCGAGTTGAGCTGACAAGCCGACTCGATTCTACTACGCTTTGTCAGCGTCAAATTTTGGGGTTGCGTTTATCGAGCGGAAAAGGGGTCAGGTACCAAAAACCAAATGGCCCGAAGGGTGCTTCGCATTTTTGGTACCTGACCCCTTTTCCGCGGCACCCTAAGTTTAAGCGTTGACGAAGCACTAGTGCTTTGGTGTTGATTCACTTTCCAATCCAGGCCTCGAATCCAACGAGGCGACTAATGTTGAGGCAATCAAGCGTTGAAGCAAGATTCTCGGGATCGCTGGACGATCCAAGATTCGGTGGCAGAATATGGGGTCGATCGCTGGGGCGGCGGATACTTCAACGTCTCCGATCAAGGCACGGTGGTCGTTTCCCCTTCGCGCGATGAACAAACGTCAATCGACTTGAAGGCGCTCGTCGACCAACTCGGCGACCGTGGACTCAGTCTGCCCATCCTGCTCCGTTTCAACGGCATCCTACGCGACCGATTGCACCATCTGCACGATTGCTTTGCCCAGGCGATCGAAGAAAACGGGTACCAGAACCGTTATCGCTGCGTGTTCCCGATCAAGGTCAATCAACAGCGCGAAGTCGTCCAGCAGATCGTCGCCGAAGGTGCCCCGCTGGGTTTCGGCGTCGAAGCGGGCAGCAAGCCCGAACTGCTGGCCGCGATCGCGATGAGCGACGCCTCGGTCCCGATCGTCTGCAACGGTTTTAAAGACGAGGAATATATCCGTTTGGCGATGATGGCCCAGCGGCTGGGGCGAACCATTTTTCCGGTCGTCGAAAAGGCCAGCGAACTGGACCTGATTTTCCGCGTCGCCTCGGCCGTCGGTGTGCGGCCGACGATCGGCATGCGGGTCAAACTGGCCACCCGCGGCAGCGGCCGATGGCAGGCCAGCGGCGGCTACCGCAGTAAGTTCGGGTTGACCGTTGCCGAGGTTTTGGCGTCGTTGGATCGCATGATCGAAATGGGTTTTGCCGACTGCTTTCAACTGTTGCACTTTCACGTCGGCAGCCAGATCGGAAACATTCGACAACTGAAGTCGGCGATCCTGGAGGCGGCCCAGATCTACGTCGACCTGCAGCGCCGCGGTGCGGCAATGGGCTACTTGGACGTCGGTGGCGGACTGGGCGTCGATTACGACGGCACCCAGACCGACAGCCAATCGAGCATGAACTACACGATTCAAGAATACGCCAACGACGTCGTCTATCACGTGCAAAGCGTTTGCGACGAAGCCGGCGTCCCGCACCCGCAGCTGATCTCCGAAAGTGGACGAGCCGTCGCCGCCCACCACAGCATCCTGGTGATGGAAACACTCGGCGTCACCAAACAAGGCAACACCGAACTGCCGGACTGGGCCAGTTCGCCTGGCAACGGACAGCCCCCGTCGGAAGGGCCGCCGGAAGATTACGAACAACCGGTCCGTGATCTTTGGGACGCCTACACCAATCTGACGTCCGACAACATGATGGAGAAGTTCCACGATGCCCAGTTAACACTGGACATGTGCATGAACCTGTTCAGCGGCGGGTATCTGCCGTTGGAACAGCGTGTCGCCGCGGAAAACCTGTACTTTGCCCTTTGCCACCGCGTCCGTGAACTGGCCAAGGCCGAAGGCGATTTGCCGGCCGAGTTGGAGCATCTCGATCGGATGCTGTCGGATATTTACTTCGTCAATTTCTCGCTGTTTCAATCGATGCCCGATGCCTGGGCGATCGACCAATTGTTCCCGATCATGCCGATCCACCGTTTGGACGAACGGCCGACCCGGCATGCCGTCTTGGGCGATATCACCTGTGACAGCGACGGCAAAGTCGATTCGTTTGTGTCCGAAAACGACTGCTGCGATACGCTGCTGCTGCATCCTCCCGAAGACGGCAAACCGTACCAGTTGGCGGTGTTCATGGTCGGGGCCTATCAAGAAATCCTCGGCGATCTGCACAACCTGTTCGGCGACACGCACGCGGTGCACGTCGAATGCGAGGGATCGACGGTCAAAATCCGCTCGATCGTCAAGGGCGACACCGTCTCGGAAGTCCTCGGCTACGTCCAGTACGACGATCGCGAGTTGCTGGACAACATCGGAAATACGGTCGAAGAAGCGATCGCCCAGCAGCGGATCGATCACCAGCAAGCCGGCCGCATCGTCGCGACCTTTGAAAAAGCCCTGGCCGGATACACCTACCTGGAAGCCACCGGAAAAGGCGCCCCGATGGAAGACTTCGAAGTGCCGGTGAAGTTCGTCGAAACGCAAGAGGACGTGTCGCCGATCGAACAGCAGAGTTCGACTTAGGACGTGCTGTGCATGCCTTCTGTCACGCCCGGGATGTCGATTGTATTCGTGCAACTTTGGCCCAAATCTAAATTCTCTCCCTCTGGGAGAGACGGCGTTTACGCAGCAAGCAAACGCCAGAGAGGGCCCGCGAATCGAAGAGTCGCTTCCGCCCCCGAAACACGAAAGTCTTGGCGACTTCCGCTACGAACAAATCCGTCACTTGTACCGTCGACGTCCCCAGCGTGACCTACGCCGAAACGAGCACCCGCTCCTCGTCGGCGCGGGTGACTTTGGCGGTCACCAGATCACCCGTCGTGATACCGGAATCGTCACTGACCCATTCGGCCGGCGCGTAGCGACAGGTGGTCCCACGTAACAACCGCGCTGGCGACGTGCCGTGGTCCAACGTGACCAGATCACGCTCGGATTCGACCAGCACTTGCACGGACTCGCCGACCAGACTGGCGAAGTAATCTCGGCGAAGCTCCGATTCGAGTTCGGCGAGTTGTTGAACGCGTTGGCTCTTCAGATCACCCGGCAATTGGTCGGGCATCTCGGCGGCCGGCGTGCCTCGGCGTGCGCTGAAGGGAAAGGCGTGGATCTTGGAGAACCCGGCGCTGCGACAGGTTTGCAGGGTTTGTTCGAATTCGGCATCGGTCTCGCCGGGGAATCCGACAATGATGTCGGTCGTGATCGCCGGCTTGTTCAGCGCCGCCTCCAGTTTTCGGCAGCGGTCCAAAAACATCCGCGTCCCCCAACGCCGCCGCATCCGCCGCAACACCGAGTCGCTTCCCGATTGCAGGCACAGATGCACGTGGGGCACCAACCGTTCGGAATACTCGGTCATCACATCGATCAGGCTGCGCGTCACCTCGGTCGCTTCGATGCTGGAAAGCCGGATGCGGAAATCACCGGGCAACTGGCACAACTGTCGAACCAGATCGGACAGCCGCGTCCATTGGTCGCGCGGTTTGTTGCGATTCCAATCGACGCCGTAGTGGCCCAGGTGGATGCCGGTCAACACGACTTCGCGATGGCCGGCGTCGGTCAACCGGCGGACTTCATCGACAATGTGCTGCAGCGGCCGCGAGGAGAGTTTTGGCCGCACGTGGGGGATGATGCAGTAACTGCAACGCAGCAAACAACCGTCTTGCACTTTGACGTACGCACGATGTCGTCCGGAAAAACCGTCCAACCCCGTGGGGACGTCGACGACGCCGAACCGCGACATCAGATCGGGCAGTTCGCGTTTGTCGGTCACCACTTCGGCCACCCCGGGAAGCTTGGCCACTTCCTCGGGTGCCCGTGTGGCATAACAACCCATCACGACGATCCGAGCGTCGGGGTTGTCGCGTGCCATGCGGCGAATCACTTGCCGGCTTTTGACGTCACCTTGGTTGGTCACCGTGCAGGTGTTGACGATGCAGACGTCGGCCTGATCCCCGTCGGCGCAGTCTTGAAACCCGACCCGTTGCAAGCCTTGGCGGACGAGTTCGGTTTCGTACTGGTTGACTTTGCAGCCCAGTGTGGTGACACGTAACTTTGCCGACATGCTTTAGCCGACCGGCTCGATGGTCGCACTCATGCTGCCTTTGCAGCGCGGGATCAAATCGTCTTTGCCATAGGCGTGGATTTGGTCGCGTTTCAATTCGGCGTGTTCCATGGTGGTGGTCAAACAAATCGCTTTGCCGCTACAGTCGACTTGGGTCGCGATCTCGAATCCTTTTTCGACCGGATAGCGAAACAGCTTTCGCATCATCATCACGACATACTGGTAGCTGTGGTCGGAGTCATCCCAAAGAATGACGTTGTACCGAGGCTGTTTCTTGGGTTTCGTTTTCTGTTCTTTTTCGACGGCCGGATCGGCAACCATGACTTGCTTGTCTGACATTTTCGAAAACTGCTCCGTCGTGGTAACGCTGGGCCAGTGGTGACGCCCACTGTTGTTACGATTGCACGGCCCCTATTGTAGCGCGGTTGTAGAGCCGAAGGCAGACCCGATTTTAACGGTTTTTCTCACTTTTCACCCCCGAATCAGAGTCATTGTTGTGTCTCCACCCCGCGAAAACGCCGCCCCAGGACCGCTGGACGATGCGTCGCTGGAACAGCTGGTTGAATCCCTTGACGCCGACCGCAACGGGCTTTTAAAGGACCTTATCGACTGGTTAAGGATTCCCAGCGTCAGCAGCGACAGTCGGCTGCGGGCCGAGGTTCGCCGGGCATGTGATTGGGTCGGCGAGAAATTCGCTGGCGCCGGCTTGTCCGTCGAAACCATCCCGACCGAAGGGCATCCGATGGTGGTCGCCCAAACCGCGCCGGTCGAGGGAGCACCGGTCGTGCTGGTCTACGGCCACTACGATGTCCAGCCCGCCGAACCGCTGGAGGACTGGGTCAGCGGTCCGTTCGAACCGACGGTCCGCGACGGCGACCTGTTCGCCCGCGGCGCGACCGATGACAAGGGGCAAGTCCTGACGCACATCCAAAGCGTTTGTCGTTGGCTGTCGGCCGGTCACGACCTGCCGCTGCAGATCAAGTTTCTGATCGAAGGCGAGGAGGAAGTCGGCAGCGAAAACCTGGAACGGATGCTGCCGGAGTTGGCCGAGAAACTCGCCTGCGATTGCGTCGTCATCAGCGACAGCAGCCAGTACGCCGACGGGCAACCGGCAATCACCTACGGATTGCGCGGGATCGCCACGTATGAATTGACCGTCCGTGGCCCCAGCCAAGACCTGCACAGCGGATCGTTCGGCGGAGCGGTGATGAACCCCGCGATCGCGCTTTGCAAAATGCTCTCCTCGATGGTCGACGATAACGGCGTGATCCAAATCCCGGGCTACTATGATCGGGTTCAGCCGCTGACCGATGCGGAGCGACAACAATGGGCCCAGCTGCCGCAATCGGACGAAGCGTTCGCCGCAAGTGTCGGAGTGAAAGAACTGTTCGGCGAACAGGGTTACACGACCGATGAGCGACGTTGGGCTCGACCGACGTTCGACATCAACGGGCTGACATCGGGCCATCAAGGCGAAGGGGTCAAAACCATCATCCCGGCGGTCGCGTCGGCTAAAATCAGTTTTCGATTGGTCGCCGATCAGGACCCCAAGGAATTGACCGAGCAATTGAACCAGCACTTCAGCGCCGTCGCCCCACCCGGCGTGACCTGGGAACTGGAAACCGATCACGGGGCGCCCGGCATGTTGGCCAAGATCGACACGCCGTTTGCCAAGGCCGCCGAAACCGCCATCGATGCCGCCTTCGGCACCAAGCCGGTGTTCATCCGCGAAGGCGGCTCGATCCCGATCGTCACCCGGTTTCAAGAGGTGCTCGGCTGCGATTGCCTGCTGCTCGGCTGGGGGCTTTCCGACGATAACACGCATAGCCCCAATGAAAAATTCCGTGTCCAGGATTACCATCGCGGCATCCAGGCTTCGACCCGACTTTGGAACGAAATCGCCAAACAAGTGGGATAGGCTTCCAGCCTGTCAATCAGCACTCCAGACAGGCGAAACGCCTCTCCCAGACGCCCCCTCACAGCGAACCATCCTTCCCCACCCTCACAACTCATCATGCTTGATCGGAAATTCATCCTTCAAAATGTCGACCTGGTCCGCGAGAACTGTGAGCGCCGCGGCGTACCGTGTGACGTCGATCGCATCGCCGAATTGGACGCCCAGCGAGTCACTCAGCTGCAACTCGCCCAAGACCTCAACCGCCAGGCCAACGAGGTCAGCAAGCAGATCCCCAAGGCATCCGAAAACGACCAGCGACAAGAGCTGATCGCCAAGGGGCGCGAGCTGCGTGAGCAAAAGGACGCCGCTCAAAAACAGTGCGACGAATTGGAAGAACAAATCCTGGCCATCCAAACGCTGATCCCCAACCTGACCCACCCCGACGCACCGACCGGTGGCGAAGACGACGCCAAAGAGTTGTCTTTCGGAGCGACGCCGAAACCGGAGTTCGACTTCAAGCCGCTCGATCACTTGCAGCTTGGTGAGAAGCACGACCTGTTCGATTTCGAAGGCGGGGCACGGGTTGCCGGAGCCGGGTTCTATTTCCTTCGCAACGCCGCCGTCCGCTTGGACCTGGCACTGCAACAGTTCGCGATCTCGTTTCTTTCCGATCGAGGCTTCACGCCGGTTTCCACGCCCGACCTGGCGCTGACCAGCGTTCTGCAAGGAACCGGATTCAACCCCCGCGGCCCCGAGACCCAGATCTACAGCATCGAGAACACCGAACTGAATCTGGTCGCCACGGCGGAGATCACTTTGGGCGGGATGATGAGCGATCAGACGCTCACCGATACCGAATTGCCGATCAAGCTGTGCGGGCTGAGTCACTGTTTTCGCACCGAGGCCGGCGCGGCCGGACGGGCATCCAAGGGACTTTACCGGGTGCATCAATTCACCAAGGTCGAAATGTTCGCCTTCACCTTGCCCGATCAAAGTGACGCGATGCACGAAGAGATGAAGGCGCTGGAGTGTGAGTTGTTCGACGCCTTGGAGGTTCCTTACCGCGTCGTCGACACCGCCAGCGGCGACCTCGGCGGACCGGCCTATCGCAAGTACGACCTGGAAGCCTGGATGCCCGGACGCGGCGACGGCGGCGAGTGGGGCGAAGTGACCAGCACCAGCAACTGCACCGACTATCAAGCGCGTCGATTGAACACCCGCTACAAGGTGACCGGCGAGAAAGGCACCAAGTTCCTGCACACGCTCAACGGCACCGCGGTCGCCACCGGACGCGCCATGATCGCTGTGATCGAAAACCACCAACGCGCCGACGGCAGCATCGCGGTCCCCAAAGTCCTGCAACCCTGGATGGGCTGCGACGTGATCGGCTGAGAGCCCGAAGCCGCGGGCGGTTGCACGACGTCGATTGTATTGCTGCGGCTTTGGGCAACCAGTTAGATTCTCTGCCTCTGGGAGAGACGGCGTTTGCGCAGCAAGCAAACGCCAGAGAGGGCTCGCGCTGCAATCGTTTTGGCGACTTCCGCAACGAACAAATCCGTCACTTTTTCAATCGACGTCCCATGCAGCGACAATGGACCGCGAAAGCCTGCAGTCCCCTCTTTCGGCGATTCAACGATCACCACCGCGGCGCTCGGTCTCGACCACCATCCTGACAAGCTGCGCGATGGATTTTGTTCCGGTCTTTCTGAAGATGTGATGACGCCGCGCCTCGACGGTCCGAATGCTCAGATCCAGTCGATTGGCGATCGCTTTGTTTGGGTGCCCCTGGACCAGCAGATCAAACACTTCACGTTCTTTGGACGTCAGTTTGGCCAGACGCCTGCCCACGGCGGCATGCTTCGCATCGATCCGCCGAGCGCGTTTCTCGTGGGCGAGGGCTTGCTGAATGGAGTCCCACAACGCCTGCTCGCTGACCGGCTTTTCCAGGACGTTGATCGCACCTTGTTTCATCGCCCGCACCGCAAATGGGATTTCCCCATGCGCGGAGACGAACAGGATCGGCAAGGAAATGCCCTCGTCGACCAATCGATTTTGCAGCTCGATTCCGCTGATTCCCAGCAACCTGAATTCCGCGATGATGCACCCCGGCGTGCGGCGCGTGTATGCTTCTACAAAGTCCTCGCCGCTTGTGTAGTTCCGGAAATCGAGGTTCATTTGATCCGCGATCCGGCCGACGATCCGCCGGGCCAAGGGATCCGGGTCGATCAGAAACAGGGTGGTCGTCTCGGGCATCAAACGAAATTTCCTGGATGGATCGTGGTTGGACAAAACGGGGTGTCGCAGAACGAAGACCTTGGTTGACGCCGTTAACGCGACAGTTCCATTTCGAATGAGTCATCGGTTCACGGATTTTTTTTGAAAAGCCCTCATGACGACGCCGACTCCGTCCCCCACCGAACTTCTTCGACGCGTTTCCGGCGGCGAGCGACGGGCGGCCGACGATTTGCTGGAATTGGTCTACGAAGATTTTCGCTCGATGGCGGCAGCCTATTTGCGACACGAACCTAACGAGGTGACGCTGCAGCCGACGGCGCTCGTCCATGAGGCGTTCTTGCGACTGATCGATCAAAAGCAGGTCCAGTGGCAGGGGCGGACCCATTTTTTGGCGATCGGCGCGAAAGCCATGCGCCGCGTCCTGGTCGACAACGCACGTCGCCGAAATCGCAAAAAGCGAGGGGGAGCCGCCAAGAGGATTCCGTTCCAAGACCAACTTTTTCTATCTCCGGACCACGATCACGACCTGATCGCCGTCGACCAGCTGTTGGCGGAGCTGCAGGAGATCGATGCGCGGCAGGCGCAAATCGTCGAGCTGCGTTTCTTCGGGGGAATGACCAGCGCAGAGGTCGCCGAGTACCTGGATCTATCCAAGTCGACGGTCGATCGTGAATGGCGCGTCGTCCGCGCCTGGCTGCGTCAGCAACTCAACGAGGATGACCAGGCGTGACGCCGAACCAATACGGCCGAGTCAAAGAGTTGTTTCTACGCGTGGTCGACCTCGATCGCGAAGAACGTGAACGTGTCTTGGAAGACGTTTGCGGCAACGAGCCCGAACTCCGCAACGCGGTTGATGCATTGCTGGAGCATGATGATTCGCGGACCCTCATTCGATCCGCCGACACCACCGTTGCTGATTTCCAGCCGAAGGTGCTGGCCGGCTCCAAGAGAAACGTGATTGACATTGGGATCGAGCGTTGGTGGCAGTTCTCCCATGGTCTCGGCCGCCAAGGTCAACTGGCCCTGGGCGGATTGATCTCGTGCTTGGTGCTCGCGTTGATCGGCTATCTTGTCCAACGTTACATCGAAACGTTGCGAAAGGAGATCCGCCGCGAAACCCTGAACGAAATCGTCGACAGCAATGTCTTGGCCCTGAGAGCATGGCTTGATCACGAAATCGAAAAGGCACAATCCTGGGCGCGCAGCAGCCATCTTCGTCAGTCCGTTGGCGAACTGGTCTCCCTCACCCGCGACGCCGACGATCCGTCCCAAACCCCCGGTGCGGCGCCGATTCGGTTACAGATTCACCGCGAAATCACGGCCCTGGCCGGACGCGAGGAACAATTCACGATTTGGGATCAGCGCTACCGTCTGATCGCCGGGGCAAGCTCTGCCGGTGGACGCATCGGTCAGAACGCAACGCCGTGGGGAGCCAGCATTCTTGCGTCGGTGTTCGAAGGACACTCCGAGCTCGCGCCGCTGGAGCGGGATCATTCGATCGCCAAGCTGGACCAGAGCATGGCGTTCCATCCACATCTGGCGATCGTGACGCCACTTTGCGACGCCGACGGCCACATCATTGCAGCGTTGCAGATACACGACTCGAAAAGCAAAGAGAAATCGAAGCAGATCACGCGTGCATTCCGCTTGGGAGAGTCGGGTGAGACCTATATCTTTAACCGCGACGGCCAATTGCTGACGACCAGCCGATTCGATCGTCAACTTGAACAAGCCGGATTGATCCCGACAGCAACTGAGGACGGCATTCGAAACATCTACCTTCGCGACCCGGGCGGAAATACCACGGCGGGCTATCGGTTCGAACAACCCGCATCAGCGCTTCCGCTGACAAAGATGGCCCGCATGTGTCTGTCCGGTAACGACGGCTGTGACGTCGACGGTTATCGTGACTATCGCGGCGTCATCGTTGTCGGGGCTTGGCGTTGGATCGACGATCTCCAGGTGGGCGTCGCGACCGAATTTGATGCCGATGAAGTCGATCCTTCAGCGGGCGTCACACGCGTCTTTGCCTGGGCCGTCATCGTTCAATCGGCACTCTGCTTGTGCATCGCCGCCGGCTCGTACTATTCCATCCGTCGCCTCCGTCATCGTTTCGGCGAAGACCAGAAACTGGGTCAATACCGACTGGAAAAACAGATCGGTGAGGGAGGCATGGGGAGGGTTTTCAAAGCGCAGCATGAGCTCTTGAAACGCCCGACGGCCATCAAGTTGCTGAAACCCCAATTCAGCGATTCGGAAAGCATTGCCAGATTTCAGCGCGAAGCTCAATCGGCCAGCCAGCTGGAGCACGTCAACACCGTCCGCGTTTTAGATTATGGCGTTTCCGAAGAGCGGATCTTCTATCTGGTGATGGAATACATCGACGGGATAACGCTCGCTCGTCTGGTAGATCTTGAAAACGCGATCGAGCCGGCGCGTGTCATCTTCTTGCTGCGACAAATCCTCTACTCACTCCGCGAAGCCCACCATGCCGGACTGGTGCATCGTGATTTGAAACCGGGCAACGTGATGATTTGTGTTCGTGGCGGGACTTCCGATGTCGTGAAGGTCCTTGACTTTGGGCTTGCCAAGCCGATTCACACCACCAGCTCACAGTCGATCACGGCGAGCAATCTGGTGGCGGGGACACCACAGTATCTGGCACCGGAACGGCTTCACGATCCGGGGACCAACGATCCGCGATCCGATCTGTTTTCGTTCGGCGCGGTGGCGTTTTTTCTGCTCACCGGACGCAACGCGGTCGGTGGGCAATCGATTGCCGAAATCCTGCACCAGCTTGCCAATGTGCCGCCGTCGCGGCCGAGCGAACACACCACCCAAGCGATCCCGCCGGCACTGGACGATTTAGTCTTTCGCTGTTTGTCGAAAGAGCCGAAGGATCGTCCGGATTCGGCCCAACAGATCCTCAATCAACTCGACGGCATCAGTGACCTACCGGAATGGTCCGAGGCCCAAGCGGACCAGTGGTGGGCCAAGTACCGTCAAACGTTCCAGAGTTCACATCCACCTGACGCGCCAACTGCAAAGCCGGTTGAACGCCCGTGACTGTGCGGCTGATCCAACCGGCCAGGTGATCGGCGACGTCTTCGGCATCAACGTCGTGCAGCAGGTCATGACGTCCGCCGGGCCAACGGACAAACTCCGACCACGCGCGCATCCGAAGTGACAGGTTGCGACACGCGGCCTGATCGATCAATTCATCTTCGTCGCCCAACAACACCAACGTCGGCGTCTCGATGCCCGCGGCGTGATCGAGTGCGAAGCGGCCTTGCGCCAACAGCTGAGTCGCCAGGTACAGCGAGATCTGGCTGTGTTGCAGCGGGTCCGCCCGCAAACGTTCGGCCACGTCGTCGTCGCGCGTCAATTGATCCATCCGTGGTGGTTTGGAGAGACGGATCCAGCGGAACAGTTGGCCCGTTCCCCAGGCCGCGAAAATCTTGGGCCGGTCCAGGAAACTCGGCGGCATCAACATCGGTGCGACCAAGATCAATCCGGACAGATCGGGCGTCCCGTAGGCGTCAAACTCATCGTGACGCAGCGCGTAGTTGACCGCGAAGTTGCCACCCATGGAGTGACCGATCAGCACCTGATCTTTTTCGGCAAACGACTCCCACAACAGCTTTCGCGCGGCGGCGATGATTTGCAGCACGCTGTCGTAGCTCTTGGCCGTCCCGCGTCGCCCCGGAGAGCGTCCGTGGCCAGGCAGATCGACTGCGAAAACGGCCCAACCGCGACGCAGCATCCGCTTGGCAAACGACGCGTGGCGGCCGCCATGGTCGCCCAAGCCGTGGACTAGGATCATCACCCCGCGCTCGTTGCCGTCGCCGCGATGCCACAGTCGAGCGTACAGATCTTCCGCACCGGGAACAGTCATCGATTGGTCAATCATGATCGTCTCCTGATGGAAATCGGGTCGTGGTGTGGCGGAAACTCATTCGAAAAAGCGACAAATGGCACGAAATTCGCTTTCATGGCAAATCGACAACGGCCGACGGTCACGATGGCACTCCACCGGTCCGGTTTAGCCGCGTGTTTGCCAGGCTCCATTCTCCGCCAATTGTAGGCGATTTCGATGCTTCTTCGACTGCTACTTCTGTTCGTCACCGTCCCGCTGATCGAACTGTACTTGCTTTTACAGTTGGCCGAGGTCACGGGGGCCGCGGCGACTTTCTTGCTGGTCATCATTACCGGCATTATCGGCTCATGGCTGGCCAAACGTGAGGGGCTGATCGCCTGGCAGAAATTTCAATTGGCATTGGCCGAGGGGAGGATGCCCAGTCGCGAGATCCAGGACGGGCTGATGATCGTATTTTCGGCCGCCCTGTTGCTGACCCCCGGATTGCTGACCGACATCGTCGGATTCGTGATGCTGGTTCCCGTGGGTCGGAATCTGATCCGCAAGTGTGTGCTCGCCAAACTGTTCCGCGGCTTCGGGTCGGTGCACGTTCACACCACCACCTTTGAAAGCAAACCACTGCATCCCTTCGACGACCGCAACACGATCGAAGGCAAAGCCACCCACCGCGAGCACGCGAGATAGGCCCCAGCGCGCCACACCTCCCCCACCGGGGACAGACCCCGACCGGCCCCGAGCAGACCATTTGCTTGCAATCCGGCTGGGGACAGACCCCGGTCCACCTCGGGGACAGACCCCGGTCCACCTCGGTGACGCCTCCCTCACCGGGGACAGACCCCGGCGGTCCACCGCAGCATTTTCTCTCCCTCT
>NZ_JACEHH010000075.1 GCF_014154935.1 Stieleria mannarensis
TCACGCTTCCCGCTGGCTGACGCTTCCCGCTGGCAAGGGTTGCACTGCCAGCACGACGCGTGAGCGAGGGGCGGACGCTGGCAACCGCGACGACGGGCGTGATTGCCCCGCGTCATTTTGACAGCCCCCCAAGTACGACGTAGGGTCCTGCAGGAGATGTGCTCTTACCGCATCGTTCGGTCTGCAATCCGGAACGACCTTCAACCCCCTCGTGCCGTCGCCCCACCATGTCCGCCAATCACCCCAAAACATCACTTGCCCAAGCGATGAGCGAGCGGTTGTCCGTCGATGGGGTGACGTACAAGATCGCCAGTTGCCGCGAAGAGCGCGAGGATGCGTTTCGGCTGATTCACGACGCCTATGTCAAATCGGGCTTGATGACGCCCAACAAAACGCGGATGCGGGTCACGCCCTTTCATCTGTTGCCAACGACGGACCTTTTCATTGCCTACCACAACGGCAACGTGATCTACACGATGACCTTGATCAGCGACGATCAAATGGGAATTCCCTTGGAAGCGGTTTATGGGAGTGAGGTGGACCAGCGGCGTCGTGCAAGCGGTGCGTACTTTGCGGAAGTATCGTGTCTTGCCAGTCGCACCGGCTATTTCAACCGCAACCGCATGTTCAATGTGTTTGTGCAACTGGCCGCGTTGATGGTTCAATCGGCACGTGAAAATGGCGTCCAAAGGCTTCTCGTGGCATGCAATCCGCGTCACGCACGTTTTTACCAGAGTTACCTCGGGTTTTCGCAGATCGGGGACCAGAAGGTCTACGGGCAGGTTTGCAACAAACCGGCCGTGGCGCTCGAGCATGATTTCGAAAAGCTCGATCAACAATCCTATCCGCTCCGCGACCGCATCTACGCCGCTCCGTTACGCCATTGGGAACTCTACCACCAACCGATGTTGCGGGAAGAAGCATTCTACTTCAGTGAAGTCGCCGGGCTGTGCGCCGAACACTTCCCGCTGGAAGCGGTCAGCTAAGGAACGTCGGAAAAATACGTGGGATAGGCTTCCAGCCTGTCATGGCGAAAACGACAGGCTGGAAGCCTATCCCACAATCAGTCCCCGCCACCTATTCTTCCGACGGTCCTAAACGGTCGTCGAGCGATCGCCGCCGAGCAACAGATAACATGCCGGGGTGAATCCGAGCGCGATCACCGTCGCTCCCACGATTCCTCCGGCGATCACGATCATCATCGGCGGCCAAAAGTCACCTCCGCGAAGGATCAGCGGCAGCACGCCGGCGACGGTCGTCACCGACGTCGTCAACACGTGCCGCGTCGCAGCGAACACGCTTTGCGGAATCGTCCGGTAGTGCGCCGCCCCGGCCTTGCATTCACTCAAGATCACGATCGAATCGTTGACCGCCAGCCCCAATAAACCGGCGACCCCAATGATCGCAACGATGCCGATCGGATAGCGAAACGCCCACAAACAGAACATCCCCAGCCCGACCGCCAGAATTGCGACCAACAGAATGATGAACGCCAGTCGAAAGGAGCCGAATGTCAGCACCAATACGGACGCCATCAGCACGAGGACGATCCCCGAGTACGCCAACAAGTTTCCGACCGCGGAGTTTCGTTCATAGCTGATCCCGCCGAAGTCGAATCGATAACCCGCAGGCACCGAAAACCCTGATTGTCGCATCTCTTCCTTAAACGCATTTTCGATTTGAATCGGCAGGGTGCCCGCTTGCGTGTAGGCATAGACGATGTTGCAGCGTTGGGCGTTGCGGCGGTAGATGCTGAAGGTTTGCTCGTCGATGGTCCACGTCGCCAGACTGTCGACCGTGGTGGCACCGCGAGGCGTCGTTCCGGTGACGATCGGCAACGTCAAAAGCCGTTCCGGACGCACATCCTCCGCACCGCCGAGTCGAACACGAATGGGAACGCTCTCCATTTGCTCGGTCATCTCTGCGACCACGATTCCATCCACATAATCACGGATCTGGCTGGAAATCCGTTCGTCATCAAGCCCCAGCGGCTCCGCTTCGGTCTGGCTGATCGCCAACGACAATCGTGGGCCGCCCGCATCGAGTGACATTCGCGTGTGGATGATTCCGGGGACCTCCATCAGCAACGTCTGAGCCTGACGCCCTAGATCGGACAACCGTTGCAGCGACGATCCGTACAGCCTCAATTCGATCGGTGCCGGAGCGGGCGGTCCTTGCTCGATCAACGTCACCACACACTGCGCCTCTGGCAGTTCCTGGTCCAATTCTCGTTGAATGTCGTGGATCAATTCCAAGGGAACTGAAGCCGAGGTCAGCTGAACGAGTCCCTGGGCAAAATTGCTGCGGTTGTCTTCCAACGCGACCATGCTGTAGTGCAACTTCGGGGCGCTGCGGCCGACAAACAGTGCGACTTCCTCTACCGTCGAATGCCGCATGACGATCTCGCGAGCACGCTTGGCAACCCGTTCGGTTTCGGCGATCGAGACATGAGTCGGCAGCCGGACGGAAAAGTGAAATTGGTCTCGCTCGGCGGCCGGAAAAAATTGCTCGGGGATCGATCCCGCGACCGCCAGCCCAAACCCGGGGACGATCACCGTCAAAAGGATCACCGCCAACGGACGATGCATGCCGAAACGGAGCAGCCCCATGTACAATCGGCTCGGATGATGCCGGGAAACCTCTCGGTCGTCACAATCGGGAACCAGACACCATGCGGCCAAGACCGGAACGAGGGTTAGCGAGAGGGTCAGCGATGCAATCAAGCTGGCAATCACGCTCCAACCGAGCTGTTCCATGAACTCACCGGTCGGCCCGCCGATCAACAGGATTGGGGTGAACCCAAGAATGGTCGTGATGTTGGATCCCAACAGTGGAGTGGCGAGATGGCGGACGCTTCCCCGGCAGGCGTCGCGGGGCACGTCGCCATGATTCAGCCGCCGCTGAAGATCATCGACCACGATGATCGGATTGTCGATCAACATGCCGATCGCCAAGATCAATCCCGCAATCGACATTTGATGCAGCGAGATGCCGAACGGAATCATCAACAAAAAGACGACCCCCAAAGTCATCGGCAATGCGGCACAGATCGGAATCGCCGCACGCCATCCCATCATCACACAGACCACGACCACCACCAGCGCCAGTCCCAATCCCAGACTTTGGTAGAGGTCGGCGGCACGTTGGTCGGTATAGGATTTCTGGTCAAAGATGGGCGTGATTTCCAGTCCCTGTGGCAAGATGGCTTGGAAATCCGACAGGACCTCCTGTTGCGCGAAGGTCCAGCCCGTGATCCCATAGGCCTCGTCCATGCGGGTCGCGACCACGACCGCACGCCGGCCTTTGACGAATGCCGATTCGCTCCGCGGAAATCGCTCGCCGCGCGAAACATCGGCCAGATCACCAAGTGTCAACTGACGCCCGGCCCCGTCGCTGCTGACAACGATTTGACGGATGGCGTCCAGGTCGGCCAGGTCACCGCTGGAGCTGACCGGCATGCTGTAACGCTGTGATTGCGACATCGCGTCGAACCCTTCGGAGTCTCGAGCACGAATCCGATTCGCGATTTCAGCCGCAGTCAGCTTGGTGGCTGCGATTTCGGATTCATCGATTTCCACCAACACCTCTTCCGCCGGTACGCCGAACACCTCGGTGAAACGTGTCCCGGTGACAAAACTCAAACGATTGTTCAGCTCTTTGCCCCAGCGGGCCAAGATCCCCGCGGGAACGGGGCGGTCGGAGTCGCCGTGCAACGCCACAATCCGCGTGTGGGCTCCCCACCGCGCCTCGTCGATCAAAATCGGAACACTCGCGCGCGCGGGCAGTCTATCGGCCGCTTGCGACACCTTGTCTTGGATCCTCAGCCAAGCTTGCTGGACGTCGTCGACCTCGTCGGTCAATCGAATGAAGACCAACGAGACGCCTTGCAAGGACGCCGATTCGATCGAGCGAATGTCGCCCGCTTCGCGCAAGATGCGTTCCAAAGGCTCGCTGACCAACGATTCCACTTCGACCGGTTCGGCGCCGGGCAGTCGGGTCGAGACATATCCCCAACGCACCTTCGAAACGGGATCCTCACGCGTCATCCGCGTGTTGAAACCCGCCAGACCGCTGACCGCAATCAGGGTCAACAACAGAATCACCATCCGCGGATTGTCATACAAGCGACGTATCATCAGTACGTCTTGGCGAGTCGCACTCGCATTCCCGGAGAGAGTTTGTGGACGCCGTCGTTGACCACCAACGATTGATCCGGTAGCGCCGACACGACATAGACCCGGTCACCATCGGTGTGAACCGGCGTGACGTCAAACTTCTCGACGTCATAGACTTCAGGATCCGAATCGCTTTCACGCAGACGGTAACACGACCAAAGACCGCGGATGCTGGCAACCAATGCCGACAGCGGCAACTCGAGACAGTCTTCTGGAATGCGTTTTTCCAGTCCCAAGGTGCAAACCATCCCGGGAAGCACTCGGTCATGCGGCGACGTTTTCAACGGAATCACGACGTCCACCGTCCGCGACCTGCCATCCACTTGCGGCACCTGGACGATGTCGCCAGCCGCATAGCGGCGATCGCCGACATGCACGCAACGGGATTGCTGTGCCGCGGACAGTTGCTGGGCGGGAACCGAAAAACGTGCCTGCAACGCATCGGCCTCGTTCAATTCCAACACGACTTCTGCCGGCAGCAACGCGTCGCCTTCGTCGTGAAACCGTCCCACACAGATCGCATCAAACGGCGCCACCAAGGTGGCTTTGGACAGACGAACGTCCAGCAGTTTCAGCTCCGCATCGGTGCTGGCGACCCGACTGACTTGGGCCGAGATGTCTTCCTCGCGGCTTCCCGCTTTCAGCTCATCAAGCCTTTGGCGGGCTTCCTCGAGCGCAAAGCCAGCCGATTCGTGCAGCGCGACGGCTTGGTCATAGGCCGAACGCGAAATCGAACCGCCCGCGACGACTTTCTCCGCCCGTCGTCGATCCGAGGCAGCGAGTTTGACGTCGCTTTCCAGCCGCCGCACCTTCGCCAGCGCCGCGGCAATGATCTCTTTACGTTCGCCCCTCCTAAGCCGCGCCAAGACGGCGGATTCTGCCGCGCGGCGCGACAGCAATACCGCTCGTTCGGCTTCCAAGATCGACGTGTCCAGCCGGGCGACGACGCATCCCGACCGGACCTCGCTGCCCTCGTCGATCGCCACGGACTCCAACCGCCCGCCGAATTCAAATGACAACGCGGTCGTGCGGACCGGCTCGACACGGCCGTAATAAGTGATCGAGCGGACGAACGACGATCGCCGACAAACCGCCATCGCCGAGACGGGGAGAAGGGGCGGCCTGGCGTCGACGGCCGACATGGCGACGTCGCGGCCACACCCCGCGGTCAGAACGAGAACCGCAGCCAAGGCAACCTGCGGAATAACGGTGTATGGAACGGAAATAACAGCCACTTCAGGATGGAGCAAAACCGATTGCCGGCAAACAGCGATGCGCACGCAAAGTCAGCATCATCGTTAAACCCCACTTTCGGAGCAATGTCATCCGCGATGATCAATTCCAGGAATCCATCGATTCGCAAGGGCTTGTGGGGAGCATGCCCCTCGCCAGGACAGACCAGGTTTTCAGGGTTGAAGCACCTTCTCGACAGTGTGAAATACAAGGGGGGCATCCGATAGAGGGGGTGCGGTCTCTAAATCATTGATCGCAACGAAAGGAGGCAATTTCTTCCCCGTTCGCCTTGGACCTTCGGGAGATCAATGCCCACCAATGGCGACGCAACCCCTCGAATCCACGACCGCATCGCATCTGTGGGATTATTCGATTTCCCGTGACCTCCACCCCGAGCACACGAACAAGAACTGTTTCCCGTGTCGTTGGATACACCCTCGCAAATACCATCATTCTGCCCCGAATCATGCTGCCATGCCCCTTGCTCGCGTTTTCCGCTCCCGGGGCACTATTCCCCAAATCTCGCGAAGGGTGCGGAAGATGAGATTGACGGGCCGTAACTTTCCCGCTGGTGACCGCGACGGCGGTCGCGATTGCGATGGATTGTCTTCGCGGTTTCCCAAGTCCGACGCGGGCTGCGTGAGGACGATGCCCTTTCGCTGCGGCGTCTGCCTGAGCATGCACCGCGTTAGGCGTCGGATCTGGCCTGCTTCGTTCGATTGCTAAACCGAAATGACCTTCAATTCCTTTGTTCGGTCGTCCAACCATGCCCACCAATCAACGAAAACGCTGATTTGTCCAAGTGGTGAGAGAGCGGTCGTCCGTGAATGGCGTGACGTACCTGTTCACGAGTTGCCGTGAAGAACATGAGGCTGGTCACTTAAATGAAGAAACTACTCAGTTAGGCATCGCAAATGGCTTCGCATGCAAACGCAATCCGTTGTGGGGGCCGCATCGACAGATCTCAATAGCCCGAGTTAAGCAACGCTGGAGGATTTCGCGCAACCGACAAATTCGGGTCAAGTAGGCCGAAATTGCATACGAGAATAGAGGAAAGGAACCGAACGGAAACCTCGAGGACATTTGGGGGGGGCACAGGATTTGTCGCAATACAACAATCCGCAAATACAACGGATCGGAATTTGACCGGAAACTCATTCGAAATTCGCAGATAGACAAAAACACACTTGAACTCGTCCCGGTGCGCTGTGGTATCGAAGCGCGTAGGGTGGTCGACACTTTGCTGAGAAGCTGGTTTCCAGCTCTTGGGTGTCGAACACCGCCCTACCCATGGAACGATTGTTTTCTATTGCGAGTAGCGAACGGAGTGTGCGAACATCAGCACAATCCTATGAAAAGACAAAAGACCATCCCATTTCCTTCAGTGGAATTGCGGCGCCCCTCGCCCCGACGATTCGACGCCCCCCATGCGCCGTCAGTCCTTTCGATTGACCGCATCGATTTTAGACTGGCACAAGGGCGGCGAGACTTGATCGGTGCGTTTGAACTACTCCAGCGGAGGTACTTCGAAGTGGGGTTGTCGTCGAACCGTACATCTCAACTTCGGGTGATGCCGTATCATCTGTGGAGCCAAACTCAAGTCTTTGTCGCGGTTCATCGCAACAAGGTAATTGGGTGTGTTAGCCTGACAGGCGAAGGAAATGCGCTGGGAATGCCAATGGAATCGACGTTTGGAGACATCGTTTCCGAACTACGCCGCAGCGGGAAATCTTTTGCCGAGGTCTGCTCTCTAACGGTCGACTCGCCGAACAACGTGTCGACCGGCGAGATCTTTGGACAACTTGTCCGATTAATGATGTTTTATTCGCGCAGTTTAGGAATTCATCAATTGGTCGCGGTCGTCCACCCGCGTCATTCAAAATTCTACCAACGGGCTATGGGTTTTGAGACGATCGGTGATTCCAGAAGCTACCAACTCGTCGGCGGCCACCCCGGGGTCCCGATTCTTGGCGACGTCAACGATCGTATGCGATACCGCAAACGATGGCAAAAGCTGTATTTCGACGGAACCTACTCTAGAGGCGAATTGGATCCGAAACC
Organism: Stieleria mannarensis; assembly: GCF_014154935.1. Classification (GTDB taxonomy): domain Bacteria; phylum Planctomycetota; class Planctomycetia; order Pirellulales; family Pirellulaceae; genus Stieleria; species Stieleria mannarensis. Next base: position 7,470 of record NZ_JACEHH010000075.1, read on the forward strand.
GATGGGTGATGCCGAGATAGCATACTTTCGGCAGTACTTACCGGTCCCGACTGCGATGCCTAACCGTCGTGCGGCTTAGGGCGTTTGCCGTTTTGCTCCTCAACGGCTTGAATGCACATTTTGACCCACTGGGGTGATATGAGCCACTCTACGATCGCAGATGACGATGCCGGACCTAAGTTGATCGTCGTCGCAGCAACGTGCGCGCCACGCAAACGTGGAGTCGAATTGCGTTGAGTATGTTAACAGCGTTTTCTCCTGACTATGCAACCGCCCGCCGCCGATTCCGAGAAGCGGCGGATCGACTCGGTTGGAGCCTAGAGGCACATTCGATTGGTTCCACCGGACCGGAGGGCGAGGAGCTGACAATCGATATCGGCTATTCGGCAGCCGAGCCCCCCGACAAGATCCTGGTTATCTCTTCGGGCGTCCACGGCGTGGAAGGTTTTTTCGGATCGGCAGTGCAGATCGCATTGCTCGAACTCTGGGCCTCCACCTCGCCCCCCCCGATCAGGTGCGTGTTTCTCCACGCCCTGAATCCTTTCGGATTTGCATGGCTGCGGCGATGCGATGAGAATAACGTGGATCCGAATCGCAATTTCTTGTTGCCCGGCGAATCCTATCAGGGGGCGCCATTGCAATACGCCAGTCTCGACAAATTGCTCAATCCTCGCTGCCCGCCGTCGCGATGGGAACCATTCAGGCTCAAAGCGTTTTGGAAGATTGCTCGGACTGGAGTGTCGCCTTTGCGCCACGCGATCGCGACCGGCCAGTACGAATATCCCCAAGGGCTGTTTTACGGCGGCGCTGGGCCAACTGCGATGCAGAATCTACTCGAGACAAATCTTGATCGTTGGCTCGCGAGCAGCCAGCAGGTAGTACATCTTGATTTTCACACGGGGCTGGGGCGGCAAGCAGCATGCAAGTTTCTGATTGATTACCAACTCAGCGACCGTCAACGCGCTTGGCTGGTCGAATGGTTCGGCGCTGATGCGTTTGAAAATTGCAATTCCGAAGGCGTCGCGTATAACGCGCGTGGAGGACTCGGAAGATGGTGCGTCTCGCGTAATCTCGCTCCAGACTATCTCTTCGCGTGTGCCGAGTTTGGGACATACGGGCAAATCTCCATGCTTTCCGGCCTCCGCTCAGAAAACCAGTCACATCATTGGGGTAACCCCTCGTCTGCATCAACCGCCCGGACCAAACAAAAATTCAAAGAGTTGTTCTGTCCGGCAGCCGAATCATGGCGGCTGTCGGTCATTAATACCAGCGTCGACCTAGTCGCTCGGGCTGTTTGTGGTTTGACCGGAAATATCTCCTGACGGTTCGGTTCAGCGGACTGGCACCGAGCATCGCCGGCAGATCTGCAGTGAACGGATTTCCCGTCAAAGGTACCGCTCTGCCGGCTTTTGCGAGTCGCTTAGATGCACGGATTTCTAGCTCGCAAAGTTGCTCCAATCCTCATCTTCGGAATTCCCGACCACGTTGGCTGGCGATTGCTCTCGCTGCTTTGGCTGACTGCGGAACACCCTCTGGGAGCACGACCTAGCGTTGAGGCAGTGAGAGCGGAATCGAGCGGAGCCAGCAGTCGCTCGTGGCACGATCCGCGTGACGAGCAACCCTGCTCAATTCTATTGCAAAGAGCCCTTTCCCCTCATGTTTGTTTCAGTTGCAAGCGAATGGTCGGATAAAAACCGCGCCCCCGCTAAGTCGGATCTGGATATCACAATCGCGCGGACGCGTTCCGAATTATATGAAGCATTCCAGCTGGTCTACAACGCGTACACCCGCGCCGGCCTGGAGAAAGAAAATAAGTTCGGGCTCCGGATGGTGAAGTATCATTTCTTACCTACAACCGAAGTGATGATCGGAAAGTTGGAGGGTATTGTCGTTTCGACAGCGACACTCATCGTCGACGGAGAACTCGGTCTTCCTGCGGAGTCGATGTATGGAGATACGATCGAAGATTTGAGAAACTGCGGAAAACGCTTTGCAGAGGTCGGATGTCTCGCCGACTGCCGAGCATCACCCGCACGCTTCTTTCAAATGATCAAAACCCTCGCCAGCTTACTCGCACAAACCGCTGAAGCGAGGGGGTGTCAAGGCTTACTTGCAGCGACTCATCCACGACACGCTCGGTTTTATGTCCGACAACTTGGATTTGAGCGGGTGGGAGGAATTCGCAATTGCCCCTATGCACAGGGAAATCCCGCCGTTCCCCTGCTTTTGGAATTCGATAAGCTGCGTGGCACGAAAATCCATGACCAACTCTTTGGAAAGAGATTCTCCGAGGCGGCACTTGCTCCGTACGTTTGGAGCGAATCAACTCGAGAGCATTTCTCCGCGATTTGGAATCAGATCGAAAACGTAAACCACAGATCGGAGCCATCTGCGTTGGTCGGCCCGACGTTCAACCTCCAGCCGAGCTGTATGCACAACCCGAACCTCAGCTGAGGCAAAACACGCGGAATCCATCTCCATCAAAACCCGCCATTCTGTGCGACATGATGTCGCACCTCTTGGTGGAGATATGCATCGCTGGAGGCTGTCAATGCCGGAAAGGGCAATCCCTAGTCGGTCGAACGAACGATAAGTTCATGCTGTAAGCCCGGTCGGCAGTCGCTGCAATTCGCTTATCTCTAGCCTTTCAAATTGTCGGGACTGCGTTCCGAAACACTGCCGCAAAGCGGCGAATTTGCAGGCCATTCGGGGCTTGTCACAGGGATCCTCGATCTGGAAGGCTCTCTCTCAGCGGCCCATCCGGACCGGTAGTCTGGCCACAATAAGCGAGTCACACGGGTCATCCTGGGGTTGGTTCTGCCGCTCTGCGGCTGGGTAGTGGAGTGGTAACCCACCCATCCCGCAGACTTTTCGCAGACCCCCTAGCCAATCTAATGTACAGTGTTTGACAAATCGGCCAAATTTCACAACTGTAGGAACGTCGTCTGTTAGTGCCCGTCAGAATCAGCAAGTTCCTCAGAAATCGCGAGTATTTGGAACGAACTTCGCAGGACTACGTCTAACGAACTTGGGTACCGATTCTGCGGCTTCGCTGCGGAATAGACGCGTTTGAGTATGTTGATAGAAAGGCTTCTCGATTGTGAAAATCGAACTCGCTACACAAAATCGTGGCAGATGGACAATCAAAACCGTCTAATCGTTTTCCACCGCAACCGCTTGTTTCGGGATTGCTTGGCAACGTTTCTGGACAACGAGAAGAACTACGATGTCAATCCGTTCGATCACGAGCGGAATGACTGGAAAATCCGTCTTCTGGAAAGTGACGCCGACATCCTGCTGTTGGACGTCAATCTCGCAGATGGGCTTGCCGTCGAAGTCACCAGAATGTTCTACGATTTGGCAGACGGGACGAAAATCATCCTACTCGTTCCCGACGAACACGAATACTTGCCGGCTTGCATGGCGATGGGGGTGCACGGTTGTGTCCTCGAACGATCGTCGTTGACCGATCTTCGAGAAGCCATCCACAAGGTTCTCTCGGGCGACAAGTTTTGTTCACCCGATATCGTCGCGACGATGTTTGCGGAAATCGAGCGATTGTCGAAACCCACCGCCTGGGTTCCGCCGCCACTGTCGAATGAACGTCGATTGACCACGCGAGAACTTGAGGTCTTGGAGTTGCTCAATCAACGCAAAAGCAACAAGGAGATCGCGTCGGAATTGTGCGTGTCGCTGTTCACCGTCAAGAATCACGTCCGGAACATCCTCGAAAAACTGGATGTGGACAACCGCATGGAAGCCGTCGATGTCGCCCGCAAACGGCTCGACCTCGCGCCACCCCTGGAAGCGAAACGCTCTTAAGAACCACGAAAGCTGTGAGTGTTGCCCTGCCGTTCGGTGTTCGAGTAGCGGAACTCGCCAAGAGTTTCGCTTTCACGCGGCGAAGTCGCAACAGCGGAACCGAAAGCCTTGGCGGCTTCCGCTACGGCATGCCCTCGCGTCGCAGCGTTTCATCATTCTGCCCCGAATCATTCTGCCACCCTGCCCCTGATTCCCCCTACCAATTTTCCTGCCCTGGAAATCTTCTTACCCGTTCTCCGAGAACCACCTCGCAAGATTCGCTGGATCTGGCCCCCCTCTAGTTCTCTTCTAGTTCCTGCTCGCCCGCGTTGTAGTCCCTGCCGGCACCAGAACCGGCCCATGCGACTGCAAGAAATGGTCCCAGAATGGTCCCAAAAACGATTCCGTTGATCCATGGATCCATCGGGGTGTCGCGACCATGATCTGGCTCAATCAGCGACTTGGCATCTAACAACTTGAATTGAGATTCGCATGGAAAAGACGCGTATCCTTTTGACCATCGACCAGCAACTGCAATCGCAGTTGCTTCATTCTTTGCTCGGCTCGATGGAGCAAGTGGAACTGGTAGGCGAAACGACGGAAGTGATTGACATTCTCAAGATGATTCGCACTGAACGTCCTCACGTTTGGATTCATTCTTGGGAGCAGGGGGAGCGTCTTGAAGGCGTGCTCTCACATGTTTATTCCGAGTCTTCTAACCTGGCGGTCCTGCGCATCAACCTGAACGAGCTGACCGGTATCTATCAGGTGCAAATTAACTCGCTTGCGGACCTGATTCAGGTCGCTCTGACCCGTCCACAGATGCTTGTCGGCGCTTAAATCGACTCTCGATTTTCGCGTATTCTATTCTTTTTCGCTACTTTCTTGCCCGGGGAAAATCCATTGAACGACTTCAATCGAGATTTAAACACTGTATCGGATCGCAGCAGCAACAAGCCTAACATCTTTACGCCAAATGTGGCGCCAATCAAAACAGGATCAGCCCACGACGTCGTGAAGGGCGACGGGGTGATGCGGGTTTCACGAACAAGGAAGGAACGGATCGCGGCTTTCGAGCTCGTCTATCAGATGTATCGGCAATCCGGACTGTCATCGGACAACCCATCGAAAATGCGTGTCTTGGAGCACCACCTGCTCGACACGACCAGCGTGATGGTTTCAAAGCGAGAAAAGAAAGTTGACTTTACGATCTCTCTGGTACAGGACGGCAATCTTGGCATGCCAGCCGAATCGCTTTTTAGCGAGGAGATCAAGGCTATGCGGGGGCAAGGGCTTCGGTTAGCTGAGATTTCTTGTTTGGCGAGCGGTTGTGATCAGATGAGCGGGAGGGATCGGATTGAGAAACTTGTGAAAATGGTTGCCCTAACGTTTCAGGTTGCACGGCGCCGCGGTGTCGATCGCCTGTTGCTTGTCGTCCATCCCCGCCACGCGAAGGTCTATCGTCGCATGTTTGGATGCATGCCCTGTACTGATGTCAGGGAGTACAAAGCGGTTCAAGGGAACCCTGCCGTGCTGTGTGTTCACGACTTCGCCATGCTCGATGAGCAAAAGTATTCGCTCTACGATCAAGTTTACGCGACTCGATTTGATCCCTGGGAAATGGACGGGATCCACATGTCAAATGCCGAAAAACGATTCTTCCGAAGTGTGTTGGCACAAGGGAAGAACGAATTTGTTCCGATGGTTGCCTAGGCAAATTCGTCGAGACGAAAAGGTGGGGGGCCACCGCCCGACCTGCTATCGTTTGCATGCGTCATCATCGCCATGGTCGTGTCTTTGCACGACCACGGAAATCGGCGATGGAATCTTCGCCGCATCAGCGTCCATCATGGATCCGGTTGATGAAGACGTCGCAAGCCGAGTAACGCAATCATGTGCAACACTAACCCCAGCAATACCATGGTCCCAAGCAGGGAGGCCAATTGGTGGCGGGCGTAGACACTGTTTTGTGCGGCCTGGAGGACTTCGAGCGGAGGATTGATTCCCATAAAGATCGCGACCACAATCACACTTGAGATAAGGAGCGTGACCACGTTGACCCACGCAAAGTGATGTTTTCCGTTGAGAACCTTAATGCTCCCAAAGATGCCTGGGGAGTAAAGGAAAAGCGAAAACCCGATCAACTCCGAAACGGCTCTAAAGGGACGGCTGACCGGATGTACTCCGGTGCTGAAAACGATGACACCGACCACCGCCCACATCGTAAAAATTACCATCAGGCAAAGCATGTAACCGCCAGCTGTCAGAATTGCGCCCCGAGGGTTTCGGGTGTACCATCGCCAAACGCGACCAACGGTTCCAGCCGGCCGGGCCAAAACGGGAAATCCTTTATCGTACCGCTCTAACTCCTCGGCGAGCGCGACACAGCTTTGATACCGCCGTGCAGGGTCCTTTTCAAGACACTTCGCACAAACCGTCTCAAGGTCGCGATCGATTTTAATGTCCAGGCTTCGAAGGCTCGGCGGTTCCTGCGTCAGCACCTGGTGAATCAACATTCGCGTGTTTCCGCGGAATGGAAGTTCACCGGTCAGCATCTCAAACATCACGACACCGAGCGAATAGACATCGCTGCGCCGATCAACTCCGTGAGAGGCTCCGCGCGCCTGTTCGGGTGACATGTAGGCCGGGGTTCCCAAGATCTGGCCATCCATCGTCATGGTGACCTCACCGGCCTCACGTTTTGCGAGCCCGAAGTCCATGACAAACGGCTCACCGTTGCGATCGAGCATGATATTGCTGGGCTTCAAATCACGATGGATGACCCCGTTCTCGTGCGCGTAGTGGACTGCGCGGGCGACCTTCGTGAGCAACGTCGCGGTTTCCCGCTGTGTGGATTGAAAGCCGATCAGCCAATCTGCCAAGCTGATCCCATCGACAAAATCTGCAACGATAAACAACCGGTCTCCGTCACGTCCAACTTCGTGAACCGCGACGATGTTGGGATGCTTCAACTGTGCAGCAGCCCGGGCCTCGCGGATGAACTTTGCCGACTCTTCGCCCGAAAGCTGAGCCTTCCGCGGCAGCTTGATTGCCACGACGCGGTCCAATGTAGCGTCCTTTGCTTTGTATACGGTCCCGAATGCCCCTACCCCAACCATTTCGATCAACGAGAACCGATCGATCGACTCGCTTGCCAAGCTATGAGACATCGTTTCTTTCGACCCGATCAGGGAGAAACTGCTACCACATGAGTCGCAAACTAGATCATCGATCTGTGCATCATCGACTAAATTAATGGGGTGACGGCAATGGGGACAGCGAATTTGCAGGCCCTGGGTTGGATGAGCCTCAGATTCGAACGCCTCGCGGAAGGCGTTTGCAGCCGTGTCTTCAACGCGACTGTCGTTGGCACAGTGGTGCTTTAGCAAAGAAAGCACGTTCCGTTCCAGCCCCTTGTTCCCGGAACAATACTGCTTGATCCAGTCCCCGCGTTGCGACGCGGAGAGTTCGAGCGCCTTGAGAAAAATTTCTCGTGCTCCACGCGGTGTTTCGGGCGTCGAATCTTTTGTCATGAAACTCAGATCTCCCGCGGGCCTAGATCCCCAATTTCTGCTGCAGCCACGTCCTGGCAAAAAAACAGGCGGTGGTGACGTTCACGCTATCGGGGACTTGCAGCTGTATCAGCGGGTCATGCAAAATCAGCGTCGGTTGAAGCGGTGCGACATCGCTATCGTAACGCAGTTTCTGCTTCGCGATCGTCTTCAATTTGCGATGACGCGAGACGGTTACCGTCGACGGCTCGCTGTATTCTGTGCTCATTGGGTAACGCAGGAACTATCTTGAATACAAACTGGCCACGACGATGGCCCGATTTTTGTCGAAACAGTTTGCCGACCAATTTCGCCAACACCGATGGATCGTTGACCAAACGCTCACCGCTCAGCGATAGGATCCCTGAAACACACCGCTGGGCGAGCAGCCCAAAAATCCCAATCAAGAATTTAACAATTTTCACCGGCCACGAAAAACTTCTGCAGGTCCCATGATGCCAAAGTGTACTTGGCACTAGCGACAAGCGGATGCTCATTCGCCCAATTCACGCTATCAAGACAGCGTATTCTAAAGGTTCGGGCAGTCGATTGTGTAGCGATCCCGATGCAGAATTCGGGGATCGATGCTCCTTGAACCATCGGATTGATCGATCAGATGCCCGACGCCGATCATTCCCAGAATTTCTTTGAATTCGTTGTCGCATTTAGGTGCCGACACTCGCAGAATTTTACACCCCAGTCTCAGAATCTGTCGGTGCACAACAGGTTTCGACAGTTAGAGAACCGGCAATTGGGACCGTCCAGATTAGAGTGATGCATTTAGCAGGGGACGACAGCCTTTCCGGGCTGTCGCCCGAGGGGCTCTGCGTGACAACCTAGGAAGGACGTCGTACACCTGTCCACCGACCATTTCCTACCAAGCGGGCTAGATCGTGAGGATTTGTCGTGTTACGCCTTCATGAATCCCGAAATGTTGACGACATGGCGAGGCTTCGAGGCCCCGCAGCATCCGACCAAAGAGTATAGCCCGCGCAAACTGCCCGTCACTATTCCGATAAATGCCCGAATTGAAGGAGTCTCATCGCTTCTAGATCAAGTCCAGTGTTGGCAACCTAGATTTCCTCGGATCGCATACATTTCAAGAGGAAACTTTGATGGGTCGAGTAGTTGTCACAGGGCTGGGGATCGTTGCCGCTTCAGGGCGGGGCGTCGATAAAGCCTGGAAGAGTGCATTATCGGGCCGTTCGGCGATCAGAGCGATCAGTCGATTTCCCACCGATGATCTGCCGGTACGGATCGCCGGCGAGTGCGTCGATTTTGACGCGACTGACCTCTTAGGGGCCAAGACCGCAAGGCAGTCATCGCGGTTCGTGCAATTCGCCTGTGCCGCGGCCGATGAGGCGTTGAAGGACGCGAACATCCACGACTCACCGCTCGCGAAAAACTGCGGTTGCATTGTCGGCGTCGCTATCGGCGGTGTCGGTGAAATCGAAGCGAATTCCTGCCTGCTGAAGGAGCGCGGTGCCAAGAAAGTGTCGCCACTCATGTTGCCCTATGCGATCCCGAACATGGCATCGGGATTCATCTCCATTGAATACAAACTCAGGGGTCCTAATTATACGATCGCCACCGCATGTGCCAGTGGCACCCACGCGATCGGGGAAGCAGCACGGATGATTCGTGATGGGAGTTGCGAGATCATGCTTGCCGGTGGCGCCGAAGCCGCCATCTGTCCCATTCTGATTGCCTCCTTCGCCAAAATGAAGGCGCTCAGCACGAGAAATGACGCGCCTGAACTTGCCTCGCGCCCCTTCGACGCCCATCGAGATGGATTCGTCGTCGGGGAGGGCGCGGGACTCCTCGTGCTCGAGAGCTATGAACATGCTAAACGACGCGGCGCAACGATCTATGCCGAATTGGCCGGATACGGACTTTCCGCCGATGCACATCACCTGACCATGCCGGGACCGGAAGGTGAAGGACTCGCAAGGTCAATCTCTGACGCTCTGAAATCTGGCGGCATCAATCCGAGCGATGTCGACTATGTCAACGCTCACGGAACATCCACTGCCGCCAACGATACACTTGAGACCCAGGCGATTCAGACCGTCTTCGGCCATCACGCCGATCGCCTCTCAATCTCTTCGACCAAGGGGGTGACAGGACACTGCCTAGGCGCCGCGGGAGGAATCGAGGCGGTCTACTCCGTGCTGGCGATCAAAGATGGCGTTGTGCCGCCGACCGCGAATCTTTACACGCCCGATCCCACCTGCCCGCTCGACTACACACCGATCGAGGCGCGCGAAAGAACGGTCAACGTAGCGATCAGCAATTCAGCTGGGTTCGGAGGCCAGAACGCTACCGTTGCTTTCAGGAAGTTGGCCTAGTCGTTGTCGCAGCACCAGTGTCGCACCCAAATTTGCGTGAGCACCCTATGAAAACCCAAAAACAACTCTCGCCTTCTGTCGCGCAGACAGACAACGTCGTCCACGGTGAGGAACGTGTCTCGTTCGCGATCGATCGCTGGCGTGCAAGTCGATGGCTCGATCAACTAAACGACGTTCGAATTTCCATCGGCGATTCGCCCGCCATCGATTTGCTCTTTCAACGTCTGGAAGACGCTTCCTGGCTGGCACGCTGGAAACGAGAAGACGCGATTCTGGAACTGTGCCCATCGACGCTGATCGATGTGCTTGAGGCGATGGTGCAGTTCAGCCAGTCGGACGTGTCCTGCAACAGCCCCGGCGTGCTTGAAGAAATGACTGAATGCTTGACGCGCCTGGGTGGCCAAGAAACGGCTCGGAAAAACTAAAAACCTGTACCAATATTTCTAGCAAAGGGCACACCTGCCCTGTTTGGGGGGCTATAAATGGCAGTTCATCAACTACTCGGGTCATTCCATGGTCTTGGCGGAGATCTCACCGTTGTGTCTCACAGCAATTCAAATGCAGCCTGGGACTATCACCAGGCATTCAAACGCAATCGCGGACTGATTTCGCCGGAGGAACAGGAGCGGCTTCGCAACTTTCGGGTTGCAATCCCTGGTATGGGGGGGGTCGGTGGACTGCACCTGATGACTTTGGCCCGCATGGGATTTGGTAAATTCCGGATCGCCGATGCGGACAGCTTTGACGTCGGGAACTTCAATCGCCAATTCGGCGCGACGATCAACAACATCGGCCGCCCCAAAACAGAGGTGCTGGCCGAATTCGCCGGCAGCGTCAATCCGGAAGCCGAAATCGACGTGATCAATGGATTCGTGACGGAAAAGAATGTCGCGGAGTTTTTGGACGGAGTCGATCTGGTGGTCGATGCGCTTGACTTTTTCGCGTTCGACGCACGGCGAATGTTGTTCCGCGAAGCTGCCCAGCGAGGCATATGGGTGCTCACAGCCGGCCCGATCGGTTTCAGTACGGCGTGGCTGGCGTTCGATCCCAATGGGATGAGCTTTGACAACTATTTCGATTTACACGATGGCATGCAACCGGTGGACCTGTTTGTGGCCTTTTTCGTGGGACTAACGCCACGCTCGACACACCTACCCTATTTTGATTATTCCTATGTCGACCCCAATGGGGCGGGCCCATCCGTTGCCGCCGCCTGCAGGCTGGCAGCCGGAGTGGTCGGCGTCGAGGCGGTGAAAATCCTGCTCGGCCGAGGCAAAGTCCGAGCGGCTCCCTATTACAACCAATTTGACGTCTATCGCTACCTTTTCCGAATGGGATGGATGCCAATGGGCAACCGTAATCCGATTCAGCGGATCAAACGAAGAGTCCTGAAGCGGAAAATGCTGCAACTCGGCTACGGGAATAGGGGCGACCAAGTTTAAAGTCATTTTGTCTCCCCCATTTCTTCCCCTCTAGGTTGAACCGCGCAGGGAATTTTTGCAGTGGAGTCGCTTGTTGATCGCTTTCGGCAACCAAGGCTGCTTGTACGTGACATAAACGAGAAGAACGCTCATCGGCAAACAAACCAACCATGATTGCACAAACTCATAGCGGCGAACCTGACATGAATCGCTCTGTCGAACCGTCCGACCTCACCCTCGTTCAAGAATCGATGGTCCAGGCCGCGATCCTCGCTCCTTCACCGGACAACAACCAGCCCTGGAAGTTCAAATTCAGCGACCAGGGGGTTGATGTTTTCTTGGATCCCAGTCGCTCGTTGCCGTCGGACGAAGCGTCAATGTTTGACCTAACGGCCATTGGTGCCGCAGTCGAAAACGCGATTTTGGGGGCTGCGGAATACGGGTGCATTTCAGAAATAACGTGTCGTGATCTCGACGACGCAACGCTGCAAGGGCAGCTTCCTGTCGCCTCAATCACGATCCGTCCAGGCGGTGTGCCCGATCCCCTTTTCGACGCGATCGAAAGCCGATGCACCTGCCGGAAACCCTACGCGAGCGGCCCGCTCGATACAGAGGTGATCGAAGCGCTAAACCACTCGATTTCCTCTTTGCCAAGTGTCCAAGTTGATTGGATCACTTCCGCAGCAGAAAAAAAGCAATTCGGCAAGCTGATTGCCATGACTGACTCGCTTCGTTTTCGCACCGAAGCCTTTCACGCGGAGCTTTTCCGGCAACTTCGATTCAAACCAAGCGAAGTACAGGCAACTCGAGATGGGCTTGACGTGCGAACGCTTGAGTTGCCGTTCGGGGTTACAACCATGCTGCGTACGCTAAAGAGTTGGACTGTGATGCAGCTCGTGCATAGGCTGCGGCTTACGCCGCTCCTGACGGGCCCTTCTAAGATCGCAGTCCAAAAAAGTGGCGCCGTCGCAGTTGTTTCCGTCCCCGCTGCCTCGACCGAGAATTTTCTCATCGGTGGACGAGCGATTCAGCGAATTTGGCTCAAAGCGGCACAGGCTGGGCTATCGATGCATCCACTGGGAAGCTTGCCAATTTTTCTGTTGCAATCCCAGCCAAATCCCGCATTCGAAAAAACAATTGAAATAGCCCGCCGCGAGACCTCAAATCTAGTACCGGAGCTAGGAAACCGCGTCATTCAACTGGCATTCCGAGTTGGCAAGAGCGGTCCACCGACCGAGCGCTCTATACGTCGGCAAGTGTCCTCCGTGATGGTCCAGTAACAGACAGTCCAATCCAATCTTGCAAACTCAATCAGTGGCGATCGAATTCGGTCCCAATGCAAATGAGTCGACTCGAATTACCCATGCCAAGAATTCCATGCACGGAGCGATAGATGGCGACCTTCTTCCAGTTTCTTCCGCTAATCATCAAACAAAACCTAGGCAAGCAGCAACTCGAGCGGATCCCCGAACCGGAGGCGATCACCGCTGAGCACGACAATGTGTTGCAGTATGATCGCGTGATGGAAACGAAGCTCGCAATTTCCTATGCCATTGGAATTGAAACGATCTACCGAGCTCGTCCCGAGCCTTTTGGTGGAAGGGCAATCGACCTCTGCTGCGGACCGGGCCATATGTCGATCAACATGGTCAAGGAACTGAAGCTTGATGAACTCATCGGAATCGACTTGTCATCGGGAATGGTTGACGCAGCCAACAAGAATGCGACCGAACAGGACGTTGGGCAAGCCAGTTTCCAAACAGGCGACGCAACGAATCTGACGGCTTTTCAGGACGACGAATTCGATCTCTCCACCATGATGGACGCAGCCCATCACATGCCGTCCCTTCAGCTGGTGACGGAGGCATTAGAAGAAATGGACCGCGTCACCAAACCAGACGGACTCGTTGTCGTAATGGACTTGGTGCGGCTGCGAACTAAGTCGCTGACGGAAACCTACGTCGAGCTGCTCGCCCATGACTACGACGCACGAGGCCTGCCGAGTTTCAAGAACGATTTTCGCAACTCCATGTACGCCGCCTGGACACCCAGCGAATTGGCTTCGACGGTCCCCAAGAAATCAAGCCGCAGTTGGCACCTGGTCGTGCCCCGCGGGCTGCCCTTTGCTCAGTTCTTGATTGGCCAACCACGCGGCCAGCGCGAGGTCTATTACAGACGCAATGGCTTGTGGCCCAGCAATGGGTATCCTGTGGCTGCCTCCGATCACTCTGATCTCAAAACGGGCCGCATGACGATGGCAACGGGAAAGGTGCAGGCACTCAACTAACACGGTTGCAACGAGCACAGAGGCATCCATCCATATTGAGCCTATCGAACCAAACAGAAAACCCCGCTCATCAAAAATGAGCGGGGCTGCGTAACTGTTTGTTCAGGATGGGGCCCGGATGATCAACTTAGACGCGACGACGTCGAACACCAAGGCCGGCCAGTCCCATGATTCCAAAAATCGCGAACGAAGTCGGTTCAGGAACGATATTGGGATTGATGTAGATATCGGTATCGGTGTTGACGGGGAGTGCATTGGTCAAGGTCGCCGGTGTTTCAATCCCTCCAAAGATTTGGACCTGAGTGGGGCCGGTGTTGGCTCCGAGGAAATCGTGTTCTTCCAACTCCACCGTCGGATCATGGTCTACGGTGACGTTCAATGCTGCGAAGTAGTTCACCGGAGTACTTTGCAAACCAGAACCTAGCGTGCTGTCCGTCGCCGACGAAGCGTCCCAGTATTCGTTTCCTGCAGCAAGTCCACCCGCACCGGTGAAGCCAAACTCGAAGACCAGATTACCATCTTGCCCCGAATCAAGTGCCGCAAGGACTGGCGCAAGTGTGCCGTCAGCAGCGCCATTGGCAATCCCGCCATTGCTGTCTTCGTAAAGTGTAATTAGGGTGCCGTCGTCGTTCCGAACGAGTCCCATGTCTGTCCAGACCTGATCAGACGCTGCGCCTAGCGTGTACTGGAAGCGGTTGGGCCCGGCCACACCGCTGTCCACTTTCGTCAGGACCTCCGTGATGAAGGCGATCGTCATGGTTTTCCCACCGGTGGGCAGCGTACTGGTCACGTTTCCCGGAAGTGACTGAACGGTCTCAATCTGCCACACACCCATCAGGTACCCGCCTACATTGATGGTATCCCCGAGTGTGTAACCACCGGCGCCGTCGCTATCCAGGAAAATTTCTCTGTCGAAATCTTCCAGCATGTTAACCTGGCCGTCGGTCAACAGACTCGCAAAGAACCCAGCGTGAGAGAGGTTGGTTTGCACCGCAGTGCAAATCAAACACGCAAACAATAAACGTACGTACATCTCAAAAACCTTCTTAATCGGTAAAACAAGCGAAAAATTTACTTTCAAACACAAAAAGCAATTTCGCCGGTTAAGAAGGCCTGCAAAGACCGTCCAGAACTGGAGAGGGTGGCAACAATGAATCTTCTAGATAGAGCACCCCGCTTAAGGGCGCCTTTGCGTCAATACACACGCGTTCACAAAAATTGGCAACCACGATGCTTGCACCCGAACTGCTGAACGAGTTACCGCCTAAGGACGACGAGCTTTCGCGAAAGGTTGGCAGTTCACCCTGCTCATTACAATCGCGGAGTGCCTCAAGCGATTGAGACGAATCTAGCTTGACGTCTACGTCCTGGCGAATAACACCACCATTCGCTACCTGAATGCATGTACAGGCAGCGACAAGGAAGAAAAACGTTCGTACGCGGGTAGGACACATAGCCCCAGAGGATAACACAGGCAACGCTAGCCCGCAATCTTTTTCCAACAAATCTTTTTGAAATTTACTTCCTGCCACTCCTTTTTAGAGCGCAGGTGGGGGCGATTGGTCCGAAAGTGGGTTGTTTGCGATGTCGGGGAGGCGTGCCTTGCAAAGCCATTCCATGGTCGGAGCTTCGGTACGGGGGGACATGGTACTGTACTCGGGGATATGGTACTTACGGACACCTACTCGGGGACACGGTAATTTGCTTGCCTGAGCGAATCACTGAATCGCAGCTTCGTTAGCAAGACTGGGGCGGTTGAGCTGTTCTTGAGGTCCAGCTGACACTCATATGTCCTCAACAGGCATCTCGTTTGCGTGAGCACCGCGCTTTGGTTCGCTCCGCCCGCCGCTAACCCTACGACCATTCGACCATCAGTTAAGGGGCATCGCCGCCAATGGGCACGACGCGCGAACTAATTCGTTCTGGAGTCAGCGGCGGCTCAGAGGTAGCAACATCGACTGCAGCAGCATCGAGACGGCAGTTTCTCCGGCTCGGTAAACACCCAGTTCGACACAGTGACCTTACTTCAACATCAGTACCGAGACAGAATTTCCCAATGAATCAACGTTCCAATACTCTTCGATTCCAGCTTGAGCCCATTCGATACGTTTGGTTGTCAGGTCACGGACACGGCTGGTACGGTCATCGCTCACCAAGTTAACGACCAAATCAGCGCCGCCCCAATAATCATTGCTTCGCTGGCGGCGTAGGCGAATGCGAGGAAGGCGAGATCGGGTGCATGAAATCGGTTCGTGTCAGTCTCAACGCGAATGTTAGTAAAACCCAGAACCCCCGAATTTTCACTCACTGGTAAAATGGTGGAAAGCCAAAGGAAATGTCGTAAATTACTGGCGAAACCGCGAAGGGTGCTACCCATCTAAAGGTCTATTTAATGGACGCACAGGCGAAGTCGCGAAGGGACAAACTGCGAACGATGCATTTTGCCTGGATTGCCAGTCCTTTTTACAGGCGTGCGGATGACCAAATGGGGGGGAGGGCGGCGCGAGTGATCCCTCTAATCCATTCAACAACGTTGTCTGGCGGAATCAAGATTGGTCAACATCCAGTCAAAAATCGATCGGATTCGCTCTATCCGCATACAAAACCTGTACTTTTCCTCAACCAGCTTTCGAGCCTCCACGGCGAGCGCCTCCCGTCGGGCAACAAGGCAATACCCGATCTCCCAGCGTTAATCCATTCTCTTCATCGGTCAGCATTAATCTGGAGGCACCCGCACCTTGCACGAAAACATGGGGGCTTCCGTGCAACTTAACAGGTCCCTCCCCATTGATCAGTCGGCCATCGCCGGTCTGGCCACCAATCGCTGTCCCCCGCGACGCACGGTTCAAGACCATGGCCTCCAAGGGACTGGGGATTGGGAAATACAACACTGTGCAGCCTGCATGCGAGTTTCCGGCGAGAGTTAGCAACAAGAAAATGGTGCCCCACCAAGGTCGCGAATGGCTTGGTGGAACTCGAGTAAGCATCCACCGCACCTTGAATTCCAGGTTCAAGCCGCCGTAGTTGAAAACCGGTTTGATGTGCTACTGATTTGTTTAGGTATCGGCCGCGTCCTGCGGCAGCTTGACGGTGATAGCAACGGAGGTCAGGTAGAGTGACTGAACGATCCATGGCGTGTCGAGCAGCGTCCCGAACAACGACATCGAGATCCAGCCGACCAGTAGGAAGATGCCGACCTTACCGCGTTCAGGATTCAACTCGGCCGCGTCGCCTGCGTCGTTCGTCGATCTCAGCATTTTGAGCGACCGCCAGCCGAGCAGGACGGTCAGGGCAAGCCAAAGCAACACGCCGGTCCAGCCCAATTCCACCCTGGTATGCAACCAGGCGTTCTTCGCGCGCCAAACCAAGTGGTCGCCGCCGGTAAAGTACCACCAACGCGATCCCTGCGCAAAATCGCCGTTGCGGAGCACGGCTTCTCCATCCGCATCGACCACGTCAATTGAATCCAGTCGAAGGGGACGCGAACCATGTGCGATCAGTGACAACGTGGTCGGCGGGATCGCTTGGTCCCAGCGGCGTTCGTGGCGTCGTTGCCTCAACTGACTGACATCGATCTCAAAGCGAGTCTCCATCAAGCCGCCCGAGCCGACCATCGGCGCGACAATCGTCGCCCCCCCAGGACCACGCACACACCCGTACGATTGCAGTAGCGTTTTGTGACAGACCATCAGTGCCCAAGACGCCGGATGGTCATCGCTCGCATTGCCCAGCGGTGCGTAGCGCAGCTGAACGTCCCATGGTCCGGGGCGATTCGGATCGACGAATTGTTCCAAGTAGATCCGAGGATCCGGCTGCGCCACAATGCCACCTTGCCCAGCATCCCCGGAAACACGAAGCAACGATTCGCTCAACCCGCGGTGACGTCGATGTTCCAACGGATAGGTCCCGAGACCACGTCCGAGGAACGGGTCGATGTCCGACGACATCACGACAATCTCTTTCATATGATCGATTCGCACTTGCAGATCCGCACGCGTCGTTTCATAACGCCGCTTTACCGCGCCGCCCGCAAACCACATCGCGAC
The DNA here is from genome assembly GCF_014154935.1 of Stieleria mannarensis. Taxonomy (GTDB): domain Bacteria; phylum Planctomycetota; class Planctomycetia; order Pirellulales; family Pirellulaceae; genus Stieleria; species Stieleria mannarensis. The sequence goes on from NZ_JACEHH010000075.1 coordinate 24,924, forward strand.
CAACAGCATCGCCATCACCGATGCGCCGACCAAGCCCACACGTTTCGTCATCCGGTTTGAGATCCAAGCCCAAGTGTGCACGACAACGCTGGCAAGCACGAAACCGGCCGCCAATGCAACCGTCGACCGTGACATCGTTACAAAAATTGCGTAGATCGAGACGACCTGGACCACGGTGTTGAATGCCCCTCGCCACCCGACGTGTCCCACATCCTTCCGCCCCACAAACAGCAAGAACGGCAACGCCAACGCCCAGTATCCGTCGATGTGCTGGCCACCGATGTGCATCGAAGTGCATGGGCCGGTGGCGCGAAACTGTGTCGAAAACTCAAACACACCGTAGGCAAACGAACGTTCGATCAAGACGATGATCGCAACGACCAGGGCACTGATTCGAATGCCTTGGACCAATCGGTTCCACGTCAACCCAGGCGACCCGCGGAATTCGGTGAAAAACGCGGCCGCCAACAGCGTCCCCATCAAGTACCCCTTGAATTGAGACGCCGCATTGAGCTGAGATAGATACAGATTCAGCTGATCGTCCCAGCGGGACTCTGGCAGGCTGATCCAGCCGCGCACCGCCCCCACACCTGAAACGATCAGCAAGGCGATCAACAGACCGCAAAGCGGGCGGTCAATCTGTGCGAATCGGCCGCGAAGCAGCACACTCGCGACCGCGGCAACGACAAAGACATCACCGAATGAAACCAGCAAGCTGCCGGTGACGGGATACATGCTGCCGGCGACGATCGCCGTCGGGACAATCCACAACCAGCCGGACCGCACAGCGAGGCAGAGCGAGAATGCGACGAAGGCGATTCCAACGGCGATGCCCGGACTGCTGAGGTGAAACCGAGCCATCACCAGGGCCGATACAAACACAGTGATGCCCGGCAGCCGTCGCAACGCCATTGCCAGATGCGAATCGTTCATTAGAACCTCCCAGCCACCCGGATACTGAATGTGGGATAGGCTTCCAGCCTGTCATGCCGAGATCGACAGGCTGGAAGCCTATCCCACTGCGGGCGCGGCCTGTCGTCTGAGGTACGTGCTTGCATCGGCGCTCCGTAGTGAAGAGTCGGCGTCTCGTAACGCATCCATGGCCTGCTGCTCAAACCAGCATGCGTTGGCCGGGGAGCGTGCGGAGCCCCTCGCTCACGCATTCGGGCTGGCATCTTTCGGGCTGGCATCTTAGCGTGAATTCTGAACGGTCCGTCACGGAATCCCGCGAACAATCGACGGCCCGATCAACCGGGTCAGCGGCAGCGGCAGCTTCTTCCACAGATCGACGGCGCGATCGTATTTCCCGCCTTCCGGTCGCACATCCGTCACGTTTCCCTGGCGGACATAGTATTGCCAGACCGCAGGTTCAGGCTCTGCACCCCATTTCTTCTTGAACGTAAACGTGTTGCCCTCGGGTGTGCAGCGGCCGAAGTCGAAGACGGGTTTGCCACGCTCGATCGCACGCTTGAGCAGTTGCCAGTACATCCAGTCATTGACGTTCGTCGAATTCAGCTCGTGTAGTGACGCAGCGCTGGGAACGAAGGTGGATTCCGGACCGTGAATTAAAAGCGCCACTGCCGCAGGGCGGTCCTGCTTGCGCACCACACACAGTTCGGCGTCGCCGCCAAACACCGACAGGATCGACCGGAACAGCTCTTGTGAGTACACCGGCGTGCCCAGGTCACGCATGGTTCGGCTGAACACATCGTAGAACCCCGCCAGTTGCCCTTCTGCTCCCCATTGCAGATCAAATTCCTGTCGGTCCCCTTTCTTGACCTTATTTCGGACCTTCGATTTGAACTGTGACCAGAGTTCGTCTTGAGTTTTGGGGAGCGGCAGACGCATGTGAACCTTCGACGTCAACGTGCTCCCGAGCTTCGCATGGCTGAGTTCAAGCTCGTGCCGCAACTCCAAGTGACGTACGTCCAATTTGTCAGCCAAGTCAGCGGCATGATCGACCAAATGCCCCGCCACGTGGTCGTCGACAGCATTTACACCGCTGGTGTTGACGTAGGGCAGACTGACCAGAAACTTGCCGAACAACAGACTCCGTACAGCGATCAGCGGCAATTTCCCCACCATCGCTCCGTCGCGTCGGGCGACGATCAGGAAGGGGCGGTGACGCAAACCCAAACAAATCGCTTCCAGCCATTGCAGATCCTGACTGCGGCTGACATCAAACGTCGCTTCCGCCCCCCAGCGTTCTCGAAACTCACGCACGCCGTCCACGCTATCGATCACCTCAATGGACAGCCCCGCGCCGGCGTGACTTCCTCGCTCGGTTGCGATCGCGGTCGCGGGGGTGGAAGCTGAGGAAACCATAGAAAACGGCTCACGGATGATGGGGAGACAATCGTGCGACAGTCCTGACACAGAGACCACCGCCAGAACAACATTTTAAACGACTGGCAGCACCCGCCGTCGGCCAGGCCAGTTTTTCGCTCAGGCCAACTTTTCGACCAGGCCGGTTTTGCCGAATCGACCGGATGGGGGTAATGATCCGGCGATTCCTCCTGCCGGGCCGCCTTTGCCGGAGACGCTTGGACGTCGATCAATCCGCCGGCCGATCCGCGAAGAGCATAATCGGTGATCCCCCCATCGAAAAAGAGTCTCGGTGCAAAAATCGTTCGGACCGCAGCCCCACAGGCGTTCTAACGGTTACAGCGAATAAGAGTGGTGAATCGCAAATTCGTTTTCGATTGGGCCGAACAGTCGCCGTGTTCTCCGAACTCGGCGCGGGGCAAAGCTTCGCTTTCTGGTCGCCGAGTTCGGAGAACACGGCGACCGTCTGATCGCATCGGCTACCCACAAATTACGCTGCGGCGGAATACTAGCGTCCGGGCCTCTCCGTTTTGGCTTCGCGTCGCGGGATTGCTCCTGTCGCAGTTTCAAATACCATCAAGCGCATCAACCCCTCCCGTAAACCGAAACGTAAGGGCCCGACCTACCTTGCTCGACACCTCCGCCCCCGCATCCCCACGCGTCCGGCTTGCCGCCGTTGGCGACCTGCTCCTCAACACGCCTCCCGCCGGCGTCCCCTACCGCCGCTGCCCGCGATTGGTTGACGAAGACGTCGCCCGAGTGTTTGCCGAATGCGACATCGTGTTCGGAAATCTGGAGTGCACGTTCGTTTGTGACGACCGGGCCGTCCCCGCCGAACCCCGTGTGATCGCCGACCCGGAATTCGTGCGCGCGGTCAAAGATGCAGGGTTTGACGTGGTGACACTTGCCAACAATCACATGTTTGACGGTTTCGAATGTGGATTTAAGCGAATGCGGGGTTTATTGGATGAAGTCCAATTGCCGCACTTCGGGGCGGGGATGAATCTGAACGAGGCGACCGCGCCGGCCATCTTGGAATCAAACGGCCTGAGAATCGCATTCGTCGGTGCCGTTGATCATCGCAGCGGACCCTATCAATTCGCATCCGATCGTGATTGGGGCGTTGCTCCACTGGATCTGGAGCTGCTGATCGGTCAAACAAAACAGCTTCGCTCGACCGCCGATCATGTGGTCGTCTCGATCCACTGGGGCGAGGAGCGTTTTCTGGTTCCATCGCCTGCCCAACAGCAACAGGCGCGGGCGTTGGTCGATGCGGGAGCCTCATTGATCCTGGGGCATCATCCGCACGTTCTGCAGGGATTAGAGATCTACCAGGGAACGCCGATCATCTACTCGATGGGCAATTTTCTGGCAGACGGCGTTTATTTTTCCGACGGCGGCAGAATCCACTGGAATCGGACCGAGCAAACCGGATGCATCCTGGTTGTCCAATTGACCGCCGAGGGAGTCCGCGTCGAAAAGCAGATCGCAACCGTAGACCGGGGGCAGCTGGTCGCGGTCGATCACAGCGGGTTCGGCGACCGACGGATCGAGAAGACGGCGCGCGCGATCGCCGGCGGCGTCACGCCCGGGCGCTATCGCCGAGAACATCTTCGCGTGAAAACACTTTGGCCGACGATCGATCACCTGCGACCGTCGAAACTGATGCATCTACGCCCGCGTCATTTCAAAAATGCGCTGCGGATGCTGCTAAAATCAAGAAATGCCGAATAGCCCGTGGAATAGGCTTCCAGCCTGTCACTCAGAGAACGACAGGCTGGAAGCCTATCCCACTTTCCGCCGGCGGGCGATCCCCCCTCACCCTTGAAAGGACCAGAGAACGATGGCCTTCACAACCATGCATTTTGGTGTCGGGATGGCCTGCGGCGGTGCCGCAGCGCTCAGCTGTGCGCTGATCCGGCGAAAAGGCTTCAAGAGTATCGGCCCGGCGATGACGCTCGGCGGCCTTTGGGCGATCGTGCCGGATCTGCCGCGGGTGTTCGTCTGGTTTCCGTCGCTACCGTTCTCCGGCACCCTAGGCGGCAGCGACAATGAAAACCGACTCCTCAGCGACGTGTTCTTCTTTCACGCCACACTCGACGCCCAACCGAAAGACTTCACGCTGCTGGGGTTGGCCATCATCATCCTGCTCTACAACGTCGTCATCCTGACACCGCTGGCGATCGACTTCGCCAAACGCCCACGATTCGCCCGGCTCTGGAGGCGATTGCGCCATGCCCGCGGGACGCGTGAGCGACCGGCGGAAGAATAAGTGGGATAGGCTCCCAGCCTGTCATGGCGAAAACGACAGGCTGAAAGCCTATCCCACAATCAATCCCCGCCACTTATTCTTCCGACGGTCCCAAGCGACCGGCCTCCCCCGCACCAGCAAACCACGTCAGCGACCGTCACTTGCAGTGACGTGTAAGCGACCGGCCTCCACACGTCGATCGGCCACGGCTGCCCGCCCCAGGCTCACGCCGCGCAACTGATACCCTGCGCGCAACGCCGATCCCTCCCACTACCAAAGCATCGCCACTCCCACGCCCCTGATCCCGCCAAACCCCGTCAATCACAGATACGCATCAAACCAATCATAAATCCGCCGCTCGGCTTCCGGCGGCACGGTGTGCCCCTTCTGATGATTAAACAATTCGATCCGTGGCGGTTGGTCGTACAAGCGATACACTGGCAGGGTCGCGTCGATAAACGGCCGGCTGTGTTCCCCGTCGGCGGAATCACCCCCGATCAGCAGAAACGCGCGTGGAGCGATCAAAGCGAGCAATTCGTGGTGATCACGCTCAGCATCCTCCACGCAGCGGTCTTTTCCCAAGTACCAAGGCGCCGACCAGTTAGAGAAGCTGCGACCGATCCCTCCTTCGCTGCTGACCGCGACGCGGACGCGCTCGTCGAAAGCGGTCAGATAAAGCACCTGCTTAGCGCCAAGAGAATGCCCGACGGCCCCGAGCCGAGCTTCATCCACCTCCGGCAGACTGGCCAGGACATCGAGCCCCACCCGTGCGTCGTGAAGCATTTTGGCCATGCCCCTGGCGCCGGGATGGCGGCGTTGCAACTTTCGCACCTGCCGTCGTGCGTGCCAGGAGAAAAAATGCCGATGCCCATCGTCCCACAAAAAACAGCGAGGGCAGAGCGCGACGTAACCCTGCTGCGCAAGCCTCAGTCCAAACGCCTTTTCCGGTTCCCCCTCAATCCCCGCCGGCTGACGCATCGTCTCGGGAACGGTTGAGTGAAACGCGATTACACCAGGCAACCGCCCGCGCTGATAGATCGGCTTGAGAACGTAAGCTTCCGCCCAGCAGTCAGGTTCAATCCGATAGCGGACTCGCGAACGAACGACCTGCTCCTGCTCCACAACCTCCAAAACGTTGACTATTGGTTGTTCATTCAGCCGAACTTCAAGCAACGGAAGAAACTCGTCCCAAATGGCAAGCAGATCAACTCGACGTTGCTTCCATTCAGTACACGATCGCAGCTGCTGCAAAACTTTCAGCAATGATCGGTGTCCTGCGAGCAATTATGACACATCCCTCAAAACAACATTCGCTCAAGAGTAGCGCGGCGTAATTCGAAAGAAATGAGCGACATTAACCGACTTATTCTGGACGTGCCTGCGCCGTCACGACGATCGCACCAAAATTAGGCTGCAAACAGGAGTTTTTCGAGAAATGCGGTGTTCCAGCCGGCGATTTTCCGTTTCCGCCTAAGACTCTTCTTCCGGGTGTCTCGCTTGAGAAGCGTCGTGACAAACCGACGAGTGAAGCTCATATTCGACGTAGCGTTTTTGGTTCGGAGCCGACTCGAATCCTCATGAAACACAACATCGAGAACCCAGTGCATGCTTTCGATGCCCCAGTGGCGACGAGCGCTATTTGCGAATTCACCTACACGTGCCGGGCGGCTTGAAATGTAGTAGCGGATATCACTTGTTTGTTTGTCGCCACGACTCGTGCAAGTATTCGCTTGGCAAATGCTTTTGGCCCCTTTCCATTGATCGGTCAGGGCACGCAGTGACTCAGGAATCGGGCCAGTTGCGTAGAAGCGTTCTTT
>NZ_JACEHH010000076.1 GCF_014154935.1 Stieleria mannarensis
GCCCTCGATTGCGAGCCGATTTGTGTAGACACCAATGCTTCCGAGGGAGGTTGCGTTCTTCACTTGGTGCGCATGTAATCACCGCGCCGTCGACCGCCCGGAAGGGCCGTCGTACACACCAGTCGTCACTGTGCCGCTGCGGTTCCGATTCGCTTGAGCACCTGGTCGGTCGGCTCGGGCTCGATCGCTTCCAGGGGGCTGTCGTCGCGGGCGAAGAACATCAGGTGTTGCCAGGGCAATTCGTTGTACTCGCGCACCAATTTGAAACCGTTCGCCTGATACTCTTTCATGATCTGGCGTTTGGACATCTTGTGCAGCAACTTGATCGGCACGCTCGGGTCTTCCTTGCGGTATTCCAACAACGCGACCACTCCGGTCGGCGTCAGCGAACGGCGGATCTCCCACAGCATCGATTGCGGATGCGAAAACTCGTGGTACACGTCGACCATCAACAGCAAGTCGATTTCGTTTTCCGGCAACTTAGGATCGTCGATCGTCCCCAGCACCGGACGGATGTTTTTCAGGCCAAATTGATCGGCTCGTTGACGAAGTTTTTGCAACATCTGCGGTTGGATGTCGACGGCATACACCGCACCTTCTTCGCCGACCTTCCTGGCCATCGGCAAGGTCCAATAGCCGTTGCCACAACCGAGGTCACAGAGCACCATGCCCGGTTTGAGATCCAGTTTTTGAAACGACTCCGACGCGTTCTCTTCCTGGTCCCGTTCCGGTCGCACCAACCAGGACGCTCCCAGATGGCTCATCGGTTTCGCGACGACGCGCCCCAGATAGCTCTTCCGCGCCTTCTCCTTCGGTTTCTGCTCGTTCGCCGTTTCGTCCGCCGGCCGAGCCTCGGATTCGGTCGACGCTGCCCGCTCTTCAGCCGCCGGTTGGACCGCGGCGTCTTGCGCTTGGCATGGCGACGGAAGCAGAACTCCGGTGACAAACGCCAGAGCAACAAGCGAACAAGCGGAAACGCAAGACGTCGGAAAAACGCTTGAACACAGGGCTGGGCGAGAGAAGGTCATAGAATGCGCGGAGGAAAAGACGCAGCTTCTGGGAAACTTCGTCGGGGGGGGAAAGAGAGGTAACCGAACCGACGATTCGCCTGGACGAGACAATCGTAGCTACCTTCGCCAGAAGGTGGATCCCCGGTTGGTTCTACGCTCTGGCGAGCGCAGCTACGACAGCGGGCGACTAACACTCCAGATCGTCGACCAGTTTGGGCAAGGCAAACTCGGGCTCGAAGGCCCCTTCAAAGGGGTAGACGTCATCAAAGTCTTCGCGTCGATCCGATTCACTCTTGCGCATCTGTTCGATGCGGATCAGATTGTAAACGATCTCGCCAAAGTCGCTGGTCGATTTGATCCCCCACGACCCCAGCACCATGCTGCCCAGGTAACCGTACTGGTCGATGGCGTAACGACGACAGGCTTCACAAAGCTGCTGACCGGTGATGTGTTTGGGACGGCCCTTGGAGAGCGAGTCCCCCGAAACGGTCGCCTGTGTCAATTCGGGCAGATGTTCGTGGGCGAACTGCAATGCCTCACGAATGAACTGATACGCTTCGTATTTGTACCGCGAATCCTCCTTCAACAACTTTCGCATTGCTTGGAGGGGCGAGTTGGTCAATTCGTTGCTCATGTCACGGTCTATCTTGATTTGATTGTTGGCTCTGTCATCACATCATCACCCCTACCATCATTCCCAGACCGTCTGTCACGAGTCCTTGGATCCACCCTTGCGTCCGCCGCGGCGGTTTTTTGCCGGTGGCGGAGCCTTGGTCACGCGAACGACTTGGTCGACACCCAACAGTATCCTCCGATTGTCATCCGTACGCACCATCAATTGTTGCGAAAGAATGTCGTGAGCCAAGACCGCTGCATTGCCTTCCCGGGTCAAAATCTCCGCCCCGATCGGCGGCAATTCGGCTGCCAATTGCTCATAGGTCTCAAATTCATAGCGTAAACAACACTTCAGCCGCCCGCACCGCCCGGAGATTTTGGTCGGATCGAGGGTTGACCGCTGTAGTTTAGCCATCTTCATCGACACCGGCGGCATCTTGCTCAAAAACGTCGCACAGCACAATGGCTGGCCACAGTCACCGTAGTCGGCCAGCAGTTTCGCTTCGTCGCGGACCCCGATTTGACGCATTTCGATCCGGGTCTGGAATTCTGCGGCCAGATCACGGACCAGTTGGCGAAAATCGACGCGTCCCTCGGCGACGTAATAGACGACGACCCGTTCTCCACCCAACAGGCGTTCGACGTCGACCAAATCCATTTTCAACCGCCGCGCATCGACACACTTTTGACAAATCGCCAAATCGTCGCGTGTCTGGCCCTGGATGTGTTCCCACTGGTTCAAATCATCGGCGGAAAGTCGCCGGATGATCTTGCCCGCAGTCGGCTCCTGCATCGCCTCCAACGCGTTGGGCGTTGCCTCGCACAACACCGTCGCGATCTCGGTCCCTCGCTCGGTTCGCGCCACCACTCGGTCGCTGTAACGAAACGGTTCGCGTGCACTGAGCACGCCCAGGATTCGCATCGAACCGAAGCGGGCGACATATTCCAGGGGCTGTTTCGGTTTCGTTCGTTCGGTTTGCTCTCGACTTGCCGGGGACTCCGGACGCGTCATTCTTTTGCCTCAGCCGGTTTCGCCGCGACGGGTTTCCATGCCCAACGTTGGCCGGCGGTGACGATGCCGTTCTTGCGGGTTCCCACCAGCAATTGCCCTGAGCCGCGGAAACACAACGCCCACACGCCGCTTTCGGCACCGATCGTCGACACGCTGCCGCCCGAAGCGAAATGGATCTTTCCGCTGACTTCCGAAGCGGCGATTTGCCCCGCGTCGGAAACCGCGATCCGTGTGATCCAGTCGGTCCCCTTGGCGATCGATTCCGGTTTCGCTTCCGGCTTGGCTTCCACGCGGTACAGGTTTCGGTCGGCCGAGCCGACGATCAACGACGTGTCGCTTTCGTACGCCACGCACCAAGCGGTCTCCTCGCCGACGGCCGCACTGCCCACGCTTTCCAGTTCGGGCCACTTCAACAGGTGCACTTTGCCGTCGCCATCGGTCGCTGCCAATTGCGTCTTGTTCGGCGAGAAAGCGAGCGAGGTAATTGAGGCCGGACTAAGTTCGACCGATTTGGACACCTTGGCGTCGGCGATGCTCCAGGCGAACAGTTTTCCGGATTCGTTCCCGGCAACGATCATCTGGTCATCCGGCGAAACGACGATCTTTTGGCACCAGCGTTCAAACACCGCCTCGTGCGTCGTCGGCGTCTTGGAGGCAACGTCATAGATCACCAAGTTGCCTTTGTAGTCGGCGCTGGCGATCGTCTTCCCGTCCGAGGTGGCTGCCACGGACCACACCGCAGCAGGGTGCTCGTAAAGCGGTTCCAAGTCGCCGGGCGCGTCGGGTTGGAACCGCGACACGGTGCCTGGACGCAGCAACAATCCGGTCGCGGTGCCGGCAACAAAGCTCCCGTCACCGGCCGCCGCGATCGACGTGATCCACTGAGATTCGGCGTCCACCGCCTTGCCGCCGCCGGAATCGTCCGCCCGGGCAGAAATGGTGACCAGTCCGACAAGCAACGCGGCGAAAAGACGAAGTTTCATAATTCGCATTTAGAGCAAGGAGGGAATCGAAGGGGGGAATCAGAAAGGTGCATTGTAACGCTTTCTGATCCTCGCATCCTACTCGTCGGTCACGCAACCCTCACTGGCCGTTTTGACGGTCTTGATGTACTTGTACAGCGTCCCACGCTCGGCCTTCAGCGGCGGTGCGGTCCAAGCCGATTTCCGCTCGGCGAGTTCTTCGTCGGTCAGCGCGACGTCCAACGCGTTGGTTTCTGCGTCGATCGTGATCGAGTCGCCGTCGCGAAGCAATCCGATCGGGCCGCCGAGTTGGGCTTCGGGGGTGACGTGGCCGACGATGAAACCGTGGCTGCCGCCGCTGAATCGCCCGTCGGTGATCATCGCGACGTCGGACCCCAATCCGGCCCCCATGATGGCGCTGGTCGGTGTCAACATTTCGGGCATGCCGGGACCACCTTGCGGTCCTTCATAGCGAATCACCACCACGTCGCCTTTCTGAATCTTCTTTTCCTCCAGCGCCGCCAACATGTCTTCTTCGCTGTCAAAGCAGCGCGCCGGGCCGGTGAATTTCAGCCCCTCCTTGCCGGTGATCTTTGCCACCGCACCCTCGGGCGCCAAACTGCCTTTGAGAATTCGAATGTGGCCGCTGGGTTTGATCGGTTTTTCCACCGTGCTGACGATCTTTTGACCTTCTTTCAGCCCCGGCAACGACTCGACGTTTTCAGCAAGTGTCTTTCCGGTCACGGTCAAACAGGATCCATCCATCAACCCCTTTTCCAACAGGTACTTCATCACCGCCGGCGTCCCACCGATGGAGTGCAAGTCTTCTTGGACAAACCGACCGCTGGGTTTTAGATCCGCCAGGTAGGGAATCCGATCGCTGACCGATTGGAAATCATCGATCGAGAGCGGCACACCGACGCTGCGCGCCATCGCGATCAAGTGCAACACGGCGTTGGTGCTGCCGCCAAGTGCCATCACGGTGACCATCGCGTTTTCGAACGCGGTGCGGGTCATGATGTCGCGCGGCTTGATGTCTTTCTTAAGCAATTCCAAGATCGCTTCACCGGCCTTTCGGCACTCGTCTTTTTTTTGCGGGTCTTCGGCCGGGGTGCTGGCCGAGTAGGGCAACGACATGCCCAACGCTTCGATCGCCGTGGCCATGGTGTTGGCCGTGTACATGCCGCCACAAGCGCCGGCACCGGGACAGCTTTTCTCGACGATCTCTTGACGTTCATCGTCGCTGATCTGGCCGGCGATGAATTGGCCGTAGCACTGGAACGCGCTGACGATGTCCAGCTTTTCACCGTTGCGGAATCCGGGTTTGATCGTGCCACCGTAAACCATGATCGCCGGACGATTCAAACGCCCCATCGCGATCAAACATCCCGGCATGTTCTTGTCGCAGCCCGGCAAGGCGATCAGTCCGTCATACCACTGGGCGCCCATGATCGTTTCGATCGAATCGGCGATCAGATCGCGACTCTGCAACGAATAACTCATTCCGTCGGTGCCCATCGAGATCCCGTCGCTGACGCCGATGGTGTTGAAGCGCATTCCGACCATCCCGGCCGCTTGAACCCCTTGCTTGACCTCGGCGGCCAAATCCAGCAGGTGCATGTTGCAGCTGTTCCCTTCGTACCAGACGCTCGCGATCCCGACCTGGGGCTTGTCCATGTCCTCGCGGGTCATTCCCGTCGCGTAAAGCATCGCTTGGGAGGCACCCTGACTTTTCGGTTGCGTGATCTTGCTGGAGTATTTGTTCAGCTGGGACATGGTTGACGGCGTTGAAGGGGGGGAATGTTAGAAGACGAAAAAACCGGAACCGATCGATTCGCACGGAAGGGCAAAGCGTTATTATCATGATCGCTGCCCGTTTCACAATCCGCCGGACTTTCGGCGTTCCCCGCCATCGGAATCTCTCCCATGCCCAGCGTTCTGCTGCCCTGCGTTTCGCGTTCCACGTTTCTGCGCGGTTTGTCGTCTGCAGCCGCCCTGGCGACCGCAGTGTTGTTGCCGGCTCTTGTGATGCCAGCGGTCTCGTCAGCCGCGGACACATCCACCGACGACCAGGTTCAGCTGTTCGACGGAAAATCACTCGACGGCTGGAACGGCGACGAAAAATGGTTCCGCGTCCAAGACGGTGCGATCATCGCCGGCAGCGCCAGCGAAAAGATCCCCGCCAACCAGTTCCTGTGCACCAACAAGACCTACCGCGACTTTGAATTGACCGTCGACGCGAAACTGGTCGGCCAAGGTAGCAATGCCGGCGTCCAGTTCCGCACCAAACGGATCCCCAACGATACCGAAGTCATCGGCTACCAGGCCGACATCGGATTCATGCCCAACGGCACTTGCTGGGGCGCGTTGTACGACGAATCACGACGGCGAAAGTTCTTGGCGGAATCTCCCGAGGTCGCGATGAAAGCCGTCCGCCGCGGCCAGTGGAACACCTTAAAGATCATCGCCCGCGGCGACCGGATCCAGATCTTTCTGAACGGCGTCCAAACCGTCGACTACACCGAACAAGATCCCGAAATCGAACGCGACGGAGTGATCGCATTGCAAGTCCACAGCGGACCACCGCTGGAGGTCCACTACCGAAACATCAAACTCAGGGAACTGTGAAAGAATGTGGGATAGGCTTCCAGCCTGTCATTCACAACACAGTTCGACAGGCTGGAAGCCTATCCCACACCCGACCTCACTGCACGCCGAAGCGATGGATGGTCGTTTCGGACATCGCGTCGCCCGGCCGCAGCAGGGTGCTGGGGAAATTCGGCTTGTTGGGGGCATCGGGAAAATGCTGCGTCTCCAAGCAGAACGCGTCGTGGGATCCGTTGCCGCCGGTTTCCGGCCCGCCGCCGAGATGATTGGCGGTGTACAGCTGGATGCCCGGCTGGGTCGTTTCAATCTCCAGCGTTCGCCCCGATTCCGGATCGACCACCAAGGCCGCCGTGCGTAGCTGGCCGGGTTCGCCACGGACGATGTAGCAGTGGTCGTAGCCCTTGGTTGCCGGCAATTGATCGACGCGATCGCCCAGCGGGGTGGGGGTTCGAAAATCCAGCGGCGTCTCGGCCACGTCGTTGGACTGGCCGGTGGGAATCAAGTCGTCATCGACGTCCAAGTACTGATCGGCCTGGATAGTCGCGACGTGGCCTTTGGCCGTTCCGGATCCGGCCCCCCGCAGGTTCCAGTAGCTGTGGTTGGTCAAATTGACATGCGTCGCTTGGTCGGTCGTCGCCGAATAGACGATTTTCAGCTCATCGGCGTCATTCCAGCTGTACTCGGCGATCGCCTGGACGGTGCCGGGAAAACCGTTGTCCCCGTCGGGGCTGGTCAAACGGAATCGCACGCCCACCGATCCGTCCTGCTCCAGTGTTTCGGCGGACCAGACCTGGTAGGAAAAATTCTTGTTCCCGCCGTGCAGTTGGTGTTTTCCGTGATTGACGACCAGAGCATACTCAGTGCCATCGATCGTGAATTTCGCGTTGCCGATCCGGTTGCAGAACCGACCGACGCTGCTGCCAAAATACGGGTGGCCGGCAACGTATCGATCCAAATTGTCAAAACATAAGTTGACGTTGGCCAAGGTGCCATCGCGATCGGGAACCTCGACGTCCAACAGCGTGGCGCCATAGTTCATCACACTGACTTTGTGACCGCTTGAATTGACGAGCGTGTAACGGGTGATCGGCTGATCGTCGGCGGTTCCGAAAGAGGCGGTTTCGATCTTCATGTTCGTTGGGCTATCGTAAAATGACAATTCGTCAGCAAGGTTATTCAGAGAACGCAACATCATGACCGGTCCGCTTGGGGAATTGAATGGGGGCACCCTTCACACCACCGATCGTCACGTCGGTCCCGGCCGGTCCGCGGCCGCGACCGCATCCCCGAATCGGTACCGGGAACTGAAGATCGGCGACGTCGCGATCGGATTTCCGGTCGTCCAGGCGGCGTTGAGCGGTTACAGCGACTTACCCATGCGGGTGATCGCGCGCCGACATGGCGCCAGCTACAGCGTCTGTGAAGTGATGCTGGATCAGTTCCTGTTGGCGCTGGGGAAACGGCAAAAGACCAAGCACTTTTTGGACATCCACCCCGACGAACACCCCGTCGGCGGGCAATTGATGGGGGCCGAACCGGAACAGTTTTCGCTCGGGGCTCTGAAATTGGTCGAAGCCGGGTTCGACATCATCGACATCAACTTCGGCTGCCCGGTGAAGAAAGTCTTGGGACGATGCCGGGGCGGATTTCACCTCTCCCAGCCCAAGGTGGCGATCGAAATCCTGCAGCGGACGCGCGACATCGTCCCAGCCCACATTCCCGTCACCGTCAAAATGCGTCGCGGCATCGACGATTCGGCGGAATCGCGGGACGCGTTCTTCGAGATCCTGGACGGTGCACGTGACGCCGGACTGGCTGCCGCCACCGTGCACGGACGGACGGTCGTGCAACGCTACGTCGGACCGAGCCGTTGGGAGTTCCTGAGTGACGTTAAATCCCACGTCGGAGAATCGATGAAGATTCTTGGCAGCGGCGACTTGTTCTCGGCGGCGGACTGTTTGCGGATGATCGATCAAACGGGGATCGACGGCGTCACCGTCGCCCGCGGCGCGATCGGCAACCCCTGGATCTTCCAGCAAGCCCGCGCACTCGCCGCCGGACGGCCGCTGCCCGAACCGCCCACGCTGTTTCAACAAGCCGCCGTGATGCGCGAGCACTTTGCACTGTGCGAACAAACCTATGGCGAAGCCCGCGCCCCCTTGCTGATGCGAAAATTCGCCATCAAATACAGCCAGTCCCATCCCCAATACGAAACGGTTCGCCTGTCGCTCGTTAAACTCAAGACGCGAGCCGACTTCGAAGCCGCACTTCAACTCCACTACGGTAACGACGGCCCCGGGCGGATGATCCCCCGTGATTGCCACGGCAGCCAGGAAGAAAAATGACCACCTACTTTGAAACCGGCAGCGAAACGACATCGCTGACCTCCGACGACCTGCGAGCGGCACTCGAAGAAACGTTTGCCAAGATCGGCCAGCCGAGCAAGGCGTTGCTGTTGCCCCCGGACCACACGCGACTGTTCAGCCGCGCCGGCGAGATCACCGCGCTGTGCCACGAAATGCTGGGCGAGCGTGTCGCCGACATCATGCCCGCCCTGGGCACCCACAGTCCGATGAAACCGGAACAGCTTTCGCACATGTTTCCCGGTGTGCCTTTGGACCTGTTTCGACCGCACCGCTGGCGAGACGATGTCGTGACCCTGGGAACCGTTCCGGCGTCCTTCGTTTCCGAGGTGACCGGCGGGCTGTACAACAAACCCTGGAAAGCGCAAGTTAACAAGATGCTCCGCGATGGCGGACACGACCTGATCTTTTCCATCGGCCAAGTCGTCCCGCACGAAGTCATCGGGATGGCCAACTACAACAAAAACGTCTTCGTCGGGACCGGCGGGGTCGAAGGGATCAACGAAAGCCACTACTTGAGCGCCGTCTACGGCATCGAACAAACGTTGGGACAGGCCGACACGCCGCTGCGACAAATCCTGAACTACGCCCAAGACGAATTCTGCAAAGGGATGCCGATCGTTTATGCGTTGACTGTGATCCAGCAAATGCGCGACGGAACACTTCACACCCGCGGGCTGTACATCGGCGACGACCATGAAACATTCTTCAAGGCCGCCGAACTGGCGTACAAGGTCAACATCACGCACCTGGAAAAACCGCCGCAGCATGTTGTCGCCTACTTGGATCCGTCCGAATTCAAGAGCACGTGGCTGGGCAACAAAGCGATCTACCGAACCCGACTGGCGATCGCTACCGGCGGACGGCTGACGATCCTCGGCCCCGCGGTAGAAGAATTCGGCGAAGACAGCGAAATCGACCGTCTGATCCGAAAGTATGGCTACCGCACCAAAAACGAGATTGTACAGCTGGTTGCCGAAAACGAAGACCTGGCCGCCAACCCATCGGCCGCCGCCCACCTGGTCCACGGCTCCCACGAAAACCGCTTCGAAGTCGTCTACGGGGCCGGAAAGCTGTCGGCCGACGAAATCGCGTCGGTCGGGTACACGCCCGGCGACATCAATCAGCTGATGAAACGCTACGACGTCAGCAAGCTGACCGACGGTTGGCACACCGACGTCGACGGCAGCGAATTCTACTTCATCCAGAACCCGGCCCTAGGGCTTTGGCAAGCTGAGTTGAGTTGAGCGAAAAATAATTTTGGGTTTCCTGGATTTTCGCTAGCATCCCCCCATCCGACCCGTTTGAATTTGGATAGGTCCATGGGAAGAGCGCAGCGCCCTCGATGATTGATCCGGTTCGTCACGGGATCCGGTCGGGGCGGGGCACACGCGCCCTGAAAACATGCAGTGAGAGCGAAGAACGCGCCAATCGGAAAGACTTCACAATCTGTCTTGGTTCCTAACGGGTCGTTTGCTATTTTCCCCGCACACGGCAAACGACGCGATGATCGGGACGATTTGCTGGTTTTGTTGACGCATTTTTCGGATTGCCGGCTGCGGAACGTGGTCGGGTTTCGTCTCGCTGGAAAGGAGCCCAGAAGTGAAACAAACCAAAGAAACTCCGGTCTGCGTGCACATCCGCTGGATGATTCGCCGCGACATGCCGTCTGTCCTTGCGATCGAACAGAACTGTTTCGAATTCGCTTGGACCGAGGAAGATTTCATCCGCTGCTTGCGTCAACGCAACTGCATCGGCATGGTCGCCGAGAAAGACGACGAGATCGTCGGCTTCATGATCTACGAATTGCACAAGAACCGATTGCACATCCTGAATTTCGCCGTCCACCCCGCCCAACGCCGCAACGGCGTCGGCAATTCGATGTGCAGCAAGCTGTTCGGCAAACTGTCGCACGAACGACGCAACCGCATCATGCTGGAAGTTCGCGAAACGAACTTGGACGCACAGCTATTCTTCAAGAATTTGGGCTTCCGCGCGATCAGCGTCCTCCGTGATTTCTACGACGACACCGTCGAAGACGCCTACCTGATGCAATACCGCTACCACCCCACCGCCAGCGAAATTGCCCAACCGGGAAACCGCATCTCACGCCTGGCCGGCTGACTCGCCCGCCACTGGGAAATCACGCCCACTGTCCGTAAACTTTCGCCATGGCGTTCCTGGCAAACTTTACGGCAATCGACTTCGAAACCGCGAACCGACGGCGCGACAGCGCCTGTCAACTCGCGGCCGTGGTGGTTCGTGACGGCCAAATCGCCGACGAACGGATGTGGATGATTCGTCCCGACCCGTTCTTCTTCTCCCCCGGCAACATCCGCATCCACGGCATCAAGCCCGCCGACGTTCAACACGAACCCCACTTCGGCGCACTGTGGGACGAAATTGCGGATTTCCTGGGCGATGACTGCTTGATCGCCCACAACGCACCGTTCGACATCGGCGTCCTGATCGGTTGCCTGCAACGACACCACTGCGCGATCCCAGAATTGCGGTTTTCCTGCACCCGGCTGATCGCGCGTCAAACTTGGCCCGACCGCCGACGGTTCGGGCTCAAACCGCTGTCTGATTGGCTGGGCGTCCAATTCAAGCACCACGATGCGCTGGAAGATTCTCGCGCGTGCGCCAAGGTACTCCTGGCGGCCGGCATCGCTCGCTCGGCCGAATCGATCGAAGACCTGGAAGCCAAACTCCGCATCGTCCGCGGCAAAGCGGGCGAGTGGGGCGTCAGTCACGCGGCAAAGAAAGGCCGCCCGAAGAAGTCGACCGCCAAGCGAAAAACCGACAAGGGGCTCCCCAAACGCACCCTTCGTCGCGGCAGTGGTTTGTCCCTGCCGCTGCCCGCCAACCCCTTTGACGAACGGTCCTTTGACGAACCGTCGCAACGCTCGGGCGTTCGCGAACCATCGCCGCTCTACGGAACCGCCAGGACCGTGGCTCAGGCCCCCCAACCCTCCGAGATCGATTGGCAACGTTTATCGATCCGCGCGGAGTTCATTCAACCGCTGCGTGGAAAACAGATCGTCATCGTGGGGCAACTGCGAGTCATCACCAACGATCAAGCGATCGAGCTGACGCGCCGCGGCGGCGGCGTTCACCAAGCCGAAGTCGATGAAACCACCAACTGCGTCGTCATCGGCACCTCCGATGTCGACCGTCAGAAAGTGGACCAACTCGCCGCCCGAAAGGAATTGCAAGTCATCAGCGAGTCCGAATTCCTCACCCTGATCGGACTCTAGCTGGACAGCGCCTTACGGAAGAAACGTGCGGCGCTGGGAATTCACCCTCCCTGGAGGCAGGAAGATTTTGAAGGCAAGAAGATTGGCTTGACGGAATGGAAGCGGATCGGAACTGTCCAGCCGACACTCCGTCGGTCGCCGATCCGTCGCTCAGGCGGCTGCAACGGACACCGGCCTTCCATGACTCAACGACGCTGCCCGCGTTTTCCGGCCATCATTCTGCCCCGAATCATTCTGCCCCCCATCGTTTTGCCCCATCAATCCAACAAGTGCGTCAGCAATCCGCTCCGCAACTTCGGCTCGAACCACGTGCTCTTGGGCGGCATCACTTCGCCGGCATCACTGACCGCCATCAATTGCTCGATCGATGTCGGGAACATCGACACGGCGAACGCCCACTCTCCCGAATCGACCCGTTTTTCAAGCTCCTTCGTCCCGCGGATGCCGCCGACGAAATCGATTCGCGGATCGGTGCGGACGTCTTCGATCCCAAAGATCGGGCGGATCACCCGCTGTTCCAAGATCGCCACATCCAGGCTGTTGATCGCGTCGTGGTGATCGATCGAATCGGCGGGAACACGTAACCGCCACCACTTGCCATCCAGGTAGATGCAAAACGTCCCGGCGCGATCCGGAACCGGTTGCGTCGTTTCCTCCAGAGTGCCGACCGCTGCCAACCGCTCGCGAATCTGGTCAGGCGTCTGATCGTTCAGGTCCTTGATGATTCGGTTGTACGCCAGGATGTTCAACTGGGATGCGGGGAACAACACCGTCAAGAACCAATTGTATTCTTCGTTACCGTTGTGATCCGGGTTGGCCTCGCGACGCGCCTTTCCGGCCCTCCAGGCGCTCGCTGCCCGGTGGTGCCCGTCGGCCACATAGAACTCCGGCACGGCGGTCAGCTTGGCGACGTAGCCGGCGGATTTCTCGATCCTCCACACCGTATGCTGCACCCCATCGTCGGCGGTGAAATCGTACAGCGGGGTTTCGCGGATCGCAGCGGCGACCAACCCGTTCAGGTCGGAGTCGTCGCGATAGGTCAAAAACACCGGGCCGGCGTGGGCGTTCAGCGTCATCACGTGTCGGGTCCGATCGTCTTCCTTGGCCGGTCGTGTGAACTCGTGCTTCAAGATCAGGTTGTTTTCATAGTCCTCGACGTGACAGCAGCAAACGACACCGACTTGGCTCTTGCCGTCCATGATTTGCCGGTACAGAAAAATGCACTCCGCGTCGTCCTGCTGCAGCACCCCGTCGCCGATCAACCGCTGCAGGTTCTCGGCGGCCTTGGCGTAGATCGCGTCGGCATAGGGATCCGTGTCCGCGGGCAAATCGATATCGGGGCGGACCACATGCAAGAACGAATCGGCGTTGCCTTCGGCGAGCGAGGCGGCTTCTTCGCGATTGACGACATCGTAGGGAACGCTGGCGACCTGAGCGGCCTTTTCCGCGGTGGGGCGAACGGCACGAAACGGTTGAACGCGTGGCATCGGAGGACTTTTGTATCGCGAGGGAGATCGGGGAATTCGAGATCAGAAACGCGAACGTTATACGCCCCCAACCGCCTTTTTGCGACACCCCCGCCCGGCGTGCCAAAGACAGCGTCGCATTCCCGATCAACGCCGGGTTCCTGCGAGAAATGTCATCGATTCTTAGCGACGACTTCCCGCTTCTCCGAGGCAAAGAGGAGGGGTCAAAAAATTTGTTGGTCAAAAAATAAACTCTGCCCGCCCCCCCTCCCCGCCAGCACTCCCATTTTTTGACCAACCCATTTTTTGACCAACCTCCAACCGGTTACGAAACTTCACGTGATCGCAACGAATCGAAAACCGGCACGGCGGTTCCACAGTGCTGTGGAGAGCCATTGTCACAATCGTTCTCCCCGCAGGCGGCGGAGCGTTGCTCCCCGGGGAAGGGACGCTGCGTTTCCTTGCGGGAACAGCTGAGGACAGCGGTTCCACAATTTGCACTGTTTTGCGGTTTTCGAATGACAAATGCTCGGTTTGCACGTTCTAAAGCTACCCTTGGTATGACCTCGCAAGACGCCGTCACGAAAGCCTTCTCCGACCATGCATCGAATCCCTCTCCTGTTTGTTTTCTTCGCCGCCTGCTTGGCGACCGATTCCCCGCAATCCGTGTTCGCTCAAAATGCGAACTTGAAGCGATTTCAACAGCAGCAACAACAACTGCAGCGGCGGATGGATCAGGCGGTCAAGGACGCCGCGAAGAATCAGCCGGATCTGCCCAGCGATCCCGAATTGCTGTCGCTGCACAAGGAATTCATCGTCAAAGCGGAAAAGCTGGCCGGGGAATACGAACGCAAGAAGCAATACGACAAGGCACGGGAGGTCTTTGAGGCGATGTCGCGTCTGGTGCCCAAGTACCCCGAGGCCGAGGCGGGCGTGAAACGGATGCTGCAGATGCAGTCGATGCGGGATCGTCAGGTCGTCCGCGTGGAAGCATCGGGCGGCTGGCAAGATTCCGGCGCTCAGCTGCAAAAGGGCATGCCGGTGCACGTGGAAGTCAAAGGCACTTGGAAAGTCGTGTTGGAAACGGGTCCCGAGGGCGTGGAGATCCCGGAAAAGATGAAACCGCGTGACTCCCGCATCAAACTGGGCACACTGATCGGCGTGATCGCCTCCTCGCCCGGTGACCTCGAAACGGCCAAGCCTTTCGTCGTCAAAAACGGCGGCGATTTCGTCGCGGACAAATCCGGACGTTTGTTTTTAAAGATGTTCGACATCGACCCGACCGACAACCAGGGCGAAATGATGGTGCTGGTCCAAAGCACGTTTGGGAAGTGATCGCGTTAGCCCAGGATATCCGTGAGGACGTTGCCGAAGACGTCGGTCAGCCGCATGTCACGTCCGCTGTAGCGATAGGTCAATTTCTCGTGATCGACGCCCAACAGATGCAACACCGTGGCCCACAGGTCATAGACCGTGCAAGTGTTTTCAACAGCGTGGTAGCCCAGTTCATCGGTCGCACCGTAGACCGTTCCGCCTTTCACCCCGCCGCCGGCCAACCAAACACTGAACCCTTGTGGGTTGTGATCGCGTCCGTTGCTGCCTTGTGAAAACGGCGTCCGCCCGAACTCTCCGGCCCAAACGATCAACGTTTCCTCCAACAACCCGCGTGCCCGCAAGTCCTTGATCAAGGCGGCGATCGGCTGGTCGACTTGAAAGCTCATCGCCCGGTGTCCTTTCTCCAAGTCCCCGTGCTGATCCCAGGGATTGGCGGCACCGCCGGCACCGATGCCCTTGGTCAAGCAACTCAGTTCCACAAACCGGACGCCACGTTCCACCAATCGTCGCGCCAGCAGACACTGTCGCGCATACGCTGCCTTTTCTGGATCGCTGGAATCCAATCCGTATTGGCGTCGGGTCAACTCGCTCTCGCCGCCGATGTCACACAGCTCTGGGACCGACGTCTGCATGCGGAATGCCGTTTCGTAATTCTCGATCGCCGCTTCGACCTGCGCGTCCCCACCGGTATCGCTTAGGAATTGTTCATCGAACGATTTCGCAAACTCCATTCGCCGACGCTGGTCGTCTCGCAGTCCGCGTGGGCGGATGTTGCGGATCGCTTCGGCTTGATCCGCTTTTAAGATCGACCCTTGGTGTTGTGCGGGCAGGAATCCGCTGCTGAATAAACTCAGTCCGCCGTGCGGCACGACCGCACTGCCGCTTTGCAGCACCACAAACCCCGGCAGATTCTCATTCTCGCTTCCTAAGCCGTAGGAACACCACGCCCCCGCGCTGGGATGCCCCATGAACGGAAATCCGGAGTGCATCACGAAGTTGCCTTGGGCGTGTTCATTGACAGCCGTGGTCATTGACCGCACCACGGCCAGCTCGTCGGCGACCGAAGCGATTTCGGGAAACATGTCGCTGATCGGCATTCCCGATTCGCCAGAGGGTGTGAATTTAAACGGGCTGGCCATCACGTTGCCGTTGCGATTGAACTGCGTCCGTTCCACTTGCACCGGCATCGGTTGCCCGTGCAGTTGTTCCAGCTTCGGTTTCGGATCGAATGAATCGACATGGGAAACGCCACCGGACATGTAGCAAAAGATCACATGTTTGACTTTCGGGGCGTGATGAAATCGCCGCAGCGCTGCGCCGGCGGGCAGCACCGGTTCCCCCTCGCTCTCGGACGTGTCGCCGAACCCCCGACCGTGCATCATCGCCGTCAGCGCCGCCGCACCGAACCCGGTCGAGCAGCGCTCCAAAAAGCACCTTCGCGACGGCTTCGAGCCCACGGGAATCATTGAACGGTGATCAGCGGACATAAATGAACTCCTTGAACGACAACAACGCGCGGGCCAGTTCCGACCAAGCCTGTCCCTCGGGATCGAATTCTGACAGCGGAATCGATTTCAGTTGACGGTTCAATTCAGCAAGCGACGCACGGTCCCGTTGCATCTCCGTCCGTTCGACTTCGGTCAGTTGATCCAGCAGCAACTCTTCGGAATCGTACGATGCCGAGTGCTCGGCCGATGCGGCGATCTGGTCTGGCGAAAGCGCTCGGTCATAAAGCCTGGCCTCCAAAATCGTCCCGGAAAGCAGGCGGTTTCCGACAGCCGGCAAGTGACGCACCCCGAAACCGACGATTGATTGTCCGGCGGCAAACGAAAGCGGACCGGCACTGCGATACGATTTTCCGTACGGTTGTCCGTTGCGGTAGCCGGTGATCAGACCGTCGGCATCATAGGTGATCGCAAAATGCACCACCTGGGAATCGGCCAACGTTTCCTTTGGTCCGTCGAATGGCTCGGTGCGTCGAAAACTGTTGCTGCCGGCGAGCCATTGGCGGGCATCACGCTCGGCGAACACGATGGCGTCAAAATTAATTCCGTCAGGTGACTGCAATGTCATCGCGCCGCCGGCACGTTGATCAAGCGACGCCAATTTCAGCCAAACTTCCATCGTCTTTTGCGCGACCGGGGTTGCGATCGGATCGGTCACCGCATAACCGCCGTTGCGGACGATCAATCCGTGTTGATTCTGGACGGCGCCGCCCTTCAGCGTCACGTTTGCGCTACCAACCCGATCCTCCAATCCCTCGGTAAAGTCCCAATGACCGATTGGATCGGGGACGTCCGTCGTTGGCGGTGCGTCGTTCGTTTCGGCGCCTTCGGCCAGCCTTTGCCGGGCGCCGTCCCAGCGTGCGTTGATGGCGGATTCGACGCGTTTGACTTGTGATTCCAATTCCGACCTTTCGCGACCGCGGCGGTCAAACTCCGAACGCATCTCGGCGACGAACGCTTGGGATTGGTCAATTTCGCGTTCAGTCGGCTCTCTTGAGAACGCTTGCAGAAACAGCTGCGAGATCGCCCCCGCATCGCCCTCGGTTTCGAACGTCGCTTGTGTTCGGCGTGTCCAATCGTTGGCGATGTTTGTGATCTGGGCATCGTTCATGATTGCGAGCGATTGAGCCGGAACGTTCGTGACATCGCGTCGACCGACACTGCTGAAGGGTTCGGGAAAGTCGAACGCGCGCAGAAACGGATCCAGGTTGTTGCGGATCACACGCACATAGACACTGCGGCGCGGCGATGAGGCAGGGACCGGCGGACCGCCCAGTCGGTCATCCAAGTTGCCGGACACACTGAGCAACGAATCTCGAATCGCTTCGGCTTCCAATCGACGCACGTTTGCCCGAGCCAAGTACACGTTTTCCGGATCCGCTTGCTGAACGCCGGGCAAGGGCATGGACGAACGTTGCCACGTTTCCGATGACACGACCAGCCGGATCAAATTCTTGATCGACCACCCCTCGCGGGCGAAACGCGTCGCCAAGTAGTCGAGCAATTCGGGATGGGACGGCGGATTGCCCAGGCGTCCAAAATTGTCGGGCGTGGACACCAGTCCGCGGCCGAACAGGTGATGCCAAATTCGATTGACGATCACACGCTTCGTCAGCGGATTATCGTCGCGCAACAAATCCTCGGCCAATTCAACGCGTCCGCTGATCGGAGACTCATAGGGGCTGTCATCGATCACTTCGAGAAACCGCCGCGGCACAGGATCGGCCAAATGCTTGTGGCTACCTCGAACCATCAGCGGTTGATCGGTTCCCACGGACTCTTCCAGCCCGGGGACGCGCGTCGGAACGGGAATCTCGTTTTCCAAGCTCCGGTATCGGCTGACCAATGCGCTGAGCCCCGGAAGCCGTTGCAAGGAGTTCGGCAGCGCGCCGGTGTGCAAACAATCATCCAACAGGATCGCTTGCTCGTCGGTCATCGAATCCGACCGCCATCCCTTGATCGCCGCTTCGATCGCCGATTGCAGTTGCGTCTGCACGTCGGACCAGTTCTCGGGCAAGTCCGCTTGAGCATCCGCGATGACCGCCAAGAATCCTTCGTCAGGGGAAGGGGGAACCGGGCGATCCTTGTCCGTCACAACAATCCGCCGCACGCCGAACCAAGATCGCGGTTGATTCGACGTTAACAACGGCGCGTCCATCGCAGTTGCCAACTCCAAATGAATTGAGTCACCGCTCCAGTACGAAAGATCGTATCGCTGGAATCTCCAATCGGCATTGAGACGCGTGACCGGGTACACGGTTCCGGTGCGCGGATAGTCCTGGACGACGTACCGCAAACTCGCATCGTTCTGCCCGGTCACTTCGGCAACCACGGCCTGGTTTTCCGCCAACTCGAAGTCGGGCGACGTCAGCCGTCCGGGATGCTTCGTCGAAAGACCGTGGGTGTAGACACCGGCCGGATAGATGCCGGCCAAGATCCCAGAATCGTCGCCGGCGATGGAAAACTGCCCGGCCTGTGACGAGCCCTCCAGTCCGAGCCCGTACGAATGCCATTGCCGGCTCGCATCCTGGTCCGCCAAGTCCCAATGCGGCGAATCCGAAACGTGAAAGAATGATTCCACCACCTCGCGTCGATCCAGCTGTTGGTCGGCGACCCGTTGCCAAGCATCCGAAAACGACCTGCCACCGGCGATCGATTTGCGGACCTGATCGAGGGCACGCACCACGCCGGACGGCTTGTCGGATTTGGCGTCGGGTTCTACGAATCGCTCGGCTGCCGTCGCGGCCTCGCCCAACCAACGCTCCGCCATTGCATCGCGCAGCTGCAACTTCAACTCGGCCAGCCTCGCGCGGTGAAGTTCCTGTTTATCCTTCACATCGACCACGTTGCGTCCGGGCCGGCAGGACGCCAAGATACCGAACAAGGCGTAGTAGTCCGCTTGGCTGATGGCATCAAACTTGTGGTCATGACAGCGGGCGCAGGAAACGGTCAGCCCCAGGAATGCCTTGCTAAAGACATTGATTTCGTCGTCGATGAACCGCACCTTTTCATCCAACGCGTCGGTCGGTGCGAAGCCATGAAACACCATTCGCCAGTGCGCCGTGCCGATCGCCGATTCGTTGATTCCCAGTTCGGTGTTGATTCTCGGCTCGGGCAACAAGTCGCCGGCGATGTGTTCCTTGAGCAGTTGATCATAGGGAACGTCTTGGTTGAGCGCACGGATCAAGTAATCGCGATAGTGCCACGCATTTTCAATCCCCGGGTCGCCTTCACTGCCGTGGGATTCGGCGTAGCGAATCCAATCCATCCAATGCCTCGCCCAGCGTTGACCGAAACGGTGGCTGGCCAGTAGCTCGTCGATCAATTCGCCAACCACCGCGTCTCGGTCCACCGCGGTTTTGATGCGGCGAGTCCAGGTGGTGGCGTCTTCGGGTGACGGTGGCAATCCGACAATCGCGAACGACAAACGCCGCACCAACGTTGCGGGATCGGCCACCGGTGACGCCTGTAAGCCGTTGGATTCAATGGCGGCATTGATGAAGCGGTCGACCGGGTTTGCGGAGTCATCGTCGGCGGGGGGCTGAACCGCGCTGATCGGCTGAAGACTCCACCACTGTCGCCGTCGCTGCAGCGTTTGCGCCCATGAATTCGATTCCCGAAGTTCGTCCCCGGAGGGCGGTTCGTCGCGTGGATCGGGCAAGCCGATGCGAATCCAACGTTCAAAATCGCGCACAACCTGTTCGTCCAGTTTGGGGCCGCCTGCGGGCATCTCCAGCCCATCGATCTCGTGCCGCAGCACCTTGATCAGCCGGCTTGCCGCCGGATCGCCGTCGACGATCACGGCGCCGCCGTCACCTCCCCGCAGCAGCGCCTCGCGGTGATCGACCACCAACCCGCCTTCGGCCGAATCGGTCGCGTTGTGACACTGGTAGCAGTGTTCGACCAACACCGGACGGATCTTCGATTCAAAGAATTCACGTTCCGCTTCGGTGATCGTGTTCGCAAGGCCGTCGGACGTGAAGCAACCTGCCAACAGCAAGATGAAGACGAAACGCATTGAGTTCTCAAGCAACGTGGTGTGGAGGAATCCGCAATCGTTGGTGTCTAGCCTTTAGGCGACTCCCGGTCGCTGCGAAGCTGCGAAAGTGGCGGCTAAAGCCCAATACCACCTTCTTTCGATTCCCGAACTGAGCCTTCGGCGCTAGCCTCGGGCCTTACAAGTCTGGCATGGTAATCCAAGGCCCGCGGCTAGCGCCGTCGGCTCATAGAGTAGGTGGTATTGCCCAAAAGCCTGAGCACCACCACTCACGCGCTTGCACCCGTTTGCACTGAAGCGGGCCACCGACTCTCCGGCATGAGACAGAGCCTAGCCCACCCCAAAACGCCAAGCAACCTTCCGCGGCATCGCGGGGGCAGAAAGGCGGTCACCGCTGAAATCGGGAAAACCGTTACAGATCTTGCAATCGGCTGCCGATCTGTCTTGACAAGGGAGGGCCGTTGCGACACCGCATGCGCGGGTGCGCCACCATTGCCATCTGCCCAGCGATGGCCGATCTCCGTTGTTTCACGCTGACGATTTGATCCAAACCAACGGAAAAAGCGATGACACACTCGCTCATGGAAACCTTTGCCGCCGCTTCAAAATGGTGCGGCCGAGGACTGGCCGTCACCCTGATCGCCTCTTTGGCGACCTCCGGAAACGATGCCAACGCCCAACGTCCCGTCGTTCCGGGGACGGGCAGCGAAATCGTTGGCGTGTCGGACGACTTTGAGGACCCCAATTGGAGCTATATCCCGCGGAACCCCAAAAGTACCGAGGACATCGACGAGAACCAGCGCGGTCCGATGGGGCGCAGCAACAACGGTCGTTGGTACGAAGGCATCAAACGCGGTCATCCCGATGTGGTGCAACGCGTCGACACGCCGCCCGGTGGGATCCCCGGCAGCAAGGGCGCGCTGCTGATGCGCAGCAAGTTCACCGGGCTGCCCGGACGACCGAGCGGGAAAATGCACCAGGACGACTTCGTCGCCAACGTGCAGTACCGGCTGAAACGACGCGTGGATATCGCCGAGGTTCCCAGTGTGACCACCCGCGTCTTCTTGCCGCCGGTGGAAAGTTGGGAAAACCGCAGCGGCCCGCACTTCGGCTTCCGACTGGCACTGGAAACCACCGCGATGGTCGACAAGGAAGTTGGCGTCGGGATCTTTAAACGTACGACCCAGGAAATGGGCAACGAAGTCTACTGGCCGGGGATGTTCGTCGAATTCGAAAGCAAATCGACGACGCGAAAGGAACACGACTACGCCTACTTGCGAATCCGCGGCAACCAACGCGGCGGTGACTTCCGTGGGCCGCAGATCACCACGACCGGTTGGTGGACAATGGGCATGAGTGTGACGCCCGATGGCATGGTGCACTACTACGCGTCACCCGGCGTGGACGATTTGACCGAGGACGACTACATCACCAGCCAATACCCTTACGGTTATCGAGCCGAGCGGTTCCGCACGTTCTTCTACAACGTCTGCAGTGCCGACGACGGACACCGCTGGAGCACCACGTTCGTGGTCGATGACCCGAAGGTGTATGTGCTGCGTCCCAAAGGCCAACGGATCGCGACGCGACCGGGGCGCTAACGTTTAGCCACTCGTAGCGGAAGCCGCCAAGGCTTTCGCGTCCCACCGGGCGGAGTCCCGCCGGCCGAAACTCTTGGCGGAGTGCTGCCGGCCGAAACTCTTGGCGAAGTGCTGCCGGCCGAAACTCTTGGCGAGTTCCGCTACCGAACGACAGCCGGCCGAAACTCTTGGCGAGTTCCGCTACCGAACGACAGCCCGCCGAAACTCTTGGCGAGTTCCGCTACCGAACGACAGCCCGCCGAAACTCTTGGCGAGTTCCGCTACCGAGCGACGGTTCGCAAGTGCTTCGATTTCGGTTTAGACTACGGCCTCTGCCGTTTGTCTGATTCCCACCGAAAGTTCGGAGCCTCTCCCCACGATGATTCCCCACTCGTGCTTTTTCACCAAACCGCTGGCGCTCGCCGTCGCGGTTCTCTTTTTGGTCCACACCGACGCGCGATCGGCTGACCTGCCCCCGACTCCGCCTCGCAATGGTGTCAAACCCCGCAACGTCGTCTTTATTCTGACCGACGATCACCGTTTCGACGCGATGGGATTTGCCGGGCACCCGTTCCTGGAAACGCCCCACCTGGATTCGCTGGCGGCCAACGGCGCGCACCTGAAGAACGCGTTCGTCACCACCAGCTTGTGCTCCCCCAGTCGCGCCTCGATCTTGACCGGCCTGTACACGCACAAGCACCGCGTGATCGACAACAATCGCTTGGTGCCCGAAGGAACCAAGTTTTTTCCACAGTACCTGCAGCGTGCCGGATACGAAACGGCGTTCATCGGCAAGTGGCACATGGGCGGGCACCATGACGATCCGCGGCCGGGCTTTGACCACTGGATCAGCTTTCGCGGCCAAGGCAACTACCTGCCCCCGGGCCCCAACTACACGCTGAACGTCAACGGGGAACGCGTCAAGCAAAAGGGCTACATCACCGACGAACTGACGGACTATGCCGTCGACTGGTTGAAGAACCGCGACGGCGACGATCCGTTTTTCATGTACCTGTCGCACAAGGCCGTGCACGCTAATTTCACCCCCGCCAAACGTCACCAAGGACGCTACGCCGACGCCGACCTGAGCTTCTTGCCCCGCGGTGAAAACATCAAGGCGGAAAACGACGCCCCGCGATGGGTTCGCGACCAACGCAACAGTTGGCACGGCATCGATTTCTCGTACCACAGCGACAAGGGGTTGGATTACCTGTACCGCCGCTACTGCGAATCCATCCTGGCGGTCGACGACAGCGTCGGTCGAGTGCTGCAACAACTCAAAGACATGGGCGTCCATGACGACACCTTGGTGATCTACATGGGCGACAACGGATTCATGTGGGGGGAACACGGCCTGATTGACAAACGCGTTTCCTATGAAGCATCCATTCGCGTCCCAATGATGATGCAGTGCCCCAATTTGTTCGAAGGCGGCAAGGTGATCGAAAACGTGATCGGCAACATCGACGTCGGCCCGACCATCCTGCACGCCGCCGGCCTGCAGACCCCCGACTACATGGACGGAGAAAGCTTTTTGGAGATCCCTAACAAGCCCGAGATGCCGTGGCGGGACTACTTCCTGTACGTCTACTACTGGGAGAAGAATTTTCCGCAATCGCCGACCCAGTTTGCCCTGCGTGGCGATCGCTTCAAGTACATCACCTACTACGGACTGTGGGACGTCGACGAGCTTTATGACCTGACGACCGACCCGGGTGAAACCAAGAACTTGATCAATGACCCGGACTACAAGGCCGTTGCCAAGGAAATGGAAGACAAACTGTACGCGATGCTCGGCGATGCCGGCGGGATGGACATTCCGATGAACCAGCCCAAAGGCGGCAGCCAAAACAAGCGTTGGGACGAGCGCGGCGGCAACGAGGCGGCGGACTTCCCGAAATCCATCGTCGTCGACGAACCGATCAACCGCCAAGCGCAGTAGGTTTGCGGAGAAGAAGGATCCACTCACTCGCCGGGCTCGCTGCTGCACGGCGAGACGATGGCGGGTGTAGTAGAGGGGAGGCAGAATGAGACCGGGCAGAATGATGCCCAGCGGAACAAGGCCCAGCGGAACAAGGCTTGCTTCGTCAGTCCCCCCAGTCCAATTTCTCAGACGTTCCGCCTGCCTGGTCTCCCCCATAATTCTGCCCCGTATCATTCTGCCATTTCTTTCCCATTGGTTTGCCCCTTTCGTTTTGCCCAACCTGCTTGACGTGACACGACCGCACCATCGCAGTGTGCCTGTGCGTCGGTGATCCGTGCGGATCGGAAACACGTTCATCCGGACAGGGTCGCGCCACAGTAGATTCGTCGACGATTCTCGAAAACCACTTTGGTTTCGGGCAGCGGCGCATGACTTGCAGCTTGGAGACTCAGCAGTCGCGTTGGGTGTGCGGCTCCGCGCGATCCGATCCAGACGGATTTCAAACACGACACGGGGGACTGATCATGAAACCTCTCATACATGGCGGCTGGTGCGCGGCGCCGATTGCCGTCTTGATCATCGCGTTTGGGATTTCTGAGCGAGCGTTCGCCCAACGGTGCTGTCCCGATGCGGGGGCCGACACCTGGGCGTTCCACAATTTTGGCACCGACCGGCTGCGGTGGGACACGTTTGAAGAGGCGTTTCGGCTCAATCGTGAGCATGCACTCGACACGATCATTGCATGGCCGTTGTTCTACGCGTTCCGCGACACGCTTGCCGAAGGGAATTGTTTTGGCATGTCGCTATTGGCCGAGGAAATCTATCAATCTCGGGGTTTAAGGACGCCGTTTTCTGGCGACTTGCGCGAAGGGATCGGCGACGCCTATCCACCTCGATTCGTGGGCACACGGGAGTTGCCAACGGACGACCCGTTGCGGCTGGACATCAACACACGCCATTGGCAGCAACTGTCGGTGGAATTCCTGCGTCATACGCTCGATTCAGTGCTGCGATCACCGTCGGCCAATGCAGAACAAATCTACCAGGACACACGTTCGTCGAGCTATCAAGCCGGCATGCTGTCGATCAGCAATCATTGGGACGGGCACACGATGACGGTGTTTTCATGCACTAAATCGGGCCAACGCGGACAGCCCCCCGTCTACGACCTATTGCTCTACGACTCCAACCGGCCCTACAGTGGCCGCGCCGGCGGACAGCGCTACCCCCATTTGCAACCGATGCGAATCTCGGGCGATCAGTGGAGCTTCACAATGGCTGACGGAAGGGTGTGGTCCCATGAGGACGGCGTGCTGACCTACGTCCCTTGGAACGAAACACGCGCGTGGTTCAAGATCCCGACCAACATCATTGACGTGTTCATCATTGTTTTCGGCGAGGGCACACGGGTCGAACAAGTGCTCGACAGCCAAAACCGCAAACTGTTCCGGCGTTCCAACCCGCAAAGCATGGCGGATCTGGACACGTCGCCGCGCGGGCTGGGTCGTAACATCCTGCCGATCGTTCCCCTGACACAACAGCGTGTCAAGATCCGGCCGAGTTCAAGTCGCACGATCGATCGCGTCGCCACCGAACGTCTGCCAGAAATCCACCAAGCCTTGAGTAACCGCTTGGGCGGATCGGTCGAGAAAGCCCGGGCAGCGTACTTCGGAAACAACGTCCAACTGCAAAACCTGAAACTGCAGACCTCCGTAACCGCCGCCAACCAGTCCGCCGCCGTGACCGTTCTTCAAAACGGCAAATTGTGGCAGGTTCGCGGTGAACCGGGAGTCGCGGTGGACGTTGAGATTCGATCGATGGCCAACCTTGCCGACGGCATTCGAGTTCGCCAACGCGGGGGCACCGGGACGCGTGCCACGATTGCGTTCGCCGACTTCAAGGCGTCACAAAATGCGTTGGCGGTGCAGCGTGTGCAATCGGTTCCCCTGCAGGCGGACTTTGTAGACATCAGACTGGGCTCTGACGGGGCGCTACGATTCAACACCGCGGCCAACCTGGGCACATTGACGCTGAATCGGGAGTCGATCGACGCTCAAGGCAACGTCAAATCCGTGAGCGTCCGACAAATTAAAGCCGGACCAAGCACCCCGTCGGTGATCAAACCGCGTCAAGTCAAACCACGCCAAATCGCGCCACCTGTCAACGAGATCAAACCGCGGATCCGGATCAGACCGCCGGTCAAGAAGAAGGACTAACCGCCTCGATATGCTCGTCGCGATGCCCTCCGATACCACCGCGGCATCGGACGACGGCAACCCCTTCGTGTCGGCGCCCCACAGGGTGTGCCGAGGGAAGATGATCAGCAATGTTTCACTCTGTTCGACGGCAGCCGACTCGCCGCTTCAAAACCGCATTCTCGCGTCTCCTTTCGTCCATCGTCGTGGCATGCTTCCTTGTGATCGGCGGCCAAGACGCACAAGGATATGAGCTTTGGCTGTACAACAACACGGGAACGGATTTGTTACCGTATCCGGTTCAAATTCAACCCGATGGGAGACAGCAGCGGGTTCCAGACCCAGCATCGGAATTGCCCGATGGCTATGCTGAATTGATTGACACAGGCGGTTACAACCCGATCTACGCGGACGACGCCTCGCATCGGCATGTCATCATCCAAATCGGTAAAGAAACGGTCCCCGAGATACTGGCCATCGTCTTCCGTCATCGTGTTGCGATCGGGGAGGAAGGAAAGGACCCGGACCGCGTTCCGGAAGAATTGCGACGATTCACGTTTCCCGTCAGCACGACCGAGCCGAACTGGTTGATTCTGGAAAGCGATTGGACGATCCGCCATGAAGTGGGCGACCTGGCGGACGACGATGAGGGTGCAGCGGATCCGGTGGGCGAACCGACGGCGGCCGAGACAGCGGCTGCGACCGCCCCCACCGTCGATCCTCCTCCGCCACCGACGTCGACCCAGCGTCGCGGCATCGAAGCGCGACGGGGGGACCGACGCACCATATTACCCTTGCCGGGCGCCGCAGCGCGGCGGGCCAAGACGGATCGAACGGCCGACGGCCAGAGTAACAGAATTCTGTTGCTCGACAGCACACCGCAACACCAGTTGTGGACGACACCGACGACACAGTGGATCGAGTCCTACAACAGAGCCCGCGCGGCACGGTACTCGATCGCTTCAATGACATTCACAACGACATCCAAGACGGTTCGGGGAGAGACGCCGGGTTTCGTTTGGAATCTGTCGGTGCGTCAGCCCGGACCGATCGGAAGCTGGGAGGAACAATCGCTGGAGAGCTTGGCATCGCAGTACGATCTGATCGTCTTGAAACACAGCCCGGCGATCCGTCAGGTCAACGTGGACGCTCGGAAAGGCGAGATCGCGTCGCCCCTGAAATCATTGCAAAACCACCAGCTGCAATATGACACAATCAAAAAGCGACTGCGTCAGCATCCCGAGACTCGATTCGTGATCTGGACCGGCCCGGCGCCATCGAGGCGTCGGGTCAATCGGGACGCTGCGCTTCGAGCCAACGAGTTTTTCCGCTGGGTCCGCGATGACTGGGATCAGCCCGGTGACAATGTTTTCATTTGGGATTGCTACGCGATCGGATCGCGCGACGGACTGTACCTGGACGCCGAATTCGAGTCGGACGAAAGAACGCCCAATGCCACGTACTTCCGAACTGTCACGCCGATGTTGGGACAGCGGATCGTGGACGTGCTGCAGGGGCGCGGGGACATCGCCGCAGTCACTGGCGGAGAGATCGACAAGCTGAGTCCCCAGCCGGAGCCACCGGATCTGCCGACCATGCGTCGCGTTCCAAGAATCCGCATCCGCCCACGCTAGCAGATCACAAAGTGGCCAGCCATCGGCGATGCGCCCCCAAACCGTCCGCCCCCACGACCTCAGCGAGACGATGTTGGGGGCGACGGAGAAAAGGCAAAATGATACGGGGCAGAATGATGTCCAGTGGAACAGGGAGCTTGGCTCGTCAGTCACCCCCCCCCTCCAGTCCAATCTCTCCTACGTTCCGGCTGCCGGGTCTCCCCCATTATTCTGCCCCCATTATTCTGCCCCCATTATTCTGCCCCCATCGTATTGCCCCTTATCATTCTGCCTCTTCCGTACCGTCACCATCATCACGCGCGCCGCTCGCTTACGCTTCCCGCTAGCAATTTGCCCAAACGCTCTTCCCACGAAGCCCTACCTTCCACTGGAAGCCTCTCTCAGCATCAACGTGACGACGGTCTGCTTGCCTGGTTTTACCCGGCCGATTTCCTGCTGCCATTTTCCATTGCCCAGTCGGTAATCGTCTGACTCGATCGACAGCTTGTAGGTTGCCGAGGTCAGGTTTTCAAACAGAACGAATCGATCTCCGCTGCCGGCCACCTTCGCGGTCAAGCGGTTGCTTCCATTCCGTTGCAGAAAAACGGTTACCGGTTTTGCGATCCCGGTAGGACGTGCCAGTTGGATCTTCAAGCTCGCGGAATTCAACAGCCTGACGGCGGCGTTGGTCCCGTCCCAAGGAACTTGCTTGGTTCCCTTGCCCTCTTTTTCAACGATCAGGACCCCATCGGCAAACGGAACGTTTGAAAATCGCACCTGACCGCGCGAATCAGTTTTTCCATGCAGACGACGACGGTCAAACTTGTCTGCATCAAGCGGGCGTTTCGGATGATCGGGAACCAACCACACATCGGCTCCGGCGACGGGCTGCTCCCCCGCATCATCCACCATGACCACCGCATCGGTCGCAGGTTTGAATTGCAATTTGATCGGCGGGGCCGATTCCAATTGATCCACCGCCACGGCGTGCACGCGAGAGACCACCGCATCCTGGTACCCTGGCGATGCAGCGACCAGTCGGTAGGTCCCGCCTTTCTGAAGCCCCGTGAACTCGAATCGTCCGTCCGCCGGAGTGAACAAGCACGCGTTGCCCACTCGACCGCCACTGATGATTTCCTCGCCCGGCTTCCAGTCGCGCGGCCAGTGGTACGACAGCTCAAACTCCTGGGCCGGTTCACCGCTGGGCAACAACACTTGACCGCGGACCGCACCTCGCCCCGGATCCGGCCGATCTGATGAAAGAGCTCGGATGCCGGGCGAGTGGGTTTCCGGCGGAGCAGCGTGGTCACCATCGACGGCAAAATTCACTTCCAAAAGATCGGCCGCATCGACCGAGACCGTTTGGGTTTCCCATCGAGACCCGCCTGCGGTTTTATGAGAATAGGCACTCAAACGCACCGGTTGATCGACGGGTATCCCGGACAAGGAGTAACTGCCATTGTCGTCGGTGATTTGCTGCATTGCCGGCTGAAGACTTTGGTGGCCGACCATCAATCCGACCGGGTTGCCCGCGACCGGTTGCCCGCTTCGATCCAGGATGCGTCCATGGATCCGACCACCCTTGTCCAAATGGACCACCAGAGGCGTTTGGTCTTCGGAATAGAGGTCGATCTCGATCGCGCGGCGTGCAAACCCTGGTGCCACGACGACCATCCGAACCAGGTCTTTGGCAAGGCCGCCAACACGACAACGCCCATCCGAGGCGTCCACGATCCGGCCGTCCTGCAAAAAGAGGCGTGCGGCAGAGATCAGGTCTCCAGATGCTCGATCGCGGACCTCGAATTCTGCCACGCGGCCTGGATCGAGATCGATCGTGACCTTGCCATCATCGTCCACCGTTCCGGATCGCCCGAATCGATCGCCCTGGAAGGCAGCGATGGTCCACGACCGAATCGCCATCCGCGGATCGATAGGTAACGAGAGTTCGAACCGACCGTCCTGGTCCGTCACGACTTTCTCGCGTCCACCGATCCGACCAAAGCCGCTCGCCCAGACATCCGCACCGGCAACGGGCATTCCATCATCAACAACCTGTCCGCGGACGTGTTCGACGTCGCAGTCCCTGATCCGCGCGGCACTGCCGGGCAAATCCGGCGTCATCGACCAAATGCTGCCGGCGATCGGATCGCCGACCGCTTCAAGCACGCCCGATTGTGCATTCTGCGGTGCAACCCCGAACAAAACCGTTACAAAGCCCAACAACGCAATCGCAAATGAGCCTGTCATGCAGGACCAACGCAGTGTGCACGGGTGCGTTTTGCGATCGGATTGGAAGAGCCACTCGATCCGTTTTGTCAGCGTGGACGGGTTGCTCCAGCCGCCCACCACCGACAACAACAACGGAGGTGTGTGAAGCGATCGCGACAATTCGATCATTCCCGTCGAGTACGCATCAATCGAAGACGTCTGGGCGGCAATCGTATCGGCTACATGCTCCGACGCCATGATCGCCGACCGTCGCAGCAACCAATAGAACGGATGGAGGTACAGAACTGGCATCGCCAGGTTTATCAACATTCGCGTGAAACCATCGCACCGTTGCAGATGAACCATTTCGTGCCGAATCACATGCTGACAATGCGGGCTTTTAGCGACGGCCGGCGGCATCACAATCCGCGGCCGGAAGATGCCGTAACAATAGGGCCGGCGAGCACGCGGGCTGATCAGCAAACGAATGTGCGGGGGTAGGTCACCCGAACGCTCCTCTCGCGCCACCGCTTCGATCCAACGCAGCCGCAGACGCCCGACCAACAGGAACGCTGCACACAACCCCGCGCCCATAAAATAGGCGCCGATCAACACGGCCCGCCAACGAATCGGTGCCGGTATCGCCTTGACTGGCTTTGTAGAAACCGCGGAGGGAACCACAGCGTCGGCCGCGGCCGACTCGTGCGTGTCGACCAGCGGCGTCGCAAGATTTTGCTGCGTGCTGGAGGCGGTTGGCGCGACTCGGACAACCGTTTCGGCACTGAGAGTTTGGGATCGGGGAGCGGCTTGAAACGGCGCGGCACGCGGCAGGGGAACAAACACCAATGCAGCGACCACCAGCGCGATCACAATCCCGGCTTCGCAACATCGTTGACGGCGTTCAGGGCTGCGATGCAACAAACTGCCGATCCAAAAACAGGACAACACGATCGCTGAACTGATCCAAACGGAATCGAGCGGATGTAACGCAAAGGCAAACATAGTGAGTCCCGATAGATGGTGGGCGAATAGTGAAACCGATTCCCGCTGGCGGTGGTCAGCGTGACTTTTTCTTGCCGGCCCGATGTTGCCGCAGCAATTCTTCCAGCCGCTGCAGTTCTTCTTCGCTGGGAGCCTTGGCATCAAACGCGCTCTGCACGAGCGCGTCGACGGCACCGTCAAAGGCGCGTTGCACCAGGGACGCAACCAGTTGACCGCGGGTGCGTTTCTGGGCGACGGCCGCGCGATACACGAACGCCCGGCCTTGTTGGCGATAGGTGACCAGCTGTTTCTCGTGCATCAGACGCAGAAACGCCTGCACGGTATTTTGGGCCAACCCTTCGCCCTGCCGACGAAGTTCCTCGTAGACCTCGCGGACCGTGGATTCGCCCCGTGCCCAAAGCACGCCGAGGATTTGCAATTCACGATCGGTGGGAAGATTCTCAGACATCGGATTCACCTGAATTCTTACGCTTAATTCTTTAAGTGTAAAGCTTTCGGCGTTTGTGTCAAGAAAATTTTGCCGTTTTCGAGTGAGTGGCAAAACGATGAGGACCGAGCTTCCGCCGCCCCATCATTGTGCCCTGCGTCGTTCTGTCCACCGAAGATACAGGCT
>NZ_JACEHH010000077.1 GCF_014154935.1 Stieleria mannarensis
TGCGATTGTTCGTTGGCGGCGATTCGGTCCGATCTGGGGTTGCCAAGTACGCGTAAGCGTAATTCGCCACGACGCTTGCAACTACAGCAACCGTAAAGGCGCCAGCAAACCTGAGCCACTGACGTTTTGACTTCTTGAGTATAAGCTCGCGCTGCTTTTCGGATTGTGTAGTCAGCCGCAAGAACGACGGCGGCTTATCGTCGAGTACAGAACCGATCATTAGGCCGCCAACAAGAGCAATAATCAACGTCGCGCCGGCGTGAAGGAATGATGTCATAGTGAATCTATACCAAGCCCCAGTCGCGAGCGATTCCTGAATACGATCCAGCTTGTCAATCACAGCGTCTGTAGCGGAAGAACTTGTGTCACGCCCCATCGCAAAAAGCGTCGCTTGGTGCTCGGAAAAATGTTGCATATTGAGGTAGATGCACACAATCCCGGCTATGATTGCCAAGATGGAAAAGGCAAACGCGATTTTGCCGGAATGTTGTCTCAACCACTTCTTAGGCTGTGACTCAGTAGCGAGCAAGGTCTCGATATGAGCAGACAGACGCCCTTCGATATCCGCACCCCAAGTCCATTCCGTATGCTTCACGCGGAAGGCCACATTTGAGACACCACCACGTACTGGCAGCATCCGGGCCCCGACAGGAATATCTGGAACGTCAAAAAAGGGAACGCGTCCTGTATCAAAGATGACCTCGATTTCCTGTTTTTCCGGGGCGTCTTTGTTCGGAAACGTGATTAGATAAGTCCATGAAAGTAAGACGTCGGTTGCGGACACGGGCCGGACCTCGTTGTACGACTGAAAACTCTCCAGGCTGTTGTGAAGTATCGAAGCGCCGTCGTCATAAATGACTTTAACGGTGAACTGAACCAAACTTGCAGCGTTCTGCTGCTTGACCCTTTGATCCACTAGGTGGTAGAAGCTTGCGATGTCATCGAACCCAAGGTCGAAGACACCGGTGCGTCGCTTCGAAATCGTTTGAGGCTTTCCCAGCAGTCCGGATATGAACTCAGCGAAGTGCTGCTGCTCACAGGGCAAGGCAATTGCTTGTGGCTCTGATTCGCGTTCGCTAGGGGTAGGTTGAGTCATGGGTTAGAGTGGGACTGGATTTGTGAGCCAACGAACGATGAATTCTTGGCAGTCGGACTGCCGTGATTTACTCATATTATCAGCAGTCGGACTGCCGATAATGGAAACCACCCGATTTGACCAGGCGTTCTGGCGAAAGGGCGTCACCCGGTTGGATCTGCGCAGTGGTTTTCAGCGTCCGGACGTCAGGGAAACACGGACGTCAGGGAAACACGGACGTCAGGGAAACAGAGACTGAGATGTGGAAGCGACGCCTACCGATCGCTGGACCATTGAGTTTGCCGGGATGGGGGCGGCAAGAAATTGGGGGATGCTTTCAACCGAACAGGTTTGACATTGCGATCGATGCCGTGGTCTGAAATTGGCGCTCGGTCGGCTGCTCGTCTTTGATCAGGCCGCTGGCGCCCATGATGTAGCGGGTGTCGGCGTAGTAGTCGAAGAAATACGTTTCCTTCTCGCCGCGAAACACGATCCCCGACGGCTGGCCGTCTCCGTGCCGACTGGCGACGAAGTACGTGTTCTTGCCGAGTCTCTTGTGGGTGTTGGACCGATTGAATCCGTGGTCGTGCAGGAACTGCGCCGCTAAGGCGGCGTTGGGAAAGTCGTCGGCCAGCTGGTCTTCGATCGCGCCGGCGCGCTCCTTCACAGGACTTCCTTTGACCGGGTACCAATCGGCGAAGCGAAAATCCGACTCCGGCCGGTGCGGCGTACAGGACTTGCCTCGCAATAGCGTTCGGTTGAGGGGCTGGTACTGAATCAAGTAGTCGCCGAGTTTGAATTTGACAAGGAACACCCGCAGCGCCTTCTCGGTGTCGTCGCTGGCGGGCGTGCTGATCACGTATTCGCCCTCGTCGATCTCGGCGCCGCTGCTGCGTTGATAGCCGAGAGATTCAAGCAGTTCGATCGTGGGCTCAAAACGCTCCTCCGCCGGAAAGCCGTCGATCACCATCACGAAGGCGCCCAGTTCGTCAAAGCCGTCAGCAACGTATCGGTCGTATTGGATTTTAAGCATGGTTGGTCAGTGGAGTTGAAGAGGTAGATGACGCGGCGAGCTTTCGAGAAATGCAAAGGCCATCGAGCAACGGTCAGGTACAACCATCATACACCCAAGGGTTGCCGATCCTTCCCGACTATTTTTTGTTAACCGGGGGAGATTTTCATTCTCGTTGTGGAGCGGACGTTTGATGGCGGGAACGGGGAACGCCGGCGAGATTCGGGTAAGATGATCTTGGGGGTAAGAAAATGATGAATCGCACCCTCGTTCGACTTGGCGAATTTTCCTACCTCCGTCGTTTTCTTACCGCTCCCTTCCGCCACAGCGTAACGTCTCGGGTTTTCACTCCTTTCCCCGGCCGCCTGGACCACAAGCCGATCAGTGCCCACGGATGGCAGCGCGAACCCACGGATCCCCGGACGCACAACATCCGCGGGTTCGCGCTGCCATCGGTGGGCTTTTCGATTTCCCGAGACTTCCACCCCGAACGCAGTACTTCAATAAAAAAGGTACGACGTCCACCGGTGAGAGTCGCGGAAGCAAGGTGCGAAATTCTTTGCGGCTCGTTGTTTTATTGGCCCGTGGGACGAGCAGGGGGCACAGCAGATCCAGCCGTTTGCGTCTCGGGTTACTTTGGAAAAGGACTCGCTCGCTTCCGCTTCGGGCTTGTACGGAAAACGCTAGTTTAAAACGAAAGTTTAAAACGCACGTGTCGTGTCTAGGATGGCGACGCTGACAACGGAGGTGGCGTGTTTATGTTTGGGAGAGGCCAAGGGGAGCGAAATTCTTGGCGAATTCCGCTACGGGGCAGCCAAGGGGAGCGAAATTCTTGGCGAATTCCGTTACGGAGGCATCCAAGGGGAGCGAAATTCTTGGCGAATTCCGCTACGGGGCAGCCATCGGGAGCGAAGTTTTTGGCGATTTCCGTAACGGGGTGGTTTCCGCCGGGTGCCGTCGCGGGCAGGGCTAGAAGGTGCGATCGGAGGGGGATTCGATCTGGACGTCGGGGTCACTGCGGCGGGTGATGGAGGCTTCGCCTGCCAGTTCGCGTTCGATGATCGCGTTGATCTCGCTCTCGCCCAGAATCGATTCCTCGACCGCAATCACTTCGCTGGGCTGCGGTGTTGCCTTTGGGGTGGCTCCCTGTCGATTGTCGCCGCCGAAGGGGGCTTTGGCCAAGTCGACGACGGAACGGACGATTTGTCGGCCGGGGGCGGACGAGCGGTGGTGGGAGGACGACGCGTGGGATTCGGTCAAGTGGATGTTAAAGTACTCCAGCAAGGCGCCCATTTCAAAGTTCAAATTTTTGGTCGCCAGCGCGTACTGCACGCGGGCACGATTGGCGTCGCTGGCCGCTTCGGCATAGCGCTGTTCGGAATCCAGCAAGGCGTTGAAGTCGAACTGACGCACCGGCGCCTGGGCTTCACCGGCCAGGATTTCATACTGTTCCCGCGCCGCGTTCTCACGATTGAGCGCCGTCCGCAGGATCGCAAACGCGCGGTCACTCTCCGCCATCGCGTTGCTCAATCCGTAAACAACTTGCCGCTCCAATTCGGTCAACAGCGCGCGTTCACGCGCCAACCGCAGTTGGGCATTGCGGACCGCTGAATGCGCCTGCCGGAAACCGACCGGATAGGAAAGACTGAGCCCCATCAACCACTCGTGCGTTCCCGTGCTGGTCGGCGTCCCGTTGGCGGTGATGTTGTGATCGAACCAGCTTTCCCCCAACGCCCGATAACGGTAGCGGCCGACGGCATCGAGTCGCGGCAACAGAAAGTTGCGGCTGGCGGTCAATTCGTAACGACGACGGTCGACATTCAGCCGTTGGCGCCGCAGCTCGGTCCGCCGTGAAATTGCGTTGGCCACGATGTCGTTCCAGTCATAGGTGACCGGTGCATCGGCGGGCACGCTGGTGGGATGGATCAATCGGCCGTCGTTGATCGGCAATCCCATGATCAACCGCAAACGCCGCTCGTTGGAATAAACGCCCCCAGTCCCCTGGAACGTCCCCCCGCTGCTGCCGTTGAAGGTCCGCGTGCCGACGACCAATCGACCGGCCAAAGAGTTCTGAACGTCCTGCTCGAAACGAAAGTACTGTTCCTTGGCTTGAGCCAACTTGTCGTCTTCGGCCCCCGGCAACCCCTGCCGCGCCTTGAGCAACAAGTATGTGTTCAAGCTGCGGTCCCGGGCCTGTTGTTTGACCTTCAAGTCGGCATAGGCGAAGTACAAGTCCCAGTAGGCGTTTTCCACGTCACTCAGGTAGTCACGCAGCGCGATTTCCAACTGGGCCACCGTCACGTCTGCGTTTAGCCGGGCGATCACCACACCGTTGTAGACGCCTGGCGTGGCATTGGGACCGGCGATGCGATTGAAATGGACGCCGCGGCCTTGCAGCAACGGGTGCCGGACTTCGCCTTCGAAGTTCCAGTTCCACGCGGTGTCGTCCAGCAGGTTGCGATCGGAATTGTTCAGGTCCGCGTCGAAGTTGTGTCGCAGGGTGAACAGGGCTCCCGAGACGGTCTGTTTGCTGAGGCTGGTTTCCAGTCGGGTGAGTTGCTGTTGGTAGAAGTTTTCACCGCCGCCGGAAAACTCGTTGTTCAGAACCCGGTCGTTGTCTTCGTGGAACAGGTCGCCGTTGACCTGGGCATCGAATTCGCTGAGCGCCGCTTCTACCCCGCCGGTCGGATCGGTCGTCTGGATCGCGGGTCCGTAGATCGTCGAGGTCAATCCGGGCGTTTGGATCACACGTGCCCCCAAGTCGCGGAGCACCGTCGAATTGGCCAGCGCGATCTGAACCGCTTGATCGATCGTCAGATCCCAAGGCTCCGGTGGGCTCCCAGCCGGCAACGAACTGTCGCGAATCGAGAACGGCGTGTTCGACGACATCTGCGTATCGCTCTGGATGATCTCATCCACGCCGGGCTGGGCGATCGTCACCTCCGCCAACAGACCGGACACCGCCGACGACGGAACGGCAACCCGGGTCGCGCAACCGACCAGAGTCAGCAAGGCAATCGCTGAACAGCTGTAAATAAAGATGCTGTTGCGCGTCATCGTGCGGCTGATTGTTTCCGTAGCGTTTGCGAAGTCTTCCGTGGTACGATGGTAGCCCCAAGCCGTAGATCGGCATCGCAACGGCCGAAATAGACGCTGTTTTCGGCAAAAGCGTTATTTTTGACACATTCCCAACAAGCTCCCCAAGCTTCCTATTTGACGCAAAGGTCGAAAACCGTTGGCAGACAGTGTGACGTCATCCCCCGAAGATTGCGGCGAAGAGTGGGGTGAGATCGAGCAGTTTGTTGCCGAGGTCTCCGAGCTTTCCCAGTCCGCCAGCTCGCTGCAAGAATTTGCCGCCGAAGCCCTCGACCGAACCGTCGAATTGCTCGCTGCGGACGGCGGAACGGTCTGGATGGTCGACGATGACAGAGAATTCCAACCGCTATGCCACGCCGGAACGGACGATGGATTGACGGCTGAATCGCGGAGTCGGAGCGAACATCACACGCGGTTGCGTCAAACGATCACCGAAAGCGGCCAGCCGCAATCGGCCGCGATCCCCGCCTTACGAACAGGGGACTCGTCGAATCGGTCCAGCAGCGCGTCAGCCTTTTACTTCTGTACCGGCGCCCCCCTACGCGTCGATCGTGAAGTGATCGGCGTGATCGAAGTGGTTCAGTCGACACCGCAAAGCGACGCCGCACGCATCGGCAGCGAACGTTTGCTAGCAATCGTAGGTGATCTCGCGGGCGATTTTCTGCGGCGTCAGCAATTGAAGGATCTTCGCGCGTCGGTCGAGCGATGGCGTCAGTACGAGGCGTTGTGTCAGCGAGCCCACGCGAGTCTGGACGTCCGCGACACGGCGTTTCAGTTGGTCAACGACGGGCGTTGGTTCATCGGCTGTGACCGGGCCAGTTTGCTGATTCCCAAGGGCGGGCAATTGGTGGCCGTCGCGATCAGCGGAGTCGACACGTTGGATCGGCGTTCGGATCTTGTGCGTTTGATGGAATCGCTTGCCCAAGCCGTCGCTCCGTCGCAGCAATGGTTGCGGTATCGGGGGCAGAAGGATCCACTGCCGCCGCAGTTGGAACAGCCGCTGAGCGAGTTTGTTGACCAGTCGCACTCGCAATCGATCGACGTGGTGCCTTTGTTGGCGCCGTCGGTCGCAACATCCGCGGAGCCATCGGATGCGTCCGAGTCCCTGGTCGGCATGTTGGTCTTGGAGAAGTTTGACGCGACGATCGACGCGGCATGGGAAGAGCGTGTGACCCGGATCGCCAATCTGTGCAGCAGCGCGTTTCGCAATGCGAACGACTACGAATCATTGCCCTTGTTGGCGCTGGCACGATGGATCAGACGCTCGATCGGCTACGGGGAATT
Organism: Stieleria mannarensis; assembly: GCF_014154935.1. Classification (GTDB taxonomy): domain Bacteria; phylum Planctomycetota; class Planctomycetia; order Pirellulales; family Pirellulaceae; genus Stieleria; species Stieleria mannarensis. The sequence continues at coordinate 6,468 of NZ_JACEHH010000077.1, forward strand.
GCAACGACGCAAACTGACGATCGGCGGCATCGCCGCGGTGCTGGTGATCGTTGCGTTGCAATTGATTCCGGCGACACATTACGTCGAAGCGGAAGGGGAAGCACAGCCGGTAATCCGCCGAAACATCTATGCTGCGGCCGATGGCGAAGTGGTCGAGGTGCTCGGCGATCATGACGCCTCCGTCGCCGCAGACCAGGTCGTCGTCGTACTCCGCAGCCGAGAATTGGACTTGGAATCGGAACGGTTGCAGGGCGAATACCAAACGATCGAAAAACGATTGTTGGCGATCGCGTCGGCCCGTGTCCAATCCGTCGCCGACAATGCACCGGGGCGATTTCCGGGCCAGTTGGCGGCCGAAGAACAGGAATTGAAGCAACAACTGGCGAGTCTTCAAACACAGATTGCGTTGGTTCGAAAACAGCAACAACAATTGCGGGCGCGAAGTCCGATCGACGGCCGGATTCTGACCTGGAATCCACAAGAGCGGTTGTCAGACCGCCCGGTCCAGCGAGGCCAGTTGTTGGTCAGCGTGGCGGATTTGGGAGGCCCTTGGGAGTTGGAGTTGTCGGTTTCCGATCGCGGCATCGGTCACGTGGTTACCGCCCAGAACAAACGTGACGACCCCTTGGAGGTCTCGTTCACGCTCGCGACCGGAGGTTCGCCGACGTATCGCGGTTCTGTCAAACAGATCGCCGGCCGCACCGAAGTGCTGGACGGGCAACAAGCGTCGACGCGCGTCCTGGTGTCGGTCCCCGCCGACGCGGTACAAATGCTGCGACCGGGCGTGTCGATCAAGGCCAAATTTGATTGCGGCACTCAATCACTGGGGTACGTTTGGTTTCACGAGATCTATGAAACGGTACGCGGATGGATTCTGTTTTGAGAAAGCTGCGTTTTGAATTCAGGGAACGAACGATGGGAAACATCAAAGAGACGAAAATCGCTTCCCCAAGTACGACGGCCCTTCCGGGCGGTCGTCGGCAGACCCCGCCTCGGCGACCTGGCTGGACAGCGTCACACTGCCCAAGGACCACCGTGGATCGTCATTCAAACGTAGCTACCTTCGCCAGAAAGTGGATCGACGCGGGGTTCCACGCTCTGGCGAGCGTAGCTACGGCGACGTGGCGTGATCCGGCGAAAGCGATAGCCGGATCTCCAATCGTTCACCTCGCGTTTTGCTGTCTGTTCACCACACTGCCGGCGGCGATCGCATCGGGCAAAACGATCGACGTCGATTCCGTCCTGATTCGATTGATCGACGAGGTCGACGTTCCTGCCCGAGCCGCCGGGGCGCTAGCCGCCGTGCATGTCTCCGAGGGAACCGTTGTCGAGAAGGGACAATTGCTGGCACAGATCGACGACACCGAAGCACAACTGGATCACAAACGGGCGACCTACGAATTGGACATCGCGACGCGTGACGCGGACAACGACGTCGCGATTCGATCGGCGATGAAGGCGCGTGACTATTCACAGAAACAGTTCGAACGACTCTTTCGTGCCAACGTCGATCGACCACGAAGCGTCTCCGAATCGGAACTCGAAAAAGCTCGCCTGGATGCCCAGCAAGACGCTTTCGAAGTCGAAAAAGCACACAGCGAGCTGGAAAACGCCAGGACACGAAAAAGTTTGACCGCCAACGCACTCGCGATGGCCGAACGCAACATCGAAGTGCGGCGGATCGTGGCGCCGCAAAGCGGTGAGATCGCCGAGGTGTTGCATGCGGCGGGCGAGTGGGTCACGCCCGGAGAGAAGATGGTTCGGATCGTGAGCATCAAGCGCCTGCGCGCTGAGGGTTTTGTGCAGGCCGATCAAATCACCCGCGACTTGAAAGGGTCCCCCGTCACGGTTGTCTTGCGAGACGAACGTGGACAACGGCAATCGTTTTCGGGAACCGTCGTGTTTGTCAGCCGCGAGATCGACCCGGTCAACGGCCAGGTGCGAATCTGGGCCGAAGTCGACAATCCCGATGGGCGGTTGCAACCGGGGCATCGAGCCGGGATGTCGATCACGCTGGATTGATTGACCGGAGACGAGTGACGTGTCACGAACCGACCAGGCGACCAGCAGCGATTCGGAAGACGATGGTGCATCATCATCGTCTTCGGAGAATCGATTAAGACTGCGTCGTCGGCGGGACTTGGAAATCTATCCGCAACGCCGACGTGGTCACAACGTCTGGGTGATCAAGGATCCGCTGTCGCTACGGTACTTTCAATTCCGCGAGGAAGAATATGCGATCTTGCAGTGGTTGGACGGCCGCGCCAGTTTGCAACGAATCAAGCAGCGTTTTGAACAACGATTCGCGCCACAACGGATGACGCAACAGCGGCTGCACTGGTTCGTCGCCAACCTGCATCGCAACGGATTGGTGCTGTCCGATGCGCCGGGCCAAGGCATTCCGTTGCGCGCCCGATTTGAACGCCAGCGATGGTCTGCTTGGACCAGCGCGTTTGCCAATCCCTTGGCGATCCGGTTTCGCGGAGTCGATCCCGAACGTTTCCTTTGCTGGTTGTATCCCAAGCTGCGTTGGGTGTTCACGTGGTGGTGTGGGGCGATGTGTTTGACCCTTGCTGCAACCGCGTTGATGCTTTTGGCGACCGAATTTGATTCGCTCGTACAGCGTCTGCCGCAGATGAATGCCTTGCTCAGCCCCGGCAACTTGATCGTGTTGGCGGTGGCGATGGCGGCGACCAAACTGCTGCACGAACTCGCTCACGCGTTGACGTGCAAACACTACGGCGCCCGCTGTCATGAACTGGGCGTGATGCTGCTGGTGTTGACGCCGTGTTTGTACTGCAACGTCACCGATGCATGGAAGCTGCCCAGCCGCTACCGACGGATGGCGATCAGTGCCGCGGGGATCCTCGTCGAGATTGTATTGGCGGCGATTTGTACGATCCTGTGGTTTTCCAGCCAACCGGGGCTGTTCAACACGTTGTGCCTGAACGTGATGATCGTCTGTTCGGTCGGCACGGTGTTGCTGAACGGCAATCCGCTGCTGCGCTATGACGGCTATTATCTGTTGTCCGACTTTCTGGACATGCCGAACCTATGGCAGGAGTCGCGACAAGCCGCGCGTCGTTTGGCATCGCGAGTGTTCACCGGAATTGATCCGGGCGGGCCCGTGTCGATGCAATCGCGGCGCGGGGTGACTCTTGTTTACGCGTTCGCTTCGATGACCTATCGCGCGGTGGTGATGGTTTCGATCCTGTATCTGGTGTACCGAATCTGCAAACCGATCGGCTTGGCCTTCCTCGCCCAGGCCTTGGCCGTCATCTTGATTGCCGCGTTCCTTTCGACTCCGCTAACCGCTGTTTGGACAATCATGACCAACCCTGCTGTGCGTCGACGGGTCAAGACCGGCCGCTTGATTGCGTCGAGTGTCGCGGCGGCGCTGATCGTCGCCGCGTGCTTTCTGATTCCGCTTCCGTGCCGGATTGCGGCGCCGATGATGATTGAGCCTCGGCAGGCGCGTCGCGTCTATGTGTCCGTGCCGGGCAGACTGACCGATGCGGTTGCGGTCGGGACCAGGGTGACCGCCGGCCAGCCGTTGGCGACCTTGGACAACATCGATGTCCGCCGCGAATTGGAACGTGTGCAAGGCCAATTGCGACAGCAGCAACTGAGGGTCCAGAATCTGGAATCGTTGCGTGGCAATGACGAAGCGTTGGCGGCACAACTGCCGGCCGCCCGAGAGATTCTTGCGGATCTGCAGCGACGACTGCAGCAACTACGCAACGACGAGCAGGCGTTGGTGCTGACCGCCCCGGTCGACGGAACGGTGTTGGCCCCACCGACGCTGGTGGCCCAAACGGCGGCCCAGACAACGAGCGACTTGGAATTGCCGCGTTGGAGCGGCACACCGATGGACCCCAGCAATCGCGGCAGCACGTTGGAGCGGAAGACGTTGTACTGCCTGGTCGGCCCGGAAAACGCGTTCGAAGCGGCGGTCTACATCGACCAATCCGACTTGCAATTCGTGCGGGAAGGCCAACGCGTCAAGATGCGGCTGGACATCGCCGGCGGCGATGTCGTCAACGGTACGGTGACGGAAATCTCCAGAGTCAATCTGGAAAGCGTGCCGAGTGAATTGGCGGTGGACCAACAGATTTCCCACCGAGTCGATTCGGCGGGTGTGTTGCGACCGCAGACGACGTCCTACAAGGCACACGTCACCTTGGAGCCGACCGATGTGCCGCTGTTGATCGGCGCCCGCGGACGGGCAAAGATCATCGTCCAGGGGCAACCGCTCAGCCAACGCGTCTACCGCGTGCTGTCGCGGACCTTTAAATCCATCATTTGATCAACCGTTTCAGTGGCGGCGTGTGGTAGCCGCTGCGAACACAGTTGCAGGGCGGATCGATGGCCGCCGACACCGGCAACACGCCGGCTTTCCAGGCAAAGTGCAGCCCCGAATGAAGCGCGGGCGCGCGGCAGAGTGGACCGCGTATCGCGCCGTAGCGTTCCAGCCGGTTGTCTTCAAAGTACAGCGGCCTGTGGCAAAACGATGCCCCACCCCAAAAATCTCGCATGTTCAAATCGGCTCGGTGAAGCATGACCAGCTGCGGAATCGCCTCCTCTTGGGCAAGCCCGCTGGTGTCGTCGGGAAGATCGGCATCGGCCACCAACTCACGGGAAAACGGCCCGATCCCGCGGGGGCGGATGTCCAACCAAGCCCCGCCCGATTGCGCCGGGTAGTCGACGGAGCGATCTTCGGCTGCCTCGGGCACCGGTGGAATCTCCCCCAAGTCCAACACATCACTTTCAATCAATTCGGGCTGTCCGTCGTCAAACGGATCGATCGATCCGCGTGGCGTGTTGTCGGGCACGGGCAACAGAGTTGGCGGCGTCAGGGGCACCGGTTGGCCCAACACCGGCTCATCGCCTTGCCCCTCACCGGGCTGGTCGTCCGAGGGACTTGGCAGCGATTCGAATTGTTCGACTTGCACTGCTCGGGTGCGTCGATGAAGTGCGGCCAACGTGACCTGAGAATCCCGATCGCGAGTCATCACGTCGGATTCGGCGGGTTTACTGATCAGGATTCGGGGGGCAACACGCACGATGGTCGCGGTCGGGTCGGTGGTGGTCGGCCCATGACTGCTGGAACGCCAGAGGCATGGCACGCCTTCTTGGGCGACCAGCGGTGTGGCCGTCAACACGACCGCGGCGGTGGCGAGTCTTGCGGCGGTGGCAAGTCCTGTCGGGGAAGCCGCCTTCGTCGTCACGACATTCGCCAGAGCGTGGAACACGTCGGGAACCCATCGGCTGGCGAAGCGAGCGACGTTCGACCGGTTTTCTGAATCAGTCATCACCTGTCACGTTCCCAAGGGTTGTTGCACGGAGCAATAAGTCAGCCGCTCCGATCTGCGGGCTGCTGCTGGCGGTCGTTGTGCATGCAGGCCAGAGTTTTTCGAGCTTGATATCGATTCGTCGCCGGTTGTCCTTGCTCTGCAGTTTGTGACGGCGGTCGATCAATCAGGCAGGACCGCTACATCCCGATCAAATCCATTAGATGACCAGAATCGCCACGCAAGCAGATTGAGATCCGGCAATCCTTGAGAATCTGATCCGTTTGTTCCGAAATTACACGGGGACGGTTGCGCAAGCGTCGGTGTTTTTGACGGTGATTCAAAGGCGATGTGTTAAGATTTGAAGGTTGCGTCAATCGTCGCTGTGTCAACGCTTTTTTCGGCTTTTCGTGTCGCGCCATCATGACTCTCAGCAATTGGATCCAAAAACTTGCCGGCGCTCGCCTGCCGGTGCGTCGCAGACGCAAGGAGCGACGGAGAAAAGATCTGGTTGCCGAATTGAATGTCACGCGGCTGGAGACACGGCGCGTGCTCAACGGCGATGCTCTGGCCGGCGAATTGGTGATCGATGCCGGCGTCGATGCCAATGACGGACACGCCGATGCATTTCATCTGACGTTCGACCAGGACCAGCTGCACGTCCGCGTCAATGGGGAACACGTCAACAGCGTGTCGATCGACCACGCCGACGCGATCACGATCCAAGGTTCGGCCGACGACGATTCGCTGGTCGTGGATCTCGGTGACGGTTCGTTGGCGGAGCAGCAAATTCGATTTGACGGCGGCGAAGGTCGCGATCACGTTCGCCTGGTCACCGCCGAACACATCCAGTCCCTGATTCATGCGATCAATGCCCCGGGAATGATCCAGTCGGAACTGCGGTCGGATTCCGGCACGGCGAACCTGCAATGGGTCGGCATCGAGACCTTGAGCCAGGATGTGACGTCGGACGGTCTGACCGTCCAACTGGGAAATGGTGTCGACCGTGTCGCAATCGATCGTTCCGATAGCCCGGGCGTCAGTCAGATTCAGGTTTGGCACGCGTCCGAATCGATGCTCGAGACGCAACCGCCGCTGACACTGTCGCTGGACACGCCCGACGAAGAGTTGCGATTCGTTTCGGATGTCGACGATGAATCCGAAGGGCAACAGATTGAAGTCCGCGGGCTGGCGGATTCGTTCGCCGCGAGTCTTGTCTTTCAAGGTGACGCGCACGATTCGATCGTCTTTGCGGGCGAAACTGTTCTCGGCGGCGGTGACTTGACCGTGACGGCGGGCCATGTGCAATTCGAATCTGCCGTCCATACCGATCACGCCGCGATTGAAATCACCGCGACCGAAGAGTTGTCGCTGGCTGAATCGGGCAGTATCACGAACCACGGCGGAACGGTTCGCTTGACGGGGGCGGCGATTGACGTATCGGGATCGATCGAAGCTTCCGCGGGGTTGGTTTCACTCGACAGCGGCGATCAAGGCGTCACGATCGTTCGCGGTCTGATCGACGTTTCCTCGACCGGCGCAAACGGACAAGGCGGGGTCGTCCATGTTCTGGGAACAAACGTCGGCTTGCTCGACTCGGCACGCATCAACGCCTCGGGGGCCGCCGGCGGAGGGACGGTTTTGATCGGCGGAGATTATCTGGGCAAAGGAATGCCCCGCAATGCCTTCGTCACGTACGTTTCTCAGCAGTCGATCCTCCGCGCCGACGCAACTCACTACGGGCATGGCGGGAAAGTGATCGTCTGGGCCGACCATACGACACGTATGCATGGCACGATCACCGCGCGCGGCGGTGCTGACGATGGAGACGGCGGGCTGATTGAAACATCGGGAAAAGTGACGCTTGATGTATCCGCCAGCTCGGTGAATGCGAGCGCCGTTTCCGGCGTCGCGGGCACGTGGTTGCTGGACCCCTTGGATGTCATCATCTCAGACGGTTCAACCCAGAACAACATCCCCGACAGCGGCGGTGTGTTCACACCCATCGGAAACAACGCCAACATCGGCGACGACATCATCAACGCGGCGCTCGATGCGGGGACCAACGTCACGATCACCACCGACTCCGGTGACACCAACGATGACAGCGACGATGGCGATATCCAGCTTAATGCCAATGCGGACATTGTCCTCAGCACCGCGCAATCGGTCACCCTGACATTGGTCGCAGCCGGAAGCATTGATTTGCGTGGCACAGTGACCGCGTCGATGGGCACACTGGATATTGTCTTGACCGCCAATGACAACAGCGGGACGCAAACCGATCAAAATATTGCGGCGGGCAACGTGCGAATTCGCGACGTGGTGACCACCAACGGCGGTACGTTCACTTCATCCGGTGTGGATTTTGACAACTCCGGCGGGGCAATCACCAGCGGTGACGGACAAGTGACGCTCACCCATACCGGTGAGATCACCGTGGGCGCCGCGATCGACGCCGGAGTTGGCGACGCCGATCTTCAAACGACCGGAGGCGACATCGTCGGCGGTGGCACCGTGACCGCGGCAACGCTCACCTTGAATGCCAGCGGCGGAATCGGGGTCGGCACCACCTTCACTACCAATGTCGACACACTGGATTTGACCAGCGGCGGAACCGGCAACGCCGGGGATATCACGGTCATCGAAGCCGACGGTGCCAGCCTTTCGGTCGCAACCGACGCCACCGCCCAAGCCGTCCAGATCACCTCTACCGGCGGCGGCTTGACCGTCAACAGCAATTCCGGCGACGCAAACGACAACGTCACGTTGATCACGTTGGCCGGGGATGTTGACGGGGGGGCAACGGTGACGGCCAATTTGCTGACCATCAATGCCAGCGGTGGAATCGGAATCGGCACCGCGTTTTCTGCCGATGCGACAACCTACAGCCTGACGTCTGCCGGCGTAGGCGCGCTCGGAAACATCACCCTGGTGGATACCGGATCGCTCAACACCAGCCAGATCTCGACGCTCTCAAGTGTCGCGTCGGTGCAAACGGTCAGCCTGACAGCAACCACCGGTGACCTGACCATCGATGCCGCGATCGGCAACACGATTGACCACCTGAACCTGACCGCGACCGCTGGCGATCTTGTCGGCGGGATGACAGCGACCGCCGCCACGTTGACCCTGACCGCCGGCGGCGGCATCGGGATCGGAACCGCCGTCACCGCCAACGCGACGACCTATCACCTGACGACGGCCGCCACCGGCGCTGCCGGAAACATCACGTTCCACGACACCAACACGCTCAATACGAATCAATTCGCCACACTCAGCACAGCCGGCACCGCGCAAACGGTCAGCCTGACCGCCGACACGGGCGACTTGACCGTTGGCACCGCAATCGGCAACGCCACCGACGATCTGACATTGCTCGCAACGGCCGGCAACGTGATCGGAGGAGCGACCGCGACCGCCGCAACCCTAACGATCAACGCGGGACTGGGGATCGGAATCGGCACAACACTCCAAACCGACAGCACCACACTCGATCTGACCAGCGGCGGCGCCAACGCGACCGGGAATATCACCGTCATCGAAGCCGATGCGGTCAGCCTCTCGATCGCGACCGCAGCAGCGTCCGCACAGACGGTCAGTGTTACCGTCACGACCGGTGACCTGACCACGGGCGGAACCATCGGCGATGCGAACGACGACATTTCCTTGATCGCATCCTCCGGCAATCTGGTCGGCGGTGCAGCGGTGACCGCCAACAGCCTGACACTCAACGCCGGCGGCGGGATCGGCATCGGAACCGCGGTGAACGTCAATGCAACCAGCTACAACCTGACCACCGCCGGAATCGCCGCCGCCGGCAACATCGCATTGGTCGACAACGGAGACTTCAACACCAATCAAATCGCATCACTGACGACCGATGCCTCGGCCCAGGCCATCAGCCTGACCGCCTCGACCGGCAACCTGACGATCGGAAACGCGATCGGCGACACGACCGACGACTTGACCCTGGTCGCGACCGCCGGCAACATCGTCGGCGGTGCGACCGCGACCGCCGCAGCCTTGACCCTCAATGCCGGCGGCGGGATCGGCATCGGCACGGCGGTGACCGCCGATGCGAGCAGCTACAGTCTGACCACCTCGGGAACCGGCGCCGCGGGCAACATCTCGCTGATCGATTCCGGTGCACTCAACACCAACCAGATCACCACAATTGCAACCGACGCAACAACGCAAACCGTCAGCCTGACCGCATCGACCGGCGACTTGACCGCCGGTGCGGCGATCGGCGATGCCGCAGACAACGTGACGTTGATTTCCAGTGCCGGCGATGTCGTCGGCGGGGCGAGCGTGACCGCGGCGACGCTGACCATCAATGCGGCCGGTGGCATCGGCATCGGCACGGCGTTCAATGCCGACGCTGCAACTCTCGCGCTGACCAGCGGTGGACTCGCCGCGGCGGGAAACATCACTCTCATCGAAGCCGACGCGGCCAATCTGTCCATCGCCACCGATGCGTCGGCGCAAACGGTCGACGTGACGATCACCAGCGGCGACTTGACCATAAATGGTGCGATCGGTGATGCAAACGACAACATCAACCTGACCGCGTCGGGCGGAAACGTCCTCGGGGGAGCGACCGTGACGGCCGACACGTTGACGGTGGTCGCCAGCGGCGGCATCGGCATCGGAACGGCGTTTTCCACCGATGCCAACACGCTGGATCTGACAACCGCCGGGGTCGGCGCCGCGGGCGACATCACCGTCATTCAAGCTGACGCGGCCAGTTTGATGGTCAGCACCGATGCCTCGGGGCAAACCATCAGCGTCACACTCTCGACCGGCGACTTCACCGTCGGCGGCGCGCTCGGTGACGGCAACGACAGCTTGACCTTCATCGCGTCGGCCGGAGACATCATCGGCGGTGGCACCGTGACCGCCAATGCCCTGACACTTGACGCCAGCGGCGGCATCGGCATCGGGACCGCAGTGACGGCCAACGCGGCCACTTACAACCTGACCAGCGGCGGTGTCGGCGCGGCGGGCGACATCACCCTGATTGACACCGGTGCCCTCAATACCAACCAAATCACCACGCTGTCGACCGCCGGATCGACCCAAACGATCAGCCTGACCGCGACCACGGGCGACTTGACCGTCGGCGGATCGATCGGTCATTCGGCAGACGACTTGAATCTGACCGCTTTGGCCGGTGACATCGTCGGCGGTGCGGGAACGGCAATCGCGGCGACCTTGACTCTCGACGCCAGCGGCGGGATCGGGATCGGAACCGCGGTCAACGTGAATGCGACCAGCTATGACCTGACCACTGCCGCTGTCGGAAGCGCCGGCAACATCGCGTTGGTCGATACCGGAGCCTTCAACACCAATCAGCTTGCCACGCTATCAACCGACGCTTCGGCACAAACCGTCAGCCTGACCGCCTCGACCGGCAACCTGACGATCGGAACCGCGATCGGCGACACGGTCGACGACTTGACCCTGATCGCGACTGCCGGCAACATCGTCGGCGGTGCGACCGCCACCGCCGCAACCTTGACACTCAATGCTGGCGGCGGGATCGGCATCGGGACGGCGGTGACCGCCAGCGCGACCAGCTACAGTTTGACCACGGCGGGGTCCAACGCCGCAGGCAACATCACGCTGATCGACACCGGTGCGCTGAATACCAACCAGATCACGCTTGCGACCGACGGAACAACGCAAACGATCAGCCTGACCGCGACCACCGGCGACTTGACCGCCGGTGCGGCGATCGGCGACGCCGCCGACAATCTGACGCTGGTGTCCAGCGCCGGCAATGTCGTCGGCGGGTCGCTCGTGACCGCAGCGGTGTTGACGATCAACGCGGCCGGCGGCATCGGCATCGGAACCGCGTTCAACTCCGACGCTGCGACGCTGGCACTGACCAGCGGCGGACTCGCCGCGGCGGGCAACATCACCATCATCGAAGCCGATGCGACGAACCTTTCCATCGCCACGGATGCGTCGGCGCAAACGGTCGACGTGACCATCACCGCCGGCGACTTAACCGTCAATGGAGCGATCGGTGACGCGAACGACAACGTCAACCTGACCACGTCGGGCGGCAACGTCGTCGGCGGAGCGACCGTCACGGCCGATACGTTGACGGTCAATGCCAGCGGTGGCATCGGGGTCGGAACGGCGCTTTCCACCGATGCCAACACGCTGGATCTGACAACCGCCGGGTTGGGCGCTGCGGGCGACATCACCGTCATCCAAGCCGACGCGGCCAGTTTGATGGTCAGCACCGATGCGTCGGGCCAAACCATCAGCGTCACGCTCTCGACCGGCGACTTCACCGTCGGCGGCGCGCTCGGCGACGGCAACGACAGCTTGACCTTCATCGCTTCGGCCGGCGACATCGTCGGCGGCGGAACCGTGACCGCCAACGCCTTGACACTCAACGCCAGCGGAGGCATCGGCATCGGGACCGCCGTCACCGCCAACGCGAACACGTACAGCCTGACCAGCGGCGGAGTCGGCGCGGCAGGGAACATCACTCTCATTGACACCGGTGCCCTCGACACCAGCCAAATCACCACGCTGTCGACCGCCGGATCGTCCCAAACGATCAGTCTGACCGCGACCACGGGTGACTTGACCGTCGGCGGATCACTCGGTCATTCCGGCGATGACTTGAATCTGACCGCCGTGGCCGGCGACATCGTAGGCGGTGCGGGGACGGCAACCGCGGCCACGTTGACCCTGGACGCCAGCGGCGGCATCGGGATCGGTACCGCGGTCAACGCGAATGCGACCAGCTACGATCTGACCACCGCCGGGATCGGCAGCGCCGGCAACATCGCATTGGTCGATACGGGAGCCTTGAACACCAATCAAATCGCGTCGTTGACGACCGATGCTTCGGCTCAACTCGTCAGCCTGACCGCCTCGACCGGCAACCTGACGATCGGAAACGCGATCGGCGACACGGCCGACGACTTGACCCTGGTCGCGACCGTCGGCAACATCGTCGGCGGCGCGAGCGCGACCGCCGCAACCTTGACCCTCAATGCCGGCGGCGGGATCGGCATCGGCACGGCGGTGACCGCCGATGCGAGCAGCTACAGTCTGACCACCTCGGGAACCGGCGCCGCGGGCAACATCTCGCTGATCGATTCCGGTGCACTCAACACCAACCAGATCACCACAATTGCAACCGACGCAACAACGCAAACCGTCAGCCTGACCGCGTCCACGGGAAACTTGACGCTCGGGTCTGCGATCGGCAACGGCACCGACAATTTGACTCTCGTTTCCACGACCGGCGATGTCGTCGGCGGCGCAACCGCGACCGCCGAGACGTTGACGGTCACGGCTAGCGGAGCGATTGGCAACGGATCGGCGTTGATGACTGACGCCAACACGTTGAATCTGACAACCAGTGGTGTGGGGCTTGCCGGCAACATCACGGTCATTCAAGCCGACGCCGCGAATCTATCGGTCACGACGGACGCGTCAGCACAAACGATCAACGTGACCGTTTCGACCGGGGACTTCACCTTAGGCGGTGCGATCGGCGACGGCAACGACAGTCTGGCCTTGAGCGCCACGGCGGGAAACATCGTCGGCGGCGGAACGGTGACGGCCAACGATTTGACCTTGAGCGCCGGTGGCGGAATCGGAATCGGGACGGCGGTCACGGCCGACGCGACGACGTACAGTTTGACTTCTGCCGGGATCGGTGCGGCGGGCGACATCACGCTGGTGGACGCCGGAGCGCTGAACACCAATCAGATCACGACGCTGACCACCGACGCGTCGTCTCAAACGATCCGTCTGACCGCAGCCGGTGGTGACCTGACGATCGGCGGTGCGATCGGCGACGGCAATGACAATTTGACCTTCATCGCAACGGCCGGGGACATCGTCGGCGGTGGTACGGTCACGGCCAATCTGCTGACGCTCGACGCCAACGGCGGCATCGGAATCGGGACCGCGGTCACCGCCAACGCCGCCACGTACAGTCTGACCAGCAGCGGTGCGGCGGCGGCCGGGGACATCACACTCGTCGACACCGGGGCGCTGAACACCAACCAGATCACCACGCTTTCTACGGCGGGGTCATCCCAGACGATACGATTGACCGCAACCAGTGGCAACGTGACGGTCGGCGGTGCGATCGGTGATGCGACCGACAACTTGAACCTGACCGCGTTTGCCGGAAATATCGTCGGCGGGGGCGCGACGTTGACGGCATCAACCGTAACCCTCAATGCAAGCGGCGGCATCGGCATCGGAACCGCGGTCGCGGCCGATGCGTCCGGCTACAGCTTGATCTCCGCGGGCGTCGGTTCGGCGGGCAACATCCGTCTGGTCGATGTCAATGCACTCAACACCAGCCAAGTGGCGTTGACGACCGACGCGTCCTCCCAAACGGTCGAATTGACCGCGTCGACGGGAGACATGACGATCAACAACGCGATTGGCGACACGGTCGACAACTTGACGCTTCGCGCGTTGGTCGGCGATGTGGTCGGCGGGGCAACCGCGACGGCCAACCAACTTCGTTTGGAGGCCGGGGGCGGAATCGGAATCGGCACCGCCGTCACTGCCGATGCGACAACGTATCATTTGACCAGTGCTGGCAATGCGGCTGCCGGCAACATCATGTTGTTCGACACCGGCACACTGAACACCGCCCAGGTCACGCTGTCGACCGACGTTTCGGCGCAGCTCGTTCGCCTGGATGCATTGGGCGGCGATCTGATCGTCGGCGGGGCGATCGGCAACGCAACCGACAGTCTGACGCTCAGCGCAGCGGCCGGCAACGTCGTTGGCGGTGCGACGGCAACCGCGGCGACGTTGACGGTGGCGGCAAGCGGGGGAATCGGCATCGGAACCGTCTTGAGTACAACGGCCGACACGCTGGACTTGACGACAACGGGCGTCGGAGCGGCCGGGAACATCCGTGTGGTCGAATCCGATGCGAGCACCTATTCGGTGACGACCGACGCGTCGGCCCAGTTGATCCAGCTGACGCAAATCGCAGGCGACTTCACGATCGGCGGTGCGATCGGCGACGGCGGTGACAGTTTGACCTTCGTCGCGACGACCGGAGACATCGTGGGCGGCGGGACGGTGACGGCCGATGCATTGGTGTTGCAAGCCGGTGGTGGCATCGGTGTCGGCACCGCGGTCACCGCCAACGCGACAAGCTACAACCTGACGACTTCGGGAGCCGGTTCCGACGGCGACATCACCCTGATCGACACCAATTCGCTGAGCACCAGTCAGATCACGGGATTGTCAACCGCGACGACGACACAAACGGTCAGCTTGACCGCATCAACCGGCAACCTGACCGTCGACGCGGCGATCGGTGAGGCGGGCGATCATCTGGTCCTGAGTGCGACCAATGGCAACGTCGTCGGTGGTGCGACGGCGACGGCGGCGAATTTGACGGTGGTCGCCGGCGGCGGGATCGGTATCGGCACCGCACTGCAGACCGACGCCGACAACTTGGATCTGACGACCAGCGGCAGCAACGGCGCCGGCAACATCACGGTGGTCGAGGCCGATGCGGTCAATCTGTCAATCACGACTGCGGCGTCCTCCCAATCGGTCAGCGTCACGGTCAGCAACGGAAATCTGACGGTCAACAGCGCGATCGGTGACGCCAACGATGACCTGGTGTTGATCACGTCCAGTGGTGACGTGGTCGGCGGCGGACTGGTGACCGCCGACACGTTGACGGTCAACTCCAGCGGCGGCATCGGCAACGGGGTTCCGTTGCAAACCGACGCCAACACATTGGATCTGACCTCGGCCGGCGTCGGTGCGGCGGGCGACATCCGTGTGGTTCAAGCGGACGCGGCGAACCTGTTGATCGCAACCGACGCCTCGGCACAGACGATCTCGGTCACTCTGTCGACCGGCGACTTCACCGTCGGCGGCGCGATCGGCGATGGCAACGACAGCTTGATGTTTGCCGCGACCAGCGGGAACATCGTCGGCGGTGGGACCGTGACCGCCAACGACTTGACCCTCAGCGCCGGTGGCGGGATCGGCATCGGTACGGCGGTCACCGCCGACGCCGCGACGTACAACTTGACCACCGCGGGGGTTGGCGCGGCCGGCAATATCTCATTGGTCAGCGGCGGCGGTTTGAACACCGCCCAGGTCACGCTGGCAACCGACGCATCGGTGCAAACGATCGACTTGACCGCGTCGTCGGGCGATCTGGTCGTCGGCGCTGCGATCGGAAACACGACCGATCATTTGACGCTCCGCACCGGCGCCGGAAACGTCGTCGGCGGTGCGAGCGCATCGGCGGCGACATTGACGGTTGTCTCATCGGGCGGGATCGGCGTCGGCACGGCGCTGGGCACCAACGCCGACGTGTTGAACCTGACCACCGACGGATCCGGCGCGGCGGGAAACATCACCGTCGTGGAATCCGATGCGGTCGATTTGTCGATCACCACGGCGGCATCGGCCCAGACCGTAGACATCACCGTGTCGTCGGGCAACCTGGATGTGGTCGGACCGATCGGTGATGCCAACGACGACTTATCGTTGACAGCAAGCACCGGTAATGTCGGTGGTGGATCGACGGTGACGGCCAATACGTTGACCGTCAAAGCAGGCGGCGGGATCGGGATCGGAACCGCGTTTGACACCAACGCCAACACCATCAACCTGACGTCCGCGGGAATCGGATCGGCCGGTAACATCACGATCGTCGAAGCCGACTCGGCCAATTTGATGATCACCACCGACGGGTCGGCCCAAACGATCGACGTGACGATCAGCAGCGGAGATTTCAATATGGGCGGCGCGATCGGCGACGCCAACGACGATTTGCGATTCGCCACTCCCGCCGGAAACATCAATGGCGGGGCGGCGGTGACGGCCAACAGTCTGACGCTATCGGCCGGCGGCGGCATCGGGATCGCTACTGCCGTCGTCGCCGACGCGGCGAGCTACGATTTGACCTCAGCCGCCTCCGGGGCGGCCGGAAACATCAACCTGATCGACACCGGTGCGTTGAACACCAGCCAGATCACCGGTTTGTCGACCCACGGATCCACTCAATCCGTCACGTTGACAGCTTCCGCGGGTCCGTTGACGGTCGATGGTGCGATCGGAAATACGAGCGACGACTTGACGTTGATCGCGACATCGGGCGATCTGATCGGTGGATCGGTCGCGACCGCCGGCGTGCTACGCCTGTCGGCCGCCGGAGGCATTGGGATCGGCACGGCGATTTCAGCCGATGCAAACTCCTATGAGCTTTCCAGTTCGGGCACCGGCGCCGCCGGCGATATTTCCTTGATCAACCAAGGCGCATTGAACACCAGCCAGATCACTGCGCTGTCAACCGATGCATCGACGCAAACGATCAGTCTCGCCACCTCGTCGGGCGACCTGACCTTGGACACCGCAATCGCCCACGCAAATGACAATTTCGCGCTGACCGCATCCGGTGGCGCCGTGCAGCAGTCCGGCGGGGCGATCACGGCCAACGGGCTGTCGGTCGATGCGATGACGGGGATCGATCTGGGCACCACCGTCTCGGCGCTCAGCGCGATCAATCGAGGTTCCGGGGATATTCAGATCGCGGAAACCGACGCGATCACGATCATCAATGCCAACCAGCTTGGCGCCGGCGATGTCGACATCAACGCCGGGGGCACGATCGTCGTGGACAACGGCCGGTCGGCCGCTGACGCGATCACCACGGTCGGCGGAGCGATCTCGGTGCAGGCCTCCGGCGCGGCATCCGACTTGGTCGTCGTTCGATCGATCAGCTCCGGTAGCGGTCAGATCAACTTGAGTGCCGACGATGACCTCACGATCTTAGGCGCGGGCCGGGTCACCACCGGAAACAACGACGCGGTCGGGGTCAGCATCGCGGCCAACGCCGACGGCGCCGGCTCGGGATCGTTGACGCTGAACGATTCGGCCATCGTAGCAACCAACAAGGGCAGGATCAGCGGCGTGCTGGTCAATTCCGGCAATCCGATCAGCGGTGTTCAAGTCGGTGAACGGCTCGGCGGAACCCAGCGAAACGCCGAAATCGATGTAACGGTCAACGATCCGTCGGGTCTGGGGTTCGTCGCCCAGGTGGACTGGTTGGAAGGCAATCCAGGGGACAGCGACCCGGCGCGTCGCAACCCGCTGGAGCAAGACATCAGCACCGGTGGGGTCGCGGCGAACTTTCAACACTCCTATGACGTCGCCCCGAACCAGGGTGACATCATCGTCAACGTCGCACTGACGTCGATCGCGGACGGCTCGATCGTGTTGACGCAAAATGCGACCGATGTACTCGATCGACCGGAGTTTACCACAACGGTGACGCTGCAAGTGGAAGGCGCGCTGTTGCCGTTTTCGGCGCCCCTGCCCGAATCCGACAGCGTCACCTTCGTGCGCACGATCGAGCAGATTGTGATCACCACCCCGGCGACCCAACGCATCGTCGTTGTCGCCCCACCGTTGCAATTGAACAATTCGGTCGGTTCGGCCGTCGTGACCAGCCAACGTTACTACGTGCTGCGAATCGTTTCGTTTGGTGCGGAGTCGGAAGGCGAAGTCAAACTTTGGGATTCCGAACAGGGGCGAGAAGAATACAGTCTGCCGGACTTGGAAGACCCCGATTCCGGTGCGGGATTCGAACTCAGCCAACTGCCGGAACTGTTCAAGCGATTGCCGGACGATCGCTATCGAATCTACTTGATCGAAGGCCAAACCGAGCGTCTGGTGTTGGATTTCATCATTCGCGACGGCCAACCGATCGAAGCACAAACGGACGCCCCGGTCCAATCCGAGCACACCCCCGCCGAGGAAGGCGACGCGGATCGAACCGACGCCGATCAAGAAGCCCTGCCGCCAAAGCAGCTCGATGCGGGAGCGGGCGGTGGGGCGAACCTCAGCAGCGTCGAACGACTCGGTAGCGTTCCGGTCGTTTCCAGCGGCGGCATCATTTTGGCCGCCGGCATCGCCAAGCGGGATACCATGCGAGACGCCAGAGGTTCGCGTCGCTCGTCGTCGCAACCCGAATCGTTGCCGACCAGACGCTATCGAAATCAATTGTCAGCACGGAGACCAGCATCATGGCGCTAATCTGTTCTTATTGCGGTTCGCGGTGTAGCCAACGCGACCAGGCGAATGGGCGTTGCGGAAGCTGCGCGTGCTTTTTTACCGGCAACGAAGAAATCATCCCCGACGCCCCGACCTCCGAATCGGCCGCAAAAGTTGACGATGCGCCCTCGTCTCCGTTTGCCGCCCCCAAAGCGGATCGCGATGAAGCCCGGCCTGATCCGCCCGATGACCGCCCGGAGCGTGACGAGGCGCCCGTCGAAACAGCCGGCGATCAGTCCAGCGAGAAGGCGCCCGTAGCGAGCGGATTTGATCCGACGGCGGTGGAGCCGGACAGCCCGCGGGGCGAACCGAACAGCAGTGAAGGGTTGATCCAGCCGCGGCGTCTGTCGCCACAGTTTCGACGGCGTGTCGAGCGGACTTGGGAATCGACCTTCGGCGGCGGGGGATTCACCGCCGAAAGCACGCTCAGTTCGCACCAGCCCTCGACGGAAACGAAAGTCGAAAGCCCGACGCTGAGCATCGCGACGCGAAAAATCACCAAGGGAAAACCCGGCACCAAGGGGGCCAGCGAAGGCGATTACGAGCTGTCCGAAGTGATCGGCGAGGGCAGCATGGGCCGCGTCTGGTCGGCCCGCCAAACGTCGCTGGACCGAAACGTAGCGGTCAAGGTGCCGATGGCCGAATTGGCCGGCGCCGGAAGCGTGGGCGAAAGCCAGTTCATTTCCGAAGTCGTCGTCACCGGCCAACTGGAACACCCCAACATCGTTCCGATTTATGAACTGGGACGCGATGCGACCGGAATCCCGTTCTACTCGATGAAGCACGTCCAAGGGCGACCCTGGAATGAGTTCATTGGTGAGAACACGGACCAGGAGAATTTGGAAATCCTGATGAAGGTCTGTGACGCGATCGCCTTCGCCCACGACCGGAATTTTTTGCACCGCGACATCAAACCCCACAACGTCATGGTGGGAGAGTTCGGCGAAGTCTCGGTGATGGACTGGGGGATCGCCGTTTCGATCACCAAGGATCCCAGCCAACCATGGGCTTCGGTCGCAACCGGACCGGCCGGCACGCCGGCGTACATGGCGCCCGAGATGGCCGCCCACAATCCGTCCGAGCTGGGCGTGGTCAGCGACATCTACCTGCTGGGGGCGGTCTTGTACGAGATCGTCACGGGAACTCCGCCGCACCCCAAGACCGGCGACACCGGGGAAGCCTTGCTGGCGGCGGCGGCCAACGAGATCATCCCCACAACGCGGACGGGAGAACTGGTGGACATCGCGCGTCGAGCGATGGCGACCAAGTTGGAAGACCGTTACCAGAGCGTCCAAGAGCTGCAAGATGCGATTCGTGAGTACCAATCGCATCGCGAAAGCATCAAGTTGTCCGAGAGTGCCGACGAGCACTTTGCCAATGCGAAAAAGAATCAAAGCAGTGACGAGTTTGCCCGCGCCCGATTCGCCTATGAAGAAGCACTGAAACTTTGGGACGGCAACACCGCCGCGGTCAGCGGGATGCGTTTGGCAACCTTGGCACACGCAAAAAACGCGCTCGACCAAGAAAACTATGAACTGGGGATCTCCGTGCTGGATCCGGAAAATCCCGAGCACCGCGACCTGCTGTCCAAATTGGAACTCAAACGTGCCGCACGCCGCCGATTGGCTTGGTTTTCGAAGATCGCGGCGGGCACAGCGATTGCAGCCATCTTGGCGGTCGTCGCCGTGACGCTGTACTTCTACATGGAGTCGTTGGAAAACGCCAAGTCGCTGGAAACCCAACGGGATTATGCCCGCGACCAACAAGTCATTGCCACGAACCTAAAAACGAAGGCCGAAACCGAAAAAGAGAACGCCGAAAACGCACGCAATGAAGCCTTTCGGGCACAACGCCAAGCGCGGCGGTTGGAAGCCGAAGCGCGACTGGAAAAACGCCGCGCCGAAGAAGCCCCCTATGGATCGGAGATCGGATTGGCCGCCGAATCAATCCGGCGCAAGCTGCGTGACAAGGCCGAGCGGATTCTGGATAAACTGGACCCGACCAAGCCCGATGCCGATCCGGTCATGTCACAATTGCGGCACATCGAGTGGGGAATCCTGAAACACAGTTGGAGTCCCGCTTCGGTCGCGACGCTGACGGGCAAAGACCATGTCAAGGCCGTGGCCAGTTCGCGTGACGGGCTGGTGTTTGCCGCGGGGACCGACGACGGGGATGTTTTGTTGTGGCAGGGTGTTGGCGATCTGAATTCCGAAGTCGAACCGACGACGATCCGCTTCGGCGTCAAGATCAACGCGGTCGCGGTTTCAAGTGACGGCCGTTTTCTAGCTGCGGCAGGCATTCGCCATCGCGATCCGGATGCGGCGACACGACCGAGTGATTTTGACGTCTGTGTTTGGGAGGTCACGCCTGAAGGAATCGCCCAACCCCCGCGATTGCTTCACGGACACAAGGCCGAAGTGTTGAGCGTTGGTTTTTCCAGCGATGCGACGAAGGTTGTCACGAGCGCCGCCGACCGGACCGCAGTGGTCTGGGATCGCGCCGGCGGCCAGCGACGCTCCGTGATGGCAGACCACTTGGATCCCAAGGTCTGGAGCGCCCGGCTGTCGACGGAGGATCCCGATCTGGTCGTGACCGCGTGTGAAGACGGCAGGGTTCGGGTGTGGAAGACGACTTCGAATTCCGGCGGTGTCGGCGAAGCGAAGAAGTTGTACGATTTTCGTGGCCACGACGGTCCGGTTTATGCCGCCGTGTTCAGCCCCGACGGACGGTCCGTACTCTCGGGCGGGTACGATCGCAGTTTGCTACGTTGGAGTCTCGATTCGGCCCAGGCGGATGTCGTCGCGTCGGGCAGCGAATTGTTGAAACGACGGTTGCAAGGTCGGCTGGACGGCAACCAATTGGCGGCGAACAAGCGAGTAGAAATCGGCGCCCCCGGAGACCGACACACCGCCAGCATCCGCAGCATCGACGTCGGACAACTGGCGGATCAACAATGCATCGTCACCGGCGGAAACGACAACACGGTGCGTGTGTGGACGCCCAGCGGCGAAACCTGGAAGCTTGACAAAGTGCTTAGCGGTCACGGCCGCTGGGTTCAATCGTGCGTGTTTGCCAGCCAAGGACAATTCGTGTTGTCGGGAGCCGATGACGGATTGAAACTTTGGGCCTGGCAAGATTATTCCATGCCCCGCGATTTGGTGCCCGATCCCGAGGTGCGTTTGAGTCGACAACCGAGTGAACGCGGGTTGTCCAGCGCGCTCAAATCAGTTTACTCACGCGACGGGCGATGGATCGCAACGGTGTATGCCAACGGGACCGTCGAAGTGTGGGATTTGCAAAATCCGGGGCGGGCGACGGGCGAGATGCTGGTCCACGGGCACGCCATGTTGGCCGCCACCGGCGTGATGGACCGCAACGGCGAACGGTTGTTGACGTCCGCCGGCGACAACACCACACGGCTATGGGACGTCAACCGCGGCACCCACACGCTAAAACTTGACGGGACCGGATACCGCGGTGCCGCCGACGTTGCCTGGCGTCAAGATTCGCCGACCACGCTGGTGGTCACCGGCAGCGACGAACACATGACACCGGCCTGGTATTGGCGGATCGATGAAAACGGCGACGTGGTGAAAACCGCTTTGTTGGCCGATTATGCCCAAACGCAATTGACCCAGCAGGCCGCCGCGGCATCCAAGCGTCGCAGCGCGAGTGTGTCGGCGGTATCGGCCCGCTCTGGCAATGCAGGGTTCGACGAACTGGACCGCCTGCGGCGAAGAATCCCTGACGTGACCACGATTCGCTTTGCTTCCGACGGTCAGCGATTCATGGTCGGTGATTCCTCCGGTCATTGTTTCGTGTACCAGGTCGATGATGAATCGTCGGCCCCACGCCAAATGACTCGATTTCGGGCACACCGATCGGCGGTCAGTTGTGCGGCGTTTTTGCCATCGGGTCAGTCCTTGTTCACTGCCGGCGTGGACGGTGAAGTGGTCAAGTGGAATGCGAACGACGGAACACAGGAAGCAAAACTACCGTGGCAGGGACCAGTGACGGCGTTGGACATCTCGACCGGTGGCGATCGATTGCTGGTCGGTCATGCCCCGCTCGAAGGCACGGAATTCCCCATCGCCCAGCTGTATCGTCTCGAAGGTGACGCCTTTCAACCGGAAGCCAATTTCGCATTGACCGATCCAGAAGGACGGCGTGACTGGACCGATAATCGGCCGACGATTCGATCGGCGCGTTTCGTGCCGGGATCCGATCAGGCGGTGCTAAGTCTGTTCTTTCCGGCGCGGACGTCTTCCGCGGGTGAATCAACAAGGGCGTCACGTTACCGTGTGGGCTATTGGTCCTGGAACGACGCGGGATCCGATTTCGCCGAATTGAATTCTTCGAAACTCGGTGACCTCTCCAACGCGATGGTGGTCGGCGATGAAGCGCGCGAGCGTCAACTGTTGGTGGTCGGCGGCAAAGGGGCTCGATTGCTGGCCGCCGAGGACGACCGCGGCCTGAGTTTTACGACGCTGAAACGGAGTTTTCGCCCGGCGTCCAGCATCGCTGCGGTCGACTTTTCCTATGATAACGCCAGCGGTCAAAGTGATCGTCTGGTCGTCGGCGACGGCGAAGGAAACGTCCGTGTTTGGGAATTCGATGGCATGGATTGGAGCGAGACCAGTCGCGCGTCGGTGCACTTGGCCGGCCGACACGACGGACCGATCGTGTCCACGGTCTTCGACCCGACCGATCCGAATCGCATGATCACCGCGGATCGCAATGGCACCTGGAAATTATGGCAATTCAACGCGACGACGTGGGAGACGGTTCCGTTGGCGATTCCCAACCAAGAACATCGTGAGTTGAATTTTGCGATGTTCTCTCCCGATGGAAACCTGGTGCTGATCGGCACCGACACCGGTGCGAGCGTGTGGCGATTCGGTGATGACGGCACACTTGAACGCATCATGGAAACCTGGCAACCGGGCAAGGTGTCGACGGCCGTCTTTGCCGACGACGGCAGCTGGATCGTGACCTGTGACGGCGACCGCGCGGTCGCGTTCTGGGACTTGCAAGGCAAGCTGCTTGCGCGAATGGATGAAGAAGACGCCAGCGGAACGACGGCATTGGCATTGTCGTATGATCGTCGACGTTTGGTGACCGGCCAGGGCAAAGGGATCGGCATCTGGGACACCAGTCGGATCTTGGACGCGATCGCCGCCAAGGATCCGGCGCAAGACGAAGCGGTGGGCACCCCTGAAACGACATCGGATGGCTTGATCAAAGAATTGTTTACGCTGAATAAAAAACTGTTCCGATTGGACGCTGAAAGCGAAGTCAACGCGGAAAGCGATGTGACGTCCATTTCAATCTCGCCCGACGGCCAAAACCTGTTGTCCTCAGGCATGAACGGACAAACGACGATTTGGGAAGGCACCCCGCTGTCTCCGATCACCTTTGCGTTTTCCAACGACCAATTCTCCGTGCAACGCAATGTGCCCTTCAAAAACATCGGGGCGTCGGCGCTGCTGAGCGATCCCAGCCGCCTGGCCCGATTCGACGGTGCGGAGTTGACCGTCAGCATCGAAGGCGAACCGATCGAGGGAGAGGAACTGGCAATTCGACCGCGACGAGACTTGCTGGGCGCGACGATCGTCACCCGAAACCAGTTGGGCCGGACGATGATCTATCACCGCGCCCATCACCACGCGGAGCTGATAGAGGTTGGAGAATTGAGCCAGGGTGATCGCGCGTCGGATCGATTGCGGGTTCGATTCAGCCAAGGGGTCGATGTACGAGCGGTGCAAGCGTTGATCGCGACGTTGGCCTATCGCGTCGAAACCTCGACGACAGAGAACGCAGCGAAAATCGCCGAAGGGAATCAGTCGGCGGAGGAGGCGGAGGAGCTGGCGGAGATGTCGGTGATTTCCAGAACGATCCGAGTCGGCGTTTCAGGATTCCGGTACCGGTGGAAGGGGGCCGCGGACGCATCGCAGGAAAGTGAATCCGTCAGCGGGACGATCACGATCGAAGTGGAACCGGACCACCGTGAAGAGGCGGGGCGGCAGGGGGCGATGGTGGATCGAGTGGCGGCGGTCGGTGGATGAGGGGAAGGTTGGCAGAATGATACGGGGCAGAATGATGAAGACAGTTGGGGAAGGTGGGAGAGGATGAGAGAGGATGGGGCAAAACGATGGGGGGCAAAACAATTTTGATCCAGGCGAGCGATGTGTGGATTGCTACCAACCGACCCTCCCCTCGCTGCGCTCGACCCTCCCTGCCAGGGCATTGGTATCTACACAAGTTCTTGCTTTTCGTAGACTGCCCTGGATGGGATTAATCTTCCGCGGATGGAGCCGCGGCTGCAACG
>NZ_JACEHH010000078.1 GCF_014154935.1 Stieleria mannarensis
ATGTAACGGCGGGTGAGGCTCGCCGAAAACCACACGCCTGACAGGAGTCCCCCTCGATGATCGCCATGAGACGTCACTGCTTGGAACCGGATGAATTGCGACAAGTGCTGCAAGGGGAGATGTCCCAGGAGCAGTTTGATTCGGCGATCTTGCATTTGGATACGTGTGAACCCTGTCGCACCGCGGTGGAGCAGATTGGTGGCGGCTTACCAGAGATCGGCGAGGCAGAGTCCTGCCCCGAAGACGCGCTGGCGGGCGTGCAGAACGAAACGGCCTGCCAAGTCGCACTTCAGGAACTCTTGCAGCACTCGCATGCCTTGATGCCCTCCGTCGCCGCCTCTCCGCCTCCGTTCGAAACGCTCGGCCCCTACCGATTGCTGGAACTGATCGGCAGCGGCGGGATGGGGGCCGTTTACCTGGCCGAACACCAACGCCTGAAACGTCGCTGTGCGATCAAGTTGTTGCCTCCCGAGCGCGTGATTCAAGCCGGCTGGTTGGAACGCTTTGATCGCGAAATGACGACGATCGCGTCCCTGGAGCACCCTCAAATCGTCCGCGCGACCGATGCCGGGCATGAAGCCGGATGGCACTACTTGGTGATGGAATATCTCAATGGGATGGACATCGGACGTATCGCCGGCCGGATGGGGCAGCTGCAGGTCGCCGATGCCTGCGAGATCATTCGCCAAGCGGCTTTGGGGCTGGCTCATATCCATGACAGCGGGTTGGTGCACCGCGACATCAAACCGTCCAACTTGATGCTGACCCAATCAGGAACAATCAAGCTGTTGGACCTCGGACTGGTGCTCGATGGCGACGATCCGCTTGCTAAAGACGATCGGTTGACCACGGTCGGACACGTGATGGGGACGATGCCCTACATGGCACCGGAGCAATTGGCCGACAGCCGTGACGTGCGTCCCCAATCGGACATTTATTCGCTCGGCGCGACCCTGTATCGATTGATCGCTGGGCATCCGCCGCACCGATCCGAACGTGGCTTGGCGGCACAGGTGTTGGCGATCACCAGTCGAGATGCCAAACCGCTCGATGCGATCCGCGAAGACATCGATCGCGACGTCGTCAACTTGGTCGCAACGATGTTGTCGCGTGATCCGGCCAAACGACCGGCGTCGGCCAGCGAGATCGCGCGGCAATTGGAACCGATGGCCGAATCGAGCCGGTTGAAACGTTTGTTGCGTGACGCGATCCGAAAACCTTCCTCCGAGGATTTGCCACGCAGCACCTTGCTACCTTCGGTCGGAATTGCAGGTGGATCTGACGGTCGATCGAAGGTCAAGCGGTGGTTGATGGGGGCGGCATTGGCGTTTGTCTTCGTGGCTGCTGCGGTGGTGATCAAGATCCAGACCGACCGTGGCGAGTTGGTCGTCCACTCCGAACACGACGGTTTGACGGTGTTGGTCAAGCAAGGTGACGAGGAGGTCGATCGATTGACCGTCGAATCGGGGAAGGAAAACCGCACGATGCTACGCAAGGGGACGTACCAGGTGGAAATCATCGGAGGCGGCGATGCGCTCGCACTGAGCGAAGACGTCGTCACCATTGGCCGCGGGACAGAGCAGGCGATCGACGTCACGAAGCGAATCGATCCGACAAGTCCGTCTCTGGGGGATTCTTCGGTGCCGAGCCCCGCTTTTTCGGGTGATGACGGGCCTGGACCGGGCGTCGCGTCGACCGAGCCCTCGACGGTTAACGCCACGGCAGCGGCGCGAGAGATGAGCGGCATGGGAGGGATGCCGTCACCCATGGAGATCGTCAGCTACGATGGGAAACCGCTTTCGCATTGGCTGGAACAGATCCGGATCGAATCGGAGATCGAGCCGCTCGGAGAAGCCATCTATGCCTCGATCGGCGGCTTGCAGGAACTGTCGCGGCGGGGAATGACTTCCGGCTCGGAGGCAGAGACGGTGATCGAGGCCGTGTTGCAGCGGGCCCGGGAGTTCGGCGGAGTGGAACGAAAACTGCCACCGCTGCCGGGCATGACGGATCAAACGATCACGCCCTCGCAGCATTTCATGTGGTGTTTGACGGAAGTCTTTGCCGAGCCGTCGTTCGACCTTTGGTACGAAACCGCCGTCGGTGAATTGATCGAAGGCAACGTGCACAGTCGTGCCGCGGTAATCACCTGTTTGCACCGACGCGTCACGTTGAAGGGTGCTGTTGGGATGTACGGCGGCGGCATGGGAGGCTTCGGCGGCGGCTACGATCCCGGCGGCGCGATGGGCGGCACGATTTCAAAGTTCACGACCAGCAAGCTGGTCCGTTGTTGCCTCAGTCTGGCGACCGCCGACGCCTGGTCTGATTTGCCTGGCGATCAACGCAAGGCAGCCGCGTCGATGACGCGTGAAGTACTCATCGACTTGCCTGGCAGTTTGGGAATGGGACTGTCCCAGGAGGCTTCAAATGAATTGACCAACGTGATCCTCGCAATCCCGGAACGTGAACGCAGCGATTGGGAAAAGGTGTTCGTATCGGGTAACAACATCCATTCAACCGACTTCGGGAGGTCCGACAGCGAGTATGAAGATGACGGAATGTCGACGACGGACTTCGACGAGTCCGCGTCGGTTGCGTCGAGCGCAACGCCAAGCACGCTTTTCCAAGGTCGCGACTTGTCCAGTTGGATGGAGGCACTCGAGCGTGAGCGAGATGTCGCGTCACTCGGGGAAGCCATGCGGGCCGTCGAAACGCTCTCGCGAGAGGCGGATATCGAAACGCGGTTGGCCGCCGCCGAGCGGACGATGCGTCTGGCCCGGCGACTTGGAGGAATCGTGGCCGGCGGTAATCACGCTACAAACCCCTCACACCAATTCATGAGTCTGTTTCTGAATACCTTCACACGATATTTCCCCGATCCGGGCATGACGGTCGTCATTCAGGAGTTGTCCGATGGTAATGCCAACAGCCAGATGGCCTCGCTGTGGGCGTTGAACAGTTTTTTGAACCAAAAACGCGGGGGCGACTGGTTGTCGGGGGGGGCTGGAACGAATGCGGGCGATGGGGCGATCGCAAAGGCACCTAGCCTGGAGATGCTAAAACCTTTAGTGCAACAACTTCAAGCGATGCTTCTTTCGATTTCCGAGGCGCAGCCGGAGGACGGCGGGGAATTGAATCGTGACGTGATGGAGCACCGCCACGCGTTAGACCTGGCCAAGGACTCGGCACTCGTCCTGGCGGTGGCTTTGGGTGAATCGATCGCCGACAACGAGACGCTCAAACGCTATGTCATCGGGCAGGTCGAATCCACCCGAGCAACCATCAAACGCTCCGGTAATGCGTTTGGGGCGTACGTACAAACGGCGCTGTCGGATCATCTGCTGGTCGCCGCGATCGAGGTGGCCGAAAGCGATGACTCGTTCGGCACGCCGGAGTGCTGGGAGTTTCTGGTCAAGCAACTCGTGTTTCCGGCTAACCAATACCAACAGCCCCGCTCGGACTTGTCCTCGCAGCAACGCGTCGCATTTGAACGTTTCAAAGAGGTCGTTCCGGACGTGTTGCTAAGCGAAATCCATCGGTCTCTGCAGCAAACCGAAGGCTGGCTCTTACAATCGGATTGGTACGCGTTGGCGATCCCTTATTTCGCCGAACGGTTTGAATCGACGAAAGAAGCGTCCGAGACGATCGCCGCATTTGAAAAGGCGCTCACCGAGCGATCCATCAAGCTGCCGGAGGATCTGCGAAACGTGATCAACCGGGCAAAGGAATCTCTACACCTACGCGAAATTGCCGGAGGTTAGTCAGACTCGCAGGAATGTAGACGTCACTTGTTTGCCCCGTTCGTCGCATCGGTCTCGTGTTTGTTGCGAATGAGTTGGTCAAAAAATGAGTTGGTCAAAAAATGGGAGCGTAGGCTGGCTGGTGGTCAATCGCTGAATCTGGCTAACGCTGCTTCAGACCTGGCCTCCGAACCATCTTGTCTTCATTTTTTGACCACTCCATTTTTTGACCAGCCCATGCCGGACCCCACGCCCATTTTCCGGACCGACCTGCGCTGGTCGCGCCCAGGAGCCAAGATGCAAACTTATCGATCCTTCTTGAACACGATCGTCCGGGCTTTTTCGTCGTCGAATCCCGAGGGGCCTTCGGGGGCGCCCGGGGCGGTCGCGCAGACCGTCCAGGTGTCGCCTTCGAGCGTGTAGATGCCTTCGACGGTTTGCTTCTTGAACTCGTCGATCGGGCAATCTTTGATCAGCACCGAGATCCGTTTGGGTTTGGCTTTGTCGTCAATGACAAAGGTTCCTTCATACCATTCGCGGCCGTCAGGCCCATCGAAGCGGATCTTCTTGCCCGCGACGGTCAGCGTCGCCTTTTTCTTGCCGTTGTCGGTTTCGACTTCGGCCGTCCAGTCCCCCTGCAATCGCTCCATGTCCGACTCGGCGGCGCGGGCAGGGGAAGTCAAGATCAACGCGACGGCCAAACACAGTCCAAGTCCAACAGAAACAAAACGCATGGGAGGCACCTTGAGCGAACAATTTTCGGGATCCGTTAGGTGACAGCGTAGCAACAACTGGAGGGGGGATGGGGGCGGCAGCGACGGATGATCGTTCATGTTCGCCTTCGTACCCCTCATCATTCTGCCCCGAATCATTCTGCCCCCTCTCCGAATTCCAACGGACGTGACAGAACACCGTCGCCGGGCGGAGAAGTAAATCTTCTTACCTGATTTGCCGTTACCAGGCGGAGCCCGAGAACGAGGCTTGAAACCGCACCTGCCCCCCCACGCCCCATCAGGGCTTTGACTCTCGGCCGGGATCTAATAAAATGCTGCGGTGGAGATTCGACCCCGTGAATCCCACGCCCGCCCCCGACACGACGGTCCTGGAGGTGGTTGATGGCCCCGGAATCCTCCGCCGAGTTCGCTCGGTGATCCGGACAAGCGCAACCGACCGACCCGCTTTCGCCGCACTTGTGCGTGAGGGTTTTTTGATTCTCAAGCCTCTTTTGGAGCGAAACGATGTCTGTATGTGCATTTGCAAGTGGCCTGTTGGCGATCGGATTTCCGGGCATGCCGGAAATGTTGATCGTGCTGTTTCTGGCCCTGTTGCTGTTCGGCGGTGCCAAATTGCCCAGTTTGATGCGGAACCTGGGTAAAAGCGCCAACGAGTTCAAACGCGGCATGAACGAGTCGGCCGACGATGATGAACTGTCCGACAAGAAATCGGACGAATAGTCATGTTCGGGCTCAGTCCCTTTGAAATGATGGTGATCGGCGTGATCGCGGTCGTCCTGTTCGGCGGCAATCTGCCCGACGTGGCGCGCAAAGCCGGTACGATTTATCGTGAATTTCGCAGCCGCCTGAACGAGGTCCAACGCGAATTTCGCGCGGCCGAGTACGAGGCGACCAAGGCGCTCAATCCCTACGAATCATCGAAGGTGGAGAGCGACGAGGACGACGAACCCTCCGAGCCGGCCGCGCCAAAATTCACGCCACCATCCTAAGGCCATGCCAGCGGGACGCGCAAGCGAGCGGCCCCGAGTTCGATAGATGCCAGCGGGACGCGTAAGCGAGCGGCCCGACTGCAAACGCACTGTCCACTCGCCGCTCGCTGACCGGCCAGTTGATCAAATCAGCCGTTCGGCGCAAGCCGACGGCACCCCATCATTCTGCCCCGTATCATTCTGCAATCCCTCGCCTGATTCCCACTGACGTGTCAGCACGCCTTGCCGGGCGGAGAGGTAGAAGAATTTTGGAGGTAAGAAAATTGGCAAGATCCAACTGGTGGTGCAACGTCTCATCTTCTTGCCCCCGCAATCTTCTTACCTGATTTCCAAGGTTGCCACGCTCTGGCGAGCGTAGCTACGACGCGGATCGACTGTCGCGAATTGTCCCTGTTATTCCGGCCGCTTGAACAGGTCCAAAAAACGATCTTCGAACTCCTCAAACACGCCCAAGCGATCGAGTTCATTCTTCAGTTCATAGGCTTTCGAACGATCCTCGGCGGCTTGGGCAAACATCCGCTCGATCTTTTCCCGGTCCGCTTCGGCCAGTTCCTGATCGGAATCATCTTCCGGCTCGTATTCCTCCGACTCGCCGGACTGTTTGTCAGCCATCTTCTGTTTGAACTTGGCCAGCAATTCTCCCAGCTGTTTCTCGATCGCGACGGACTGTTCTTTCAGCTCCGTCAAATCGATCGCGACCTCCGCCATCTCGGCAAACACCTCCAGCACCGCCAGGGAGGCTTTGGGGAACGGCAATTGGGCGAACACGTGTGGCATTTCGCCCAGCAAACAAACCCCCTCCATACCCTTGTCGGCCGCGGCGGCCAGCAGCACACCGTTCAGTCCGCCGATGTGGCCTTCTTCCAAATAGCGAACCTCGGGGCGATCAAGTTCCTTGAGCGTCTCTTTGTCCGTGGCGGCTCCGAACAGGCGCGAATCGTGTTCGGGCAGCATTTCAGTCGCCATCGCGGCGAAGGTGAAGATCCGTTCGACACCTTGATCGCGGGCGAAATCGATCAGCTTTTCACAGAATTCGAACTTGCCTTGCGGCGGCTGGGCTTCGCCGATGAAGACGATGATGTCGCGTTTGCCTTCCGGGGCTTTCCAAATGAAAAAGCGACTCCGCGGCCGCTGCGTCTTTTGCACGATGCCCGATTGGATGATCGCGTAGTCGACGTCGAACAGCCCGTTGGAGGTGAATTCGCCTAAATACTGCATGCCCAATTTGGCCATCAGGTAGTATCCGGCGCTGATCGCGACATGCCCCATGCCCGGCCACACGGCGACCATCCAGGGGCGTTTCGGTTTGTGTTCTTCGCTCATGAAAACAGATCCGCGGGGAAACGGGAGCGACGCATTCCACTCGCGTCGAGTGCCAAATTGGCTTTCGACGGAACTTCTACGCAAACAGCGCGCCAAGAAACGGCGGCGGTTTCAATTCCTGATCGGCGGAGAGGAACGGCAATGCGTTGGGAGGGGGGACACTCATGCCCGCCCACATCGGTCCCGTGTAGAGGCGGGCGATTCGTCGCTGAGCCAAATTCACCCTCCCATTGGGAGGGTCGCGGAGGAGTATACGCTCGGAGCGGGGAGGGTTGCCTGTGGCTCGGATGCACTCGCACACCGCCAATCGACCCTCCCCTCGCTGCGCTCGACCCTCCCTTCCAGGGAGGGTGAAGTCCTTAAATTGATGCCTATGGGGTTGGGCGCAGCGAGGGGAGGGGCGTTCCACATACCATCACGACGAAGAAGCCCCACGGTTGGCACACCAAGTGCTGCTTTAATCGCCCCCGTGTCTTGCCGCGCTCTGAGCTGCGTGCGCCGTCAGCTCGCTGCAACCGACTCGTCAACCTTGAGAGCTACGATGCATACTGAAACGACTCCGACGGCCCGTGAAATCATGAACACGCACGTCCACTGTGTCCAACCCGAGATGTTGCTCGGGGACATCGTGTCCTTCATGCTCAAGCACAAGATTTCCAACGTGCCGGTGGTCAAACACGACGTCAACGTGAAGCATTTGTTGGGCTTCATTTCCGAAGGCGATTGCTTGGAATTCCTGGCCAACGAGATGTTTTACGGCAATCCGAGTCCCACCCAGACGGCGACGACGATCATGAAGAAACACCCGACCTGTGTCGGCCCCGACACCGACGTGTTTACGTTGACGTCGATTTTCATGAGTCACCAATTTCGCCACCTGCCCGTGATCGACCAGGATAAGAATCTGTTGGGCATCATCAGTCGCCGCGATATCCTTCGCGCCCTCGATGACTTCTATCGCAAGTGGAATCGATCCAGCGATCGCGAGCGGTTCCCTGTCGACGTCCACAAGATCATGAATCACCGCTTCATCGTGACCGGTTGATCGCGCGTGGACGCACAGCCGCGGCATGCCTGTTTCACCGCGGCACAGGATTTGCCACCCCCTGAGACAACGTCTCGGCGGCGGTCCCGTTCGTGGTTGCAATCCGAGCGTTTGCCGTGTTTCCCCTGCGATGAATCATGTTGACGCCTACTGCGATCGACCGAGAAACGAAGTACCCGAGCCAGATCGGCCGGGTTGTTTCTGTGCGGGGGAGTGTCATAGACGCACACTTTGACGGCGTGTTGCCCGCGATCAATCACGAGCTGCGAACCGGTCCCGGTGGCGACGTGGTGGTGGAAGTCGCCGCCCAGCTTGATCCGCACACCGTCCGCGGGATCGCACTCAATTCCACGCGCGGTCTGTCGCGGGGCATCGCCATTCGGAGTTTAGGACGACCGCTCGATGTCCCGGTGGGAAAGAAGTTGCTCGGACGGGCGCTCAATGTGTTCGGACAGACCATCGATGAAGACGAGCCGTTGGACAATCTGCCGCGACGCAGCATTCACCAGACGCCGCCGGCGATCGCCCACCGTGCGACCCAATCGGAAGTTTTCGAAACCGGCATCAAAGCCATCGACTTGCTGTCGCCACTGGAACGCGGCGGCAAAGCGGGGTTGTTCGGCGGAGCGGGGGTCGGCAAGACGGTTTTGATCACCGAACTGATCAACAACGTCGTCTCCAAACATTCCGGTGTCAGTCTGTTTTGCGGCATCGGCGAACGTTGCCGGGAAGCGGAGGAACTGTATCGCGAGATGGGCCAGGCGGGCGTTCGTGACAACACGATCATGGTGTTTGGCCAGATGAACGAACCGCCGGGGGCGCGGTTTCGTGTCGGGCATGCGGCGCTGACGCTGGCGGAGTATTTTCGTGACGATGCGCGGCAAGACGTGTTGCTGTTGATCGACAACATCTTTCGCTTCATCCAAGCCGGCATGGAGGTTTCCGGATTGCTGGGCCAATTGCCTTCGCGGGTCGGGTATCAGCCCTCGTTGGCGACCGACTTGGCCGAGCTGGAGGAACGGATCTGTTCGACGCCCTCGGGCGCGATCACGTCGGTGCAAGCGGTTTATGTGCCGGCCGATGATTTTACCGATCCGTCGGCCGTGCACGCGTTTTCGCATTTGTCGGCCACGGTGGTGTTGAGCCGAAAACGGGCGTCCGAAGGGCTTTATCCGGCGATCGATCCGCTGCAATCGACTTCTGAAATGTTGCTCCCGCAAGTCGTCGGAGAAAATCACTACCAAGTCGCCAGCGATGTCCGCAAGACGCTGGCCAATTACGAGGAATTGAAAGACATCATCGCGATGTTGGGGATGGAAGAACTGTCGCGTGATGACCGACGCACCGTCAACCGCGCCCGGCGGATCGAACGGTTTCTGACCCA
This sequence comes from Stieleria mannarensis, assembly GCF_014154935.1. Taxonomy (GTDB): domain Bacteria; phylum Planctomycetota; class Planctomycetia; order Pirellulales; family Pirellulaceae; genus Stieleria; species Stieleria mannarensis. The sequence continues at coordinate 9,213 of NZ_JACEHH010000078.1, forward strand.
GCCCTTCATCACCACCGAGCAATTCACTGGCGCCAAAGGCAAGACGGTTCCGATCGAAGAAACGCTAAAAGGATGCCAGAGGATTCTGGACGACGAATTCCAGGATGTACCCGAACGTGCGCTGTACATGATCGGGACGATTGACCAGGTCCAGAGGCAATGAGCCGTGATCGAGTTGAAAATCCAAACGCCCAACGAAGTGCTGATCGATCAAGACGTGATCAAGGTCACGGCCGAAGCGGAAAACGGTTGCTTTTGTTTGCTGCCGCGTCATGTCGATTTTTTGACGGCCCTGGTTCCCGGACTGCTGGTGTTTGAAGACTCCGACTCCGTGGAGCACTTTGTCGCCGTCGGCGAAGGGTTGTTGGTCAAACGGAATCGGACCGTGATGGTTTCGGTTCGGCAAGCGGTCCTTGGGGGCGATCTGGGAGAACTGGAACGCACGGTGCGAGAACAATTTGCGACGCTGGACGACCGCCAACGGGCCACACACGCGGCGGTCGCCAAACTGGAAGCAAGCTTCTTGCGCGGCTACCTGGAATTGACCGGAGACGTTCAATGAGCGATCCGTTACCGCAACACCGCAGCGATTTGCAGCGCGATGTTTCGACCAGGGAACAACGAAAACTGAAGGCGCGCGCCGAAGTCCACCGAACGATCTGGTTCGGGCTCGGAACCTTCGGCTTGGTCGGATGGTCAGTCACCTTGCCCGCCCTGGCCGGGATCGCGATCGGGATCTGGATCGACCATCGGGTGCCGAGCCGGTTTTCGTGGACGCTGATGTTGTTGGTGCTGGGCGTGGCGTTGGGATGTTTCAACGCTTGGCGTTGGGTTTCTCGGGAGAGTCAAAATGAGTCGGACGAGGAGGGGGCGGAGTGATGCTTGAGGCGATTCGACTTTTGTTGGCCGCCGGCATCGGTGGCATTCTTGCGGCCGGCTACTTCGGCACCTTGTGGTGGACCGTCCTTCGTTTGACCCTGTCGCGTCATCCGCTGTCGGTCTACTTTGCCAGCCTGGTGGTTCGCTTGGTGGTCGTGACGCTGGTGTTTTATGGTTTCGTCGTCTACGCCACGTGGCAAACGTTGGCGGCATGTTTTCTGGGGTTTCTGGTCGCGCGATTCGCGTTGGTGCGATCGCTGGGACGAGGGCCTTCGTTGGTGACCACGGTTCAGCAGGGTGCTCCATGAGTGGCGTGCAAATCTCGGTCGACCAGTGGGTGATTTGGCAATCCGACATGATGCCGATGGTCAAGCTGAACGCAACGATCGTGTTCACGTGGAGCGTGATGGTTTTGCTGGCGACCGCGTCGTGGTACGTGACGCGTCATTTGTCGACGGCCCCGACGGTTCCCAAGTTCCAAAACGTGCTGGAGGTGCTGGTCGGCGGGATGCGGGACCAGATCCGCGAGGTCAGCGGCCGTGATCCGGGCCAATACCTGTCGTTCGTCGGTACGCTGTTCCTGTTCATCGCGGTCGCCAACTTGCTCAGCATCGTGCCGGGGTTCCAACCGCCGACGGCATCGTTGTCAACGACCGCGGCGCTGGCGACCTGTGTGTTCATCGCCGTGCCGATCTATGGGATTGCCAGCCAGGGACCACGTTCGTATCTCAGGCATTACCTTCGACCGACTCCGTTGATGTTGCCCTTCAACATCATCGGCGAACTCTCGCGGACGTTGGCGCTGGCCGTTCGGCTGTACGGCAACATGATGAGCGGCACGGTGATCGCGGCGATCTTGATCGGGTTCGTGCCGTTGTTCGTCCCGATTTTGATGCAAGTCCTGGGGCTGCTGACGGGATTGATCCAGGCGTACATCTTTGCGGTCTTGGCAATGGTCTACATCGCCTCGGCCACCACCGTCTATCAGCAGCGCGAGCCGGCCTCCCACAGAGGCGGCGAACCAAACAAACTTCATCACAAGGCTACCGAAATCACCGGAGAGCACCATGAATAGTCATCGCGCGGCATCCTGCATATTGACCGCGGTTATAGTTTTCGCGGTTACGGGCATCTGCCAACAAGCCGCCCCGGCCCAGGGGCCGGCGACAGCCGGCGCGGTCACCCAGTCACCCGCCGATCCGAGGGTCACACCCGATGATTCGGCCGCTGTCACAGCGGCCCACGGCGGCATCGACAACTTGGGACTGATCGCGCTCGGGTCGATCGTGGTCGCGGGGCTGACGATCGCTATTGGGTCGGTCGCCCCGGCGATCGGGGAAGGCCGCGCGGTCGCCCAGGCGCTCAACGCGATCGCCCAGCAGCCCGATTCGTCCAACACGATCACCCGAACGCTGTTTGTCGGATTGGCGATGATCGAATCGACCGCGATCTACTGTTTCGTCGTCGCCATGATCGTCTTGTTTGCCAATCCGTTTTGGAACCATTTCACCCAGTAGCCGGTCATGACCATCGATTGGTTCACCTTTGTCGCACAGATCATCAACTTCTTGATCCTGGTCGCCTTGTTGCGTTGGTTGTTGTACGAACCGATCATCGCGGCGATGGCGCAGCGCGAAGCCAAGATCTCCCAGCAGTTCCATCAGGCCGAAACGAAACTTGCCGAAGCGAATCAGAACGCCGCGTTGTACCGGCAAAAGACCGCCGAGTTCGAAGCGACCCGCGAAGCGATGCTGCAAGACGTGCGACAGGAATTGCTGGAGCACCGAGAGCGATTGACCCGTGAGGCGCGCGAGGAGGTCGAGCGGAAACGCGGCGAGTGGATCGATGCGCTCGCGCGAGAGCAATCCGATGCGGCCACGGAGGTGCGCCGGCAGGTCGGTGAAATCGCGATTGACTCCGCTCGACAAACGCTGAAGGAGTTGGCGGATGCCGAGCTGGAAACCCGCATCGCCGAAAAGTTCATCGCCCAAATCGAGCAGCTTGAAGACCAGCGGCGTGACGAAATCGCGGCGCTGCTGAGCGACGATTCCGCCGAGGTCTCCGTCCGCAGCAGCTTTGAATTGAATGACGACGTCCGGGGCCGGCTGCGTCGTGTCCTTCGCGAGCGACTGGACTATCACGGCGACGTGACGTGTGAGCAATCCGACGAATTGATATGCGGGCTACAGCTCGACGCCGGTGGCTACGGCATCCAGTGGAACGTGGATGACTTTGTCGATGGGATTCACTCCGAATTCGCCAAGCGTTTGGAGGGACATTCGTAGATGAAAATTCAGCGAGTTAGACCAGCAACACGACTGCACCGTTCCGGTGGGCATCGATCTCGACACAACTCTTCTGCCCTGTTGCCTTCGTCCCTGCCAAGGCATAGCTACCGATACAACTTACCATGGCTCCCTTCTCCCCCGGCGTTGCGGGGGAGAAGGGCTGGGGATGAGGGGGCCAGCGGCCTGAAGACTGGTTGGATGGACGGCCCCTCACGCCCAACCTCTCTCCCCAAAACAGATCGCGGTCATTGTCGATGGGCGACCAAAGTCTTTCACGCGATCTGTTTTAGGGAAAGGGGAGCCATGTCCTAGTTTGCGAGCCGCCTTGTGTAGACACCAATGCTGCCGGGGAGGCTTTCGTGGGGGTTAGAAAGCTTCCAGACTCACCGCACCGAACGAAACAATGAACGACACCGCTCCGATTGACACCGCCGCCACCGCCGGGTTTCGCGATCTGGTCCGCCAGGCGTCGACGTTGTTCCGACAGGTGGTCACCGAGCAGCGAGCGAACGTCGGCGCGCGCGAATCGGGGACCGTCGTCGAAGTCAGCCGTGGGATCGTGACCGTCGTCGGATTGCCGAACGTTCAATCCGACGAACTGCTGCGGTTTGCCGGCGATCGCTATGGATTTGCGTTCAACTTGGACCGCCATCGAGTCGGATGCGTGTTGCTGGACGAAGGGGAATCGTTGCAGTCGGGGACCACGGTCCAGCGGACCGGACGCGTCTTGGACACGCCGGTGGGAGAGGCATTGCTGGGTCGGGTGATCGATCCGCTGGGCAGGCCGTTGGACGGCGGCCGCCGCTTGTCGGGACTGGAGCGACAGCCATGCGAACACGCCGCGCCGGAAATCATGCGTCGTGCGGCGGTTTCGGTGCCGTTGCAAACGGGGATGAAGGTGATTGACGGATTGATCCCGATCGGTCGCGGCCAACGTCAATTGGTGCTGGGCGATCGTCAAACCGGAAAGACGTCGATCGCGGTCGACACCATCATCAATCAACGAGACAGTGGCGTGATCTGTGTCTATTGCAGCATCGGTCAACGCAGCACCAACGTCGCGCGAGTGATCGCTTCGCTGCGCGCCCATGATGCGATGGATCATGCGATTGTCGTGATCGGGGCGGACGACGCGCCGCCGGGCGTCCAATTCATCGCACCGTATGCCGCAACGACCATCGCCGAGTACTTCATGCAACGGGGACAAGACGTGTTGATCGTCTATGATGATTTGACGTCACACGCCCGGGCGTATCGGCATGTCTCGTTGCTGTTGCGCCGACCGCCCGGTCGCGAAGCGTTTCCCGGGGACATCTTTTTCGTTCACTCGCGGTTGCTGGAACGGTCGACGCATCTGCGAGACAAGGATGGCGGCGGGTCGTTGACGGCGTTGCCGATCATCGAGACCGAAGCTCAAAATGTATCCGGTTACATCCCGACCAACCTGATTTCCATCACCGACGGGCAAATCTATCTGTCGCCGAAACTGTTTCACCTGGGCGTGTTGCCCGCGGTCGATGTGGGACGGTCCGTGTCGCGGGTCGGCGGCAAGACCCAATTGCCGGCGTATCGTCGTGTCGCCGGTGACCTGCGATTGGCATATTCGCAGTTCGAAGAATTGGAAAAATTCGCGCGGTTCAGCAGCCAGCTCGACGACGACACCCGCCGGGCGTTGGACCGAGGGCTGCGGGTCCGCGAAGTGCTGAAACAACCTCGGCACGAATTGCTGTCCGTTCCCGAGCAGATCGGATCGATGGCCGCGCTGACCTCCGGTGCCTTTGACTCGATATCGGTGGAACAGATCCGTGCGGCCGAGCAGATGATTCACGGCGGCCTTCGCGAAGCGTTGCCGGAGGTTTGCGATCGGATTGTGGCCGGCGAAAAGATGGACGATCGAGATTTCAAACAACTCGAATCGTTCGTCCGCCAAACCGTTTCGGCCGACGTGCAGGTGGAGTGATGAAGACGCTGGAGCACTTGCGGGCGAAGATCGAAACGGCGAGTGACATGCAGTCGGTCGTCAAGACGATGAAGACGTTGGCGGCGGTCAGCATCCGCCAATACGAACGAGCCGCCGAGGCGCTAACCCAGTACAACCAGACCGTCGAACTGGGATTCCAAATCGTGTTGCGAGACACCGGACACGGCGATCTGTTGTTCGCCACCGACGCCCCACAAACGAACCGGCCGACCGCGGTGATCGTGTTCGGGACCGACCAGGGCATGTGTGGGCAATTCAACGAACGCATCGCGACCACGGTGCAGGACGCTTACCATCGGGCCGTGCACCAGCAAGACGACACCGGCGACATCCACGCTGACCGCGATGCCGCCTGGAGCGTGTTGGCCGTGGGCGCTCGGGTGGCCGGGCATCTGAAGGAAATGGGGCTGCCGCCACGGCAAACCTTCAATGTTCCGGCCTCGGTTTCTGAAATCACGCCGCTGGTGCAAGATCTGTTGTTGGCGGTCCAGCGTTGGCGCGACACAGCGGAAATCGCCGAGCTGTTGGTGTTCCACAACCGCCGCGGTGTGGGAGCGGCCGCCTCACCGAACCGGATGACGTTGTTGCCGATCGGTGCGGAGCGTTATCGCCGCTGGAGTCACCAACGGTGGCAATCCAACTCGTTGCCGACCTTCACGATGGATCGCCGCCGCTTGCTCTCCTGCGTCGTCAGGCAATACCTGTTCGTTTCGCTCTATCGGTCCTGTGCCGAATCCCTCTCCAGCGAAAACGCCAGCCGGATCGCCGCGATGCAAGTGGCGGAAAAGAGCATCCGGGATCGGCTGGAGGAACTGAAACGCTCCTTCAACCAAATCCGGCAAACGGCGATCACCGAAGAATTGCTGGACGTCGTCAGCGGTTTCGAAGCGCTCCGTGGAACCGATGAGTTGAGTTGAGAGTACGACAGCCCTTCCGGGCGGTCGTCTGTCGCTGCGAAGCGGCGAGGGGAGTCGCTTGAAGGCTAAACACCAACGAGCGCTGGATTTCGCCGCGGACTTGCCTGCCGCTCCGCCGGCGCTAGGATACTCCTGACCACATGCCCGATTCTTACGGCTGTGGTTCTCCTCCGATTCCTGGCGGCATGACGCAGGTCTTGCCGCCCATCCCACCCCACCGATCCACCAACCGGCACTCGCACGATGTCTTCCGACAACGGTCGTGCAACGCTGGATGCGTTTTCTCAAACGCCTTCTGATTCGTTCGCAGACCGGAAACCCACGACCGTTTTTCGCCCCGATTCGTCGTCGCGCCCCGCTGCTGCGAATCGCCGGGGAGACCGCGCGCTCAGCGAACGCGCCGGCATGTCGGGCGAACGCGCTGGCTCGTCCGATTGGGCCCAGTCCTCCGAGGATCCCGTGCAGTTGTATCTGCTGCGGATCCAACGCGCCGGTTTGCTGACCAAGGAGCAAGAGACGTCGCTGGCACGCAAGATCGATCTGCATCGCAAACGCTTTCGCGTCAGTCTGCTGGCGGCGGATTTCGTCTTGCGTGATGCGATCGAGTTGCTCGGCCGCGTCCATGCGGGCGAGCTGCGGTTCGACCGCTACGTTCAGGTCGCCGTCAGTGACCGGCTGGAAAAGGACCAGATTTTGGGCCGCATGCCGCACAACCTGCGCACCCTGGAAGCCTTGGTTCGGCAAAACCACGACGATTACCAGCGCGTGATCGCGACGACCCAGCGCCGTCGTCGTGACGCGCTGTGGAACAAGATCCTTCATCGCCGCCGCCGGGCGATCCGGTTGGTCGAAGAATTGGGGCTGAGGATCGAGTTTCTGAGCCGTCGAACGGAGACGCTGTTCGCCATCGATCGTCGCGTCCAGCAATTGAGTGACCGAGACGATCCGGAGGGGACAGCGGAATTGGCCGAGATCCTGGCAAGTGTCCAACAGACACCCGAAGCTTTCTCACGCCAAATCACCCGGATTCGAAACGCCCAAGCCCAGTTCAATGCTGCCAAAAACGAGTTGTGCGAATCGAACCTGCGGCTGGTCGTGTCGATCGCCAAAAAATATCGCAACCGTGGCTTGGCGTTCTTGGATTTGATCCAGGAAGGCAACGCGGGATTGATCCGGGCGGTCGAGAAATTCGAACACCAGCGAGGGTTCAAATTCTGTACCTACGCGACGTGGTGGATTCGCCAGGCGATCACGCGTGCGATTTGCGACCAAGGCCGAACGATCCGGGTGCCGGCCCACGTGAACCCCGAGATCACTCGGATCAAACGTATCGACAACGACTTGCGTCACGAACTCGGACGCCCGCCGTCGGACGAAGAGATTGCCTCGGTCGCCGAAACCTCGTCCGAGCAAGCGGAGGTGATCTTGCGTGCCGGGCAAAGTCTGGCCAGTTTGCAGCAACCGATCGGAACCGACGAGAACGGCGAGCTGGGGGATTTGATCGAAGCGAGTCACAATGAGCGGCCCGAGCGGAACACCGACCTGCGGATGTTGAATCAACGCTTGCATCGGATCCTGGAGGAGCGGCTGAGTTGGCGTGAACGCGAGATCCTGAAGATGCGGTTCGGCCTGGGCGATGGACATGAATACACGCTTACCGAAGTCTCCCAGGTGTTCCGCGTCTCGCGGGAACGCGTCCGACAAATCGAAAACCGCGCGCTCAAGAAACTCGCCGAAGGCGGCTCCAACGCCCAACTGATCGGCTTCGTCGATTAGCACTGGCAGAAGCGGGATAGGCTTCCAGCCTGTCAATTCGTGCGTTTTTCGAACGCTCCTAAGTTCAACTGTCTGGGGCATTTCACCATCATTCTGTGTGCGAATCATGCTGCGATCCCTCTCCTCCTTCTGACCGGCTCGAGGCGAACTCGTGGCGAGGGAAGAGGTAGGACGATTTTTGGGGTAGGAAAATTAGCAAACTCGCAGGGGCGGTGATTCTCATCATTTTCTTACCTCCGAAATCTTCATACCCAATTCCGCAGTCGGCCAAGAAGCGGGACCGCGTGCACGAATTGACTGGTGCCAGAGGAGCCAGCTGACCAGCCGCCCTAGGTTCGTCGTTGGTCGATCACAACATCGATTGGCCCCTAACTTGCACCTTTGTGGGCGGCCGGGGCGCAGTCGATTCAGCCGCTCGTTGCCGGCTGCGCGCCCGGTTGTCGTCCTCGGTCGTCCACCGTGGCGCGGCGGGGGAGATCCGAGTCGGCTGAAGCTACCTAGGCACAGGGGGAATCACGATGTCGGTAGGAAAAATCTGCACACGCTCGGTGGATGTCGCGGCGCCGGATGAAAGTGCGCAAGTCGCCGCGCAACGCATGAAGTCTCGCAACGTCGGGACACTGGTCGTTCTGGATCAAAACCAATGCCCGATCGGGATCGTTACCGACCGGGATTTGGCGATGTGTGTGGTCGCCAAAGGGCTGGACCCGACGATGACCGAACTTGAGATGGTGATGAGCAAGTTGCCCGAGAGTGTGACCGAGAGCACGCCGATCGAGGCGGCGATCGGGATCATGCGGCGTGGCGCCCACCGCCGGCTTCCCGTGGTCGACGAAGACGGCCAATTGGTCGGGCTGGTCACCCTGGACGACGTGCTCAGTTTGCTGAGCGAGGAATTCGAAGAGATCGGCGAACTGGTCCGCAAGGAATTCCCCACGTCCACGACGCTCTGACTGTACAGCGTCACAACAACGTAGCTATGCTCGCCAGAGCGTGGTTCCCCCCGGAGATCCATCTTCTGGCGAAGGTCGCTGCGTTTGACCGGCGATTCACGATGTTTCTTGTGCAAAGTGACGCTGTCCAGCCAGGCGAAGTGCCGAAAGCCTCGGCGACTTCTGCTATGGCCTCTACCGCCTCGTCACTCGCGCTCCCTGGGCACACTACCGCCGCCGGTGTGTCACCAAAGCCCACTCCTTTGGACGCCCTTGCGTCTCGCCGATGCGCCGCCCCCCGCCATCGGAGGTCGTGCGGTTTTTAACCTCTGACTTAACAAGCGTTTACGACTTCATCCTCCCTCGGGGAGGGTTGATCTGCGATTCGATGCGACCGGAGGATGAAAGTTTGTTCGGCAATTCACCGCTCGACCTCCCCTCGCTGCGCTCGACCCTCCTGCCAGGAGGGTGCTATCCCAAAACCGCACGACCTCATTGTCCGAGGAGAAGGATTGATCGGGCCCGTCACAAGTGTGCCCAATCGCGCGCCTTGGTCGCGGCCCAACATTTGCTCCTTGGCCCGGTATCAATTTTTGCGGCTTTAGCAGGAGCTTTCCAAGTGCAAGACAAGTTTGCCACCCTGGACGGTAATGAAGCGGTTGCCAGAATCGCGTATGCGACCAACGAAGTCATCGCGATTTATCCCATCACGCCGGCCACGCCGATGGGAGAATTCGCCGACGGCTGGTCGGCGGCCGGCATTCCGAACGCCTGGGCGACGGTTCCACAGGTGGTCGAAATGCAAAGCGAGGGTGGGGCTGCCGGCGCCTTACACGGATCGCTTCAAGCCGGTGCGCTGACGACGACCTTCACAGCCTCGCAAGGTCTGTTGTTGATGTTGCCGAACATGTTCAAGATCGCCGGTGAATTGACGCCTGCGGTGATCCACGTTTCGGCACGCAGTCTGGCCACCCACGCCCTGTCCATCTTCGGCGACCACAGCGACGTGATGGCCGCCCGCACGACCGGGTTCGGGATGTTGGCCTCGTCGTCGGTTCAAGAGGCGCACGACTTGGCGCTAATCGCCCAGGCGTCCACCTTGCGTGCCCGCGTCCCGCTGCTGCACTTTTTCGACGGCTTCCGAACCTCGCACGAAATCAACAAGATTCGTTTGATCGATCCGGCGACGATCGAGCAGATGATTGACACCGATTTGGTTAAACAGCACCGGGACCGCAGTCTGGATCCCGATCGGCCGGTGCTGCGGGGAACGGCGCAAAACCCCGACGTGTTCTTCCAAGCTCGTGAAGCCGTCAACCCGTTCTATGACGCCGTGCCGGAGATCGTGCAAAGTGAAATGGATCGCTTTGCCGAGCTGACCGGCCGCAGCTACAAGCTGTTCGACTACGTCGGGGCCCCCGATGCCGAGCGGGTCCTGGTGATGATGGGCTCGGGATGCGGAGCGGCCGAAGAGGCCGTAGGGGCGCTCAATCGCGACGGCGGCCGCGTCGGGTTGTTAAAAGTCCGGCTGTTTCGGCCGCTGGATGTGGACCGTTTGATCGACGCCCTGCCCAAGTCGGTGCAGCGGATCGCGGTGCTCGATCGCACCAAGGAACCCGGTGCGATCGGTGAACCGCTTTACCAGGATGTTGTCACGGCGTTCACCCAGGCCTCATGGAGTCGATCGTTGCCGATCCCACGTGTGACCGGTGGTCGCTACGGGCTTTCCAGCAAAGAGTTCACTCCCGCGATGGCCATGGCGGTCTTTGACGAATTGACCGTCGACGCGCCCAAACAGCACTTCACGATCGGCATCCATGACGATGTCTCGCTGCTCAGTCTGCCTTGGGACGAATCGCAGTACGCGGAACCCGATCACGTCACCCGCGCCGTGTTCTATGGACTCGGCAGCGATGGGACGGTCGGTGCGAACAAGAACACGGTCAAGATTCTCGGAGAAAACACGCCGCTGCACACACAAGGCTACTTCGTCTACGATTCCAAAAAAGCCGGTGCGGTCACGGTGTCTCACCTGCGGTTCAGTCCCGAACCGATCGAGTCGACGTATCTGATTCGCCAAGCGAACTTCGTCGCCTGTCACCAATTCAATTTTTTGCGGCAGCGCGACGTGTTGGAAATCGCGGCGCCCGGGGCGACGTTCCTATTGAACAGTCCCTACGACGCCGACGCGGTGTGGGACCATCTGCCGCAAGAGATCCAGCGGCAAATCATCGACAAAAAACTGAAGTTCTACGTCATTGATGCGGCCACGATCGCCCGAGAAAATAATCTCGGCGGTCGGATCAACACCGTCATGCAAACGTGCTTCTTTGCCCTTTCGGGCGTTCTGCCGATGGACCAGGCGATGGAGCACATGAAGGAAGCGGTTCGCAAGACGTACGGCAAACGCGGACCGACGATCGTCGAGCGAAACCTGGCCGCCATCGACGCATCGACCGAATCGATCCAGAGTGTCGCGGTGCCCGACCAAGCCTCCAGCACCCTGCGCCTGTCATTGCCGGTTCCCGCCGAATCGCCCGATTTCGTCAAACGCATCACCGGCATGATGATCGCCGGCAAAGGTGACCTGTTGCCGGTCAGCGCCCTGCCCGTCGATGGAACATTCCCGACCGGCACGGCACAGTACGAAAAACGAAACATCGCCGACCAGATCCCGATCTGGGATGCCGATCTGTGCATCGAATGTGGACTGTGCGCGCTGGTTTGCCCGCACGCCGCGATTCGGACCAAGCGATTCGACGACGCGCTGATCGAGGCAGCCCCCGAAGCGTTCCCGGTTCGGATTTCCAAAGCCGCCGATGGGTTGCCGGCGCTGACCGTTCAAGTCGCCCCGGAGGACTGCACCGGATGCGGCGTCTGCGTCGACGTCTGTCCGGCCAAAAGCAAGGAGGTCGTCAAGCACAAGGCGATCGACATGTTGCCCAAGAGCGAACACTTGGATCGTGAACGCGAGCGTTTCGCGTTCTTCAGCCAGATCCCCGATCCGGACCGCACCAAACTGAACACCACCAAGGTCAAAGACGCTCAGTTGATGCTGCCGTTGTTCGAGTATTCCGGTGCCTGTGGCGGCTGCGGCGAAACCCCGTATTTAAAGTTGTTGACGCAATTGTTCGGTGACCGAATGCTGGTCGCCAACGCAACGGGATGTTCATCCATCTACGGCGGCAACCTGCCCACCACGCCTTGGTCGACCAATGCCCAGGGACGTGGGCCGGCGTGGTCGAATTCGCTGTTCGAAGACAACGCCGAATTCGGTTTCGGCATGCGGTTGGCACTGGACGGAAAACGCGACCGCGCCCGAGCCTTGGTCGAGCAATTGGGCGGCCCGATCGGCGACGCGCTGGCGACCGCGATCCTGGACAGCGATCAACAAGGCGAAGCGGAGATCCAGGCCCAGCGTGAACGCGTCGAGCAGTTGAAACAGCGACTGGCCGGTCTTGATTCCAGCCCTGCAACGGAACTGAGCGCGATCGCCGATGCCTTGGTCGAACGCAGTTTGTGGATCGTCGGCGGTGACGGCTGGGCGTACGACATCGGCTATGGAGGCCTGGACCACGTGCTCGCCTCCCAACGCAACGTCAACATCATCGTGCTCGACACCGGAGTCTATTCCAACACCGGCGGCCAAGCATCCAAAGCCACACCGCGGGCCGCGACCGCCAAGTTCGCCGCCGATGGACGCAATGTCCACCGCAAGGATCTGGGTGCGATGGCCGTCGCCTATGGAAGCGTCTACGTCGCCCAAGTCGCGATCGGGGCCAACCCCGCGCAAACCCTACGTGCATTCCACGAAGCCGAATCGTACAACGGACCGTCGCTGTTGTTGGCCTACAGCCACTGCATCGCCCACGGCATCGACATGTCGACCGCGATGACGCACCAACGCGATCTGGTCCGCAGCGGGTTCTGGCCACTGTATCGCTACGATCCCCGCGACGCCCATGACGGCGAACATCCCTTCCATCTGGACAGCCGCAAACCGGCCAAGCCGTTCAAGGACGTCGCGATGAAGGAAGCTCGTTTCGCCATGTTGGCACGCTCCAATCCCGAACGCGCACGCGAATTGATGGCACTCGCCCAGAAAGACATCGACGACACCTGGCATTACTACCAACAACTGGCCGGCGTCGAACGTGACAACCCCGACCTGCAACCAACCGAAGTGGGATAGGCTTCCAGCCTGTCGAAACCGGAATGACAACCCTGGAAACCTCTTCGCCCATCGACCGCCCCGACACACGGACGCCTTTCCATGACCAATATCGACCTGTCAACCAACTACTTGGGACTTGAGCTCAAGACCCCCTTCGTCGCTTCGGCCAGTCCACTGACCGGCAGCGTGGAATCGCTGTTGCATCTGGAACGCGCCGGCGCGTCAGCCGTCGTGTTGCCGTCGCTGTTCGAGGAACAAATCGAACACGAACGGGAGCAATTCGAACAACTCGGCGATTATCAAACCGATGCGATGGCCGAAGCCTCGGGATTTTTCCCCAGCTTGGAACGCTACAACACCGGACCGGAAGACTACCTGCAACTGATCCGCGATGCCAAAGAGAGTCTTGGTATCCCGGTGATCGCCAGTTTGAACGGATTCAGTAGCGGTGGTTGGAAATACTACGGCGAACTGATGGAACAGGCCGGGGCCGATGCGTTGGAACTGAATATCTATCTGGTGCCCACCGACACCAGCGTCTCCGGCTCGGACGTCGAACGCCACTATCGCGATTTGGTCAAAACGATTCGCGAGCAATTGCGAATCCCACTGGCCGTCAAAATCGGACCGTACTTTTCCTCACCGGCGACCTTCGGAACCGACCTGATCGAATCAGGGGCGTCCGGGCTGGTACTGTTCAATCGGTTTCTGTCGCCGGAGATCGATCTGGAAACGCTCGAGTTCGTCCCCGCGCTGCAACTCAGCCAGCCCGAAGAGCTGCGGCTGGCCTTGCGCTGGATCGCGATCTTGCGTGACCGGATCGAAGCGTCCATCGCTGCGACCGGAGGTGTTCATTCGGGTTTGGATGCCGCCAAAGCGCTGTTGGTCGGCGCCGATGCCGTGATGATGGCGTCCACATTGCTCAAACACGGGATCGATCATCTGGAAGTGGTTCGCGACGAGTTGATTCAATGGATGGACGAAAATGGGTACTACAGCGTCGAACAACTCAAAGGCAGCATGAGCATGAACAACTGCGCCAACCCCGAAGGACTCAAACGCGCCAACTACATGAAGGCCCTGACCTCCTACACAACCCCGACGTAAGGGGGGCGCCGATTTGACGCAGCTACGCTCGCCAGAGCATGGAAACCCGCTTGCCGTCTCTCTCTCGCCTCAGCCGTGCGTGCTCGCGCGCATGGTTGTGCTTCCCGGGCCCGGTGAATCGTCAGTCGAGCAGTTCGTCGGGGCCGCTTGCTTCGATCAAATCACCGAACTCCAGCGGAGCGTCACTGGGGACTTGCGCGGGCGATTGCAAACTCAAACCGGGTTCAGTGTGCCCGGCGTCGGTGTCGCCTTTGACAGGCTGCTCCCCTGGCGACGGATCTCCTGACGGCGTCTCACGCGGCGACGTCTCCTCCAACGTTTCGCGGATGATTTTGGCCGTCAAACTGAGCCGAATCTCCACCGCTTCGCAGCCACACACCGCTGCCAGATCGCCTGCATGACGCACCCGTTGCCACGCTTGTTCGGTCTTTCCCCGGGCCAACCGAATCCGTGCCGAACGGATGATCCGATCGACCGCCAGATCCAATCGTTCGGCCGAGCAATAAGAGTGCGCCGCGGCATCCAAGACGTCGGGGATCTCACGGTAATGTCCGATGCAACGCAACAGTTTGACCTCGCGGTCGCGGTGCGCCCCGGCTTGCAGAAAATTGGCTTCCAAGTCGTGAATCAACGCGGCGACGTCATGACGATCGGCATGCAGGGAAAGGTCACAAGAATCGATCGACAGTTGACAGGCACGCGCCAGGTGCGCCTTCGCTTCGCCAAGCACGCGTTGATTGGCGGCCAGACGTGCGCGCGCCAATTCGATGCGTGCTTCGTATCCGCTGCGACAGCGGTCGTCATCCTGTTGTGCTTTCAATTTGTCGCCGATCACCGGCAACCGCACCGCACAGCAATCTTCACAGGGGGCATCGGCGCAGTTGCCCGAGGGGCCACACAGACAGCAGGTGTCGACGATGTCACAGGGGGGACAGGTCATCGCGGCATAGCTGACAAAACGATCGGCATCCTGGAAACGCGACTGCGCGATCGCGATCTCGGCGGACAGCAGCCAGGTATTGCCGGTCGACGCGCCGGCGCGGCAAAGTTCCACACGCGAGTCGACCAACCAGTCGGACGCTTCCAGATAGTCGCCACGGCTGGTCAGACAAGCGGCCAGGTTGTACGCCACCGTGCCCGATTCATAGGGGTCATCGATCGCCCAGGCACGCATCAGTGCCTTGCGGTATTTCGATTCCGCTTCGTCCAAGTCTCCTTCGTGGAACGCCTCGCGGCCGTCTTTGACATAACGGTGCAGCGTCGCGTCCTTGTCGACGATCTCTTCGGGGCCGCCGGCGCATCCGCTGATGATCGCTGTTGCCATCAGCCAACCCAGCATCGCGCCCCGATGAATCGCTTTCGCCAATGTCACAGTCATCAACGAACGCCTCCACCGCGAACCGCCGACGGTGACAACTGTTTGGTCGGGGTCTTGCGTTCGCGATAGCGTCGGAGCAACCAGTGGTCTTGGATGTCGCCGACCAGTTCTTGGGTGTCCTCGACCGTGTCGTTGACTCGTTGGGTGGTCCCCGGCAACGCTTCGGCTTCGCCGCGGACGATGGTGACGATCTCGCGCGATTCGTTGGTCAATTGTTGAATCAACCGCGCGGTTTCACGCAGTGTTTCGAGCGTCGTGGCAACATCTTCGTTGGTCTTGTCACTTTTGGCGTCCATGTTTGCCGCCAGCGTTTGAACACTTTCGGCTGCAACGGTTGCCGCGGCGGCGGACTCCTGGATTTGCCGGATCGTGATTCGGATGTCACCGTCGACCAGTTGATCGACTCGTCTTGCCAGACGAGTCAATTCGGATTCCAGGTTTTCCGTCGTCTCACGAAGCTGTGCCAGCGTTTGGACGGCTTCTGGGCGGATGGCGTCACTGGTCAGCCTGAGCGATTTGAACGTCTCCTCACTCGTTTGAAAGGCCGGATCGATGCTATCGCCGAGCGATTGTTGCAACTGCTTGGCGGCACTGTCGATCGAATTTCCCGCCGCCTCGATTTCGCCTGCCATGCGGTCGACTTGGTCGTCCTGTTCCTGAATTCGGGTGATCGTTTGACCCGGCAACAGTCGTTTCGGCGGATCCGTTTCGCCTTCGGGGCGACTACGTCGAATTCGCACCACCGCCGGTCCGACGCCATACTTTCGGTCCAACGTTACTTCGCTTTCGGTCGTGATTCGATCGCTTTGTTTGGAATTGATGGCCAGCGAGACGCGGACCAAATCGTCGTCGGTGACGTAGTCCAGCGCGTCGACTTGGCCGACCGTTTCACCCAAGATGATCACCTCGGTCCCGGTCCGCAATTGAGCCGCCATGTCTTCGGGGACATGGATGTAGAACAGATCCTTTTTCACCGCCAGGCCGCTGGTGAAGCGGACCGAGATGATGATCGAGAGGATAAAGACGACGATCAAAAAGACGCCGACGATCTGATTGACGTAGCGCAGGCGATAGGGTTCGTTCATGGTCGGCGTCCTCCGGCGGTGACCATCGCCCCGTCGACGATTCGCCAGTGCTGCACCGGTTTTCGGAACTGTAACTGGTACTCATCGCGGTCGCCGGCGAAGAACAAGACCGCGGTTCCGGCGTCACGCAGGTCATCAATCACCGAGACAAAGTTTTTGTACAACGATTCGAGCATGAATCGCAGGGGCCGTTCCAGGATCAACAGTCGCGGGCCGTTGGCGACTGCGCGGATCAGTTGGCACAGTTGCAGCACCGAAGGTTCGACAACAGTGGGACGTTTCTTGAGAGCCCATTTGACCTTGGCACGCTGATGTCCCGCCAGACGTCGAATCCAATGCGCCACCTTTTGCTCCGCGTCGGTTTCGGTGATGCCGTGGTGTCGCATCGGCAATTGGAGGTTGTCACGCAGCGTCAGACTTTGGATCCACGCCGATCCGGCAAACACCCGCCCGATTTCGCTCCGCATTTGAAAGTGTCGTGCGTAGTCCGTCCCCATCCAATCCTGGCGGTCGTACAACACTTCGCCGGCGTCTGGCGGGTTCAAGCCCAGCATCATCGAGACCAAGTTGCGGGGGTTGTGATGCCGTTCCAGTTCCACTTCAACCAACTCGCCCGACCGGATGGTTCCCGTGAACCGCTTCATTTGAATCGACGTTTCTCCGGCACCTTTGAAATTCACGGTGTGGAACTCCAGGATCGGCGCAGCGAACTCCCATTGCGGGGCTGGTTTTTCGGTCGTGATAGCGTCGCTGGTCACGGGCTTATCCGAATTGGAAAACGAGAATTTTGTTGTAGAACAGGATCGACAGGATGGCCGAAACCGCAAACACGGCGGTCAGTGCCCGGATGCCTGCGCGGCTGGCGATGCGAGGCACATCCGTCATTGAACCGCGCGCGTTGACACCTTCCAGGCAGCAGATCGCCCCGGCAAAGCCGCCCGCGACCATGGTCTTGGACAAGAAGAACGTCAGATCGCTCAGTTCAAAGTTGCTGGCGATCTCGCCGTAGAAGTCATTCCAGCTGGTGTGGATCGCATTCATCATGAACCCCACCGCGTAGCCGGTCACCACCATTGTCACCGCCGTGATGATCGCCAGGCAAAAGACGCTGATCATGACCGCCAAGACACGCGGCATCACCAAAAACGTCATCGGGTCGATGCCCATCGAATCGATCACTTCGACCTCGCCGCTGGCTCGCATCGTTGCCAGTTCGGTGCTGATCGCGATTCCGCTGCGTCCGATCACCACCAGGCATGCCAGCAGCGGAGCGATTTCGCGAACGATCGAGCGCCACAAGATCGGTGCGACGATCTCGGTCGTCGCGCCGGCGGCATCGGTCCACATCGCCGCTTGGACGATCAGCAACACGCCCACCGCCCCACCGAATCGAAGCGCCGCGGGAATCGCGTCGACCGCGGTGAACAGCACCTGTTTGGAAAACATATTGCGGACCGGATACGTCCACGAGCCCGGGTGGACAGCCAAGGCCAAGCAGGCCCACAAAACCGAGGCGATCGCCGACAGCCGGCCGAAGCGATCGAAAAACAGTTCCCCCAAATTGCCGGTCCAATACCAGACCCAACCGGTGACACGAGCCACAGCCAGGCGGACGAGATCGAAGGAGCGGATGGAGGCGCGAAACACGGTCGGTGGCGGGGAGACCTAATGAGCGGACGAATTGGATTCAGACTCACAATCGGCCGAACCGCACCTCAGCTCCCACATCGAACCGTTCCAGCACGCACAATCCCACCCCCACCCCGCCGACCAACCGGCGCAACCGTCACACTCCCACCAACCCAACCAGTGCCCAACCGCTGTCCCCCAAATGTAGAACCGCTGTCCCAGCTGTTCCCCCTGCCCGCGCAGCGGGCAGCCCCGGAGCCACAATTCAGCCGCCAGCGGCTGAGGGGGGGAACAATTGAGGACAATGGTTCTACAATCTCCAGCCCCATCTGGTGCCACCCACCAATCAAGCCCCGAGTGTAGAACCGCTGTCCCAGCTGTTCCCCCTGCCCGCGCAGCGGACAGCCCCGGAGCCACAATTCAGCCGCCAGCGGCTGAGGGGGGAACAATTGAGGACAATGGTTCTACAATCTCCAGCCCCATCTGGTGCCACCCACCAATCAAGCATGCCACGATCAGCAACCTACGTGCTAGCAAATCAGGAGGCGGAGAGCCCATGTTGCACGTCCGAATCACTGCGAAGCGGGTCAGAATGGTGGAGTCTGGGGCGGACCTGCTGCATGATTCTTCCCCGAATCATTCTGCCTCCGGTCCAGCGTCTCTCGGCTGAAAGTGACCAAGACCAGATCACTCAAAACGTCTGCCGGCAAAAATGCGATTGACCGCTGAGTGTTCATCCAGCCGGCAACTTCGTAGGCGAACTGCATGCGATTGCGAATCGATGTTGGAGAATTACCCGACAGCTGTTTTTCTGTCCAGTTTCTGGTGTCCTGGCCAGACACGCAGCCGACGATCTCGCGGCGGACGGTGACAAACTCTTCGTCCTGGCTGAGGTCAAACTCTTTGAGAGCAGTCTCCATCATTTGAAGGGACGCTTCGCCGCCCCCTGCCTGGACACACTCGCGCAGGTGTTTAAAGACAACGACTTGAAGGATTTCCGTTCGTCGGCACGATGGTGTATGCTCATCTGGCACGGACACCCCGTTGGTGCCGAGTCTTTCGGACGACGGCCGGGAAGGCCCAGCGTGCGCGAAACATCGATGCTCCCAAGCTGGACAGTCTCTCTCGGTGATCCTTGACGCTACGATTCGCCAAGAGGCTTTTCACAATCCATTGCCGAATCCCAATCCACGTACGCCCCCGCCGTTCGTGTACGTTCCGTGCCTACTAAGTCATTGTATCGTGCGATGAACAGAACTGTGATCGAAGGCGAGACCAGCCCGATGAAGAAGCGGATCATCCCCAACGCCGAGCAACAAACACCTCACGTTCCTGGCGAAGGTTGGCTGGATTTGGAGCAACTCGCTGACCTCGAAGTCACGTCGGAAGACGCCGCGAATCCGATTGAGTCTGCGCTCGTGCCCGGACGCGGTTCAGGCTGGCGTGCCGCGGAATCGGGCGAGCAGACGATCCGGCTCGTTTTTAACAGCCCTCAACAAATCCAGCGAATCGCGTTGGATTTTATCGAGTCGCAGACCGAATGCACCCAGCAATTCGTCCTTCGCTGGTCCTCCGACGGCGGACATTCTTATCGCGAAATCGTCCGCCAGCAATGGAACTTCAGCCCCCGTGGTGCGACGCGGGAGTCAGAAGACTACCGCGTCGATCTGCCCCACGTCACCACGCTCGAACTAAAAATCACCCCCGACATCAGTGGCCGGGAATCTCAAGCCACCCTCGCTCGATTGCGTCTCGCCTAGTGGTCCGCCGCAGCTTAGTTTTCGGGTAGGCCGTACTGGATTTTGTTAAGAATCCCATACTCCCGGGAAGTCGAACAACTTCCGCTACCCGAATTTTGAGTCGAGCCAAAGCATCACTGCTGCACACCAACTCAATCTCCGGATTTCTGCACGATCGCGAACCTCCGATTGCAGGTGGCATCTTCGGCCGCGGTTGCGGAGCGGCATCGGGGCCCCTTCCCAGCCGCCTTCGGCAGACACCCTCGGCCGATCAAAAATCTTGACGAAATGCGAACCCGCCGGCCTTGCAGGTGTCAAATTGGCAGGTTAAGTTTTCCCCCACACCGTCGACGACGGCCCGGGCGATTGGCTCAGTTGGTTAGAGCGCTGCTTTCACACGGCAGAGGTCACTGGTTCGAATCCAGTATCGCCCACTTCTAGACATTTCAGCAAACAACGATTAATACGCTACTCCGCGTAACCGGCATCGTGCCGTGTGACCCGTCTCGCTAATCGTTTCACGGCTCCCCTCGCTGAATGGGGTTCCGCTCGCCGGACCAGAGCGGCCCGTCGCTTCGGCGTCTGAGTCTCGCCTTCGGGATCCGGGATGCCGATGATCGCGTGGCGCTCTTTCATCCACCCACGCGGTTCGCACAACACGTGCGTCCTCTGCACAGGAGTCTAAGAGCGATTCCGGCTTCTCCCACCACGCCTTGCCGGATCCAAAGATTCGAGGGGGCGTACGTCGATCCAGTGACCGGTCGGAGGTTAGGCGGGCCATCGATCTACCCGATGGGCCGTACGCCTGCATCAGTTGCCCTGTGAAGCAAGCGTGTTCAAACCGTGTATCGGCGTCGCACCGGTCGATCGCCGGGGCCTTTGGGACCACCGGGACAGACGATCGAAACTTCCGTCGCCACTGATAGAAAGGAGGCGACCGCCAGGCCCAATTGAGCGAACCGTTCAATGCGGACACGCCATTGCAGTGCGAGCTGCGGGCGGATTATGGCACGGGTTTCTCCTAAAAGTGGAAAGAATCCCGTCACACCAACCAGCCGGTCAACAAGGGCGGATAGATCGCTTACCTTGCGGACGCTCGAACATGTCGCCCCCAAACAGCTTAAGAAGCGCTTGCAATGGCAGGGGCGTGTGACAGACTGGTGGCGCGTTTCCATTGGATGTTCGGGTTCACGGGGGCATCCGAAAATCGATTCAAGGAGAGTTTTCATGCCAGCATCGATCCACTTGGTGACCGGAGCGACGTCCGGTATCGGCCAGGCAACGGCAAAGCTGCTCGTCGAACAGGGCAAGCGGGTCGTTGGCATTGGCCGATCAATCGAAAAGCTGCCTGATGGCGTTGAGGCGGCGCAGCTTGACCTTCGCGATGCCTCTGCCATCAAGCGTTTCTTTCAATCGCTTGCCGACGACAAGGAATCGATCGCCAGCCTCCTCAATTCCGCTGGCCTTGCGTTCTCCTCCCGCATCTCGGACGGCGACCCGGAGGACTGGCGGCGGATGTGGGAGATCAACGTTCACGCACTGGCGTTGTGCTGTCAGTGTGCCTTGCCGTTGATGGAAGAAGACGGATTGATCATTAACGTTTCCAGCCAGAGTGGGCACCGAGTGCCAAGCGCGGGCGGTTTTTATGCGCCGACCAAATTCGCCGTCCGGGCGATCACCGATGCCTTGCGCAAG
>NZ_JACEHH010000079.1 GCF_014154935.1 Stieleria mannarensis
AAATACAAGCCGCGATCAAATCACGAATGAATCGTGTCGTAGCGGCAGGTAGATCGGAGTCTGCAACATCTTTCCCTTAATGTCATCTAGCTGCTTCTGCCTTTCTTTTAGATGGATTTGAATTCCAGCTCCGGCATTCTCGTCGGCGTTAAGACGCTTGATGCGGTCGGAGATCTGTCCGGCTTGCGTCTTAAGTATCTGAATGCGCTGGTCAATCGCTTCAGCCTCTAAATCTGAAATACTTTGCGTCACGTTCAGTTTGAGCTTCAATCGTTCTCTTTCCTGACGAACAGTGAAAGCATTTAGGAATTCAGAAACCCTGAACACTTGGAATGTCCTCCGCAATTTCATCTCCTCGGTTGCGGTAATTTCAAAGAGCGGATCCGGCTTAATCGTGTCCAGCATCTCAGATCGAAGCGCATTCCATTTTTCTTCGATTTCCTTTTCTTTCTTTTCAAAGCTTGAAGGATCGATCTGACTATCCGCGGATTTCACATCCCGCGATAGGCAAATCGCGAGAACACCGAGAAGTGTAATAAGTAGAGAAAGTCTTGGCATTGTCTTTTACCTTTCAAGCACGTCAACGAACGGACAAGCATCAAGCAATTGAATCGCACTTGTTGAAGCGACGTTCCCACTAGTCTGTTTTCCTTAAAACGTTTCTGTCTGTCCGGAGATGGTCGAATGTCCCCACGGCTTCGAAGCAGCTGACCAATCGATCGATTCGATTCCTCGATTAACGGACGTTTCCTCGCTAAAACCGACGCTCACAAGAATATGGTTAGAATCGCAGATCAGGGATGCATCGTCCAGCAATGCGTCGGCGGCCAGTCCGTTTCACCATCGTTTTGCCCCCATCGTTTTGCCCCTCGTCATACTGCCTCCCATCATTCTGCCCCGTATCATTCTGCCTCCCTCTCCCCCTTCTCAAAACTCCGCGTTCCCCGGCGTCCTGGGAAACGGGATCACGTCGCGGATGTTGGTCATCCCGGTGACGTATTGCACGGCGCGTTCCAGGCCGAGCCCGAATCCCGCGTGCGGCACGGTGCCATATTTCCGTAAATCGATGTACCACCAATAGTCGTCTTCGCTGAGCGACTGGGCGGCCATGCGTTTGCGCAACACGTCCAGCCGTTCTTCCCGTTGGCTGCCGCCGATGATCTCGCCCACGCCTGGGACCAGCACGTCCATCGCGGCGACCGTTTTTTCGTCATCGCTGACCCGCATGTAGAACGGTTTGATCGTCGACGGATAGTCGGTCAAAATCAGCGGCCCGCCGACGTGTTGCTCGGTCAAGTAACGTTCATGTTCGGCTTGCAGGTCGCTGCCCCAGGCAATGTCGTAGTCGAATTTCTGGCCGGAAGACTCCAGTTTCTTGATCGCTTCGGTGTACGTCATGTGCTGGAACGGTTTGTCGATCACCGCGCGGATCTGTTCAATCTTTCCCTTCTCGATCCGTTGGTCGAAAAACGCCATGTCTTCCTCGCAGCGTTCCAGGCAATCCGAGAAGACCTGTTTCAGAAACCGCTCGGCCAGCTGCATGTTGTCGGCCAGATCAAAGAAGGCGGCTTCGGGTTCGATCATCCAGAATTCCGCCAAGTGCCGGCTCGTGTTGCTGTTCTCGGCGCGAAACGTGGGGCCGAACGTGTAGATCCGTCCCAGCGACGTCGCGTACGTCTCACCTTCCAATTGCCCGCTGACGGTCAGGAACGTGGGTTTGTCGAAGAAGTCAAAGGAATAATCGACCGGCCCGCCGGACTGGGCCAGCCGCTCCAGATCCAGCGTCGTGACGCGAAACATCTCGCCGGCCCCTTCGCAATCGCTGGCGGTGATGATCGGTGTGTTGACGTACAGAAAACCGTTTTCGTGAAAGAAGCGGTGAATCGACTGGCAGATCTGGTCGCGGACCCGCATCACCGCCCCGAGCGTGTTGGTGCGGGTTCGCAAGTGCGCCCACTCGCGCAGCTTTTCGAACGAGTGGCGTTTTTTCTGCAGCGGATACGATTCCGGATCGGCCCAGCCCAAAACGCGGACCGCCGAAGCGTGCAATTCGGTCGCCTGGCCTTTGGCCGGCGAAACTTGCAGTTCACCTTGGACGACCACGCTGCAACCGGCGGTCAACTTTTGAATCTCGTCGGCGTAATTGTCCAGTTCACCCGGCGCGACGACCTGCAGGTTTCCCAGGCACGAGCCGTCGTTGACTTCGATGAAGCTGAAGCCACCTTTACTATCACGGCGTGTGCGCACCCAGCCGCGGACTTCGCAGGGTTGGCCGGCGGATTCGGCAAGACGAGCTTGTTTGACGGGGATCCAATCGTTCATTGCAGCGACTTTCGGTCCGGTGGAGATGTTGGGTTGTTTGGGCGGCGGCGGACGGGCGAAAGCTACCGGTCAATCGAAGCGATCGCAATGCGGGAATCGATCTTGCATCGATTTGCCCGCCCCACCTATGTTGCCAGAGTACTTTTGTCGCCCCCCTCCCTACAAGATGATTGCGCCATGGACGGCCGTTGGATCGAAAACCGAACCTGCGTTTCGAAGTCACGTCATACCCGCCTTCGTGAGCTCTTGACCGGCATCACCGCTCTGGCGTTGTTGGCCGTGATCGGCCCTGGCAATCTGGCGGCGAGCGAGGCCGAGTGGATTTGGGCTCATGGGACGACGGCGGAAGAACCGATCGCCGTGGGTGCCCAATGCTTGTTCCGCAAACCGATCAATCTGCGCGTCCCGGCGGAAGTTCGCATCGAGATCGCCGCGGATGACCAATACGAGCTATTCGTCAACGGCCATTCGATCGGCAACGGCCAGTCCTCACGGACGGTCGACGAATATGACGTCAGCGAGTATTTCGAAGTCGGACGCAACATCGTCGCGGTCCGCGTCCGCAACCGTCGCGGTGATACCGCCGCCTTGGCCGCCCGCGTGTCAGTCCGACCGGACAACAGCGACAAATGGTTCACATTCAGCTCCGACGCGTCCTGGAAAACCAGCACCGAAGACAGCGAGCTTTGGGAAACCGTCGTCTTCAACGATCGCTTGTGGGGATCGGCGTCGACCTTCGGACCGCTCGGCGACACCGCACCCTGGGACCGCACCGAAACGGAAGCCGAGCGGATTGCCGCGGCACCGTCGCGACTGGCCCCCTCGCCGACGGCGTTGACCGATCCCGCCCCTGCTAATCCAACCGCACCGGTCGCCCCAAACGCCAATCGTGCGGGCCAATCCGTTATGGCGTCCAGCAAACCCGCCCCGCCGGCGACACCGCAGCGCGAGCGATTTCAGATTCAAAAAGGATTCGGCGTTCAACGCATCCTGTCAGACGACAAGATCGGTTCGGCGATCGCGATGACGTTCAACGAATTCGGTCACCTGTTGATTTCCCAAGAGAACGGACCGCTGTTGCTGGCCTATGACGACAACGATGACGGGGTGCCCGAGACGGTTCGCACGTACTGCGACAAGGTCGAATCCTGCCAGGGCATCCTGGCACTCAACGGACAAGTCTTCGTCACCGGTGACGGCCCCGACGGCCCCGCGCTGTACAAGTTGTCCGACAGCGATCGCAACGGAACGCTTGAGAAGGTCGAAGCGATCGTCAAGTTCGTCGACTCGAGCGGCCGACCGGCACGCCCCGGTGAACACGGCCCCCACGGTTTGCGACTCGGCCCCGACGGCATGATCTATGTCGCGCTGGGAAGCCACGTGCAAGCGACCGGCGAAGTCGGCGACGGCCAGACCTATCGTGATCCATATGAAGGCGACTTGTTGCCGCGTTACGAAGACCCCGCCGGTCACGGCCAAGGCATCAAGGCTCCCGGCGGAACGATCATTCGCACCAACATCGACGGCAGCGTCATCGAACGTGTCGCCGGCGGACTGCGCAACCCCTACGACATCGTCTTTCACTCCGGCGGCGGGATGTTTGTCCACGACGCCGACATGGAAGCGGACGTCGACACCGCCTGGTATCGTCCCAATGCCGTGTTTGATGTCACCGAAGGCGGCGAATTCGGCTGGCGGACCGGTTGGGCGAAATGGCCCGAATACTACTACGACCGATTGCCCGACATGCTCGACACCGGACGCGGCAGCCCGACCGGCGGTGTTTGTTACGAACACTATGCGTTTCCGGTCCGATATCAAAACACACTGTTCTTGGCCGACTGGAGCGAAGGGCGGATCCTGAACGTCCGTCTGAAACCGCGCGGGGCAAGCTTTGTCGCCGACAGCGAAGTCTTCCTGCAGGGCCAACCGCTGAACGTCACCGATTTGGAAGTCGGCCCCGATGGCGGTTTGTATTTCTGTACCGGAGGCCGATCGACCGCGGGTGGCGTTTACCGGGTCATTTACAAAGGTGAAGTGCCCGACCGGATGAACAAGCTCGGTTCCGGCATTGCCGCGGCGATCCGCCAACCCCAAATCGAATCGGCTTGGACAAGACAAAAGATTGCGTCGATCAAAAGCGAACTCGGCGACAATTGGAACCAATTGGTCGCCGGTGTCGCTTACAGCGACGACAACCCGCCGGATTACCGCGTCCGCGCGATGACGTTGATGCAGCTGTTCGGCCCGATCCCCAGCGAAGACCTGTTGTTGGAACTCAGCCAAGCCGAAAGCGAACTCGTCCGCGCCAAGTCCGCGCTGATGCTGGGGCGTGCCCCCGGTCCGCAGGGCCGCGAGCGATTGGCGACGCTGTTGGAAGACGACGCGCCGGTCGTCCGACGTGCGGCGTGCGAAGCCATGCTGCGAGGCGACATCACCCCGGACAGCGTCGACGGTTTGTTGGACGTGATCGCCAGCGGCGATCGCACGCTGGCCTATGTCGGCCGCAAACTGCTGGAGCGGATGCCGGCCGAAACGTTCCGTGACGAAGTGCTGGCGACCGACGAAACCCGAGTCGCCATCGTCGGCATGCTCGCCCTGGTCGCGATCGACCACAGCGAACCGACCGCGCTGGCCGTGTTGGAACGCTGCAGCGAAATGATGACCGGCTTCCTGAGCGATGCCGACTTTATCGATGTCCTGCGTTTGTGCCAGGTCACGTTGCATCGCAGCGAACTAGATGCGACCAAGGTCGCCGCCCTGGGCGAACAGATCGCCGAGGAATTTCCTGCCGGCGAACCGCGAATCAACCACGAGGTCATTCGCTTGGCGACATACCTGAGCAGCGAATCCTTGGCCGATCGCGCCATCGAATACCTGGAGTCCGATGCACCGCACGAGACCCGCACGTTGGTGGCGATGTGTCTGCAATCGATGTCCGACGGCTGGAACGCGAAACAACGCTTTGCAATTTTGAAGTTCTTTGAAAAAGCCGCCAACCGATCGACCGCCGGTTCGCTGCCGATGTACATGACCAACGTCACACGCGACTTCGCATCGACACTGTCCGAAGACGACCTGCAAGCGATTCTGGAACAGGGACACGTTTGGCAGAACGCCGCGCTGGCAGCGATCTACAAGGTCAAGCAACCGATCGACACCAAAACGACCAAGACCTTGCTGTCGCTCGATAAAAAGATTCGCGACAAACAAGACGGACGAGACGTCCAACGACGACTACGGACCGGCATCGTCGCGCTGTTGGCATCGTCGGAGGAACCCGAAGCCCAGGAGTACCTGCGCGAACTGTGGCGCGATGAACCACAACGCCGCGCCGTCATCTCCATGGCTCTGGCCGTGCACCCCGAAGGCGAGAACTGGGACTACTTGGTCCGCAGTTTGAACATCGTCGACGCCGAAGCCGGTGACGACGTCGTCGCCGCACTTCGCAAGGTCGATGTGGCGACCGACGACCCGATGGCCCTGCGACACTTGATTTTGCTGGGCGTCCGGGCCGAAGAAGAAGAACGTCCGTTTGAAGGGATCGAACGACTGCTGGAGCACTGGACCGGAATGGAGCGGCCGGCCGGTGGAAAGAAATCGATGCGGCCGTGGCAAAAATGGTACGCCAGCGTTTATCCCGATCGCCCGCCGGCGGACCTGCCCAAAGCCGACCAGTCGCGCTGGGATTTTGAGCAACTGGTCAGCTACCTCGACAGCGACAAGGGGCGGTTCGGCGACCCGGTTTCCGGGAAAGCCGCCTACACCAAAGCCAGCTGTGCCCAGTGCCACCGGTTTGGCAACTATGGCGAATCGATCGGCCCGAACCTGTCGGGAATCGCGCGTCGTTTCACCAAACGCGAGATCGTCGAATCGATCCTGTACCCGGCCCACGTCGTCAGCGACCAGTACGCCAGTAAGAAGATTCTGACACTGGACGGCAAAGTGTTGGTGGGAATGGTCAGCGAACAGTCCGACGGCACGTTGGTGATCCGCGACGCTCGGAACAACACGACGATGATCGAGGCGTCGGAGGTGGATCAGATCCTGC
The DNA here is from genome assembly GCF_014154935.1 of Stieleria mannarensis. Taxonomy (GTDB): domain Bacteria; phylum Planctomycetota; class Planctomycetia; order Pirellulales; family Pirellulaceae; genus Stieleria; species Stieleria mannarensis. The sequence continues at coordinate 6,374 of NZ_JACEHH010000079.1, forward strand.
CCAGCACCAGCAGCATCATGCCCAGCGGACTGATCGACGAGCTTTCCTTGCGGGAGATCAGCGACATGATGGCCTACCTGGGCGTCGTCCCCTCGGCCGAAATCGCATCGCGACCGTAGCGCGTCGCCTTTCGAAATTTACGACGGCCCCTTCGGGCGTGGTCGTGCGGTTTTTCACCTCCTGTCTATCAGGCGTTTACGCCTTCACCCTCCCTCTGGGAGGGTCGCGGAGGAGTAAGCGACGACGCGGGGAGGGTTCTCTGTGGCTCGGATACACTCAAACACCATGAATCGACCCTCCCCTCGCTGCGCTCGACCCTCCCAGCCAGGGAGGGTGAATTCCCGAAAACCGCACGACCCCTGCCAGGGAGGGTGACATGGAGTGCTCGGTGAATCGGCGGCATCGCTCGGCAGGTGGAGGGAGCTCCGCGCCTCACGGCGGTCCTTCGCCACGCCGCGCCGGAAAAGCTTCGCCGACCCGGACGACCCGATGGTATGATCGCGCCAGACGGGTAATCGGGCGCCGCTTTGAAGTAGACCCCGGCGGGCGAAGCGGCTATTTTCTCGATTGAATCTTAGGGCGGAAATCATTGGGCCAGTCACGGCACCGGAAACCTGCGTCGCCCGTTCTACCCAACCAATCGGATACCTACCCCCCATGCCAAACCCCCAGCAAGAACAGGGCCTGACGGATCGGCCATTGCTGGAGCGTCGGACTCCACTGGGAGTTTCCTTCGCGCTGGTGGTGCTGTTCGGCTTCTTCTTCTTGATGCCGTTCGCGTTTCGCTCCGCGCGATTGAGTCTGAACAAGAAAGAAAACGACATCAAGGATTGGCTTCCGGCGGAGTTCGTCGAAACGGCCGAGTTGGAGTGGTTCGCGGACCACTTTGCCGGCGAAAGTTTTGTGATCGCGACCTGGCCGGGGTGCACCGAAGACGACCAACGGCTGAAACTGCTGGAATCCAAGCTGCGACATGAATCGAGCCAGTCCGACCCGGCCGAAGGGATCGAAGATCCGAAGCTGTCCCAGGACTATCGGTCGGCCAAGGAATACGGCGTCCGGCTGGGATTGTTGCCCGCATCGCGCTCGCTGAATAACTGGGGCGGCAAGAACGAGAAGTGGCTGACGACCGCCGACGGCAAGTGGTACTACATCACGCCCAATGGGCATTTGCATCGTTGGGAGGGCCGATCGAACGCTCCGGCCGGATTGGTTCGTGGCATCAAGCGTTCGCTGGGCACCCACGAGTTGCAGGGCACCTTTGTGGCCGCGTTCGGCCCCGAAGACGGCGAGCGAGCCAACCCGTTTCACAACGATCCGTCGTTGCTGACCGCCCCCATGTTCCGCTCAGTCGAAACCGGCGTGTCGCTGGTCAAGGAGTTGTCCAAAGAGGGCGGACTGCTGTGGCCGGTCGACTTTACCGATCAATCACGGCGGCCGATCGTGGCCCGTCGACGGGCGATGGAGCGGTTGACCGGATCGCTGTTCGCGCCGGCGGTTCCCAATCAGTTTGCCTGGACCGCCGCGGCGTTTCGGGGCGTCGTGCCCAGCGAGCAACGCGCCGCGATCCCCGAAAACTTTGAAGCGATCGTCGACAAAACGCTCGCCGAGTTCGCCGACGAAAACTTGGATGGCGAGCTTGAACGTCTGGCGACCAGCGAGACCGAAACGCAGACCGATGCTTGGTACGCCGTGTTCGATGCGGCCGGATTGACGCCTCCGCCGCGTCAAACCTGCTTGCTGATCACGCTGACCGACATCGCTCAAGACAACCTGGCACACGCCTTGGGTCGAGGCGTGTTGGGCGCTCCGCGCGGCCGTTTGCTGGAACTGGCCCATGACTCGGGCATCCAACCCGCCGCGCCACCGTCGATGGCCCCGCCGCCGTTTAATCGAACCGAAGTCGAATCGCTGGCCGGCGCCCCGCCGCTGCGTCTGGGCGGCCCGCCGGTCGACAACATCGCGATTGACGAAGAAGGTACGGTGACGCTGGTCCGGTTGGTCGGCTACAGCATCCTGGTCGGCGCGCTACTTTCGTACCTGTGTTTCGGCAGCTTCAAGATCACGTTGATGGTGTTCATCGTCGGCGGATCGGCCGCGATGCTCTCGATGGCGGTCGTCGGATGGACGAACGGCAGCGTGGATGCGATTTTGATGAGCATGCCGTCGTTGGTCTATGTGCTGGGCCTTTCCGGTGCGATCCACGTGATCAATTACTACCGTGATGAAGTCCGTAAATCGGGTCGTCGCGGTGCGGCCGGACGTGCCCTCCAACACGCGATGTTCCCCTGTTCGCTGGCCGCACTGACCACCGCGATCGGACTCGGTTCGCTGTACACCAGCAATCTGGCGCCGATCAGCAACTTTGGGCTGTACTCGGCGATCGGTGTGATCGCCACGCTGGCCATCCTGTTCTCCTACCTGCCGGCGGCGCTTCAGACCTTCGTCACCGAGTCGCATTCCGAACCGGAAACACCGTCACACGAGCGCCGCGACGAAGACGACGAACCCAAAGAATCCTGGCTCTCGGATCGTTGGGCCGACGCGGGGGCGTGGATTTGCCGGCGTCATCTGCTAGTGACCACCGGCTGCATGATCCTGTTGGTCGCCGCCGCCATGGGGCTGCCCAAGATCAAGACGTCCGTCCAGTTGCTGAAACTGTTCGACGAAAACGCACGGATCATCCGCGACTACGCTTGGCTGGAAAGCAATTTCGGCAAACTGGTGCCGATGGAATTGGTGCTGCGTGTGCCGCCGTCGATGCAGTTGGAAACCATCGCCGAAGCGGCCGCGGACGAGTCAGACGGCTTGGCCGACGTGGCATCAGCCGACGCCTCTGACCCTGAAACGACCTCGCCCGATTCCGCGCTGCCACTGAATGTGTTGGAGCGGGTCGAAGCCGTCGCGCGGGTCAGCTCGGTCGTGCACCGAACACTCGGCGAACCGGGGCTGGACATCGTCGGATCGACGACTGCCGTCAACACATTTTTAAAACCCCTACCCGGCGTGACCAACAGCTGGAATCCGGTTCGATCCCAGTACATCAGCGAATTGAATCAGGGCCGCGACGAACTGCTCGCCAACGACTATGTCCGTTTGGAAAAAGCGGGACCCTACGCGGGCAGCGAATTGTGGCGGATCAGCTTGCGGGTCGGTGCGTTGGCGGACGTCGATTACGGGCAATTCATCAAGACGCTGCGTGTTTCCGTCGAACCGGTGCTGCGTGCCTACGACACCCGCGAAGAGTTACTCGACAAGATCGCGGCGGCCGATGCGGGCGGCGGCAAACAGCCCGTCATCGTGATGCTGGGAGCTCCGCGGCCGAGCCCGCTGGCGGAAACCGAATTGGTGGATTTGAGCGACAAAGCGGACCTGGCCAGTGAAGACCGGATCCGAACGCGTGCGATCTATCTGTCGGTGTTGGAAGAACTACTCCGCGGCGAGCGATTGCGCGAACCGATTTGGGTCGACCACCTCTCGACGGAAAAACCGATCGATATCGGCGGAGAGCGTTGGAATAAGGTGATCGAGATCGCGGATGTCGTCGTCTGGGTGGGCGAAGATCCGGCCCCGCAGGCAGCGTTGGCCGACGCCAAAACCTTGATCGACGCGCAAGGGATTTTCGCCAAAGCGATCAGCCACGAATTGATCGACGACACGATTCCCGAAGTGGCCGGCTCGGGTGCGATGCAGGTCGTTTACACGGGAGTCGTTCCGGTGGTCTACAAAGCCCAGCGGACGTTGTTGGGCAGCCTGGTCGAATCGATCGCCTTGGCGTTTGTGTTGATCTCCGTCGTGATGGTGGTCTTGCTCAATCCGGCTCGCACACCGTTGCGGATGTTGGGACCGGTCAGCTTCGGTTCGGGGCTCGGTGCAGGCGTCGTCTCCATGATCCCCAACATGTTCCCGGTCTTGCTGGTGTTCGGGTTGATGGGCCACTTCGGTCGGCTGGTCGATATCGGAACCATGATGACGGCCTCGGTCGCGATGGGCGTGGCGGTCGACGACACCATTCACTTCCTCAGCTGGTTCCGCTCCTACCTGGACCGCGGCTTTGATCGCATCAAGGCGGTAGAGATGACGTACCGCCGCGTCGGGCCCGCGATGACGCAAACGACCATCGTCGGCGGACTGGGATTGTTCGTGTTCGCCCTCTCGACGTTCACGCCGACACAGCGATTCGGGACGTTGATGCTGGTGTTGCTGGTCGCAGCCCTGGTCGGCGACCTGGTGTTGCTGCCCGCCCTATTGGCCGGCCCGTTTGGAAAACTGTTCCGACCGCGTGTCGGTTCCAAGGGCGCGACGGGTGTCAGCGACGATGAACTGGCGCTGCTGCAACCCGACGGTGACGGCCCCGATGGCGGCTCGTCGCAACCGGCCGAAGACGAACCGGCGGCGGCCACGTTGGCGATCGACAAGGAATCCCTGCCGAGTCTGAAGCTGCATTCCCCCTCACGACGCACCGATCGTCCGCACCGGATGAAAGGCCGGTAGTAGTCCGCCGCAGCTTGGTTTTCGGGGAGTGGACGAGGCGACGCGTCCATTCGCAGTGTGAACCGCAAGGACTCCTCGCGTCGTCCACTGCGGATTACCCGAATTTCCACAGGGGCGAACGAATGGATCCCATGGATGGCAGGGCGTCCCCACGGATGAGACCACAAAAACTGGTGGGAAAGCGCGCTCACCGGGCTGCGCCGATTCGAGCCGGCGACGTCGAATCGGCTACACTACGACCTCCAACTGCCTGACCAATCAGCTCGGCTTCGGGAGACGCATTCGGTGAGTCTAGTCCAGCGTGTAGAACATCCACTGATCGACCATCACCTGTGCCGGATTCGCGACGCGGCGACGCCGCCGAGTGAATTTCGTGCTGCGGTCAACCGCCTGTCGATGATCCTGGGGGTTTCGGCAACGGTCGATTTGGCGACACGCCCGAAGCGGATCACCACGCCGATCTGCGAAACGACAGGGTGCGAGTTGTCGGTTCATGTCGGCATCGTTCCCATTCTGCGCGCCGGCTTGGGCATGGTCGATCCGATTCTGGAGTTATTGCCCGACGCCTCGGTCTGGCACCTGGGGCTTTATCGCAACGAAGAAACGGCCGAACCGGTCGGGTACTACGACAAACTGCCTCACGAAAACGCCCCCAACATCGCGCTGGTGGTCGATCCGATGTTGGCGACCGGCGGCAGCATCGATCTGGTGATTCGGCGGCTGCAGCGTTGGGGCGTGGACGAAATCCGCGTGCTCAGCCTGATCGCCTCCCAACCGGGGATCGATCGCGTCGGACAAGATTTCCCTGACGTCAAACTATTCGTTGCGGCGATCGACCCGGAGTTGAACGAGCGTTCCTTCATTGTGCCCGGACTCGGCGATGCGGGGGACCGAATCTTTGACACCCCGCAAAACGGGTCGTCGGATTGATGGAACGCTTGATCTGTTTGCTCGGGCTGGCCGTCTTCATCGGTTTGGCGTGGTTGATCAGCAGCGATCGAAAACGATTTCCTTGGCGTGCGGTCATCGGTGGATTGGCGTTGCAACTCGTGCTCGCATTCTTGGTCTTGGTGACCTCGTGGGGACAGCGATTCTTTCAGGCGGTCGGAGAGGCGTTTTCGCTGGTGATGGATTCGGTCACCGCGGGCAGCAGGTTCATGTTCGCCGCTCAATCACCCTCGCTCGGTGATTCGATGTTGGGAACGTTTGCCTTTGGTGTCTTGCCCACCGTGATCTTCTTTTCCGCGCTGATGAGCATCCTGTATCACCTTCGCATCATGCAGTGGGTGGTCTGGGCAATGGCATGGGTGATGCGATTTACGCTCAAGACAAGTGGGCCCGAGACGTTGGCCGCCGCCGCCAACGTGTTCGTCGGCCACACCGAAGCCCCACTCGTGGTCCGACCGTATTTGGCCAAGATGACGCGCAGCGAACTCAATGCGATGATGACCGGCGGGTTTGCGACCGTCACCGGTGGCTTGCTTGGTGCATATGCCGGGATGGGAATCGATATCTCGCACCTGTTGACCGCTTCGGTGATCAGCGCGCCGGCGGCTTTGTTGATCGCCAAGGTGATGGAACCCGAAGCAGCCGACGCCCATGTGTCCACGTCGCTGCGGATCAACAGTGCGGCGTCCGATCCCGACGCAGGCGACGTCGGTCATGTCAACGTGATCGCCGCGGCGGTTGCCGGTGCGAGCGATGGGTTGAAACTGGCGCTCAACGTCGGCGCGATGCTGATCGCGTTTCTGGCCATCCTGAAACTCGTCGACGTGCTATTGGGGTTGGGCTGTGAGCAGTTCGGCTGGGTCGATGCCGCCGGAACCCCGTTGATCAGCCTGGGCGTGATTTTGGGTTATGCCTGTTGGCCAATCGCCTGGCTGCTGGGGATCCCGGCGGCCGAGTGCACCGAAGCGGGCCGCTTGATCGGTCTGAAGACGGTCGCCAACGAGTTCATCGCCTACCAGTCGCTCGGAGAGATGATGAAGTCTGATGCGCCGGCGATTTCCGAGCGAACCGCAGTCATCCTGACGTATGCCTTGGCCGGATTCAGTAACTTCGGCGCGATCGGGATCCAGGTCGGTGGGATCGGCGGATTGGAACCGAAGCGAAAGAAAGACCTGGCCCAACTCGGTCTACGGGCCATGTTCGGGGGGCTGTTGGCTTGTTGCATGACCGGTGCCGTCGCCGGCTTGCTGCTGTAGTTCCGCAACGGTGGGATAGGCTTCCAGCCTGTCAAATTGGGAACAATGCTCAGGCATTTTGAACCCATTCTCATTGGAATCCGGCGGCGGATTGGGCCACAATGGTAAACTGTACATCCCACCTGATGCCGAGTGCCGGTCTGTCGCGCGTTTGCCCACGGGCGCGTTTTGATGATGACGACCTCGCTCGGCCGCCCCCAAATCCATGGGGCGGACTTTGATCACCCCGCCTCGAATCAACCTTCAACTGGCCCAATCACCCAACCGGCCAATTGCCCGCCCTCGGCGAGACCATTATGAAGCCCCCTCGTGAGTCCGTTTTGAAACTCAGCCTGATGATCGCCGTCGCGTTGACCTGCCTGTCGGGGTCGATGGTCCATGCGGCGACCACGAAAATCGACTTTCAAAAACAGATCCAGCCGATTCTGGCAAAAAAATGTTACGCCTGCCACGGCCCGGATGAAGCGGAAAGCGGGCTGGAATTCACCAGTCGCGATGCGGCGCTGGCGGAAACCGAATCGGGCAGCTTCGCCATCGTGCCCGGCGACGTCGAAGCGAGCTTGTTGATCGAGCGAATCACGACCGAAGACGAATTCGAACGGATGCCGCCCGAAGGCGATCCGGTCACCGAGGATGAAGCCGCATTGCTGCGCGAGTGGATCGCCGCGGGCGCCGAATGGGAAAAACATTGGGCGTTTGAGCCGCTTACCGATCCGACGCCGCCCGAGGTTGCATCGGCCGATTGGCAATCCAATCCGATCGACGCGTTCATCTACGACTCGCTGTCCAAAGCGAACCTGACGCCCAACGGTCCGGCGGGCAAACGTGAACTGATTCGCCGCGTCTACTATGACCTGACGGGCTTGCCGCCGACCAAAGCCGAGGTCGATGCGTTCGTCGCCGACGAATCGCCTCAGGCGTTCCATCGCGTGACCGAACAATTGCTCGATTCACCGCACTACGGCGAACGCTGGGGACGCCACTGGTTGGACCTGGTTCGCTTTGCCGAAACCAATTCCTTTGAACGGGACGGCCCCAAGGACAACGCATGGAAGTTCCGCGATTATGTCATTCGCTCGTTCAACGAAGACAAGCCGTACGACCAATTCATCCGCGAGCAGCTCGCCGGTGACGAATTGGACCAGGTGACCAAGGAGACGCTGACGGCCACCGGATACTATCGATTGGGGATCTGGGATGACGAACCCGCCGACGAACTTCAGGCGCGTTTCGACGGCCTGGACGATATCATCTTGACCACCGGGCAGGTGTTCTTGGGATTGACGATGAACTGTGCCCGTTGCCACGACCACAAGATCGATCCGATCCCGCAAAAAGATTACTACAGCATGCTGTCGTTCTTTGAGGACGTCACGCCCTACGCCCGACGCGGCGATCTGAACACGTTCAGCCAGATCGACGTCAGCTCGGACCAGTTGCGAGCACGCTATGCCGCCAACGACCAGCAACGCCGCTCGATCGAGCAACAGATGCAGGAGATCGAACAGATCGGAATCGCCAAGATGTCCGCCCCCGATCAACGCGCGACCGAAGGAGCCAAACGCGATCGCAATCGTGTCTTGAAGGAAAAGCTGCAAGCGAATCTAACTGACCAGCAATGGGACCGATACCAGGAATTGAAAGAGCAGCTCAAGGCGAACGCCGAACAGTTGAAAGCGTTGCCGCAGCGTGAACGAGTGATGGGATTGGCGACCTATCGCAAGATCGACGAGCCGACGTATGTGCTGTATCGCGGCAGTCCCCATTCGCCCAGCGATGAGGTTTCGCCCGCGTTCCCGACCCTGTTCGAAGACGCTCCGCCGGCGTTGCCCGACACCGAATCGACGACCGATCGTTCCGCCGGACGCCGACGCATCCTGGCCGATTGGATCGCCAGCGAAGACAACCGATTGACCGCCCGCGTGATCGTCAATCGGATTTGGCAATTCCATTTCGGCCGCGGCATCGTTCGCAGCAGCAACAACTTCGGACAACTCGGCACTCCGCCGACTCACCCCGAACTGTTGGACTACCTGGCCAACCGTTTCATCCAAGACGGTTGGAGCGTCAAGAGCATGCACCGGCTGATCCTGTCCAGCCGCGCCTACCAAATGTCCTCGCAAGGCAACGAGACCTCGTTGGCCGCCGATCCCGACAATGAATTGTTTTGGCGGTTCGATCCGCGACGTTTGAGCGCCGAAGAGATTCGTGATTCGATGCTCGCCGCCAACGGCTCGCTGAACACCGCGGTCTATGGGCCGAGCGTCTATCCGACGCTGTCCCCCGAAGTGCTGGCCGGCCAATCCAAACCCGGCAGCGGCTGGGGCAAATCCAGCCAGAGCGAGCAGAATCGCCGCAGCGTCTACATCTATGTCAAACGATCCCTGTTGACGCCGATGTTGTCCGCGTTCGACTTCCCCGATCCCGACCAGACGTGTGAAGCGCGATTCATGACGCTGCAACCGGCTCAAGCCCTTTCGCTGCTCAACGGTGACTTTGCAGCCCAGCAGGCCGCAAAGCTGGCCGACAGCGTGGAAGCGTCGGCGATCGACAACCGCGAATTGGTCCGCCGTGTGGTCCAGGCCGTCCTGGCCCGCGATGCGACAGACGCCGAGATCGCCGACGGTGATGAATTGATCACACGCTTGCAAACACAACACGGATTGGACGCCGAGCGGGCCAAGACGCTGTATTGCCTGAGCGTGATGAACTGGAACGAATTTTTGTTTATTGACTGACTGACGGAACCGAAATGAAAAATCAAACGCGAAACTTTTGCGGCCGGACACGCCGTGAGTTCCTTTGGCAAACCGGTGGCGGCTTCGGCGCCGCAGCCCTGTCATCGATGCTCTCCCAAGACGGCTTTCTGTCGGCGTCGGATTACGTCAGCGGTGCCAACCCCTTGGCCGCGAAACCGCCGCACTTCGCCCCCAAAGCGAAAAGCGTGATCTTCTTGTTTATGTACGGCGGCCCCAGCCACATCGACACGTTCGATTACAAGCCCAAGATGACCGGCATGGACGGCAAGACCGTCGACGTGAAAACGTTCGGTCGCGGCGGGCGCAAGAGCGGCGGCCGGATCGTCGAACCGCGTTGGGAGTTTTCCCAACACGGACAATGCGGCAAGTACGTCAGCACGTTGTTCCCCAACCTGGCCAACCACGTCGACGACATCGCATTCTTGCATTCGATGACTGCGGATTCTCCGATCCACGGTTCTGCGATGTTGATGATGAACAGCGGCAAAATCCTCTCCGGCAGCCCCGCACTGGGTTCCTGGGCGACCTACGGCCTGGGGTCGGTCAACGAAAACCTGCCCGGTTATGTCGTCATGCTGGACCCCAAGGCCGGCCCGATCAGCGGTGCAAAGAACTGGAGCAGCGGCTACATGCCGGCGACCTACGCGGGAACCGTCTTCCGCACCAAAGGGGCGCCGATCTTGAACCTGGATCGCCCCAAAGGCATGTCGCAAGACGTGCAGCGTGAGTTGATCGATTCGATCCAAAGTGCCAACCAGCGGCACATGGAAACCCGCAGCGACAACGATGATCTGGCATCCCGGATCGCCAGCTATGAACTCGCCTTCAAAATGCAATCGGCTGCCCCAGAAGCGGTCGACCTGTCGACCGAAGACCAGCGGACGCTGTCGATGTACGGGATCGATCGCGAAGAAACCAACGACTTCGGCACCCGTTGTCTGATCGCACGTCGTCTGGTCGACCGCGGTGTTCGCTTCGTCCAACTCTACAGCGGCGGGGCACACAACGACGACAACTGGGACGCCCACGGCGACTTGGAACTGAACCACAATCGACACGCCGGACGAACCGACCTGCCGATCGCGGCCCTGTTGACCGACTTGAAACAACGCGGAATGTTGGACGAAACACTGGTGGTCTGGGGCGGCGAATTCGGCCGCCAGCCGACCGCCGAATACGCCAAAGGCTCCGGACGCGACCACAACTCGTTCGGGTTCACGATGTGGATGGCCGGCGGCGGTATCAAGGGTGGCATGTCGTTCGGGACCACCGACGAACTCGGCTCGGCCGCCGTCGAAAACCCGTTGCACGTCAAAAACATGCACGCCACCGTGTTGCACCTGATGGGACTGGATCCCAATCATCTGTCGTACTTCTACGGCGGACTGGAACAAAAACTGGTCGGCGTCGAACACGTCGATCCCATCCACGAAATCATCGCCTGACACCGATCAAGCGTGGGATAGGTTTCCCGCCTGTCGATTCCATATGGACGAGCCAAGAAGACAATTCCACTTGATGACAGGCTAGAAGCCTATCCCACACCCCATCCCCACCTTTCCCATGAAGTTCTTCCCGCTGCTTGGCCTGTTCACCACACTCTTCGTTTGCACTGCCGGCGCGTCTGCACCGCCCAACGTGTTGGTGATCCTAGCCGATGACTGTACCTACAACGATCTGCCGATGTATGGCGGGGAAAACGCCAAAACGCCGAACCTCGATCGCTTGGCCAGCCAAGGGTTGACGTTCAACCGAGCTTTCCTGTCCGAAGCGATGTGCCAACCCTGTCGTGCCGAGCTCTATTCGGGGCTATACCCGATGCGCAACGGTTGTGCCTGGAATCATTCGGCCAGCCACAGCGACATCGAAACGATGCCCCAGTACTTGAGCGCGGCGGGGTATCGCGTCGGTCTCGCCGGCAAGGTTCACGTCCAACCGCGTCAAGCGTTTCCGTTTGAATCGGTCGGCGGCTTTGACAAAAACTGTGTCCGCGATCCGACGCAGCAGCACCAGATCGCCCCGGCCGCTGAATTCATGTCGCGAAGCGACGACCCGTTTTGCCTGGTCGTTGCGCTGGTCGAGCCCCACGTGCCCTGGGTGATGGGGGACGCCAGCGCCTACCCGCCGGGGGCGATCAAGCTGCCGCCGAACATCGCCGACACGCCGGAAACCCGCCGCGCCTTCGGTGCTTACTTGGCTGAGATCACCTACATGGATTCCCAGGTCGGCCAATTGCTCGACACGCTCGAAGCGACCGGCAAGGCCGACGACACGCTGGTGCTGTTTTCGTCCGAGCAAGGGTCACAATACCCAGGCAACAAGTGGACCAACTACAACACCGGCGTCCACACCGCGCTGATCGCACGAATGCCCGGCATGATCCAGCCCGGCAAGCGGACCGACGCACTGGTTCAATACGCCGACGTCTTGCCGACGCTGATGGATTTGGCCGGAATCCAGCACGAAGCGGAGCTATTTGACGGCACCAGCTTTGCCGATGTCCTGCGCGGCGGGACCGACCGCCATCGCCAGTACGTTTATGGCGTGCACAACAACGTCCCCGAAGGCCCCCCGTATCCGATCCGTTCGATCAGCGACGGACGATACCACTACATCCGTAACCTGCAGAATCAAAACCTGTACATCGAAAAGCATTTGATGGGAATCAAGGGCAACGGAAAACTGAACAACATCTATTGGCAGACGTGGGTGTTTGAATCGTTTGACAACGAAAAAGCGTTGCGTTTGATTCAGCGTTATCAATTGCGACCGTCGGAGGAATTGTTCGATCTGGAGAACGATCCCTACGAGATGAACAATCTGGCCGGCAGTGCCAGTGTCGCGGCGATCCAAGCCAAGCTGAGCAGCCAACTGGACGCATGGCTGGAACAACAAGCCGATCCGGGGATCGAGCAAGACACGGTCGAAACCCACCGCGCCGCCAAACAAGGCAACCACCGCTTTCGACCGAAACGGTAGGAAGGAAGGATTGCGAGCACGTTGGCGTCTAGAGGGACAGCGCCACTTTGACGTAGCCACGCTCGCCAGAGCGTGGAAAACCTTGGGGATCCACCTTCTGGCGAAGGTAGCTACGTTTGACCGGAAGGCCCTCGGCTTGCGAAAGCCTTGACGACATCCGATACGATCAAATCCTCTACCGTACGATGGCCCTTCCCAATCTCCGAAATCGCCTAAAGGCTAAACACCAACACTAGCGAATAACTTCACTTCCCCGCCGGGCTCGTCAGCGTCGCCAATCGCTTGCTCGTTCGCCGCTTCCAAATGAATCCGTCCAGCACGTAGTGCGTGATCTGCGGGACCGCCAACAGCGGCACCAAGACCACTTCGACCGACTGCAGATTCCACGGCGCACCGAACAGCCACTCCCGCTGGTGCCAGACGCCGCGGTCCCACACCAGTTCTTCGACGTACGCCAGGATCCAAATCAATCCGACAAACCGCGACAATCGCATCGCCACTCCCGGCAGCGGTCTTTGTCGGGTTTGTGCGGCACTCTGGTGGTACCAATACACCAGGACCATGTAAGGGATGCCGTGGATGATCACGTTGGTCACCGTGAACGCGTAATCGGAATTGAAGGTGATGATGCCGATGTACCAACACAGTGCGGTGGTCGCCACGACCAGGTCCTTGCCCGGATTGACTTGTCGCTTTGCCACCGCCAGCCAGATCGCCTTGCCGACGTAGGCCGCCATCGCGGACCAATAGACCGGCGCCAGCCAGGCCGACCCGTCGAGCGAAAACGATGCGAAGTCGTCCGGACGAAACCACCAGAATTCACGCGGCAGGTGACTGTGCCAATAGACCAGCGGGTACACCGTCGCTAAATAGATCGCCGACGTGTCGATCCAGCGACCCCAGCGACTCGTTTCCCCGGCTTTGCTGCGATACAACGCCACCCAGCCGTATTGCTGGCGGATGAAATGAAACACGGCCAGATAGGCCAGACAGCGCCAAAACGCATCCACGCTTTCCGAATACACCGCCCAACTGATGGCAAATGCCAAGGCCGGCGTCAACGCGTACAACCATGGTCGCCGGGCGAGTTCGTCGCGGTCGAAATAAACGCGGAAACCCGTTGCATAAACGTGGGCCACATCAATCAACAAAATCGCGATCACCCAGGCCCAGCTCGGTGTGTCCTGATGAAGCCATCCAAAGATGCCCCCGACCCCGAGCATCGCAAAGGCCAACAGCGCGCTGCCGCCGAACGTCATCAAGTCGACCGACCGGCTGAATAGCCAAGGGATCGGTCTTGCGGCAGTTCCTGTCGGTGTCGGCAAGGGAGACATAATGTGGGATAGGCTTCCAGCCTGTCGATAGCGGGAGAGGCTTACCGCCTGTCGTAGATCGTATCGTGAAAGTTGCTTCTGCCAACAGGACCCGATAGCATAGCCGATCGCAACCACTCCCCACTCCCCACTCCCCACTCCCTCCACTCAGGCGTCCGATCATGCCCACGTCGTTTCGAATTTGGCTGTCACTCACAACGGCGCTCGTCGGTTCGCTGAGTCTCGTTTTCTGCCATGCCGGCTTCGCGGATTCTCCCGCCAAGCAGTTTCGTGCCGGTGCCTACGCGATCGACATCACCCCCGCCGAGTTTCCCGTCAGCTCGGCCGGCAGCATGACGCACCGAACGGCCGACGCCGCGCACGATCCGTTGCACGCTCGGTGTCTGGTGCTCGACGACGGCCAGACGCAGATCGCACTGGTCACCTGCGACAGTTGCATGATCCCGCGATCGATTTTTGACGCGGCGAAACAACAAGCGTCCAAGCAGACCGGGATTCCCACCGACCACATCCTCTGCTCGGCCACGCACACCCACACCGCAGTCACGGTGACGCCGACGTTTCAAAGCATCGTCCAAGAGGACTACCTGGGTTACCTGACCGAGCGGATCGCCGCGGGCATCGTCCAAGCCCACTCGCAATTGGAACCGGCTCGCGTCGGATGGGCGATCGGAAACAATCCGCGTCAGGTGTTCAATCGTCGTTGGTTCCTGCGGCCGGGCAATCCGCTGGCCGACCCGTTCGATCGCGGGACGGACAAGGTCCGAATGAACCCCAGCGCCAACAGTAAAAGTCTGCTGCAACCGGCCGGGCCGATTGATCCGCAAGTGCCCGTGTTGGCGGTCCAGGCGACCGACGGTCGGCCGATCGCGGTGTGGGCCAACTATTCGCTGCATTACGTCGGCGGTGTGCCGGCCAAATCCTTGTCGGCGGATTATTTCGGCGAGTTCGCCCGCCGGTTTTCTCAGCTGATCGACGCCGACGAGACCGAGCCCGCGTTTGTCGCCGCGATGACCAACGGAACCAGCGGCGACATCAACAACATCAACTTTTTCGAAGGCGGCCAGCGTCAACAGCCCTTCGAACAGATTCGTCTGGTTGCCGCCGATGTCGCCGCTTCGGCCCTGGTCGCGTACCAACGCATCGAATACCAGGATTGGGTACCGCTAAAAATGCAAGAAACCGAAATTGAACTCGGCGTCCGGCGGCCCGATGCCGAGGAAGTCGCGCGTGCGGAACAACTGATCGCCGAAGCCGGGTCGGGCCCGTGGCGCGAGCGCCGACTGATCTATGCCAATGAAACGCTGGACTTGGCCAAGTACCCCGCGACCGTCAAAGTCAAACTGCAAGCGATCCGCATCGGCGACCTCGGGATCGTCAGCAGCCCCTGCGAAACGTTCGTCGAAACCGGTTTGGCGATCAAGAAACAAAGTCCGCTGAAGCCGACCTTCACCATCGAATTGGCCAACGGCTACAACGGCTACCTGCCGACGCCGCAGCAACACGCTTGGGGCGGCTATGAAACCTGGCGCGCCAAATCGAGCTATCTGGCGGTCGACGCCGAACCGAAGGTGCGACAAACCTTGCTCAAACTTCTCGATCAGGTGTCGCAGTAATACGGGATTTTCGGTCCGTCCGGCGTAGCTACCTTCGCCAGAAGGTGGTTCTGCCACGTTCTCCACGCTCGCATTGAGCGTCGCTACGTCCGAGCAATGCTGTCCATCTAGACTCACTCCTTTCAAACACCCCAAGCATGAACCATCATCGCGTCCGAAACGTTCTCTCCATCATCCTACTGATCTGCCTGTCCACACCTTCGACGGTCCGTGCCGCCGGAGGAGATCAATATGACGTCGTCATCTATGGCGGCACGTCGGCCGGAATCGCGGCGGCGGTCCAAGTCAAACGCATGGGCGGTTCAGTCATGGTCATCGAACCGGGACGCAGGATCGGCGGGCTGACCACCGGCGGGCTGGGACAAACCGACATCGGCAACAAGGCGGCCATCGGCGGCATCGCCCGCGAGTTCTATCAACGGGTGCGAACGTACTATGACCAGCCGGAACACTGGAAATGGCAGCGACGCGACGAATATCGCGATAGCGGCCAGACACGCACCGGGTCGCAAGAAGACACCATGTGGACCTTCGAACCGTCGGCGGCGCTGACGATCATGCAGGACTTTGTCCGCCAGTACGGGATTCCCGTGGTCTACCAACAGCGACTCGATCGAACGAGTCTGTCCGATTCCAACGGTCGCGTTCGCGGCGTCGAATTGGACGGCAAACGCATCGTGGCGATTCGAACCGAAAGCGGTCAAACCTACCGCGGCCGTGTGTTTATCGATGCGACCTACGAAGGCGACTTGCTGGCCGGCGCGGGCATCGCGTACACCGTCGGTCGGGAGAGTAACGCCGATTACGACGAAACACTCAACGGCGTCCAAACGCGTCATGCCAGGCACCATCAATTCGCCCGCGGTGTCGATCCCTACATCGTCCCCGGCGATGCCGGCAGTGGACTGCTGCCCGGCATCGACCCCGAGGGTCCCGGCCAGGAACAGGGGGGGGACCATCGCGTTCAAGCGTTCTGTTTCCGAATGTGCTTGACCGATCACCCCGAAAACCGGATCCCTTTTGCCAAACCCGATCACTACGATCCGCTGGACTTTGAATTGTTGCTGCGGAATTTCGAAGCCGGCGAAGGCGGGATGCCATGGATCAATTCCAGCATGCCCAATCGAAAGACGGACACCAACAATCGGACCGGATTCTCGACCGACTTCATCGGGCAAAACTACGACTACCCGGAAGCCAGCTATGCCGAGCGAGAAGCGATCATCCGGCGGCATCGGGACTATCAAAAGGGGCTGATGTGGACCTTGGCCAACCACCCGCGCGTCCCCGATCACATTCGCAATGAAGTCGCCCGCTGGGGCATGTGCCGCGACGAATTCGAGCGAGAAGACGGTTGGCAACAACAGCTCTACGTCCGCGAAGCAAGACGCATGATCGGAGCGACCGTGATGACCCAGCATCATTGCCAAGGACGCGCGGTCGCCGAGGACGCGGTCGGGATGGCCGCCTACACGATGGACTCGCACAACGTCCAACGCTACGTCGATGACCGGGGCCATGTGCGAAACGAAGGAGACGTCCAGGTCGGTGGCTTCTCACCCTATCCGATCGCTTACGGATCATTGACACCGAAGGCGGAGCATTGCGAAAACGTGCTCGTCCCGGTCTGCTTGAGCGCCACGCACATCGCGTTCGGCTCGATCCGCATGGAACCGGTGTTCATGGTCCTGGGGCAATCCTCGGCAACCGCCGCCATGCAGGCGATCGCGGCCGATGTCCCGGTCCAGCAAATCGATTATGACACGCTCCGGCAACGGTTGCTGGCGGACGACCAGGTCCTGGAATGGACCGGGCCGGTTCGACGCCCGGCAACATCCATCGCCGCCAAATCACTTCCCGGAATCGTGGTCGATGACGAAGACGGCGAACGATCCGGATTTGAGGGCACCAGCCAAATGATCGGTCCGTTCGTCGCCGCCGGCTATCGGCACGATGGCGATACCGACAAGGGGCACCAAAGCATTCGGTTTCCCGTTCAAATCAAACAGTCGGGAACGTACGAATTGCGAATCGCTTATTCCCCCAACGCCAACCGGGCAACCAATGTCCCGGTCATCATCCGCAGCGGCGGCAGTTCTCAAACGGTGACGATCAATCAACGCCGCAAGCCGAACCACGGCGCGTTCGCTTCGGCCGGCAAATTCGCGTTTGCCGCCGGAACGGCGGAAATCGAAATCAACAACCGCGATACCGACGGCCACGTCATCGTCGACGCGATCCAGTTGTTGCCGATCGATCCATAGCGCACATCGCCAAGAGGTTCGGCGTTCGGGCGACACAGTCGCCGTCCTCTCCGAGGTCGGCGCGGGGCAAAGCTTCGCTTTTTCGCGCTCGCCGAGTTCGGAGAACACGGCGACTTTCTGCGACCGCCGAGTTCGGAGAACACGGCGACTTTCTGCGACCGCCGAGTTCGGAGAACACGGCGACTCTCCAAACGCAACGCGAAATCCCGCCACTGACAGAGCACTATCCCACTTCCTTCACCGCCGGCGGGTTCAGTTTTTCGTAGACCTTATTCGCGGTCAGGCAGGCTAACCCACAGGACACCAGAAAACCGATCACCGCCAGCGTGATGATCCACCGCGGGACCTTGCGCGGCCCGGTCAGTTCCGCGCGGGTGCCCAGATAAATCAATGCGGCGGCCAGAGCGGGAATCCCCAGCACGGTGCAGGCCTGGGCGATCGTGATCAAGTGAACCGTGCTGCCTTCGCGGGCCAGCGACGCGATCGCCACCCCCATTCCGACCAACAACGCAGCGGTGGTCAGGTGCAACGGCCACTTGTCGTCCAGTTTGGCGCCTTTGCCCAACGAATCGGACATCACCGTCCCGCCGATCAAGGCGTTGACCAGGAACGAGCTGAGCGCGCCGGCCAGAATCCCGGTACAGAAAATCAGTTTTGCCGACGCCCCGAACAGCGGTTCCAATTGCCGCGCGACATCGCCGACCGAGGCCAGCGCCGCGGCATTCGGGTTGCCATAAAACACCCGCCACGATGTCACCAAGATCATCGACGTGATCAATCCCAGCACTGTCATGCTGACGATCGAATCGATCAGCCCCTGGCGCACCTGACCAATCCCCCAGCCTTTCTCTTTGACCAAATACGCTTGGTAAAACGCGCCGCCGACCGAGAACGTTGTCCCGATCATGCCCAACAGGGCGAACAAGTCCGGCGACGCTTCCGGCACGACACGCTCGAAATCCGGTGGGCTGATAAAGATGACGACAAAATTGAACAGGAACGCCAGCGTCATCATGCCGATCAGCAATTTCATCAGCCCCTCGACGCTGCGGTATAGGTTCTTCAACAGGTACAAACTGGAGATCACCAGGCCGTTGACGATCAACAGAACCAACGTCCGTGCGACCAGCGGCAACGGTGCATCACCAAACATCGGTTCCACGCCGCCGATCAATGCGATGTTGTTGGAGGATTGAAAAAACGCAACCAGCGTGAACAGCGTCAACCCGATCGCCACCGACACCGGGCGTCCCAACCGACTGGCCAATTCGTCACAGGGACTGTTTTGATAGACCGCACCCAGGCGAGCCGACAACGCCACCATCGCGATCATCAACACTGTCGCCCCCAAGACGACCGGCAGACCGAGTAATCCCAACGACGCGCCGACTTTGGAACTGGTCAATATCGAACCCGGGCCGAGCACCACGGCCGCCACAATGATCGCCGGACCGATGGCCTGTAAAATTCGTTTCATGGTTATATTTGGATGAGATGTCGATTGGCTAACCGGTTCGCGAATACGCCGATGTAGCTACGCTCACCAGAGCGCCGAAAAAGCGAGGGGGGGAACACCGGGGACCACCTTCTGGCGAAGGTAGCTACGTTTGAGCGGCGAAAGACGCCGAATCGTGTGCAACACAACGTGATTCGTCTGCCTGAACCGGGCAAAGATCAATTCTCTCAATCGGGCGAATCGATCTCCAAATCCGCCATGTAAATCGCCGTGATCGCGTTGCCCGATTCGTCCTTCTCGTGGGACGAATACCACGACATGATCGCCTTGGTCGGGCTGAGCGCGATCAAGCCGGGATAGGAGTTGTCGCCGCCGCTGGGAAGCTCGGCAAATTCGTGCAACCGATCATCGACCAACCAGCACATCGACGTTTTAGGGCCATTGCCGCCGATCGACTTCCGCCCCCCGACGACATAACGCTCGCCCCAGCGAGCGATCAGCGGTCCGCCGATGTAGCGATCCAATTCCCGACGATCCCATTGCTGATACGGTGGCTCCGAACGCAACAATTGCGCCTTGTCGCCGCCGCGTCGTCCGATCCCGATCACGCTTCCGTCGCTTTCGAACAGAAAGGCCGTCTCGTCGCCCTTGACTTTCTGAAAGACGGCCCGTTTGCGCCAGATCAATCCGTCGTCGCTTTCCAGCATCAACGACTCGACCGTGTGACCCTCGCCCCGCGGCCCCACTTCGAAATCGGCTTTTCGCCGGCCGCACAGGTACGCCGTGTCGCCATGCGCTGCCGCCCGCCAGATGTAGTGGCCGAAGGTGCCTTCCAGCAACGTGGGGCCATGCCAGTTCTGGCCATCTTCGCTCCAGACGGCATAGCCCAAGTGCAGGTTGAGGTCGTAGTCCTTGACCGGGATCGTCGTTTCACCGCTGTACCAAGTGCCGGTGTAGACGAACAGTTTGTCTTGAAAGACCAGGAAGTGCGGATCGCGTGTGTCGCGGTGTTTGACGCTGAACTGATGGACTTGATGCCACTGGCGGGCATCGTCGCTGGCCAAGATGATGACCGACGCCGTGGGGTGCACCATGTGCCCATCGGGGCAGCTGCGAAACGCGAGGTAATACTTGCCACGAAACTTGACCAGATCCGTGAACGCGTTGTGCTGGCCGTTGTGGAAGACGCGGCGGAGATTGGAGACCGTCACTTCCGGCGGTTCGTCGGCGTGGCCGGACTGGGCACCGAGCGTCAGTGCCAACGTCAGCATCAGGGAGTGGGAGATGAGCCGCCGTGTCAAACGGGTTGTCGTCGCTACCAAGATAGATCCTGTCTGATTCCGAGGTGGGACCGAGCGAGACGCCGGCGGCGATCGATCGGCAGAGGAAATTTGGGGGGGCTGTAGTGTAGCGGGTTTCGAGATGCTACGGAGAGATTGGCAAAACGATGGGGGCAAAACGATTCAAGGGCATAGGCATCAAGTCAAGGCCTCGAGCGTTAAGCAATTGAAGTCACCCTCCCTCTGGGAGGGGCGCGGAGGAGTGTGCGACGACGCGGGGAGGGTTCGTTGTGGCTCGAAAGCACTCAAACACCACCAATCGACCCTCCCCTCGCTACGCTCGACCCTCCTTTCCAGGGAGGGTTAATCCCTAACTTGGCGCCTGGCGGCAAGACGATTGTCAGAGGGAGGGAAGGCAGAATCATACGGGGCAGAATGATGGCCGGGGAGAAGCCACCAGCGCACTAGCGCAAACGCGGCAATTCGATCGTGGGAAACTCGGCCGACAAGGACGCGGGGGTCAGCGGCGGCATCGGCTGGAATCCCAGCCGCGCCAGGTCTTCGCGGCCCAGGGCACAGGCCTTCTCCAGCACATAGTACTGATTGAAGTCCGCGATGGTGTGGTTGATCGCGTCGAGGTCGAACCGATCCAGATAGCCCGTCCAGTCACGATTGAATCGATCAACCGATCGGGCGAGTTCGCGAAGCGGTCGATCGATCGGTACGGCCCACAGACCTTGATTGGCCCAGGCAGGCGGCTGGGTGTCTGCATTGATGGATCCATGCAGCGACGCATAGACCCGCCACTGGTCAGGCACAGCCAGCCGCGACGACAGTCTGGACCAATCGCCGTCGATCATGGTCGCGAGTTTGCGGAGGTGCATTCGTGGACCGCTCAGCAGCGATTGCCGATGCGTCTGGCAGGTCCAACGCACCTGCTCGATCGCCGCGTCCAGCCGCCGACGACGCGTGATGAACGCCGGTTCCTCGCCTTGCTCGGCCAGCATCCGGACAAATTCTTCGCGTGAACCTTCGTAATCGCGCTCCGGCATCGACTCGGCCCTGTTCCGCCTTGGGACATCGATTGGATCAGTGACGGAGTTGATCGTAGCGGAAGTCGCCAAGACTTTCACAAGCCGCGCGCCCTCACTGACGTTTGCTTGTTGCGCAAACGCCGTCTCTTCCTGAGGGAGTGGATCTAAATTGGATGCCAAATCGCGCGAAAATCGAATCGACGTCCCTCGGCGGCTACTCGTTTGCCGTCTCCGCCGCTTCGGCTTCCGCCGTTTCGCTTTCCTCGGTCGCCGCATCTTCCGCCGCATCGGCTTCGGGGGAATCGGCTTCGGGCGAATCGGCTTCGGGGGCGTCCTCGGTCGCCGCGGCTTCCGAGGAGGTTTCTTCCCCGGTTTCCATCATCGGGTTTGTTTTCACGCCGCCTTCGTCACCGCGTTTGACACGCAGGATGAATTTGTCATCCTCGACCCGAATGTCTTCGAATTGGCTCATGAACTTCGCATTTTCGGGGTCCTTGTAGACCTCTTTGGCCAAGTTCTCCTGCCTCAGCCCTTCCATGAACTGTTCGGGCACCGATTCACCGTTGACCTCCGCCTGATCCACGGTGACGATCAGTACGCCGCCGTCCATGGAGACGTCGAAGGTTGCCGAACCGTTGAAATAGCGGCCCTTGCCCATCGGCAGCTTGTCCAGCGGAAAACTCACGTCACCTTCGACTTGATCGTTCTCGATCTTGACAAAGACCTTGCCCTTCAGGTCTTCGTTGCTGCTGATCAACGCGTTGATGTCGTCGGCGGTCAAGATCAGGTCCTCTTCCGGGGTTTCGCCGGCGTCCAGCTTTTCCCGGAACGAATCGACACGCGCGTCCAGCTTGGCCAGTTCTTCCTCGGAATACTCGACGGTCGGCAGTTGCACCGGTGTGTCGGAGGTGTACTTGGCGATCTGGTTGCTGAGGAACCAATAGCCGCCGAATCCGGCACACAAGATCGACCCGATGAACAATCCGCCGGCGATCAAACAGCCCCACAAACAACCGTTGCCCGATCCGGAACTCTGCGGCGGAGGCTCACTTCCTGGAGTCTGGGGTTCGACAAAGTTTGCCATTTCAGTTTGTCCTTGTACCTAAAAAGCGCGGGTCGGGCGGCGGAGATTCGTCTATTCTGGCGGATTCTTGGCTGCGTCGGGGCGCCAAAAACGACTCAGTGATTTTCAAATATACGTTACGCGCACGATGAACGTCTATCGAACCGGTCCACCGACCGTGCGGCTTTCCATGCGCGCGATGACCGTCAATGATGCGGATGCCTTTCTCGCCCTCTGCGGGAACCCGCAGGTCATGCGATACACGCACGAGCCGCTGACCGAATCGCTCGATCAGGCGAGGGAGTCACTGCGCTGCTACCCGGATTTCGATGATGTCGGATTCGGTCGCTGGGGATGCTACCTCAATGAAACCGGACAAATGATCGGCTTTTGTGGTCTCAAACGATTGCCCGATCTCGCAGAAGTCGATGTCGGCTTCCGATCAAGGCCTCAGAGTGTTGCGGTACGGCATCGGGCGCGCTGATTTCAAAGTCTAGTAGTCCGCACGAGGTGGCGTTGTCCGCAGGCATAAATTGCTTGACGCGATAGACGCTGCGTCTTAAGTTGGCGTCTGCGTGTCAATCAAGACGGCTTCGGGATCCGGCTCAATCGACGACAAGAAGGTGACCTATGCGAGTTTTCTGTGCCATGGTTTGGGTGGCGGTTTCCTGTGTCGCTTGGGGGCAAGAATCGACCGAAGAGCAAGCCCGGCGTGCGATCGAATTGGCGAAGGCGGAAGCGGAAGCGTTGGAGTTGTTCATCAATTCGCAAGAATTGAAACGTGAACCGGAGCCGCTCTTGCGTTGGACCAATCCGGTCTCGGGACAGATTTACGGCGATGTCTACATTTGGACGTTGGACGGTCGGCCCGAGGCGATCGCATCGATCTACAAGTGGTTTTCGCCCCACACCCATTTGGCGACCGAACTGCAATCGCTCAGTGAATCGGCGCTGACGATGACGCGGTATGGATCACGTGCCTGGTCGACCGGCAAGGGGCTGGAGATGAAGTTGTTGGCCGACGCCCCCCATCCCGGCGAGCGTGCCTTCCAACGTTCGCGACAGATGCACGCGATCGCGGAAGAATTCGTCGCCAAAGCGGAAGACCGAAGCGACGCCACATCGACCTGGAATTTGCGTCGCTTGCCCAAACCGATCTTTCGCTACCAAAGTGAGAAACGAGGCATCGTCGACGGCGCCATGTTCGCCTTTTGCCAGGGCAACACGAACAACCCGGAAGTCTTGTTGTTGCTGGAGGCCCGAGATACAGGGGGCCAATTGCGTTGGCATTACGGACTGGGGAGACAGAACAGTCTGCGCTTTACCGTCCAGCGAAAGAATGAAGTCGTCTGGGACGTTCCCAAGTTGGCTCCCCCGTGGCCGGCCGTCACCGACCCCAGCAAACCCTACCTGGTGATCAAAAGTCAGACGGGGAGTTAGTTTGGGAAGGTGACTTCCAC
>NZ_JACEHH010000008.1 GCF_014154935.1 Stieleria mannarensis
GTCGCAGGTCACGATCCACAGCGCACTCCGGCGTCGGCCACCGGAGCAAGCTCGGCGATGGGCGTAAGCAAAGATCGGGTGAACTTGAAACCTAACGCTCTAGTCTCGAAAGTTCGTCTGATATCCCCATGTAGCCAACGCGTTCCATCTCATCGATCAAGTCTAGGCATCGCACTTTCATGGTTTCACTCAGCGTTTGTTCATACTGCCGGACGACAAGTTTAGAGATAGAGCGCGCAATCATGGACCCGTGGTAAGCGATATGCGTACCTTCCTCACCAAGAAAGCTGAGCACCCTTTCCGCCGCAGCGCACGTCACTTCGGGCAACTCAACTGATGACTGCTCCATCGACCTTAAGAGAGACTCAGGGTCAGTTTCAAAGCTCTTGGATGCAATAAAT
Source organism: Stieleria mannarensis (assembly GCF_014154935.1). GTDB lineage: Bacteria > Planctomycetota > Planctomycetia > Pirellulales > Pirellulaceae > Stieleria > Stieleria mannarensis. The sequence continues at coordinate 402 of NZ_JACEHH010000008.1, forward strand.
GCAAACAAGTTGGATTCGTGCTCACGAAGAAAGTCCCCTGACAATCCGCTGAACGCCATGCCCACTCGCTTCCGGACTTCTTCAGATGAGTCGTCATAGAATGCCACGAGCGACAGTTGACACTTTTCGCCGACATGCTCGTTGTCGATGTTGTGAGCGTAGACTGACGCAAGCTTTCTTCGCATGTCATCGGTCCCTGTTCGAGCTTCATTCAGAAGTGTCCCAGTATCGATTTCGGATAGGTCCGCATGAGCGAGTACGACCGCTGCATTCTTGACTGATTTCGATAGGTCTGAGCGGAACGCTTCTTCAACAAGAGGAAGAATCTGGTCTGGATTTTTGCGAACAGCATAGTTGCAAAAGTTTTTCCATGTGTGTGCCGAAGCAATTTCCGGACTTCCATGGCACGCAGACGTGAACAGTTCAATGGCGTCTTGGCTATCAAAGTTGAGTACTGGAAGGGCACCATCGATCGCCGCAGCACGAACTGCCATCGATACGTCACTAATCAACGCGGCAAGCGTGGGACGCAAAGTGTCATAGCGAGTTTCATCAGCAAACAAGAGATGCGAGACAGATTCCGCGGCTTGGCCACGAACAGAGTTGATCGCTAACCCGATCAACGATTTATCACCAAAATCTGCACCTGAGTCGGACGACAACGGACTGGGATCGTTCAGTGCATAGTAGCTCAGTAGGTCCAGAGTACTTCTTGAGAATGCTCGTTTCGCAAAGACACCGATAGTTGTCACGATCGCCGAACCGCAGGGTCTTTCGGGCAACCGGTGAATTCTTTCAAGCGTCTGCTCAAGAAGATCAAGAGGGAAGCGTTGCTGCTGTAGTGCCTGGATCTCCCGATCTTCCTCTTTAACGTTACAGAAACGATTTGAAAGCCCGTGAAGTATCTCAGTGAAGAAATCAGGATGAACGTCGTCTTGCATCTCTATCGCGAGTTCGGCAAACCTAACGCGATCCCTCTGTGTCGCTTCTCGAAGTTGTTTTCCTAGAGAATGTGAGCCGGGGTACTTCCTCATCGCCGAAATCCAATTCTCGTCACTCAACAGCGAAGTCTTCTCATCTGGAATCGACGACTTCTCAGTTGACCAACCATACGAATCGATCGACGACGTTGACTGCTTGGGAAGGTCGGGGAATTTCCGTTCAAGTGTTTCGATCCTCATCTTGGTCGCTTCCGTAGTTCTCCCTGCATCAAGGCATCGAAGCAGGTAGAGCTCATCTCGTCCTCGGATCTGAGGCGTACGTCGCTCATAAGCGTCGCAATAACCATTGATGAACGACTCAATCGCAATGAGGTTCTCGTCGCTGCAATGCGGAGAGATAGCTGCTAGGGCCATGCAACTGATGCGACCTCCCAAACCAACGTTGAGACGAACCTCGTTCCGCAATATGTAATCAGCGCACTCATCGGCGAATTCGCCAGGATTCTCGGTCCATGCATTCAGGAGCAGGTAAGCGAACGTACCGCTGTTTTCCTCCGGCATGTCGGCGGTTATTTCACGCAGTAGCTCCGGCTTCTCCTTTGCGAGATGCCGGAGGGAAGAAGCCAATTGATGCAGCGTGACGTCGTCAATGTCGAAATAGTCTGTTCGACCAGTGATATATGGCCACGCACGGTCTCGCCCATCTCTTCCGGTCGCGTCCAGCGAGTGATGTACGACATCGCGAACAATTGGCAGCATCCGTTGGGCAAAGTAGGTCTGATCATCTTGGCCAGCTTTGGCGATGATCTTTGTACCGCTGTGAGAATGGTTGAGCTTGCACCGATCCATAAACTTGACGGATTTGCCGTCATTGCACTCTGCTGCAGTTTTCTCGAACCAGGTCGCTAGCACATCGATCAAGAATCGTGGTGACTCCTTTTCAGCATTGTGATGCTGAGTCCAGAAATCGCTGTCGCCTGAGATTGGACTTTGGTAGTCGTCGTATGAACCATCACGAATCATTGTCAGGTAGAGGTCAATCATCGCTTTGCTTTTGTGAGCAATGCCCCATGACATGATTCGCTGAAGTCGCTTCGTCCAGTCTCCACCTTGCCCTACATAGGACTTGATCAATCCTGCGATCTGCTCCGACCGTTCGTTGTGAAGATCGCTCGCCTCCAAAATCCAGATCGCCGCGTTAATCCAAATCGTCTCAGGCGATGCGAGCCACTTCTTCAAGTAGCCATGTTCGTTCAATATGTCGAACCAGCCAACGTGATCTCGGCATGCGACGGATACGTAACGCGACAGCTCCGTCTCCAAAAAGTACGGCTCGATAATTTCCCACTCATCGAGTTGGGGATCGGCTATTTGCCCCAATGTTGAAGCCACCATTCGCTTGATGTGGAATCGAACTTTTTCGCTTTCCATCAACTCCTTTAAGTCATCGAGGTAGCGTCGCCAATCAGAACCACGCCGAAATGCAAGTATCTGTCTTACTTGCGACCTGCGAAACAAATGTTGCTCAGAGGATTCGAGCAGGCTAACAATGCTGTCTCGTGAGCGGCAAAAATGGCGTGCGAATGCATAATCGAAAAACGACTCATGGAAAAACCGCAAGCTCTCGCCAGATCGAACCAATACATGTTCCGAAACCATCGCCTTCACGTCGTCACTGAACTGGTCAATGCCAACGCTCGGCGCAAATAGTAGCTGGTCCTCGCTCATGCGACGTGTCAGGTACTCTATCACCTCGTCCCATGCTGCCTCGCGGCCAAGGCGTTCCTTCAGCTTGAATCGCTTGCGATCCCAGAATCCGTTACAGAGATCCAGGCTCGTCGAGAAAGGCTTGAATGGGTCTCCTTCGAGGAACAGAAGCAAATGAAACGGACAAGACAGAATCTCGTACTGTTTATCACTAAGGCCGATTTTTCCGTGCCCGGCCAAGGTGATCGATTCGGTAATTTGCTCGCGGGATAATTTCTCGATGGTGACCTGCTGAAACCCGCTCAACTTATTCGCAAGGCCACGAAGTCTCGGGTCATGCTCAAGGTCAAAATCACGGCATGCGAGCAAGAGACGCATGTTTGGGTAGTTGGCGACCTCGTCCAGCAACCGCTGGAACACATCCCACATCGAAGAATGTCGCCCTGAGATTAGGCTCATCGCGTCCAGCTGATCGACAACCAATACGCAAGCTTCGCCGTCCGCAATACCAGCGAGTACACGTGCTGGTGAAGCGGGCAGGTCGAGCTGTTTTCCGATCTGCAAGGTCGTCTGGCACGGTTGGAAGTTGTCCATCCGAATGCAAAGGAATTCAACCTCTTGCGCAACCAAACCTGAGAGCACCTGCGCTATCACACAACTTTTTCCATATCCCGCCGGAGCTTTGACCAAGACCCCTCGGCACTCGGAGTCTAAGAGGTGCCCCTGGACGACTTCAGTCTCACTACGAGTGATTCCGCCATTGATTAGCTCGGCTTCCGCGACGCTTCGGTACGCCTCATTTGTCGATTCTTGGAGATCTCGAATCCCCTTGTTGTTCTTCCAATCGCGGACACCATACCCAAGCGATCTAACGTGATCGCGGACATCGGCGGTCTTAAGCTTGCGTCCGAGATTAAGGATTGCATACTCAGCGAGATCACGCCGGAGATCGGCTGGAGTGATCGCAGCCTGGGCTGGAAGTTGAAAATACTCCTCAATCCGTTGGTCAACCGACCGTATCAAATCATCGTGACCACGCGGAATCTCCTCGATTGCCTTCAAAATCGAAAGACAATCATCCTCATCGCCATGGGTGAGGTTACGGGTCAAGATAGTGAACTGATTCGACAGGGATTTAGATAGCGCCGACCGAAACTCGGGAACGTCCTTAGCGTTACGTGCGCGATCAACCAATTCCCTTAGATAATTCGCACCGGTCGCGGAAATAAACTTGAGTCGCGCCGAGGGATGCCGGATAAGCTTTTCCGCGAGATCACCAAGAATGCTGCGTCCTGTCGATGGAGCTGGCCGAGTTAAGGCAGCGATGGACCATTCCGACGATTGTGTCTGACGCTTAAGCGAATGGAATTCAATGATTCCCGATTCGGTTTTCGCCTGAAATTCGACGCCGGCTGAATCTTCGCCAAAAGACTCGATCTCCATCTCGCAGTAGCGACCGCGATGCAAATTGATCAAAGCATCAACAGTCCACACCGACTCGTAGTGGTTGCCGATCTTGTCCGCTTCGCCTCCGCCCCTTGGCATATCGATCCTGATTGAGCTGCGGACGCCTCGCACGTCCTCATTAAAGAAACTGAGCAGCAACAACGACCGTCAGAGCAATACCGTGCATATTACCGCAAGAAGGGATTCGACGCCAACTGGAGCAACCGCTCAACCTTAACTCGGTGGTGGAGTTGCACCAGCTTAATGAACCGGAGCTGATTTCGTCGAAAGTTTGATCTGAAGCCGCCCAGCAACTTTCTCGCCAACCCTCCGCGCTCCGGAGGCCGACGCCGGAGTGTCGTTTCAACTGGCTCTTTGACGTTCGCTTTTTCAGCCCAAGTCTTGCTCCTCGTCGCGTCTTTCGTTGCGGCGGTGGAGCTATTTAAAGCATGGCAAGTGATTTAACGACTGCCAGCTGCCCACACTTTGGAAGAGACCTACGAACCGAAATAGTGGCGATTGCCGGTCGTTGATGCCACCGCCCCAACCGCTCTCTATCATTCTGCCCCGTATGATTCTGCCTGCCACCGTTGCGTGGATGATTGGTCGCGTGTGCATAGCTTGGGAAGTACCGATCATCGCAGCGGGCAAGGGCTATCAAACTCCGCTGGGGATCGCTGAGCCGGAGGCGACGAAGAGGCTGCCGTCTCGGTTTTCGAGGGCGTGCATTTCGACGAGACGTTTGATCTGCTCTCGGACGTGAGCCTGCAGAGATTTGCTGTTGCTGATTCCCAGCAGCTTTGCCACCGACGACGCAGTTTGATCTTCGTGAGTGCCGATCTGGTGTTCGACAACCGCAAAGATGGCTCCGCGCAGTTCCTCCGGAGGAATGAAATCGACGTTGCGAAGTTTTGCGTTGTCGAGATGCTTGCGATAGCGGACGGGAAACTGCTGTTGGCCGGCGGTGTAGACGAAGGCATCACGCTGGTCCACCATGCCCGCTTCTTGCAGTGCGTTGACGGAATCGGCAATGCGTGACTTCAGCGACGATACAAGACGCCCCTGACCGCAAATCCGAATCATTCGACGCCCGATTTCGTCGAGGTGGATGGGGGATTCAATTTCGATGATCTGCCTCGCCAGGCCGGTGAGCACCGCATCCGAAAGCTCCGCAGGACCGCCGTCGAAATGCTGATTCGGCATGCGCGTTTCCCTGTAATCCTCTCCTTTCAATTCCCGTGCTGTCGTCGCCTCGGGAAGCTCCTCTCGGCAAATCGGCGGATGCTCGGTAGCGTTCGGGGTAGTGGGCGGCGCTACTGAGCGGCCTGCCCCGTCGCTGTCCTCGGCGTCCTTTTGCTTCCAATGTCGCTTCGCGTCCTCGAGCGCGTCGAGTGTCTTTTCGATTTGCTCCTCGGGACGCTGGAACCAATCGGTGCTCCAAATCCGGTGGATGATCCAGCCACGCGCCTCCAGAACTTGTTGCCGAATCCGATCGCGGTCACGCACCCATCTCGCGCTATGGTATTGCGCGCCGTCACATTCGATACCCAACAGGTAACGGCCTCGCCGTTCTGGGTCTCGGATCGCCAGGTCAATGAAAAACCCTCCGACGCCGATCTGGTGATCGACCTCAAGCCCACGGTTGCGGAGTGCTTTTGCGACCTGTTCCTCAAAAATACTATCCGCTCCGCCGTGGGACTGAGTCGCATCCAGCCGCCCGTGTTCGGCGTAGTTCAAAAACATCTTCAAGGCGGCGACGCCTTCACTCTGGGTATGCGCAAGGTCGATATCGTCGGCCTTCAACGACGTGAACACCTCACAGGCCGACGCGGCGCGGCTGATCAAGACGTTCAGCCGGCGCTCGCCACCCTTGCGGTTGAGCGGGCCGAAACTGTGTGCGAAGTAGCCATCCTTGTCTTTCCCGTAACCGATCGAGATAAAAATCACGTCCCGTTGGTCCCCCTGTACATTTTCCAAGCTTTTCACGAAGAATGGCTCGGCACCGCCGCTGTTAAAAAACTCTTCGACGGAGGCATCTTCTTTTCGGCGCAGCTCGATCTCGTTCCGAATTGCGTCACGTTGGGCGGCGCTGAAGGTCGCGACACCGAGCGAAAGATGTGGTCGCTGACGAGCATGCTGGATGACCGCCTCGGCAACCGCGATCGCTTCGTTGCGATTTGCGCGTGATCCACCCCGGTCGTAGCACCCATCTGCGATGTACCGAAGCTTTAACCCAAGCTCTCCACCGCTGAGCACCGGACTTGGCACGATGAACAATCGATCGTCATAGAACTGGCGATTGCTGACGGCGATCAACGACTCATGCCGGCTTCGGTAGTGCCAACTCAGCATGCGACTGGGCAGCCCCTGAGCCTCACAGAGTCCCAAGATGCTTTCCAGATCGCTTGCGTTGGTCACCGCATCGTCGTCGTCATCGGGCTTGTCGTCGGACATTCGGCCGAAGAAATCGGTCGGCGGAAGCTGCCGCTGGTCACCGACAACAACGATCTGCTTGCTGCGGGCGATCGCGCCCAACGCATCGACGGGCTGAACCTGACTGGCTTCGTCGATGACCAGCAAGTCAAATTCGACTGCGCCCGGCTCCAGATACTGGGCGACCGAAAGAGGGCTCATCATGAACACGGGCTTGATCTTTTGGATGGCGTGCCCCGCTTCCTTGATCAGCCGTCGGATCGGCATGTGCCTTCGTTTTTTGTTGGTTTCCCGCATGACCACGCTGACCTGACCACCGTCCGCGGATCTGGCGGGCAGATTTTCGTGATGCTTCTTTGCAACATCGACGCGGCTTTGTGCGATGCGGTCGGTATCCAATTGGGCAAATCGGCTGCGGAGCTTTTCGTACGTGTCACCGTGAAACTCCGCCAAGTCGCGACGATCGCTCCAGGCGTCTGCAAGAATCGCGTCGCTGCGAATCAATTCCAGTTGCGCCGCCACATCGCCGGCGGCCAACGCGCCACTTTCAATCTCACCGGCCAACTCGCGCAGACCTGCCTCCCTGAGCGTTGTCACGCGAGCCATCGTCGCGAGATAGTGACTCAATTGCTCGGCGGCCCCTTGCCACTCGTCCATGCGAGCCAGCCAGTCAGCCAGGGAGGTGGTCCGTGCATCCGAGGTATTGAATGCTTTGGGAAAATCAATCTGCAGAACAGAAGCGATCTTGCTCAATTCACCATCGACCGTCTTCAGCAGTTTCGCGATTCGGTTTAGCGGCTCTGCCATTGCAGGTGCCTTCGCCGCATCCCCGGCGAGGCGACGGCCGTGCTGGGTGAGCAGTTTCGACTTCTGTCCCTCTTTGACCCAGCCCACGATCGCGTCGAGATCTTCAACCGGCGAATCGGCCCCAGACCAAACGCTCCCAAAGACCGAACGACACATCGCGTCTTCGGCATCAATCTCCTGGGCGGATTTTTGCAGTGCAAGAATGTTGTCGACCAAGCCGACGCGCTGGTCGGCGTCCTTGGGTAAATCACTGATGCATACCCCGCGCAACATCGCGAGGGCGCCGCGAAACGATGAATTGAAAATCCGAAACCAACTCTTGCCGTGCCCTGCCAGCGCAACGCGAGTCGCGGACCAATCGAGGTTCCAGGCGGTGTCGCTGATTCGTCCATCGAGGGACCGACGCGAATCCTGCAACGCCCGGACTTCCCCAATGAGGGCTTCTAACCTTGGGATTTCCGTCTGCCAAGACGCATGGCGGATCGCTTCCCGGTCGACCATGGCAGGACATTGCCGGACATAAGCTGCAAGCTGAGCCAGTCCTGCGGTTTCCTTGATGTTCTTCGCCGCTGGCAATTCCAAGATTTCAGCCAGGGCAACGTTTGCGGCATCAAGCTTTTCGATAGCGGCTTGAACGGTCTTCATGGTGCCAAGCAGCCTTTCGACATTGGCTGGTGTCATCGGCTTGCACCGTGCACCGCGCCAGGGGTTCGATGCGGGTGTCCCTGATGCCAGCAACAATTGGTCTAGCTCCTTGGCGACGTGCCGGCAACGTTGGTACGTCTCTGGCGTCCATTGACTCAATTCGGCAACGCGATAGGCCGGAGCCGGCCGCCCCTGCTGGCGAAGATTCAGAAGACTTCCCATTGCCTGGAAAGGCGAACATCCCGACTCGCCGACTTGACCGTGCAACGTCACGTCATGGTGGCGTAAACGCTGGGCCGTTTGGCGGAGCTCATCAATCGGAACGTGGTTGGCAGCGGTTGGGGCGCCCAAGTTCATCGTCGCCTTCAGATCCTCCAGAACTTCGCTTTTGCGCGCCTTGTGACTGTGCAACTCTAACGACATCGGGCCAAGTCCGACGGCGTCCAGTCGACGTTTCACCACATCCAACGCCGCCATCTTTTCAGCGACAAACAACACCCGCTTACCGGCATGCACGGCGGCGGCGATCGCGTTGGTAATCGTTTGCGATTTCCCTGTTCCTGGCGGTCCCTGCACAACCAGATTGCGGCCGCGAACAATCTCCTCGATAACCACCGCTTGCGATGAATCTGCGTCTGTCACATGCACCACATTTGCCGGATTCACCATCTGGTCGATCGGTTCGTCGTCGCCGCAAATGGGAGGCAAGGCGCTACCGGAGGGGAATGCATCGCCGAGCAGCCCTGCGATCAGACCATTTTCGGTCAAGCCGGAACCTTCCGGCCACGCCGCCGGGGAAAGGTCCCGGAACATTAGGAACTTGGTGAAAGAGAAGAACCACAACAGGATCTCGTTATCGAGGACCTGCCAGCCCTCGCGACCCTCGATCAGCTTGCGGATGTCGTCAAAGTAGGCCGTCGGCGTCCACTGCGGTTCATCTTGGATGCCTTCGGGAAGATCTGGCAGCCGGAGGCCGAAATCCTGTTGCAACCTTGCTTGAATTGACAGGTTGGTCACGATCTCGTCATCGCGAAAATTCACGCGAAACTTGCTGCGCACGGAGTTTCGAGACAGCTCGACCGGGATCAATAGCAGCGGCGCGTAGCGGTCGACCGCCGAGCTTCCCGATTCACGCCATTTCAAAAACCCGCAGGCAAGGTACAGAATGCTGACGCCTTGTTCTTCTTCAGCCGTGCGGGCTTCATAGTACAGTTTCAGCAATCGGTCATTCAGAGCGTCCTGAGAAAATGTTGTCTGCAAAAACAGATCCGTGTAACGCTCAGGAACCTCACCACCGTCACCGGAGCACTCTGCATCGTCATCGAGTTGATCGTCGTTCGTCTCTTCAAATTCGCGGAGAAACTGCTCGCGGTCATCCTCGTCCACTTCGGGTGTGACAGGCAAGAAAGACATCGTCTTGCCTTGCCGAACCAGCAAGTCAAAGACGTTATCAGTGCGTTCGTCGTGAACCTGAACCCAGCTTTTTCGCTTTCCATCCAGCGGAGTATGAACGAGCCGATTGCGAGCGGTCAGTTCCAATAAATCACGTCGCGTCTTTTCGATTACAGCAGCAAGATCCAAGATCCGGTTCCCCCATTGTCAAGTTCGTCGCACCGAAGAACATACGATCAAACCTCCCCCTCTGAGTGTCGGGGTGGTTGGAGGCCCGATCAAAGGTATCGAAAAAGTATCGAATACAACGGCTTAACAGCGCCGCTGCATCCTTCTGGCTACGAAAGGCAGGCCAGAATGGCTAGGCCCATCCTTTCACTGTCGTGGCAATTGAGATTTGAAGTGCCCGGGCTATCTCGATATTGGCTCTCTTCCCGACCTACTCGAGCTCATTCCGAAACCATCCCTAACGCCAGCAGACACGTCCGTCAAAAATGGACAGTTGATCGCACTCGAAGGAGCCAAGGATTGATTCCATTGCTTCGAACCTGACCCCCGGCGCTACGATCTCGTCCATGACTTGATTCATTTCGTCGATCAATTGATCAAACCGGGCGAGGTCTCGGGCTGCGTCTGCCTCCGCGGCAAGCTTGGCCAGTTCGTTTTCCTTCTCGAACAACGCTTCCACCCCAATGAAGGCCTCGGTTGGCTCAAAGGGCTCGCACGGTGATTGGTCATCGAAGCCGACGAACCCCAAGAGCTGGTCACCACGGTAGATTTTGTAGCGTCGTCTCAACTGTGGCTCCGAATCGCCCCGGAAACTTATCGACACAGAGTTTAACCCATTCCACCGTCCAGTACGCGAACAGGCAAAACGATCACAGCTTGAAATTGTTTTGCCCCCGTTGTTTTGCCCTTCCTTGGAGGATGGGGCAACGATCGCGCAATGGCACCGATAGGACTTATAGGTCCCCTATGTCCTATTGGTCCTATCGATCGCGGGCCCACTGACCGTCGCGGTTGGACCCACCGCCGGCTCAAAGCCAGTTTCCTTCGTGCCGTCGGTGGCGGACACCGACACGAGTTTCCGAGGTGTTGCCTTCACTGCTGCGGTGGCCGACACCGGAGTGTCGTTTGAATAGCACGCGCTGAGGTTGGATTTATCGCCTCGCCCACAGCGGGTTCGTCTCAATCCTTTCAGCCGGTCGACGCTTTGATCGCTTCGATTTGTTTGGTGGCGATGCCGACGGGGCGGTCGATCGGAATCCCGGCGCAGGAGAGCAGCGTGGTGAGCAAGTCGCCTTGATTGCCTTTGACGTCAGGCAGATAACGCCCCGTCTTTAACGAGCCGCCTCCGCCGCCCGCGACGATGAAGGGCAGGTTCTCTCGGCTGTGTTTGTCGCCGTCTTCCAGGCCTGAACCCCACATCATGATGCAATTGTCGAGCAGCGTTCCATCGGCTTCTTTTAGAGAACGCATCTTTTTCACCATGTGTGCGAACTGTTCGATGTTGAACGCAACAATCTTCGCAACCTTGTCCATCTTCGTCTTGTCGCCGCCGTGGTGCGTTTGGGAATGGTGCTGGTCGCTAAACCCGAGCTCTGGATAATTCGCGCCGTTGGGCCGTGACCCGATGTAAGTCGAGACGCGAGTCATGTCGGTTTGGAAGGCCAAGACGTTCAGATCGCACATGACCTGCATGTACTCGCTGCGTTTGTCCCCGTCGGGAATCTTGATCTCGATGGGCGGTGAATCAGCGCCCTTGTGATCGCGACGCAGGCCGGCCTTTTCCATCGCGGCTTGCTTTTGCCGTTGCTCGATCGCAGCGATTCGACGTTCGACCGACCGCACGCTATCCAGGTACTCGTCCAATTTGCGTTGGTCGGACGATGGCAGTTTGCGACGCAGATCTCGAGCGCCCCCAAGGACCAGATCCAATAGGTTGCGGTCCAGCGGGCTGGCCCCGCCGGAAACGGCAGCGCTGCCTGAATCTTTCTGATTGAACAAGCGGGCAAGCACGTTTCGCGGGTTCGTTTCTGCGGGCACGACTTGGGTCGGCGAACGGTAGCTGCAGTGCGAGTAGTAGCCTTCGTTCAGCCCCGCTTGGTTCTCTTTCCAGTTTTGCGGCATCGTCGCCAGTTCCAGCGACGGCAATGGCGTCATCGCGCCGACGTAATTCGCTGCGATTTGATCCGCTGAAATCGCGATATTGATTTCGCTACGTTTCGCCGGATCCGGCAGTGTCGCGGTGAGCCACGTCGAAAGCTCCAACGCGTGCGGTGCTCCGTTGAAAGGAGCCGTAGGAACGCCAGAGATTCCCTTCATCATCAAGCATTGGTCCAACACCGGCTTCAGAGATTCGACCGCCGGAGGTGGTGAATCCAGAAAACGCTCCGCATCGGTCGGCCAGAATTGGTCCATGATCACGCCGTGCGGCATGTACATGAACCCCAGTCGGACGGGAGGCTTGTACGCCTGGGCAGCCTTGGTTTCTTGCCAACCCATGACATCCAACAGCGGCAGCGCGAGTGCCGCGCCCAGACCGCGCAAGCAGGTTCTGCGATCAATCATTTGAGATCTGATCATCGTTCTATCTCTCGTCTTGGATTCGGCGGTGCGTGAAGGGATAACTTGTCACCACTTCGGTGATCAGCGTTTGCATTTGGTAGCCGTCGGCGGCGACGCGTTCGGTCATTTCATCGACCACGATTTCGTCGTAGCCTTCGAGGGCGCGACACAGGGCATAGGCCAACATTTTTTCGGCCAAGTTCCGAGCAAAGTCGTCGAGCCGCCCGCTGACCATCGCTTTCAATTCCGCAGGCGTCGAAAAACGACTGCCGTCCGGCAGCACGCCGGAAGCGTCGATCGTGGCGCCGTTGTCATCGGAGTCTCGCCAGCGTCCGATCGCATCGAAATTCTCCAGTCCGAAACCGATCGGATCGAGCAAACGATGGCAATTGGCACAGACAGGATCGCTCCGGTGCAATTCGGTAAGCTCTCGCATGGTCAAGTTCTCGGTCGCTGTCTCGTCCTGCACTTTCAAGGCAGGCACATCCGGTGGAGCGGGCGGAACGTGCTCGCCAAGAACTTGTTCCAGCACCCAGACGCCACGATTGACCGGACTGGTTCGATTGGGAAACGACGTCGCCGCAAGCACGGCCGGCATGGCTAGGATTCCGCCGCGGTTTTGATTCGTCAGAGTGACTTTCTGCATCGCTTGGCCGGTGATGTCGTCCATCGAATACACTTCCGCCAATGGCTGGTTCACGAAGGTGAAGTCGCAATCAATGAAGGTCGCCACGCTTAGGTCTCCGCGCATGACATCCTCGAACAGCAAGCGTGCTTCGTCGTACATCGCACGGCGCAGGGCATCGTTCATCTGCGGGAATTTGTCCTGATCAAACGCGCGCTCGCGCCAATCATCCAAGCCTAACCATTGGGCGCCGAAACCATCGAACAGCGCACGTGACTTTGGCGATGCGAGCATCCGTGTGACCTGTCCCCGCAACGTATCTCGCTCGTGCAATTTGCCCTCCGAAGCCAAACGCATCAATTCGGCGTCCGGCATCGTTGCCCACAGAAAATACGACAGTCGCGATGCGAGTTGGTAGTCATCCAGCCGCACGATCTTGGCGTCTCGGTCAGGTTGCTCCGCCGGGGTGATGAACAGGAATTGCGGCGAAACCAACGTTGCTTTGACCATCAAGCGGAACGCGTCTTCAACGGCCAGCTTGTTCTCCCGCCCCAGTTCATGCACACGGAGCAACGTGGCAATTTCCTGCTCGGACGCGGGACGTCGGTACATGGTCCGTGCCAGCGATCCGGCGATCTTGGCTGTCGCGAGAGCCTTGCGGTTGCCGGGGTCAATCTTCTGGCCGATCAACCGATCAATCACCTCGCCGGAAGGCATCTCACCGACGGGCCAAACCTGATCCAGCACTTTATCCGCGATCGCCAGGTACTGTTCCAGTTGCAGCGGCGAAAGCGAATTCAAGTAGCCTTCCCCGCTGACCTCGTCAGGCAGCGCCGCTGCGATCTCGGGATCCACCCCGAACAAGTCTTGCAGCGTGTTGCCATATTCGGACTTGGTCAGCCGCCGAATGATAAACGGGCCAGGGTCTTTGGGGCTCAAGAATTTGATCTTCTTTTGCCACTGGACAAACATTTGCCGTTCTTCGTCAGACGGTTGGTCCAATCCTTCCGGCGGCATGTCATGCGCTTTCACACGCGCCGCCGCTCGTTTCCATTGCTCGGTAAACGCAGGGTGAGTCGGAGTGTTTAAGGCTGGGGAAAAGTTCACCCCCGCTTCGGTCGGTCGACGGTTTTGGTGGCAATCGATGCAGTAAGTCTTGATGAAGCGTGTGACATCCTTTCGAAACAGCTTTTCAACTTCAACCTTCCGAGCCGCATGTTCGTCATCAAGCGTGTCTTGCGCAGGCGTGCTGTTCGCTGGGCAGGTTGCAAGCAGCACCGCCAGGAAACCCTGCACCCAGCAAGCTGCAAAGCGGGATTGGTTGTAATCGGTCGTCATCATGGCTTTGGCGGGGGGGAGTGCCGTGGAGGGACCTCCATGATACACGGTCAGCAATTGGCGGTGGGGAAATCGAGAAGGATTCCGAAGCCAGTGATCCGGTCACGCCAGACGCACCTGATCGGTTTCTGGGGTCACATCCCCAGACCGGTCGGGTTCCGGGGAAGTTCCCGGACACCAAACCGATTCGAAGCCCTTTTTTTCAAAATGTGCGTCCTCTTGCGGAGCGCCGCGCGGGGTCTCGCGCGTGACCGACAGCCCGGAAGGGCTATCGTACAGAGCAATCGTACATTGATCTGGCTTTGCCGATTGCTGCGGCATTACGATCGCGGCGACGTCTGGTTTGCGAATTCGAATCGGCCTTTGCGAGCCCTTTGCCCCCGAGTTTCACGCCATCTCCGCATTGTTTTATGAAAATCTCGCTGGCATTCTCTGGCGGAGGCGTCCGCGCGACGGTGTTTCATTTGGGCGTTCTGGCCCGGCTGGCGCGGCAAGATTTGCTGGGAAACGTGGAAACCGTTTCCAGCGTCTCCGGGGGCAGCCTGGCGGCCGGGCTGGTCATCGCCTCGGCCGGGTATCGCTGGCCCGGCAGCGCAGAATACTTGCACGATGTCGTGCCGCGGTGCCTATCGGTGCTGACGACGCGAAACGTGCAGCGGACGTATGTCCTGAACTCGCTGCTGTTCCCATGGCGGCTTGCGACCGGCAGAGCGTCGGTGCTGGGCGACGCGTTGGAACGGAATTGGGGCATCCGCGGCTCGCTGGCCGATTTGCCCGTCACACCGCGTTGGATCATCAACGCGACCTGCTACCAAACCGGCAAGAACTGGCGGTTCCAGCGCGATTTGATGGGCGACTATCAAACCAAGTACGTCACCGATCCCGATTTCCGTTTGTCGCACGCGTTGGCCGCTTCGGCCGCCGTCCCTGGTTTGATCGGACCGCTGCGTCTTGCTTCACGACGGCATCGCTGGAGTGAATACCGTGACGGAGGTTGGTACGGAATCAAACCCAAGTACAACCACCTCCACCTTTGGGACGGTGGCGTCTATGACAACTTGGGCGTCGAGTCGCTGTTCAAGCCCGGCGAAGGCCTTTGTGATGGCACCGATTTTTTGATCATTTGCGATGCCTCTCGCCCGCTATCCAGCGAGACGCGGCAATCGCGATGGCGGCCAGGATACTTGAAGGCGTCGATGCGGCTGGTCGACATCGCGACTGACCAAGTTCGTAGCCTGAGAACGCGGATGTTGATGGAATACTTCAAACAGAACCCGGGAACAGGCACCTATCTGCGTCTGGGATTGGCGACGAAGAAGGTTTACCGACGCAATCCCGGCGCCGGCAAACCTGCGCTGACAGATGACGAGGTCGGTTGCCAAAACACGACGCGGCGGCACGTGTTGTTTCAGCAGTGTAGCTCCGTTGTCCCAACCGAGCCCATTTGATTGGCACCCACGACCTGTCGATGCGTTTTCCAATGCCGACACACTGTTCAACTCAAGGTGCTGCCAATACGATCTCAACAGATTTCCTTCTCCCATCATTGCTGGGCCCCAGCCCGTGAACGACTCTCGACAAACCAGCTACCGAATCTTGGATGCGTCGGCCAATCGGGCGGCGGAGGGGATTCGCACGATCGAAGAATTCGTCCGCTTCGGATTGGATGATTCCCTAGCCGCCACGGTCGCAAAGGAACTTCGGCACGCTCTCGCTGCGGCACTGTCACGTTTGAACCGCGCCGAGTTGCTTGCGGCCCGTGATACCGACGGTGATGTCGGCACGGCGCTCGAAACAACGGCCGAGTACTCGCGGACCGAAATCGCCGGCGTGATCACCGCCGCGACCCAGCGCGTGCAACAATCGCTGCGGGTTCTGGAAGAGTACGGCAAGACGATCGACGTGGAATTCGCCCGACAAATCGAATCGCTGCGCTACCGTGCCTACACACACCACCGCCAGATTGAACTCCAGCTGATCGCCGGCGATCGAAAGCGACGATTAGCCGACGCAGTGCTGTACCTGTTGATCGATTGCGGCGGGTCGGAAGATGCGTTCATCGAAACCATCCGGACCTTGTCGACTGCCGGCGTCGATGTCTTTCAATTGCGAGACAAACAGGCGACCGATCGCCAGCTGTTCGAACGGGCCAAGTGCGGCGCATCGATTGCCAAGGACTGCGAGGTGTTGTTCATCGTCAATGATCGCGCGGACATCGCGCTGGCCGCGGGCGCCGATGGGGTGCACGTCGGGCAAGACGAGCTGCCGGCGGCGATGGCGCGGCGCGTGCTCGGTTATGAACGTTTGGTCGGCGTGTCGACCCACACGATCGACCAAGTGCATCAAGCGATCCGCGACGGAGCGGATTACATCGGGTGTGGGCCGACGTTTCCCAGTTCGACCAAGTCGTTTGATTCGCACGCCGGGACAGCGTTCTTGAAACAGGTTCATGCCGAAACGCGACAAACGCCCCGGCCCGCGTTTGCGATCGGCGGGATCAACCGGACGAACCTGGATCAGGTGTCCGCGTGCGGTTTTCACCGCATCGCCGTCACGGCGGCGATCAACGACGCCGACGATCCGGCCGCGGCGGCAAGGGAATTGCGGCGTGGGCTGGTGGGATAGGCATCCAGCCTGTCATGGCGAAAACGACAGGCTGGAAGCCTATCCCACAATCAATCCCCGCCACTTATTCTTCCGACGGGCCTAAGCGACTTGCTATCCGGTGGGGGCGCCGACGTGGACGGGTTTCCAATCGACGACGTGGATTTCGACGCGTCGATAGCCTCGGAACTCGTTGATCACCGGTCGGTAGGCGATTTGAATCGGGCCGTCACAGGCGTTGAGTTCATCGCACCAGTCGCCGGCACCGAAGGCGACGCCGCGAATGGTTTTTCCGCCCTGATCCAAACGGACGCTCAAGTGGCGATCGCCGCTGCCCATCCGTCGCGCCGGTTCGGCCAGCGTGACGTTTTGGCAAAGCAACGTCGGCCGCGGATTGCCCGCGCCGAAGGGCTCCAGCGTTTCGATCTGTTTGATCGTGTTCAGGTTCAATTGAGCAAACGAGGCTTCGGCATCGATCACAATTTCGGGTTCGATTTCACCGTCGGACCATTGTTGGGAAACGGCTTCACAAAAATCCTCGCGGAAACCGTCAATCTGTCGTTCGTCGATTGTCAATCCCGCGGCGGCTTGGTGCCCGCCGAAGCGGACCAGTCGATCGGAACATTCCGAGAGTGCGGCGTGCAAGTCGATCGCGGTGCCGCCGACCCGCCCCGATCCGACCGCGGCGGCTTTCCCCGAGGCGTCCATGGAGAGGATGATGACCGGCTTGGCGTATTTGTCGCTCAACCGACCGGCAACCACACCGATCACGCCTTGGTGCCAACCGACGCCAGCGAGCACGAGCGCGGGATCGTTTTCGGCGTCGAAGTTTTCTTTGACTTGTTTTTGAGCGGCCAGCGTGACGCTGCGTTGCAGGCTGTCGCGGTTCTTGTTGAGCTGGTCGATGTATTCGGCCAGCGCCGTGGCGCGTTCCTGATTGGTGGTCGTCAACAATTCGACGCCCAACTGGGCTTGGCCGAGGCGTCCGGAGGCGTTCAATCGGGGGGCCAAGTTGAAGGCGATGCTCTCGGTGTTCAGCGTCGACGCTTCATCCAGCTTGGTGATCCGCATCAACTCGGCCAGACCCGGCAACGGCTCGCTGCCGAGCATGCGTAATCCGTGCGCGACCAGGATGCGGTTTTCATCGACCAGCGGGACGACGTCGGCGACGGTTCCGATCGCCGCCAGGGACAGCGATTGCATCAGGTAGCGACGCAGCGGCTCGCTGACTTTTTTGGAACCGCAAATCGTTTGGCACAGCGACCAAGCCAATTTGAATGCCACGCCGGCGCCACAGAGTTCGCCGAACGGGTAGCCGGTCCCGGGTAATCTCGGGTGCACGATCGCATCGGCATCGGGCAGGCTATCATCGAGCGTGTGGTGGTCCGTGATGACCAGCTGGACGCCCAGCTCCTTGCACAATTCGGCACAGGCGACGCTGGTGATGCCGCAGTCGACCGAGATGATCATTTTTTTGCCGCGACCGGCCAACCGCCGGATCGCGTCGGCGTTCAATCCGTAGCCTTCTTCCAAGCGGTTGGGGACGTGGTAGGCGACGTCTCCGCCTAGCAGCTTCAATCCGTTGTACAGGATCGCGGTCCCGGTCATCCCGTCACAGTCATAGTCGCCATAAACGACGATCGGCGTTTTCGCGGCGATGGCGGCCGCGACCAACTCGGTCGCTTCGGGGACGCCGGGCAATTCTTGGGGGTCGCGCAGGCCCGTCAGTTTGGTCGACAAGAAGGCGTCGGCGGCGCTGCGATCATAAACGCCGCGGCTGACCAGAAGCTGGGCGACGACCGGCGGCAATCCGGATCCACGGATCAATTGGTCGACGCGGGCGGCATCATGGGGAACGATCCGCCATTTCCGTTTCATCCTTGGACTCACTTGCTGTCGAGGGCGCGTGACGCGTTTCTAATCCGGGTGCATCAGCAGCGATGCTGCGGTTTCATCCGAAAATGGATGACACCCGCTCTGCCAGGGCGTTCGGTTCCTGGAATTAACCCTCCCTGGCAGGGAGGGTCGAGCGTAGCGAGGGGAGGGTCGATTGGTGGCGTTCGGGTGGATCCGAGCCACAGCGGCCCCTCCCCGCGTCGTCGCTCGCTCCTCCGCGGCCCTCCCAAAGGGAGGGTGAATTCCAATACCCGCATGACCTCGCCACAGGGGCGGGGCGGTGCCTACTTTTTCTTTTCGCCGTGCCAGGTGTGGCGGCGCAGTCGCGGGCTGTACTTCTTCAGACGCAGCTTTTCGCCGCCCGGTTTACGCTTCAGGGTGTAGTTGTAATCGCCGGTTTCTTCGCAAACCAGGAAGACCGTTTCGGCCTTTTTCTTGCTCTTAGCCATCGAAAATCAATTCAGACTGGTGTGATTGTGGGGTTGCATGCCGTTTTTCGGGTCGCGGATTATGCCCGCTGACCCCCTGTTTCGGCAAGCCTTGTTTCCAGAAACCTGCTCGGCGGGGCCGGTTCGGGTTAGAATCGGCTGCTCGGACGCCTGCTTCAATGATTCATTCGCACTGGAATTCTCCCCGATGACTCGTCTCATCCCCCCCGCTTGTGCTTTCACGGCCGGTCGCTTTGCCGCCGGTTTTCTGGCCTTCCTCGTCGTGCTCTCTCAGCTGGTCGCGACCGCCGGTGCCGCTGATCCGGCGGGCCGACCGAACGTCGTTTGGATCATGTCGGAGGACAATTCGGCGGACTATCTGAGACACTTCGACCCCGACGGGGCTCCGGCACCGAACATCGAAGCGATGGCGGCCCACGGCGTGACGTTTGACCGCGCGTTCTCCAACGCGCCGGTCTGTTCGGTCGCCCGCACGACACTGATCACCGGATGTTACGCCCCGCGAATCGGCACTCAGTTCCACCGACGATACGTCTCGGTCCCGATGCCCGAGGGGCTGCAGATGTTTCCGGCCTATTTGAGGGCAGCCGGTTATTACACGACCAACAACAGCAAGGAGGACTACAACGCGGTCAAGGGATCGGATGTCTGGAGTGAATCGAGCCGGAAAGCGAGCTGGAGGAACCGTCCCGAGGAATCGATGCCGTTTTTCCACGTGCAGACGTTTACCGATTCACATGAAAGCCGATTGCACTTTAGCCAAGACCAGATGAAGGAGCCGACGCAGACCGATCCGGCCGACGTCAAACTCCAGGCCTACTTCCCCGACACGCCGCTGTTTCGCTATACCCGGGCCCGGTACCACGACCGCATGATGAAAATCGACGAACTGGTCGGCGGCGTCATCGACCAGCTTCGTGAAGACGGCCTGTTGGAAAACACGTTCGTGTTCTACTTCGGCGATCACGGCGGCGTCCTGCCACGGTCCAAAGGCTACGCGTACGAATCCGGATTGCACGTGCCGTTGGTGGTTCGAGTCCCGGATCAATTCCAATCGCTGGCGGCACGCGAACTGGGGTCACGCACGAAGGGGTTTGTCGAATTTGTCGATTTCGGGCCGACGGTGTTGAGTCTGGCCGGGCTGGAGCAACCCGAAGGCGTCGACGGAAAACCGTTTCTGGGGATCGATGCCGATCCGGAAAAGGTCGATCGGCGCGATGAAGCGTTCGGGTACGCCGATCGATTCGATGAGAAATACGACTTGGTGCGGACCTTGCGGATCGGTGACTTCAAATACATCCGCAACTTCGAACCCTTCTATCCGGACGGATTGCAGAACAATTACCGATACAAGTGCCTGGCGTACCAGCAGTGGCGCGAACTCCATCAACAAGGAGAGCTAACCGGTGCGGCCAAGCAATTCTACGAAGCCAAACCGCCCGAGGCGCTGTATGACTTGAGCACCGATCCGGACGAGGTCAACAATCTGGCGTCGGATCCCCAGCACGCGACGCGATTGAAATTGATGCGTGATCAACTGGACGATCGGCTCAAGTCGCTGCCCGACCTGAGCTTTGTGATCGAAGCGGTGATGGTCGATGCAGCGATCAACAATCCGACCGCGTTCGGCGAATCGCACAGCGGGCACATCACGCGGTACATCGATACGGCGAATCTGGCGCTGCTGCCGATCGAAGAGGCGTTGCCGGGAATCCAAGCGGCGCTGGATGACGAGGATCCGTGGGTCCGTTATTGGGCGCTGGTCGCCTGCAGCACACTCGGTGAAGCCGCCAAGCCACTGACGTCAACGATCGAGAAGTTCCTGTTGGACGTCGAGCCGCTGGTCGTGATGCGGGCCGTGGAATTTCTGGCGGTCCACAGCGATGTCGAGACGAAACCGTCCATGTATCGGTCGCTGGAGCGTGCGACGAACGAACCGGAACTGTTGCGAATGCTCAACACCATCGTCTACCTCCGCGACGTTCACGGCTATGAGGTCGATCCCGAAAGGTTTCAGTTTCTGCCGGTGTTGACGCCGATCGACCCCAAAGGCCAAGTGATCCGCCGGCTGCAATACCTGAAGGGCGAGAACTAGGTGCGGTGAAGGGGGACGGCAGAATCGTGCGGGGCAAAACGATGGAAAGGCAAAACGATGGGAAGGCAGAATGATCAGGCCGGATGGGTCGCAAACGGGAGCCCACTTGCTTAGCACCGTGTCATGTCTGCGTCTGTTCAGCCTGCAATTGTTTTGCCCCCATCGTTTTGCCCACTCATCCCCTGCTCCCCAACCTCCTGCTCCCCCATCATCCCTCCGCGTCGGCCGCATCGGCTTCCCAGGGATCGGCCCAGTCTTCCCAGTGTTCCAGATAAGTGGCATAGGCTTCACAGTCGTCGGCTTTGGCCTGGATCCAGGCCTTGCTTTCGGCCGTGATCTCGACCTCCTGTTCCAGCGTCATCTTGCCACTGAGCACCATTGACCGCAGGAACACGAAGTAGGTGTCCAGGACATCACAGCGGCAGTAGTCGCTGATGCCTTTTAAATCACCGTCGTCGTATTGCTGTTGCACCTGGTCGCCGGTAACGGACATCTTGCCGGGTTTGCCGAGCAACTTGGTGGCCAGGTTCAGCCCGCCGTTGAACCGCGAGGCGCTGAAATTGGTCAGCAGGTCTTGCAAGTCCAAGTGGGAATCGACGCTGAACCGATTCCGCGGCGACCGATACCCGTCGTTCTTGAACCAGGGCGCGATCGAGATACCGAAACGGTAGGCCGCCAATTCCATCAGCGGCAAATCAAACGTCCGACCGTTAAACGTGACCCATTGGGGGCGTTTGTAGACCTCCCAACCCTTCCAAAAGTGGGCCGTGATCACGTGGGAGCGAAAATTTGGTTCGTCCAGCGAGACGATGTCGATCAAGCGAAAGTCGTTGGATACCTTGGCGACGACGACCGCGATCGGCACCTGAAACGTGTAGGGGATGAATGTCGTGCCCTTTTGCTCCATCAATTCCGCTTGATAACGCGCGATGGCTTCTTGCGGAGAAAGGGACTCGCCGGGGTAGCGGACTTTCGCGATCAACGCCCCATCGGCGATACTTTCGCAGTCAAATACCAGATGGGAGACGTCTTCGCTCATCAAACACCTTGATCTCGGCTTGAAAATCGTTGTTGGGGTGGGGCTTTTTCCGACACTTGCCGCACGAGCTTAACACAAAACCAGACATGTTCGAAATCAACCGCACCCGATTGTTGGACCGTTTTCTCAGGTACGTTCGCATCGGAACCCCTGCCGATCCGGGCAGCGGGACCTATCCCAGCAGCGAGTGCCAACGGGAACTCGGCAAACTGCTCGCCGCTGAGTTATCGGCGATGTCGGCCGATGATGTTTATCAAGACCAGCACGCATTGGTCTATGGGACGGTTCGGTCCACCGTCGGCGATGCCGATGTGCCCGTCGTCGCGCTGGTCGCCCACGTCGACACCTCGCCCGACGCACCCGGAACAGATGTTCGGCCGCAAGTGATCGAAAACTACGGCGGCGGCGACATCGAACTTGCCAATGGTGAAGTGATCCGCGTCGCAGCCTGTCCGGCGCTCAATGATTTGGTCGGCGCCACCTTGATCACGACCGACGGAACCACCTTGCTCGGCGGAGACGACAAAGCCGGGGTGGCGATCATCATGGAATTGGCCGAGACGCTGATCGAGAACCCGAACTTGAAACACGGCCCGGTCAAGGTCGTGATGACATGCGACGAAGAGATCGGCCACGGGACCGACAAGATCGACTTGGAAAAACTGGCCGCCGACGTGGCCTACACCGTCGATGGCGGCGGAGCGGGAGTCGTGGACGTGGAAACGTTCTCCGCCGATGCCGCCACGGTGCGGTTCATCGGCGACAACATTCACCCGTCGATCGCCAAAGACCGCATGATCAACGCGGTGCGCGGCGCCGCCGATTTCGTCGCCGCCCTGCCACGCGATCGCGACACGCCCGAAACCACCGACGGACGCCAGGGGTTCATTCACGCCAATTCCATCTCCGGCGGAGTCGGCGAAGCTTCCGTCGAATTGATCCTGCGTTCGTTCGATGCCGCCGACTTGAAAACCTATGCCGACTTGCTGCGGCAGATCGCCGGCGAGGTTGAATCGAAATGGCCCGGTTTGAAAGTCCAAGTCACGACGCGGCGACAGTACCGCAATTTGGGTGATGGACTGGCGAAGTTGCCCGAGTCGATCACGTTGGCCGAACAAGCGTTCAAGAACTTGGGCCGAGCGTGCACCAAGGAGATCATTCGCGGCGGTACCGACGGAAGCGTGTTGACCGAAAAAGGGCTGCCGACACCAAACCTGTCCAGCGGCCAACACAATATCCACAGTGTTCGCGAATTCGCCTGCCTGGATGAAATGGTGGCCGCGACCGAACACCTGGTCGAATTGCTGTCGCTGTGGTCCAACCAACGGGCGTAGTGCTATGACCGTCGCCCGAACTTCACCACCGGCCAAACTGAACCTGTTTCTGGAAATCCCCGCGCGACGCGACGATGGGTACCACGAAATCGACACCGTGATGGTCGCCATCGACTGGCGCGATGAACTGGAAATTGAATCGATCCCGCAGGGGCGAATCGAATTGACGGCATCCTGGTTGCCTTCCATCGAAGCGGTTGCCGGCGAACTGGGGTTGGACGCGAGCGACGGCGACGTGCCCGAGTTGCTGCGGATTCCGACCGATGATTCCAACTTGGTCGTCCGCGCCCTCGACGCCTTTCGGACCAGCTTTGGCATCAAAACAGGCTTCCGCGTTCGGCTCGGCAAACGGATTCCCGCCGGCGCGGGGATGGGCGGGGCCAGCAGCGACGCGGCCCATGCGATTAGCTGTGCCGCCCAGATTCACCAAATTGACAACAGGTCCAGAGAGTTGCACGAGATCGCCGCCTCGATCGGCAGCGACGTGCCGTTCTTTCTCGGCCGTGGCGATCCGGGATCACCGGTCGCGGCCCTGGCGACCGGTCGCGGCGAGTTACTGTCGCCGCTGCAGACCTGTCCATCGATACACTTTGTCGTGGCCTACCCTTCGGTCAGCCTTTCCACGGCGGGCGTTTACGCACAGTTGAATGTTCCGCCGCATCCGGTCGGTTCGGGGTCCTTTTTGCAGGCAATGGCGCGGCAGGATCGCGAGTCGATGGGCCGCGAGATGATGAACCGCCTGACCGAGCCGGCCTTGAAAATTCTGCCGCAGCTGAACGAATTGTTAGAATCACTGTGGCAAAGCGGACTCCAACCGTGTCAACTAACCGGTAGCGGTTCGGCATGTTTCGGGATTGCCCGGGATGCCGAGCAGGCCAAGGACATCGTGAAGCGTTTAAAGACCGAGTTGCAACCTGGTGTATTGCTACGCATGGCGCAGACGGTTCCTGCTGCGACACCCATTGAAATCGAGCCGAGCTAGAACGCAGTCAATAGCGAGGGAGTTCAGATCGTGGAGATAACGGAGATTCGAATCAAGTTGATGGAGTCGTCGGAAGATCGACTGCGGGCGTTTTGTTCGATCACGATTGATGGCTGTTTCGTGGTTCGCGATTTGAAGATCATCGACGGTGCCAACGGACCGTTTGTGGCGATGCCCAGTCGAAAGTTGACCGGTCATTGCAATCGCTGTCATCACAAGAACCATTTGCGGGCCAGTTACTGCAATCATTGCGGCAACAAACTTTCGTTTGAAAGCGAAGGCGCCCTCGACTCGCCGCAAAAACTGTACGCCGACGTCGCACACCCGATCAACAGTGATTGCCGCGAGCTGATTCAGGACGCGGTGATCCACGAATTCGAAGCCGAGCTGAGCCGTTGCCAGCAACCCGGTTATCGATCGCGGTACGACGACGATTTTTCCGATGCCGGGGAAGATGTCGATACGGCGATGATCGATCCACCGCATGCCTCGCCGGGTCCGTCCAAGCAACGCCAACCCGATCGCCAGGAAGAAAAACCCGCCGGCGGAAACGACTCGGACTTCGGCGCCGGGATTTTTTGAACCGCCGCGTCGATCGAACTTGCCCTCATCGCCTTCGTTCCCGGGCTTCGCCTGGGGACGAAACGTCCGTGTGGCTCGGAACGTGAAATGTATTGCTTGCAAGGGTATTGGTCAGCAATAAATTTCACGTTCCCCGCCACACCTTGGCTGTCAACATGAGGGGGCTGCCAACGCGAGGCGGAGCCTCCAGTGCAGTGCGTACCCAGGTAGAACCCGGGAACAAGCGGGAGGTGGTTTCCTGATCGCTCCACGCTCGCATCGAAGCGTAGCTACATCAAATCGGTGCCGTAGGATTCACGGTTTCCAGAACGGACTGGCCATGGGAATCGCCTTTCGCTAAAACCGAATCACGTTTCACCGCAAACGGACGAATCACCCAAGCGACGTCCCCCAACGTCGCACGACCCATTTGATAGCATCGCCTACGACGGTGACCAAGGACGGCCCCGTGAACACGCCTTTCGTTCGAGTTTTAAGACTGGCCTTTCGCCGTCACTGGGCAATTGCAGCCATCGCCGTCTCTTCCCTCGCGGTCGCGTTGCTGTGGAGTGCCAACATCAGTGCGGTGCTGCCGATCGTCGACGTCGTCTTCGCCGGCGACACACTCTCGGAATACGTCGACGACAACATTCAAGAAGCCGATCAGGCGGTTGAGACGATCACAGCCCAAATCGCCGCCATCGAGTCCGGCGGGGCCGAGGCGGGGCAATCCCCTCCAGGCGATTCCGTTGACGATCTCCGCGCCCAGGCGGCGCGTCAGTCCAACAAGGCCCATTGGTATCGCCAAGCCAAACCGTGGATCGATGCCTACGCGCCGACGACCCCCTTCGGCACGTTGTTGGCCATTTTATCGTTCTTGGTCATCGGCACGGCGCTGAAACTGGTCGCGTTGACGGCCAACATGATGTGGGTGCAATATGTCAGTGGGCGGACGGCGATCGACTTGCGAGCGATCTTCTTTCGCAAGGCGTTGCGTTTGGACTTGGACGCTTTCGGGGAAAACGGATCGGCTGATTTGACGGCGCGGTTGACCAACGACGTCGCCCTGGTCACCGCCGGTGTTTCCACCTTGCTCGGGCGGATGATTCGCGAACCGCTGAAGATGGCGGCGTGTCTGATCGGTGCCGCGATCGTTTGTCACCGCTTGCTATTCTTGGTGCTGATCGTCTCGCCGATCCTGGCGTTCATCATGCAACAACTCAGTCGGGCCATCCGTCGCGCCAGTAAGCGAGCGATGGAGGAGATGAGCCAGTTGTACGGCATGCTGAACGATTCGTTCGCCGGGATCCGACTGGTCAAAGCATCCAACACCCAGGCCTTTGAACGCGCCCGACTTCGCCGCGGGACATTCGCCTATTACCAGAAAACCATGAAGATGGCATTCTACAACACGCTGGCGCGCGGGACGACCGAATTGATGGGCATGACCACGGTGTCGCTGGCGATTTTGGCGGGCGGCTACCTGGTGCTGAACAAGCAAACGCATCTGTTCGGTTTGCAAATGACGACCGAACCGTTGGAACAGGGACAGATCTTTTTGTTCTTCAGTTTCTTGATCGGTGCCTCGGATCCGGCGCGGAAATTGGCCGACGTCTGGAGCGGGTTGCAACGCGGCATCGCCGCCGCGGTCCGCGTGATGGAAATCGTCGACATGCCCGTGCGTGTCGAAGAGCCGGCCACCCCTCGGTCTCCGCAGCGTCCGCATTCGACGATCCGATTCCAAGGCGTGGAGTACCAATACCCGTCGGGGCCGAAGGTGCTGCGGGGCATCGACCTGGAAATTCCCCACGGTGAAACCATCGCCATCGTCGGCCCCAACGGTTGTGGCAAAAGCACGATGATCAGCCTGTTGTGCCGATTTGATGATCCCCAGGCCGGACAGGTCATGCTGGACGACGTGCCGATCAATGAAATGCGGACCCGTGATCTGCGCAAGCGGCTTGCCCTGGTCACCCAGCGGACGATCTTGTTTGACGACACGATCGAAAACAACATTCGCTACGGCAGCCCCGGTGCCGATTTGCACGACGTCGTCCGGGCCGCGAAGCTGGCCTTTGCCGATGACTTCATCCGCAAGAAAACACCGGACGGCTACAAGACGATCCTCGGGACCGGTGGCATGCGGTTATCCGGCGGCCAGATGCAACGCATCGCGCTGGCCCGCGCATTCCTGCGCGACCCCGACATCTTGATCCTGGATGAAGCGACCAGCCAGATCGATTTGGAAAGCGAACAGCTGATCCACCAAGCCCTGGAAAAGTTTCTGGTCGGCCGCACCGGTGTGATGATCACGCACCGCGCCAGCACGCTCGCGATGGCTGATCGGGTGGTCGTGGTCGAACAAGGCCAGGTCGCCGCCAGCGGACCACACGCCGAAGTGATCGGCCAAAACCGTTTCTATCAAAGCCTGTGTGGAAGCGATCAACCGATCGCGGCCTAGGCTTTGTCCCTAAACCCGGCAAGGGTCGTATGTGGTAGCGGAATTCGCCAAGAATTTCGGCTTTTCCCGTGTGGGTTGCTGCGAGTCGAAAGCCTTGGCGGCTTGCGTTACGGATTTAGGGACAAAGACTCGTCGTCCGCCGCCGCCGATTTTCGCCAAATGTGAATTTTCTCCATTGCGGCAATCTGCGGCGTCGCTAATATCACCCGCCGAATGATCAGCTGGTGATCGATTGCGATACCGGTTGATCGGCGACGCGTGTCGAACAAGCCGACACCGCACGCCCCCGCACCCCTCTGATCGCCCTACCGTCTGATCTTCCGTGCGGGCAATGATCTAAAGAGCGTCAGCATCACTTGGATGAACGTCCTTGGGTGAGCCTCTACCTGAGGTGAGCCGGAATGTGAAAAAGCTGTGTCGAGAGCAGTAGTTTCCTCGACGTGTGAGTCGACAGCTGCGTGGTCAGCATTTGGCGTTCTTGTGGGAACCCCGTCTTCCGAATCGGGCTTCCCTCCCGATTGCAACTTGTGGTCGCCGCTGCGCTTCCCATCCCCCGTTCCTCCGGTCGGCGCAACCATTGACCCGGTGCCGCTGGAATGTGTTTTCCCCTTCTCCCTGGAGTAAACCAATCTATGGCCCTCGGCAATCGAATCCCCGACAAAACCATCCTCAAAAACGTTCAAAGTCGCTTGTCCAAGAAATGTTCCGGCTCGCCCAAGGTCAGCGGCGACGTGCGCAGCGGCGAAGTCACGCTCAACGGCACGATCAAAAACGAAGTCGAACGCAAACAGATCATCCGAGCGGTGTCGACGGTGGAAGGTGTCTCTCGGGTCATCGACCGCATCAAAGTCGAACAGCGTCCCGCGATGGTTTAAAACGACGTTCTTTCTGCCCTGGTAGTCCGTCTCGCCTTAAGTTTCGGGGAAACGCTATTGGCTTTCGATTCAAGCGAGGATCGGGTCAATCACGCGGCCGTAGACGTCGGTTAGGCGAAAGTCTCTGCCGGCGTGGCGGTACGTCAATTGTTCGTGATCAAGCCCCAATTGATGCAGCAACGTCGCGTGCAGGTCGTGCATGTGGACTTTGTTCTGAACGCTGGCAAAGCCGAACTCGTCGGTCGATCCGTACGCCATGCCGCCGCGGAATCCGCCACCGGCCAGCCAGACGGTAAAGCCGCCCGGATTGTGATCGCGGCCGGTGCCGTTGCTTTGTGAATAGGGCGTCCTGCCAAACTCACCGCCCCACCAAACGATGGTGTCTTCCAACAAGCCCCGTCGTTTGAGATCCGCCAGCAGGGCGGCGATCGGTCGATCCACGGCCCGAGCGTGGGTGGCGTGTTTGGGCAAGTTGGAGTGTTGGTCCCAGGCGGGGTTGGCCGAGTTGTCGCCGTAGTTGACTTGCACGAAGCGGACGCCGGCCTCGCACAGCCGCCGCGCGAGCAGACACTTTTGGCCGTAGTCGCGGGTCGCCGGGTCGTCCATCCCATACTCGGCCAGCGTCGTCGCCGACTCGCTGGACAGATCCAAAATCTCCGGGGCCACTTGCTGCATCCGCCAGGCAAGCTGGTAGGACTGTTGCATCGCGTCGAACTCGCTGTGCTCGATCCCACGCCGATCGATCTGGCGCTGATTGAGCCGCTGGATCAAATCCAGCTGTGCCCGTTGACGCGCCGGCGAGACGTCTTGGCGGACCAGGTTGTCCAGGGCCAACTCTTGCCGGCCGGCCGATCCGATCGCCGTGCCCTGGAACCGAGCGGGCAAGAACGCGCTGCCATAGTTGCGCGGGCCGCCGTTGCCGATCGACGGAGCGATGGAAACAAATCCCGGCAGCGCCGTGTTCTCGGTGCCCAGGCCATAATAGATCCACGAGCCGACCGATGGACGAATGAAGTTGGTTGATCCGCAATGCAGAAACAGCGTCGCCGGCCCGTGGGCAACCCCGTCGGTGTGCATCGAGTGCACGAAGCACAGGTCGTCGACATGCCGCGCCGTTTCGGGAAACAGTTCCGACACGTAACGCCCGCACTCGCCATAGGGTTTGAATTCCCACGGCGACTTCATCAGCCGTTGTTCGATGCCGCGTTGACCGGATCGTGCAAATTCGCGGGCATCATCAAACGGCATCTTCTTGCCGTCGTGTGCTTGAAGCGCCGGTTTGTGATCGAACGAGTCGACTTGGCTGACCCCACCCTGCATGAACAGGAAAATGATCCGTTTGGCGCGGGGTGCGAAATGGGGGCCGGGCGACGCTGTGACATCGGCCGTCGCAGCACGGAGCGGAGCGGCCGTGGCGGCGGCAAGCGCGCCACAGGCGAGCGCACCAAAGCCGCATGCCGATTGCTGAAGCATCAATCGTCGGGCGATCCTTTCCCCGTCGGGCGTCTTGTCGTCAGTCATTCCAAATACCGAAAGTCGATGGAAGCGAACAGGGATTGAATCAGATCGGCGAGCCGATCTTCACTTGGCGGCGCGTCCCCGCCACCAAGGAATTCCAGGCAAAGCTGCATTTCCTCCGCATCGGGCGAGCGGCTGAAACAAGCGACGTACAGCCGACCGATCATTGATTCGGTCGGTTGCCCTGCGGATTCGTGCAACAGTCGTTTGGCGGCTTGGCGGGCACGACCGATGATCCAGGGGTGATTCATCATCGCCAACGATTGCGGAGCGACGGTGCTTTGGGCGCGTTGGCCGACCGAGACGCTGGAGTCGGCAAAGTCGAACAGATCAAACAACGGCGGAAGCGAGTTGCGGAACACCGGCAGGTACAGACTGCGACGGTTGGAGTCGTGCCGGTAGTCATAATCAGACCGGGTGCCGGGCCGAATCGATGAACCTCCGATCCGGTGATCGATTTCACCGCTGACACACAACATGGCGTCACGAAGGGCTTCGACCGGAATGCGTTTGACGCTGCCCGAGGCGCAGAGCCGGTTGTTCGGGTCAATGGCGATCCGCTGGGCGTCGTCACAAGCGGCGCGGCGATAGGCGTCGCTGCGAACGATCCTGCGCACCAGCGACTTGGTCGACCAACCGTGATCGATCAGCCCTGCGGCCAGGTGGTCCAACAGTTCCGGGTGCGAAGGCGACTGGCCGGTGGTTCCAAAATTGTTCTCCGTCGCGACCAACCCTTCACCCATCAACCACGACCAAACTCGGTTGGCATACACCCGCGCCGTCAACGGGTTGGTCGGATCGGCGATCCACTGGGCAAGCTGCACGCGTCCGCTTTCATCGCTGCCGATCCGATCGGCATGCAACTGGGCCGGTCCGATGGCGGTCAGGAAACCGCGGCGGACGGTGTCACCGGGTTGGTGCACGTTGCCCCGCACGCGGATCGCGATCTCTTGGCGTGGTTCGCTCTCGGAGATTGTTAGATACATCGGCCGCTGGTTCAGTTCGGACTGCAACCGCTTCAATTCCGCGGTCAGTGTCTCGTGTCGTTGGGCGATCGCTTTCAGGTCCGCGGCCGTTGGGGCATCGACGGAACCCTTTGCCGTGGAGGTCTGATCGGTGACCGGCAGGAACTGAACGGCATCGACGATGACGCAACCGTCGGCGGCGTCGTTGGAAACGATGACAAAGGATTGCCCTTCCTTTTCAAACGGAAAGACAC
Organism: Stieleria mannarensis; assembly: GCF_014154935.1. Classification (GTDB taxonomy): domain Bacteria; phylum Planctomycetota; class Planctomycetia; order Pirellulales; family Pirellulaceae; genus Stieleria; species Stieleria mannarensis. The sequence goes on from NZ_JACEHH010000008.1 coordinate 31,337, forward strand.
CGAGCGACACCCACAACCCGTCGATCGGCGGCCGTCGCCGTTGGTTCACCCTCACGGTGGTCGACTCGTTCGCGCTGAACACCTTCACCGCAACGTTCGTCGCCCGGTTTGCGTGCGACGTGTAGGACAGGCGGACTTCGTAACGTCCGGTGGGCAAATCGGCGGGATCGAAGGTGACCGATTTGCTGCCTTGCCCCTCGGTGCCGTCATGCCGGTAACCGCCGCCGACGTAGGGTTTGACGAACGTCGATTCGGTCCAATCGCCGACATAACTGGCATCCGCATCGTCCATCACCACACCGGGTAAGCCGTCGACCGAGACGATTCGGTTCCTGTCACCCGGTGTGCCTTTTTCGAGCGACTGCAGGGTTTTCAGTTCGGCGGCGAGGGCGTCGGCCCGAGATTGCAAGGCACGAAAATGCGTTTCGGTCGCCGGGTCCAGCGGCAACGGTTTCTCGATCCACTTGGACAAATTGGCGTGCTCCAGCGGCGTGGTCGAACGAAAAATCGCCGCCAGGGCGTAGTAATCACGGGTGGGAATCGGATCGAACTTGTGGTCGTGACAGCGGGCACATCCGATCGTTTGTGCCAAGAACGCGCGGCCGATCGTTTCCAGCTGTTCATCCAGATGATCGAACTCAAGCTTGGTTTTGTCCTGGTCTTCCAGGTTGGAATTGCCCAGTGCCAGGAATCCGGTCGCGATCGCCCGCTGCTGTGTTTCGACGATGTCGTCACAAGCCAGCAGGTCGCCGGCGATCTGATCGCGAATCATTTGGTCAAAGGGGCGATCGTTGGCGAACGAGGTGACCAGGTAATCACGGTACCGCCACGCCTGGGGAAGGATAAACCCGCGCAGCGTGATCGATTCGGCATAGCGAACCACGTCCATCCAGCGGCGGGCCATGTGCTGGGCAAAACGGGGCGAGGCCAGCAAGCGATCCACCAGACGGTCGTAGGCCATCGGCGACGGATCGGCCAGGTAGCGATCGATCGTCTGCTGCGACGGCGGCAGCCCGTGCAGATCAAACACCAGCCGTCGGACGAGCGCACGTGGTTCGGCCGGTGGTGCCGCCGATAGACCGCTCTGTTCAATCCGTCGGTCGATCAACGCATCGATCGACGCGGTGGAAGGGACGATCGGCCGATACGCCCAGTGCTCTCCGGCTCGGTCGACCGGCAGACCGGTTTGACGTTCCGGTGGGGCGTCCTGCCGAGCCGGTTGTCGGGGATCGACCGCGCCGTTGTCGATCCAGCGGCGAAAGGCATCGATCGTCGCGTCGTCCAGTTTCCCGCGGGGAGGCATTTCCAGCGCCGGGTCGTCGTACGCGATCGCCGTGAACAGGCGACTCGCCGCGGCATCGCCCGGAACGATCGCCGGGCCGAGATCGCCGCCGGCCAGCCATCCATCGCGCGAATCGAGCAACAATCCGCCGCTGGCTTCGGTCTCGCTACTGTGGCATTCGAGACAATGCTCGACCAACGCCGGCCGGATCTTGTTTTCGAACCACCGGACGTCGTCGGTATCCGCATCGATCAGTGATGATTCGTCTTGTTCGCCGGCAGAGGAGGAAACGACCGGACCAACCCCTATCGATGCGACCGAAGCCACGCACACCATCATGGCGTACCCCAGATTCGGCATCAAAGTGACCAACAGGACACGGGGCTGGCAAACGCTTCGCGATCGATCTGGCATGGGAGGGCGGGTGCCAAGACTTGGAATGGAGCAGGCCCGAGCAGACGGGCGGTGGGACCCTTCAGTCTAATCCGCAATCACCAGCGGTGGCAAATCCGCGTAGCTCTGCCTGAAAAGTCGCCGCGAGCGAAAAGGGGACGGGGGTCAATAGTGCGAAGCACCCGAAGGGCCGTACCGGCCGAGCGAAAAGGGGACGGGGGTCAATAGTGCGAAGCACCCGAAGGGCCGTACCGGCTATTGACCCCCGTCCCCTTTTCGCGCCGGATCGCCACGGCCTCATGGACATTCAGACGGGCTTAGAACGGCAACTGCTTCAGAAACCGAGCCCCGAAACGCCCGTAGTCTTGTCCATCGACATCACGGTCTCCGTCGCTATCGAATTGGCGATCGTAGCCGAGATCGCCAGACGATTTCAAGAACGTCAGACCGAACCGTCCGTAATCCTGACCATCGACATCGCGGTCGCCATCGCGATCTCCGAACAATCGAAAGAAGCGGTCGGCTTCTTCATCACCGAACGTGTATTTCTCTTCCATAAAAACGTCAAAACCTTGTGCTTTGACAAACGCGGGGTTGATCTCCAGCAGGTAGTTTCCGTCGGACAGCGAGTCGAGCCCATTGAGCATCGTGTCGACCGAAACACCGGGATCGAATGACAGGTTGACGACCGAGGTATTTCCGTCGGGGCCTTGCTGCATCCCGATCGAGTAGCGTACGGAATCGAGCACCTGATTGGTGTCGCGATTGGTGATTTTGAATGCGGACGGTGCGGTCACGTCGACCAACGAATCGAAGAAGACACCGAGACTGCTGAGCACCGAGCGGGACCCAAGGGCGACGGACCGAACGCGCGGCGGTCGCGCTTGGAATCCTTCGAACGCGCCGATGTCGATCCGCCCGTCATCGACGCGAGTGTGCCCCTCGCCGCGTTGGTCGTACCGCGGCACCTCGGCGGTGCCTGCCAAAGCCGCCGGATCTCCCATGTTGCGTGCCGGGCTATTGTTGAACAGCGCATGGGTCTTGGTTGGACCACCGTTGTCATCCAGCGGCGCCAAACCGGGATCTTGGACAAAGCTTTGATCGCCGGTCTGAGCGAATATCGCACCGCCCCGAAGATTGCCAACAACGTTGAAACCACCACTGATGACTGCGTTGCTTCCAAAAGGAGAGTCGATGTCGACTTGCTGATTTCCGGCAACGATACTCGAGGCGATGGTGACGGCCGTCGATGTCGGGTTTCCGAAGGCAGTCGAGATGCCACCGACAATCCCGGCAGCATTATCGGTGACGGTACTGTGGATCAGGCTCAGTGGACCACCAAAAACCATGATGGCGCCGCCCTGGCCGTTGATCGTACCATTGCCAGAGAACGTTGAATTGATGATTTCCGCCGTTCCCGTTTGAGATCCCCAGAATAAGCCGCCCCCATGGACATCGGCGGAATTATTCGAGATCGTGCTGCCGGCCACGTGAACGGCACCATCCGAGACGAGGCCTCCGCCGGAGGCACTGGCGTAGTTGCCATCGAGCGTTGAATCGGTGATGGTCAGTTCCCCAGTCCGCATTGCGATCCCGCCACCGTATCGCGTGAATCCCGAAAGACCTGTCGTCGCACGATTACCAATCACTTCGCTGTGTTCAATCGTGATCGCTGCATTGTCACCAAGGATTCCGCCACCATCGCCGCCTTCGGCCGTGTTGGCAATGATGCTCGAGTCCGTGACGGAGAGTGTTCCCTGGGCTTGATAGATTCCACCGCCGGTTGGGGCGACACTGTCGCGAACCACGCTTCGCAGCAGTTGCAAGTTCCCCTGCGAGTAAATGCCTCCTCCACGCCCGCCTGACCCGATGACACGTCCGTCGGTGATCGTCACATCGCCGATGACGGCGTCGACGTTCCAGTTGACCTCAAACACCCGCACTTGATCATTGCCACTGAGTGTCATCTGATCGGATCCCAGACCGACAATGCTGACGTCATCAGTGATCGTAAAACCATTTTGGATGGCAAAGATGGTGCCCCCAGCCAAATCAGGTGAGAACGTGATGAGGTCGAACCCCAAGCTCTGGTTGGACAGTCGAATCGCTTCACGCAGCGAAAGATTGCCGGGGCTGACATTGCCATCATCGAGACTGTCCAAGGTATCGACTTCGAAGACGTTCATCGCCGTCGCAATGGCGTAGTCTTCGACTTCACCGTCGTCAGCGGGACCATCATACGAGAGATTCGTTTGCGTACTGACTCGGAATCGAAGCTGAGTCGCGGCGGAACCGGTCGCGGTGTGCGGCACGAAAAAGCGGAGTTGATTGGGGCCGGCATTGAGGAACCGGTCGGTGAAAACCTGTTCCCCCGAATCCGCCCAATCGCCGTCGTTGTTGAAATCAACCCATGCGTTCAGCCGGCCACCGGCGACCGAGGCGATCACGGTGACATCGGCATACTGACCGGGTCGCAGAACGGGCGGCAACAAGACACCGTCATCGTCGTCGATCCCACTCAGGTCGTCGCCCATCGCAGTCGGATCGGGGTGGCCGTCGAGTTCCGCATCGACCGCATCGCCCAGGTACAGGGGGCCGCCGACCACGTGAGACGCTCCGTTGCCCGATTGCAACGTCGGATACAGCGGGTCGGGTGCGTCGCCGTAGTCCATGGTGGCTTGCGGAGCGCACAGTGAGATCGTGTCGATGCGCCAGCCACCGTTGAAGAAATCACCATCGGTCGCCATCCGCCAACGCAGCTGAATCGGTTCGCCCGCGGCATTTGCCGGCAGATCGACGATCGCGTCTTTGTAGTTGGGGAACATGCCTGTCCAGGCATGACGGCCGGCCAACGGATTGCCCGGCGATACGAGCGGTGCGTCGTACCCGCCGGTCACGAACTGTCCGCCGGCGTCGACGATGTCGACAAACGGCGATCCATCGATGGAAATCTCCAGCACACCGCCGTGGGATGTTGAAAACATTTCGTAGGCCGTGCGAAATGCCAATTGGGTGTTTGAGGGATGTAGCGTGAAGACCGGCGATGTAAGCGTGTTGTCACTGGCAAACGGCGGTGTCGGGATGACCGCGTGGTGCGGCGGCGAATCGCTAAAAAAGTCCAGCGTTTGCCAGTTGACACCGGCAAAACTGGTCGTCCACCCGGTCGGCAAGGTAGGCAGACTGACGTTGTCAAAGTCTTCCAACAAGGTGCAGGCCGATGCCGACTCGGATACCAATTCCGTCGCTTCGGTGGTGGCGACATCGATGCTCGGCGGTGGTGGCATCACCTCCAATGTCTCGTCCGCCCACACCAAACGATACTGTTGAGGATCATCGGGCGATGTGGGGATGGTCGGAAAGATCTGAAACTGATCCGACACGTCTTCGATCGACTGCCCGTTGACCATCAACGTTGACGGGCCGACGACCAGCCGGACATTGACACCTCCCGCCTGCCCGTAGTACGTCCCTGTTTTTGAAATCCCACCGGCTTGTCGATCGGCCGAAGTCAGATGACGCTCCAACCGAAACGCTTGCAAGACCCCATTGCCGATCGGCAAATCAACTCGACCTGGCTCGCGGTCGGGACGCAAGTCGGCTGGTTCCTCCGGTCCAAGGCTGCCCCTAATTGGAGCGCTCTCGACGGCACGCAGTAGCGAGGGGTGATCGACTTGATAGAGCGCGCCGGCTGACACGCCGACGTCGGTTCTCTCCGCCATCGGTCCGTCATCATGCGATCCACCGTCAACCAATGCCCACAGATCACTGGAAAGCAAGAAACGATTCTCCAGCGTTTCAATGGCGAAGTGACGTTTGGTGGGGCTGATGATCGGTCGATTTCTTTTTCGCATTGTCCGCCTTGTCGTTCCGGTGATTCGGCACACAGAGTAACTGAAAAAATGTTCAGAGTGGTCCGGCGGGCACTCTCGGGCGGTTTTTTTTTGGCGGACCAACCGGTGTCGCTGCGGGGTTTCATGGCTCGGCTGGCCCAAAACTTGCGTGCAAAACCGGGGCGCGCCCCCTGAGGGCCAGCGTGCGATGCCCTAACCGATTGTGAACCGGGCGGACGTCTGGATTGCGTGCGTCCGCCGCCGCGTCGCACCCGGTGTTTTGTGACGCAGCCGCGCATCGGCTGTGCAGTACCGCCCAACAATGAAAACGGATGACTGTGATGACGACCAAAACAAAGACGAATGTGCTCGATCTGCTCGGTAGTGAAGGTGAAGCGTTGCTGACCCATCAATGCGAGACAATTCCCTCCTCGCAACTCCACCTGCCGGGTCCCGATTTTGTCGATGCGGTCTGGGCCGGATCGGATCGCAACCCCCGCGTGTTGTGCGCGATGCAATCGCTGTTCAACCATGGCCGACTGGGGCGAACCGGCTATCTATCGATCTTGCCGGTCGACCAGGGCGTGGAACACTCCGGGGGCGCTTCGTTTGCGCCCAACCCGATTTACTTTGATCCGGCCAACATCGCCCAGCTGGCGGTCGAAGCGGGTTGCAACGGAGTCGCATCGACGTTCGGCGTACTGGGCGGGATCGCCCGAAAGTATGCCCACCGCATCCCGATGATTTTGAAGCTCAATCACAACGAACTGATGAGTTATCCGACCACGTACGACCAGGTTCCCTTCGCCCGCGTCCGTGACGCTTGGAACATGGGATGCGTGGGTGTCGGCGCGACCGTCTATTTCGGTTCACCCGAATCGACGCGGCAGATCCGCGAGATCTCCGACGCCTTTGCCGAAGCTCACGAGTTGGGCATGTTCACGATGCTGTGGTGTTACCTCCGCAATTCGGCGTTCACCGTCGACGGCGTGAACTATGAAGCCTCGGCGGACCTGACCGGCCAGGCGAATCACCTGGGCGCGACCATCAACGCGGATTTCATCAAGCAGAAACAGCCGACCAACAACGGCGGCTACCGGGCGCTCAACCAGGGCGGCCAAAAGTACGGCAAGTATGACGAGCGGATCTATGACGGACTGTCCAGCGACAACCCGATTGATCTGACACGTTACCAAGTCCTCAACTGTTACATGGGACGCTGCGGTCTGATCAATTCAGGCGGAGGATCCGGCAAGAACGATTTCCAACAAGCCGTTCGCACCGCCGTGATCAACAAGCGCGCCGGCGGCATGGGACTGATCAGCGGCCGCAAAACGTTCCAACGCCCGATGGGCGAAGGCATCGAATTGTTCAACGCCATCCAGGACGTGTACTTGGATCCGGAGATCACCGTGGCGTAACCGCTATGCCAGCGGGACGCGTCAGTGAACGGCCCGTGAATCGCAAGCCGGCAACCAATTGAGATTCTCTCCCTCCGGGAGAGACGGCGTTTGCGCAGCAAGCAAACGCCAGAGAGGGCCATCGTACGGAAAACGTTCCGGCATGCGCACCCAGTTTGTTTCGTTGCCTGTCTGCAACCGCTCTGGTTAAACTAACCGTATGGACAGCGCGATCCCCAACCATGCGAACGACGAGCCTCCCCCAGCGGCGGTGCCGATGACGGTCCCGATTACCACGGCGCAGTACGAAACCCTGGTTTCGTCGGGGACGTTTGAAAACACCAGCGGGCAAACCGAACTCATTCATGGACGGATCGTGCACATGAATCCTCAAGGCCCGGAGCATGCCGATCCGATTGACCATCTCAACGAATGGAGTTTTGAGCAGGTGGGGCGCCGGTTTACGATCCGCATCGAGAAACTCATTTTGCTGGTCGGTCAACACAGTTGCCCCGAACCGGACATCGTTTGGGCGACACGCCGTCGATACTCCCAACGTCATCCCCATCCGGACGAAGTCCATCTGTTGATCGAGGTCAGCAAGAGCAGCGTCCGTTTCGACCGGACCGAAAAGATGCAGCTTTACGCCGAAGCGGGCATCCCCGAGTACTGGCAAATCGACATCGCCGAAAAAACGGTGACGGTGCATCGCGATCCGCATCAGCAACGGTACCGGTCGATCCAGACCTATGAGCAATCGGACATCATCGGTCCACTTTGTCTGCCGGACGCCCAGCTGGCGATCGCCAGCTTGTTCACGCCCGATCGCTAACCGTCCGGGCATCTCCGTCGGTTCTTCCAAAGCGGAATCGCGATCAAGCGAGCGGCCGAAACTCGTTCTTCGACGCATCGAAGAAGAGAAAGCTCTCGCAGTGCGCCAAGTAGAATAGCGCGTGCACGCGCAGCTCACCGGCAGCGACCGCTCGGTGGACCACCGGATGCAAGTAGACCGAGTTCACCAGATCCGCGAAGTGGCTCTTCGCATGCTGAGCCCTGCTCAGCATCAAGCGGGTCGCGTCGAACAACCGTTGCGGCGTTTTATTCCGACCGCCCGAGCTGTCCGCGTCATCCTTGGAACCACTATCGCTATGCCCCACCAACAACAATCGTTGAACGCCGTTCCGGTCGATCGACCGTTCCAGCAATGAAGCCAGCTCGCCTGATTGAAAATTCCACTCGAGTTGGGGCATGGTCAGCAGACAGCTGGATTGATTGCCGGGCACGTGCCTGATTCGGTCCTGGACCTTGGGGTCATGGTGCGAAATGATCAGCCAGTCGATTGTTCTGGGCGCGTCGACCAAAGCGTTTTGAAGCGATTTGACGGATCCGCCGGTGTAGAGCGGAGCGTTGGCACTGGCAACGCTGGGATTGGACGGCAGATTAGCGAGCAGCGACATGGGGCATTCCTCATCAAGGTAGGTGGCAAAACGGGGCAAATGGTTGCAGGGTGTTCTCAGTCGGTGGCGGCGGGCACACGATCGGCATCGATGACGCACCAATCCGCCCGGGCGTATCGGAAACATTTTTGGTGGTTGATCGCGGTCAGGTGGATCCATTGGTTGTCGATCAATTCCCTGATCGACGGATGTTTGTCGAGCACGCGATCGATTTCGGCCGGTGGGGCCGCGATTATCACTTGCAACCGCAGGGGCCGATGTTGGTAGCGGGTGCCGTCATGGATCGATTGGGTCGGCAATCCGGTCATCAGATCGCCGCCACCGCCGGACAACAGGCCGAACCCGCCGACGACGTTGTGGATCGTTTTGTCGCCGCTTCCGAAATGGTGGTTGTCGACCGTCGATGCGTAGTACTGCATGTTGATCCAATGGGCGACCACCATCGGCGCGGTCATGATGTTCTCCAGGACCGCGCCGTCGCTGTCCGCGGCATGGTCGTAGCTGTGCAAGAAGACGCGTCCGTCCAGGTTGATCGACCGGCTCAGCTCGCGCGGTCCGACCAAGAACGCTGCGTTGCCGGCCAAACCCCATTCGGGTCGGACTTCGGACCAATCCATCGCCCGCCCCGTCAGCTCGGCCGGTGATGGGCTGGCGGCCGACGGCAGGCGTTCCTGCCGCGTGTTTTCCGCGGCGCGTCGGGTTTGCTCGATCAACTCTTCCACGTCGCCACGGTGTGACGCCGGGATCGAATCGAGATCGAAATACTCGATTCGGTCGGTTGTCGTGTTGTGCAACGCCGCCAAGAACACCGTGTCGTCGTCGATCTCGATCCCGCGTTCGGCAAGCATCTCGCGAACGTAGGCTTGATTCAGCAACAGCGCCGCGAATCGGGCGTTCGGTTCGCCCGAATGTCCGCCACAGGCGCCGCAGTCCAAGCCCGCGGCGAGTGGATTGTTTTTCGTTTGGCTGCCGTGACCGCACAGGACCACCAACCGCGCGAACCCATCGGTCAATCCGAGGTTGCGGAGCATCGCTTCGGCAAGATCCGCCTGACGCGACGTCGTCCAGCCTTGTTGATACAGGCCACGCAACGTGGGGCCGGTCGAAGGTTGCGTCGCGTCGCCGGTCATCTTGTCTTCCATGCGACGCTTCGGCGTTGCGGAATCGGCCAACAGTTTTACCGAGTACAACAGTCCGGTCGTTTCGACGAACGAAAAGCAACCGACGGCCGACTTTTGGAAGCCGCGCCACAGATTGCTCCATAACCCGTCTCGTTGTCGTGCGGTTTTGATTTCCGATTCGGATCGGCCGGTACCGTCGGTCAGGCCTTCCTGCAGCCGCATCGACGGTTGGATCAGTGCGGGGACGTTGTGGTCGCCAGAATGGTCGCCAAGCTTGACGTACTCGATCGGCATTCCAAAAAAACCGGCGAATCCATAGGTCTCGATCTCCGGCGACAGCGATTCCAAATGTCGGCGGATCCGCTCGCTTCGCACGTCGATGCAAAACACCATTTGAACCCGCTTTCGGTTTTGCTCGGCCCGCTCATCGGCGATCAGCTGACCCAGGATCCCGTCGCGATGGTTGATCTCGCAGGCCCTCAGCAGCAACAGTCGCACGGCCGTGTCGTCGTCGTCAGATCGCTGGGTAGCGCGGAACGTTGCCGAATGCTCGTCGACCATGGCGTCCCAACGAACGCGCAGCCGTTTTGCATCGGCCAACGCAACTTCGTAAACGGTCCGGGCCGCCAACAATCCGATCAGGTGTTCCCGCTGCGCTTCCGGCTCCGCGTCGTCTTGGTACTTCGCCCAGGCACACCAACCGGGCATGTGAAACACCTGGCACAACAGAAAGCTCTCCCACAAAGCCGACGGGATCTGCAGGTGCGAAAGCAATTCGACCAGTGCCGCGGTCGGCGTGTGCGGCAATCGACCGACCAGCCTTCGAAACCCCGTCAGCCCGAGGATTTCCGGGTTGCGGTCGTGCTGCGCCGCGCTCCGCCAGGCCTGGTAAAAGGGCAACTCTTTCCACGGGCTGGCCCAAGTCGATTGGAACTGGTCATAGTGGGCCGCGCAAAACTTGCCGATTTCATCTGTGATGGTTTCACCCCATCCCTGCGGCGAGATTTGATCGGCCAGCTCGGCGATGGTTCGAATCGGACGTCGCTCGCTGCGTGTCGCTGCATGGCTTTGCGGCGACTCGTCGATCGTCGACGCCCGCAATCGGTCCATCACGGCGTCGATCGACCATCCGGCCGCCACACCGTCTTGTTGACTTTCGGCAATCGCCTGACGAACGTCGGCCCGCGTGAAGCGACCTTGGGCGTACTGTGATCGATAGTACGGCAGCGGCATCAGCATTTCACAATCGGAAAAGATCCGCAGAAACGCGCGGGCGTCGGCGAAGGATCGATCGGCGATTCCGTTGTACGGATTGAACGCGACGTAATCCTTCAGCGGCCAGACTTTTGAAACCACCCGTGTCACATCGGCCAAGATCTCTTCTATCTGGCGGTAGATGTGAGGTTCTTCGTAGGCCGGTGGGACAAAGGCTGCCTTGCCCAGGCTGGCAGAGAAAGGCACGTTGGACATGTCGTGGTTCATGTTTCGGTTGGGGCGAGAGGTTGATGGATTCCGTTCGGGGTTCAGGGCTGAGACTTTGGCTAGCTGGAAACGAGCGATCCAAACACCCTTCGCAGGGTGCTTTCGACATAGAATCCGTTGCCGGCGTGGACGAACCAGCGACCGAAGCGGCCGGACAGTTGGGGCCGCGACGTTACTTGGTCGATCAAAAACATCCCGGCGAAACCGCAGCCGACGATCAAGCCGATGACCGACCATTGGAGGGCCGACAAGGATGCCGCCGGTACACTGCCGGCGGCATAGCCGTCGACGATCCGGTACGAAGCCGCATAGAGCAGACAGAGCCCTCCGGCGACCGCAATGCTTCGCACGACCAGTTGACGATCACCGCCGGCGAACGCCTTTTCCAACCACCGGGTGATCGCCAGGAACAAGACGGCCCCCAAGACAAACCCGCCGGGTTTGGTTGACGGGTCGAGACCGAGGATCAAGCTAGCCCCTGCCAAAGCACCAAGTGAAAACACGGCGGCAGCGAGCCACGTGACCAGGCCTGGCAGGGCGACCGGCATGGGACCGCTCGATCCAACAGACCGCGTCGACATCACGCCCACCGCGGTTCGTTCGGCAATCACATTTCCGCTGGCCAGGAAGGCATGCGCTTTGTACATCGAGTGCGCCAAAACGTGCAGCAAAGCGGCTGAGAAAGCGCCTAGCCCGCACTGCAGCATCATGAATCCCATCTGCGCGATCGTGGAATACGCCAGTGACTTCTTCACGCTCGTTTGAGTCGTCATCACAATCGCCGCGTACGCCGCCGTGACGGTCCCAAAGACCGCGAGCACCGCGAGTGTCCATGGGGCGGCGGAAACGATCGGGCTTGTTCGAATGATCAAGTAACCGCCGGCGTTGACGATGCCGGCGTGCATCAACGCCGACACCGGCGTCGGCGTTTCCAGGGTTTGCGGCAACCAGGTGTGAAACGGAAATTGTGCGGATTTGATCGATCCAGCCACCACCAACAACAGCGATGCGACCTGAAGCCTTGGGCTGGCCGCCGCGATGTCTCCCAGCGCGACGAAAATCTCGCCCAGGAACGCCGTGCCAAACTCTGCATCCAGCAAGATCAACGCGATCGCCAAGGCCACATCAGCGATGCGAATGATCGCAAACTTGGTCCAGGCGGCACGCTGTGCCGCCGGGCGTCCCGGATCGTGCAACAGCAAATGATGCAGCCCGAAACTGGTCATCAACCAGGCGACGTAGAACAACAGCAAATGCCCCGACAGGACCATCAACGAGACCGCCGCCAACGTCAGGCCGGTCCAGCGAAAATAGTTGCCCTGGGAAGGATCACCATCGAGATAGCGGATCGAGAATCGACAAATCACCCAGCCGATGAAACTGACCATCAACCACATCAAGGTCGAAACGCCGTCCAAGTGAATCGGCCAGGCTCCAGCGGCAGGAAACCCGGCCTGGATTGCGGCGGGGGCTTCGGTGCCCATCACGAACCGCATGGCAAACCCGACCGCCAGTGCCGCGGCGATGCCCAGCTGCAGCGTCGCGATGGCGGTCACCCAGCGACGGACTCGCCGTGCCGCCGCGTCGGCCACACGCCGAGGGATGACCGCCGCCAGGGCGAGCAGCATTGCGGCGGGCAACACGGCGACGGTTACAATGATCCATGCCATCAGGGACCTCCACGGGCATTCGTCGAAATACGAAACACAAAACACGTCTTCCAATACACGAACTATGAAACACGACATTCTTGTCGTCAATAGTAGTTCGTATTTACCCGGCGGTTTCTTGAGCGGTTTCTCCGCCCGGCCCGGCGGGCGCACGGGAAAACACGGTGTTTTCACGTCGTGTTATTCACGAATTTTTTTTCGCCGATGGAATGCTAGAATGGGTTTGCTGTGCCGATCGCACCCCAGGCGGACCGAAACCGAATGAAACCGAACGTCAAAAAGAAGACCCGCGCGGCGAAGCCCCGCGAAACCACCCCCGCTCCTGATTCCTCCTCCAAGACCACCGCGGCGGAGGAGCGGCACGACCGGTCCAAGGAGGGCGGTTCGCGGTGGACGTTTTTGACAAACCACTCCCATGTGCTGATCGTCTTGCACGCCGAACCGGAGTTGGTCTTGCGCGAGGTGGCGGCGCGGGTGGGGATCACCGAGCGGGCGGTCCAGCGGGTGGTGCAAGACCTGGAGGAGGAGGGGTTCATCCGCCGCGAACGTGTCGGCCGCCAGAACCGTTACGAAGTGCGAACGGATGTGCCGCTGCGGCACCCGATCGAATCACACCGCACGATCGGCGATCTGTTGCAATTGATCACCGGCTAGAACCGGAAAAAGCATTACTCTTCGCCGGTCTGTTTGAGTTCCATCAGTCGGTGGTTGTAGGCGGCGATGGTTTCTTTGCGACGCAACATGCCCAGAAAGACGCCGGGTCGGTCGGGATCCAAGACGGGCAGTTCATCCAGGTTGTGGGACGTGAAGCGGCGCAGTGCGGTATTTAAATCGTCTTGCGGCGTCAGGTACAAGAAGTTGTCGACCATGATGTCGCGGGCGACGGCCAGTTTCCACAGCGCGTCGTCGTACAGGTACGCGCGGACGTCGTCGTCGCTGAAGATGCCGACCATCTTTTGGTTCTCGTCGACGACCGGGAAATAATCCTGATGCGTCGATGCCAGGCGATGCACGATCGTGTCCAACGTCATGCCTTCGGGGATCAGGATCAGGTTGCGATTCTTCTGATACAGATCGCCGACCGACAGCCCCTCCAACACATCGACGATAAAGTCACCGCGGTGGGCCATCGATTCCATCCGCGTCGGGGGCTGGTTGTGATAGAGCCGAAAGTGTTGGCTGAACATGAACGTCAGCGTAGACACCAACATGGTGGGCAGCAACAGACCGTAGTCGCCGGTCAGGGCGCGGACCATGATGATGGTCGAGATGGGAGCCCGCGCGATGCCGGAAAAGAACCCGGCCATGCCGACCACGGCAAACGCTTCCGGTTCGGTAAACAGGTTCGGCCAAACCTGTTGGAGGGCCAATCCGACGGCCGCCCCGGTGCACCCGCCGATCACCATCGACGGTCCGAAGACCCCGCCCGATCCACCGGATCCGATGGTCAGCGCGGTGGTCAAGATCTTTGCCATCGCGACCAGCAAGACGCAGGCGATGCCCAACTGGTCGGCCGCCGTCAGCGCGATCTGCAGCACCCCGTAACCGGTGCCCAGTGAACCGAGCAGGTTGGGGTCGCGATCGAACCCGACGTACAAACCGACGCCGAACGTTCCGGCCAGCGCGGCGCCGATCGCCGGACGCACGTGTGGAATGATCGGCAACCGCTGAAACATCGCCTGGGTGGCGAACAGCGTTTTGACGTAAATCGCGCCGATGACGAACAACACCACCGCCAGCACCACATAGGCGGGCAGTTGCAGCGGCGAGACAAACGTGTGCTCCAGATCCGCGCCGAACAGGGGAATGAATCGCGACTCGACTGGCAACGATTGCACGTACACGCTGTAGGCGATCACCGACGCCGTGGCCGCCGGGACCAGCACATCGGCTTCCAGATCGGCGTCGCTGTACAGGATCTCGCCGGCAAACACCGCCCCGGCCAGTGGTGCGCGAAAGATCGCGCCGATCCCCGCCCCCATGCCGGCGGCCAGCAACACCCGGCGTTCGCGGTTGGACAGTTTCAGCCGCGTCGCCATCCAGGAACCGAACCCGGCGCCGATCAACGCGATCGGTCCTTCGCGACCGCCCGAGCCGCCGGTGCCCAGCGTGATCGCCGAGGCCAGCGTCTTGATGAACGGAATCCGGGCGCGGATCTTGCCACGTTTGTTGTGAAACGCGTCGATCGCGGCGTCCGTCCCGGCACCCTCGGCTTCGGGGGCAACGGCATACACCAAGATTCCCGACAGCAAGCCGCCGACCGCCATCACGGCGACGAGCATCCAAGGCGAAAAAAAATCGGACTGATATTCGAATCGTTGGTGTTCGCCGGCCGCATCGAGCGGTCGATAACCGGCAAACTCGGTCACCGAGTAGCGGACGACGACCTGGCCGAGCACATCAAACGCGATCGCCCCCAGCCCGGCGACGACGCCGATCAACGAAGCCAGAAAGATCCATTTTCCCAGCGAATGCAGCTCGAATCGCTTCAGCAAATTCTGCAGACGGTTCACTTGCAAACGTTTTTCCCAGGGCGTGTCATGGATCGGCCGATATCGTCTCGCCGCCCCCAATCCTGGACGAGATCGTCACTTGTGGCAATACCGTCAGGCGAAAACTCAACCCGCGCACGGTTCGTGTTACGATTGCGTCGCCGCCCGGTTTTCCGCTCGCGGAATTCGCCGGCGGCTTGTTGACTCACTTGTGCCGCAACGCGAGCAAGGGTTTAGGCATCAAGTTGAGAACTAACCCTCCCTTCGAGAGGTTGTGCGATTCTTAACCTCTGATTTAACAGGCGTGTACGACTTCACCCTCCCCCTGGGAGGGTCACGGAGGAGTGAGCGACGACGCGGGGAGGGTTGATCTACGAGGTGACGCGACCAGCGGACGAACGCTTGAGGCTTGAAGCCTTAACTTGATGCGATTGGGCCTCGGCGCAAGCTAGGGGCGCAGCAGATCCCAACCGTTTTGAATCCCCAAACAACTTCCCATGCCCGAACCCGTCCGAATCTTGATCGTTGACGACGAGCCCCACATCCGCAGCGGCTTGGCCAAGGGGCTCGCCAAATCCGGCGACGTCATCGACACGGCCGGCGACGTCAATCAGGCGCTGGACAGATTGGACCAGGCGCAATACCAGGTCGTGATCGCCGACGTGCGGTTGCCCGGTGATCGCGACGGCCTGGATCTGGTGTCCCTGATCAAGCAGCGCTCCCCGGAAACCAACACGTTGGTCATCACCGCGCACGGCACGGTGGAAACGGCCGTCGACGCGATGCGTCGCGGTGCGTTCGACTTCATCACCAAACCCGTCGATTTAAATTTGATTCGCCAGCAGGTCGGTCGGGCGCTCGACCACGGCCGTTTGCAGAGCGAAAACCGAGTGTTGCGAGACCGTTTGGCCGACGCCGGCGCGATCTCCGAAATCATCGGCAACTGCACCATCATGCAGGAGCTGTTTCAGCAGCTGCGTCAGGTCGCCGACACCGACGCGACGGTGTTCATCCAAGGCGAGAGCGGAACGGGTAAGGAACTGGTCGCCCGCGCGCTGCACGATTTGAGCAGTCGGTCCAGTGGCGCGTTCGTCGCGGTCAACCTGGGGGCGCTGCCGGAGTCGCTGTTGGAAAGCGAGTTGTTCGGTCACGAGAAGGGATCGTTCACCGGTGCGTCACGCCAGAAACCCGGCTGTTTTGAACAGGCTCGCGGCGGCACGCTGTTCTTGGACGAGATCACCGAGATCCCGACCAAAAGCCAAGTCGATCTGCTCCGCGTGTTGGAGACCGGACAGTTTCAACGCGTCGGTGGAGAGACGCTGATGAGTTCCGATGCCCGCATCGTTTCGGCGACCAACAAGGATCCGTTGGCGCTGATCGACGATGGAACCTTTCGTGACGACTTGTATTATCGGTTGAACATCGTTCCGCTGCTGATCCCACCGCTGCGGAAACGTCGCGATGACATCCCGTTGTTGGTCGAACACTTCGTTAAACATTTTTGTCAGCGTCACAAGCGTCCGGTCAAACAATTCACCGACGACGCGCTGGCGAAATTGGTGGCGGCCAACTGGCCGGGCAACGTCCGCCAACTACGCAACGTCGTCGAACGGTTGGTGGTCACGCACGTCGGCCAGAGCATCGATGCCGACAGCCTGCCGCCGGAATTGACGGCCGTCCCCGCCGTGGCATCCTCCCAGGTCCGCACGTTGGCCGAAGCGACCGAGGCGGCCGAAACGGAAGCCATCAAGGTGGCCCTGGCATCGTGCGGATTCCACCGCGAACAAACCGCCCAGGCACTCGGCGTGAGCGTTCGGACGCTGCATTACAAGATGAGCCGCTACGGGTTGCACTAGATCGGCGTCGGCTCGCCTCTTTGACGTCGATTGTTTTACTGAGCGACTTTTTGGTCAGTACCGCTCAGTGGTGATCATCGATCTTCTTTGTTAGCCCAGAAAGCTGTTTCGCTATGCTGCGGAATTCATTCCGCAGCATTTGCCCAAAGGGCATACACATCCATAGCCTGGGGTCAGGGAACGAGCGCAGCGAAGTGACCGCCACCCCAGGAAAGAAAGCCCATCTCCTCCCCCCTTTCGCTCGGCCGGCGGCTTTGCCGCCGGCCGAGCGAAAGGGGGGAGGTTTCTTGGTGTGCGTGGACCTGGGGTTACGCCCGGATTCGCTGGGGCTCATCCGGTCTCACCCCAGGCTAAGTTGTAGATCGCCGTTGGCGAACCGAGCGGAGTGATCTTTGATGGCGCACGGAACAAAAGCAACTGAACCCATCAGCAATACAATCAACGTCCCGGCGAAGGTAGCTACGTTCGCACGACGACACTGATGCCCGTGCCATTGTCTTCCCCGACGGAGCACTAGATCGGCGGCAGCGTGCGGACTTGTGCGTCGACCGGCACGGCCAAATCTTGCAGCGGTTTGAACTGCGCCTCGTCGGGATCGAACGCGAACACCTCGCCGGTTTCAAATTTGTAGACCCGGCCGTGCAGTTTCAACTGCCCACGGCCGACCGCGGCGGCGACCGAGGGATGCGTCCGCAAGCTTTCCAATTGGACGAGGACGTTTTCTTCGACCGTCAACGTCAGCCGTTTTTCCGGTTCGGTCAGATGGCCATAGTTTTCTTCCACGATCCGGCGGGTCGCTTCGGCGTGCTCCAAGTACGCCTTGACCGCCGGCAGTTTTTCGATCGATTCCGGGTCCAACAATCCTGCCATCGCTCCGCAGTGGCTGTGTCCGCAAATCACGATGTCGCGGACCTTCAAAACACTGACCGCATACTCGATCGTCGCCGCCTCGCCACCCTGGACACTCCCGTAGGGTGGGACGATGTTCCCCGCGGTCCGTTGAATGAACAACTCGCCGGGTTGGGTTTGGGTCAATCGGCTCGGATCGATTCGCGAGTCCGAACAGGTCACAAAGAGCGCCAGCGGGCTTTGCCCTTCGACCAACGTCTCAAATAACTGTTGGTCTTGACTGAACAGATCACGCTGAAATCGGTGAATACCGTCGACGAGTTTTTGCATCGTTTAGAATCCAGGATGCGGAAGTGTTTGGCCACGAATCACGTTGCCGGGACAAGCGTCGATCGAGTGTATCAAAGATCGATCGTCACTGGTGCCGGTATGATGACGGTGAACGATGCAAACGAAACTTTCTGCTCGGCGATGTGTTGGAATACTCACGCAGCTGATCACTCTTCTTGCTCGCTTGTTCCGGGAGAAAACCGGTGTTTTTGCAGCAAATTTCTCGTCTTGTTCTTTTTTTTGTAAGCGCAGCCTCCGTAGCGGGGGTGGCCGGGCTGGCGGTCGCTGCCGATGACGGCGCCGTGGTGTCGTTGACGAGTGAACAAGCGAAGTTTTTTGAAACCAAGATCCGACCGGTGTTGGTCCGCGAGTGCTACGGTTGTCACAGCAAACAAGCCGGCCAGTCCAAGGGTGGACTGCGATTGGACACCCAAGCGGCGATGATCGATGGCGGCGACAGCGGGCCGGCGATTGTGCCCGGTGACCCGGAGGCGAGTTTGTTTTTCGGCGCGATCACGCACACCGATTTTGTGATGCCGCCCAAGCGAAAGTTGTCCGACGCCGAGATCGCGGATTTCAAAGCTTGGATTCTCGACGGCGCACCCGACCCACGTAGCGTCACCCCGGTCCAGACACCCGCGCAAACGATCGATGACGAAACGATCGCCCAGGCCAAGCGAACGTTTTGGGCGTATCAAAAACCGCGGCGCAGCGAGCCGCCGAAATCGTCATTGACTTCTCAGCCGACCGCGGCGACGGCGGAAACGGTCATCGATCGCTTCTTGGCACACCAACGCGACGAAGCCGACTTGCAGCCGGCCGCCGACGCGCCGACACAAATTGTATTGCGACGCCTGTGCTTTGATCTGGTCGGATTGCCGCCCACCCCGGAACAGCTGCGTTGGTTCGACGCCGCGTTCGACAAGGATCCCGACGCCGCGGTCGCCCGTGTGGTCGATCGATTGTTGGATTCGCCACAATTCGGCGAGCACTGGGGGCGGCACTGGTTGGACGTCGTCCGCTATGCCGAATCGACCGGACGCGAAGTGAACATGACCTATCCCCACGCGTGGCGTTACCGCGACTATGTCATCGATTCGTTCAACGCCGACAAACCGTACAACGAGTTCGTCCAGGAACAGATCGCCGGCGATTTGATGCCCGCCGCCGACGACCAACAATGGTCCGAACATCTGGTCGCCACCGGCTTCTTGGCGATCGGCACCAAGAACGTGAACGAACAGAGCGGTGCCCAATTTGCCGCCGACCTGGCCGACGAACAGATCGATGCGACCACGCGGGTCTTTCTCGGAACCTCGGTCGCCTGTGCAAGGTGTCACGATCACAAGTTCGATCCGATTCGCCAAACCGATTACTACGCGATGGCGGGCATCTTTCGCAGCACCAAGACCTTCTTCGGCACACCGCCGTCACAGTACGGCAGCTTCGGCGGCCCACAACAACGACGTCAAAGCAGTTTGATCTTGTTGCCGATCCCGGACGACCAACCGATCGGCCGAACTTATTCCGCCGACGAGCTTCAGCAATTGCACCAAGACATCCGTGACCGACAAGCCGACTTGGTCGGCCTGCGTAATGGCAACACGACCTCATCGCGACGTCCCGGCGCGACGCCCCAACAGATGCGGATTCGATTGACGAACGAGCTGGGCGAATTGTCGGCCAAGTTGGGTGTCGTCGATGAAAACGGCCAGCCGCGGAGCTATTGCATGGGGGTTCAAGACAACGACACCGTCGGCGACGCGCCGCTGTTGGTCCGTGGCGAGATCGATCAGCCGGCCGGCCGAATCAAACGTGACTTGCCGGCCGCACTCAGTGACGTGTCCTTCAGCCCCAAGCCCGGGACCAGCGGTCGATTGGAATTGGCCCGTTGGATCGGCAGCGATGAAAACTCGTTGGCCGCCCGCGTGATGGTCAACCGGATTTGGCAGCACGTCTTCGGTCAGGGGATTGTGCCGACGACCGAAGACTTTGGCATGACCGGAACGCCGCCGTCGCATCCCGAATTGCTGGATCATTTGGCGATCCAATTTGTCCAGTCGGGCTGGTCGGTCAAAACCATGATCCGCGAAATGATGTTGACGCGGGCCTATCGGATGCAGAGCACGTTTGACGTCGCCAGCCACGAAGCGGACCCGGACAACCGCTTGCTGTGGCGGGCCAACGTCAAACGGCTGGGTGCGGAATCGTTGCGTGACGCGATGCTTTCGATCGCCGGCGAGCTGGAAACCGAACGGCCGGTCGGCTCCAAGGTCGCCCAGGCCGGTTACACCCGCGTTCGCAATGGTCAGCTAAGCGATCCCCGCGATGCCATCCGCCGCAACCTGCAAACCACGTTGACCAGCCGCCGAGGACAGTTCGGTGAGATTTTTGATCGGATGCGAAACGGCAGCCCCCGCCAGCAGGCCCAGGCTCGGAACCAGTTGCGATCGGCGATGGGCAACCGTCAGATCCGAGAGATGGCCGCCGACGCCTACAACGAAGGTTCGTTGGACAGCGTGACGGACAACCATCGCAGTGTTTATTTGCCCGTGGTTCGCGACTTCGTGCCGCGATCCCTGGAAGTGTTCGACTTTGCCGACCCCAGCATGGTGGTCGGCACTCGGGAAGCATCCAACACGCCCAACCAGGCGCTTTACATGTTGAACAACCCGCTGACGATGCGGCTGAGTGAATCGTTTGCCGAGCGGTTGATCAACGAAGGCGGCTCGACGAAGGACCGCGTCGAAATGGCATTCGTGTTGGCCTACGGGCGCCCGCCGTCGACCGAAGAACGCGCCGCGTCCCATCGATTCCTCAGTTCGTCCGGCTTGTTACCCAAGTCGGCCTATGCGGCATTTTGTCAGTCGCTATTCGCAGCGGCAGAGTTTCGTTACTTGAATTGATCAACCGTGGGATAGGCTTCCAGCCTGTCATGCGGTTGGCCCCGGGGGATGGGCTTGAAGCCTGTTCCCAGAATCATTTCGCCAGGCTCCAAGCCTATCCCACTGTTCCATCACCCTCGATAATCCAATGTTTACACGTCGCGATCTGCTGAAACACACCTCGGCCGGGTTCGGCTATTTGGCGCTTGCCGGGATGTCGTCGCTGTCCCGATCGTCCGCCCTTGGGGCAGGGGCGGAAGTGGCGGCAAATCCGTTGGCGCCCAAGCCGCCGCATTTTCCGGCCAAGGCGAAACGCGTCATTTTCTTGTGCATGCAGGGTGGGCCGTCGCACGTCGACACCTTCGACTACAAACCCGCACTGGCATCGGACGATGGCAAACGCGGCAAGTACGGCGGCGCGCTATTGAAGTCACCGTGGCAGTTTCGCCAGCGCGGCGACAGCGGACTTTGGATCTCCGATCTGTTTCCCGAGGTCGCCAAACACGCCGACGACTTGTGTTTGATTCGGTCGATGCACTGTGACCAACCGGTCCACCCCGGCGCGATGACGCAGATGCATACCGGGACGGCACAATTCGTTCGGCCCTCGTTGGGTGCCTGGACGCTGTACGGGTTGGGGACGGAGAACGAGAGTCTGCCGGGCTTTGTCTCGCTGAGCCCGCCGGCGGGCAGCTCACGCAACTACAGCAGCGCGTTCCTGCCGGCGATCTATGGCGGCACCAAAGTCGGCGGGGCGGGCGGGCGGTTCGCCCAAGCGGCACGATTCATCTCCGGCGGCGGCGGCCCGTCGGTGCCCGATATCAGCCACCCCAAACGGACGACCGACCAGCAGCGCCGACAATTGGACTTCATTCAATCGCTGAACCGTAGCCAAATGCCGGCCGGAGATGGGGCCAACGTCGAGGGCGTGATCCAGTCCTACGAGTTGGCGTTTCGGATGCAGGACGCAATGCCCGAGTTGATGGATCTGTCCGGCGAAGACCAACGCACGCTTTCGATGTATGGTGCCGATTCCGATCCGACGCAAACGTTCGGCCGTCAGTGCCTGTTGGCGCGTCGATTTGCCGAAGCGGGCGTGCGGTTCATCGAAATCACCCACGGCAATTGGGATCAACATACCCGATTGACCGAAGACCATGCCGCCCGCGCCGAAGCCTGTGATCGGCCGATCGCGGCGTTGTTGGCGGACCTGAAGCAGCGCGACATGCTCAAGGACACGTTGGTGATGTGGGGCGGCGAATTCGGTCGGACGCCCTCGGCCCAAAACGGAAACGGACGCAACCACAACAACAAGGGCTACACGTTGTGGATGGCCGGCGGAGGAACGAAGGGGGGGCTCAGCTACGGGGCGACCGACGAACACGGTTTCGAGGCCGTGGAAAATCCGTGCCACGTCCACGATTGGCACGCGACCGTGTTGCATCTGCTGGGCCTGGACCACACCCGGCTGACGTACCGCTACGCCGGACGCGATTTCCGACTGACCGACGTGTACGGCAACGTGGTGACGGACATCGTGGGGTAAACGCGGGTGTCCAGGCCTTCGCCGCCCGTCTTGTCGTACGACGTCCCTTCCGGGGCGTCGCGAATCCGTCGTACGGCACGTTGGAGCGACGCCGGCGGCCACCCCGACTTGCCAAGTCGGCCGTCTGCCGGTCAGACTACACGGCGCGTCGAATCCCGCCCGCCTTCACCCCACAGCCGCGAATTTTCCAGCGTCATGGACGGCATCACCGAGCCCGTCGTTTTGGTCCTCGGGCATCCCATTGCCGGAAACCCCGCCCAGTTTGCGCTCGAGCGTGCTTTCGATTCGATGCAACTCCGCTGGCGGGTGATCTCCAGTGACGTGCCCTGTGAGCGCATCGAACAAGCGATCACGGGTGCCCAGGTGCTGGGGTTTCGCGGATTGCTGTTGGACCAGAATCTGATCGGCCAAACCCTGGACCGCCCCGCTGCTGACACCGGCGCCCACTCAGACGCCCCTGAACAGCGAGCGAATCTTTACTGGCGGGACAATTCGCCGGAGAGCCCATGGCAGACCGAAAATGTCCTGACGACGTGGCTGCGGGCGGAGATCGGCAAGCACTTCAAAGCGCTGGAATCGGAAATCGGACCGCTGCTGTGGATCGGGACACCCGATCCGAGTTTCCCCACACAGATCGCGGCCGAAGAGTCCCATTCACCGATCGCCTGGGCGTCGACCGAGGCGATCGAGCACGCGCGGTTGATCGCGGTTTCCGAAACCGTCGACGTAGCCCAGTGGCCGCGGTGTGATGACGGCACGCTGGTGGTGGATTTTGCCAACCCCGCAAACGACCTCCAACAAATTCGCGACCTGGGCTACAACGTGCTCGGCCGCGAGGAAGTTCGGGTCGGCATCCTGATCGAATCCATCCAGCGATGGACGGGCAAGCAACCGAGGGTGGACGTGCTGACCGAAGCGATCGAAGAATACTTGGCGGTCTAAGGACGGCAAAAAACACGTTCCGCAATTAATCATGACACACACCAATGTTTCACACCGCAATCGGCAAGCCCTTGTCCGGGCCGCACGGGAGCTTTCCGATTCGGTCGATCTGCTCTCGTTTTCCGATCCGGTCACGCATGTGTACAACCCGTTGGCGTACGCCAGGAAGTCGCACGAAGCCTATTTGGAGTGGGTCGGAGAGGACGTCAAGGTCGTTCTGTTGGGGATGAACCCCGGCCCCTGGGGGATGGCTCAAACCGGCGTCCCGTTCGGCGAGGTCGTGGCGGTCCGTGATTGGTTGCAGATCGATCAACCGGTCGACAAGCCGCCGATCGAGCACGAAAAACGTCCCGTCGAGGGATTCCAGTGCCAGCGCAGTGAAGTCAGCGGACGTCGTTTGTGGGGCCTGTTCCGAGAGCGATTCGAAACGCCGGCCGCGTTCTTTGAAGACCACTTCGTGTTGAACTACTGTCCGCTGGTATTCATGGAGGCCTCGGCCCGCAACCGCACGCCGGACAAGTTGCCGGCTGAGGAGCGCGAAAAGCTGACCGCGGTCTGTGACACCCACTTGCTGACCGTGATCCGCACGCTCGATCCGGATCACCTGGTCGGAGTCGGCGTGTATGCCGAAGCCTGTCTGAAGCGGGTGGTCCAAATCGAAGGCTGCCGCGCCACGGTGACTCGCATTTTGCACCCCAGCCCCGCCTCACCAGCGTCCAACAACGATTGGGCGGGCAAGGTGACCAAGCAGCTGGAAAAGGCAGGCGTTTGGTCCTAAACCGTACGATGGCCCTTCCGGGCTGTCGCCTCTCGCTGCGAGGGAAGTCGATTGTATGACCGCAACTTTGGCCCCCATCTAAATTCTCTCCCTCGGGGAGAGACGGCGTTTGCGCAGCAAGCAAACGCCAGAGAGGGCCAGCGGATTGCGAAAGTCTTGGCGACTTCCGCTACGAACGAATCCGTCACTTAGACAATCGGCGTCGCGCGCAGCGAGGGGGGGAAATCGCCTCAAGGCTAGACACCAACGTGCGCTGGGGAGCGTCTTACCGCGTGGCACACTGAACCTCGCGGCACCGTTTGGTTACATTACTGCCGACGTGCCCGTTTCCTCTTTCGCCGACACTCACCGCCGAGCCGACATTCGTGAGTCAACCTGCCAACGAATCGACCCAGACGGTCGCTGATGCCCTTCGAAACGACCCCCGAATCGCCCAGGCCAAGCGTCTGGTCGCCGAAGCGATCGGTGAGCACGCGGGGCGACTGTCGGTGCGTCCGTCGCCGGCGTCGATGAAAGAAAGCTTCGCCGCCCTGATCGACCGGTTGTCCGCCGTCCGGGGCGGGCCACCGATCTGGCCCTACCTGTCCTCGGGGCTCGGTCGCGGTCCCTACGTCGAACTTGCCGACGGCAGCGTCAAACTGGACTTCATCTGCGGCATCGGGGTTCATGGTGCCGGGCACAGCGACCCGGGGATGGTGGCCGCGGCGATCGATGCGGCGATCGAAGACACGGTGATGCAAGGCAACCTGCAACAAAACCCGGCCAGCGTCGTGATGATGGAAAAGCTGACCGCGCTGGCCCAGTCCGGCGGCGCGTCACTGCCGCATTGTCTGCTTTCGACCAGCGGCGCGATGGCCAACGAGAATGCTCTCAAAATCGCGATGCATCACAAGACGCCGGCCGATCGAGTGATCGCGTTCGACAACGCCTTTGCCGGGCGAACGTTTGCGATGGCGACCTTGACCGACCGAGCGAATTATCGATCCGGATTGCCGCTGACGTTCCCGGTCGACTACCTGCCTTTTCGTGATCCCGCCAACCCCGAACGAAGCACGCGATGGGCCGTCGATGAATTGCATCGATTGCTGAAACGTCACCCGGGCCGATACGCCGCTTTCTGGGCCGAACCGATCGCCGGCGAGGGCGGTTATTACCCCGGCAGCAACGAGTTTTTCACCGCGCTGTGTCAGCCGCTCAAAGACGCCGGCGTGCCGATCATCTTTGACGAAGTCCAAAGCTTTTCCAGGACCAGTCGTCCGTTCGCGTTCCAGCATTACGGATTGGACCAGTTCGCCGACATCGTCACGGTCGGCAAAATCACCCAGGTCTGTGCGACGCTCTACAGCAGCGAGATGAAACCCACCGGTCCGATCCTCAGCCAGACCTTCACCGGCGCGACCGCCTCGATCGCGACCGGAATCGAAATGCTCGACCGCCTGGAGAGCAACGGCTGCTTCGGACCGGCCGGAGAAAACATGCGTTTGGCGTCGTATTTTCAAGACGCCCTGGCGCGGCTGGCCGACAAGTACCCCGGCCAGATCGGCGGGCCCTTTGGCGAAGGCATGATGGTCGCATTCACACCCGGCGACGGCAGTTTCGATGCTGCCAAGAAACTGATGATGCACCTGTTTGATGTCGGTCTGCTGGGATTTGTTTGCGGAGGCGACCCGACGCGGATCCGTTTCCTGCCGCCCCCGGCAACCACCACCGAAGCCCACATCGATCACGCCATCGAACTGCTGGACCAAGGACTCGCGACGCTCACTTGGTGATCCGTCGCAGCATTTTTTTAGTCCTGACCCGAATGGCACGGCATAAGGCGAAAGAGATGCAGCAACCGAGAATCGCCGAAAGGATAGACACCAACGTTTATGCCCGAGCCATCCGTACCTGCCCCCTTTTCCGCTCGCCCATCACCGAACATTCAGCCGGGTTCGATCACCGTTGCGAAAGCTTGCACATCAGGCGGGTTCAGGATGTTAAACTTCTAGACTCCTCTGACCTGTTTCCTCTTGGCGGGGCACTCGCTTGAACGACAAGACGAAAGCGCGGCCGGTTTCGGTCGACGATCTGCAAGATCTGTACGGCGAATTGCGCGGCAGTCGATCGGCGCCGGCGATCATGGACGCGCGGGCGCATTTCCTGGAACGCCAATGGGCGGATTCGCACACCAAGCTCAACGAGGCGTACGAAAAGTACCGTGAGAGCCGTCAACGGATCCTGCGTCAGGATCCGGAGAAGGAAGTCGACGCCAAAGCCAAGGATCGTGAGCGGCAGGTCCGACGGCTGAAGCGCAAACAGGACAAGGCGCGCGAGATCATCGAGAAGTTCGAACTTTACCTGCCACAGATTGAGCGGTTGGCGGAAAAGGAACGCGAAAAACAGGAACGAAAAGCGGCCGAGGTGGACGCGGACGCCGGCAAATCTGGCACCGCCGAATCGGATACCGAAAAAGACCAGTTGGGTCCCCGTGCGGCAGACAATCGCCAGACGATCACCAAAGACTCCATCGAAGAAGCGTTCCTGAAACAGTTTTCCGAACTGATCGGTGACCGCCAACTTGACTTTATCAGCAGCCGCTACGATTTTCGACCACTCGAGGCGCCCGAGGATGTCCAAGCCGACGCCGTTTATCTGCTCCGCAAGGGCGATCGATGCTTGATGGTGCATGCCGAGGTGGTTGCCGGCAGCACCGACCCCGACAGCGCTGATTCGGACGAAGGGATCAAGCTGTTGTGCATCGACATCGCCAAGGCCACCAATCGCGTCGAACTCTCACCCAAGGCCATGGTCCGCTTGAGTCAAAAACGAAAGCTGGTGTTGCTGTTGGCCAAGGGTTAACCGGTTCGGGCACAAGCGTTGGTGTCTAGCCTTGAGGCGATTTTCCGTCGCTGCAAAGCAGCGAGGACAGGCGGCTAAAACCCAATACCAGCGTTCACCGCCCGATCAGTCGGTAAACGGCGATCGTTCAAACACCACATCGTCGCCAACCCGCGGGTCGCCGGTCCGTTCCAGTTCCGTCATCAGCCGGGTGTGTAACGCTTGGCGGACCGCGTCGTGTTTGACATCGGACGCCAAATTCTGCATGCAATGCGGATCGGCCTGGATGTCGTACAGTTCAAACCGTGGACGCCGACCGACCGCATAGTCAAACGATTGGGGATCTTCGTCGCGGTGCAGCACCACCCAGGCCTTCGTCGGGCTCGCATCCAGGTCGCCAAAGGCACTGAAAGTGTTTTCACGCAATTTTTCCAGTGAGGGCATCGGGCCGTCTGACCTGCCGAATCCCGCTGCGTCGCCCATCGGCCACCGATCGGGCGTGAAATTGATGATGTACAAGTACTGATCGGTGCGGATCGCGCGTTGCGGGTAGGGCTTGTTGCCGGCACGTGCTTTGGCGACGTGCCGCTCGCGACCGGTGAAGACGGCGTCGCGGGCGGGATCGACTTGGCCGTCTTGTTCACTTTCCAGGATGCTCAATAACGATCTCGCGGTCATGACGTCTGGGATCGATTCTCCGGCGGCTTGCAAGAACGTCGGCGCCAGGTCGGGCAGCGAGACGAAATCGTCGACGACGCGTCCGGGCGTTTTAATTCCGCCGGGCCAATGGATCGCCAGCGGAACACTGGTTCCCAAATCGTACAGGTTGCATTTGCCACGCGTGACGCCAGGGATTCCATGGTCGCCGCTGACCACCAAGATCGTGTTGTCGAGTTGTCCGACGCGGCGCAATTCTTCAACGATCACGCCCAACGACGCGTCAAATGCTTGAGCTTCGCCCAGGTAATCGGCAACGTCTTGGCGAACCACGTCGACGTCCGGCAGGTAGGGCGGCAGCTTGCCTTTCAGGTCGTCCGGATCGATTCCCCACAACGCGTTCCCACTGCCAGCGATCCATTTGCGGTGACAATTGGTCGGCCCGAACCAATAACAAAACGGCGCCTCGCCATCGACCGCTTGGTCACCATCGGCGTCCAAAAACGAACGCACGTTCTGACGGACCTCTTCTAGCAGCCGCGCCTTGCCGGCTTGGTGGTCTTCGGCTTTCATCGCGTTTTGCGAGAACCCATTGAATCGGCGACCGTGACGATTGAACGAGGTCCGCTTGCCACCATGCGGTGCATCGGCGGGGGAACCCGGGGACCAGACTTTATAGGTGTGACCGATCCGGTAGCCGGCTCGTTCCAGGATCAGCGGGTAGGCGGGATTGGAAAAGTCCCAGATCGCACCCTGCAGGATCGACGCCCGGCCGCAACGCCAAAAGTGCTGGCCCGATAGCAACGAACTGCGGCACGGGGTGCACGACGGTGCGCTGACATAGGCCCGAGTGAACAGCACCCCGTCGGCGGCCAGTCGATCAAAGTTGGGCGTGGAGATCACGTCGCTCGGGCCGCCGGGCTCAAGTGTCGCGTAGACGCTGGCGTATTTGCCCCAATCATCGGCAAACGCCATCACGATGTTCGGTCGATCGGCCGCGAAACAGGACAGCGCGAAACACTGGACGGCCACCGCTAGTGCGAAACTCAAAATTCGATCCATGTCAGTCCTTAAGAAACAGTTCTGAAAGCGAGAGCGCGAGCGACGGAAAGAACGCTGGGGTCACGGTGGAATGTTCGTCGTACCGGTCGACACTTTGATAGCTGCCGTTAACTGGATCAGTATGTCGATGGAGCGTTCGGCCAGCGACATCAATGACCCAGTATTCCCGGATTCCGCTTCGGGCGTACAGCTGAGACTTTTCACCGAGGTCGTACGTTAAACTGGAGTCTGCGACTTCGACCAATAGAAAGACATCGTCAGCTGTCGGCCGACTGCGACCGTAACGCTTGGGAGCGAGCAGCGTAAAGTCTGGCTCCGGCACGCTGTTGCCGACCAGCAACCCGGACTGACAGCGAATTCGACATTCATCTTTCGCTGCAAGACTGGCCGCCCAGCCGAGCAAGAATTCAATGTAATCATCATGCACCGGCCCGGCGGGACTCATTTCTCGCAGCTCTCCTCCGATGAATTCGATCTTGCGCTTCAGGCAGGTAAACGCACCTCGAGCAATCATCTGCTCGTATTCGGGGACGGTGAGTTTCAACGTGGTGCTCATTTTGGATTCCTTGACGACGGTGCCCATTGTAACATCGGTAGAGTCGTCCGTATCGATCCGATCTTACGATTAACCCTCCGCAATTCGTGTGGAGATCGACCGCGAGTCAATGTTAGTGGAGCGAGTGATTCACCATGCCATGGCCAACCACCGCTGGACTGCGAAATCTGACGGGCGCCGAAGCGGACTTGGTCCGGGGGGCGATCGGGATGATGGTCGATGCCCATGTCGCCCAGCTTCGCGGCGAGGCGCCGCAGCACGAATACGGTGTGGACTGGTTTGACCAATGGGACGCCGGTCAGAGGCTGTGGTTGATCGAGCGGGTCACCGCGGCGCTGCTCGGCGATGAAACCATCGCCCCGTCGGCGGCGATGTTTGACGCCACGGCCGATGCCATCTTTTATGAAATCATTGACCTGGTGCAGATGGAAATCAATGAAGGCGGCGTCGGCGATTCGGAGCGATCGTGGCGTCAAAGCGTGATCGACGCATACACCAGCCAAGCCAACCGCCCAGCGACGATCGATCCGGCCAGCGTGGATCATGACCGCTGGCAAACCCTGATCACCCAAATCGCCGACGCGATCCTAGGCATTCGGCTCTATCAGCGTGCCGAAGCCTTCCGCGACGCGGACTACAAGGCGACGCAAACCTTCCTCCGCGAGCGAGGTTTACCCGAAGACTATCTGACCCGCCTGCCACCCTTGCGGACAACCACCCAAACCCAACGCTCCATCGATCGCATCCAGACCTACGTGTTCGTCTAAAATGGCGCCCGCGCGCCCTAAAGGGGACGGGGGTTGTTTTTCGCACTTGGAACCGATTGATTGCCGTTCAAGAGATGATGGGAGAACATGTCTGATGAAATTCCTACCGATCGCAGTGTTATTCGCATTGCTCGGCTCATGCTCGCCGCAAGCCAGCAATGACTATGATGCAGCCTACCAAAAGCAGCTCGATGATTACGATCGCCAGACCGAACAAACACAGCAGCAACTGGATCAAACGCAGGACATGCAAGATGAGACAGAGCGTCAATTAGCGCGTTCGAAAACTCAAGCCGATCGTTACGATGCCCTGCTGGACCGCTGGGAGCAACAGGCTGACCGACACGACAAGCTTCTCGATCTCCTCGAAAGCATTTCGTCCCAGAACAACTCTGGTGACGCGGCCGGCAAAGGAGAGCCTTCGGATGAGGAGTAAATCGTTCCTGGAGAGAAACGCTTCGGATTCTCTAATTTTCGCGCCACGACGTTCTGAAGATCTATCCTAGTAGTCTACCGCGGCTTCATTTTCGCTTGGGCTGGACAGTTGCTGTTCGGCGTACGCCAAGCTGGGAGGGCAGATCGACCCTTGGAGCGCATCGGCAACCCGAAAACTGAGTTGCGGCCGACTCATCGTGTTTTTCTTCTACAGTGAATCTCGTGTGGAACACTCATGCGCTCGCACTCGTTTTGAGCACTGCGACACTGATACTTATTGCCTCATTGGCACTGGCTCGTCGCGATACGTTTGATGAGCTACGGGCAGTTTTCGATCAGCGGCTTTTGCGAGGCGTCGGATCCAAACGCCCTTTCAAATTCCGACTCGGCACTCTGTTATGGGTTGCCACGTATGTTGCTGTTGTAGGTACTGCTGTTTTTGCTATCGATCACAAACCTCAACTCTTATTGATCGTTCCAGTGCTCACCGTTGGATTTCTTTTGGCGCCATTGGCAGCAACGACCTTTTCTGAACCGAATCGACGGAGAATTCAACCTCCGCGTCACTTTCCTGCTCCATCGAACCAGAAACCGACTGGTGACGTGGAATCGCGGGACGAACCGATGTAGCGGATGGTCGGTTCGATGAGAGAATCGCAGACGGTATGGCGCCGACGGGACAATAATCGGAGGGGAAACGCAACTCCTGCTGATGCCCCGACCCTGCTCGGGTGGCGAAAGCCTTGGCGGCTTCCGCTACGATGATGCCCCGCCACCAAAGACCGAATTGCGGCGGGGTATTAACCCGTTTCAAGTCGCTCGGCTTCGTAACGTTCGACTTGATCGCGAACTCGTTTTGAATGCCGCTGGAGGTCTGATGGAGTTTTCACCCAGCTGCCGTAGGGCAATTCCTCGGCGGGCACGCCCATTCGATGGAGGGCCACGAGCCATTGGAGACGATCCTTGGACGAATTGGTCAGTGGCGACCGCAGCTCGGTCATTAAGGTTGTGATGCGCGGAATGGCCTCCGACGCGTCCGGGCCCAATCGCTTGAAGGCTTCACGAACGCCGCGAACGACCCGCCGTCGTTCATGCCACGGTTTTTCTAACACGCCATCGAGAGTCGCCATCAGGATGGGAACGACGATGGTTCCTTGATCGGCCAGGCGTTCCAAAAAGGGCGCCGCTTCGGGGACGGAATCGGCTCGTTCCCAGATCGCTCGCTCGTTGTTGCTCGGCTGGGCGAACGTCCCATCGGGCATGTCGACCAATGCGGCCACATACCATGTTCGGGCTTTCGGGTCATCGGCCGCCAAAAAACGTTTGGTCAAACCGTGGCGTAATGCGGTCAGGTCGGTCTTGCTCCGCAGCGCCGTTTGCAGCAGCTCGTAGGGATCAGCAATTCGTTCCTCCAGCAATATCTTCGCGATCGTGTCGACTTGCGCTTTGTCTGCGTCGTATCGAAACAGGCTCAACCACATCGGGGCCATCAACAGTTGTGCTGCGGTCGCGTTCGGGTCGTCCAGCGTTTGAATCAGTGATCGTTCCATCCGAGCGACCGCGTCCGGCGCCGGATCCGGTTTCGGAATCCCGGTGCTGCGTAGCAGTTCAACATCGGGATCGAAGTCAAAGTACCGTGTCTGGTTGGAATAGGTGGAACCGCCGATGGTGAATCTGGCATTCGTGAATGCACCTTCGAACCCAAAGTAGAAGAAGGGTGATGGCACACGGTGTTTCACCAGTGAGCGTCGGGCCTTGACCGTTCCATGGCTGTCGCAGATCTCCAAACGTTTGATGCGAGGCTCGCCAGGTTGTCGAACGTCCTGGTAAACCACTCGCCAATCGATCCGATCGGTCCCCAGCGGCGTGTCCTCTCGCAAGGTCTCTCCTTGTGCGATGCGCAACGCCCAATCGGCTTGCAACGCCCGCCCCAAACGCTTGCGTGCTTCAAAGGCCCCAGCCCCATGTGGCCGAGACAATTTGCCGAATGCGTCAAGGATCTTTTGCGGTTGATCCGGCCGAACCAGCGTTCCAAATTCGTCGGCACCGCATCGGTATGTTTTCGCGTTGTCACCGCTGATTTTGGTGACGCTTTGGACGCCCGGCAGATCCAGTAAGATCGTGCAACGATGATCACACGACATTTCTTTACTCGCTGGACCACGCTCGGGAGGAAAATCGACGAGCACGTTTCCCGACAGTCGGATCGCCGGTGTTGCGACGATGTCGGGGATCGCGGCCTGTTGAAAACGACGAAGTTCCGTCATTCGCCAGGGCAACATCACCAGAAAACCGAGGGCGATCGCCAAGCCGAACGCGATCGCCGTTGATCCGATCCGAGACGACATCGGCACAAAGGGCCGAATCAAAAACGTGGCGAGCAGATAGACGAACACCGTCGGTATGACCGTCAGAATCAGCCCCGGAAGGATCAAGAAGAAATAGCCCAGGACGACCAGGTCGGGAGCCGCCAAGACGATCGCCGAGAGAACGCCGAGTGGGATCAACAGGTATTTCAACATCGCTGTCGTTTCGTTTTCGCGTTCTCGAAGGGTTGGTGGCACGTCGAAACGATAGCTCGCGTTGCCGGATCGGAACGCGAAAATCAGCGGCAGCGGCGGTGCAACCCGAACAGCAGGATGCCGCCGATGACGCTGCTGATCGATTCTGCGGCGGTCCACCAGATCGGCATCCCGGATTGCAAATCGATCAGCCCTTGCAACAGACCGAACGCGACGATGCCGACGGCCAGATATCCGATGAATTCGCGGAATCGTGAAATCCGATAGGAAACCACGATCAGGGCGATCCCGACGGCCCCGTACAGCAGCGACAGGTGGCGGGCCAAGTAGAACGCCAACGGTGTTTCGGGGAAGGGTTCCAGTTGCAATCGCGCGGTGATGTCGACGATCCAGGACTGGGGCATCACAGCGGCGACGAACGCCAATTGCGAGACGACGCCGACGAGCCACAGGTACCAGGTCAGCCAGGAGGTGGGGTACTTTGCGGATTGGGACATGGCGGAACGGGTGGCGTGTGACTGGGGAGGGAGATCAGGGGGAATCGAAAAAGCCCACCGATGGCAGCGCGAACCCACGGATGTTATCGCAGTCGGGGATCCGCGGGTTCGCGCATGCAAGTCACCCTCCCTGCCGAGGTCGTGCGGTTTTTCAAATTAACCCTCCTGGCAGGAGGGTCGAGCGCAGCGAGGGGAGGTCGAAAGGTGTATCGCTAGACAAGCTTTTGACCGCCGGTCGTGTCAAATCGCGGATCAACCCTCCCCGCGTCGTCGCTTACTCCTCCGCGACCCTCCCAAGGGGAGGGTGAAGTCGTAAACGCCTGTTAAATCAGAGGTTAAAAACCGCACGACCTCTGCCACGGAGGGTGAATTTGAAGAACCGCGGGAAGGGGCGGTCGGCTCGCATCCCCGGTGATTTGGCCGCCCAACTGCCGCACTTGCCCCTACGCTTTCGCGGCGGCCTGCGCCATACTTTGGTTTATGGATCCAACGTCTCCCCCGATGTCTTCCCAATTACTCGCCCCTCCCGAACTACTCGCCCCGGCGGGGGACTGGGACTGCGCGCGGGCGGCGATCGAAAACGGTGCCGACGCGATTTATTTTGGCTTGGATTGCGGGTTCAACGCCCGCCACCGGGCCAAAAATTTTCACCTGGACGATCTGCCCGAATTGATGAAGCTGCTCCGCAGCCGGGGTGTGCGGGGCTACACGACGATGAACACGCTGGTGTTTCCGTCGGAATTGCCGCGGCTGGTGCGGGTGATCGAGCGGATCGCCGAAAGCGGTGTCGACGCGGTGCTGGTCCAGGATTTCGGCGTCGCCCGATTGGTCCGCGAGATCTGCGGCGAACTGGAGATCCACGCCAGCACGCAGATGAGTCTGACCAGTGCCGAGACGATTGCGGTGGCGTCGGAGTTGGGGATCACGCGGGCGGTGCTGGCTCGCGAATTGTCGGTCGCCGAAATCAGCAAGATCGCCGCGGCGACCGAGATGCCGCTGGAAGTCTTCATCCACGGGGCGTTGTGCGTGGCCTATTCCGGCCAGTGTTTGACCAGCGAGTCGCTCGGCGGGCGAAGTGCCAATCGCGGGCAATGTGCCCAAGCGTGCCGGTTGCCCTACGAAGTGATCTGTGACGGCAAGGACGTCGATCTGGATGACGTGCGTTACTTGCTAAGCCCCCAGGATTTGGCCGGGTACGAATCGATCGTCGCGTTGATGCAAGCCGGCGTCGCGTCGCTGAAGATCGAAGGCCGTTTGAAGACGCCCGAATACGTCGCCAATCTGACGAACCACTATCGGCGGTCGATCGACCAGGCCGCCGCCGAGGGGCGGGTCACCGTCAGCGAACAGGCGAAGCAGGAGATGGAGCTGTCGTTTTCGCGCGGCTTCACGCCGGGATGGTTGGAAGGAAACGACCACAAACGGTTGGTCCCCGGACGTCACAGCGCCAAACGCGGGATCTTGTTGGGGCAGGTGGGGCGAATCGATGGCGACCGGATCCGCACACGATTGGCGGCCGACGTTTCGCTGGGTGACGGTCTGGGCATCGAGTCGACCCAAACCGACGGCAGCGACCAAGCGATGCTGGGTGGGCGAGTCTATTCGTTGCACACCGACGACGGCGAAAAACGGAAAACGGTTCGCGCCGGAAAGACGGCGTGGATCGGATTCGGACGGGGTGAGATCGATTGGTCGATCATCGCCGAAGGGGCTTCGGTATTCAAGAACGACGACCCCAAATTGAATCGGCGATTGCGGGCGTCGTTCAATGTTGCCGATCCGGTGACGCGGCGCGACCTCGACTTCTCCGTCGTCGCAGCGACCGGCAAGCCGTTGCAAGTCACCGCAACACTCATCGGGGCGGCCGCGTTGTCCGAAACGGCTCAATCCGACGTTCCACTGGAACGGGCGAACAAGCATCCCGCAAGCGAATCCATGCTTGCCGAAAAACTGTCGCGCCTGGGCGCGACGGCCTTCCGGATGCGAACGCTCAATGCCGTGATCGAGGGGGACCCGATGGTGCCGGCCAGCATGATCAACGAGCTGCGACGGCGGGTGACCGAGCGACTGGCGCGGCGGATGGAAGAACCTCCCGCGCGGTCGATCCGCGTGGCCGATGGCGAAGCGCTGCTGGCACCGATTCGTGCCGACGAATCACTTGCGTCATCGCCCAAGATCTCCATCCTGTGCCGGACGCTGGAACAGGTCACCGCGGCCACTCGGGCGGCTGTCGATTTGATTTACGTCGACTTTCACGACGTCCGGCAATACGCGGCGGTGAAGGAGATCGTCGCGGCGGAGTCGATCCCGTTCGGCATCGCGTCGGTGCGGATGCAGAAGCCCGCCGAGATGGGATTGTTGCGGGTGTTGTCACGTCACAAACCCGACTTCATTCTGGCGCGGAATCTGGCGGCACTCGAGTACTTTCGGGAGACGCCGATCCCGACGATCGCCGATTTTTCGTTGAACGTTGCCAATCATCGATCGGCCGAGTGGGTCCGCTCCTTGGGGGCGTGCCGGGTGACAGCGTCGTATGATTTGAATTGTGATCAACTGGCCGACCTGATCGAATCGGTGCCGTCGCAGTGGATGGAGGTGGTGCTGCATCAACACATTCCGATGTTCCACATGGAGCATTGTGTGTTCTGTTCGGTGCTTTCGCCGGGGACGAACAAGACCAACTGTGGCCGGCCCTGTGACGACCACGTGGTGCAATTGCGTGACCGGGTCGGGGCCGAGCACACGCTACAGGCCGACGTCGCGTGTCGCAACACGCTTTACAATGCGACACCGCAAAGCGGCGCGGAAACGGCCGCCAAGTTGCTCGACCACGGGGTTCGTTGGTTCCGATTGGAGATGCTGGAGGAATCGCCGCGGCAGCTGATCAAGACGGTTTCGCTGTACCGTGACCTGTTGCGTGGCGACTTGACCGCCGAGCAGGTGTGGAAGACGCTCGGCGCGACCAACCGGATGGGGGTGACACGTGGGACCCTGGAATCCAAGCGGAATCCGCTGGCGGTTTTGTGAGCGGCAAGTTAAGTGGGTCGCGGCGGCGGAGAGTGTGTATCCTAATGGTCTACCGCAGCTTCGTTTTCGTTTGGTCTGGACAGTCGCCGTCCTCTCCGAGGTCGGCGCGGGGCAAAGCTTCGCTTTCTCGATCCGCCGAGTTCGGAGAACACGGCGACCCTCGGAACGCATCGTCAACCCGCAGATCGAGTGGCGATCGTCGCCGATGGCTGGAAAGTCCCGCATCGACCGATTGTCAATTTGCCCATGAACTCGCCCTTCACCAAGATTCGTCGCGGCGCTTCGGCGCTTGTCGTGATCGTCTTCTTGGCCGTGGTGGGCTATCGTCTGGTCGCCGGATACGATTGGCTGGAAGCCTGTTGGATGGTGGTGATCACGATTTCGACGGTCGGTTACAGCGAACAAAGTGGTCAAGACTGGACGACGCAGCTGTTGTCCATCGCCGTCATTTTGCTGGGCACGACGGCGGCGGCATACACTTTTACCGGAATGATCCAGTTGACCCTTCAAGGCGAATTAGATCACGCGTTCGGACGTCGACGAATGGAAAAAGAACTTTCACGTTTGAAGAACCACACGATCATTTGTGGATTTGGCAAGACCGGGCCGGTGTTGGCAAAGGATCTGCAACAGCGACGGTACAAGTTTGTGATTTTGGAGATCGACCCGGTTCATTATCAGCTTGCGATCGATCAGGGTTATTTGGCGATCAACGCCGACGCGACCGACGAAGAAACGTTGAAGGAGGCCCGGATCACCGAGGCCAGTGCGATCGTCGTCGCGTTACCGACCGATGCGCAGAACGTGTTCATCACGCTGTCGGCGCGGAATCTGTGTCCGGGGATCCGCATCGTCGCCCAAGCCGACCAGGAAAGCAGTTCCCGAAAGCTCCGCCAGGCCGGCGCGAACGAAGTCGTGATGGGACACCAGATGGTCGCCGAGTACCTGTCGCGTCTGGTCACGCGGCCGACGGCGGCACAGTTCTTTTCGTCGCTGAACGAGCCCGAGTTCAAGGAGTTGATCCTGGACGAGTTGTTCATCCCCAACGGCAGCTCGATTGAAAATCAGTCGATCGCCCAGTTGCGTGTCCGCGACCGGCACCAATTGCTGGTCGTGGCGGTCAAAACCCGAGACGAATCGTTAGATTTCAATCCCGCCGGCGATCGCGTGTTTCAGTGCGGCGAGACGATTCTGGTGATGGGAAAACAGGACGCCGTCGTGGCGTTTCAAAAGAGTTACGCCCTGGTCGACCACAACGTGGGGCTGTAGGTCCTCGGCGTGCTTCGTCGAAACCAAGCGATTAACTGGACAGTGCCACGTTGATGTCGCTACGCTCGATGCGAGCGTGGAAAGCGCCGGGGAGCCACCTTCTGGCGAAGGTAGCGACGTTGGTAAGAGAGTTTCACGGAATCGAAACCTGATGCGTGCGCCTTCGGCAGCAGAACCGAGATCAAAGGATGCGGCCGCCCAGACCGCGGAGCTCGTTGTATTTTTCGTTGGCCGGCTTGCAGCGCTGCTGCCGTTGGTTCAGCGAGGAAACGTCGGATTCCAGTTTGCGGCCGAGCGCGTGTTCGACGCGTTTGACCAGCACGCCCGGTTGCAGGGGCTTGGTCAGCACTTCGTCGGCGCCCAATTCCAGCGCGCGACGATGGATGTCTTCTGAATCGCTTGCCGTCACCACGATCAACGGCACCGTGTTTAGATTCGGATCGGCGCGGGCGATTTGAATCAGGTAATTCCCGCTGACGTCTGGCATCGAGATGTCCAACAGGACCAGGTCGGGGTTTTCCTGCTTCATCCGTTGGACGGCATCGATCGAATCACTGATCCCGACGACGTTCCAAAACCCGGCCACATTCAGGTGGGCCGTGATCACGTCGATGATGATCTGTTCATCGTCGATGACCAGAATTTTGCTGTTTACGATTTGTTGTCGGCCGTCGAACATCAGATTGTCCACTGATCGGGGTTCAGTGCATCCCATCGCATCGGGATGCCACTGAGATTCTTTGGGGCATGTTGTCGCGATCGTTGCCACGACGCTGTAGCTAAAATTACGTCAGGGCAATGCGGAGACACCCCGTGACGCGCGAGGGAATTCCCTCCATCACGACCTTTGTTCACGTCCGGCCGAGCGACAGCCCGAATAACCCCTACTATGGGATCTGAGATAGGCCATTGCGCAGGATGACGCAGGACGCACGATGAAGAAGCGATTAAAACGGACAGCGACGATGACGGCGGCGATGACGACGCTCGCCAGCTGGGTCATGTGTTCGGTCGCGTTGGCCGACGGAACGATTCGAGATGGCATCTCGGCCCGCAGCATCGGACGCGGCGGGGCCAACATCGCGATGAGCGACAACGCACACGTGATGCTGGACAACCCGGCGGGCCTGGTGCGAAACGATGCCGATTGCTTGTTTGAGATCGGCGGTCACTTGTTGCTGACCGATTTGGAATACGACGACGGTGACAATCCGCGTGTCGGCGACATCGACAACCCGTTTCCGATCGGCGAGGTCGCGATCGCCAAGAAGATGGATGATTACGTCACGATCGGATTCGGCGCGTTTTCTCACGCCGGTTTCTCCGCCGAATACATGATGAACGGCCCGGCTCCGTTCTCCGGCCGTCAGCACTACAAGTCCATCGGGGCGCTGGCGCGGTTGCTGCCCACACTGTCGCTGAAACTGACCGATCGGCTTTCGGTCGGCACCACGCTGGGGGCGGCGATCAATCACATCGAGTTGGAAGGACCGTACACGCTGCAAGGCCCCAACGCGTTTGCCGGGACCCCGACCCGGATGGATTTGCAGGGCACCGGCGCGGGGCTGAGTTGGTCGGTCGGGATGCAATACGATTTGAACCCGTCGACCACCGTCGGGGTCAGCTATCAACACGAAACCACGATGGAGCTGGACGGCACGACGGTGGTCGAGATCCCGGGGATGGGGGCCGCCAGATACGATTCGATGTTGGATGTCAAATGGCCGCGTTCGCTGGGAGTCGGGTTGGCCCACCGCCGCAGCGAGCGTTGCACGTTGTTGTTTGACGCGATCTGGTACGACTGGTCGAGCGCCTACAACCAGTTTGATCTTTCGCTGCAAGACCCCGACAACGCGGTGTTCCAGTTTGTCGCCCCGACGCTGTTGGAATCGTTTCCGCTGGATTGGCGTGACACGGTGTCGTTGCGATTCGGGATCGAGCGAAAATTTGCCGCCGATAAAGTGTTTCGCGTCGGATACGCGTTCCACCGCAATCCGATCCCCGATTCCACGGTGACGCCCTACATTCAGACGATCTTGGAACACGCCCTTTCGTTCGGCTACGGATGCCAGTGGCGCGGCATGGCGATCGACGCGGCGTATCAGTGGTCGTTCGGGCCCAGCCAATCAGTGGACCAGAGCGGTTTCATGGGCGGCGATTTTGATGACAGTTGGAATTCCGTCAACGCGCACCAATTTTCGCTCAGTCTGCAGCGGGCGCGATAGGGCTCTGTCAGCGTTCTATTTTCGGGTTGCGATTGTTGGCTAGGAAGCGCCGTCGACCGATTGCGACTGGGGCAACTCGTCGCCGCATTCGTCGACCAGCATGCCGACGTAGGACTCGATCGCGTCCAATCGCTCGGTCAAGGCGTCGGTATCGGATGCTTTGGCAGCTTGCTCACAGGATTTGGCCAGGTCGGTCAAGGTGTTCAAGCCCACGGTGCCGCCGGAGCCTTTGATCCAATGCAGCTTTCGCGCCACTTCGCCGTAATCGGCACACTCATAGGCGTTCTTGATGGCCGGCATTTGAAAGTGGACTTTGGCGACCAGATCGATGGCGAATTGTCGTAACCAATCGCTAGGCAGGTGTGACGGACGGGATTCGTTGTCGGACAATGCGGCGGGCGTGGGTTGGGTGGAAACGGGTTGATCGGAAGTCGATTGTGGAGCGGTCGCCGGTTCGGATTTGGCGTCGTGCGCGGCGATCGAATCGGCACACCAACGGCGAACCGTTTCCAACAACGCGTCCAAGTCGATGGGTTTGGAAACGTAGTCTCGGCAGCCGACTTGACGGCATTTGTTGTCGTCGCCGACCATCGAATTGGCGGTCATGGCGACGATCGGGATTTGTAATCCGGCGCTGCACAGTTGTTGCGTCGCGGAGTAACCGTCCAGCACGGGCATCTGCATGTCCATCAAAACCAAATCGATCTGGTGATGGTCGATGTGTCCGTCGGCATCGACGAAGAAATCGACCGCTTGCTGGCCATCGGCGACGCTTTGGACCTCGGCTCCGGCACTGGTCAGCAAACGGCGGATCAAGTCACGGTTGGTCTCGGCATCATCGACCACCAAGACCCGTGCGCCGCTCAAATCCACTCGCTGCCACTGGGCTTCATTGCGGCCGGTTGCCAGCTCGATCACTTCGGAATCGCCCAACAGCCGATCGCCGGGCCGGGTATCCGCGGCGATCCGCACGGTGAAGGTGCTGCCGACGCCCGGAATGCTTTCCACGTCCAGTCCGCCGCCGAGTGATTCGGCCAGGCGTTTACTGATCGACAGTCCCAAACCGGTCCCGCCATACTTCCGCGTGGTGGAGGTGTCGGCTTGGGCAAACGGGTCAAAAATCTTTTGCAGTTGTTCGGCGTCCATCCCGATCCCGCTATCGCGAATCGCAATATGCAGTTGGTCGGGCAATCCGGTCGTGTCATTGATGTGGGACGACAATCGCACGGTGACGCCGCCGCGGTCGGTGAACTTGATGGCGTTGCCGATCAAGTTGGTCACGATTTGCCGCAGCCGAGTCGGGTCGCTGGTGATCGTTTCGGGGATCTCGGATTCCGAATCGATCCCCAGCGTGATGTTTTTCTGGGCCGCCTTGCCTTGCAGTGACTTGATGACTTCGCCGATGACTTTCGCCGGCACGCAGCTGATCTGTTCGACTTCGATCTTGTCGGCTTCGATTTTCGACAGATCCAGAATGTCGTTGAGCAGATGCAGCAAGTGGCTACCGTTGCCGTGGATGGTTTCCAGGTGTTGGCGTTGTTCGTCGGGATCCGAGGCGATGCCGCGAAGCATCAATTCGGTATAGCCCAACACGGCGGTGATGGGGGTGCGGATTTCGTGACTCATCCGCGCCAGGAAATCACTTTTGGCACGATTGGCCTGCTCGGCAACGTCTTTCGCCTCGCGGAGGTGGACTTGGGTTGCCCGCAATCGGTCGGCGGCCCGCTCGATTTCTTCGTTCCGCAGTTGCAACGTTTCGGTTCGCTGGGCGACCTTGCGTTCGAGGGTTTGGTTCAGCTCTTGCAGTTGGGTGAAGCCGTCGGCTTTTTCGAACGCGGCCCCGGCGGCGGAGGACAGGTAGGTTGCGATTCGCAATTCGTCGTCGCCGAACATGCCCATCATGTAGGAGTTGGCGATGTACAGGTAGGAATTGATTTTGCCGTGAACGTAGATCGGGCAACACAGGAACGTCCCATAGTTGTGATGGGGGTCGCTATGGTTGGCCCGGATGTCACAGACATCGCTTCGTTCGTATTCACAGACGATCGCCGATTCGGCCTGTTCCGCCTGGCTGACGATGTCGGGGTCGTACACGGTGTTGGGCGGAATGGTGGTCGCTTCGCCGCCGTCGTCGCCGGCCGGTTGGATCAGCAGGACCCGGTCGCCGCGGAGCAGTTTGGAGGCGGCGGCGATGATCTCGTTGCGGATGGCATCGATTTCGGTACCCACGGCGATGCGGCGTCCGGCATCGAGCAGCGAATCGAATCGATCGACCAGGGAAAGCGAACTGCCTTCGTCGACCGCGCCGACGGAGGTTTTCAGTTGCAGCAGGTCTTCGGATGCTTCGCGGACCAGCACCTCGTCCACTTCCCAACCGGCCTCTTCGGCAAGCTGGGCGTGCAGCAGCGTGGTCTGGATCGCTTCCAGCCGAGCGCCCTGTTGGTCGGCGATCCGCAATGAGGCTTGAAAATGCCGCAGGGCACGGCGTGTTTGGCCTTTGAGCGCGCAGACCGCGGCGTATTCACGCAGCGCGTGGGGCAATTCGTTGGTGTAGCGTTTGGCCAGCCGGACGGCCGTTTTGGCGGCCGATTCGAGCTCGCGAATTTTTTTCCGCCGCATCGCCTTGGTGCGTGCCGGTTCGGTTTCCAGCAGGCGTCGCAGGGCGGTCGTGCGCCAGGCATAGCAGGGGCTGATGTAGGCGTTGACGACCGACGCGTCCTCGGCGATCTGGACCGCTTCGTTGAAAGCGTTGACGGCTTCGGCGAACCCGTGTTGGTAATAGTGATAGACGCCGTAGGCGAGTTTGACTTCGCAGATTCGTTGGGCGTCGTCGACGTTCCGCTTGAGTTCGATCTGCAGCACGTCCAGGGGAATGTTCCCCAGTGCGGCCCGTGCCCAGACTTCGACGATGTTTCCGGTGGCTTGGAAATCGCTGCGGCGAACCGCCGATCGGTAGTTGATTCGCGTTTGGTCGAGCGCTTCGCGCAGGTTGCCTTGGCGATACAGCGACGCGGCATACTGGTAACGCGCGATGTGGACTTCCCAAAAATCGCCGGTGCGTTCGAGGATCGAGACGGCTTGGCTGGCTTCGCTGATGCAGCGCTCGTAATTGCTGAACGAGTAATGCAGGATGCTGATAAAGTTGCGCGATTGGCCCTGTCCCCAAACGTCCTGCAGTTCTTTGCGAATGTCCAGCGACCGCATGGCGTAGGCGATTCCGCGTCGATACCATCCCAGCAGCGTCATCGCCGGGGCGTGTTCGCTGTAGGCGTGGGCCAGTGCGGCCGAGGGTCGATAACGTTCGCCGCGATTCATGCCGCTCAGGTGCGCCCAAAGCGTGTAGTACTTGTCGCGTGTGTACCAGTAGCCACGGGCGATGTTGCTGTACAACCGCAACCGCAGTTGTTCGGTGGGATCGGGTGAAGCGGATCGACGACGGACCCAAAACGGCATCGCCGTGTGGGCGGCTTGCACCGCGATTTCCCGCAACAGGTTGACCCACAGTTGCAAACGGTTTCGGCAAACGGGTTGTCCCAAACGCGCGAGTGCCGATTCGAAGAATTCCACCGCCTGGACCTTGTCACCGCGTTTGAAGGCCAATTCGCCTTGGCGTGTTGCCACGACGGCAACGTCCATTTCCGTGGTCGCACTCTCCGATGCCGCGGCCAGCCATCGTTCGGCTTCGTCGTACTCGCCTTGCAGCATCAACACTTCGCTCAT
The DNA here is from genome assembly GCF_014154935.1 of Stieleria mannarensis. Taxonomy (GTDB): domain Bacteria; phylum Planctomycetota; class Planctomycetia; order Pirellulales; family Pirellulaceae; genus Stieleria; species Stieleria mannarensis. Next base: position 75,207 of record NZ_JACEHH010000008.1, read on the forward strand.
CATCGACTCGACCTGATGCCGGGTCGCATCGTCGGTGACGTGAAAGGCCCGGGTGGCGATCTGCAACTGCCGCCGCGCGCTGGCGAGCGAAAATTCTTGGCGAGCTTTGGCGGCGGCGGTGAGCGCGTAGGGCAGCGCCTCGCGGTGCATGCCGGCGGCATCAAAGTGATAAGCCAGGTCGTAGATTCGATCCGGCCGGGTCTTGGCAAAGTACTGGCCGATCTGACCATGCATTTGCCGTTTGACGTCGCTTTGCAGGTGCTCCAGAACGGTCTCGCGGATCTTGTCGTGGGCGAACGCGTAGCTGCCGTCGGGCTTGCTCCACAACATCCGATGGCGGCGGATGTCGGCCAGCAGCGAGAAACTTTCCGAAAGCTCGATTTGCGACAGTTCGACGACGGCATCGAGCGTGAATTCGCTGCCGATCACGGCGGCGGCGTCCAAGAAGTGGCGTGCCTTGGGCGGCAGGTTGTCCAGTCGGCCCGCCAAGACTTCGCCCGCCGCGGCGGTGGTTTGGAAGTGTTCCAGCCGATCGTGGTCGAGCACCCAATGGTCTTTTTCAGAAACCAGCACGTCGGATTCGACCATCCCACGCAAGATGGCCGCCGCCATGAAGGGGCTGCCCTCGGCAAAGTCCTGGACGACCTTGATCGCTTCGTCGGGGAGCGCGCCGGCCATCGATTCACTCAACCGACGAATGCTGTCGACATCCAGCGGCCCCAGATCCAATTGGTGGTCCAGTTGGGTGGCTTCGCGGACGCGTGTCGACTGGCCTTCGTCGGTGCGGGTGGACAGCAACAGCAGTTGGAAGGGCGCGGTGGATCGTGAGACGCGTTGCAGGATGCGAACGGATTGGTCATCCATCCACTGACAATCGTCCAACGAAATCATCACCGGGCAGTCGCCCGAACCGAGTTGGGTCAGCAGCGCGGCAAACGCTGCGATCACCCGGCCTTGGCCGAGTTCGTCGGGACCCGACAGCGTGCGGCCGGTCCATCCGAACACGTCTGCCAGGGAAGGCATGGCCGTGGTCACTTCTTCGCGATAGTCCGAGATCGCGTCTTGAAGTCGTTCGCACGTGGCGGGATTGGATCGACAGAACTGGGCGACCTGATTGACGACCTGGACCCATGGCGCGTTGGGCTCTGCGGCGGCCAGATGGACCGATTCGCCTTGGAAAACGAGAAAGCCGTGGCGTGTGGCCAGACGCGTGATCTCTTGGTTCAGCCGGCTTTTTCCCATCCCCGAAACGCAGGAAATCAATACCTGACGCCAACTGCCCGCGGCGACCTCGGTCAGGTTTTGTTGCAAGGTCTGCAGTTGCGGTTCCCGTCCGACAAAGGCGGCGTCGACCAGATCGGTGCGGGCGTCGCTGCGGCCGATCACCACCGGCGATGCCGAATCGCCGTCAAGGATCATTTGCAAAATCGCCGAGGCGTCGGCCAGTGCGGCGGCGGCGGATTGGTAACGCTCACGCGGCTCCTTTTGTGTCAATCGCTCGATCATCGAGACCAATTGGGGCGGCGTATCACCGGGGAAGCGATCGACATCCAGGTTCAGCGTCGAGTGCTGCAACAAGATTTCGCCGACCGTTGACGCGTCGCACATCGGTTTGCCGGCGAGGGCCGAATAAAGGATCAAACCGAGCGAGTACAGGTCCGATGCGGGGCCGATGTCATGTCGAACGATTCCCGCCAACTCGGGCGAGGCGTAACGCACAGTTTCGATCCCGATCGGGCTGTCGACGGCGGCCAAGTTGGCCCGCCACACCGGCCCGTATCCCGCCAGGACCGCTTCGCCTGAGGGGCTGAGGATCACGTGCGAGGGTCGCCAGTCGCGATGGACGCAACCCTGTTCGTGAATCTTCGTCAGTGCCTTCAACAGGTCACACGCCAACCGCAACGTCGACTTGGGTGACATCGCCGACTGTGCGATCAACCGCGACAAACTGATCCCATCACGGTAGCGATAAACCAACCGGATGCGGTCGTCATCGATGTCATAGGAGACCATCGAGTGATAGGTCTGGCAGTCGATTTCGCTCAGCAATCGGGCTTCATTCTGAAAACGTATCCGCAAGCCTTCTTTGAACATCGCCGTCGGAAGATCGCGAATCACGAGACGATCATCGCTTTGCTGGTCCTGGACCAGCCAACAGTTCACACCGGCCACATCCGGCAACTCACGCAGAGTGCGGTAGCGGTATTGGGTGGACTGGGAGGCCTGCATTAGAGTCGCTCAATCAGGTGCATGGACAGAATGATCTATCCAACAGTAGGTCTGCACTGGTTTACCGAAGCGCCATCTTCCGAGAGGGTTTACCCTCGCCGCGTGCCCGAAAAGTGGCCTTTGTCTTGAGCGTTAAATTCAAACCTCCATAGTGGGTGCTTCATCTCTCTTTACACGCCACCCAGGGGCTACTAATGGCTGTGATTGAAACTGAACATGAAGTCAGTTGGGAAAAAGACTATGCCGAACGCATCAATCCCGAACTGATGAACAAATTGCTGCACCGCGCCGTTCCGGTGCTCGAGTGGACGGGTTGGAAGATCACCCGGGTCGGTCCGGGGTTCTGCGAATCGATGCTGCCACTGGTCGTCGAGACGACCAATCAACACGGCACCCACCAGGCGGCCCTGATTTCGCTTTCGGCCGATTATACCGGTGGCATGGCGTTGACGACGCTGTTGACCGGAACGCCGTTGACGGGGATTCATCGCGGACGTCCGGACGAGTCCGCGTCGTTGTGGTTGGTCGGGATGGACGTGAAGTACGAAAACCCGAGCACGAGCCACTTGCGCGCCGTCAGCCGTGTCGATCCGAAAACCGCGCGGCGAATCCAATCACGCTACTTCTCCGGTCGCGTCGTGTTGGCCACCATCGAGGTCGAATTTTGGTCCGAAGACGATGAACGCGTCGCCGTCGCGGTGATGCGCTACTTCGCCCAAGCGACGCAAAAGTTGCTGGAACATCGAAGCGGCGGCGAGCAGTCGCCGATGACCAAATTGAATCTGAAAACCTCCGCGCGAATCATCGCCGGTTTGAGAGCGATGGGGGGGCCGGCCGCATCGCAGACGACGACCGACGCACAAGGACGGCAATTGCGAATCGACGGCCCGCACGATCATGATCGGGTCGCCGCGGGGACGCACGGGTTGTTGCAGGCCAAGCGACTGCAAAAGGTGCTGCCGCAACTCGGCGCGATGGTCGGGGCACGCACCCGGCATTGCGATCAGGTGCTGCGATCGATCGACGGCATCGAACAGATCGTGATGGTCGGAGCAGGGTTGGACATGCGGCCGATCCGCCGCGCCGCAGAGCTTCGAGGTGCAACGGTGTTCGAATTGGATCTGCCCGTGATGTTGGCCGAGCGGCAGCGCGTGATCGAGCAACTGGAACACCAGTCCGACGCCGTCGCCGACGCACCGGAACGCCACCAGATCGCCGCGGACTTCCTGCAGGACGACGTGGGGGAGTTGCTGCAACAACACTTCGCGTTCTCCGAAACCGCGCTGACGTTGTTCATCTATGAAGGCTGTTCGATGTACTTCGACGAACAGCAGAACCAACGTTTGCTGCGATCGATCCGCAGACGCATCAAGCACCCCCAGAGCGTGCTGTGGATGGACTGCGTCACACCGGCGGTCATCAACGAAGGCACCGACGACCCGAACATCCACGAATTCGTCGATCGGATGGAGATGATCGGAGAGCGATTCGTGTACGGGCCGGCCGAACCGAGGGCGTTTCTGCGCAGTTGTGGATTCGTTTGCAGCAGCGACGTCACGGCACAGCAATTCTTGGACAGCGACGATCCGACGCTCGGCGAGTATCGCTTCGTGACGGCGCGCCAGGACGTGGTGGATCTGGACTGACCGGGTCGAATCGGACGATCCTACGTGGCGACTTTAAACGGGGCGCACGACAATTCGTGTGCCCTGTTTGGCGATCACTTTTACGCTCGTCCCGCCGTCGACAAAGTCGCCTTCGGTGACCACGTCGACGGTGTAGTCCTCGATGTTCATTTTCCCGCCCGGGCGGAGCGGGCCTGCGGCGATTCCGACATCACCCAGCGAAACGCGTTGCCAGCCCGGCAGCAGGGCGGCGGTGTCGGCGTCGGCCGGTCCGGCCGGTCCGGCCTGGGCACCCACGACGGCCACTTGGGGTTTGAGCGTCAACCGCCCCAGCCCCGGGATGTCGCCGATGTAGTTGGCCAACACGAGCATGGCCACCATGAAGCCGGCAAAGGCGCCCAGGACCGTGGCGATGTCCCAGCCCAGACCGGCCAGTTCGTCGGCGCTGCCGGGGACGACGAAACGACGCGACGCCATCACCAGCGACCCCAGCATCAATCCCAGCCCGCCCACGCCGGCGACGCCGAAACCGGGAATCACAAAGATCTCCATGCCGATGAAGATCAACCCCAGCACAAACAGGGTCACTTCCAACCAGCCGGCGGTCCCGCCAAGGAATCGGCTCCAGAAAAACAGCCCGAAGCACAGCACCGAGGTCAATCCGCCGATGCCGACGCCGGGGGCGCCCAGCTCGATCACCAGCGCGACCATGCCGATCACCAACAACAGGAACGTCACGAAGCCGGAGTTGAGGATCATGATGGCGGTGTCGGTGCCGGTCCGCTCCATCACCGGGATCGGGGTTTTCACACCCAACACTTCGGCCAGTTCGGCTTCATTTTCGACCGTCCGATCGGCCATGCCCAACTCGACCGCGCGGGCACCGTTGACGGTAAAAAACATTTCCTTGCCGGCTTCGCGGATCGGTTTTCCCAGCTCCCACTCGTCGGCGTTTTCCATCGACTCCCATTCCTTGTCGCTGATGTAACGCACCGTTGCGTCGGTCTTGTGGACGGCGCGAAAGACGACCATGTCCTTGTCGGTCATCTTCTCGGCCAGCGCCAACGGGCGGCCGGTCGCACGGGCGGTGTCGCGGACTTTCTGGGCCAGCACGCTGCGGCTTTTGGCTTCGGTGTAGCGGAATGCCCCATCGGCCCCCATCACGATCTCACCGGCGTCGCCCATCCGCGCGCCCGGCAACATGATGATTTTGTCACAGGCCAACGAAATCAGGGCGGCACCGCTGATCGCGTCCTTTTGAATGAACGCAACCGTTTCGACGTCTTTGGCGTCGGAGATCATGTCCATCAATTCGAACGTCACGTAGACCAGCCCGCCGGGGCTGTGAATATCCAAGATGATTACGTCCACGTCCGAATCGACCGCCTCGGCGAACTTGCGCTTCAGCAAGGCGCCGCTGAGCGGATTGATGTCTTCGTGCAGCGGGATGATGACCGCGGTTCGGTCGGCCGGTTTCGCCACGTTTTCCGCGGCGTCCGTGTCGGTGACGGCGTCCGTGTCGGCAACGGCATCGGGGCCGCTGCGGACCCATGGGGCCGGCACCAAGCACAGGACCATTGCGATCCAGAGTGGAAGAATCGAACGTGGAGCGGAAGTCGGGCTGGGACGAACCATGGCAGAAATCAGACCATCGGGAAACGGAGCGGAGCCGGGATTCTATTGTAGGCTCAAAACAGCCCGTCCAGTGGCGATGGATTTCGGCCGTGATCGGCTCCCGACTGGCCCGTCACTCCTGAGACGATTCGGCGCCTTGCTCAGCACCGACTTCGACACTTGGGACTTCCCCGTTGACCGATTCCAGCTCTTCCAGGCCCTCCAGTTCGGCATCAAAGCCGTCCAAGGTTTCGGCGAACGCGTCCAATTCGAACTCTTCGCCGCTGTCCATCACCAGCGTCACGGTGACTTCCTGGGTTTGATTGTTGGTGCGATGGATGATTTTGCCGTTTCCTTTGTCGCCCTGGACCTCGAACACCATCGCCGTGATCGTTTCATCCTTGGTCGATTCCTTCATCGCGTCGCGCAAGTTCATCTGGCTGCTTTGGATCGTGCCGATGTTTTCCATCACGACCGGATCATCGGCGTATTCCTCCACCGCCACTTCGGCCAGCACGCCCGCGGCCTGGTCCCAGGCGAAATACATCACGCCACAGCAGAGGATGGTTCCGAACAGAAAAACGCCGCCGATGATCCCCAGCACCCACAGCCAGGTGTTGCTGCTCTTGCGGGCAGGTTGACCGAATTGATCGGGGGCGGTTTCGAAAGGATTGCGTGGAGCTTGTGACATGTGAAAAACCGTCGCGACGGGGTGGGGGTGAATCTGAACCGTTGCCAATGACCCGATCGTGTCATTTCGGCATGGAGATATCGGTGTCGCGAACCATTAGAACGGCACCCCGCGCGGACCGGTAGTGCGTTCGACCGGCAGCACCTGTCGGCACGCGGGCCGTGCATCCAGGGCCGTGCACCCGGGACCGTGTCGCCGCAGTGCATCGGTGCACGAGTCGGCGAAAAGGATCAAAAAGCATCCCCCATCGACCGCATCAAACTTTCTTCACCGCTTCGCCACATCTAGGGGGCCGGTCTGAAGGGGGGGGCTATCGAGCGGGAAATATGGCGGTGCACAGGGGTCAGCGCAGGTTCAGCCGCCACTGGGAACGATCGGCGGCGGAATCGTCACCTTCGCACGGCTGGTGGCCTGCTCAATCAACCCTCGTCGCGAGCGTTCGAGGCGGGAAATCGGCTTCGGATCCCCGCGAAAGTATGACTTACGGGGTGACGACTTGACTCTTTCGTGGTAGAAGAATCTGGTTATCGTATGTCTCTGTGGGTCGGCGGTCGTGTCAACGAGGTTGCATCGCCGCTGATTAGTCCAGGAGGACACCGGAGAACACCAGGAGCACGGTTCTTGCGGTAATCCGATCGAAAGATCGGGGCTGGTCGTTGCTCAGAGGCGGTTGACACCACACTTGCAACTGGGCTGGCCGGATGGCCGAGTGTGTGGGCGGCGGATCCAGCGGATCCGGCCCCATGCGTGAATCCATCTCGGATGCGTTAGGTAGACGTAGACATTGTTGTAACATGAAGACACCCCGCCCCGGCGGCGCGTGTCTTCCCAGGTCCACTCGTTTGATTCACCTAGGGAGAATCTCATTTATGACCAAGTGCAAGTTGGAATACATCTGGCTGGATGGCTATCAGCCGACGCAAAGCCTGAGAAGCAAGACCAAGATCATCACCGATTTCAGCGGAAACGTCGAAGACGCGCCGATGTGGTCCTTTGACGGTTCGTCTACCGAACAGGCTCCCGGTGGTGCATCGGATTGTCTGCTCAAACCCGTCAAAGTCGTTCCCGATCCGGGCCGCATGGGCACCGGGTATCTGGTGATGTGCGAAGTGCTCAACGCCGACGGCACGCCGCACCGCACCAATGGCCGTGCGACCATCGACGATGACGACAACGATTTCTGGTTCGGTTTCGAACAGGAATACACGCTCTGGGATCCCGGCACCAACCGACCGCTCGGTTTCCCCGCCGAAGGCTATCCCGGACCGCAAGGCCCGTACTACTGCAGCGTCGGAAACGGCAAAGCCGTCGGCCGCGAAATCATCGAAGAGCATCTCGAAATGTGCTTGGAAGCCGGCTTGAACGTCGAAGGCATCAACGCCGAAGTGATGATGGGCCAGTGGGAATTCCAAGTCTTCTCCAAGGGTGCCAAGGACGCCGGCGACCAAGTTTGGTTGGGCCGCTACATCCTGGATCGCGTCGCGGAAAACCACGGCGTCGGCATCAACTACCACTGCAAACCCGTCCCCGGTGACTGGAACGGCAGCGGGATGCACGCAAACTTCTCCAACAGCACGCTGCGAACCTGCGGCAGCCAAGAAGTTTACGAAGCGATCTGCCAAGCCTTTGAACCGCGGATCAAAGAGCACATCGACGTCTACGGTGCCGACAACGAACAACGTTTGACCGGTCTGCACGAAACGCAGTCGATCGACAAGTTCAGCTATGGTGTTTCCGACCGCGGTGCGTCGATTCGAATCCCGATCGGCACGGTCGAAAACGGTTGGAAAGGTTGGTTGGAAGACCGACGTCCGGCCTCCAACGCCGACCCGTACATGGTCGCCAGCGCGATCATCGCAACGGTCAAAACGGCCGCGGTTCCCGCCTAGTTTGACGCCCCCTGCGGGTCATCGATCCGCGTTTGAAACGAAACCCGAGCCCGGTTGCGGTTGATCCGCGATCGGGTTTTTTGTTGGAGTTGGGGATCGCTGTGCGACGTCCGTTTCTGGAGCGTCGTCGCGCTAAAGCCCCACGTTCGACAGCCCGGAAGCGCCATCGCACTTCCAGAAAGCTGCGTCGCCGCGAACGGGAATCGCCGAAAGGCGAGACACCAGCGCTAGAGACCAACCTGCGGCGGAAAAAGGGTGTCGGACGATCCGACCGATCGACTGATGGTTCGGCCCCGCTGGCCAGCTACAATGTCCGTCCCCGCCTTTCCTTGGTCTTGCCCGTTTTCCGCTCCATCCCACCACGGACCGACTTGATGAATTCGTCTGGCACTCGCCTGCTGCCCCTCTCCGCGCTCCGATTTCTGTTCCTGTCACTCGCTGTGATCATGGCCGACGGCACGGCCCGTGCCGCCGATCCGCTGCAACTCCGCGACGGCGACCGAGTCGTCCTGATCGGCGACGGGCTGATCGAGCAAGAACAGTATTTCGGCTGGATCGAGGTGATGATGACCACCGCGTTTCCCGAGGCCGACGTCACCTACCGAAACCTCGGTTGGAACGGTGACACGCCGGCGGGTGACTCGCGCTACGGGCTCAGTCTGGTCCAAGCCGGTCACGAGCCCGCCGGGGAAGGATGGCGGCAACTGGAAAAGCAACTCGAACTGACCCGCCCCACCGTCGCCGTGTTGGGCTACGGGATGGCAAACGCATTGGAGACGTCGACGCAGACCACCGATGCGGCCAAAGTCCAATCGATGGTCAAGTTCACCGAAGATCTTCAGCGACTGGCCGAGCGGATCCGGCAAATCGATCCCAAGTGCCGGTTGGTGTTCCTGTCACCGATTTCACCGGTCGGCCCCTCCGTCGTCACCTCCGAAATGGTCAACTCCTACGGAAAGCTGATCGCGCAAGTTTGCGACAAGACCGGTGGTCACGATGTCGATTTGACCGGTGTCGCTGCCAGCGCTCACTTGCGGAAGGATCCCGTGCACCTGAACAGTGACGGCTACAAAGCCGCCGCGGTTGCCATCGGGGAATCGCTTGGAATCGATCGCGGGGCTTGGCAAGACAGCCCGCAAACGGAGGCCTTGCGGCATGTGGTCTTGGAAAAGAATCGGCTGTGGTTCCACCGTTCGCGGCCGGCCAACATGGCGTACGTGTTCGGATTCCGCAAACACGAACAGGGGCAAAACGCCGTCGAAATTCCACAGTTCGACCCGCTGATCGAACAGGAAGAAGCCAAAATCGCGTCGCTAAGACAATTGACGGCCGAGGGCGGTCAAGAGCCCGCGCCGCGATTGGAATCCAAGTACGCGGAATTCACGCCCCAACCGACGCCCGACTTTGTCGTCGCCGACGGCCTGGAGGTTTCATTGTGGGCCGAAAACCCGATGTTGAACAAACCGATCCACATGAACTTTGACCCGCAAGGTCGGCTGTGGATCGCCAGCAGCGAAGCCTATCCGATGATCGAAGTCGGACAGGCGATGCCCGACAAGGTTTTGGTGTTGGAAGATTCCAACCACGATGGCACCGCGGACAAGTCGACCGTGTTCGCCGACGGGTTGTTGATTCCCACCGGGATCGCTCCGGGCGACGGAGGGGTCTACGTGGCTCAAAGCACCGATTTGTTGTTTCTGGAAGATACCGACGGGGACGGCAAAGCCGATCGCCGCGAACGCGTGCTCAGCGGATTCGGTACCGAGGACACGCACCATAACTTGCACACGTTGTTGTTCGGCCCCGACGGGCGTTTGTACATGAACCAGTCGGTGTACACCCGCACGGACGCCGAGACGCCGCACGGCGTGGTTCGATTGAAAGCCGGCGGCGGATTTCGATTCGACACCCGGCACCGGCGGATGGACGTCTTCTTTCGCGGCCTGTGGAACCCCTGGGGACACCAGTTCGACGCCCTGGGCAACTCGTTCATGAGCGATGGAGCAGGCTTTGCCGGCATCGCGTACGTGTTTCCCGGCGCAAGGTTCAATCCCACACCGGGCACGCGACAGAAACTGGATTTGATCAGCCCCGGCAACTACCCCAAGTTCTGTGGCGGTGAAATCGTCTACGGTGAAAGCTTCCCCGAGGACTGGCAGGGATCGTTGGTGACCTGTGACTTTCGGGCCAATCGCGTGACACGGTTCTCGCTGTCGGAGACTGAATCGGGTTTTGTGACGACCCAGGAAGCGGACCTGATCCGCACCAGCGCCAGCACGTTCCGCCCGATCGATATCAAACAAGGTCCCGACGGGGCGCTGTACATCGCCGACTGGTCCAACCCGATCATCAACCACGGCGAAGTCGATTTCCGCGATCCGCGGCGCGACCGCTGGCACGGCCGCATTTGGCGAGTCACAGCCAAGGGGCATCCGCTGCGTAAGCCGGTCGATCTGACCGAACAGAAAACCGAAACGCTGATCGAGAATCTGTATTCAGGTGATCGCTACCTGACCGATCAGTCCCGCCGCGTCTTGATCGAACGCGGTGAGGAGACGGCGACCAAGCTGGATCGGGTTTGGAGTTCGGCGAAGGCACGCACGGACCGGTTGGCCGCGGCGCGTCTGGCGGCCGCGGTCGGCGAGCCGAATTCGAAATGGTTGCAAACCCTGTTGGACGATCCCAATGGCGGTGTTCGTGCCGCCGCCACTCGGATTCTGGCCGACTGGTCCGATCCGACCGACCCGCGGGCGAGCGTCCCTCGCGATCAAGCGATGGCGTGGTTTGCCGACCGCATCGCCGATCCGCACCCGCGCGCTCGTCTGGAGGCGATCCGGGGCTTGGCAAAACTTGGCGGCGTCGATGCGATTCGGCTCTCCCTGCGGGCGCTCGACCAGCCCACCGATCGCTTCATCCAACACGCCCTGTTCTTGAACGTCGATGAAAACACCGCAGCGCTGATCAAGGACCTACGCGATCCGGTCTGGAGTGCGGCAGAGTATCAAAAGCAACTCGAATTCGTGCTGACCAGCGTCCAGCCGGCCCAAGCGACCGAGTTCTTGGCGGGCTACCTGGCCGACAACAACCTGCCACGCGATGGTTCGGGACCCTGGATCGGTCTGATCGCCAAAGCGGGCAGCGCTAAAGAACTCACAATCCTGTACCAACACGCGATCGGGGACAAACTGAACGACGCCACGACCGCCGAAGCACTCACGGCACTCCAAAATGCGAAACGGCTTCGACGTCTGACACCGAAGTTCCAGGGTCAACCGGCCGATGACCTGAAGCCGCTGGTGTCCAGTTCCGACGCGGCGGTCCAAGCGGCGGCGATCGAACTGTGCGGCACCTGGCAACTCCGCAAACTGATCCCCACGTTGACAGAGCTTGCCGCCGACGAGCAACTGGACCTGTCGACCCGCAGCAAAGCCGTTGGCGCCCTGCGATCCTGTGGCGGCGAGGCGGCAATCCGAGCGCTTGTGTCACTGCTGAGCGACGATGCGACGTTCGAATTCAAGGCGGCGTTGGTCGCGGCGCTCGCCGGGACTGACGGCAAACGAGCCGTCCAGCCGTTCTATGACACGCTGGCTGGCGTTGAAGACGAGGCATCGGCGCTCACCTTGTGGCGGGCGATGCTGTCGGCCAAAGACGGTGAAGCGTTACTGGTCGGTACGCTACCTGCCGACGGAGTTTCCGAAGTCGCCGCCCGCGCCGGTGTTCGTGCCGCCCGAGAAGGCGGACGCAACGCCCAAGCGCTGATCGATGCATTGATGCCGATGAGCGGGTTGACGATGACCGCCGACAAGTGGACGCCCGAGCGGAGTGCCCAACTGCGCAAGCTGGTGGCGACCAAGGGCGACCCGGCACGCGGCGAGATGATTTATCGCCGCAGCAGTCTGCAGTGCGCCAGCTGTCATGCGATCGGCGGTGTGGGCGGAAAGGTCGGTCCCGACATGACCAGCTTGGGTGCCAGCGCCCCGGTCGACTACATCATCGAGTCGATGTTTGATCCCAATGCCAAGATCAAAGAGAACTACCATGCGGTGACCGTGCTGACCGAAGACGGTCAGGTTTATTCCGGGATCGAATCGGGCAGCACGGACGAGGAAATGGTGCTGCGAGACGCGACCAACAAACAGGTCCGGATTCCCGAAGCGGAAATCCTGCAGGTCAAACCCGGCAAGTCGCTGATGCCCGCCGGGTTGCTCGATCGCGTGTCGCTACAAGATCAACTGGATTTGATCCGTTTTCTGACCATGCTTGGAAAACCGGGCGAGTACGACGCCAGCCGACAAACGGTCGCGCGGGTGTTGGAGGTGTTCGCCGGGTCACACCGGATCGAACAGCAGGGCAACCAGGGGATCGTGTCCGGAGAACGGACCGAGGGTTGGAAACCGCTGCAGGCGCGGGTCAGCGGGAAGATCGAAAAGGCGACGCTGGAAGCCTTGACCGCCCAGCCCCGGCACACGTCGCTGGTCAACATCTATCTGCGGACGCAAGTCGAAGTCGGCTCGGACACGGCCGCCGAATTCTCGATCGACAACATCGACCGGGCCAACGTCTGGGTGGACGGGCAAGCGGCCGGGACGATCGACGATCCGATCAAACTGTCCCCCGGCAAACACACCGTGTTGTTTCAGATCGACGGTCGAGGCCTACCCGAATCGATCACGATCCGCAGCGAACAAGTGACGTTCATCAGCGAATGATGTGCATGGCCGTTGGCCAATTTCGCTCCGTTTGAATCCACCTCGATCCGCCCGGATCGTCTCGGCCAACGGCCGTCAACATCCATAGCCTAGGGCAACGCCCTAGGAATCGGAAACGCAACCGGTCGGTTTGGCCAACGGCCATAGACAATCCGCCGCCGACCGACGGTGTTGTGTATGGCCGTTGGCCAATGTGTCCGCGTGTGCGCCGGGGTCCTGGGGCGGTGCCCCAGGCTATGGGTATGCATGGCCGTTGGCCAATTCCGCCTCATTTGAATCAACCTCGATCCTCCCGGATCGTCTCGGCCAACGGCCGTCAACATCCGTAGCCTAGGGCAACGCCCTAGGAACCTGGAACGCAACGAACCGGTTTGGCCAACGGCCATGGACAATCGGCCGCCGACACACGGTGTTGTGTTTGGCCGTTGGTGTGCGCGCCTCTCTCTCGCTGCGTCGCAGCGAATGGGAATCGCCTAAAGGCTAGACACCAACGGGCGCGTAAATTCTCTATACTGTTCGGGCTCTTGTTTTTACCTCCTTCATCGACCTTGTGATGTCATCCAAACCCACCGCGATCGTTCCCGATGCAACATCGCGGATGGAGTGTCGGGTGATCGATCCGCCGCATCCGGCGGTGATCGACGGCGGTCGGTTGCTGGAGGCCTGTGAGCTGCGGACGCAGCGGCGGAGCGGTCCGGGCGGTCAGCACCGCAACAAAACCAGCTCCGGCGCGTTCCTGACCCACCGGGCGACGGGAATCGTTGGCGAAGCGACCGAGCGGCGCAGCCAGGCACAAAACCGTGACGTGGCACTGCTGCGATTGCGTTACCTGTTGGCGATTGAGATTCGCACGCCCAGCCCGCTCGATCCGAGCGCTTGGAATGCCGAACGACATGAGGACACGATCCGCCGCCGCTATGCAAACCATTCGCTGCGGCTGAACGACGCCAATGACGACAAGCCGGCCGTGTTGGCGTTGGTGCTGAATGACCTGTGGGTGGCCGGGGGACAGCCCAGTTTGCTCGCGCCGGAGTGGTCGGTGTCGACCAGCAAGATCGTTTCGTTGATTCGGTCCTACGGCCCGGCGCTTGCTTGGACCAATCGGGTCCGCAGCCATCACGAACGGTTACCGCTGCACTGATGAAACGCTCCGGGTCCTTTCGCGCCATCGTTGTGCACAGTGTTCGCGCCGGTGTCGTCGCCGCGCTATTGCTGATGATTCCCTCGCCGCGCCGCGACATGCCGGAACCAACCGACGCAACGTCACCGCCAGGCCTGGAGGCGATCCGTCCGTTTTTACCGGCGGCAAGCGTGATCGATGATGCCAAGGATACCAACGGATTCTGGACCGTCCACGACGCCGATGGGACCGCGATTGGACGCGTCGCCAGGACCTTGCCCGCGGCATCCAAAATCATCGGCTACCGTGGGCCCAGCGAAGCGATGATCGTGGTCGATGGGGAACTGAACATCGTCGCTGTCGATCTGATCGACAGCGCGGACACCGAAGAACATGTCGCCGCGGTCGAGAACGACGCCGCGTTTTTCAAACAGTTTTCCGACTGGACCTGGGCCGGCCCACCGCCGGGGAAAAACGTCGATGCCGTCTCCGGCGCAACGCTGACTTCACTGGCCCTGGCCAAGGGAGTGCTCCGCCGGATCGGCGGCGAGGTGTCTTCGTTGGTGTTCCCCGATGAATTGACGATCGAAGAATTGCAAGACTGGTTTCCGGAAACGTCATCGCTTCACAGCGAAGCGGACGTCGTGGTTGTCCTGGATGCAAACGGCAACCAGCTCGGCCGACTGATTCGCACCGGTCCGCTTTCCGATTCGATCATCGGATACCAAGGGCCGACGGAATTGTTGATCAATGTCGATCCGACCGATCCGACCGAGGGCACCGAGACGCGACCATTGATCGTGACCGACATCAAGCTCCGGTCCTCGTTCGACAACCAGCCCTACGTCCGCTACTGCAAGACCGAATTCGGTTTCTGGGCGCTGTTCAAGGGCAAGACGGTCGCCGAACTGGCGGCGATGGATTTGCAAGAAGAACGGGTCGAAGGAGTGTCCGGTGCGACGATGACCAGCATGGCAATCGCCGAAACCCTGGTCGCCTCGGCCGATCGATTCCTGGTGAACCAACAACGGCGGGCCGAATCGGATGCAACAAGGCGATCGACTTGGAATCGCTGGGCCGCGTGGCTCTCCGGCGGCGGCGAGATTCGAATCACGCCGGCGGAGATCGGATGCGTGATCGTGTTGTGCTTGATCCCGCTGTTTCGTATGCGTGGCTGGTTTCGCGGGTCGCGGATTCGGAACGCTTGGCTGATTGCCGTGATCGCGGTGATCGGACTGTGGTCGGGAAATCTGATTTCGTTGGCCTTGATCAGCGGTTGGAGCGGCGGCGGGATCGCTTGGCGATTGGCACCGGCACTAGCCGCAATCGCGGTCGTGGCATTTGTCGCGCCGGTCGGTTGGAAGTCCAACCCCTATTGCAACCACCTCTGTCCGCACGGGGCGTTTCAGCAATTGATTCGGCCGCATCACAAAAGCAAGCGATTTTGGAAACCGCCGGCCAAGCTGATCGCGGTGCTGAAGTACATTCCGGGGACGATGCTGGTTGTGGCGTACCTCACGCTGCTGCGTTTCCCCGCGGTCGATTTGTCGTCGTGGGAGCCCTTCCATGCGTATCTTTTCTCCATCGCGCCCTGGACGGCACTGGCCTTGGCCGGTTTGACACTGGTGTTGTCGGCGCTGGTGCCGATGGGATATTGCCGACTGGGTTGCCCCACCGGGCGATTGCTCGATTACCTGCGCCGCAGTGCCGGCAGCGATCGCGCGCAGTTCGCCGACGGCGTCGCGATCGGGTTGTTGATCGTCGCGATCCTCGTCAGATAAGAATCCAGCAATCGCCAGAGAGGGCCCGCGGCGTGCGAAAGTCTTGGCGACATCCGCTACGATCAAATCCGTCACTTAAACAATCGACACCCGCCCGATGTTAGACTGCGGCGATGAGTTCGTTCCAACAAACCTGTCCGTCATGCAACGCGTCGCTGGAGTTGCCGATCGAAGCCGATGGCAAGGCGGCGGTCTGTCCGGCCTGCCAAACCCAGTTCACCGCTGCGGCGCCGTCGATGGCCGAGTCGGTGCCAAAGCCGTCTCCCGAACACCGCTATCAAAGCATCACGATCGAACGCATCTGGACCGACACCCAGTCGGTGCTTTCGGAACGACGTCGTCCGCTATTCGTGCCGTTTCTAATCCCATCGGTCCTGGTGTTGTTGGGATTGATCGTTCCGCTGGCGCACCTGAATGATCTGGCGAACACGAACCGACCGCTGGCGTTGATGTGGATCGCCATCGGATCGCCCTGGTTTTTGCTGTTGATCGTGTATTCGGTCTGGTTTGCAATGAATCTGGCAGCGGACGTTTGCGACGCCCAGCCTGACGAGAACGGTGACGTGCCCCCAAGGCATCGGTCGTGGCTCGTTCCGAGCATTGCGGTGTTGGCGGCACTGTTGGTCACATTGGCGATCGGCATGCTGTTCGGTGCAGTGATCATCGGCTTGGCGGTCGTGATGATCAATGCGGCCAGCGGCGTTCAGGCGACCGAGATCCGTCTGTTGACGACGATCGGGGTTTTCCTGGCAAGTGTTCTGGCGCTGACCTTCACGGCGATGCGACTGTGGCCGGTGGTGCCGCTGGCGATGCAGGGTCGTTGCGGGGGAGCGGTCATTCGCGAGTCGCTCGAGATGACCAAGGTGAATCCGATGACGTCGTTCTTCCTGGTCGTGGTGATGTTTGTGGTGATGGGTGTCGGGTTCAGCCTGTTCGGGATCGGGTTGCCGCTAGTAATGCCGTTTGCCGCCTTGATTTGTGTCGTCGCGTTTCGATCGATCGCCGGACGCCGGATCCCGGCGCTGGATGGGGAACAGGCGTAGCGGAAGTGGGATCGGCTTCCAGCCTGTCGATACGCCGGCCTGACTGGCTAGCATCCCGTCTGGCCTTTAGATTCGGGTGAACGGTAGTGGACGACGCGAGGAGTCCCCGCAGCTGGCAATCCGCAAGGACTCGTCGCCTCGTCCAGCACCCGACAACCGTGCAACGGGGACAACCAGCAGCCTCTCCCACGAATTCCCTTGACACCCCTCCCGAGCCGCTGTACCATGACACAGGTACACCGAAGGCCGCTTTCAGATGGGGATGGCTTGGATGTTCTTTTCGATTGACGCCGATGGCGATATTCCGATCTACGAACAAATCGTTCGTCAGGTCAAACTGGCCGTCGCCGACGGGATTTTGGTCGGCGGCCAGATGGTCCCCAGCGTCCGCCAGCTGGCCAGTGACTTGGCGATCAATTCCAACACGATCGCGCGTGCCTATCAGGAGCTGCAGTCCGATCACGTGTTGGAACCGTTGCGGGGCCGCGGCATGGTGGTCCGTCGCGATGCGATCAAGCGTTGCACCAAGGCACGAAACTCTTTGGTCGCCGAAAGTGTCCGGCGAGCTCTGGCCGACGCTCTGGCCGGTGGCATGACGACCGCGGAACTGCGTGAATTGTTCGAAGCGGAATTGGATCGACAATCCGCGAGAATTGAAAAAGCGAAACACGTCTCCGGCAACGGCAACGCCTGATCCTCCTCCACTTGTCTTCTATCGGGAAGCATTTTGACATGAACGCCGTCATCTCGTTACAAAACATCAGCAAATCGTTCGGCCGCAATCGGGCGCTCGTCGACGTCAGTTTGGAGATTCCCAAGGGCGTCGTCTTTGCATTGCTCGGTGAAAACGGCGCCGGAAAGACGACGATGATTCGGATCTTGACCGGATCGTTGAAGCCCGACAGCGGATCGGCGTCGGTGTTGGGATTGTCGTGTTTAAAGGACGGCCAAAAGATCCGCCAACAAACCGGTTATGTCTCCGACGCTCCGGCGATGTACGAATGGATGACGGCCGATGAGATCGGTTGGTTCACGTCGGCGTTTTACGACGATGAGTTTCCGACGCGATATGCGGAAACGTTGATGGGATTCGATGTGCCGCCGGGCATCAAGTTGAAAAACATGAGCAAGGGCCAGCGGGCAAAGGTCGCACTCGCGCTGGCGACGTCTCACGATCCGGAGTTATTGATCCTCGATGAACCGACCAGCGGACTTGACCCGATGGTTCGTCGTCAATTCTTGGAATCGATGGTCGATCGGGCTTCGTTGGGCCGCACGGTGTTGCTTTCCAGTCACCAGATCAACGAGGTCGAGCGGGTGGCGGACTGGATCGGCATCCTGCATCAAGGTGATTTGAAACTCGTTCAGCCCCTGGATGCTCTTCGCGATGCGACGCGGGTCGTCACCGCGACGATGGAACACGGTGATGCCGCCGTCGTGATGCCGCGTGGCGAAGTGTTGACCGAAGCGAGAAACGGGCGGCAGATGCGTTGGATCGTCCGAGACTTGGCCGAGGACTGGCGCAGCGATTACGGCGACGATTCCGGCGTGATCAAAGTCGACGAGCAGACGCCGACGTTGGAAGAAATTTTTGTGGCGGTCTGCGACACCAACGCGGTCCGGCCGACCCAGCAGCGAGAAATGACCCAACCAGAGCCGGGTGTGCCGGCGGTGTGAAGGGGGAGACATGATTCAGCAACCGTTGGTGTCCAGCCTTTAGGCGATTCTCGATCGCTGCGACGCAGGGACAGTGAGCGGCTTAAACCTGTACACCAACACTTCTGGCCGAGCCATTCGAACCATCGCCAACTTGGAACCAACCGATGAACCAGAAAGTGATGCAGCGATTGATGTGGAAAGACGCGCGAACGCTGGCGCCGTTGGCGATCGCGACGGTGATGGCGATCATCGGATTCAACGCGCTGTGGTGGTTGATCGCCGACGCAGTGATGGATCTGCACCATGAAACGCGACTGGGCCTGTCGCGAATGATTTGGATCGTGCTGCCGAATCTGCTGGCCTTCGGTGCACCGGCACTGTTGGTCGGCAGCGAAGAGGAGAGTGGATCGCTGGCGTGGCTGCGGACGTTGCCGGCCAGTTGGCGTGGGGTTGCGACCAGCAAGTTGCTGGTCGCCTTGGCGGCACTGATGGCCGTCTGGGTGCTGGGCAGTTTTCTGTATTGGATGCAATGGGTGATTCTTCCCGAGCACGTGATCACATGGGCCGAGAACACACGCAACGTGCCGGATTGGTCTGCCGTCGGTGTCGTTCCCAATTTGGTGTTCAGTCTGGCATTGCTGCTGACCGGTTTTATAATGGCGTATTGGTTTCGTTCACCGATCAACGCACTGTTGGCGGTGTTGCCGGCGATGGTGGTGTTTGCGTTCGCGTTTGTCGGCGTCCAGGAATACCTGCTGGAAACGACAGGGCAGGGGCGTCCGCGAGGGCAAGCGATTTCGACGCTGCAGTTTTGGTCAGTGCTGACGCTGCCGATCGTTGTGGCGATCGGTTTGCTCGTTGCACTTCATCAGCGGATGGCCAAGCGGCGGCTGGCCGGTCCCGATGAATCGTTCGGCCGGCGGATCAAGCAGCGTGTTTCCGGCGACGCCTTTCGACCACCCAGCACCGTGCCGACCTCGTGGTACGGGGTCTCGTTGATTCATCGGCGGCCGACCAAAACGCGGGCGCTGTTGTGGCAGGCATCGCGGCAGAACGTTTGGATTCTTTCGATCATGACGCTGGTCGGTGCACTCGGCATTGCGGCCGCCGTCTGGGGTCGAAGCGCCGGACAAGAACTGGCCAGCCTGGTGGCCGCGGTGGCCTTGTTCGGGATCGCCGGTTCGACGTTTTACGGCGATTCGGTCCGCCGCCGCTGTGTGTTTCTGGCCGACCGGGGTGTTTCCCACACTTTAGTCTGGCGGACGCGTTTGATGCCGACGTCGATCGCGACCGGATTGGTTTTCCTGGCGATGCTGGCAAGCCAGTCGTTGTGCCATTTGCTGTACAACGACGGGCTGCGATTCGAAGAGTTTTTTTTGTGCACGACGCTGATGTTGGTCGGCTACGCGCTGTGCCAATTGGTTTCACAGTGGGCGCCGCGACCGGTGTTCGCCTTTCTGGCCGCGCCCGTTTTCGCGGTGTTGGCGTTCCTGCTGTTTTACCCACTCTTTGACGGCTACCGCGAAGGCGCTTTGTGGGCCGCGCTGGTGTCGATCCCGGTGTTTTTGTTCGCCTCGTGGCGGCTGACACCGCGTTGGTTGTCTGGATCATTGGGGCAAGACTACACCGCGCGATTCGTCGGTTACTTCGCGCTGTCATTGGTCTTGCCCTACCTGCTGGTTCTGGGGACGCGAATTGCGACGATCCCGGCCGAACAAACGCAGTGGCGGACGCGGATGTTGGCCTACCAATTCCCGCCACGACCGGCGGGCGATGAACCCGTCGAGATCCTTCCCGCAGCCGATCCGAATGAGGACGTGTTTTGGAACAGTCACCTTCGCGTCGAATTGCTGCAGTCGCCCAAGAGTGATCGGTTCGACGAACGAATGACGCAGGAATTGGAATCGGAGAGGGCGGTCGGAGAATTCGTTTCGTTCGACGAATTGGTCGCCCGTGTTCCTTATTGGCCCGCACCGTACACCGCCGGAGCAGACGCGGGTTCACTTGGCCGTTACGGCGCCGATCAACTTGACGTCGAATTGCGTGTCGCCCGGGTGTTGTTGAAGTGGTCACGGATGGTGCGTGAGGAGGCCCGCTACCGCCAAGTTGCATTCGAGCGGATGAGTGAAATCACAGAATATGCCGAATGGTGTGCCGCTGACATTCTAAACCGGCATCTCGACGAACGCGGCATGACGCCAGAAATCAAGGAACTGGCCGGATTGTTTCCGGATGATGCGTTGGTGTTGGAATCGCGCCGGAACTGTCTGATTCGGGCTTGGCAAGACATCGCAACCGACGGCAACAATTCAGCGCTACCGCGAACCGCGTTGATTCGATCGATCGAAAAGTTACGCCGCGAACGCTTTGTCGACCAAATCGTCAGGCTTGCCGAACAGCATTGGAAATCCGGATCGATGGCCGCAGTTTGGGAGATTCCAAACTTTACGTATTCGGCGCAGCAAGCGTCTTTGTACAAAGAGATGCGTCCGCTGTACTGGTGGCAAACCCGCGAGTCGATCAACCGTTTGAAGAATCGCGTCCGATGAGTGGAGCACGACGATGAACCAAAGAATCCTGCAGCGAATGATTTGGAAGGACGCGCGAGCGGTGCGGACGTTGGCGATCGCCACGCCGGCGATGATCGTGGGCTTTTTCCTAATGTTGGGGTTGTTCACCGGATTCGCGCATGTCGGAACCGAGCGGATGGGGTTGGCCTATGCGATCTGGATGCTGCTGCCGATGTTGATCGCCTGTGGCGCCCCGGCGGTGTTGATCGGTGGGGAAGAAGAGAGCGGCTCGCTGGCTTGGTTGCAAACCCTTCCCGCCAGTTGGAAGACGATTGCGGCGAGCAAGTTGTTGGTCACAAGCGTTTGTTTGTTGCTGGCGTGGATCGTCGCGACGGGTTGTTTTTTGACCTATTGGTCTGCGCTCAGCGACCATTGGATCAACCGGATTCGCCTGCAGGGCGGCCTGCCCGAACCGTTTTGGATTCACTGCGCCTGCGCGGTGGCTCTGAGCATCGCGGTGATGTTGTCCAGCTTTACGACGGCCTATTGGTTTCGCTCTCCGATCACCGCGTTGGTGGTGTTGGTGCCGCTGGTGATGGCAGCGATTTGGGCGGTCGTCTACGCATCGATCATCCTCCTGCCCGCGGCACAGTTTCGCGGTCCACCGCAGCGTGTGATCGAGGAGAACGCCGGGACGTTTGCCCTGTTGGTTGTGGTGGCGTTGCTGGTGCTCGCCGGGCTCAGTCTGCTGGCCGCATGGCGACGATTGACTTGGCCGGAATCTCGCCGTGCAGGGCGAGCGCTCGCAGAATCGCCGACGGGCGCGTTTCGGCCTCCCCCGGATGTAACGTCGTCAAAACTTGCTGGGGCGATGGTGTTCGGCCGGCCACGGCCACTGTTCGCGCTGTTGTGGTTGCAGGTGCGACCGATCCGTTGGCAGCTCGTCGTGCTGACGATGGTGGCGATCACCGGTGCTTTATTCACCGCGTTGCCGAATAACGAGTTCGTGGTGGTCGGCTATTCGATTTCCATCCTGCCGTTGTTCATGATCGCCGCGCTGACGTTCTACAGCGATTCGGTTCGCCAACGATGTGTGTTTTTGTATGACCGCGGAATCTCCCCGACGAAGGTCTGGTTGACGCGCGTCTGGCCGACACTGTGTGCCACGATGATTGTCTTGGCGATCATGGTGGCGGCGGGGATTTATCACGATGCGACGGACGTCGACCGCGCGCTGGCGAGGAGTTGGGACAATCGGTTGGTGATCACCGCGATGGTCGTCATTGCGGGGTTTGCCCTGACGCAATTGGTTTCACAGTGGTCGCCACGTCCGACGTTGGCGTTTTTTGC
Source organism: Stieleria mannarensis (assembly GCF_014154935.1). Classification (GTDB taxonomy): domain Bacteria; phylum Planctomycetota; class Planctomycetia; order Pirellulales; family Pirellulaceae; genus Stieleria; species Stieleria mannarensis. The sequence continues at coordinate 97,427 of NZ_JACEHH010000008.1, forward strand.
CGGCCCCGTGTTTGTCCAGCTGGCGGCGTTCGTGCTGGCCGGTTTGCTGATGTTTTACACGCGAGCTTCTGCCGTGTTGCTTTTGTCGTCGGCAATTCTGATGCTGGCATCATGGCGACTGACGTCGAAATGGATGGCCGGAGAGAAAGGGAAGGCGTACGTGGTGCCGATGATCGGATTTATCGCCGCCGCGTTGTTTTTGCCCTACGTGGTGGTGCTGGGGGCACGGCACGTGACGACCCCGGCCCCACGCGTCGCGTGGCGACAACAGATGGTTTCCATCGAACTGCCTACGATGGACTCGACCGCCGAAAAGGTTGCGATTCTGGACCCGGCCTTCGTGCGCCGGCTTCAAACCTTGGCCCTGAAGCCGACCGTGAGTCCCGAGGGGCGCGAAGATCGGATCGCAAAGGAATTGTCAGCGGCGAGCATCGGGCAACACCTTTCGTTCAAGGAAATCCTGCAGATCGTCAAGGTGGAACCCGATCACCCACTTCATCGACATCACGACTTCGTTCGAGTGGAACCCGCGGCCTATTTGAAGCCTCAAGTGTATCCGGCTGCGCCGCGGTTTGCTGACGCCCGCGAGAAACAGTTTGCTGCGGTCCGGGTGTTGTTGAAGTGGTCGCGTTTGACGCGGGAACAAGCCGTCGGCGGGGGAGCGAATTTCAATGTCTTGATGGGTGTCGCTGAGATGGCCGACCTGATTGCGGCGCGGGTGATCAAGGCTTACGTCGATCGGGACGGCGCGACGCCGGAACTGATGGAATTAATTCAATTCGTTCCGGAGCAGGAGCTTATCAAACAGTCACGCCGCAACAGTCTGATCCGCAGTTGGCGTCAGTATCAGTCGAAATCGCTGGGTGAAAAGTTTGCCGGCGAGTACAGTCACAAGCCGACGCAGTGGTGGTTGGCGGTCGAACGGGCACGGGCCGACCGATACGTCGACGAGCTATGCAAGTACATGTTGGATCAATGGGACCGTGGCGAGAGTTTTCGGTACGACGGGTTGGCCGAGATCCAGAGACTGGAACGTGAGGCGTATCTGGTCAGCGGCCAAGCGGTGTCCAACTATTTCCGAGACCCGAGATTGAGTGAACGGATCAAGATCGCCGTTGATGTCGATGCGTCGATAGATCAATTGCGTCGGCTAGCGGTCGATTGACAACTCGCTCGGCGTCGCCGGTCCGCAACGATCGTCATGGCCAAAGGGCGTGGCCATCCATCGCCTATGAACCATGCCCGAAATGACTAGAAAATCGCGTCCTCTCCGAGGTCGGCTTCGGGCTAAGCTTCGCTGTCTCGATCCGCCGAGTTCGGAGAACACGGCGACCCACGGCGAATTAACCGTGACGTACGCTTGACGAACCTTCTTGTACGCTCACCTGAATGGAAACTCGATCGATGGTTCGTTTGATCAAATCGGTTTTGACGATTGTCGTTGGCACAGTTCTGTTGATCCCGATCGGCTTGGCAGCGCTCAAGGCGACCGGCAACTTGCCCCGACCGCTCGTCGACCGCGCGATCAATCAATTGCCGGTCGAATTGACGTCGGCTGTCGGTTTGCGGTCGGCCGATCCGGTGGTCGTCGGCGATTGGCCTCCGGTGCGTGGCAACAAATTCCCCGATTTGATCCTGGCCGACCAGACCGGCCAAACCGTGCAGCTGTCCGATTTCTCGGGCAAAGTCATCTTGGTCGAATACGTGGCGATTCCATGCGAGGGTTGTCAGGCGTTTTCCGGCGGTAAACAACACGGCGCGTTCGGCAGCTTTCGGGTTCAACCGGGACTGGAGTCGATCGAACATTACGCGCAAGAATACGCCGGGGTCACCCTCGGCAGCGAGGACGTGGTGTTCGTGCAAGTCTTGCTGTACGGAAAATCCGTCTCGGCCCCGACCCAGTCCGAAGTCGCCGACTGGGCCGTACACTTTCATCTCGATCGCGATGCCAACCAGATCGTGCTCCGAGGCGATCCGTCGATGCTCAGCCAAAAGACGTATGAGATGATCCCCGGGTTTCATCTGATCGATCGCGACTTTGTCCTGCGATCCGATTCCTGCGGTCACCATCCCCAAGACGATCTGTACAAAGATCTCTTGCCGATGCTGCGGACGCTGGCCAGATAAGATGAAGCGTTCATCGATAGCGGCAATCATGGCGCCGCATTCTAGACATTGCATCTGGTTTTTTGAAGCAATCGCGGTTTGAGTCTTCGAAATCGCTTGCGGAGCGCACCTCGAGCCCAGCATACTAGTGCTTCGTCAATCCTACGGAATTGGGATTGCGCAACCGTTGGTGTCTTGCCTTGAGGCGATTTCCCCTCGCTGCTCCGCAGCGACAGGGGCGGCTAAAGCCTGGACACCAGCGCTGATTGTTGACGAAACACTCGTTCCGACTCGTCTGCTGTTTCCATTCATGGAGATCTTCGTGACACGTCCATTGTCCATGACCGCGCGTTCGAATCGTTTCCTCCGCCCCCACATGTTGTGCTGGCTCGTCGCCCTTTTGACTGCGATGCCTTCGATCCAAGATCCATCGACTCGGGCGTTGTACGCCCAAGAGGCGGACCCGATCAGTGATCGCGAGCGGGTCAACGCGGAACGCTACCTGCAAGTCTTGCTGCGCCGGCCACGCCCCGGTGTCGCGCTGGATCGTGTCTACGGGTACCACGTTCAAAACGATTCCTTGGACGACCTGGAACAACAGCTGTCCGATCCCCAGGCGGACGATGCTGGTCAGCGGCAAATGGTTTGGGGGCTGGTTCAATTGCAACGCGGTCGGTCGGCCGAGGCGGCACAGATTCTGGCGGCAGCGGAATCAAAACTCCCCGACGATGCCGCCTGCAGTTTCTATCTCGGACGCGCCCTTCTGGCGGTCGGCCAAACCGAGCAGGCCGCCGCCGCGATGGAGCGGGCGATCGATCGCGGGCCGTCACGTACCGAAGCGTTGCCGATGTTCACCGAGCTGGGCCGGATCTACAGTCGCGCCGGAGAACGTGAAAAGTCACTCGCCGTTTGGACTCGGCTGGAACAGCTGTTTCCCGGCGATACCCGAGTCGGTGGCCAGATCGCGCGGACACTTGCCGAAGAAGGCAATCATGAAGAAGCCCTGCGACGCTATGAACAACTTGCAAAGGCATCGCGAAAACCCGACGAACAGATCGCGATGGCGGTTCAGGCGGCCGAAATGCGACGGCACCTCGGCAAACCGGACGAGGCGACGGCGCTCTTGGAAAAAATCCTGTCGCGATTGAACCCCGGCAGTTGGCTGCACACCGATGTTCGCAACCGGATCGAAGCCGGCTTTCTGAAGTCGGGTGACTACGACGCGCTGGCAAACTACTACAAACAACAACTCGCCGAGCGGCCCGATGATTTGGCCCTGCAAACCCGACTGGCACGGATCCTGATCACGGCGGGCCGTCTGTCCGAAGCGAAAACGTTGTTGGTTGCGGCAATCGAGCGGGCACCGGAGGACACCGATGCCCGCACGACGCTGATCGACGTCTTGATCAATCAGAACGAGGTTGCCGAAGCGGCCGAGCAGTTCGCCGAACTTGCCAAACGCGACGCGGACAACCCCGACCATCTGGTCCGTTGGGGACAAGTGTTGTTGGAGGACACCGAGACGCCGCTTCAGCAGCGGCGCGACGCGGCCGCCGAGGTCTGGTCGCGATTGGCCGCCGCCCGCAGCGACGACGCCGTGACGCTGTCGCAAGTCGCCGACCTGATGCGCGGCATCGACCGCAGCGAAGACGCGATCGCGCTGTATCGCCAATCCATCGAAGTGGATCCCACGTCTCCCCAATACCGAGAGTACTTGGGCGAATACCTGCATTCGCTGGACCGGAAAGACGAAGCCATCGAGGTCTGGAATTCGATCGCCAGTGATGACCGCCGCGGACGCGAGTCGTTGGTCCGATTGGCCGAAGTGCTGGGGACATTCAAGCTGTCCGACCTGGCACTGGACGCTTGGGACCAAGCCGCACAGTTCGACCTGACCTTTGCCCAAGAGCTGCGCTACGCGGCAAAGCTGGCCGATGCCAAACAATACGACAAAGCCCTGAAGAGACTGGATGCGGCCGAAACGATCGCTGAATCGCCGGACGAGCAAGAGCAGTTGCTGAAAGACCGGATCGCCGTGTACCAATCCTCGGGAACGTTGGAACAGCAAATCCGAGAACTAACCGATCAACCCGAATCGGTCGATTCGTTGCGGACGTTGGCGTTGATGCACGGCGCGGCCGGCAATCTGGTCAACGCGGAACGTTCGATTCAACGAGCCCTGGAGATGGAACCGGACAACACCGACGTGTTGCTGGTCGCCGCCGACTTGGCCGAGCGTCAGAACCGTCTGGGCGATGCCGCGGATCTGTTCGAACAACTGGCCACCGCGGACAGCCGGTTCCGCACCAATTACTTGCAACGCGTCGCCGGATTGCAAGTCCGTCTGGGCCAGACGGACGAAGCGATTCACACCTGTGAGGCCGTCATCGACGCCAATCCGGCCAGCCCCGAATCGTATCAGTTCTATGCCCGAACCGCGTTCGGCATCAACCGCGATGAAGAAGCGATCACCGCCCTCCGCCGCGCGATGACGGTCGCACCGCGAGACAACGCACCGCGACGAATGTTGGCCGCCCATTTCGCCGACCAATATCGCACCGACGAAGCGATCGAGTTGTTTTGGCAGGCGTTCAACTATGAACCCAAGATCGACGACAAGATCAACGTGATCCGCTCCCTCGCCCCGCTGTACGATCGCAAAACCGACCTGCAGACGTTGATCGGGCGGATCGAGGAGATCAATCGCAAGGATGGAAACACTCGAACGACCAGCTTGATGATCGCGGCGGCCCACGAATCGGTCCAAGACTTTGGTGCGGCGATCAGCGCGATCGATCAATTACTGGCCGTCCAGCCGCGCGACGTGACCTTATTGGAAACGATGGTCCGCTTGGCCGATGCGGCCGATGAAGTGGAACAGGCGGCGGAATACCAGCGGCGAATCACCGAACTGGCCGGCACACCCGAGAATCGATTCAAACTGATCCAGTATCAACTGGAAACCGGCATGATCGATGTGGCCCAGGCCCTGTCCCAACGGCTGTCGTTCCTGTCCGATCCGTCGCGCCTGGGTGCCATGATCCGTTCGGCAGCCCGACGCGGAGATACCAAAACGGCACGCGCGATCTGTGAAGAAGCGCTTCGATCCGACGACAGCTTGTGGGACATCAAACTTGTCCTCGCACAGTTGTTGTTGATGGATGGGAGCGACGACGAGACGGATGCGAACCGGACCCGTGCGGTCGAACTGGCCCAGCAGATTCGAACATCCGATTTCCCCATCGACGCTCCGGCACCGACACGACGCAAGCAACCCACCCGACCGTCGACGACGAATCGACGACCGCCGGGTTATCAATCCAACCCGATGTATTGGAGCCAATCGTCTTACCAGTTGGCTCGGACGCTGCGGATCGGCCGATACGCCAATGCGTCCTACTCCTATTCCACCACGACGACAACGATCGAGCCGACGTCGTTCGGACATGCCCGCGTGATCGCCGCGTCGTTGATCTTGATGAACGAAGCGATCGACAAACTCGGTGACGACGCAACCGAGGCGGTGCAGGCGAAGCTGGACTCCGAGTTTGCGGTCGCCGATTGGGACAGTGTCACCGACCCGCTGGAGATCTGGGAGCGGTTCGCGCTGACCAATGTGATGTCGCTGGTCAGCAATCAGCCATCAGCAAGTCCGTTCGGCCCCACACCGTCCAATTTGTCCGGAGCGGCCAAAGCAAAAGCAGAGGCCAGGCGCGAACAACAGATGAAGATGATGTGGCGGCTGGCAGAACTCGATCCCACCTATGGAATGACGCCGCTGTTGCAGTTCCTTTCCCAGCGAATGATGGCCGAAGCGATGCCGGCCCAACAGCAACCCGACATGACGCCGTTGACCGAGGAAGAACTTGAGATTCTGGCGTCGATCAACCAGCGCGTGCAAGCGTCGGGACTGTCATCTGCCCTGTTGATGGGAATGCCACCCGGCGCCGCGGAAATGATGTTCCAGGCGATTCTGGGTCACGAGTTCCGTTTAGCCGGCCAAGAAGAGAAAGCGGCACAATTCGCGCCCGAGCCGCCGGGTGAGGATGCCAGCTACGACGAGGTTGTCGCCGCGATTCAATTCTATCTGCGTCTGGGAAAACCGGAGCAGGCCGACGGATTGGTCAAGCAACTGTTGCCGGCCGCACGACGCGAAAAAGCCAAGGCACCGGTCCAGGGATTCAGCCCCATCACCCAGGTCATGATGGGAGGCGGCCAAGATGCCAAAGCGTTTGCCGAGCGGCACGAAAAGGCGATGGTCGACGCCGTGATCGCAAGCTGGTCCAAGTCGACACTCAATACATCCGGTCGTTCGACGTCACTCGGCGATGGCTACGTCAACACCTACACCCAGATCGGTGGCGGGTTTCGCTCGGTCCGTGTTCGCGGCCCGTTGTCGCCTCGCTTGCTGGATTCCAACTTGGCGCAGCAGGTTTTGGCATATTCCTCTCAGGATGCCGCAGCGACAACCGTCAGTCCCCAGCCCGCCTCGCCGACGCTGTCCACGGACCTGATCCAACATCTTCAAACACCACTCAGCGACGCACCACCGGAAGAACAGAAGACGCGCGGGGTCGTCGCCGCGTACGCCCATTGGTGGGCCGATCGCCCGGAAAAGTGTTACGAGGTGTTGGTCGAACTGTGCAAGCAGTTTCCCAGCGACGTCGACTTGCAGATCGAGCGTGCCCGACTGGCCAGCGAACTGAAGCAACCTCGATTGGCACTCGAAACGCTAGATTCCTTCAGCCCGTTGGACAGTCGAATGTTGGTCCGCAAGGAAATGGCGGCGATGAATTTGGCCGCCGAGATCGGGGACACCGAACGGGCCAAAGTCGCCGCCGAGCGTCTGTTCGGTATGCGGCTGGATGTGCAGATGCAACTCGCCCTGGCCGATCAGCTGAAACGATTGGGCCTGAACGACCAGGCCGCCGCGATGCTCGCTCGCACACGAAGCGGCCGCGTCCGTGATGAGAACACCGAACTGCAAATTGCACGTGCGTTTCTCTCGGCCGGGGACAAAGAGGCGGCGGCCGAGGTCGCTTACTCGCTGATGCGACGTCTCGCTTCGGGCCGCTCCCAAAACAGCAACCAATCGTACTATCAACAACAAGCGGTTTCGGTGTTGCAGTCCGCGGGCCGCTTGGAACCGCTGATCGAGCGCGCGAAGCGGCGCGTCGAATCCTCCCCCAAGGCGATTCGTCCCAAGCAGGAATTGGCCGAATTGTACACCGCCGCGGGGCGGGCCGACGAAGCGAACCAAGTCTGGGAAAACCTGTCCGAGGATGTGCCAGTCAGCGCGCCTCAAATGATCGCCCGCGCCGACGCCTTGGTCAAAGCCAAAAAGAACAAGGAAGCCGTCGAGTTGTACTTGGACGCGTTCGAGAAAGACCCCAGTCGGTTCAGCAACGACTATTACAAGATGACCAACGCGGTGCGCTCGGCGGGTGAAGAAGTGATCGACCAAATGTACCGTCGGTTGATGAAGTTCCCGGTGCAAAGCATCCCGACGTACCGCATGGATGAATTGGCCAGGTTGGGATCCCGCGACGAGCTGAGTGATGCCAAACGGGACTTCATCGCGCACCTGTTGAAATCTCCCGCCGCCCAGACCCAGGTCTACAACATCGTCCGCAATTTGCCGGAGGAACAACGCAAGCAGATTCCGGAATATCGCGAGGCAATTTTAAATGCCGTTTGCAGCAACGACGCGTTTTCGGCCAACTCGCAACTGTGGGCCGTCAACAGTCGCAGCAGTGGCGGCTTTGCGATCGGACCGCTCGCCGACACCTTGGCGACGATCCAGAGTGACGCCGACGCAAACCAACAATTCCGCCAAGCGGCTACCGAGGCGCTCGAGAACGAGTCGCTTAAAAAAGGCGCGACGTTCCTGTTGGCATTGGTCGACACCGGCAAACCGGAACGCGTCTCTGAAAGCCTGGCGACGATGCGGGAATGCATCCGGCGCGACGAGGACGATCAATCCAAGACGCCGACGGTCTGTTCCGGGCTGTTGTGGCAAGCCGGACAGGTCTTGGAAAACGTCGACGGTGTGCCGGCCGACTTCCTGGTCGACGTTTACCAAGAGGCCAAGCAATCGAGCAATTCCTCGAGCAGCAGTCCGCAGTACACACTGGATTCTCGATTGATCGAAACCTTCAAGAAAGCCGAGCGATTCGACGAGGCCCGCGAGCTGCTACTGAAACTTTTCCGAGTCACCGATTTTTCAAGCCAAAATCAATACAACCCGGGCTACGGAGACTATCAGCAGTTGGAATGGTATCAGTGGGTTGCCGAGCAATTGGTCGCGTGTCAGGCGCCGATCGATGCATTGACCGTCTATCATGCCGGATTGTCCAAGCCGGAGCGTTTTGAAAGTGCAAAGCGGTGGGGCGGCAGCCGCAACCGAAAGGAAGCGTTTGAAAATGGGGCGGGTTTGGCGGCCGAAAAGATCACCCCCGAAGTCGCGGCGAACCATCTGATCCTTCAGATCGACGCCTGGGAAAAGGATCTGGATTCGAACCCCGTCGAGTTGATGGAAGCCTCATCCGACGCGATCGCGGGCTCGGAGGCACCGTCGAGTTTGGCCCTTGCGATTCGCGTCGCCGTTTCGAGTGACGATTCGCGAGACGCCGCCCGTTCGTTTGCCGAGCGCGTAGGCAAGCTGGCGGAACATCACGCCGATTCATGGCAATTCGCGGCGCTACAATTGATGACGGCGTGTTACCTGGGCGATAAATCCACTGCGGAATTTGCCAAAACCATGTTCGAACGATTGCCGGCCGAATCCGAACTCGTCGGCAAGGGCAACCAGGCCATCGACCGCGTCAAGGCCACCGCGTTGTTCGATTTGTATCCGGTCGCCCGGGCGGCCAGCCGATCAAAACGGGATACGGATCACGCGATCGGCGAACGATTGGTCCGTTACATCGGCAAGGTGGCTGAATCGGCCAACGATTCGTCGATCACCCTGGCACTCGCGGAAATCAGCGGCGACGCGTCTGAATCGCTCTCCCGGATCTTGGATTTGATCGCCGCCCAATCGGACGCGAACGCGCCGCTGTCGCAATCGTTGGCGGAACACTGTTTGCAGGTCGCCAAGGACGCGGCCAAAGCGGGCGAGATCGACACCTCGCTGCGGGCGTTGCGATTGGCGCTGCAGAACGGGCCGCCGCTGAGACAACTTTCCGGCGGCGGCGGCGATGCGTTCGCGATCACGTCGTCACGTAACCAACCGGCTTACACCGGTCGCGAGCAACAGACCGAAATGGATCTGTTGGCCCAACGCGTCTCCACGGTGACCGACGCATTGTCACACGCGATCAGCATTTCATTGGAGTTCAAAAAAGGTTCGTACCGGAATGACCGCGAGGCAAAGATCGATCGCCAGGCGATCGGCAAAATCGCCGACGCCTATTTGGCCATCCTCGTCCCCACCAGCCGAGCCGAGGCGGTGTTTGACTATTCCCAACGGATCGCGTCGACGTCCTATGATCCCTTCCGATCCGACGGCGACATCGTCGTCAGCTCGGCGTCGATGGCGCTGGCGACCGCGGCGGCGCTGTCCGGCCGCACCGACGACGTCGCCGCGACACTTGAGAAACGGTTGGAATCGGACCAGAAAAACGTCGAACTGTCGATCGCGATGGTTCAACTCGCGTTTGCCGCCGAGCAACCGAAACGGCTTGCCGCGTCGCTGGACCGTTTGATCGCGGCCCTCGACGAACCCTTGCCGCCACTGGGGCAACGCTCCGCAAACGCCGGACCGGTCACCTCGATCACCAGCCAGATGGCCAATGCATCACGAGAAAAATCCGATGTGATCGATCGGGTGATGCAAGCGGTCTGGCCGATCATGGCGTCGGAGTTCCTCCAATTGGACGCACCTTCCGACGACGCCGATTTCGCGACGGTCGTGACAAAGCTCGGTGAGCTGATCAGCCGCACCGATGCGTTGATCAATTCGGACAGCTACACCGCCAACCGCCACCGCTTCATCCGCCGACAGCTTGCCCTAGGACATGTCGCGATCGCCAAGGCCAGCGGTGACGGTGAAGTCATCGACGACTACATCCGATCCGAACTGGAGACGATTGAGACACAGAACTACCCGAGTGGTGCCGACATCCAGGACTACAAACGCCGCAGCCTGGAACGATTGACCGTCCAGTTGATCGATGACGGGTTGATCGAACACCTCGCCCCCGTCTTCCGACAGGCCATCACGGACCATCTGAACACGCAGCGAAAATATTCCAATCGATTCGAATCCCACGTCTGTCTGGCGATTTCACAACTGCCCGTCGATAAACGCATCCAACTGCTGAAGAAGCTGACGTTCGGTGCCGACGATGAAGATTCCATCGTGTCTTTCGACGCCTTGGTCAGCTATGAGATCCCGCCGCCGATCGTCCGCCGACAACACCCGATGCTCGATGCGGTCTTGAATCTGCAAACGAGCACGGACAGTTTTCCGGTCGTCAATTCGTTGGTGATGTTGATCGATGCCGCGGTGGCAACGCAAAATGCCACGTCGCTGCTGGAACAATTCCAGCGAAATCGAAAAGCCGCCGGCGATGAAGCGGATATGGCGGCGGCGCTGTTGACACTGGCGATCGCCAAAGCCAACCGTGGCGACTCGGCATCGGTCATTGCCGAGATCACGCCGACGTTGCAAGCGGTCGGCGATCGCTTGGCCAAGAATCTGCCGAAACAGAACGACAAAACGCTTCGGTTTCCGGCGTTGGAAACACACTTGGTCGTCCGTGCATTCGAAGCCGGATTGCCCGTCGCGATCGCCGAACCGATGCTCCGCCACATCAAGACCTACGCGATCCGCGGACAACGCAATTTCATCACTTCCGCGGTCGCTTCCGCAAGGGCGGCGATGGGCGTCGGACGAGCCGCCCATGCAGCGACCGAATCACCGCTGGAACATTTTATTGTCGTTCCGATCTCCGCACGCTATCGCGGTGACAACGTGTTGTTGCCGCCGATGTACACGATCAAACCCGACGGCTGGATCAGCGGGACCAGCGGGTACGAGCAAACGTACCTGATGTTCAAGTATCCGCTCAGTGGTTCGTTCACCTTCTCCGCGGAAATTCAAGACGGCGGCTGGGGCGAAGCGGACCTTGCCTACGGCGGCGTGATTTACCAAGCCAATGGGTGGCAACAAACCGCGAAGGTCTATGGAATGGGCAACCGCGGCAATGTTGAATTCAAGGTCGACTCGATTCGCCAAGGCAAGCTGAACGTCGAATCCGTTTCGGTTTCCCCCGACGCCGTTGAAGGGCTGTGCAACGGCCAGTCCTACGTCAACGATACCGTGACGACGTCGTATCCGTTTGTTTCGGTCCATCACCACAAGTACCGCACGACCCAATTCCGTAACGTTCGCTTTTCTGGTTCTCCCACGATCCCCGACGAAGTCAACTTGATCGATCCGACCATGCGGGGCTGGGGCGTTCTGACGCGCGGGAAATCGATCCCCAAGATGTTGCTGCCGATCGGACCGAAACAAAAACGTGAGGGCATCCTAAAATTCCGCGAAAAGATGGAAGCAGATTTGGCCAAGGGTCCTTTGGTCGGCGGTTGGAGTGTCCGCGAAGGGAAACTGCATTACCGCGGCGAACCGGCGAGCAGTCGCAACTATGACCCCGCCAGCCACATCGAGTACTTGCGTCCGATCCAAGATCGTGAATCGATCGAAATTGAGTTCTTTTGGAAGTCGGGTCAAACCGAGTTTTGGCCGACGATCGGTCGCACCGTGTTGCAACTGTCGCCGGAAGGAACCACGCCCGACTGGATCATCGCCAACGGCGATTTGGCATCGGTCGGGTTCATCAGCGCGACGGACCTGGATCCGCCCTACGAACCGATCGCCGCTGAAAACGTGCCCGAGGAGGATGCCTGGAACAGCTTGCGGATGTCACGTGACGGTGACCACTTGGCTCTGACCCTGAACGACAAACCGTTGACATCGATTCCCGTCCAAGGGCACGAGCGACCGGGCGTGTATCGTCCCGAAAGCCGCGACCTGGACGTCCGCAAGATTCGGTTGACCGGCGACTGGCCCGATGCAGTTCCGAAGGCGTTGATGGCGAGTCCCGAATGACGCAGCTTCGTTTTCGGGTTCGTGTGGAGAGTCGCCGTCCTCTCCGAGGTCGGCGCGGGGCAAAGCTTCGCTTTTTGGGTTGCCGAGTTCGGAGAACACGGCGACCCTCGGAACACATCGTCAAGCACGAACGCTGAACTTCGGTTGACTAAGCGTGTCATCCCATGCACCGTCATTGCGGGCTGGTAGAATGTGCGCTGGCTGACCACGCCCCCGTTCGACCACCCCCGGCTCTCCGATGACTCGCTTCCTGGCATTGCTTTTGTTCGCGTCGACGGCGGTTGCCGTCGAGCCGCCGCGTCTGCTGGATTCCGACCTGCAAATCGAATTGATCGCCTCGGAACCGGAACTCGTGACGCCGACCGGTTGCTGTTTCGATGACGACGGTAGCTTGCTGGTGATCGAGTGCCACACACACTTTCCGCCGGAGGACTACGCGGGGCCGAAAACCGATCGGATTTATCGGTTCGATGATCGCGACGGCGATGGGGTGCTGGATCGGCAATCGTTGTTCTACGAAGGCGGCACGGCGTCGATGAACATCGTCAATCTCGGCGACGGGTCGTTCGCCGTCGCCACACGTAGCGATGTCGTCCGTTTGCGAGACAGCGACGGCGATGGCGTTGCCGACCAACGCGACGTGCTGCTGTCGCACAACACCGCGGCGAACTATCCCCACAACGGACTTTCCGGTCTCGCGCTCGCCGCGGACGGTTGGCTGTATGTCGGCCAAGGCGAAAACTTTGGCGAACCCTATGAACTGGTCGGCACCGACGGGTCCAAACAAATCGGGGGCGGGGAAGGCGGAAACGTCTTTCGTTGCCGCGTCGACGGCAGCGACGTCCAGCGCGTCGCGACCGGATTCTGGAATCCCTTCGGATTGTGCTTCGATTCCTCGCATCGGTTGTGGGGCGTCGGCAATGATCCCGATGCGATGCCGCCGAACCGTTTGATGCACATCGTCCCCGGCGGTGATTACGGGTTCCAATTCCGCTTCGGCCGGGCCGGCGTTCATCCGCTGCAAGCCTGGGATGGCGAGTTTCCTGGAACGTTGCCGATGACGGCGGGCACCGGCGAAGCGGCCTGCGCGGTCGTCCCCCACGGAGCCGACCTGTGGGTGACCAGTTGGGGCGACAACCGGATCGAACGCCACCGGCCGGTCGAGCGTGGGGCGACGTGGGGGACGACCGCTGACGTCGTGGTCCAAGGCGACGCCAGTTTTCGTCCCGTCGCCATGGCGGTCGCCGGTGATGATTCCCTCTACGTCACCGATTGGGTCGATCGCAGCTATCCGGTGCACGGCAAAGGGCGTTTGTGGCGAGTGTCGCGCAAGTCCGACACGGCGAACACCGACGCCGATCTACCGAAATTGACGGCCACGGAAAAACAAGCCGAGCGGCTTCGCAGCGATGATACCCCGGCGGTCGATGCCAGAATCCAGACGCTCGATAGCCCCGATCCGTTTCTCAGCCAAGCCGCGATGTTCGGACTGGTGCAAACGAATCAGTTGTCGTCCATCGAACGCGCACGGGCCGCGACGGCGGAGCAACGTGTGGGATTGTTGACCGCATGGCGTTGGCAGGAATTGGTCGCCCCGGAAAATCTGTCCGCCGACGAGCGTCGCGGCTGGATCCAATGGGGTTTGCAAGACGATTCCGAATCGGTCCGATTGGCGGCGATCCGCTGGGCGACCGAACGCGATTGCAAGGACCAACTTGCGGCGATCCGAAGCCAGCTGCAACGCCCCGACGTGTCGCCGCGATTGTTTTCCGCCGTGATCGCTTCGATCGCTTATCTGGAAACCGGTTCTACGTCGGGCCGAAGCCGCGATCCGGCGATCGAAAAACTGATGGTCCAGTTCGCGGGGAATCCCGATCACGCCCCGGCCCTGCGCGCGATGGCCATCCGACGGATCCCCGCCGATGCCAAGGTCCCCACCGACCAGCAGCTTCGCCAGTGGGTCGATGACCAACGCGAGCGTGACTTTGCGATGGAAGTCGTTCGATTGTTGGCTGCTCGTGGCGGCAAGACCGCCCTGGATCAACTCGCCGGGATCGCCGGTGAGGAACGATTCGATTTGGAAACCCGCGCCGATGCGTTGGCGGCACTCTCGCGCAACGCCGGTTCCTATGCCGCGTTGATCAATCGGTCCTCATTACCGAAACAGCCGGCGACGTTACGCACCGAGGCGAGACGCATGTTGAAACGAAATTGGGCGACCGACCCGAGTCGCCCGCACAAAGACGATCTTGAGGCCTGGATGCGATTGGTTGGCGAAGGAGGCAACGTCGATGCGGGGCGGCGGGTGTTTTTTCGCACGACTTGTGTGAACTGTCACCGACACAGCGGGCGCGGCGCCCAGACCGGTCCCGACTTGAGCACGCTATCGGGCAACATGACCCGGCAACGCGTGCTCGATTCGATCCTGCATCCCGGCAAGGAGGTCGGGCCGCTGTATGTGCCTTGGCAAGTCCTGACGACCGATGGAAACGTGTTGACGGGATTGAAATTGGATCGCGCCGGTGCGGGCAACAGCATGCGGTTCCAAGGCGCCGACGGCGAGATCTTTGAGGTCCCTTTGGCCGACGTCGAACAACAGGAACCGATCGATCAATCGATCATGCCGACCGGTTTGGAAAGCACGATGGGCATCGACGAACTCCGCGACCTGATCGCGTTTTTGACGCAGGAGTGAGGTTGTTTTCCGCCCGATGAGCGTGGAAGAAGAGTCGGCCAAAGGCCGTTTTCCAATGTACGATGGCCCTTCCGGGCCGTCGTCCGCTGGACTCCCCGCGACGACCCGGGAGGATCGGCCCGAACAGCCCGGCCCAGCAAAGCGGTGCCAACGGCACGCGCATTGGCCAACGGCCATGCATACCCATAGCCTGGGGCAACGCCCCAGGAACCCGACGCATACGTCAACGCATTGGCCAACGGCCATGCACAACACCGTTGGACGACGACACGGTTGTCCATGGCCGTTGGCCAAACCGATTCGTTGCGTTCCCCATTCCTAGGGCGTTGCCCTAGGCTACGGATGTTGGCGGCCGTTGGCGAAACGGTCTGGCGGGACCGTCAAGCTTCGGAGCCTCCTTTCTCGCACGCAGGATGGTCCTTCCGGAACGTCGTACTTGGATCCGAGGGGACACCAACCTAAGGCGCCGCGACGTCGTGCAGGGTAGCGCCCTTGTCGTCGCTGAGCACCAGGATGGCGTAGCGCTTTGCGCCTTTGGCGTCGGCAGCGCTGATGCTGGTGTAATCGAACCGCCCGCGGCCGTCGGTGTATCCGTCTTTGTAGAAGCGAACGCTACCGTCACCGTAGCGGGCGTAGACCTTCACGTACGCTCCGACGACCGGACGATGGGAAGTCGCGTCGGTGGTTTGCAACTGTCCGAAGGCGTCGCTGACATAAGTCGTCAGCTCGCCGCCGTAGTACAGCGTCGTGTTGCGTGAGGCTCCGACGTTGGCTTCGACCAACAGCGTCTTGCTGCGCAAATCAGCGGGGATCGGGTAGCGTGTCGTGCCGGTCTTGGACTGCATTGTCAGCGTGTCCGCCCGGGTCGGTCGAACCATCGCGATGCGTTGCAAATCGTTACGGGCAAATGGGGCGTTGCTGAACAACAACTCCAGATCGACGCCGTACAAGTTGATGTCGATCTGATCGGCATTGCGATGGTCGATCCGGATCGTGTCGTCTTCCACACGCACGATGACTTCGGGGACTGCCGCGGACGCTTGGCTGTTGGCACGTTCTCGATCGGCGATCGCCAGGTCGGCAGCCTTGGGCGAAACCCCGGTATCATCGATCGCCTTGGCGGGGCCGGCGGAGACGAGTTGTCCGGAATCCATCAGCTCGTATCGCTGCAGAACGTGCAGCGCCATTTGGGCGAAGCGATCGTTCCAACGCGGCACCGGATGGGTTTCATGGCGACCGGCAATTTCCAGGGCTCGCTCATAGTCGCCCTGGTGCAGCGCCAGATAACCCGCCAAGTAATCGTACTGCAACTGGCTGGCGACCCGCTCGCGGTCGAGCGTGTTGAACGACTTCATCGCTTCCTCGATCCGATTCTGCAGCAACAGGAAATAGGTCAGCGGCATCTTTTCGACGTCCGCGATTTCAGCTTGGAACCCCAACCGTCGCACGAATTGTTGGTAGTGGCTCAGGAATTTCGGGTTCAAAATCTCGTCGACTTCGCCCAGTCGATGAATTCGGGCGCGAACCAACGGGGCGTATTCCAAGTGTTCATAGGCGCCCTGTTGGATCGAATCGACCGACAACAGCGTCGACTCCAGCGACGGGCCGACACGTGAGATCAGATCTTGTCGCAGTGACAGGAATCGTCGCATGGCGTCCCGGTCGTCGTGCTGGAACCCATAGGCCCAGACGGCGGCCTCGGGTAGCCGGGCGTCCTTCATCACACCGACGACGGTTTCATAGACATCGCGGTCTCGCATCCGGTGCAACACGTGGGTCCAATCCAATTCGTGCAGGTTGGCTTCGTCGAGAAACGATTTGATTTCAGCGGCCGAACCGTCCCGCGCGAGCGATTGCCAGGTCACGGTGTCGTCGTTCCACTCTTCGGCGACGCGGAATGTTTTCTCCGATCCACGGGCCAGCAACGTCTCGCCTTGCGACACGGTGGCCGGATAGTGGACGAACTCGCCCGGGGCGGGAAAGTAGAACTTGTAGTCGATCGACGAGACGGCAAACGGAGCCAGTTTGATCGTCTTGCTGTCGGTCACTTGGCTGCCGGCCAGCGGGATGCTGCCGGCAGGGATTTGCCAGAACAGTTCCACGATCTTTTCGGTCGCCGTCGGGTTGGAGACGACCACCTGTCCCTGATAGGCCTCGCCGCTGACAAACTGATCGGGTTCGTGGAACGGTTCGTCGGAGCGGCGATCTTGATCGACTCGTTGGAACAATTGACCGATCAAGACACCCGCGCCGTCTTCCTGTGGTTTCAAACTTCGCAATCGTTTGGTGACCAACGCCACCGCGTGTTCCGGTCGATAAACCGTCTCGGGCTTGGAGGGCAATGAGATCTCACCGGACTCCAGTGGCAAGCCGCACATCGCCAACGCGATCAACGCGGAATGTCGATTTGTCGCGCACTCGAGCAGGTGTTTTGAAACATTGGGAACAGATGTTTCATCCTCCCACTCGCTGTGGGCCAGTTCGTTCCAAAATGCGTTGATCGGGATCAAATCGATCGGCAACGGGCCGTCGACGACGCGGACTCGGTCGAAATGGCTTTCGGCCCACTGCTTGGTGCTGTCGAGTTCCTGGTAGAGCGCGAAATCCGCACTGAGTCCAAGTGCGCGTCCCCGAAACATCTCGGCCCGCTGCGGTGCAGCCTTTTGCATCCGTCCGAGTTGTCGCGCCACAGTGGCGCGATCCCCCATTTCGAGCTTCTTTCCCGCGGAGCCTCCGTATCCACCCATGCCACCACCCATCCCGCCGGCCATGTCCATGTCCATGTACAGACCATCGTCGGCTGCTCCGAAGGGATCGGCCTTCGCTTCCATCACGACCGCCCCTTCGGCAAACTCCGCCGCGCCGGTCACAGACATTCGGCTCGATCGCAGGGCACTTTCGATCAACCGGCGGCTCGCCCCGTGGTCTTCCTCCAACAAGGCGACCGATTCAAACAAATCGCGGCGAATCGACGACCGCAGCGCCGGGACTCGGATGGCCAACAACGCTCGTTCGGCGGCGCTTAGACGTTGGTATCTCCAAAGTGTCGCGTAATCGGACAGATCGTCGCCGAGCAGCCAGTGATCGATGAACTGTTTCTCTTTCTTGTTGCTCAAGTAGGGCTTGATCACAGCATTGAAGAACTCACGATCATGCATCCGCAAGAACAGGTGCAGTTCGTGGCAGGCCAGTTCGCTGTAGTGTTTTAGTTTTTCTTCGGTGCTGAGCGTGTGCCAACGACCGAGCACTTGGAACTCGTCCAGACGTTCGTCGCCGACCAGGGTTCGATACAGCGTCATCAAGGATTCGACGTTGCCGTAGACCTGGACCTGGGCCGATCCGAGTTGGGCCAAGTCCAGCGGGTCGTCGGCCGAGACGATCGAAACGGTACGTTGGAAGGAAAGGGATTGGTCCAATGGCAACGAATCGGCCAACCGAAGGTCTTCGGTTTCGGCGTCCGGCAACGGTGCCGTGAGGGTTCGACGCAAAACGGTCGCCGGATCGGCAACGATGACTTGCACGATCGGCATCCCGTCGATCAGCTCGGCCGGGACGGTGACGCGGCCATCGGCATCGGGGATCAAGTTTGCGGCGACGACGCCGCTGTCGGACAAAAAGTCGTAATCGGGAGCGGCATCGGCGCCGGTTTGACGACTCATTTCACTTTCGGGCGCACGCATCATGCTGTCCGTTGGCGGCGCCGCCGATGCCGTTGGGGCCTGTCCCCCGCGGGCACGTTGGCTTTCGTTGGCCGTCGTTTCGGTTTCCCAAGGATTCAGCAACACACTGGGCTGGGGCAGCATCACGCCGGGGTATTTTGCCGCGTATTGGCGACGCAACACATACTCATATTCGTCACCCAACCGCAGGTCGCTGACGTAGCCACAGCGACCGAGCGACAATTGTCGCCCCCGCAGCGAGGGCATCCCCAAATGCAGATCATCCAGCGGCGAATGACGATCGAAGTAGCGTGACGCCACGACGTGCACGCGGGCCAGGTTCGTGTTCCCGGCCAAGGAAACGCTCACACTGCCGTCGTCGTTTCGTTTGACGTCGTCGATGGAGATCGGCACGGCGACACTCCGTTCGCGATGACGGATTTGACCGACCAACACGTGATCGATGGTTTTCCCGTCGACAACGGCGATCTGTGTTTCGTTGCCACTGCGACGGTCGATCAGCCGCAAGTCTCCCGCCGGCAATTTCGACGCGACCAGAAACCCATTTTCAATTCGCAATTGATCGGAATGGTCGGCGTGATTCTGGCCGTCTCGGGTGGCCAGCAACCGGAATTGATCAACCGCGGCACCATCGACCAAGGGCAATCGCAGGTCGTCTTCGGTGGACAGGTGCAGCGCAGCCGGCCAAATCTGTTGATCGAGCGACAAATCGAATCGATGTTGGGTTTGGCCCGCGATTCCGTACTGCAATTGCCGGACACCGGCCAAGCGCCCCAATTGAATCTGGCCACGATCGTCGCTTTGCAGGTAACGACTGGGTCGGACGTCGCCGATGTCGACGGCAAATTCCAACTGCACCGTGGCACCGGCGACCGCTTCTCCGCTGCGGCCACGCGTTTCAATCACGTAGTTGTCGCCGTTGCGAGTCAGGAAGGCATCAACCGTGTGGATCGTCCGGCGGATCCCCGCGATTTGGACCGAGTGACTGGTGCGGAGCTCTCGGTGTCGGCGGTCGGACAGACCGACGACATGGCCGGACAATTCAAAATCGATCTGCGCGACCCGAGACGGGACGCGAAAATCCAGCTGCAACTCCTTCGCTTGATCCAATTCCAGGCCGTTGAACTGTTTGCTCGTTTCGATGCCGTCCAGATCGGTGGCCACGATCCGTAGCGTTGCCTCCTTCAAGATCGCCGGGTCGACCGGCGCCGTGCCCAACTGCAACCGGGGTCGGACCAGCAGCGTCGCGGTGCGGCCGGACTGAAGCAGCGTCTGGTCGACAAAGAAGCCGGCCGCCAAGGAATAGCTTTCTTCCTGCTGTTGAAACTTGATCGCTTTGGCGATCTTACCGTCGCTGACGATCGCCTTGCGCGGTTTTGCTTGATTGACCATCGGCAACAACACACGACCGGATTGGTCGGCGGCAAACTCTTGGTTCCCCAGGAAAATCTTTGCCGTGGGGATCGGGGTGCGGTTTTCATCCAGCACCGTGATCTGGATCCCGTTGGCGTCCTCGGCGCGAACCGTTTGCAGGTCACCGCGGCGAATCAGCGTTCGGGCGCGAAGCCCTTTGCCGACCAGGTCGACGATCCAGACGCCACGGCCGCTGGCTTCGGCGATGGGAATCGTTTCACGATGTCGCTCGATCGCCGGTCGGTCGTACTGGATCGTCTTTTCATGCGTCGCGATCAACCCATCCAGTTCGACGTCGGTGTCCAAACGGCCTTCGTTGGTGCGGTGGAACGCCAACGAATTCATTTCGTAGATGCGGACGACCAGCTTGTCGATATTCTTGACGTCGACGATCAACTCGGTGGGTTGTTGCGAGTCGTAATAGATGGGATTGGTCGGCGCGAAGCTGAGCTGGATCTTGTCTCGCAGCTCGCGACGCTCACCGGCCGAAAGCATGTCGTAATAGGGTTGCGGATTGGCCACGCCGGCCATCAATTTCGTGCGGGCAAACACACGTCGCAGAAAATCGGGTTGGAGGTAGCGTTCGTACGCGCGGGTGTGTTTTGCGTCACGCAGAAAATGTTCCAGGTAGGTTTCGACCAACAGTTGTTCGTTGCCGATCGGCGGCAGGATCGCGATCTGGGAAAAGTCTTCGTTCAGGTTAGCACGTGATCCCGACCGGGCGAGCAAAGGGCTGATCAACGGACTTTGACGCGGCAGTTGCAGGTAACGCTGAAACAGTTCGGTGTCCCAAACGCCGGCCGCCAGATTGGATTCCAGAAGTCGATAGGCGGCCGATGCCTTGAGCGAGTTGTACGACGCGGGAAGCGTTTGCACGTAGGCTTCCAAACGTACCAGGTACGCGCGCCGCAGGTCCGGTTGTTGGCTGATGTCGACGTCCGCATCCGGTCGCAGCATCCGCAGCTTGGCATGGACGAAGGCGTTGTCGTCGGCGACCGACGGCACCGATCGCCCGACGTTGTCCAGCTCACCTTGGGTGAGGAATCGGTGGGCCGAGAGATCGCCGAAGCGTTGGTCGCGGGCCGAGCGGGATTTCAGTTCCGCGATCACCAACTGGTCCAGCCCCTTCAAGTACGATCCGTCGACACGTTTCAAAAAATCATGCAGCGAAACCTGGGTCTGGTTCGCGTTGCCGGCCAGATACCAGTCCGCGGCGATCTGCATGCCGATCGGAGACAGCCGGACGTTGTCGCGAAGCGAATCTTTGACCAACTGCGGTGAATCAATAAAGTTGTCACCCAACTCGCTGGGGTAGCGGCGGCTGCCCTTTTTCGCCGGCGGGGCGTGGTAAAGTTGAATGCCCAGGCGTTTGACGAAGTAATCGATCGTTTGCTGGGGCGTGCGATCATACGTCAATAAACGTTGACGATCGGTCATCGAATGCATCAGTGCCGTCATCGCTCCATTGCGACTGGCCGACCACTGGTTCAGCATCACTTCGGCACGATCCAGCTGGGACGTGTTTTGGTAGTGCAAACAGTGATAGAAGAAGTAATCGTCGCTGCCGGGAATCAATTCTGCCAGAATCGCCTCGCGGTCCTCGGCCAGGGCAAAACGTTCCATCAATCCGATCGGTGCGGCCATGACAGTTGTGGGGATTAGCCCGGCCAGAACCACGCTGGTGGCCACCCACAGGGTGAGGGAACGCATGACGGCGGGGCGAGGCGAAAACTGGATTTGATCGTTCAGCATCATGACAGATCACCGGTGGGTGACGAAGAGGGACCGAATGCTCGATTCGTAGCACAAAAAAGCAGACGAGCGACGACGAGGCCGCCTGACGGTTTAACGTAGCCGCTGAGAAGGACGAAGGGCGTGCGGATTTCTTAGGAGAATCAGAGAATTTTCGGTCAAATAAAGCGATTCGACCGGTCCGGCGACGCCTGGCCGGCGGCCCTTGTTTGATGAGCCGACTGCGGAAAATGGCAGAATGATCCGGGGCAGAATGATCCGGGGCAGAATGATGAGGTGCGTGTGGGCGAATGCCAAAACGGCTGCTCCCGAATGTAAATCACGGCCCACGTGATCCATGGCATGACGAACATGCCCTACCCGTCAGGGGTCGGGCATAAGCGTTGGTGTCTAGCCTTTAGGCGATTCCCGGACGCTGCTTCGCAGCGAGAGTCGGCGGCTAAAGCCTGCGCACCAGCGCTTAGGCCCGTGCTATTAACCCCCGACCCTTTTTCGCGCCGAATCGCCACGGCCTCATGGTTTTCAGACGGACGACTAGGCCGTTTTGCTGTCGACGCTGGCGGCGACGCTGGTGTCGCTGTTTCGCAGCAATTTGGTGAACTCGTCGACACCCTCTTGTTCTTCTTCCAAGATGTTTTCCAGGAAGATCACCAGCGGGCGATTGCCCTCGGCCATTTCCAACGCCTTGGTGTACATCTCCACGGCTTTCGATTCGAATTCCAAGCTGTTCTGCAGGATCTCCTGCAAGTCACGCGTCTGCTTGATCTCGTTGCGCGTCGCGGCGGGCACGCCGCCGAGTGCGACGATCTTGTCGCCGACCAGTTTGGCGTGGCCGAACGATTCTTCGGCATTGTCCATGAACGTCTTGGCATACACTTCGCGCCACACCCCTTCCACGATGAAACTCGCTTGAGAGTACTGGGCGACACCCGTCCATTCGTGCTTGAGACATTCATTCAGTTGGGCGATGACGGCTTCGTTGTCCATTTGTATTTCTCCAGTTGGGGATTGTTGTCCGTTGAATCATTCACCATAGCGCTCCAGTCGGCTCGCAGGCAACCGATATTTGAGGCAACGTGAGCTGATTTTTCGAAACTCGTTCCCCGCCGACGCCTTGTTGAGAACCGTTCGAGACAGCTTGCCGACCAGCCGGCATTCTGTTGAAATCCTTTCTCAAAAAGCCGCCCCAAAATCCCCGCGGCAAGCGTCGCGGCCTGTTGATTTAATCAGCCGCACGGCACTAGCCGCGGTTCTTGGCGTCACAAAACCGGGGCTAGCGCCCATCGGCTGATCGTTTGCATGTTCATTTCGATTCAATCAACAGGCCGGTGAGCGAGCGGCCATGCACCATGCCGAAACGAACACGCGCCACTGGCTCACGCCACGTGCTGGCATCACCATCCCGGCGGGAAGCATGAGCGACCGCCCCATGACCTCCCCAACCCCATCCGCAAGTGACATAGCAATGCCTCAACCCTCCGAACTCCGGGTGTGTTTGACCACCGTTGCCGATCAGCAACAAGCGCGCACGATCGCCCAAGCACTGCTGGAACGTCGCGTCGCCGCCTGCGTGCAAATCGATGGCCCGATCGAAAGTCATTACTGTTGGGACGGACGCGTGTGTTGCGAACCGGAATACCGTTTGGTGATCAAGACCGCCGCCGGACAACAGGAGCGACTCAAACAGACACTGCGCGAGCTGCACCCCTACGACGTCCCCCAAATCGTGATCCTTCAAAGCATCGACGTCGACCCAGACTACGCATCGTGGGTCAACGACCAGACCTCGTAAGTCGGCCGGGGATAGGCATCCAGCGGTGTCACTGGGGTTGTCAATTGGATCAGTGACGGATTGGACCGTAGCGGCAGTCGCCAAGACTTTCGCAAGCCGCGGGCCCGCTCTACTTACTCCAACCCTTCGATCCCCGGCGGTGGGATCAGACCGCCGCCGATGTTGCCCAGGTTGCGGGCAAAGAAGCGGGGTTCGATCAGGAATCCGACGCCCACGTTGTCTCGTCCCGTGTCGACGTTGACATTGACCCGCAACAACATCGATTCGCCGATGCGTGTCAACCCGTACGATTGCCCGACCGAACCGGTGTTGCCGAAGTCATAGGTCATGCCGCCGGAGAAGATCCATTTTTCGTTCATGCGGTAATCGTACGTCGTGCGGAGCACCGTGCTGCTGATCGGGCCTTCCAGTGACAGCAGCCCGATGTAGGTGTCACTGACACCCGGCCGGCTGGTCCGCAAGCCCGCGCTGATCGATCGCAATCCGCCGTCGAAAAAGTCGATGTAGCCGTCGCTTAAGATCGAATAACGGTCGCCGAGGTGATAGCGAAAATCATACGTCGTCGGACCGACCGATTCTCCAAAGTTGTCTCGATCGGACTTGGGGAACAAGATCGTGTCAAAGTCCAACTGCATCACATCGACGATTCGTTCGCGACCCGGCAATCCCCGTTTGGTTTGGAAACGTTGGTGCAGCCCCAGACGCAATTGTTGCAGGTCGTCGGCGATCACGTCGCTGGGGCTGGCCACGCCGCGTTGGATCCCATGACGAAAGGCGTAGGTTCTGGGATCAAACTGACTGGGCAAACTGCCGCCGAAGGTCGTGCCGATAAAGCGCCGGCGAAACTGTTCCTGGGCGTTATCGTCCAGGCGATCGTAAAGCGGCAATTCGTCCAGATCGGTATTGCTGTCGGCGTACCAGTATTCGGCCGTCCAATCCAGCTTGTGGGCCAGCCCGCGCATGTTCAGCAAGCTGCTTTGGATGGTCGGATCGATGCGGACCATCGGCAAATTGAATTGCAGTCCCGCTTGGCCGAGCAATCGCGTCAGCGACTCGCCGTCGGCCGCTTCCCCGTAGTGGGCGGCTTCGAAGGAGGCGACAGGGCGGAAATGGAACGGACCCAGCGGCACACCGATCGAAAGTTCTTGCCGCGTCGATGCGACCAACCCGTCCGCGGCGACTTCACCGGGCAACGGAAAGTAGTTGGCCGCTTCGGCCGGATCGGTCGGTGCGTCGGCAACATTCAACTTTGAGTACGACGCGTGATTGTGCATCTGCCACGTCAACCGCTCCTGCAAAAACGTGCCGCCGAACAGGTAATGATTCAGCGCCGGCAGCCGTTCGGTTTCCTGAAAGAAATCGTTCACCTGGGCATTGGCGGACAAATCGAACAGCTGATTGTGGTGGTACTTGCGAAGCCGCAACCCGGTGACATGGTCGGGGTCATTGTCCCATTCATTCTCCAGGTACTGTTCCAGAAAGTTGCGATCGCTCAACCAACCCGATTGCGCGATGAATTCATAGTCGTTGGCCAATTGTTGGCGATGCCGCAGCAACGCCCGACCTCGGTTTTTCGTTTCCGGCTGCAACGACAACCGGTCTCGTCCCAGGCGGTCTTCCCCGCTGTCGTAAATGCCCCAAACGTCCAACACACCGCGGGTGCGGCCGGGAATGCTGAACAACCCCGGAAGATCGTATTCCAGATGGGTGCCAAACGCGGGTCCACGATCGCTCAAGTAATCCGTGGAGATTTCCCAGTCGACGCCCTTGGGCACGTTGTCGATCCCGAACAGCTGGAACACGTCCCAGTCCAACATGACCTGGGCGCCGAAGTTGCTGTCGTTATTGATCTTGATGTCGGTGACATAAAACACCGGGCGTTCCAGGCTGGTCGAAAACTGTGGCCAGTAAAAAATAGGAATGCCGCCCAGGAACACAAAGCTATTGTTGCTGCGAACAAACGGGTCTTTGTCGGCGACCAACATCCCGGTGCGCGGATCGATCAGCGTGCGGGTCCGTTCAAAGAACTCCAATTGCTCACTCTGCAACCAGTACCGCGGCACGCCCATCCGGCTGCTGGTCACGGCGGCATCGAAGGCGCGGTAGTTTCCGCGTGCGACCTGCTGCAAGACTTCGGCTTTCAAACGCACCACGCCCTGGTATTCCGGCACCGTGGTGATCGCTTCGGCATCCAACACCATCCCGGTTTCACGGGTGACGTTGTAAAACATCGAATCGGCGTAAATCACATTGTCGCCCTGGCGGAACACAATGTCGCCTTCGAGATACAGTTCGCCCTCGGCGGCCGAGAGGTCGGCGGTTCCATCGAAAACGTGTGACAGGTTCGGCAGCCAGCCCACGACGCGGTCGGCGGAAATGGTCACCGTACCGAAATTCATGAACCGGCCGTCGTCGAATTGGGCCGACACATCGCGAACGCGGATCGTCACGCCGCCCCGCGCCAGGATGACTTGTTCGTTCGTTTCAGGACGCAGGACACTGTCGATGATCGGCGGATGCGACGCGCCTCGGGCATCGATTTCGACACTCTTGCTGCCACCGCCAAAAAAGAACTGAGTTCCACCGGTGGTCGCTCCGTCCTCGAAAACCGTCGGCGGCGGCGAGTCGGTCGCCAACGGTAGCCCGCCCGATGGAGCCATGGGCTGTAGGGGAGCCAGATTGTTGGTCGGCGGTGCCAGGGTGGGGGCGAGCGATGGCGAGGGGATCGACGAAGGTCCATCGGTCACGCTCGCGTCGGGGACCGGCTGGGTGAATTGAACCTGGCCCACCCCATCGGCTGTTTGCGATGCCGCGGAGGAAGTTGGCGTCGGCCCGACCGCCTCGATCGAATCGGACGGCAGAAACTCCAGCAGGAAGGGACGTTGATCCGGTTTGCCGCGGTAGTGGGGAGCCTGGACCGAGGGGTCGTCGGTGGTCGTCCACGTCGCCGTCCGCGGTGTCGGGTCGACGCTGCCATCGCTGCGACGACGGCCCTCGATGACCAGCCGATTTCGGACGCGGCCGTGCGGACCATCGGACACGATCAACACGCGATCGGCCCGAAACTCCTGAGACTGGTGACGCAGGACACAGTCACCTTCCAACAGCGACGCCTCCGCGCCGTCGATCTGCCAACGGTAAATCGTATTTCCGCTGGCCGAAATCGAAGCGGCCGGCTGTTGGGCGGCTGACGGTTCGATGCAGGAACAGGTTGCGATCAGCCAGATCGCCGCCAAATGCAAGCAAAACTTTGGTCCACGCGCAGGCCCCCCGGGTGATCGCCCGGAGTGTTTCCGGGCGGTCGTTGGAGGCGAATCGGCGATGGCTTCCGTGCCGGCCAAATTGCGTGTCGGGATCGGGTGCGATGAAGGGTTTTTCAGACCGGCGCGTACGTTCACCGGTCGTCGATCGCGCGATCCTACGAAGTCACGGGGATCCGTCACAAGCGGAACCTGGGGAAACCGCCCTGCCAGCGGGAAGCGTCAGCGAGCGGCCCTTGCCAGCGGGACGCGTCAGCGAGCGCCCCCTGCCAGCGGGACGCATCACGGCCTGTCGATTTACTCCGATCCCACGTGGGATTAGCCGTTTCGCGCGAGCGTACGGGCATTGAAACAGCAATCGTTTGCACCGGCGTCCGGAGGCTCGCGCCATACGGCTGATTCATTCAACACGCCGGTCAGCGAGCGCCCCCTGCCAGCGGGACGCATCACGGCCTGTTGATTGTCTGCGGTTTCGGCGGTGGGGTCCGGGGTATTGCCGGGGGAACGGAGCCCGATTCTCGAGGCCGGCTTTGCTACACCACCGCTGGGGCAAGACCAGCTGAATCTTTTTCCTGAAAATCTTGACGCGGTGTTCCCGCATGACGATCGAGCCCGATTGTTCGATGACCTTCTGCGACCCCTCGACTGGACCGATTGGGAGACCGCTCCCGATCTCACTTAAGGGCAACCGCCATTTCATCCCCGAGCGATCGCCGGTGCCTTGCTGTCTTCCCGATCCGGATCGTAACTCCTGGTCCAAGATTGACCTGACGATCACCCGCGACGACGGCGTGGTGGTCGACGTCCAGCTGCTGCGGCCTGACCAGTGGATCCTGGAGAACAACGTCTTCGTCGGATCGGCCATCCCGATCCACGTCCAAGAACTCGACGTCCACGGCACAGCCACCGTCAACGCCCTCTCGGCCTGTCCCGAGCTGGCCTTGGGACGTCTCGATTGTATTACTGATGGATTCAGTTGCTTTTGTTCCGTGCGTCATCAAAGAACACGACGCTCGGTTCGCCAACGGCGATGGACAGCTTAGCCTGGGGTGAGACCGGATGAGCCCCAGCGAATCCGGACGTAACCCCAGGTCCACGCACACCAAGAAACCTCCCCCTTTCGGTCGGCCGGCGGCTTTGCCGCCGGCCGACCGATAGGGGGAACGGGTGGGCTCTCTTTCTTTCCTGGGGTTGCGGTCACTCCGCTGCGCTCGTTCCCTGACCCCAGGCTATGGATGTGTATGCCCTTTGGGCAAGTGCTGCGGAATGAATTCCGCAGCATCGTAAACCAGCCTTCCGGCGAACAAAGAAGATCGATGATTACCACCGATCGGTACTAACCCAAAAGTCGCTCAGGAATTCAATCGACGTCCTTCGGCGACGGTGAATGCGTCACCGGCCGCTTCGTCACCCGGCAGGTCGCCGAGACTGTCCGCATCACTTTAGCCGATGGCACGCAGCTCGAAGGCACCCCGGTCCACCCGATCTGGAGTGTCGACCGCGGCGACTTCATCGCGCTGAGCGAACTGGCTGTTGGCGAACGTCTGCAAACCGCTGGCGGCCCGCTGGCGATCGCGTCGATCGAAACCCGATGCGTTCCGGTTCCAGTCTACAACTTCGAAGTCCGCGGCCAACACGTGTACCAGGTCACCGATGTTGGTATCCTGGTGCGCAATGCCGCGAATTGCATATATGGCGCGGTGAGAAGATTGTCGTCCGCTCTTGACTCTACGAATAAAACCGTCAAAGAATTTCAGATGATCAAGACACTGGCCTACGAAGACCGCAGTGTGGGGCGACCGAAGCAACTTGTTGTCGAATCTCCGAACTCAGACGCGATCGCAAGCGCGATTGAGTCACTTGATGGCGTCAGGAACACAATGGTGGTCCTCCAATCGACCAGCGAAGAGACATTGACGATCGGCGGCGGCAACGGCGGGCTTTGTGTCATCGATTTTTCTACCGCAAATGAGCAGTTTTTGACATTGCGTCATCAGCGGGCGAGTGACCGAGAACGAGAAATCGTTTCGGGCGGACAGTTGGCACCCTTTCGAGAAACCTATCTCATGCCCTTATCCGTAGCCATCGAAGTCGCGTCGAATTGGTCTGGTGGAACACCCGTCGAACCCGAGGGGTGTCAATGGGCAAACTCAAGTGAAGTCTGTTGACGGGAAACTTGGATTGTGTGTTGGAGCCCATGATGAGCTTCGCCAACAAAGAAGTGAGGTGATTGAGCATGCATTGGTTTTGCCACGATGTTGGTACCGGGTATTTGGTCGATCCCGCGGAACCCGCCGAGGGAGACAAAGTAGAGATTCTTGAAACTTGGGAGCGATTGACGTTTCTTCCAAAATCGTTTTTCGGTTTGGTCAACGATGACGGACAGACATTTCAATTCCGGCGAGAGCTTGACGGCAGAATGCTTTTCGACATCCCGGACGAGTCGATGGGCGGTTCATGGCAATCGTTCGGAACGCTTGAGGAAGCACGTGATTCGATGCTCCAGTTCCTCGACTCTGGACAGCTTCCAGACCGGGAAGGGATGACGTTTCAAAGCTGGCACTAGACCACAAGGTCGGAGTAGTTTCTTGCGCCGGGAAGTGTCACGGCCCGTTGATTTAATTCGATCGCACGTGGGATCAGCCGTTTCGCGCAAGCGTACGGGCGATCAATACCAAGAAAATACACCGTCGCCCGTAGGCTCGCGCCACACGGCTGATTAAATCCACAGACCGACCCGGCCACTCGCATACGCGTCGTGATGGCATCACCACTCGACCAGTGACTCCCGGCACCTGCTGGCATCGTAACCCGGCCACTGGCTTACGCCACGTGCTGGCATCACCCGGCCACTGGCTTACGCGACGTGCTGGCGTCACCGGGCCGCTGGCTTACGCGACGTGCTGGCGTCACCGGGCCACTCGCTTACGCGTCGTGCTGGCAGTGCTAACCGCCGCTGGTTTTTTCCAGGTGCTGGCAACATCAGCGGGGCACGTAGATCCGCGATGCACCGTGCGGCGGGTGCATGCGAACGTTTAGCAGGTTGTGTGGATCGCGTGCGCCGGCTTCGATCGCCAAATTCATCGCGGTTTGCCATTGCCGCCACGTGTCCACTTCACCGGTCAAAATGGCGACCCCGTCGGCGACTTCTACCTCGATTTCGTTGGAGGTGTCAAAGAGTGCGAACTTGAGTTTCCGTTCCAAATCCTTCCGGATTTCCTTGTCGGCCTTCGGTTTCCATTGGTCGTCGATCGCCAGGGCGTTGTTCACGTGAACCACCCCCGGAACGCCGTCGACGATCCATTCGGCCAACTCTTTCTCGAACCGACTTTCCACCAATCCGTACAAACTGACGTGGGCCGCCTGAGAGTGGATGCGGAAATCCCGTCGATCCAGATTCGGACTCCGCGCCAAAGCAGCTTGGCTTAGTCGGATGATTTCGGCATCGGAGGGCACGTCACCGTCAAATCGCACCTCCAACTCATTGGTCACCCGCATCACACCGACGATCCCCATCGCCAGCCGCTCCGCCTTCTCCTTGACCCTCAGTCGTCCGACCGCACCTTGCAATGTGACCACCCCCGATTCGACTTTGGGGGTGATTTTGTCGGCATAGGGGAACACGATCGGATCATTCGAAAACGCACGGGTCAACGATCCCTGGATGGTTTGGTCGGTCACGGTGGCGTAGCGATCGGCACGCCGCGTCGGGTCCAGTCGATCCGGATCGATCGCGACCTGATCGGCACTGACTCCTTTGACGCCCCAGATCTCCGCGGCTTCGATCAAATTGGCTTTTTGTGCCGCCGATCCGACGGTGCCGGTAAGCTTGACCATGGCGTCTTCGACGTCGACGCGGATTTGCACGTCGTCGAAATACACCGAGTTGACGATCAGGGCTTGAATCTCGTCGCGCAATTCATCATCGGTCCGCGGTTTGGTCAGAGCGACGGTCAGTTGATTCTGGACGTCCACCACTCCGCGCACCCCCGCGGCCGCAGTCTCCGCGAGTCGTTTCTCGGCAAGCGAATCAACTTTCCCGGTCATCGCGACACGCCCGTTTTCGACATTCACGACGATCTCGGGACGATCCAGACTGTCGTTGACCCGCAATCGCATCAACACGTCCTCGCGGATTTCATCATCACTGCGGGAGGTTGGCTCAACATAAATTTGGTTGATCACGCCTTGAACCGATCGCGTGCGTTTGGCGATCTCGCCCGCACGGCGTTTCTCCATCAAACTGGACACCGTTCCGCTGAGCGTCACCATCGAGTCGTCCACTTCGACGGTGATGCGGTCGGCCGCCAGCGACTCCGCATCGTCAAGATCCGCCTTGATCGCGGATTCTAACTCCCCGGGATCAAACACCGGCCGCTCGTTCGCTGACGCGCCGCGTTCGGCAGCTGACAGCGATGGCGGGCCGAAAAAGGGAGGACCGGACATCCACGTCATGGACGCAGCGGCCGAAAACGAGAGAGTGATAAACGCGAGCGATCGACAATTCATGGCGAATACATTGTTGGAACGAGTTGGGTCGGACAGTCGTCGACCATTTCAAGGTCGGCGTGGGGCTAAGCTTCGCTTGTCTTGAGCGCCGAGTTCGGAGAACACGGCGACTCTCCGAACGCATCGTCAGGCCGAAAATGAAATTGCGTTCGGTGGAGCGGTTGGTCTTGTGTGGAACTCCAAGTCAGGAGGGCATTCCGGCCGGCAACGCCGTCACCTTCTTCAGCGGCTGGTTACAACATGTGAATTCGACGGTCGGTGTTTCGCAGTTGCACGGCTGGGTGATATGAATCTCCAAATCACATGTTTGACATCGATACATGTCACCGGTTTTCGGCGGTTCTTCTTTGATGGGCATCTTGGATCTCCACAGAAACAATCTTGGATGGTGAGGCCCGTGACGTTCACCACGAACCGCCACAGACGGCTATCGAGTGACGCACTTCTCGTACCGTAACGGCTTCCCCCTACCGCATCAGGGCTTGGATTCAGGCGTTCGGCACCAACAAGCATCAGCGAGGACGGCGTGTTGACCGATTGAATCAACGTCCTACTTCACTGGCATTTCCACGTGAAGCCGACGACCTGTCAGTTCATCCGTCCAACTGGTCCCTCAGCGACCATGCTGGCGAAACTTAGCGCAAACATTGCTCGCCGCGTGAGGTGTCTGTCGCGGTCAAACGCTGATCGGACAGGTCGGAATGCGAATTGCGACAGACTTTCTCTGCCGCTCGCATGCCCGACCTGGATGTGTCGGCGAGCCTTTTTAGAGTTTGTTTGACAGGAGACCCAACATGTTGATCGCATTTGATTCAATTCGCGGAACGAAACTCGCCGGGACCGACGATGAAGTCGGCACGATCCAGGACCTCTTGATCGACACCGATGATTGGCTGACCCGGCACATCGTCGTCGATACTGGAAAATGGCTGCCCGATCGTCGCGTGCTGTTGCCGCCGAGCATCCTGGGCCGGTGTGATTGGCAGCAACGGGCGATCGCCATCGACCTTTCGCAGCAGCAAGTCAAAGACAGCCCTCACGTCGACTCGCGAAAACCGGTGTCACGTCAAATGGAAGCCGAACTGTTCAAGCACTACGACGTGCCGGCCTACTGGGGACCGGCGGGAGTCTCGTTGGCTACCGGGACGGCAATGAGCATGCCACTCTCGGCGCACGTGCCCGTTGGGGAACAACAGGCAATCGAAGAGGAACTACCGCCACTACGCAGCGGCAAAGAAATCCTCAACTACTCCATCGAAGCATCCGACGGGGACCTGGGTCACGTCGAAGATTTGATCGTCGACGATGCGACTTGGGCGATCCGCTACGTCGTGATCGACACCAAAAATTGGTTGCCGTCGCGCAAGGTGCTGATCGCGCCGCAATGGGTCGACTCGGTGTCCTGGTCCGAGACCACGGTGCATGTCGACCTGACACGTGACCAGATCAAGAACTCGCCGGAATACGATCCGTTGACGCCGATCAATCGCGGCTATGAAGAACACCTCTACGACTATTACGGCAAAGAACGTTACTGGTTGCCGTGATGCGATCGATGAGATTGTTCGACGACGGTTCGGTTGAATGACTGGGCGGTACGACGTCCTTTTCAGGACGTCGCTCGGGAATGCTTTAGACGACCGAGCGGACCGGCCATCGAACCGCACATTAAAGCGACCGCCCCGGAAGGGCCGTCGTACAGGTGTAATCGTAAACGTCCGTCAGGCGTTGACGTCGACCACGATGCGACCCTTGACTTGGCCGGCCAGGATTTGTGCTCCCAGCGAGGGCACGACGGCGAGGTTGGCTTGCTGAACCATGGCATCGAGCTTGTCCAGTGGCAGATCGGTGGCGAGTCGTTTCCAGGCGGTCACGCGTCGCTCGTACGGCTGCATCACGCTATCGATTCCCAACAAGTTGACTCCCCGCAACAGAAACGGAATCACGCTGGCGGGGACTTTCGCACCGCCGGCCAGTCCGACCGCGGCGACCGAGCCGCCGTAGTTGAGTTGGCCGAGCACTCGTGCCAACATCTCGCCGCCGACGGCATCGACACAGCCCGCCCAGGTTTCCGATTCCAAGGGCCGCTTCGTCACGCTGTCGATGTCTTCGCGCGGGACAATTCGCGATGCCCCGAGCGACTTCAAATAGTCCGCCGCGGCCGGTCGCCCCGTCACCGCGGCGACCTCATAACCCAAGTTCCCCAAAACCGCGGTTGCGATCGAACCGACGCCCCCGGCGGCTCCGGTGATCAGCACTTCGCCCTGGTCGGGCTGCAGTCCGTGGTCTTCCAACGCCAACACGGCCAGGATTGCGGCAAAGCCGGCCGTCCCGATCGCCATCGCCTGACGTGTGGTCAGTCCCTCAGGCAATGGCACCAACCAATCCGCGTTGACGCGTGCTTTTTGGGCGTAGCCGCCCCAATGCGTTTCCCCGACGCGCCAACCGGTCAGCACCACCTGATCACCGGGCTTGTAGCGCGGGTCGCTGGATGATTCGACCGTTCCGGCAAAATCGATTCCCGGCACGTGGGGATAGGTGCGGACCAAACCACCGTCGGCACGCATGCACAACCCATCTTTGTAATTGACGGTGCTGTACTCGACCGCGACGGTCACGTTGCCCTCGGGCAATTGGTCTTCGGACAGCGTTTGTACCGCGGCGGAGACCTCCGACGGGCCTGTTTTTTCGACGACAAGAGCTCTAAATGTCATGGGGTGTTCATTGGGTCAGTGATGAGGATGAAAACGTCGCTAGACGGAGAACTATTCCGGCCAGCCCTGCTCCAGCACTCGCTTCATCGCGCCGAGCGTCTCCTTGCTGACGTGGTGCTCGATGCCTTCGCTATCGATGGCGGCCGTCTGGTCGCTGACGCCCAGCTTCTTGAGGAACGCCTCGACGACCTCGTGCCGGCGACGTGATTGCGATGCCAGCCGACTGCCAGCGGCCGTCAGTTCGACCGGTTGGTAGGGCGCCGTCGTCACCAAACCGTCCCGCTCCAAACGCTTGATCGTATTGTTGACCGTCGCGTGCGTCACCGCAAAGTGCTTGACCAAATCGACCGCGCGGCAGACGCCGTGCTGGTCGATCGCATCGGCGATCGCCTCCACGTAATCCTCGGCGACTTCGCTGGCGTGATCCGATCGGGTTCGTTGGTGAATTTTACTGGGCAATTTGCGACCGTCCGACGGTAATGAAGGTGGGGGTTCGTCCCCTAACTTGAATTGCAATCGCAATAGGATACCCCCTGCCATCGGAATTCTTACCGCAGCCCTTGCGTCGTTTGCAAAGAAACTTTATTTTGTCGACTCACTGAAACTTAGCCCCGGCTAACTTAAGACCGGAAAGGGCGGAGTTTGTTCAGCAAACGCGGACTGTCCAGCGCGACGCCGGGCCCCCTCGCACAACACCTGAACATCAACCGACCCCAAAACTTAGCCGAAGCTAAGTCCTTTTCATCACCCACAACCGGGAGTCAGAATTGAATACCCCGCCTGCTGCGGACCGCCAGGGTCCCGAGTCGCCCGCCGGATGCCGCACCAACCACCCCCGCGGTTTCACCTTGATCGAACTTCTGGTCGCGATCTCGATCATCGGTGTGATGGTGTCGCTACTGTTGCCGGCCGTGCAAGCGTCTCGCGAGGCGGCGCGACGGATGTCCTGCAGCAACAACTTGCGGCAAGTCGGGCTGGCGACCCAGAATTACCATTCGGCGTTTCGCCAATTTCCGCCCGGTTATGTTTCACACCCCACGACCAACGGCACCGCGCCAACGGTGGTCCACATGGATCCGTTGACCTGGGACGCCGGACCGGGTTGGGGATGGGCCTCGGCACTGCTGCCGTTTGCCGAAGGCAATTCGGTGTTCGAGAGTTTGCGGATGGAGCAACCGATTTGGTCGAGTGACAATGCCGACGCGATCTCGTCGACAATTCCGATGTTTCTGTGCCCGAGCACGACCGGCGGTGACGAGCCGTTTGTCGTTCGCAACGAGCAGGGCGATCCGCTGGTGGTGCACGGGCGTGAAATCACACTCGGCCGCAGCCACTACGTCGCCAGCCACGGCCAGGAGAGTTGCTGGGGTGAGTGCGGATCCGCGGCGACCGGTGAAGTGTTCACGAACATCTACACCGGCCAGACGACCATCGTTGCGATCAACGGCGATGCCGGACAGGTCGCCGACGGGCCGTTCTTTCGCAACTCCAAGACCAAGTTTCGAGACGTGTTGGACGGGCTGAGCAGCACGATCTTTTTCGGCGAGCACAGTTCGGCGCTGAGTGAAAAAACGTGGGTCGGCGTGGTCCCCGGCGCGTTCACGCACCCCCAGTTTTCGTCTCCGGAAAACGGCCCGGACGCCGCCGCGACGCTCACACTGGTTCACGCCGGTCCCTCCGGCGGCGAATTGGATATCACCGGCAATCCGATCATCCACCCGATCAATTTCCCCACCTATCACGTCGGCCAAATGTATTCGCAGCATCCCGGAGGCGGCTATGTGGTGATGGGCGACGGGTCGGTCCAGTTCATCACGAACTTCATCGATCTGTTGATCTGGGCCGAGCTCTCGAGCATGCGTGAAAACGAAGTCATCGACTGGGATCAACTGTGATGAAATCCAATCGCGAGAAAAACAATTCGTCGTCGGGTGGACGCTACCTGGGTCTGATGATGGCGGTGATCGCCTGCGCCGTGTCGATCTGGTATTTCAGCCGCTCACCGGTTGCGCTCGATGGCGACGGCTACGATCTGACGATCGCACTGTATCGCGTTTGCAACCAGCGTGACACCGAAGGGTTGAACCAGATCGCGGGCCGGTTGAAAGAGATGAATCCGTCGCAACCACAACAGGATGCGTTAAGGGGCATCCTGGACGACGCCCGGCAAGGCGATTGGCGGGCCGCGATGACCGCCTGCCGCAGCCTGCTGGACGATCAAGTGCGGCGCTGATCCGCTGGACGGCGCCACAGCGACGTAGCTACGCTCGATGCGAGCGTGGAAAACCCCGGGGATCCACCTTCTGGCGAAGGTAGCTACGTTTGATTAGACCCTGCGGATAAACTCTTCGGCATACGAGCGGACTTCGCGACCGTTGAGCACGTGGACCATCCGCAATTGCTGGACCTGTTCGTCGCTGAAGGAGCTGAGCGGGACGTGCACGAGTGTTTTTTTGTAGTGGCGGGCCAGTTTTCGCCAGCCGCCGCCGGGCGGCAGCGCGCTCAACAGCGCGACTTGGCGACCGCGGGCGTGCAAACACGCCGCGGCGATCAACCGTTCCTCAAGCGTGCCGGTGAAATCGATCCGCGGGTCGGTCCAAATGTCGGGGATCATCACCGGCGGGTACAAGAACATCGCCCCGCCATAGCGGCTGAGCCCGATGCCGGGGCCGACCAGTTCATCGGCAAAGCTCGTGGCATAAAACGCCAGCGTCGACTCATCCTTGTGTTCGGCAAACCACGTCGTCCGCCAGGGGTAATCGCGTGGATCCGAAGGTGAATCGAACAACATCACACAGGCATCCAAGGTGCCACGGCTGGGCGGGATGACTTTCACGTAGATCTGGCGATCGTACCAATGGCGCAGCGTGTCGCGGATGTCGATCCCGTCCTTGACGCTGGTGGTGAATTTTTCGGTGCGTGCCAGGTCGTTGCCGACGATCGCCTTGGCCCGATCAAAGACGCGGGTTCGAAAGTTCTCGATCCGTTCGTCTTCGGGCGGATAACTGCACTGCGTGTAAGGATTCCACTGGTACTTCCAACGGCTTTTTTCCGGCGACGACGGTTTGCGTTTCAGCTGGAGGGTGCGCCAACAGATCGGCGGGCCGGGCAAACGGTTGACCATCGAGATCAATTCGCCGTCGGGCAGACGGGCCTGGTCGATTCCCAATTTGACCTCCTCCAGATCGCTAAGCCGGGCCGATTCGTCTTCGGGTCGATTGGCATAGGAATACTGGTTGGCCAACTGGGCCACATGCAGCGCGTATTGGTCGCCCATGATCTGCTGTGCGGCGGTGACGATCGTGATCAGATCGGGAGTCATCCGCCGGGACATCAGCGAAAGATTGCGGATGTATTGCAGGCACTTTGACAGGTGCAACGGAGTGATCCGCCGGGCGAATTGTTTCAACTCGCCGCGGTAGCTGGTCCGGGCCGCGATCAACAATTCTTTCACACCATCGATTTGCAGATCCTCGTCCTCCTCCAGTTCACGGCGAGCGCGTTCGTACAGCCCGGTGATGTAGGGCAGTTCGCCGAACAGAAACATCAACGTCCGTGGGTCGATCGCGTACCGCTGGGGTTCCCGGACCGGATCGTGCTCGGGGAAATCGAAAGGTTTGGATGATTCGCTTTTGCTGGCCGCCTGGGACGAAAACGATTCGGTGTAGGCTTCGCGAATCCAAGGCCAATTCAACACGCTGGTTACGAACAGGATTCGGTCATAGCGTTTTTCCAGCTCCGCCAGCCGGTAAGCCATGTGCACGATCCGCGACCGAGTCTGTCGATCCGGCGGCCGCGGCAGACTGGGTAACACCGCCGCGGCGAACCGCTCGGCGGTGACGTGGCGGACGGCATAGGGATCGGGCATGACCGAAGAAAACGGCAAGAACGGATCGGTTTCCAGATCCACGTAGGCCCGCGGGATGTGTTCACCCATCGCCGCGCGGATCGCCATGATCACCGGTTGGCAAGGATCGATCGGAACGTAACTGGCGGGATCCGAATCACCATCCCCACCCGAGTCGTCTTCATCCGCTTCGGCATCGTAGGGGGTAAAGCCGGATTCGAAATCGGGCCGAGTGAAATCGGACCCCGGTTTCTGAATCACGATCGACGGCCGCGGCAAGTCCAAGATCGCCGCCTCGGTGCTTTCACGAAACGACTCGGGAAGCGGAACGGCGACACAGTCGAAGTCCTGTTCCAGCATCCAGCGACGGACAGTCAAGGCGAACTGACCGCTGCCGTGGATCACCGGCAAGACGGCGATCGATTCCCCCAGCCGAAGGAGGGCGGGCGGGTGGAATTGGGGTTCAGTTTCTCGGTTCATAGAAACAGGGCTTGCGGA
Source organism: Stieleria mannarensis (assembly GCF_014154935.1). Taxonomy (GTDB): domain Bacteria; phylum Planctomycetota; class Planctomycetia; order Pirellulales; family Pirellulaceae; genus Stieleria; species Stieleria mannarensis. The sequence continues at coordinate 135,807 of NZ_JACEHH010000008.1, forward strand.
CTCACAAGGTGACGAATATCATCCCCGCTCCGGTGTTGCGAGCGAATTATCACCGCAATGGTGCACGGATTCGTGCCGCGGTGCACGCGACCTGGCGCATTTGGCCTGCGATTGCCGGCCAGTCTAACAGTTATTTTTGGAAACGCAGGTGTTCATTCCCACCTGCGTTTTCTTTTTTGACGGGCCTGTCCTCATTCTGCCCCGAATCATTCTGCGATCGCTCTGTTGATTTCCGCTGCCGGCATCTGTCCGCCCGCCAGACCGCGATAGCGGCACCGGCCCGTTCGACGTATTCTATCCGCTGCGCGACTGTCACGGAGCCAAGCAAATTCCCCCCGTTCGCTCGCGGATTGACGTTTCGGTTTTCGCTTCACGAAAGCCCCTTGTCGATGGACAACGGATTTTCAGCGAATCGAAAAAGGCGGCCGATGGGTTCAATCCGACGACGACTGCTGCCCCTGCGTTTCAGTCACCTGACAAGTCCTTTTCGAAACGAGGTGATAGCTGTGAATAGGTGGAGACTTGGTTTGGCGATCGCGATCTTGGCGTCGCTGTTCGCGGTGGCGCCCTCGGGCGCCGCGGTGGCTCAAGAGGCGACGGACGCCGCCGCGTCGCCGGCGGGCCTGACCGACGGACAAATCGCTGACGGCACACTGGCCGCCCACAATGCCTGGATGCTGGTTTGTTGCGCCCTGGTCCTGTTCATGACCGCGCCCGGATTGGCGATGTTTTACGGCGGTCTGGTGCGTCGCAAAAACGTGCTCAGCGTGATGATGCAGTGCATCTTTTTGATGGGACTGATGACGGTGATCTGGGCCACCTATGGGTACTCGCTGGCCTTCGGCGGCAGCGGCGGCTGGATCGGCAACGGCGACTACCTGTTCATGAACGGCGTGCAACGGGAATGGAGCGAGATCGCCGGTCAGCCGGTCACGCCGATGGAAGATAAGATTCCCCGGCTGACGCACATGCTGTTTCAAGGCATGTTCTTCATCATCACCCCGGCACTGATCTGCGGGGCCTTTGCCGAACGGATGAAGTTCAGCGCGATGGTGGTCTATTCGATCCTGTGGGGCACGTTGATCTACTGCCCGCTTTGTCATTGGGTCTGGGACAGCGGACCGTTGTCCTATGGCGAAGACAGCATCATGGGAGGCGCCCTCGATTTCGCCGGCGGTACGGTGGTTCACATTTCCAGCGGCGTCTCGGCGTTGGTCGCGGCGATCCTGATCGGGCCACGGATGGGATTCCCCAACGAACCCTTCCAGCCCCACAACTTGACCTACACCGCCCTCGGTGCGGCGATGCTGTGGGTGGGCTGGTTCGGCTTCAACGCCGGTAGCGAATTGATGAGCGATGGCATCACCAGCAGCGCGTTCGCCGTGACACACTTTTCGGCCGCCGCCGGCGCGGTCGCCTGGGCGATGACCGAATGGATCGTGTTGGGCAAACCGACCGTGCTGGGCGCCAGCAGTGGTGCGGTGGCCGGATTGGTGTGCATCACCCCGGCCGCCGGATTCGTCCAGCCGATGCCGGCCCTGATCATGGGGCTTGCCGCCGGCGTCGTGTGCTATCTGGCGTGCAGCAAACTCAAGCACACGCTGAAGTACGACGACGCGTTGGATGCGTTCGGCGTTCACGGTGTCGGCGGAACACTCGGCGCCGTCTTGACCGGCGTGTTCGCCAGCCGAGCGTGCTGGGACGTGACCGGCAACGGGACCAAGATCGGGCTGCTGGAATCGGGCAGCCCGGCGCTCGTGATCGGCCAGATCGTCGCCGTGCTGATCACGTTTGTGTTTGCAGGCCTGGGAAGCTTGATCCTGTTCAAATTGATCGACGTCGCCATCGGGCTGCGAGTTCCCGCCGAGAGCGAACAACGCGGGTTGGACATCACCGATCACGGTGAAGAGGGTTACATGTTCGCATAGCGTGGACGACCGGAAAGAGCATGCCGATCGCGGCGGTGACCAACAGGGTGGCCGCCGCGATTTGCTGCGCCGACCCCACGCCGTCGTAACGTCCGCCCGCGCTGATCGATTCGGCCACGCTGCCCCACAAGAACGACCCCGTGGACATCGACAGCGCCATCGCCGTCAGGTAGCAACTCATGCCGCGGGCCCGCATCCGACCGGGCAAGGTGATTTGCGCGGCCGTATTGAGCGTCGTCAACGTCACCATCCAGCCGCACCCCATCACCAACGTCGCCGCGACCACGACGCCTCGATGGGTCGACGACGCCATCAACGCCAGCCCGCCGGCGAACACCAGCATGGCCAGGGCGATCGTCGCATCGCCTCCCAATCGACGCTGCAACAGCGGCAAGAAACGCGCCGCGATCAGCGCCCCGCCGCCGACGCTGGTGACCAAGATCCCGAATCCGTCGGCACCCCAATCGAGTCGCTGCCGGGCCACCAGCGGCAACAGCCCCCACAGCGCGCTGCCCGGCACGATGAACAGACACAATCGGATCAGCACATGCCGCATCGCATGATTGCGGTACACGTAGCGGAGTCCTTGATACAGCGACAACCGATAGGACAACCCGCGCGTCGATTCACGCCGCTCCCGTCGCCACAGCAACAACACCACGATCACGCCGGCAAACGAAACGGCATTGAAGGAGAACGCGATCCAGGCGCCCGCGATGGCGACCAACGCCCCGGCGATCGCCGGCCCCGCCGACCGCGCCAGATTGAAATTGATGCTGCCCAGTGCAATCGCCCGCGACAATTGCGCTCGCGGGACAAGCTCGGGAATCGACGCCTGCCAAGTCGGGACGTGCAAGGTCAGCCCCAGCCCGATCAAGAACGTCAGCCCCAACAGCAACCAACTTGTCATCACGCCGGCGGCGGTCAGCGCCGCCAGGCTCGCCGCGGTCAGCAGCATCAACACCTGCGTCGCCAGCAACAGCCCGCGACGGTCCACGCGATCGGCCAGCACTCCGGCGGGGATCGCCAACAACACGATCGGCGTCGCCATCGCCGTTCGCACCGCCGAAACCATTTGCGGTGATGCATCCAAGTCGGTCATCAACCAGCCCGCCCCGATCTCATGCATCCATGTGCCCAGATTGGAAACGAACGACGCGATCCAGAACGATCGATACACCGGATTGCGCAGCGGCATCCACGGCGAACCCTGGTCTGCAGATTGTTCGTCCCCGCCTCTTTCGAGCGTGGCGGACGCATCCCCCCGACCGCTCTCGGGCAACACACCGGTCGCCGGCGAAGACGTTTCACTACCGGCGATCGCCGGGTAAGCTCCCGAAGAGTTGCTCGTTTCGTTTTGCACGTTTTCCATCACTACACCATCGCAGCAGATCAAATCTCGCAACAGGGGCCCGCGGCGAACGCGCCAAACCACCGTCTCCGTCCCCTTCCGAAGGTCGTGCGGTTTGAAACCTCTGATTCAACAGGCGTTTACGCTCTTCACCCTCCCTTTCAGGGAGAGTCGCGGAGGAGTGAGCGTTCGGAGCGGGGAGGGTTCGTTGTGGCTCGGAAGCACTCAAACACCACCAATCGACCCTCCCCTCGCTACGCTCGACCCTCCCTGCCAGGGAGGGTGAGATCCGAAAACCGCACGACCTGGGAAAAAGCCATGCCCCGCTATGACTGGATCCTCTTTGACTTCACCGGCACGCTGATGACCCCGGATCCCGAACCGGCTCAAGCGTATTACTCGGCCGCCAAGGCGTCGGGAAGTGAACATTCGCTTCCCCAGATTCGCGACCAATTGAAAGCCGCGATGAAACGCCATTTTTTTCAAGCGGACATCGACCTACCGACCGACGAAGCGGGGGAGTATCGACGTTGGCGACGGATCGTTGCCGACGCCATCCCGGACTTGCCCGACGAGTCGGCCGACAACGTTTTCGATTCGCTTTGGAACCACTTCGCTTCGGCGGAAACCTGGCGGTTGTACGACGACGTGCTGCCCACGATCGGTCGGCTCAGGTCGAAAGGCTATGCGATCGCCGTGGCGTCGAACTTTGACCGTCGTCTGCCGATCATCCTCCACGACATGGGCCTGATCGACCAGTTCAACGACGTGTTGATCAGCAGCCGGCTCGGTTGGTCCAAACCCAGCACCCGGTTTTACGATGCCGCCGTCGCTCGGCTGGGTGCCACTTTACGGGGCACCGAGCGGTCGCGATTGCTGATGATCGGCGACACCAAGCGAGGCGATGTGGACGCCGCCCGTGAAGCGGGATTGGACGCCCGACTGCTGGTTCGTGGCGGCGAGAACGCCTTGGCGGAACTCACCGCTGACCTTTGACACCGCGACGACTCACCGTCTGGCGTACACTGCCTGGCGTACACTGTCTGGCGTACGAAGTCCTTTCGAGACGCGTCTTTCTTAGGATTATCCGAGGACTCGCCGCAGCTCCATCACTCGGATCGGGTGTTCGGGGTCGTCTTTCATCTCGATCTTGTGCTCGGTGTACGACCAAGGCCGTTTGCCGATCCACTCGCGGAACTCGTTGGCGATGATCCGGAACGGATCACTTAGCAACACCACACCGCCGGGGGCCAAGTGATCGATCAAGCACTGTTCCAGCTCGGGCCACAATTGCCTGAGGTAGGTGACATCGCTGCCCAGGATGACCGGGAATTTCTGGTCCAGTCGATCGATTCCGAACCGCAACCGACGGATCTGGCAGCGATCGGCGATCGCGTGGCTGCTCATCCGCACCAGATGCAGGGGGTCTTCCACTCCGTCGGTCAGGATCACCCGGGCTCCTCGCAGGGCCGCGGAGATGCCGGCGTGCCCGGTGCCGCAGCCGAGTTCCAAGACCGATTGACCGTCAAGTTGTTGAGTCTCTAAAAACTGGTCCAACCCGGAAGCCGCCCGCCAAGTGGCCGCCCAAAACGGGTCGATGACGCCGGTTTCCCCGTCATCCTGGCGTTTGCAAGCATCAATCAGCATTGCATCGGGATCTGCCGCGACCGCCAGCGGCCAGGTTTGACCGGCGATCGCCGTCTGCTCCCACCGCCAATCCAGCACCGCGTCGGCTTTGGCGATCAATGCCGGCGGGATTTCGCCATGGCTGTCCGTCGCGGCGTTATTTTCGGTGGCGGTCGGTTCGCTGGCGGTCGGTGTGGCGTCGTCGTGTGTCATGTCGGCAATGTAACATGCCGTCGAATTGTTGCGCCCCGTCCGCAAACGTTTCCGTCCCTACTACACTTCGTTTCGTCCCCGCCCGCCTTCCAATCCCAGCGAGAGCCGTTTGTCTGATTCCGCCCCGCCCGATTCTCGCCCCCCCGATTCCCCCCCGGAATCGACTCCGCTGGCCCCGTCTGACCAAGCCCCCTCCAGCCCAGACCGCTCGCGTCTGGGGCCGGCCGTTTGGGTCACCGCTGCCTGCTTCATCGGCCTGTGTGCCAGCTATGGGTGGGCGAGTGTCGCTGCGTCGTCGGTCGCCGCGAATTTGACGCTGGCCGTGTTCCAGATTTCGATGATCTCGATCGTGATTTGGCAGGCCTGTGAACCGTTTGCCGACGCCGCCCAATACTTGGGCGAACAGTGGCGGATTCCCAGCAGCGTGCGCGGAGCGACACTCGATGCGATTGCCAGTTCGCTGCCAGAGTTGTTCACCGGGTTATTCTTCATTCTGTATGCGATGAGCACATCGGTGTTGGAACCGGGGGACCGATCCGATCTGCACGCCGGTGAAGGATTCGGGGCGACGATCGCGACCTGTGCCGGATCGGCGGTCTACAACATGATTTTGATCCCGGCGTTTTGCGGCATCGCGATCGCACTGACGCGGCATCGAAAACCGGTCATCGAGATCCATCGCACCGTGATCACCCGCGACGGGTTTTGGTTTCTCGTCTGCGAAGTCGTCTTGGTCGCGTTTCTGTTCAGCAAACAACTCTCCTGGCACCTGGCCGCGATCCTATTGGGGTTGTACCTGGTCTACCTGGTCTGGTTGTGGGTTGATGCCCGCAAGTACCGATTAGCCCGGACGGTGGCGGTCCAAACGCTGCAATCGATCGACCAGCCCTGTGAACAGCAAATCGGTGAAGCGTTAAGCAACGGCGGAATCAACCCGACGCCCAGTCTGGTCGACTACGTCGGCCGCGAACTGCGAAACAACGGCGATGGCGAAGAGGAAGAAGGGGATGACGAAGTCGACTCGGCCGGCATGCTGTTCGGCCGGATTCAAATCCCGCTGCGACCATCGATCTCCTACAGCTTGCTGGTCGGTTCGACCGCGATCACCGCGATCGCTTGCTACTGGCTGGTGGAAGTCACCGTTTCGATTGCCAGCTCGCTGGACATCCCCGTGTTCTTCGTCGCCGTGATCGTTGCCGCGGCGGCCAGCAGTGTTCCCGATACGCTGCTGTCGATCGGGGCGGCCAAACGCGGTGACGACGACGGTGCGGTCAGCAACGCGTTCGGTTCCAACATCTTTGACATCTGCATTTGTTTGTCGGTTCCGCTGATCGCCGGCATCGCGCTCAACGGCGGCCAACCGATCGATTTGTTGGTCGACGGCCGGCCGATGCCGGGGTTGTTCGGACTGCAAGTGCTGTTGTTGACCTTGACCGCGATCACCCTGGGAATTCTCTCGCACCGGCTGCAATTGACGATGCGAAAATCGTTGGTGCTGGTCGCCCTGTACTTGGTGTTCATCGGCTACGCGGTGTTGGGATCGCTGGGCTTTTAGGACATGATCCCAGCTCGCCGCGTCAGCGAACCGCTTGCGTCTACGAGCCAACCATCGCTTTGACGTCGCCACACTCGCCAAAGCGTGGACGTCGCCGGGGGATCCACCTTCTGGCGAAGGTAGCTACCTTCAAGCGGCGATCGATCACTTGGTCAGCACGGCGAAGCGGATGTCGCTGACCTTGGCATCGGGCAGTTGCTTGGTGATGTGTTTGATGATCGAGCGTTTTTGAAAGGTCAATTCCTGGATCGTCACCGAGTCTCTGGCAAACACCTTTAACACGCCGCGGTTGAGTTTTCCGACGGTGACCTCAGCCGCCAGTTCCTTGCCGACCGCCGCGGCGATCGCTTCGTGGAACTGGTCCGTCGCGGCGATTTGGGCGTACCCGCGTCGCGAGATCAGCTGGCTGACCAGTGAACCGATCGATTGCACGCGGGGTTTGGGCGGATCGGTCGGTCGGTTCATCGTCGGCGTTTAATCAGTGGCAGCGGCTAGTGCTATGACAGTCGCCTAGACGGTGGCTTCGGCTTTTTCGCCGATCATCGTTTCCAGCTTGCGGATGTCGGCGGCAAAGCGGCGGATCCCTTCGGCCGTTTTCTCGGTCGCCATCGCATCTTCGTTCAGCTGGAACCGGAACGTGTTCTCGTCCATCGTCACCTTTTCGACGTCGCTCTGCTTGGCGGCCGCTTCGTCCAGTTTCTTTTCGATCGGGTCGGTCGACGCTTGCAATTCCGCCAACAGATTGGGGCTGATCGTCAACAAGTCACTGCCGGCCAATTCGATAATCTGGCCGACGTTGCGGAAGCTCGCCCCCATGACTTCCGTCTTGTAATCGAACTTCTTGTAGTACTGGTAGATCTGGCGGACCGATTGGACGCCGGGATCGTCCGCACCGCTGTATTCCTGGCCCGTCGACTTCTTGTACCAGTCATAGATCCGGCCGACGAAGGGCGAGATCAATTGCACCTTGGCATCGGCACAGGCGATCGCTTGGGGCAGCGAGAACAATAACGTCAAATTGCAGTGAATGCCTTCCTTTTCCAGCACTTCGGCCGCCCGGATGCCTTCCCACGTCGACGCGATCTTGATCAGCACGCGATCGCGGTCGATGCCTTCGGCGGCGTACTGATCGATCAGCCGCTTAGCCAGCTCGATGGTGCCTTGGGTGTCAAACGACAGACGGGCGTCGACTTCGGTCGAGACCCGGCCTGGGACGATTTGCAAAATTTCTTTGCCGAACAGGATCAGCACGCGATTGAGGATGCTGTCGATTCGTTCCTGGCCGGATAGTGTTCCGCCGGCGTGTTCATCGATCGCCTGTTCGATCAGGTGGGCGTATTGCGGTTGGCTGGACGCGGCCAAGATCAACGAGGGGTTGGTCGTGGCGTCTTGCGGCGCGAATTCTCGCATCGATTCGAAATCACCGGTGTCCGCGACCACTTTGGTGAACTGTTTGAGTTGGTCGAGCTGGCTGGCGGAGGCGGAGGCGTCGTTCACGTGTCGGGTTCCCTGGAAAGCGGTGTGAGATGATTTCGAAGCGGTGACCTGATTCTACTGCCAACGGGCCGGCTGGGACATTCCACCCGCGGCCGCTCGTACCGAATCGCCCGTTACCGATCGCGCGACATCGGCATGATCACGTACGAATAACCGTCCTCGGTGGTCATCAACGCCGGTGAGGATCCGGATTCGATTTCGATTTGAAAGCTTTGTTCACGATCGAGCACCTTGCAGAAATCCGCCAGATAGCGGTGGTCCATCGTCAACGTGATCGGTTCACCGTCATAGGCGATCGGCAGCTCGATCTGCGATTGCCCGACGTCTTTGGTGCTGGCTTCCAATTTCAAGGTTCCATCGCCGAAGGTGAAATCGATGCCGCGGCTTTCTTGGTCGGTCACGATCGCCGCCTGACGCAGTGCGGCAAAGACGGGACCGACGGTCAGATCCAGCTGGACGGCATCGTCGCGTTTGGGCAACACCTGACGCCAATTCGGATAGCGGCCTTCGACCAGCCGCGAGTAGATGACGGCCGACTTGGTTCGTAGCAGCAAATCGCTTTGGCGGGCCGCGACGTCCACCGTGTCTTCGCTCTCGTCGACCGCCCGTTCCATCAGTTGGATCGCCCGCGTCGGCACGATCGTACTGGTGCCGACCGTTTCATGACCGCCGATCGATTCCCCTTCGCCCTCCATACAGGCCAGACGCCGGCCGTCGGTGCCGACCGCGGTGACCGAATTGCCGACCAATTCCATCAGCACGCCGCCAAGGGCGAATCGGCTGTTGTCGGTGTCGGTGGCAAACACCGTCCGCCGCACCATCGAACGGAAGAACCGCGTCGAGATCACGTGGTACTTGTCTTCTTCGAACGAAACCACCGGCGGAAACTCGTCGGGGTTGCTGCCGGGCAGCCGGAACTTGCTCCGCGCCCCGCTGACCTGAATCCCCGAGTCGTCGGTCTGCAACGTCAGCGTCTCGTCATTGCTTTCCCGCAAGATCGCCATCGTCCGCTGGACCGGCAACAACGCCGTGCCCTCGGTTTCGATCTCCACGCCCTCTTCGACCTCCAACCGGATCCCGACTTCCATATCGGTGGCGGTCAGCGTCAGTTTTCCGCCCGACGCGGTGATTTTGACGTTTTGCAAGATCTCCTTGGGAGACCGAGCCGGGGCCACACTGGCGGCCAGTGAGAACGCGTTGGTCAGGGGTTCACGGGAACAAGAAATCTTCATGGATGGTAAGCAATCGGCGGAAGGTGCGATTTTTCGGTTCCATGTTGTACCGCAATCCGTCGATTGCGGCACGGTGGCTGGAACCGACGTCAGGGTTTGGCCCGGTGGGTTTTTATTCTCATGAGAGATTTTTATTTATCGTCGTTATCGTAACCTTTCGGCCGATGCGGTCAGTGGACGCCCTCTGACGGAGGTAACTTGGTAACCAACCGCGACTTAGGTGATTCATTGGGGTGTGGAAAAGCGGTCATTGTGGTGTCGGCCGGATGTTGTCCTACGGTCGGTTTTCTAACAGTGACGAACAGCCTGACGGGCCAGGCAGCAATCGACCGACGCGCCGCTCGTCAGAACACCGACCGGGCAGTGACGGGTTTTCCACGTGAAAAAACCGAGAAAAAAGTCATCCCCAAGCTGCCAGAGCGATGCGTAGCGGATCCACTCGCTCGCGCTTCGGGCTCGCATCACAAGGTGAGAAGAGACCAAGCTGAGAAGGGACAGACCCCGCCGGCGGAATGGAGTCAGACCACGGATGGCAAAGCGTACCCACGGATGGAGAGCGTTCAGGGACCGCGAGAGGAGGGACCCGGAGAGGAACCGGGGACAGACCCCGCCCATCCACCTGATACCCGAGGGACAGACCCCCGGCAGGATCCAGCGGGGACAGACCCCGCGCAATCGAGCGAGGTCCGAGGGACCGGGGACAGACCCCGGATGCAGTCAGGAATCCGTGGGTACGCCTTGCCATCCGTGGGTTCCATATCATTGGGGACAGACCCCGCACGTCCACCTGATACTCGAGGGACAGACCCCCGGCAGGATCCACCGGGGACAGACCCCGTGCAATCGAGTGAGGTCCGAGGAACCGGGGACAGACCCCGCGCCGGCAAGACTTGAAATTCAGGGGACAGACCCCGGGGGGCAGTCAGTGTGGCGTCAGTAGGATGTTGTTCCAGGGTCGATTTCCCGACAGCGACGAACAGGCGGGTGGGACGAGGACGAATCGACCGACGCGCCGGTCGTCAGTCCACCGACCGGTCAGCAACAGGTTTTCCACATCCAAAAAAGCTCAAAAAAAGCTCCGCCACCGGAAGGCTCCGCCGGGGACAGGCTCCGCCGGGGACAGACCCGGACCACCGGAATGGATTTTGACCACGGATGGCAAAGTGTACCCACGGATGGAGAGCGGTCTGAAATCCGTGGGTACGCCTTGCCATCCGTGGGTCTCCCTCAGAATGGTTCCGCTGGGGACAGACCCCAGGGACATTGCCCCTCGCTCACGCGTCGGGCTGGCATTGCTCACGCGTCGGGCTGGCATTGCCACCTTGCATTGGAATAAATCAACACGCCGGGAAGAGTTTTGCTTGCGAGCGGGCGTCGGCTAGGCGGCCAGTTTTTCGGTGGCTTCGACCATCATTCGACTCAGGTCCGCGTCCTGCTCGAGTAGCGTTTCGGTCTTGCGGATCGCGTGCAGGACCGTCGAATGATCGCGGCCGCCGAAGTAGGCACCGATCTTGTCCAGACTGGACGAAGTGAATTTGCGGGCCAGCAGCATCGCCAGTGAACGGGCGCGGACGACCGATTGTTTTCGCGATCCGCTGCGAAGATCCTTCGTCCGATGACCCCAGATCCGGGCCACGATGCGAGTGATTTGGCCCAGATCGATCTCCGAGCGTTGACCGGCAGCGTTGATCGCCGATTGCACCGCCGCGACGTCCGGCGGCGACTGGTTCATCCGGCAAAACAAGTCGACTTGCTTGATCGCCGAGTCCAACGCCAACACCGAGATGTCGCTCCGCAAGCCGGCATCGAGCAATCCGATCAAATCCTCTGACAACTCCAAACCGCGGAGCAACGCCAGTTCCCGAAGGATCGTCAATCGGGATTCAGCGGTGGGGTAAGCGATCGGGATGGTCAACCCGATCACGCAGCGGCTGGCCAATTGGGGGCGGATCGAACGGATTTCCGAAGGCAGCCGTTTGCTTGCAATCAGCGTCGGCTTGCCCGCGGCGATGCGTCGTTCGATGCGATTGGACAATTCGTCTTGGGCGGCTTTCTTGCCCGCGATCGAATCCAAGTCATCGATCACCAAGACCGCCGCGTCGTCGATCGTTTCCCGCAACGGCGGCAAGTCGTCCGCCGCCACCGCTTCGGCATACTCGCGGGCGAAGTCCGATGCCAGCAAGTACTTCACCGCCCTGGCGTCACCGCCGAGTGAAAGCGACGCCGCGATGCGGGCCGCCAAATGCAACACCAACGTCGTTTTGCCGCATCCGGTCGGACCGATCATCAGGATCGGTTGCGACATCGCGATCGACGGATCGGACTGGGCTACAAACGATGCCAGCCGGTTTTCATCGCCGCTGATGAAGAACGGGAGCGATGCCGCGGCGCGTTGCCGGGCAAGCTTCGCGTCGCGAGACCGCTGGCGCAACAACGGTCGCTCCAGCGGAAACGTCTCGGTCTTCGGTGCGGCGGGTGAGGGATTCACGGAAACAAATCGGTTGACGATGGATGATTCACGCCCGCTGACATTTTACCCCAAAACCAACATTTTCAAGTCAGTTTTCCACTTAGTTTTCCACAAAGTCTTAGGATCTTAACCTATTGTAAACACGGCAGATACGGCGAGCCGATTCGACGATTTCTTCCTCCGTGGAAAACCGACTCAGACTGAACCGGATCGCACTGCCGACCGCCCATTCGGGGCAGCCCATCGCCAGCAAAACATGGCTCGGAGGGCTGCTGCCACTGCTGCACGCCGATCCGCTGCTGCAGGCCACCCCGGCGAAGTCCAACGCCATCAACATCGACTGCCGATCGGTGCCCGCAAACGAAACGCAACTCGTTCCCGGCAAACGGGTTTCGTTCTCGCCGTGGATCAACAACCCGGCACATTCGCGGCGTAGCGTCGTTTCGAATTGATCCCGTTGGCTGACCATCTGCTGACAGCTGGCCGACTGGTTTTCCACAGCGATTTCGAGCGCTTTGGCCATCCCGATGACGAGCGCGACCGGCTCGGTTCCCGGGCGGGTGACCAGCTGTTGCTCCCCACCAAACAGCAGGGGGCGAAGTTTGATTCCGGCGTCGATCCACAGCGCCCCCACACCGGCCGGCCCGTGAAATTTGTGCGGGGTGAGGGTGATCGCCGCGGCGGGGAGGTCGGCGATGGTGGCGGGGAGTTTGCCGATCGATTGGGTCGCGTCGACGTGCAACAATGCACCCGCGGCGTGACAAACCTCAGCGACGTCGACGATCGGCTGGACCACACCGGTTTCATTGTTGGCCGACATGACCGAGACGACCGCTTGTTGGCCGGCCAGATCGGTAAGCGTTTCCCGGAGCGCGTCGACACGGACCACGCCGCCGGCGGTAACGGGCAGAAAATGGACGCGTCGGCCTTGCTTTTGAGCCTGCTGGGCGAATCCGATCACGCTGGCGTGTTCGATGCTGCTGACCACTAGCGGCGCGTCGGGTTTGCCTAAACCGGCCAACGCCAGATTGTTTGATTCGGTGCCGCCGCTGGTCGTGATCAAACGGGCGCCGCCGGGCACGGACAGGTCGCTGCCGATGCAGGCCCCGATCCGCTGGATGGCTTCGTCCAGTCGATCGCTGCAGCCGCGGCCGATGGCGTGCTGGCTGGACGGATTGGCCGGCCCGCGGAGCATCTCGGCGTGGATCACGTCGGCGACTTGCGGGTCGATCGCGGTGGTGGCGTTGTTGTCCAGATAAATCATTCACCCGCCACGGCTGTCGAGATCCGCGAGTTGTTGCGAGGCGGGGTAGTCACGTCGCGCTTCGGCTAGCAAGTCGTCGGCCAAATCGGCGCGGTCGGCGTCCCGCAGATCGTTGACCAACATCACATATTGGTCGACCAGCCAGCGATCGACCGCGGCGGTCAATTCGGCGGCGTTGTCCTGGCCGGGTAAGGTTCGAGCCAATTGAAACAGCTCGGGCAGCATCACATACAACTCCCGTTCGGCCAACCGTTGGACGGTCGGCCACAAGACGGACGCCCGGTTGGGATGATCGTTGTTCCAGCTGACCCAGAACGGGCTGCCGGAATCTTGCAACTGCATCGTGTCGGTCAACAAACCGGCCACTGCGGGGGTGCTGGTCGGTCCTCGGCGGAGCGAGACCAAATGCCAACCGCTGGGCTTTTTTCCCCGCACCACGGTGATCCAACCCTTGGCCCGAATCTGACGCGCCAGCGGCCCGGTCGAGTCCCGACGTGTGATCGGGGTGATTTGAAGGTGCAAAAAAGGGATCTCGTAAAACGAGAATTGGCGGGTCTGGAAATGGCTGGGGGCAAACTCGGTCCCCGACACATTGCCCTTGATCGCCACGACGGTCGCGACCAAAAATAGGCTCAGAACCGTGCACACGATGATCAGTGAGCGGCGCGACCCTTTGCGGGAGCGACGCGGCGGATGGGGTGAGCGGGTGGAAGAGACCGACGTGGACACGATGCCATCCATTGGGGATGTTTGGGCGAACCATCAAAGTTACAGCCAAAGTACAGCATCCACCAGTTTATGCCATGTATCGATCGACGTCGCTTCGCAAATCGCCGGGAATGCACGCTGTGATGTCGACCGGCGGCAGACGCCCCTGGCCGAGGCGGGCGGCAGTCGGCCGGGCAGCGACCGGCCCGGCGAAATCCAAACGGCGACCCTACGATGTTCTTTTTCCCGGCGTTACGGTCGACCGGGCAGTGCAAGGTGAGGGGCCATCGCCGGCCGAAGCGGCCGAGGATGAAGATCCGACGATTCGCCGGATGCGATTGGAAGCGGTCTTGTTGCTCGCAAAAACGCCGTTGACCACGCGAAAACTGGCCCAATTGGCTCACTTGGCGGATGGTACCGAGACCCGTACACTTGTCCGCCGCTTGAATCAGATTTACGACAACCAGGGTCGATCGATCCGGATCGAGCAGGTCGCCGGGGGTTTTCGAATGTTAACCCGCGCCGCTTATGCCCCTTGGTTGGCCCGACTGGGACATTTACCTTCAGCTGTTCGGTTATCATCGCCGATGATGGAGACGCTGGCCGTTGTCGCGTATCGCGGTCCGGTTTCACGCGCCGACGTCGAGGCAATTCGCGGTGTGGCTTGCGGGGAGTTGTTGCGGCAGCTGATGGAACGCGATTTAATTCGAATTTCCGGGCGGAGCGAAGAGCTCGGTCGACCCTATCTCTACGATACGACAAAGCAATTTTTACAACTTTTTGGACTTCCCTCCGGCGACGCCCTGCCGCCGATCAATTGGGAACCGTTGCAAGAAGATGAAGAAATAGACCCAGAACCATTTGATCCAGAACACTCGAGCTAAGCAGTTTCGACATCTACGAAGGAGTCAGTCGTGAGCCTTGTTGCTTTCGCATCGGTCACCCCAACCCACCCGTTCGCATCCTCTCCCGCGCCGACGACAGATCATCTGGTCGATGATTCGTTGCCGTGGTTCCCCGTCGATCCGGTGCTCGACACGCCGCTGGCGGTGATCGAAGACGAAGAAGATGATCTGTATGAAGGCGATCATGACTTCGACGACGAAGACGATGACTGGGACGACATCGACGACGACGACGACGAGGATGAAGATGACGACGACGATGAAGGGGACGATGAAGAGGACGACGACTGGGAAGAAGTCGACGACGAGGATGACGACGACTTCGGCGATGACGACGAAGAATCAGACGACTTCGACGACGATGAAGCCGATGACTGGGACGACGATGACGATGACGACTGGGACGACGAGGGCGACGACGAAGAATGGGATTGAATTCGATCAATCCCCCAACCGGAATAGCTCCCGCAACGCCTTGACCAGCCCCTTTTGATGCCCCTCGGCCGCATCTTCTTTTAATGACGACAGCGGCGGGTGCAACAACTTGTTGATCAACCGGTCAAGCGATTTCTCGATCTCTTTCTGCATCGCCGGTTCGCCGCCCAAGGCGTGCAACTTGGGCAGCAACCGCTCCAGTTCGTCCTGTTTGATCTGCTGGGCATGTTGCCGCAATCGTTTGATCACCGGACCGGTCGCGCGATGATTCAAATCGGTCAATAAACGCTGCGTTTCCTCGGTGATGATCCGCTGCGCTTTGGGCCATTCCTTTTCCCGCTCGTGCCGATTCCGCTGGCACGCCGCCTGTAAGTCATCGATCTGGTACAGGTACAGGTTGGGGAAATCGTCCAGCCGGGCGTCGAAGTCTCGCGGCACGGCCAGATCCAACACCAACAGCACTCGGTCGCGTCGCTGTGGCCGCAGTTTGGCGTACTGCTCGTACGTCAAAATCGGTTCGGTCGCCGCCGTCGTGCCGACCATCAAGTCCGCTTGCACGACTTGATCCAACAAACTCTCCCAAGGGGCGTATCGGATCGAAAACGCATCGGCCAGCCCCTTGGCTCGTTCCAACGATCGGTTCAAAACCACGATGTCATCCGCACCGGCCTGGATCAGATAGCGGAGCGTTTCTTCGCCCATCTCTCCGGCGCCGCAGATCAACACCCGTTTGCCGACCAGCGAATCGAACACCTCGGGGACGACTTCGCCCACCGCCACGCTGGGAACGCTGACCCGGCGGCGATGAATCTCCGTCTCGTTTTGAACCCGTTTGGCGGCATGGTTGGCGGCTTGAAAGACCGCGTGCGTCAGCGGACCGGCCGATCCGGATTGACACGCCAAATCGTATGCCTGTTTGACTTGCGACAGGATTTGTGATTCGCCGATCACCATGCTGTCCAGACTTGATGCGACCGTGAACAGGTGTTCGACGGCATCATGCCCGCTGCGATAGATCATCTGCTCGACGACTTCATCGGCCGGCAGCTGATGCTGTTCGGCCAGGAACCGGATCACGGCATCCCGGTCCAGCGAGAACTCTTCGTCGGTCGTCGTGTACAGCTCGGTGCGGTTACAGGTGCTCAGCAGCACCAGTTCGCCTTTGGGAAACCGTCGTCGAAACTCGTCCAAGGCCGAATCGATTTGGTCGCCCGAAAACGCAACCCGTTCGCGGAATTCGACGGCCGAGTCGTGGTGACTGCAGCCGATCATTTGCAGTTTCATCAGCCCACCCCGTGTGAACTGAAGATGACGCCGACGAGCGCCAGGACCAGAAAGCCCAGGCTGGCCAACGTCATGTAGAACGCCTTTCGACCTCGGCTGGCCGGCGAATACAGAAACTCGATCGCCGTGGCCGCCAACAGCCACAGAAACAGAACCAGGGACAACAGAATTCCGCCGTCGGACCATTCAAAGTGCTCGTTTTGATTCAAATTCATGATCGCCCCGGCAACCACGCCGATGCCCACCGCCGCGGTGCTGATCACGAGTGTTCGTCGGTTGGCCCAGTCGAGCGTTTCCAGCGTCGGCAGACGGAATCCGCGCATCCCGGCACGTTTGTGTTTCAGCCGCCAGGATTGCACCAGGTACATCACCCCGGCCAGAAAACCGACCAACACCGCGCCGGTCCCGACCATCATTGCCAACCCGTGAATCGATCGCCACGCGTTGGCGGTTTCGGTGCGAGAGAACCGCTCCCAGCCGCCGATCCAAATCCCCAGGCCGATGGTCAGCAAGATCAGCGGCAGAAAAAAGAAACTGATGATCGTGTCGCTGCGGCGGACATAGGCGATCAAAAAACAGATCGCCAACCCCAGCGCCAACAATAGCGACCACTCCGCCCAGCTGGACAACAGCCCCCGGCCGTCATCGTCGGGCAGATCCACGGCCCGCAAAAACAGGTAGCTGATGTGGGTGAACAGGCCCACGCCCATCATCGCCAACACGGCCGGGGTGCGAAAACGGAATTGGCCGACAAGCCGCGTCAGTTCCAGCAGCAACGCCACCAGATAACTGGTGAAAAAACAGGTGATAGAAATCTGGTGAAGGATTCCCAACACGGGCGATTTGGCTCCAAAAGCGGTCCCGAAACAAACACGTTGCAGCCTGTCATGGTACACATCGGCGTGAAAATGGCCAGAGTCGACCGGCCGACGGGGGCTCACCAAGGACGCTTCCGCCATGTTCGGATGCCGATTTTTCCGGTGTCATCCAGTCGCACCCGAATGGCACCGACGCGGGCGGTGATGTGCACGCCGCTGCCGGTCACCGACAACATCGTTTCGACTTCCGTCCGCGCCGCCCGACGGCTGCCGCTGACGATCGTCTGCCGCGGACGTGCCCAAGCCAACACCACGTCGGCGTCCATCGACAAACTGCCATGGTGGGGTGCCATCAACACGCCGCCGGCCGGCGGCCGAGTCCGTGAGGCAAGCATTCCGGTCCCCGGCGGCTCCAGATCCCCCGGCAACAACAGCGTCCCGCCGCGATGGTCGATTCGCAACACCAAACTGTTCGCGTTGTCGCTGCCTCTGATCCGGCCTCGCGGCGGATGCAACACCGTCATGCCCGCCGGCATCACCATCAACCCGAGATCATCCGCACAAACCTCGCGCACCGGAACCTGGTGCCGCTCGATCGCCGCTCGAACCGGTGCAAGGGCGGCGTCATCGCCGCGGAGCATCGCCGGCGGAGTGATGATCTGGTCGACCGAAAACCGATCCAAGATCGCCGGCAACGCGTTGTAGTGATCCGCGTCGGCGTGCGAAAGAAACACCCCGTCCAGGTGTGTCACCCCCAGTGACCACAACGCGGTGTCGATGTCGCGACTGGTGCCGAAGTGGTTGCCCATCCGACCGCAATCATACAACCACACCTTTCGGTCGGGCGTCCGCACGATCACGCTGGTCCCGTGGCCGACGTCAATGAAGGTGGCTTCAAGCGAGCCCGGCGGCAGCGGACTGACACGCGTCGACACCACAAAAACCGTCAATCCCCACGCCACCACCCAGCCACAGCGAAACCAACCCGCTGGCCGCGACCGCCAAATCAACGACCCCGCCATCACCGCATAAAACAGTCCCACCGCGGCGGTCGGTGGTGCCGGCAGCCACAGGTGCCCGCCCGGCCAACTCGCCGTCCATTGGATGATCCACCACATGGATCGCAAGGCCAGGTGACAGACCGTTCCGGGGATCATGCCCAACCAACTGTGAACGGGATCCAAGATCACCGTCAACACGCCGGCCGGCAACGCCAACATCAATCCGGCCCACACCAACACGTTGGTCAACACGCTGACCAGCGACACCAGATGAAAGTTCGACCACACCAACGGCAAACTGACGGCCGTCACGCAGGCACTCAGCCAGGCCATCTGGCCGAAGAACCGGGTGACCGTCTTGACGTTGCGGACCCAGCGGCTCTGCGACGCTTCGACCAGCGTTTGGAAACCGGTTTCACGTTGCAATTCCATTTCCGACCGCATCGAACCCGGGGCGATCGGTCGCCCGGCCAACATCAACGTGATCACGGCCAAGAACGACAGATGAACCCCGACCGAAAACACGTTCATGGGGTTCAACAAGATCAGCAGCAACGCCGCGACGCCCAATGTATTGATCGGCTGGGACGTCCGCCGAACACAGGTCGACAACAACAGCATCGAAATCAAGATCGCCGCCCGCATCACCGGCGGACGACCACCTGTCACCGCGACGTACAACGCACTGATCGCCACGATCACCACAAACCGGCTGAGCGGCTGGAGCCCCAGTGCGGAAACGATCCAGGTCACCACCAGCACCAGAATCGCCAAGTGCATCCCGCTGACCGACAGCAGATGTGCCGTGCCGGTCGCCAACAACGCATCGCGTGTCTTCGGGTCCACAAATTCACGCTGGCCGACGACCAACGCGACCGCCAACGGACCGGTCACGTCATCGGTGTGACGCAGCAACGATTCACGCCCCCGAGTGGCGATCGCCGCGACCGCCGATGCGATCGGGTGGGGCGATGGATCCAGCAACGTGATCGCACCGGCGTGCTTCGTCTCGATTCGCCCGTGCAGCCCGCGGCGTCGATACGAAGGACGCAAGTCGCTTTCGCCAGGATTGGTCGGACCGTCAAAGGGACGCAGCCAACCGTAGATCTCCAACCGATCCCCGGGGCGAAATCTGCTCAAGTCCCCGTCAACGTAAACCAACACCTTGCCGTCGATCGCTTCATAACCGTCCGCCCCACGGCGTTGATCCAGCTCAACCGTCAATTGGCTTTGCCATGGCGATTGATCATCACCCCAGCGGCCGTAAGAAACCGGATTGCGGCGCAGCGAAACCGTGCGATCGAGTCGACCGCGGACCACGATCGGCTGGTCAGATTGATCGACCAACGCCATGATCGATGCGCCGCGATAGGATGTTTCGCTCCACGCGTGCAACGCCCCAAAGCAACACATCCACAAGACCGCGGTGCACGTCCAACGGACCGCGCGAACCAATCGGAACGCTCCCGAGCGGGAGGGACGCAGCACGTGATCGATCACCAGGGGCAACAAGCCCGCCACCGCGGCGATCGACAACCAGCGCGTCACGCTGGTCCAAAACGAGGCGTACCACCACGCATCACAAACCACTCCCAGCGCCGCGAAGCAGCTGGCGATGAGAAATGGAAACCGGTGCAGCATCGACACCAATCGTCCGCCGGGCTGGAGCAAGTCCAGATGCAACCAGTCCCGCTGCATCCATTGCCGCAGCCGCGATCGTCGCCTCCAAGCCGCGTTCACCCCGGTCGCTCCCATTAGCGTGCTGGCAATCAACAGGATTCGCCGCCCCAACGTAGCTACCTTCGCCAGAAGCTGGTCCCCCCGGGATTGTCCACACTCCCCGGTCGCAAACGATCAAAAGTTCTGACCGAATGATCCGCACGACCTTCTGCGGCAAAAGTGGCGACGTCAAAGTTGCCCTCTGCCGTTAGAATAGACCAGTCGCGACTGGCAATGAAGTAGTCCGGCACCCCCTGAAGAGAACTTTCCATCGCAACGCCATTCCAATCGTGAAACCCACCGTCATGAATCAACCCACGCGAGCGATCACGTCCCTCCTTTTTCTGCTATCGGCCGTTTCCGTTTTGAACGCACAAGTCACCGCAACCAAGTTGAAGTATCCCGTCACTGAAACGACGGACGTCCAAGATTCGTACCACGGCATCGAAGTCGCCGACCCCTATCGTTGGCTGGAAGACACCGAGAGTGCGGAGACCGAACAATGGGTCACGGCACAAAACGAAGTCACCCAGGCTTACTTACAATCGCTTCCCCAGCGCGAACCGATGCGACAGCGGTTGGAAAAACTGTGGAACTATGAACGCTATGGCATCCCACGTCGTCGCGGCGAGCGTTACTTTTATTCTCACAACGACGGCCTGCAAAACCAAAGCGTCTTGTACATGGCCGATTCGCTGTCGGCTGAGCGCCAGGTGTTGATCGACCCGAACAAGTTGAGCGAAGACGGCACGGTCGCGCTGGCCGGAACGGTGTTGACCCGTGATGGTTCGTTGATCGCATACGCCTTGGCCGACGGCGGTAGCGATTGGCGGACCTGGAAAGTCCGTGACGTGGCCACCGGCAAGGACCTGGAGGATGTCGTCCACTGGGTCAAATTCAGCTCGGTCGCCTGGTTGCCCGACAACAGCGGGTTCTTTTACGCCCGCTACGATGAACCCGAAGCCGGATCCGAATTGACCGGCACGAACGAAAACCAACGCTTGCATTTTCATGCCCTGGGAACCGACCAGACCCAGGACCCGTTGATCCTGAAACGTCCCGATCATCCCAAATGGGGATTTTCACCGGTCGTTACCGACGACGGACGCTACCTGGTGATCCAAAATTGGAAAGGCAGCGAGCCGAAGTCACAGGTTTTCGTCAAAGACCTCCGCGATGCCGATTCGGAAGTCAAACCGCTGATCACCGGATTCGATTTCGAATACGACTTCATCGGTTCGATCGACGATACGATGTACTTCCTGACCGATCACCAGGCTCCGCGGCGACGTGTGATCGCCGTCGACGTAAGCGCGCCCGAGCGTGATCATTGGAAAGAAGTGATCGGCCAGTCCGAAGATGTGATCGAATCGGTCAGCCTGTTCGGCGAAACGTTCTACGTCGACGCCCTCCGCGATGCCCGCAGCCACGTCAGCCGATACGCGATCGACGGATCACCGATCGGTGATTTCGACTTACCCGGTGTCGGAACGGTCAGCGGGTTCGGTGGTCACCAGGATGCGACCGAGACGTTCTTCAGTTTCACCAACTACGTCACACCCGGAGCGATCTATCGAGTCGACTTGACCGAGGACTCTCCGGCCGAAGCGACGTCACTGTGGCGACAAAGCGAGATCGACTTGGATTTGGACGCCTTCGTCACCGAACAGATCTTTTGCAACAGTAAAGACGGCACAAAGATCCCGATCATCGTCACGCGTCGCAAAGACAGCAAGCTGGACGGCAGCAATCAAACCTTGCTGTATGCCTATGGCGGGTTCAACGTTTCGCTGACCCCCGTGTTCTCACCGGCCAACGCCGCCTGGGTCGACGCCGGCGGGATTTACGCGGTCGCCAACTTGCGTGGCGGCGGAGAGTACGGACGCGAGTGGCATGAATCGGGCATGCGGCTGAAAAAACAAAACGTCTTCGACGACTTCATCGCCGCGGCGGAACACCTGATCGATGCCGGATACACCACGTCAGGCCGACTGGGCATTCGCGGCGGCAGCAACGGTGGGTTGTTGGTCGGTGCCGTCATGACCCAGCGGCCCGATCTGTTCGGCGCCTGTTTGCCCGCGGTCGGCGTGATGGACATGCTCCGCTACCACAAATTCACGATCGGATGGGCCTGGGTCACCGAGTACGGCAGCAGCGATGAAGCGGACCAGATCGAGAACTTGTTGTCGTATTCGCCGCTTCACAACCTGAAGCCCGGGACGTGTTATCCGCCGACCCTGATCACGACGGCCGACCGCGACGACCGCGTCGTTCCCGGTCACAGTTTCAAATTTGCCGCGGCCCTGCAAGCGGCCCAGTCCTGTGACAACCCGACGTTGATCCGCATCGAAACCCGAGCCGGACACGGCGCGGGAACCCCGGTCAGCAAACAGATCGACCAATACGCCGACCTTTGGGCATTCTTGAAGGCAAACCTGAACTGACATTGCCGGCAATCCCGGCGATTTGCTATCGGCACGAGTGGGATCGGCTTCCAGCCTGTCAGTTCTCGTTCGGGGTAGCGGAACTCGCCAAGAGTTTCGGTTTCCTCGGCGAATCGCCGAAAGTCTTGGCGACTTCCGCTACTGAATTCTCCGGTTGATAAAGTACGAGAAGCCTACCCCACCACTACCCCTGCCACCAAAAAACGCGCCAATGGATTGCCCGCGGACACCCAGCGAATCGTTCCGGTTCGTCTACACGATCAACCGAGACTTCATCCCGTTCGCGCTGGTCAGCATCCTGTCGGTGATCCGGTCCCAGACCCGGCGTTGTGAATTCCACATCGTCCACGACGGCGACCTCCACGACGCCGATCAATCCGACATCGGCAAGTTAATCGACGCCAACGGCGCCTCGGTCGCCTTCCACCGCGTCGGTGACCAGTTCCCACGCCAGTTCGCCCAGCATTCCGATTGGGACGTTTCGGTTTTGTACCGACTGGCCCTGCCGCAGATCTTGCCGGCGGAAATCGAGCGCGTGGTCTACCTGGACGGCGACACGTTGGTCCGTGGACCGTTGGACGAATTGTTCAACCTGGACCTGGGTGATTCCGGCTTGGCGGCCGTTCCGGAAGCTCATCCGGCGGTCGAACGACTGGGGTTGCCGCCCGAATCGGCGTACCTGAACAGCGGCGTGCTTGCGATCGACCTGGCCACCTGGCGCTCGAAGCGGACCAGCGAAGCGATGTTGGACAAGGTGATGCAGGATCCCGATCGATGGGTCTATCCCGATCAAGACATCTTGGCGGTCCAGTTCGCCGGCGGTTGGACGCGTCTGGCGCCCGAGTACAACGTGACGCACCGTTTCTTTTCCGGTCCCGATGCGTTGCCGTTGCCGACACCCGATCCACCTGTCATTCACTTCAGCGGCCAGGGATCCAAGCCCTGGCAAACCTGGCGTCCGCATCCGTTCGCCGATGAATTCTGGCAGCTGGCCGAGGTGGTTCGCGATGCCGGATTCGAACTCCCGAACCGTCCGCAAAAGAAACGTCGTTGGTACCAACGCGGAATCGCCGCGGCGTATCGCAACCGCCGTCGTCGGATTCGCCAGCAGCGACGTGACAAGGCTGCGGCCGAACGTCAGATGCGACGAAAAATGCTACAGGCCCGTGATCGAGAAATGGTGTTGCAGTTTGCCGGCGAGATGACGGTCCGGCGCGGTCCGTTTACCGGGCTGTGTTACCCCGAAGCCTACTCGCACGGCAGCACGTTGGCGGCGAAGTTGTTGGGCACGTACGAAGCCGAATTGCAACCGGTGTTGGAACGTTTGCTTGCCAAAGACTATCCGGTGATCATCGACGTCGGCGGCGCGGAAGGTTATTACGCGATCGGATGCGCGATGCGTTGGCCGGATGCGCAGGTGTTGGCGTACGAACTGCAGCGCGAAGCCCGGGCGGCGATCGCCGAGATGGCGGCGGCCAACGGCGTGGCGGACCGCCTGGTCGTTCAAGCCGAATGCATGTTTGGCGACTTGTTTGGCCGCCGTGGTTTGGTGATTTGTGACATCGAAGGCGGCGAGGCGGAGTTGTTGGTCAACGAGCGCGCCGCCGAAGCGTTTGCCGAAAGCGACTTCCTGATCGAGACACACGACCTGTTCCGCCCCGGAATTTGCGAGCGGCTGCACGAACAATTCGCCGCCACGCATGACGTCACCGTGATCGACGCGATCCTGGACGAGGAACGCCCGAACCACTGGTCGCTTCCCGAACTCGCCAATCTCAGCCAGCCCCGCCAAGCCCAAGTGCTCGGCGAGCGTCGCGCCGGCCCGATGCAGTGGCTGCTCTGCGAGTCCAAACACCCTTTCCCCCACCGCCCCGACACCGCCAAACACGCCGCCTAGCCAGTGTCCCCAATAGCTCCGCCAGTGTAGAGCCATTGTCCCCAATTGCTCCCGACGATCGCCCCGATCGTCCCCCGGCATCCCAAAATCAGCACCGCCAACGACACCCACGGATGGCAAAGCGTCCCCACGGATCCCCGATTACGATCCACGCACGCATCCGCCTTCCATTCAAAAAGACCGTCGCAGCTCAAACCGAACGATGTCGCTGTACCAATTGCTGTCGGTCAGCACGGTTCCGTAACCGACATACAAACTTGTGGGGGATTGGCTGGTGGCAGACCGGCTGCCGCAGCGGTTTGACTTGATCGAAAACCGCGCGCCCAGCTTGAAGTTCACGATGGCGTCGTTGACCGCAGAATTTCGTTGACCGGTCGAATCACTACGCAGTCCATTGAACACGTGCCAACCGACGACTTCCGCAACCGGGGAAACATGCAAACGCGAATCGTCGTAGGCCTTGTAGCTGGCACCGAGTCCATACCGCAGTACCTCGCCGGCAAAGTCTCGCCGCTGGCCGTTTGAGTCGAGCGGGGGAGCCGTTGAGCCATCGATCGGGATCCAATACCGCAACTCCGACTCGACCGTCACATTGCGGCTGGGCCGAAGCAGGCTTAACAACCCCGGCTCAAGGCTGACGTGATCGGTGCTCAGACTCTTCCTTGCGTCCCCGGTTGGAAAGTACCCTCGCAGCTGCGCCGTAAGAAGCGTGGTTTCAGTCTCCAGCAACGAGGCTTTGCATCCAGCTTGGATGTCATACAAGCCTCCCGTGTTGTCATTGACCACCGGATCAATCCATCGAAACGGGAGTTCGGCGAACAGGGAAACGTAGTCCCAGCGATGCCATTCAAGGTACGTGGCGAGTTCTTGGTGATTGTCGATGCCGCGTTCCAGTTCGGGTGCACCGGCGACACCATACTGGGCATAGAAGAATTCGGCTCGGTCGGCAAAGCGACTGGAGAATGCGGCGTCAAAGCGAAGCCGGACTTGATTTCCCAGTACGGCGGAATCGATGTAGCCGACTCCGCTGTCACCGACCACAATTTGAGCGTCCGCGGTCGGAAGCGCCGCCAGCGACCACACAAGTGTGCTGGCAAACAGAAGGTTGCCAACGTTTCGGTTGCCCCGGTGGCGCATTTCCAAGGGATCTTAAGCGAGAGTCAATGGATGGCCTTCGCGACCGGTGACCGAACACATCGTTGATATCGGCATCCTGGGATCAATCGTTCAATCTTTCCGAGACGGACTTTTCAAAGGCGAGGTGTTGGTCCAGGAAGTCTTGAATCTCGGGATTTCGTGGTTGCCGACGGAGTGCGGCGCGCTGGCTGACGATGGCTTGATCGACGAATTGTTTGGCGGTGTCCCAGTCGCCGTTTTGTGAATGCAAGTATCCGATGCCGCCCAACAGGCGTCCCCGCAAGCTGTGGAAACGGGCTTCGGTCTCGGCAAACTCGGGAAACTTGTCCGTCATCCTTTCCAGCCGCCCGACGGCATTTTGAAACTCGCTCATCGACTCTTGCCGGCGACCGAGCATTGCGAGCGACCCGGCCACGCTATTGCCCGCGTTGGCTGATTCATACAAGTAATTTGGAACCCCGGGAAACTCATCGAACAACTCCCTGAACCGCTGTGCCGCATCGGTGGCATACTCGAGTGCCGCCTCGTTTTCACCGTCGGTTTCCGTCAGCAGCAAGTTCCCCAAGTCGACTTCGGCCACCGCCAAACGAAATTGATGATCCCGGTGGTCGCTCTCCAACGCGAGCGATTGCTTGAGGTTTTCGATCGCCCGCTCGTAGGATTCCCGTGCACCGACGACTCGGCCTGGAATCTTTCGCAGCAGCACGCCCAAGTTGATTTGGGATCGGGCCAGGTCCGCCAGAATGCGCGATCGGTCCTCTGACGGAACAGACGGGGCATCGACCAACTGTTGCAGCAACCCGATCGCGCGATGGAAGTCGTCTTCTGCGCGTGGAAACTCCCCTGTCTGTGTCAACAACAGTCCCAGGTTGTTCAACGTTCGACTGCGTTCAAGCTTGTACTCGGTGTTTTCCGGGAACCGCTGATGGAGTTTCGTTTGCAGGGAGAGCCCACGATCGAGATGCATGCGGGCCGATTCGGGATCGGTGATGCGAAGCGTCTCACCGAGCATCGCGTGCGACCGAGCCCATTGGACCTTCAAGTCGATGTCCAGCGGCGATGCTTCGATCAGTGAATCGAGCACCGCGATCGCGTCACGGAACGCGAGTTGGGCTTGCTGAGTTTCGCCCAGCAAGCTGTGCAGAAGCGCGATCCGATAGCGTGTCCGAGCGTACTGGTTCCAGAGCTGCGGATTCGTCGGCCGCGACAGCGACAAGCGTTCATAAAACGACAAGGCACGATGCAGCAATTCGCGTCGCGCCGTCTGCATTTGCGGAACATGTTCCAGCGAATCACTGGCATAGCTTGTGACCATCTCGTGGATCACGTCGAGTGAAATCGAAAAGAATTCTTCGGCTTCTTTCCGAGCTTGGATTTCACGTTGAACATGTTGACGTAGCCGGATCGACGAGAGCAGTGAAATCGTCGCGACCAAGAACAGCAACATCGCGATGCCGCTCGCCAACGCCGCGACGACGGGATTCCGGCGACACCAGCGAATCGATCGTTCCACGCGGCTGACCGGGCGGGCCAGGATCGGTTCACCGCGCAGGTAGCGGTTCAAATCGTCGGCCATGTCGGCGGCGGACGCGTAGCGTTTGGCAGGCTCCTTGGAGAGTGACTTCAGCGTGATGGTTTGCAAATCTGCATCGATCGCCCGGTTCAGTTCACGAGGTTCGACCGGCTCTTCGTCGATGACTTGCCGCAACGTTTCGATCGCCGACGCGGATCGAAAGGGAGGCCGTCCGGTGAGGCAGAAATAGAGCGTCGCGCCCAAGCTGTAAATGTCGCTGGATTGGGTGCAGCGCGAGGCATCCTGGGCCTGTTCGGGCGACATGAACGAAGGCGACCCCATCACCTCGCCCGTCTGCGTGCTGTCGGCAATGTCCTGGTCGGTCGCCTTGGCCAAACCAAAGTCCGCCACGTAGGGGCGTTCGGAGGGTTTGGCGGTCGGTTCAACATTTCGACTCTCGGACGCATCTCCTGCGGCGACATCAGGTTTGGACGTGGCACCGGACGAGAGCGTGGCCGCGGATGACGACGACGACACCCGGCTTTCGCGAAGCAAGATGTTTTGTGGCTTGAGGTCGCGGTGCAAAATACCGTGTCGGTGCGCGTGATCGACCGCACCGGCGACGTTGGCCATCAACGCAGCGACGCGTCGGTTCTCCAGCGGACTGTCCTGCACCACCGATGCCAGACTGGGACCGTCGATGAATTGCATCGAATAGAAAAGCGTGCCGTCGACTTCGCCGACATCATAAATCGTCACGACATGGTCATGGTCAAGCCGCGCTGCCGCTTGGGCTTCGCCGCGGAAACGCTTTTTCCAGGTCTCCGCGCGTTCCGAAGTCAACAGGGAAAGTTGGTCGGGCCGGATCAGCTTCACCGCCACGATGCGGTTGGCACTTTTTTGACGCGCCTTAAAGACCACGCCCATGCCGCCGGCACCGATTTGTCGCAACAATTCATAATCGCCGAACTCGCCAACGAAAGCGTGTTGGTCGGATTTGTTGCCGGCGGTGACCGCTTTCGCTCCCAACTGGTTGTCGAGGGTCAGGGCCAAGGTCGGTTCGTCGGCGGGATCCGTCGGGGAGCGATCCGATCGGGTGTGTTCTGTTCGGCCAGTGGCGTCAGCATTCAGCTCGGTGCTGACACCGGTGGTTGGCCAAGCGAGGTGCTGATCGCCCAACAGGGTTTCCAGCTGGTGGTCGATCGACACGTCAGCGCTCGCCAATTTTTCCAATCGCTGCTGACACGACCGGCACTGGCCGACGTGGTCGATCAGTCCGTCGCCCACGTCATCACGGAGCGAATCGATGCCCTCGCTCAATAGCATCCGCAGCGATGTTTCGGTGGGGCAGTCGATCATCATGGACCCGGCCGAAGCAGGTCGGCTTGCTCCAAGATCGCGACCTCTTCCTGCAGCATCTTTTTGACCTTACTTTTGGCAACCCAGACGGCACCGACCTTCATGTCCAACGACTCCGCCACCTGTTCGCCGGAACGCCCGTGTCGCGTCAGTTGCTCGAACGCTTGCCAGGTTTTCGGCTGCACTCGATCGCGGACCCGCAGCATGGCTTTCTCAAGCAATTCGCGTTTCCATTCGGCCTCCAACTGTTCGGCGAATTGATCGCCGTCGCCGTGCTGCTCGAGCAACTGATGAACAACCGTATCGCCGGTCGCGATCGCCTGACGCTGTTTTTTGGTCAACAGGTCGGCCCAGGCGCGACGGGCAATGGTTCGCAGAAAGCCACGAAAGCGGAGTTGGCCGTCGTACTCGAACGAAGCAGCTTGTCGCGAGAAAGCCATCAAGACTTCCTGCACCACGTCATCGGCATCGGAACGTTGCATCCCCCAACGGCGACACCAGGCGGAAACCAACGGGGCGTAGCGGGATTCGAAACGGCGCCATGCCGCGGAATCGTCGGGTCTAGATCGCAGCTGCCCGAGTAGCGTTGCACTGGTGGAAAGGTCAGATGGTTCGCTCACGACAGCCGCAGGGAAACAATTTTTCGAAAAACGAGAGAATCGCCATTAGGTTTGCGAAATCTCACGGAAGTACCTGCCAAGACGACCGCCGGCACCGGGCCTAAGTATAGGAACTGGGCCCGCAAAGTCGAACTGAATCACCGTACCGCATCCGCGTCTTGCGAGGAACCTTTCCGTGTTATCACATGATCAATTCATCCGACAGTTTACCGATGGGCTCAAACGCGACTATCGCCGCCATAATGCGTGGTACGCGAGGTTTGTCGAAGATTGGACGCAAGAGGACATTCTGACCAAATTGATCAACGCCGCGTACAAGCTGTACACCGCGACGGCCACCAACGCTCTCCAGTTGACCTTGCTGGGCGGCACCGAGATCCGCACCGAATCACCGCTGGTCCGCGCGTTCGGCGTCACCGCCGCCAACGGCATCCAGGACGAAGCGACGCGAAAGATCGTTCGGGCTGAATTCCTTCGTCGTGATTTTGAGGCCAAATCGAACTATTTGAAGAATCCCCACTGCACGAATCGACCGCAAAAGCCTCGTCGTGTCACGAAGATCGGTAGCATCCTGAGCGAGAAGTGCTGGAGCCCGATTCTGAACGACACACTGATTATCGGTGCCACGACGGCCGGTCAGCATTTTAAACTCGCGCTCACCGAAGAGGAGCGAGACGACTGGGAAAGGACCCACGGAATGAAAGTGAACCGGGTCGCGGTGCTCAGGTCCAATTTCGACAAGAACGAATGCAAGGATGCGTGGAAGGAGTTCTTTCGAGCAAACGTCCACATGTTCTTTGATGACGAAAAACGAAACCCGCGCGTTTTCGCCCGAGAGCTGATCGGTCTGTGCGCCTTCGGTTACCAGCCGGAATTCACCTGGCATCAACTCGGATTCAGCCGCTCGAAAGCCGGAAAAAGCATCACGCCGACGTTTCGGAAGTACCTTGACGCTCTGGTGGACGTCAATTTTCAAAGAAACGACCGGCAGGTGATTCTGGAAAAGTTGGGCGAGTTTCTGTTCAACGATCGACGGGCGTTGTTTTACGCCCCTCGCATGGTGGCGGCCCGCGATTTGGTGGGGTGACATGCAGCTGAAATCCGGTCCCAAATGAAAAAACCACGGATGGCAAGGCGTACCCACGGATGTCATCGAGACGGCGGCGGAGGGTTATACTCTGCTGGTGGATCGGCCGTTCAATGGGGGTAGCCGCCAGAATGGGAAGTGTCTCCGGACAAAACATACTTGAATGAAATTCGAATCCATGAACCGTCTTGTTTGTCTGCTTTGCTGCGTCATGGTTGTTCTCGGTGTTGTGTCGTCCGATCGCGGTGCGGTTGCCGATGATCGACCGAACATTATCCTGCTTTTGGCCGACGATCTGGGCTATGGGGATCTGTCCTGCTTTGGGTCTCCCGCGGTCAAGACGCCGTATCTGGACGGACTCGCCGAGCAAGGGATGAAGTTCACCCGGTTCTATGCCGGTTCGGCCGTCTGCTCGCCCACGCGAGCTTCGGTGTTGACCGGTCGCTATCCGCTGCGGTTCGGGATCACCAAACATTTCAATGACGTCAATCGATGGCTGCCCGAGGCGGCGACGACTGTCGCCGAACTGTTACGCGGTGCCGGCTACAACACCGCCCATGTCGGCAAGTGGCATCTGGGCGGATTGCACGTGAATGACCACGGGAAACGGTTGAATGATCAGCCGGGACCGCGTCAGCACGGGTTCGATTTCTATCAGACTCAGATCGAACAACAGCCCGTGCGCGGACGCATGGGCCGCGAGCGAACGCTCTTCCGCAAAGGTGGAACCGTGTTGCTGCGCAACGACCAACGCGTCGGCGAAGATGACCCGTACTTCTCGAAACACCTGACCGACGCCAACGGGGACTTCGCGATCGAGATGATCGAGTCGTTCGCTGCCGAGGAGCAGCCGTTCTTCATCAACCTGTGGTGGTTGGTGCCCCACAAGCCCTATGAACCGGCGCCGGAACCGCACTGGTCCGGCACCGCGGCCAAGCAGATCAGTGATGACCAGCATCGCTTCCGTTCGATGGTCCAACACATGGACGCCAAGGTCGGGCAGATTCTCAAAAAGCTTGACGAACTTGGCATCGCCGAGAACACGCTGGTCTTGTTCACCAGCGACAACGGAGCGGCCTATGAAGGTTTCATCGGCGAGTTGAAAGGCGGCAAAACAGACTTGCACGAGGGCGGAATCCGCGTGCCGATGGTCGTCCGCTGGCCCGCGGCGATTCCGGCCGGCAAGACCACCGATGCGTTCGGACACACGAACGATTTGCTGCCGACCTTCTGCGCGGCGGCCGGCGTCGAACTGCCGGATGACTTGTCGATCGACGGACTCAGCTTGTTGGATCACGTCAAGGGTGGTCGTCCGCCGAGCGCGGAGGAACGCGGCACGGTGTTCTGGCAAATGGATTTGTATCGCGGACTTCAACGGCATTACCCGAAACCGAAACCGTATGCGACCGAAGTTGCGAAGCGGGGCAAGTGGAAATTGCTCGCGCTTCGCGGAAAGCCGGTGGAGTTGTTCGACGTCGAAGCGGATCCCTATGAGCGGCTCAATGTCCTGGACGAGCATCCGGATTTGGTCGCGTCGTTGACGGTGGAGTTGGACGAATGGTTGAATGCGCCGCGGACGAGCGATTCATCGGGGACGACCTCCCGTCCGGACCGTCGTCGGTGGGACAGCGCCCGCGAGTCGCCTGACGGCTAGACACCAACTTGTTACTTTTAAATGACTCTATGAATCATCCCTCGATCACCATCACGTCGGCCGAAGTCATCGATCTTCGGGTTCCGACGTCGGACCAAATGCTCGGTTCGGACCCGTTTCACAAGGCGCCGGATTACTCCTCGGCCGTGCTGCATTTAGAAACCGACGCGGGGCTGCGGGGCGTGTCGGTCGTGTTCACCGTCGGCGCGGGTACGGATTGGATTTGCTACGGCATCCGAGACCTGTGCCGGCTGATCGTCGGCACCAGCTTGGACGATTTTTCATCCGCTCCGATCAAGCTGTATCGGCGGCTGATCGATCACCATCAACTGCGTTGGTTGCACGACGGCGTGTTTCGGATGGCCGCCGGCGCGGTGCTCAACGCGATGTGGGACTTGTGGGCCAAGTCGCTCGACAAACCGCTTTGGAAATTGCTGGTCGATCTGGAACCGGAGTTCGTCGCCGATTGCATCGATTGGCGCAACATCGGTGATGCGCTGACGCGCGACGAAGCGCTCGCGCTGCTGCAAAAGACGCGGCCCCACGTGACGGGGCGCGAGGCGGAGATGGCCGAGCGGGGACCCCGAGCCTATTGCACCGCCGGCTGGCTGGGGCTGAGCGATGACGAAATCCTGGCGACGATCCAGAAGCTTCAGGATCAGGGATTCGATGCGTTCAAGCTGAAGGTCGGACGCGATTCCGATCAAGACATTCGCCGGATCGGATTCATGCGCGATGCCATCGGTCCGGCGTCTGATTTGATGGTCGATGCGAATCAGTACTGGGGATTGGACCAGGCTAAGCGTCACATCGAGCGGTATCGGCCGTTCGATTTGAAGTGGATCGAAGAGCCGATCGCCCGCGACGATGTGCTCGGTTACGTCGAATTGGCCGAAACCTTCGCCGACGCCTCGTTTGATTTGGCCTGCGGCGAACAGGCGGCTTCACCAGTGATTTTCAAACAATTGCTCAAAAGCGGGGCGATCGGGTACTGCCAGATCGACGCGGTGCGCGTGGCCGGCGTGAACGACGTGATGGCGATCCTCCTGATGGCGGCCAAGTTCAACGTGCCGGTTTGTCCCCACGGCGGCGGCATCGCGCTGTGCAACATGATCCAGCATTACGGCATGTGGGATCAGATCGCGGTGTCGGGCCACTGTCAGACGCAATTGGTCGAGTACATCGATTTCCTGCAAGACGCGGTCGAGCAACCGGTGCGAGTCCGCGACGGATGCTACGTGACGCCCACGGCACCGGGCTGGGGATTGGAGTTTCGATCCGCGTTCATCGAGCAACACCGGTTCCCGGACGGGGAGGTCTGGAAGAATCGCAGTGCGGCGAAGAAAGGCGTGGCGTTTGAGATGGATTGAATGGTGGGATGAACGGTCGGGGAGGATGACAGAAAAATGGGGGGCAGAAAAATGTGGCCTGGGGCTTGATAGAAATGCCCACGGATGGCAGCGCGAACCCGCGGATGTCATTCGGATCGGTGGGCATGAATAACCACTCGCATCGTGAGTTTTCCTGGGGCGGCGCCGCCTCGCTACGCTTGGGCGGCGGCTTGCCCCAGGCTACGGATTTGTATGCCCTTCAGGCAACAAGATTTGTGTCGCCGTTGACGTCGCCGTCCGCTTAGACCTCGACCGGAGTAACACCGGCGTGTTGGTCGGCGTTGATGCGGGTGACCAACTCTTGCAGAACCTGCTCGGCCTGGTCGTGCGAGACCTGGCAGGTGCCGGCCGCTTCGTGTCCGCCGCCGCCATATTGATAACACAGCTCGCCGACATCGGTGCGGCAGGATCGATCCAGGATCGATTTGCCGATCGTGAACACCGTGTTCTGCTTTTGCTTGCCCCACAACACGTGGATCGAAATGTTGCACTGTGGAAAGACCGAATAGATCACGAACCGGTTGGTTGCATAGATCGTTTCTTCCTCGCGCAAATCCAACACGACCAGGTTGTCGTGAACGGTGCCACACCGTTTCAGTTGGTCCTGGGCCAGCTCACGATGCAGCTGGTACATTTCAACACGCTCGCGGACGTCCGGCAACAGCAGGATGTCTTCGATATCCAGATCGCGGCAGCAATCGATCAGATCCATCATCAATTGGTAGTTGGAAACGCGGAAGCTGCGGAAGCGTCCCAATCCGGTCCGGGCGTCCATCAGGAAGGAGAGCAGCGCCCAACCTTGAGGATTTAGTATCTCGTCGGCGGCGAATTTTGCTGCGTCGGCTTTGTCCACCGCCTCCATCATCGCCTGGCTGATTTTCGGGAACCGTTCACGTCCGCCGAAGTGGTCGTACACGACGCGTGCGGCAGAGTCGGCGCTGGTCGACAGCACATAGTTTTCGGCTTGTTCGCCTTCGTTACGAATCTCTTCGCTGCTGTGGTGATCGAAGCACAGGTGACAGCCTGGGACGTAGGGCAGGTTGGTCAGGATATCGTTCTCGGTCACCTCGATCTCGCCGTCCTGCATGTCCTTGGGATGGACAAATTTGATCTCGCCGAGGATGTCCAACTCTTTCAGCAGCAACGCGCAGACGAGTCCGTCAAAGTCACTTCGGGTCAGCAAGCGGTATCGTTGTTGTGTGTTGGTCATGTGCCCACATTCGATAGGTTTTGATGAAAGAATGCCCGCTGCGTGACAGTCTTCGCACCTCGACAGGTGCCACAGCGACGGGGAAGTTTAGGCCGCGAAATGGCCCCAAAACCGTGAAAAGCGAACGTGAAGCGAACGAAGCAATTGTCGGGTTTATCGCGGAGGGTAAACCCCAATGCCGCGAAGTACGCTGGCCCTTCCGCGCCGTCGCCCGTGGGGCTCAGCGCGACGACCTAGAAAGGACGTCGTACACCCTTCTACCGAGTACCTTTTACTCAATCTAAAGATAGGGATGGTCGCGATTTGCCTCTGCCTTAAGCTCGACAGTCTCTTAGGACCGTCGAAAGAATAAATGGCGGGGATTGATTGTGGGATAGGCTTCCAGCCTGTCGTTTTCGCCATGACAGGCTGGAAGCCTATCCCACATATTTTTCCGACGGTCCCTTCGCCCGACGTTCGCGTTCATCGTGGACGACGGGTCAACTCGGCGACGCGGCGGATCAGCCCGGCGGCATCGACGGGTTTGGCCATGAACTCGGTGCACCCGGCCGACAGGGCGTCGTTGATTTCATCGTTGGTTGCTCCGGCGGTCAGTGCGATCACCGGCACGGTGAAGCCCTCGTCGCGAATCTGTTGCGTCGCTTCGCGGCCGTCCAGTTCGGGCATCTGCATGTCCATCAGCACACATCCGAAGGGATTGTCGTCGGCTTCAGCGTCACGGATCGCTTGAACTGCTTCGGCGCCGTTGACGACTTCGACGACGTCCGCGCCGGCACGCGACAGGAACCGAGTGGTGACCAACCGCACGTCGCGGGAATCGTCGGCGACCAACACGCGGGCGTTGATTTGTTGCAATTGGTCTACGGCGGCACGGCGCGGCTTCAAATCGTCCGACCTCGCTTCGATCCGCTCGGCCGACGCCTCGACCGGCAATTGCAACACAAACTCGCTGCCTTCGCCTTCGACGCTGGTCGCGGTGATGTCGCCGCCCAACAGGTTCGCCAGCCGTTTGCTGATCACCAACCCCAGCCCTGTCCCTTCGACGCCGACCCGCTTGCGATCGTGGACTTGGCTGAAGGTTTGGAACAGCCGATGCAAGTTGGCTTTGGAGATTCCGATCCCGGTGTCGATGACGCGAAACTGGATCACGTTTTCATCGGCGTCATCGACCGTCACGACGACCCGCACGCTGCCTTCGGGGGTGAACTTCAACGCATTGCCGATCAAATTGACCAAGATCTGTTCGACCCGCGATCGATCACTGCGCAGGCTACTGGGGATCGGACCCTGGAATTCGATTGTCAGCGGCACGCCGGACGATTCGCTGCGGTGACGCATCAGTTCGTTGATGTCGGCCAGCATGGGCAGCAGTTTGAACCGCGATCGACGGACTTCCAACTTGCCGGCTTCGACTTTGGAAAGGTCCAGGATGTCGTTGATGATCCGCAGCAAGAACCGGCCGTTGCGGATCACGGTTTCCAGGTTGTCCGGATCGATCTCGTTGCCTTCGCGGATGTCTCGCAGCGTCAGATCGGCGAAACCCAAAATGGCGGACATCGGCGAGCGGATTTCGTGACTCATGTTGGTCAAGAATTGGCTCTTCGCCTGACTGGCTTCTTCGGCCGCGATGCGTGCGGCTTCCAAATAGGCTTCGGTCTCTTTCCGCCCGGTCACGTCGGTCATGTAGATCGCCGCGCCGTTGTCGACCGGAAACACGCGGGCGTCGTACCAACGGTTCAATCGCGGCGAGTAATATTCGGTCGTTTCCGCCGTTTGAGATTGCCGGACGCGATCGACCGCCGCCAACAAGGGCGGTTCGGCGTGGTTGCCGAACAAGTCGTGGACGGTGCGATCGACCAGACCAGATTCCTGGTCGGAAAAGTTCTGTGCCGCTTGATTGGCGACCTGGATCACACCATGTTCGTCGAAGCTGATGAACGGGTCTTGGCTTTTTGCGATCACCTCGGTGATGATCGCCCGCGATGCAGCCAGCTTTTGTTCGGTCAGCTTGCGTTCGGTGATGTCTTCGATCAACGAGATACAACACTCGGCCGTGTCGTCGACGTCCCGGCGAATCGACGTGGTCAGGTTGGCCCAAACGAGATGCCCATCCTTGTGGATGTATCGTTTCTCCATCGAGTAGCCGGGAATTTCGCCCCGCTTCATTTGCATGAACAACAGCAAGTCTGAGTCCAAGTCATCGGGATGCGTCAGATCTTGGAAGGACAGCGATTGCAGTTCCTCGCGACTGTAGCCGAGGATCTGTGCCAGCTTTTCGTTGGCCCTCACCCACTGGCCTTCCAGCCCGACGTGGGCGATCCCGATGGCGGCGTTTTCGAACGTGCTGCGGTATTCCAACTCGCTGCGTTTGAGCGACAGGTTGGCTTGGACGACATCGGTGACGTCGCTTTGCACACCGACGTAGTGGGTCAATCGGTCCTGGGCGTCAAAGATCGGCGTGATCACCAGTTCGTTGTAAAACTGGGCGTTGTCGCGGCGATAATTCAACAGCGTGACGCGGCAACTTTCCTGGTTCTTGATCGCGTCGCGGATCCGTTGAACGTCAGCCGGATCGGTTTCGGGGCCTTGCAGAAACCTGCAATTGCGGCCCTTGACGTCTTCGGGGGCAAATCCGGTCAGCTGTTGAAAGCCTTGGTTGGCGTACACGATCGGCATGTCGTCCTTCTGTGCGTCGACGATCAGGATGCCGTTGCTGGCCGCGTCGATGGCGCGGGTCCGCAGACGCAATTGTTGTTCGGCCCTGCGCATGCTGGTGATGTCATACAGCGTGATCGCGGCCGACGAAACACGTTCGAACTCATCCAGAACCGGCGTGACGCGGATCAGCAGCGTGCGTTGTTTGTCCAGGATTTCCGTCACGATCTCTTTCGCGGCGACTTCGCCCTTGCGGACCAGTTGACGCACCAGCGTTTCGCAGACCTCACAGATCGCCTGGGGCAGGACATCGCACAATTCGACGTTTCGTGACACGTCCAACTCATGGCCGAACAAGCGTGTCGCGCCGCGATTCCAACTGGTGACCCGCAAGTCGAGTTCGACGCCGATGATCGCATCGGTGCTGTCCTGGACGATCGACGTCAGTTTACGAAGCTTGTCGGAGGTTTCTTTGACGCTGCGCAGATTCGTCATCGTTAAAACGACCCCGTCGCGCTGGCGGTAGGGCGCGACCCGCAACAAAATCGGGTCCTCGCGGCGATCCGCGGTCTCAAGTTCAACGGGTTCGTGGTCGCGATGAACCTGACCGACCAAATCCACCAGATCGACGCCTTCGAGTGCGTGGGCATAATCGACCAACCGTTCGCCTTCGGCGTTCTTGCGGCGGATCAGCAACATGTCGGCCGCCGCCGGGGTGACGCGGCGGATGTTCAGATCGTTGTCGACCAGCACAATGCCGACGTCGCTTTCCTGCATGACCGTTTCCAGGTCACGCGTGGTTTCGGTCAACAACTGCAATCGCCGGCTGCTTTCGGCATTGGTCGTGTGCAATTCTTCGTTGACGCTGTGCAGTTCTTCGTTCGTGCTCTGCAGTTCCTCGTTGCTGCTGGTCAACTCCTCGTTGCTGGACTGCAGTTCTTCGTTGGTCGTTTCAACCTCTTCGATCGTCGATTGCAGGTTCTCGCGCGTGAATTCCAACTCCATTTCCAGCATCCGGATGCGTTCGGCGTTGAGTGCCAAGGCCGACGCGTCCGACGCATCCGCTTCGGCCGACGCCTGATCGCGTGACACCGCGTCGGCGGCCGGCATCGGCTGTGATTCAATGCGAGCGGTCGGTTGCCGGTGCGCCGGTGCGGCCGGGGTGAAGTTGATCAGATAGTGTGTTTCCGAATGGCGGGCGTGGTGAAAGGCGCTGATGCGGATGTCGATCCGCTGCGCCTGGACCGTGGCGTGTTCGGAGATCACCGACACCTGATCGGCCTTCAGCCGTTCGATCGCCAGGGTGACGGGAAGCCGCAACGATTCGACCAGCAGGTCATCGACGGTGCCGGTCAAGCGGCCCGGACGGGCGGTGACGAAGGGTGACACGTCGCCAAAGATTTGCAGCGGGCGCAAGGCGTCGTCGACCAGGATCCCTGGCGGTGCGAATTGTTCCAAGATGCGATCGTAGGACGCCACCAACGCCGGTGTGGGTGCTCGTGACGAACGTGGCCGCAGCGGAATCGAAAGCTCAGTCGGCGGTCGTTTGCGGAGTTTCAGATCCAGCGGCAAGCGAGAGTCACGGTGCTTTTGAAAGATCCGCCAGTGTTTGTCCAGAATCGAAAAATCATCGACCAGATCGCCGGGCGTTTCGCTCGGACCCAGCCACAGCACGCCGCGTGGCTGGAGCGCGTGGGCGAACATGTTCAACACGCGGCGCTGGGCGTCGTCGACCAGATAGATCAACAGGTTGCGACAGGTGACCAGGTCCATCCCGGTGAACGGTGCGTCTTGCAGCACGTCGTGGCGGGCAAACACGATCGAGCTGCGGATGTCTTTGCAGATTTCGAACCCGTCGTCGGTTCGGACCAGGTACTTTTCGCGAAACGCCTGCGGGATTTCCGCCAGCGATTCGGCCGGATAGACGCCTCGTTGGGCGAACCGGATCGCATCGGGATGCAGGTCGGTGGCAAAGATTTTGATGCCCAGATCCAGACCCGATTTTTCACACTCGTGATGAATCAACATCGCGACGCTGTAAGCTTCTTGGCCGGTCGCACAGCCGGCGATCCAGGAGCGGAACTCGTCCCCCACCGACTTGGCCGCAACCGCCGGGCGAATGCAGCGGTTGGCCAGCCGTTGATAGCCGTCGGGATCGCGGAAGAAACGCGTGACCCCGATCATCAGGTCATCGGCCAGACGTGACAATTCGGCGGGATCGCTGTCCAGCCGCTGGATGTAGCGGTCCAGTTGATCGATTTTGGACAACAACATCCGCCGCGACAAACGCCGGGTGAACGTACCGATCTTGTACTGTTGGAAATCGACGCCGCAGATTCGCTCCAGGCGGCTGTAGACCGATTCGAGTTCGTTGCGTTCCAGCTCGGGCGAACAATGGGCGACGACGTCGTCGATGGAACTGCCCGCGAGGAAGGCGACCAGCGATTCGGCCAACTCGACGACCGGGGCGACCACGTGCACCGCGGAGGTCTTGATCGCGTTGAGCGGCATGCTGTTGAATTGAGCGCTGTCTTCGTCTTGGGACAGCACCAGTCCGCCGACGCGATGCACGTCCACGATGCCTTCGCTGCCATCGCTGCCGGTGCCCGACAGGATCACAACCGCGACCCGACGATCGTTCTGGTCGGCCAGCGATTGAAAGAATTTGTCGATCGGCAAATTCAATTCGCCGTCGCCGCCACGCTCACGTAGCTGAAACTGGCCGTCGCAAAGGACGACGTGCTTGCCCGGCGGCAGCAGGTACACCGTGTCGCCCTGGGGATCGACCGCATCGGTCAATTGCACCGTCGGCATCTTGGTGCGGCGACCGAGCAGTTCGACCATATGACTTTGGTAGTCCGGCGACAAGTGCTGGACGACTACAAAGGCCGCCCCGGTGTCGATCGGTAATTGCTCGAACAGCGTTTCCAGGGCCGTCAATCCACCGGCCGAAGCCCCCAGACCGACGATCGGAACCGACCGTTCGGTATGGTCTTGCGGAAGCTCCAATTCTTGGGGGGCCTGGCTGGATTCCATCTGGCGGCTTGATCGAGGTCGCAACCGAGTCCCTACGTCGTGACCAACATCCAACGGAAACCGGATGTGGGGGGCTCTGCAGCGGAGAAAAAGTGTCGGGCATCTGAACGAACACGACACAGCCGCCATCGGTATGCGTGCCCGTTCCTGAGAGGCAATGAATGCTGCGACCTTGCAGACGCTGGATTTTATGGCGATCGACCATGCCTGTCAATTTGACCGGCCGCGTCGACGCGTGCCTAACGCCGATAGGATCTGGATCGACACGCACCTCATCATTCTGCCCCGGATCATTCTGCCGTCCTTCCCCTGATTCACACCGACCTGACAGGGGACGACCTGACAGGGGACGGAGGCGGGGTTGCCTCGCCGGGTTCAAAGTCGATCATCGACTTCGGCGGCAGCGCGACACGCAAGGCGTTCAGTACGGCGGCGACATCGATGATTTCCTGGCAGATCGCGCCGGCGACCG
Organism: Stieleria mannarensis; assembly: GCF_014154935.1. Lineage (GTDB taxonomy): Bacteria > Planctomycetota > Planctomycetia > Pirellulales > Pirellulaceae > Stieleria > Stieleria mannarensis. The sequence goes on from NZ_JACEHH010000008.1 coordinate 176,288, forward strand.
GGGTCAGGTACCCCGCCGCGGCCAACATCATCCCGACGATGCTGAGTGCCATCCCGCCGATCGCACTCTGCAAGGCGATTCGCCGCATCCGCCGGCTGATGTGCAGAAATTCGTCGATCTTTTGCAGCGAGCTATCCAGCACCACCACGTCGGCCGCTTCGGTGGTGACGTCGCTGTTTTGGCCGAACGCGATGCCCACCGTGGCGGCCATCAACGCCGGGGCGTCGTTGATTCCGTCGCCGACAAAAATCGAATTCGCCTTGGCCGTTTCCGCATTGACGATCTCCAGTTTCTGTTCGGGACTTTGGCTGAAAGAGACGTCTTCAATGCCGACTTGTTCGGCCAGGTAGCGGACTTCCGATTCACGATCGCCGGACACCATCATGGTCTGACGGATCGCATGCCGGGGCCCCAGGTGTTTAATGAACGAGGCCCCGTCGCGGCGCGGGGTATCGCGAAATCGATATGTCGCCACGTAGTCGCCGTCGATCAGGATCACACATTCCAGTCCCCCGGCCTGTGCTGGCAACTGCGACGCCAATTCGGGTTGCTGGGCGAGCAGTTTCTTGCGGTTGGTGACTTCGACACTTCGATTCGCGACGATGCCACGCAATCCCTTGCCCGGCGGTTCGCTGATTTCCGAAACGCTTTGCACCGGGCAACCGGCATCGCCGGCCGCGGTCACGATCGCCAGGGCCAACGGGTGCTTGGAAAAGCGTTCCAACGAACCGACGACGCCCAAAATCTCCCGGTCGCGTGACGGGTCGGCACACACCCGATCGACCAATTTCGGTTCGCCGTAGGTCAGCGTGCCGGTTTTGTCAAAGATCAACGTCCGGCAGGTGTCGGCCATTTCCAGTGACGAGGGGTCGCGCACGATGATCGCACGCCGCGCGGCCAACGAAATCGATCCGATGATCGCCACCGGAATCGCGATCAGCAATGGGCACGGCGTGGCGACCACCATCACCGCCAAGAAACGCACCGGATTGCCGGTGGCAACCCATGCCGCCAACCCGATCGCCACGGCCAGCGGGGTGTACCAGGCTCCCAATTTGTCGGCCAGACGCCGCATCTTGGGCTTTTGCGTTTCGGACGCCTCCATCACCTCCATGATCTTGGCATAACGCGAATCGACGGCCAACTTGTCGGCCCGGATGATCAGCGCCGACTCGCCGTTGATCGCCCCCGACAACACCGACGAACCCGGCGTTTTGGACATCATGTACGGTTCACCGGTCAAGTACGACTCGTCCATCACGCCGTGCCCTTCGATCACCGTCCCGTCGATCGGACAGATCTCGTGGGGAAACACCGCGACGATGTCGTCAACCGCCAATTCGTTCAGATCGATGTCTTCGATCTCCGAGCCCTGTTTGCGGTGGGCGACCGAGGGCATTCGTTTGCTCAGGGCGCGCAAGACCGACGAGGCATTCCGCACCGCATACGCCTCCAATGCCTCCCCGCCGGAAAGCATCAGCACGACCAGCGAGCCCGCCAGGTACTCTTGCAACAGCACCGAGGTGACGATCGAGATCCCGGCTAACAGGTCCGAACCGAACTCCCCACGAAACAACTTTTTCAACAGATCCCAGACCAGCGGGATGCCGCCCAAGACCAGCACGGCCAACAGCGGCGCGTCGACCATCGCCGGCGAACGGCCCATCGCGAAACGCAGCACCAGATGCAACGCGATCATGATAATCGCAAAAATCGCGATCAACGTTTCGAGCGACTTCCACGTCGGCGTCGCCTGCTTCGCGTTCGTCTCAGATGCCACGACATTTCCTTGGGGTGCGACGTGAGTGCCCAAAACAACTTCAACCGGAGCAACTGGCATACCAAGGGAGCCAACTTTCGGCCGAACCATGAAAACAGTTCCCCGGAGAACGCTGCCCCTTCCGGGCCGTCGCGCGATTTGTCCCCTCTTCAGCTCAGCCAACCTTTGCGCCAAAAAAACAGCACCAACGTCGTCGCCGTCGCGGCCATCAGGGCCAACGCGAACGGGTAGCCGAAGGTCCAGTTCAGTTCGGGCATATTCCAGGTCGATACCGCCGAGTTGAAGTTCATCCCGTACAATCCGGCGATAAACCCCAGTGGCATAAACAGGGTGGCGATGATGGTCAGAAACTTCATCACCTGATTCATCCGGTTGCTGACCACCGTCAGATAAAAGTCGCGTAAATCGGAACAGAGTTCGCGATCGGTTTCAATCACATCCATGATTTGAATGATGTGATCGTAGCAATCACGTAAGTACAAATCCGTTTCATCGGAGATCAAATCACCAGAATCACGAATCAACGCGTTGATCGCGTCACGCAGCGGCCATATGGCTCGGCGAACGGAAAGCAAATCGGTGCGCACTTGATGCACTTGGCTGATCAGATTTCGCTCGGCACCGGCGGAAATCAAACTGTCCAATCGATCCAGGTTTTCTCCATGTTTTTCAAGCGCGGGAAAGTAGTCGTCGATCACCGCGTCCAGGAGTGCGTAGAGCAGATAGTCCGCTCCGTAGGTCCGGATCTTGCCTTTGCCTGCGAGGATCCGCTGGTGCACCGCGTCAAGACACACGGCGTCACGCTCGCGAAAGGAAACGACAAAATCGCGTCCCATAAACATCGCCACTTGCACGCTGCCATCAGTATGGCCGTGCGGCAGGGCACGGGCGATCATAAACAGATGGTCGCCGTACAGTTCGACTTTGGGCCGCTGGTGGACGTTGACCACATCCTCCAGGGCCAGATGGTGCAGCCCAAACAGCTCACCCACCCGCATCACCACGTCCGCGTCTCCGAGACCATTGACGTCGACCCAAGTTACCGCGGCCCCCTTGATCTGCGCAGTGATGGTCTCCAAGTCACCCACCTCTCGGTCCGAGCAATCGTTCGAACCGTACGTGACCAGCCGCATCAGGGGCGGGGGCGCATCGGGATGGGGCACCACCGCCCCCGGCGGAGTGCCCGGACGCGTCTGACGCCGAAAACGCTTCCTGGACCGTTTCGCAGTGTGAGAGTGACGGGTTGCCATGATCGGGCTTGTTTGTGAAGGATGTCAGGCGCCGAGCCGTTTTTGGAATCGTAACACGCTGAGGATCAACACGATCGCGCCGCAAATCGTCAATCCGGCCACCCAGGGGACCAGATCGATAAAGTCGGCACCGCGAAGGACAACGCCGCGGAGGATTTCGATGTAGTACGTCGCCGGGATCGCGAAGGTGACCAAGTAGATCGGCAGCGGCATTTCGCTGCGCGGGAACACGAATCCGGAAAGCAACACCGACGGCAACATGATCACAAAGGCAAACTGAACCGCTTCCAGTTGCGTCTTGGCCAGTGTGGAAACGAGCAACCCCAGCCCCAGCGAGCACACCATGAACAACATCGACAACGCCAATAACAAGGGGATGCTGCCGCGGATGTCGACCCCGAACACTTCGATCATGACGGCCAGCACCGTCAACAAGGCGACAAACCCGACCAGGGCATAGGGCAACAGTTTACCCAACAGCAGCCCGGTTCGGCCGACCGGCGTGACGAACAATTGTTCCAATGTTCCCAACTCCCGCTCGCGAACGACGGCGAACGAGGTCAGAAACAGCGTCACCAACTGCAGGATGATGCCTACCAAGCCGGGGACGAAGAAATGGGAACTCTCCAAATCGGGGTTGTACAGCATCCGAGTCCGCACATCGATCGGCAGCACACCCCGTCCCGAGGCATCCCGGGCCGGAGCGATTTGCAGGGCCTCGCCTTTGGTCTTCGCCATCTGGATCGACAGATTCAACCCCAACAACTTTACTGTACTTTGCGCCGTCGTCGCCACTTGAGAATCACTGCCGTCGATCAAGACTTGCAGACTCGCTTGTTCGCCTCGCAGGATCTGGTCCACGTAGTCCGGCGGGATTCGCACTCCGACTTTGGCCCGCCCCGATGACATCGCGCGCTGAAACGCAACTTCGCTTTGCACGTGTCCGACCAATTGAAAACGTCGGGTGTTGACCAGCGCATCGACAAGCTCACGAGACTCCTGGCGACCATCCATATTAAACACCACCGTGGGGATGTTCTCGATCTGTGTGTCAATCGCGTAGCCGAAAATGATCGTCTGCATCACCGGAACGACCAACATGAAAAACAGCGTCGTCGGTTGACGGCGGATGTGAACGAACTCCTTGATCAACACGGCTGCCAGACCGGTCCACGTGCTGTGTTTTCCTGGACGCGTAAGGCGTGTTTCCGGCATGGGCGGAGCGCCGGAAGATTCCTCGGCCGATTCATCGCGGGGTAACGATTCCTGTTCCGATGACTCACTTTCAACGCGGTCCTCTCGGTCCGGATCGACGCGGCCGACTTTTTGTGCGTTGCTGGTCAGCGTCACAAAGACGTCTTCTAAACTGGCGGGAACCTGCCGCGCTTCGGCCGACGCGGTGATGCCCAGTTGCCGCAACACGTCCTCGGGTTCGCGCGTCTGCTGCAGCAGCAAGTGGATCGTTTCGCCGAACAAGGTCGCGTCGCGGACCTCCGGAAGCCGGCGCAGCGCCGCAAGGTGCTGCGCCGGCGAGGGCACTCGCAACTCATAGCGACGCGAATCGGCTGGGTTGACCTCCGGAAGTTGCTTTAATTGTTCGGGTTTTCCCAGCACCAATAATTCGGACTGAAAGATGTACCCCACATCCGTGCATCGTTCGGCTTCGTCCATGTAGTGTGTCGTGACCAGCAGCGTGACGCCTTGGCCTGACAATTCGAACAACAGGTCCCACAGGTGCCGCCTGGCCACCGGATCAATGCCGGCGGTGGGTTCGTCCAAGAACAACACGTCGGGCTGGTGAATCAAAGAACAGGCTAGCGCCAAACGCTGTTTCCAGCCGCCGGAAAGCGTGGCGGCGGGTTGCGGCAATCGGTCCGACAGCCCTGTCAAATCGAGCACGGCCCCGCGACGCTCGACCAGTTGTCGCCGATCGAGCCCATAGATGCGAGCGTAGAAGTCGAGGTTCTCTTGAACAGACAAATCGCCATAAAGACTGAACTGCTGCGACATATATCCGACCCGCGGCTTGATTTGTTCCGCGTCGCTTCGTACGTCCAACCCCAGCACACTCGCATCGCCGCTGCTCGGCGGCAGAATGCCCAACAACATGCGAATGATGGTCGATTTGCCACTGCCGTTGGGGCCGAGCAGCCCAAAGATCGATCCTTGGTGAACTTGGAAACTGACATCGCGAACGGCCACCAACGGGCCGAACGAACGCGACAGCGATCGCACGTCAATGATCGGCCCGGTCATGGCGCGATCCCGTGTTCATCCGAATCGTGTTCGTCCAACCACACGTCGGCCATCATTCCCGGCCGCAACGAGCCGTCTTCGTTTTCGATGGCCACCTTGATGCGAAAAACTTGTTTCGATCGTTCCTCGGGCGTCTGGACGTTGCTGGGTGTGAACTCGGCTTGCCGGGCGATGAAGGTCACGACGCCCTGAAAGGTCCGGTCGCCGTAACTGTCGACATTCAATTGAAGCCGTTGACCGAGTTGCATCCCGACGCGGTTTTGTGGAATGTAGCTCCGTACCCACAGCTTGCGGCGGTCCAACATCGACAGTACCGGTGCCCCCGGCGCGACCATGTCGCCGGGCTGCAAATCGAGTGCTTCGATCGTGCCGTCGATGGGGCTTTTGACGCGGAGTTCTTCTTTCTGACGCCGGATTGCCTGCAGAGCCGCTTTGGCGGCATCGCGTGACGCCTCGGCTTGATCGATTTCCTCTTGGCGGTAACCCCGCTGCATCAGCTGCCACGCCTGGCGGGCTTCCTCGACCCGTGCGGCAGCCTCGCGCAATTCCTCTTCGCGCGTTCCCGCCAACAACAGGTCCAGTTCTTGTTGGCGGACATCAAGATTGGCCGTGGCTGCTTCCAGTGCCTCGCGGGCGGCGTCCAATTCCTGCTCGGACGTGGCATTGGATCCGGCCAATTTGGACAGACGTTCAAAACCCTGGTCGGCGAGCCGCTTTTCGGCCTGGGCCTGTGCGAGTCGCCCCCGCGCAGCCTGGATCTCCTGCTTTCGCGGCCCCGCCACCAGTAGATCCGATCGGGCCTGTAGCTGGTCCAGTTTGGCTTTCGCTTGAGCGATCTCTTCGTCACGAAATCCTGCCAGGAATCGGCGGTACTCCGACTCACGGGCCGCCAGGGTCAGTTCCATTTCCTGTTCGCGTTCCAACAGGTCATAGGGCTCGAACTCGACCAACACTTCACCGGCGACCACTTCCTGGCCTTCTTCTACATGCACGACCGACACCCTGCCACCCACCCGCGATCCGAGACGAATCTCGTCGGCCTCGATGATGCCCGAGACGCGTGGTGGTTCCCGGTTCCACTGGCTGTAAAAAACCAGCGCCAGCAAACCGATGACCGCGGCAGTGAGGGGGATGAATCGAGCTATCATGTTGTAAGCGTCAACTTGAGAAAACAGCCGAGTGTGGAACGCGCCACGTCGAGGTAGCTACGTTCGCCAGAGCGTGGAAAACGCTGGCGATCCACCTTCTGGCGAAGGCAGCTACGTTTCAGGGGGATTGTGGCCTCTCCCGCTCGGGAGCGGTTGCTAGGTCTTGGGTTCGTCGTCGGAGTTTGCCAGCAGCACCCACACCCCCGTTTGAATCAGTTTCGCCAGTTCGCCTGCCGGGATCGTCAACTCTTTATCCTGCTGAACGTCGATCGCGGTGATCGCTTTCTTGTCGAGTGACTTGAGGCGAACCACACGCGGCGGATCGAGTCCCTTGATGAAGTAGCAGGCCTGCTTCCTGAGCGCTGGCGTGAGTCGTGTTTTCTGGTCCTCACCTTGTCGCAATTGGATTTTCGCCCCACACCGGTAGGTTTCGGCGACGTCCTCGGGCAAGTCAATCTCGGGCGTATCGTCGCCCGACACGTCGTCGGCGTCATCGTCCCGGCGGCCTTCCATCGCCACTTCATGTTCCAGCGCCGTGACCAGATCGCGAAACGCTTTCTCGGCCGGCCGGATCAATTGTTGCATCCGCGTTTGCGCGTTCTTGACCTCGTTCAGCTTGGCTAGCGGAACCGCCTGGCGTCCTTGCTTGGCCGACGAGATCACCGACATCACGTTCGAATTCCAGCGACCGGTGATCCCGTTGAAACTGGTCTCCAACTGCCGGACGCGCTCCAGCGCGCTGTGCACCCGTCCCAGCTGGAACTCTTTCTGAGCGTCCGAAATCGACGAAGCGAACGACGCAACTCCAGGTAACCCGCCGATCACGACGCCGCCGGGCAAGCCACGAACGGCGCCCCCGGTCAGACTGGCCGTTCGCTGGATCGCACCGATCACGTTGGAAAAATGCGCGGGTTCGATCTGAACCAATCCATGCTTTGACATCGCTTGCTCTCATCAGTTTGCCAAACGCGGAAATCATACTTTTTGCCGCCCTCAGCGGCCAAAACACGAGCGTCAGTCAATAGAATCTAAAATCCAAGGACATTCCAAGGGTTGACCATGCGATTGTACGCCGATCGACTGAATAGGAACTTTTTGATGATCCGACATACCGGGATTGTTTTTGCCCTGATGCTGCTATCCGCTTCGTTCTCGGCGGCGGAACGGCCCAACGTGCTGTTTATCGCCGTCGACGATCTGCGGCCGCAATTAGCTTGCTATGGCAAAACCACGATGCAGACGCCCAATATCGACGCGTTAGCAAATCGGGGCGTCTTGTTCGAGCGGGCATATTGCATGGTTCCCACCTGTGGTGCGTCACGGGCATCGCTGTTTACCAGTATCCGTCCGGCACCCCAACGGTTCGTGACGCATCTGGCCTGGGCCGAAAAAGATGCACCGGGTGTGTTGCCGCTCCACACCCATTTCAAAAACAACGGCTACACCACGATCAGTTTGGGAAAAATCCTTCATCAGATCAATGATCACGCCGACGGCTGGAGCGAGCCGGCGTGGCGATCGAAGAAGTCCGGCTATCAGAACGTCGACGACATGCGGGACGCGATCGCGGAGAACAAACGCCGCTGGCCGCGGAAAAGCAAACATCGCGGCCCGGCGTTTGAAGCGTCCGACTCCGACGATCAAGATCACCCCGACGGCGACTGCGTCAATCGAGCGGTCGAGTACTTAGAAACTTTCGCCCGCTCCCCCGATCAGCCATTTTTTTTGGCTGTCGGGTTAACCAAGCCCCACCTGCCCTTCAATGCACCGCAGAAGTACTTTGACCTGTACGACTTCGACTCGATCGACGTCCCCGACAACTATTCACTGCCGAGTGATCTGCCGCCACGGGCAGTACACAATTCGGGTGAACTGAGGGCTTATGCGGGAATCCATCCGTCCGATCCACTCGATCGCGAATCGGCGCGAAAGCTGATCCACGGCTACTACGCTTGCGTAAGTTTCGCCGACGCAAATGTCGGTATGTTGTTGCGCAGTCTCGATCGGTTGGAACTGGCTGACAGCACCATCGTCGTGCTCTGGGGCGATCACGGCTGGCAGCTCGGCGAACATGGGATGTGGAATAAACACTCGTGTTTCGAAACGTCGATGCATGCCCCTTTGATCGTCGCCGCGCCCGGACAATCCGACGTGAAGCCCGGTACACGCACCGATGCCTTGACAGAGTTCATCGACATCTACCCGTCATTGTGTGACTTGGCAGGGTTGCCGACGCCCGGTCACGTGCAAGGCACCAGTTTCCTCCCCTTGATGAAGGACTCTACCCTGCCCGGAAAACCCTACGCCATCGGACGCTTCGGGACCGGTGACACGATCCGCACCGACAGGCTCCGGTACAGCGAGTATTTCGACAAGAATAAGTTCGTCGGAAGCATGCTCTACGATCACACGACCGACCCGAGTGAAGATCATGACATCCGTTCCCAGCGGCCGAAAAAGTCGGCAGAACTCTCGGAAATGCTTCGGGAACATAAGGGCAAGTGATCGTCCGAAATTATGGCAATCCGACCGTCGCCGGCTCCGTGATTGCCGCATGATCCTCCCAGGGCAAATATGATGGAGCGATCCCATCATTCACTTCCCCTTTCAATCGAAGCCCAGCCACCATGATCCGACTCGGACTTTGCGTCGTCGTCGCCCTCGCGCACGTCATCTCCGCCGCCGCCCAAGACACTGCCCAAGACAGCGCCAAGAAGCCGGCCGCGAAAAAGAAGCCAGCTGCCAAGAGAGTGAACCCGGCTTTCCAACCGCCGGAGATCATCCCCAAGCTTCCCAATGTTCTGCTGATCGGCGATTCGATCTCCATCGGTTACATGGTGCCCGCACGCGAGGCGATGGCCGGCATGGCCAACGTGTTCCGGCCGGCGACCAATTGTGGGCCGACGACCCGCGGTTTGGAACAGATCGATCAATGGCTGGGCGATCGAATGTGGGACGTCGTGCATTGGAATTTCGGACTCCATGATCTGAAGTACATGGGCCCCAAGGGCCAAAACCTGGCCGATCCCCAGGCCGCCGACTCGCATCCACAGGTACCGATCGACGAGTACAAAGCGAACATCGAAAAACTCGCCCGCCGCATCAAGCAACAGGCCAAGATTGTGATTTGGCGTGAGACGACGCCGGTGCCCGAGGGAGCCGCGGGCCGCGTCGTCGGTGATTCGGCCAAGTACAACGCGGCGGCGGCCGAAGCGATCGCCAAGGTCGGCGGGATCCAGACCGACCCATTCTTCGACTACGCCAACTCCGTCAAAGAACACCAGCGACCGGCCAACGTCCACTACACGGCCGAAGGTTCCAAACGGCTCGGCGAGCACGTTGCCGAAGTGATTCAATCCGCCCTGGCGGACTAAATCGCGGACGCTGTGGTCGCAGCCGACATTCGGGCAAGATCGCAGCTTCGTTTCCGGATCCCGGCTGTTGCTCGGAACGCAAACGAATCGTTCGGCATCGGTGCGTGCCGGTGATGTCGATGGGGATCACAATGTCGATCTGGTGGTGGCCAACGGACGGCACTGGCCGCAGCAGAATTTTGTTTTTTTTAAATCAGTCGCAAGCACGCTTCAATGTCGCGCGGCCGTTGGGCCACGATCACTGCACAAGCTACGCGTGCGAACTCGCTGATCTGGATGGCGACGGCGACCTCGATATCGCAGTCGGCAATGACAACGCCCCATCGCGTGTATTTTTGAACGACGGCAAGGCCGGTTTTCAACAGGCGATCACGTTCGGCACCCAGGCCGACTCCACCATTGACGTCGCGGTGGTCGACCTGAATGATGACGGCCGGTCCGACTTGATCTTGGCCAATCGAGATGATCAACCCAACACGATCCTGCTTGCCGAAGCCCCGCCGGCGGGTTCCGATCCGATGGTCCGCTTTCGTCCACCGGTCAGCTTCGGTTCGGCCCATTCCAGCCGGGCCATCGCAACGGCGGACTTTGACAGAGACGGCCACGTGGACTGGGGCATCGGCAACATCGGCGTTCCAAACCGAGTGTTCTTCGGCGATGGCAACGGTGGCGTGAAGAGCGAAACCGCGTTTGGCCGCAGCGACGGACAGACGTTTTGCATCGCCGTCGCAAATACAGACCAGCAAAACCGCATCTTCGTGAATCAAGCGTCAAGGAAAGCAAATCAGTGATCACAAAAACGATTCAACGAACCACATGCGTCCTGCTGTTGGCGGCGCTGTCCAGTCTGGTCGCGGCAGGCAACGACGATACCGATTGGCCCTGTTTTCGCGGGGCGGGGGGCAAGGGGATCACGCACGGTTTCGAGACCGCCGTTCATTGGGACGCGACGGATCCGGACGACGATTCGATCTTGTGGAAGGCACCTGTCCCGGGGCTGGGGCACTCCTGTCCGGTGATCGTGGGAGAGCGCATTTTTGTCGCGACCGCCGTGGCGGAGGATGGCGAAATGCAACTGCAGATCGGTCGCGGAGGCAACACGGATGCGGCCGACGACAACGGCAAACAGTCTTGGATGGTGCTGTGTTTCGACAAATCCACCGGCGATGAATTGTGGCGCCGGACGGCCCACCAAGGAATCCCTCGGGCGACACGCCACACCAAGGCAAGTCACGCCAATACAACGGTCGCCGTCAGCGGTGAGAACGTCGTTGCATTCTTCGGCTCGGAAGGTCTGTTCTGCTATGGTCTGGACGGCGAACTGAAGTGGAAGAAAGATCTTGGCGTCGTCGATGTCAGCAAGTACGGCGTCGGCTGGGGATACGGCAGTTCGCCTGCGATCCATGATGGCCACATCGTGCTGGTTTGTGACGACCCCGACAATCCATATCTCATTGCGCTACGATTGGATGACGGCCGGGAAATCTGGCGCAAAGAACGCACGGGAATCTGTGAGCGCAGTTGGGGCACGCCGCTGATTCACGAAATTGACAACACGGCGCACGTCGTCGTGAACGGTTGGCCGTGGGTCGTCGCCTACGATCTGCAAACCGGCGACGAAGTCTGGCGCACCGACAAGGGCGGTTCTTACATGTCCACGCCGGTCGTCGTCGATGACTACCTGTATCTGGGCAACTCCAATGGCGTGCTGCGTTGTTTTCATGCGGTGACAGGTGAAAAGGTCTATGAAAAACGACTTGGCAGTGGCGCCTACATGGTTTCGTCCCTGGTCGCAGCGAACGACAAAATCTATTGCCCATCCGAAGACGGAACCGTCTATGTCATCCAAGCAGGCCCCGAATACGACGTCTTGGCAAAGAACCGACTGGGAGATTCCTGCCTTGCCACACCAGCGATTTCCGCCGGGACGCTCTACTTTCGCACAGCGACTGAGTTGATCGCCATCGGGCCCAATGATGAACCCGCGGCCACATCGCCGGCCGTGTCCGAGGCCCGAAAACCCAACGTGTTGTTTATCGCCGTCGATGATCTGCGTCCGACGATGGGGTGCTACGGAGACAAGACCGCGATCACACCGCAGATGGATGGCTTGGCCGACCGCGGCATGCGGTTCAATCGAGCGTACTGTCAGGTCGCAGTTTGCAATCCTTCGCGAGCCAGTTTGATGACCGGTTTGCGACCGGACACGTTGGGCGTCTGGACGCTGCCGATTCACTTTCGCGAGGCGAAACCCGACGCGGTGACGTTGCCGCAGTGGCTGCGCAAACACGGGTACTTCGCCGTCAGCCACGGCAAGATTTATCACAACCCCACACCGGACCCCCAATCCTGGAGCGAACCGATTCGCAATCTGCCGCGGTTGCCCGCCTTCTATCCCGATGGCACTCGGGACGTGATTCGAGATGCCATGAGCAAGTTACCGGCGAACGATTGGCGAAAGAACAATCTCCGTGGCCCTGCGACCGCCGCACCGGATCTGCCGGATCACCAAGTGCTCGACGGAGCCCGCACGGACCTGTGCATCGAAGACCTGCGCCGACTCGCCAAATCGCAGCAACCGTTCTTCCTGGCGATGGGTTACATCCGCCCCCATCTGTCCTTTGTCGCGCCAAAGAAATACTGGGACCTGTACGACCCGGAGGAGTTGCCCGTGTTGTCGGGCCAGAAGATCCCCGCAGACGCACCGCCCTATGCGATGCACAACAACAGTGAACTGTCGCACTACGTTGACTTGATCAACATGCCAAAACCGTGGGACGAAGAGGAACTGTCGGCCGATCAAGCGCGACGTCTACTTCACGGTTACCACGCTTGTGTCAGTTACGTTGACGCACAAATCGGTCGTCTGTTGAAGGCGCTCGACGAAGTAGGTTTAACCGACGACACGATCGTCGTCCTGTGGAGCGATCACGGTTGGAAGCTCGGCGAGTATCGCGGCTGGGGCAAGATGACCAACTACGAAATCGATGCCCGCGTCCCGTTGATCATCTCCGCACCAATGGTGAAGACCAGGGGGCAGAGCACCGAGTCGCTTGCGGCGCTGCTGGACCTGTATCCGACGCTCTGCGAGCTGACCGGTTTGGAAACACCGGATTTCGTCGAAGGCAAGAGCCTGGTTCCGATCCTCCGCGATCCCCTCGCCAAGGTGCATCAATCCGTGACCAGCCAGTATTACCGCACGCACGAAGGCAGCGAGTACATGGGCTATTCGATGCGCACCGACCGCTATCGCTATATCGAGTGGCGTGATTTCGGCAGCGGAGAAATCAAGTTTCAAGAACTGTACGATCACAGCACCGATGACGGCGAGTCCGGTTTACAATCACCCCGAGTCATTTAAATGTCCGGGTCAATGTAAAGGAAGAAGTCACCTGATGCCCAACCAAGTTCGATTAATCCGTCATGTCGCCCAATCCCTCACTGCATGCGGTCTCCTTGTCAGCCTGCTCTCTGGTTTCGGTGCGACGGTGTGTGCCCAAACCGTGGATCCGGTTTCCGTCTTGGGCGACACGAGGATGCCGCCGTCGGATCACGTTTCGCAAGCCTTCCCCTATGGCATCACGGGCAAGACGCCGCCGTCGTTGACCAAGATAAATTTCCAAGGACAGAAACCCTACCACAAGCACCGCATCAATTTGAGGCTCTTTCAAGGCTGCCCACAGGTTGAAATCTCCGAGGGCGGCCGACTTTGGGCGACCTGGTTCGGCTCCAACGTCCAAGCCGAACGCGCGCCCTTCCACAACGATCAATTCTCGGTCATCTCGACCTCGGCCGACGACGGGAAAACCTGGAAGGAGGTCTTCGTCTTTGACCCCAGTGAGTTGCTCGGCGCGGGAGCGTCCGATCCGATGCTGTGGAAAGACCCCGAAGGAAAGATTCGCTTCATCGGCCTGCGGAACATCGATTTCAAAGGCCAGGACGAATTCGCTTCCTCGGCGTGGGAGTTCACGATGTTGGACGCGGAAAACGAATACACCGACTGGACCGCGCCGCGGTTGCTGGGAAACAAAAACATCTCGGTGATGAAGCCGCTGATTTTTCCCGACGGCACGATCCTACGCTCGATGGACGATTTCAAGCTGGTCGGTAAACGCGACAAGGTTCGAATTCGTTTTCTGAAAGAAGCCGTCAACGGCACGCCGATCTTTGTTTCTGAATTTCCCGTCGACAACGACGCGGTGTTTGCCGAGCAGATGCCGATCATCCGAAAAGACGGCAGCCTGTTCACGTTCTATCGGGCGAAGAAGGGACAGAAGTTTGCCGAATCGTTCGACGGCGGACGAACCTGGAAACTGGGCGGTTACTACCCGATGCAGTTTTCGATCAACACCAAGTGTATCCTCAAAACATTGCCTTCGGGCCGCGTCCTGCTGGTCGCCAACGACGTCCAGATGGACGAACAGGGCGGCAAGCGGGTTTACCACTACACCGACGAAAACGGTCAACGACGTGAGCTGACGAAACACAAGACGGCGCGGACGCGGATGACGGCCTATTTGAGTGAAGATGACGGCAAGACGTTTCCGCACAAGCTGCTTTTGTGCGACGACGGTCAGATCAGTTATCCCTCGGCGACGCTCGGCAAAGACGGAGCGATCTACATCGTTTATGACCAGGGGCGTGGCACGATCGGCCAGCACACCATCTTTTTGTCCAAGATCAGCGAAGCGGACGTCCTGGCTGGCGAAATCGTCGACGGGGATAGTTTCTCAAACCGCATCGTCAGCCGCCCCAGCGACCACGGCGGCGGACGCCGCAAAGGCGATTCGATCTGAAGAATGATCGTAGCGGAACTCGCGTAGAATTTCGCTTTCCGCGGCTTTGCCGCCGTGAGCGCCGGGGAGGCGAAAGCCTTGGCGGCTTCCGCTACGGTTGATTTGATAGGTCCAATCGTAGCGGAACTCGCGTAGAGTTTCGCTTTCCGCGGCTTCGCCGCCGGGAGCGCGGGGTGCCGAAATCCTTGGCGGCTTCCGCTACGGTTGATTTGATAGGTCCGATCGTAGCGGAATTCGCGGAGAATTTCGCTTTCCACGGCTTTGCCGCCGTGAGCGCGGGGTGCCGAAAGCCTTGGCGGCTTCCGCTACGGTTGATTGGATAGGTCCGATCGTAGCGGAACTCGCGTAGAGTTTCGCTTTCCGCGGCTTCGCCGCCGTGAGCGCGGGGTGCCGAAAGCCTTGGCGGCTTCCGCTACGGTTGATTGGATAGGTCACGATCGTAGCGGAACTCGCGTAGAATTTCGCTTTCCGCGGCTTTGCCGCCGTGAGCGCCGGGGAGGCGAAAGCCTTGGCGGCTTCCGCTACGGTTGATTGGATAGGTCCAATCGTAGCGGAACTCGCGTAGAGTTTCGCTTTCCGCGGCTTCGCCGCCGTGAGCGCGGGGAGGCGAAAGCCTTGGCGGCTTCCGCTACGGTTGATTGGATAGGTCCAATCGTAGCGGAACTCGCGAAGAGTTTCGCTTTCCGCGGCTTGCCGCCGGGAGCGCGGGGTGCCGAAATCCTTGGCGGCTTCCGCTACGGTTGATTGGATAGGTCCAATCGTAGCGGAACCCGCGTAGAGTTTCGCTTTCCACGGCTTCGCCGCCGTGAGCGCGGGGAGGCGAAAGCCTTGGCGGCTTCCGCTACGGTTGATTTGATAGGTCCGATCGTAGCGGAACTCGCGTAGAGTTTCGCTTTCCACGGCTTCGCCGCCGTGAGCGCGGGGAGGCGAAATCCTTGGCGGCTTCCGCTACGGTTGATTGGATAGGTCCAATCGTAGCGGAACTCGCGAAGAGTTTCGCTTTCCGCGGCTTTGCCGCCGGGAGCGCGGGGAGGCGAAAGCCTTGGCGGCTTCCGCTACGGTTGATTGGATAGGTCCGATCGTAGCGGAACTCGCGGAGAGTTTCGCTTTCCGCGGCGTGACTTTCAGATCAGCGAGGCGATCACGAGGGCGACGACGCTCATCAGTTTTAGCAGGATATTCAGCGACGGGCCCGAGGTGTCTTTGAAGGGGTCGCCGACGGTGTCACCGACGACGGCGGCCTTGTGGGCCTCGCTGCCCTTGACCAACATCTGCCCGTTCACGTCGTAGCCTTCCTCGATCATCTTCTTGGCGTTGTCCCAGGCACCGCCGGCGTTGGATTGGAACAACGCCATCAAGACGCCGCTGACCGTCACCCCGGCGAGCAACCCGCCCAACATCAGCGCGTTGGTGTTGCCCGGCAACCCGACCAACTTGGGCAAGAAACCGAAGCCGACCGGAACCAGCACCGCGACCAAACCGGGAACGATCATCTCGCGGATCGAAGCGCGGGTGGAGATCGCGACGCACTTGCCATACTCGGCCTTTCCGTCGGCGGCTTGGAAGGTCGCTTGATCCGCCTGGGACCATTCTTCGAGCGGTTTTCCTTCGTTGTCATTCATCGCCTTCAGCCCCGCCTTGAGTTCGGGGATGTCTTTGAATTGTCGACGGACCTCTTCGATCATCCGCATCGCGGCGCGGCCGACGGCGTTCATCGACAACGCCGAGAACAGGAACGGCAACATCGCACCGACAAACAGCGACGCCATCACGTAGGGATTGGTGATGCTGATCGCCTGGATCGGCGTGTCGACATGGGTCGCGTTGTAGGCGGTGATGAAGGCGGCGAACAGGGCGAGCGCGGTCAGCGCGGCCGACCCGATGGCAAAGCCCTTTCCGATCGCCGCGGTGGTGTTGCCGACGGCATCGAGTTTGTCGGTGCGCTCGCGCACCTCCGCCGGCAACTCGGACATCTCGGCGATCCCACCGGCGTTGTCCGAAATCGGGCCATAAGCATCGACGGCCAACTGGATGCCGGTGTTGGATAGCATTCCGACCGCGGCGATCGCGATCCCGTACAGACCGGCCATGGCGTAGGCGCCGATGATGGCCGCGGCGATGATCAGGATCGGAATCGCGGTCGACATCATGCCGACACCCAGACCGGAAATGATGGTCGTGGCCGGACCGGTGACCGACTGACGGACGATCGACGTGACCGGCCGCGTGCCCGTTCCGGTGTAGTATTCGGTGATCTTGCCGATCCCCAGCCCGGCCGCCAGCCCGAACAGAATGGCGAAGAACACGCCGCTGCTGGTGTAGACAAACGCGGCGTCGCCTTCACCAACGGTCCAGGTCGCCGGCAGCATGAACTTGATGATCACGTAGGTCAGGATCAACAGGATGGCCGCCGATCCGAATTCGCCGATGTTCAGTGCGTGGTGCGGATTGCCGCCTTCCTTGACTTTGACAAAGAACGTGCCGGCGATCGAGGTGAGAATCCCGACACCGGCCAGGACCAGCGGTAACAGGACGGCCGACAAGCCGCCGAAGTGATCCAGGCCGGCTTCGTTGAAAACGGTGAAAAATGCGGCACCCAACACCATCGTGCCGATGATCGATCCGACGTAGGACTCAAACAGGTCGGCCCCCATGCCGGCGACGTCACCGACGTTGTCGCCGACGTTGTCGGCGATCGTGGCCGGGTTGAGCGGGTGGTCTTCGGGGATCCCCGCTTCGACCTTGCCGACCAAGTCCGCTCCGACATCGGCGGCCTTCGTATAAATCCCGCCGCCGACCCGGGCGAACAATGCGATCGAGGAGGCACCGAAGGAGAATCCCGTCAGCACTCGGATCACCCGGGTCAGGTTGCTTTGCGTTTCCAGGCCGAACATGCCCGCGTAAACGACGAACAAGACGCTCAAACCGAGCACGCCCAAGCCGACGACGCCCATGCCCATCACGCTGCCGCCGGCAAACGCGACTTCTAATGCTTTTCCCAGACTGGTCTTGGCCGCGTTGGTCGTCCGCACGTTGGCTTTGGTGGCCACCGTCATGCCGATGAACCCCGCCAACGCCGAACAGATCGCCCCGGAGGCAAACGACAGCGCGACCAGCGGGGACGACGATTCGCCTTGCGTGCTGCCGGCGTAACCGAGCAAACACGCCACGCCGATGACGAACACCGCCAGAATCGAATACTCCGCCTTCAAGAACGACATCGCGCCTTCGGAGATGTTGGCCGCGATCCGCGCCATCTTTTCTCCACCGACCTCCTGTTGTGCGACCCAACTGGTTTTCCAAAACGTGAACGCCAATCCGGCGACTCCCAGCAGCGGGATCAGGTAAGCGATCCAGGGCACGCCGCCTTCGGACGGCGCATCGACGTCGGCGGCCGGTGTGGGGGACGCTGATTCGGTCTGCCCGTCATCAACCGGTGGCGGTTCGCTGGACGGTTCGTCGCCGGCCGACGCCGCGGTCACTTCGGCAGTGCTCGCTTCTGTATCTTCTTGCGCC
This sequence comes from Stieleria mannarensis, assembly GCF_014154935.1. Classification (GTDB taxonomy): domain Bacteria; phylum Planctomycetota; class Planctomycetia; order Pirellulales; family Pirellulaceae; genus Stieleria; species Stieleria mannarensis. The sequence goes on from NZ_JACEHH010000008.1 coordinate 194,408, forward strand.
AATGCCGTCATCGGGCAGCAAGCCAACGAGACCGCAAGGACGATCAAGAGTGTGCGGAAATGCGTGCGGAACGGTGTGTCGCAGGAGCACGCCCGGATCAAAGCAGCGGTCAAAACAGTACCTGCGAACAGAACAGTGATTTCCAGCATGGTGTGTGTTCCTTCTTGACACGCTCGGAAGTGCGAACGTGTGCGTACAACGACGAGTGATGGACTGAAAGCGGCACAGTTTTCAGTGTTAAGATTAAGCGAGAATCTAACACAAACGGAAGATCGACTCGGGTGGCAAACGGCACCCGGTGACAAAAAGAATTTGTCCTAACCGAGGCGTGAACCGTGTAGCGGCGATGCAAGAACTGTGCCACATCATCAGCGGCCACCGACGTCGCGTTGGCCGGAAAATGCGAACGGAGGGTGTTGGTTGCAGCCGAATGATGGTTCAACCAAGATGTCGCCACAAGCTGGCTAGAAAGCCGCGTTGAAGAGGTGCTTGCTTTTCCTGAGTCTGGGCCCTGGGCCAGCTGAAGTCTATCACGACCGCGGCCCGTACGGCGAGTCGATGATACCAGGACAGTGACTACCTTGCGGTCTGGTCGACGCGTTCTCGGATCTCCGCAACGTCATCAAACAGCATCCAGCGTTCTTTCGGAACACCGTCTAATGCGTCCTGAAAACGCCGGTCGGTCGATTCGGCCGACGTCACGTTGCGGAGCAAGACCATCACGATCTGGTCGGGAAAGTCGCGCGCCAGTTGGCCATAGATCTCCGGGTCTTGCTCTCCCGTGTCGCCGAACAAAACGAAGCGACGCTCGGGAAACGACTTCAAGATCGGGGTGATCGCAGCGAGTTTCGTCGACTGTTGAGACGACAGCAGCCCCAGTCCGCTCGAATCGGTCAAGCGAAAGTACTTCAGGTGCATCGTGCCTTTGGGAAACCCCGCCTCGGACAGAAAGCCTTCCAAGGGTTGATACAATTGCCAGGGGCTTCCGGAGACGTAATGAAACGCCGCCCCGCGGTCGTGCAAACCGGCGTACAGCGGCGCCATCCCTGCGACCGCCTGGAAGTCTCGTAGAAACGTATGCTTCAACAATTCGGATTTGTCCGTCACCTCGGAGTGCTTGATCGTGTCGTCGATGTCGGAGATCACCGACAGTCCTTGCGGGGCAATCAGATGCACGCGGCCGCGGAACGATCTGGAATCCCCGCTCGGCAGGACGGCTTGCAAACGCGCAATCTGGTTTTCCGAGTGACCGCCGGGCCACGGATTGGCAGCGGAAGACAGGGAGCTGAGAAAGTGTCCGTTGGGCTGCGAGGTCCCCGCGGCGTACCGTTTGCCGGCGAAGTCGACGGTGACCGATTTTCCTCGTTCGTTATCGACCAGGAACGGTCGAATGCGGTCCTCGCGAAAGGCGTCCGGGTCGATGTCGTTGTTCAGGCCGGCCGAGGATTTCAGCGCCGCGATCAGCGCCGCCCGTTTGAACGAACTGTCTTCGGGCTCAAAGACCTTTCCGTGCACGTCAAACCGCCACGACCGGGTCTGTTTGTCGAAATGCCCGTACGTCGGGTAGAACAAGATCGATTCGTCGGATTTCAACGTCGACGGTGCGAGCGCGTCGGGCCCCGGTTCGTGACCGATCGCCCAAGTGATCGCAACCGCCGCGGGGATGAGGAACAAGAGGGTCTTGGCAGGATTTGGCATGGAGGTTCTCCTTGGGAGACATGATAACGTTTGGGCGGCACTCATGACCGAAAGAGCCCGAATCGTGTGCTTCGCCAACACGTGATTTTGGAGTCGGACAGTCATTTTGGATCAATCACCAATGGTGCGAGCATACGTGTTGGTGTCTCGCCTTCTGGCGATTCCCTCTCGCTGCGGAGCAGCGAAACTGGTCGGTCGTCTACACTGAAACCAGCGTGAATCAGAACTCCCATTGCCATGGAATCTCGGAATGTCCACAAAGATGACGACACCAACAATCAAACTCGTGATCGGCTGTTTGATGGGTTTCACCGCGACTAGCCTGTGTCACTTCGCCGCCGCCGACCAGTGGTCTCAGTTTCGCGGCAACCGCATGGACGGGATCGCCCCGACCGAGCATCCGCAACGTTGGTCGCAGACTGACAACGTTCGCTGGTCGATCGAGGTGTCCGGCGAGGGTTGGTCATGCCCCGTGGTCTGGGAAGATCGTGTGTTCCTGACCGCGGCCGTCCCGCTGACCGAATCCGATTCCACCGGCCCGGAAGAATACAGCGGCGGCGGGGGCAGCCGTCGCGACGACCTGACGCGGGTGACCTATCGCTGGCAGGTGATGTGTCTGGACGCCAACACCGGCGATCTGATTTGGCGCCAAACCGCTCGTGAGGGCCGTCCGAGAATGGAACGGCACAGTTCCAATACCTACGCGACCGAAACCCCGGTGACCGATGGCAAACACGTCTACGCCTACTTCGGGATGACGGGGCTGTATTGTTTTGACATGGAGGGCAACAAGGTTTGGGAAAAAGACCTCGGCAGCTACAAGATGCGTGCCGGTTGGGGCACCTCCAGCTCGCCCGTGTTGTTTGATGGCCGACTGTTCGTGCAGGTGGACAATGAGGAACAATCGTTCCTGGTCGCGATCGATGCCACAACAGGTGAAGAACTCTGGCGGGTGCTTCGTGAGGAACGGTCCCAGTACAGTTCACCGATCGTTTGGAGCAACAGCGAGCGTGACGAACTGATCGTCGGCGGCATGGTGTATCGTTCCTACGATCCGCAAACCGGAACGCTGCTCTGGGAATTGGACATGGACAAGGGCCGCAGTTCGGCGACCCCGCTGGCCGTCGGTGATCGGTTGTACGTCGGAACAGAATACCGCAACCGTGGTGGAGCCGATGACGGCGGCGGATTCTTGTTCGCGATCACGCCTGGGGGCAGTGGCGACATCACACCGTCGGCTGGTCAATCAACAACCGAGCACATCGCGTGGAAAATCGAGCGCTCCGGGATTCAAATGGCGTCGCCGGCATACTGCGACGGCAAACTATATCTGCTGGAACGGCGCAGCGGCGTGGTCCACTGCGTCGATGCCGACACGGGAAGCACCGTCTATCGCAGCCGTCTTCCGCGGGCGCGTGCGTTTTGGAGTTCGCCTTGGACCAGCGGCGATCGGGTGTACTGCGTCGACACCAGCGGAACGACCTATGTTCTCGACTCCGGTGACGAGTTGGACGTGATCGCAACCAACGACATCGACGAGCTGACTTGGTCGACACCCGCGGTCGCCGATGGCGCCGTCTACTTCCGGACGGCGTCGAAGCTGTATTGCATCGCAACTCGATAGGATCAACACCGTCCGATGACAGACCCGACTTCTAAAAAAAACTGCCGATCAATGGGTTTGAGCTGGAGGCGGCGTTCTGTTCAGGACTTCACGTGTGGTTGGCTAATCGAGATTCGGACTGAGATGCCGTAGCACACGTTTGGGGCTGACGATGCCCAACACCGTGCCGTCCATCTTCAGGACCGGGACGTGACGGTGTCCGGCTACCGCGATTCCCGCCAGCGCCATCCCCACCGGGTCGGTTTCATAAACCACCGTCGGGTCGGCCGACATCACTTCGGACACCGGATGATCCACTAATTCCTGGTAATTTTCGGCGACCTTTTCCAACACATCTCGCTCGGTAAAGATTCCCACCAGCTTTTCGTCATCGATGACCAGCAGACTGGAGACTTTTAATTCGCTCAGCTTCTTCGTCGCGTCGCGGATCGTTGTGTCGGCGGTGACTTCCGCGATCGGCGTCGATCGCATCGAATCGATCGACTCCTCGGCCAGGACGCGATGCAACTCGCTGGCGTACTGCGTCGGCTCGTAATTGCTAAGCGGATCGTCGAAGTCGTCGGGATCGGATTGCGGTGTCCCACTCATGCTCTCATGCTCCTTCGCGTTGTTGCATCCAAGGTGTGTTGCCGAGTCGTTGCACCAGGACCTGCTGCGGAAAACGTTCGGCCAGATATTCCGCGATCCCGCGTTGCCCGGTCACACCTTTCGATCGTCCGTCGTTGTCGGTCACGCAGACAAACCGCAGCCCGTCACGCTCCACCGCATCCCAAACCCGCGAAACGGGGTCGCCGGACTTGACCACCAAAAAACCGGGGTCGACACAATCGCCGACCACACACGCATCGAGTGACTGATCGCGGGCGAGCAAATCGACCAGCGACTGCTCGGTGAACAGTCCGATCGGCGCGTCGCCGGGGCCAATGATGATCGCGCAACCGAGCGACGTTTCACGCATCAACCTGACCGCTTCGCTGGCGGTCGTGTCCGGTCGGACGACCGCCGCGTCACGCAGCGGAAGACTGTCGATGGTGTCCTGTTCTAATTCGTTGCGGAATCCCATGCGCTGCTCCTGCGGTGGAAACGAATGCCCGACGTTGCATGATCAGCATACCAGATTCGGGGAATCTTCCGAACATGAATCGAATCATGCTTCGGTGTGTGCGATAGTGTCACGATTGCAGGGGCGGATCAAGCCTGCGGTTGTTGGGACGGTTTCTTGATCCGCCAATTCTTCGGCACGATCAACCGAGCCCCGCAGGCGAAGGTCAGGTAGGACCAAGCCCAGGAAAGGAAGACGAACATTCGGTTGCGAAATCCGTTCAAGTAAGCGATGTGGATCAACAACCAGGCCAGCCACGCCAACCGTCCGGTCAGTTTGAATCGACCGCTCTGTGCGACCGCGCGGCGTCGACCGATCGTCGCCATCTGGCCCTTGTCCAGGTAGTTGAATCGAGGTCGTTCGGGGGCAGGACGATCGATCATGTAGCATTGGGCTTCGCGGCTGATCAATTCGCCGAGATAGCGTCCTTGTTGAATCGCGACCGGCGCCAATCCGGGCAATCCGTTGCCGTCTTTGTCTTTGGCCGCGGCCATGTCGCCGGCGACGAAGACGTTCCGGTGGCCTGGGACGGACAAGTCGCCTTCGACCAGGACGCGGCCGCTGCAATCGGTCGGCACCCCGAGCGAGTTGCCCAGCGGACTCGCCTCGACCCCGGCTGCCCATATCACCGTCCTGGCGTTCAAGAACTGATCTCCGATTTGCACACCGCGATCGGTCACGTCCGTCACCAGATCTCCCAAACGCACCTCCACGCCGATGCTTTCGAGGGCCCGCTTGCTGTACTCGGACAGATCGTCGGGGAACTGCTCCAAGATCCTGTCGCCGCCTTGGATCAAGATCACACGTGCGGAACTCGAATCGATCCTCCGAAAGTCACGCTTGAGTGTGTAACGAGCCATCTCGGCAATCGCGCCGGAAAGTTCGACTCCGGTCGGTCCGCCGCCGACAACGACGAAGGTCATCCAGTGGGCTTGTTCGATCGGGTCATCGGTTCGCTCGGCCTGTTCAAAGGCGAACAACACGCGGCGGCGGATTTCGGTCGCTTGCGGCAGCGACTTCAAACCCGGTGCGTGCTGTTCCCATTGGTCGTTGCCAAAATAGCTGTGCACCGCGCCGCAAGCGATGACCAGATAATCAAATTCGAACTTCCCCGCGTCGCTGTAGACCAGTTGCTGCTCGACGTCTACATCGGTCACCTTTGCCAGCAAGGTTCGCACATTGCGGTAGGGCGACAACATCGATCGGATCGGTGAGGCGATGTCGGACGGATCCAGCCCCGCCATCGCGACCTGGTACAGCAATGGCTGAAAGACGTGGTGGTTGCTCTTGTCGATGATCGTGACATCCACGCAATCACAGCGGCCCAACCGCTTGGCGGCCTCGATCCCGGCGAACCCGCCCCCGACAAGGACCACTTTTTGATTGGGATGTGTCATCTTGGCTGGCCCGTGTGGGAATCGGCAACGGTGTCGACAATGCTCAGCGGTATTGTCGGTTCCCGTCCAGTTTCCGGTCCAGGGGACGGGCTTGAAAGGCCACTTGGTTTTCGGTTGGGCTGGACAGTCGCCGTCCTCCCCGAGGTCGGCGCGCCGCGAAGCTTCGCTTTTTCGCGCAACGCCGAGTTCGGAGAACACGGCGACTCTCGGGACGCATCGGTAATCGCGCGAACGGGATAAACCGCTCGAAAAGAAGGTCGTGCAGCGATCTGATCACCGCGTCTAAACCCCGGCGGCGAGACCGCCGGTGTCCTTTGCCCAAAAAGATCGAGAACTTTTTTCAGAATCCGCCAAATAAATTCGCCGCCGCGGCGTCTCTTCATTTGGGGTCGGGTGATGCATCAGGGGTTTGAATGCATCGAGATGACGATTTGTTTAGCGAGAATCTTGCGATGGACGAAAAAGACAAACGAATGCTGTGCCAATGCCCCAACGGCCACCGACTGCGGGGTGACGTGGCGTTGATCGGTGCAATGATTCGTTGTCCCAAGTGCGACGCCACGTTCGTTTTTGGGTATGCCATCCGCGAGAAACTTTCCGACACCGCCGTCGTCAGGATCCTGGAGGAAGGCCCCGGCCCGACGCGCAACCGGCGAACGATCTCATCGGAGTGGAGTGTGACTTGATGACGGCGAACGAGACGACGCCCAAAAACCTATTCAGCGAGGTGCCGGGATCGACCACGAAGGAATGGGTCGAAGTGCTCGCGTCGTCGCCACACGTCCGGGTCGAGCGTATCGTGTCGACGGGGCAATCCAGCCCCGACGGGTTTTGGTACGACCAAGACGAACACGAATGGGTCGCCGTGATCGCCGGTGAAGCCCAACTGTCTTTTGAAGACGATCCCGAACCGTTGACGCTCCGGGCCGGCGACCATCTGTTGATCCCGGCCCATCGCAAACACCGCGTCGATTGGACGTCGGACTCCGAACCGACGGTCTGGTTGGCGGTGTTCTACAACGCCGACGATTGATGGCAGAACGATTCCGGGCAGAATGATGAGGCAAGCATGCCGAACGCGAATGCGATTCGCTAGGTGATGGGTCAAAAGATTTGATGGTCAAAAAATGGTGTTGCCGCGACAGAGCAGCACTTGGCTCGTCGACCGGCCAGATTTTTTGACCATCCCATTTTTTGACCCTACTTCCGTGTCACGCCAACTCCATCGCCGGTTGGTTGCAACTGGCGCAGTGCAGGGCGCCGAGTCCCCAGATCAGATCGTGGCAATCGACGCCGATCACTTCGACCGTCGGTGATTGTTGTCGGGCGAGTCGGCCGAGCAACTCGATCGCATCCGAATCGTGGGGTTCACTTCGGAACGTCGGCACCAGCAATCGCGCGGGGCCCAACCGCAGGAAATTGCAGTAGCTTTCCGGGACGCGTTGGCCGTTGATGAAGCGTGCCGGCGGGATCGGCAAGCGGTGGACGGTCACTCGAGGAGACGTCGATTGGGCCCACTGGCGGAGTTGTCGTTCGTTGCATTGGAGTCCCGCGTGATTCGGATCGTCGGGATCATCGGTGACGGCGACGACGACCGTTTCGGGGTCAATGAAGCGGGCCAGTTGGTCGATGTGTCCATCGGTGTCGTCACCGATCAACCCGCCGCCGTCGACCCACACGATTTCGCGCGCCCCGGCCAGTGACTTCAACCGTGATTCGACTTGCGGCTTGGTCCAGCCCAGGTTGCGTGTTTCGGTGACCAAGCAATCGGTCGTCGTCAGCAGGCGTCCTGTCCCGTCCCATTCCAGCGCGCCGCCTTCGAGCGTCAAACCGCCTTCGACGCGTCTCCAGCCGGCAGAACGGATGATTTGGGCCGTTGCGGCGTTGTCAGCCTCCCACGGCGGGTACTTTCCGCCCCAGCTGTTGTAGCCCCAATCGATCGCAAGACTTTCGGTGCCGTCGACGACAAAGGTCGGACCGTAATCGCGAATCCAACTGTCATTGGTCGGGATGTCGACCCAAGTGACGTCGGCCAGGTTTTCCAGTCCGGCCGACGGGCGCAGGTCTGCGGCGCCGATCACGTGCACGGGGACGGCCGGGGCGATCGATTCGATCATCCGCCGAAAACAGCCCGGGACCGGCGCAAACCGACCCGGCCAGGTGTCGCGATTGTGGGGCCATGCGATCCAAACGGCGGCTTGCCGTTCCCACTCGGCGGGAACCCGTTTCACGTCGTTGGACTACTCGACTTTGATTTCTTCTTTGACCTTTTGGACAAAGTGCGGTGATTTTCCGCCCTTGCTCAATTCCTTGGCGCGTTTGTCCGCTTCGCCCTTTTTGTCGAAATCGAAGACGGCGACCCGTTTCAGGTTCTGGCTGAACACGCCCCAATAAAGACGCATCCTGACATTCTCAGCCGCCTTGGTTCGCTTGCTGGACTTCTTCTTTTTCGAGGCGAGTGCCTTTTCGGCAGCTTCCGCTTCGGCAGCTTTTTCGGCTCGGCTGACGACCTTACGGGCCATGGATGGTCAGGGGCTGGAGGGGACGAATTGAGTTTCGGCGGAGCGCCGAGGTGGATTTTGGCCACGTAAGTTAGCAATAACCGCAGGAAGTCGCCACTCCCGTCCGGGGAGCTCGGTCGGTTTTCCGCCCCAGCATGACGGAAAAGGGGAGCTGGTTTCGCTCAGCACAGCCGAGCGGGGCAGATTTGTCGGTGCCCAGCCCACTGCCGATCGTCTTCCCCCCCCTCCTGGTGAGTCTGCTCGCGGCCGAGCGTCGTGCGATTTTTGGGAATTCACCCTCCCTGGAAGGGAGGGTCGAGCGTAGCGAGGGGAGGGTCGATTCGCCGCATTTGGGTGAATCCGAGCCACAGCGAACCCTCCTCGCTCCGAGCGCTCACTCGCTCCACTCATAGGGGGGCGAATCCCCAAGGCCCGCTCGACCCGAGCCCTGAACGGCGGAACGACTAGTGAACAAAACGATCCAAGGCGTCTTTTTGGGTGGGTTTTGGTAGCTCTCTTTGGTGGGGTGTCGCGAGGAAACTGATCCGCAGATTCGGCCTTGGGTCACCACCCAAACGGACTATCTGGAAAAATGATCGCTACCCGTAGACGGTTCTGTCGCGTATGCTTGCGGTTTAACAGGAGCACTCTGTCGTCACGGCGTGCCGGGTTTCTGATGATCCGGCGGTCGCGAACCGCCCTGTCTGCAGGCGTAACGTAACTCGGACCTGGGCAGGGAGCCGCGTCCAGTCGGGCGGTGACGGAGTCGGATTTCATCGATCGGAGAGTAGCAACGATGCAGGTAAGTGTTTCAGCTCGCCATGGCAGTCTTCAGCCGGGTGACCAGGAGTTGATTCAAGAGAAGGCCGTGAAACTGAGGCGTCTCTATGACCGAATCAATGCGATTGAAGTCACCGTTGATCTGGAAAATACCGATAAGCCTGCGGTTGAAATCCAAGTTTCCATCGAGCATGCCGGAGAATGTGTCGCCACCGCGGAAGCCACCACGGTGATCGCAGCTTTGGACATGTCGATCCCGAAAGTGGAGCAGCAGCTTCGCCGGATCAAACAGAAGAAAACGGGCCACCGGGCCACCGGACACAAACACATTGAAACCCCGGCAAACGACGAGTAAATCGGCTCTTAAACCAGTCGAGCGCCTCGTGGTTGTCGATACACTCAACGAAAATTCACACCCCATGAAGTTTGCAGATTTCATCAGTACGCAGTCGATCAAGGCCGAACTCAAGGCCCGAACAAAAGAGCAAGCGATCGAAGAGCTCGTTCAATGTTTGCTTGAGTCGGGCGAGATCGATGCGGAGCAGCGCGACGACATCATCGCCGCCATCATGAAACGTGAGGAACTCGGTTCGACCGGCATCGGTCGCGGCGTCGCGGTTCCGCACACCAAGCATCCCAGCGTGCAAAAGCTGGTCGGAACCGTCGGAGTCAGCGAGGAGGGGGTTGATTTTGATTCACTGGACGGAGAACGCGTTCAGCTGTTCTTCCTGTTGATCAGCCCCCCGGAACGCCCCGGTGATCACCTGCGGGCGTTGGAAAACATTTCGCGTCAGCTGCGCGACGAAACCTTCTGTCGATTTCTCAAGCAGAGCAAGTCAGCCGAGGACATCACCCAGTTACTTCAAGAAGCCGACGACAACCAGTTTGCCACCGGCTGATGGTTCGATCGGGCCGCCTTTGCAGTGGCCCCGCCCGGATCCTAAACCCCTTTCGACACCCGATACAGACCCGCTTTTTGCATGTCAAAGGCGCTTTGCCGCACCGTCGTTGTTTCCAATCCGCAAGGGCTGCACGCACGCCCGGCAGATCTTCTGGTGCGGATGGCCAATCAGTTCGAGTCCGTGATCCAGATCGGGCGTGGCGGTGAAATGGTTGACTGCAAAAGCATCTTATCACTCCTGACGCTCGGTGCCGCACTCGGCACCGAGCTGACCCTGTCCGCCGAAGGCAACGACGCGGAAACCGCAATCGAATCGATCGAGCAGTTTTTTCAACGCGGATTCGACGAAGCTGACGACACCCAGTCCGCCCCCGCCAGAGCCGGGTCGGATGAAGTCAGAGAAACCGATCCGACCTCGCCTGCTTGAACCGAAACGAACGCACCCCGGCTCTGGCGACCCACCGACCGGCTCGATTGTTGATCGATTGTTGATCGATGCCCGGCGGCGATGGCGTCGTTCCCAGACCGACACACACCCCTACATTCACGCTGGAAGATCAATGCCCACCCGCGTTGATCTTCGAACCCCCGTACACATTACACCTCGATGGATCGGATTGAATTGACCGAGCCTCGCTGCAAGGTGCGCACGATCACGACCAACCGCTTGCCGATGTCACCGCCCCAGGGCGCCGTGGATGTCGATGGTGCCGGTTTGTCGGCTCAGGATCGCGTGACCCGCAACCGCTCGGCAGATCAGCACCGCCCCGTCGAACCACGATGGTCGAACTCCAAGGCATCCCTGTTTCACCCGGGGTCGCGATCGGCCCAGCGCTAGTGCTGGATGCGGCCGGTTATCGAATCCCGCGCTCTCTGCTCGCCGCTGATGAAGTGGACGCAGAGTTCGCTCGGTTGCGCGATGCCGTCGACCGCGTGTCCAACCGATTGGAATCCAATCGCCTGGAAACCTCGGCCGTCGCCGGCGAACACACCGGCGACATCTTTGCCGCCCAACTGCAGATGTTGCACGACCCCCGACTGCAGGCCGAACTGCGGCGGCGGATCCAAGAAGAGCATCAGTCGGCCGCTTACGCCGTCAGCCGCGTCCTGCACAACTATGCCGAAGCGCTGCGCAAGCTGGACAACCCGCTGCTGGCCGATCGTGCCGAAGACGTCTTGGACATCGAAAAGCAGTTGCTGTTCTGCCTGGGCGCCGTCTCGGAAAGCCGCCTGCTGGATCTGGATGAAGCGGTGATCATCCTCTCTCACGTCCTGACCCCCAGCGAAACGGCCAACCTGGACCGCCGCTATGTCCGCGGGTTCTGCACCGAAACCGGCGGCCCCGGCGGCCACACCGCGATCGTCGCCAAAGGCTTGGAGCTTCCCGCCGTCGTCGGCATCGGCAACTTCCTGGACCAAGTCGGCAACCGAATCAAGGTGATCGTCGACGGTGATCGAGGTCGGGTCATTCTGGATCCCGACGCCGAAACCCTGGCCAGTTACAAGAAACGGCTTAAAGCGCGGCGGTCGTTGACGGCCAAACTGTCCGAGCTCCGCGACCTGCCCGCCGAAACCATCGACGGCACGCCGCTGCGGTTGAGCGCCAACATCGAATTCCCGCACGAAACGACCACCTGCCTGGAACGCGGTGCCGATGGGATCGGACTCTACCGCACCGAGTTCTTGTACCTGTCCAGCGCCGAAGAGCCCAGCGAAGAAGACCACTACCAGGCCTACAGTCAGGTGGTCCGCGAGATGGATGGCCGCCCCGTCGTCATCCGCACCCTGGACCTCGGCGCCGACAAGATGGGCCACCGGCCGCTGGCCGAACACGAACACAATCCCTTCCTGGGACTGCGCAGTATTCGACTCTCGCTGCGGAACCTGGACCTGTTCCGACCCCAGTTGCGGGCCATCTTGCGAGCGGCCGTCCACGGCGACATCCGCGTGATGTTCCCGTTGATCACGACGCTGGCCGAATTCCGGCAAGCGCGAATGTTGCTGAACGTCGTCGCCGAAGACCTGGAAGAATCCGGCACGCCCCACCGCAGCAACATCCCCGTCGGCATGATGGTCGAAGTTCCCGCGGCGGTGATGATGCTGGATCGGTTCGTCGAAGAGGTCGATTTTCTGTCGATCGGGACCAACGATTTGGCCCAGTACACGCTGGCCGTCGACCGCAGCAACGAATACGTCGCCGACCTGTATCAATCCAGCGACCCGGCCGTGTTGCGATTGATCGCCCGCTGCGTCGAAGTCGCCAAAGAACATGATCGTCCGCTTTCGATCTGCGGTGAAATGAGCAGCAACCCGGCTCGCGCGTTGTTGTTAATGGGCATGGGCGTTCGCCACTTGAGCGTCCCGCCGTCGTCGCTGCTGCGAGTCAAAAAGGCGATTCGTTCCGTCTCCATCGGCCAATGCGAACAGATGGCCCAGCGCGTCATGCAGCTCGAAGCAGCGCGTGACGTCGACCTGTATTTACTCGACCGGCTCGGCGAATACGTCCCCGAACTGATCGTGACCTGATCACCCACCATCCATGTCTTCTCCCCCAAGTTCCATCCCTCCGACTGACGACACGACCGACGACGCGACGGATCGAGTGACCGCCGCCGAGCCGTTGCGGTTGCGCTACCGCATCCGGTTCGCCAAAACAGGCTTGCTGCGTTGGACCAGCCACCGCGATCTGGCACGGCTGTGGGAACGTTTGGTGCGCCGCGCCCAGTTGCAACTGTCGATGACCGAGGGCTTTCACCCCAAGCCACGAATCGGATTCCCGTCGGCACTCGCGCTCGGCATCAGCGGCCACAACGAAGTCGTCGAACTGGACTTGGCCGAACGATTGTCCGCACCCGAATTGTTCCGCCGACTCGATCACGACGACCAGCCGGGGCTGACGATCAAAAGCGTTCAATTGCTGCCCGCCGATAGCGGCAAAGCCAAGCTGGAACGCACCGAGTATGTGATCACTCGCCCCGATCCGGAGCTGGGCGCCGCGGCGATCGATGAGGACCAAGTCCGGTCTGACATGCAGGCGTTCCTGACGCGCGAGAGCGTCACGGTGACTCGAAAAAACAAGCCGGTGACCTTCAACGTCGCCGAGCAAATTCTGTCGCTGGCCTTTGGCGACAACATCGAACTGTCGATGGCCGCCAGCGACGCGGCAACCCTCAAGCCGACCGACGTGTTGGATCTGATCGGATGCTCCGATTGGATCGCCCACGGGTCGCAAATCACTCGTACAGAAGTGGTTTTGAAACGCGAGTTTCCGACCACGGATCCCGAATTTTTAGCAATCGCAAACCAATCGCCGCACCACGGCGAACACACCGACGAGGTGAATTAAATGAAACGCGAAATGTTGATGAACGTGCTCCAACCCGAAGAGAGCCGCATCGCCATCCTGGACGACGGAAAACTGGAAGAGTTGTACGTCGAACGCAAGAGTGTCGAAGCCTTTGCCGGAAACATCTACCGAGGAAAAATCGTCAACCTGGAACCCAGCATCCAAGCCGCGTTTGTCGACTTCGGTGTCGGGCGCAACGGATTCCTGCACATCAGCGACGTCGAACCCCAGTACTTTCGCCAAGGCGGCTATGACCCCGAGGAGATCAAACGGGAATCCGACGAGATGGCCGAAGCGGCTGCCAAACGAGCCCGTGAATCCGGCCGCGGATCCAAGCGGGCTTTCAAAGGCGGACGGCCGCGCATCAAACCTCCGATCCAAGAGATCTTTAAACGCGGCGACGAAGTCCTGGTCCAAGTCATCAAGGAAGGGATCGGCACCAAAGGACCCACGCTCAGCACGTACATCTCCATCCCGGGACGCTACCTGGTGCTGATGCCCGCACTCGAACGCGTCGGAGTGAGCCGCAAGATCGAAGACGACGACGACCGCAAACGGCTGCGTCGCTGCCTGCTGTCGCTCGGCCCGCCGAAGGGACTCGGGTTCATCGTCCGCACCGCCGGTGCCGGTCGCAGCGAGAAAGAACTCGGCCGCGACATGGACTATCTGATCCGGTTGTGGAAAACGATCGTCCGCCGCGTCAAAAGCGGCAACCAGCCGGGCGTGTTGTACGAAGAAAGCGACCTGATCATCAAAACGATTCGTGACATCTACAACGATGACATCGACCAGATCGTGATCGACGAGAAAGAGGCTTTCGAGAACGCCCGCGACTTCTTGAAAATGGTCATGCCCCGCGTCGTCGATCGGCTGAAGCTGTACGACGGTTCCTCGCCGCTGTTCCACAAGTACAAACTGGAACGCGAAATCGTCAAAATTCACCAACGCCAGGTCAAACTGCCCAACGGCGGTTCGATCGTGATCGATCCGACCGAAGCGCTGGTCGCGATCGACGTCAACAGCGGCAACTTCCGCGGCGAAAAGTCTGCCGAAGACAACGCGTTCAAATTGAACCTGGCCGCGGCGAAAGAGATCGCCCGTCAGCTGCGGCTGCGCGACCTGGGCGGCGTGATCGTCAACGACTTCATCGACATGCGCAAAGAGAGCCACCGGCGGAAAGTCGAACGGGCGCTGCGTGATGCGATGGCCGGTGACCGCGCCCGCACCAAGATCTTGCGAACCAGTCCGTTCGGATTGATCGAGATGACGCGGCAACGGATCCGTCCGAGTTTGAAGCGCAGCATCTATCAAGATTGCCCGTGTTGCGAAGGCCGCGGATTGGTCAAGACCGCCGAAAGCATGTCGATCGAAGTCGTCCGGATGCTCGCACTGGCCGTCAAGAACGAACACATCCAACGCGTCACCGTACGCGTCAACGATGCCGTCGCGGCCCACTTGAACAACCAAAAACGGCGCAGCGTGATGGAGATGGAAGACACCGGCAACATGACCGTCCAGATCCTCGGCAGCGAAGGTCTGTACCCCGAACACCTGGAAATGGACTGCCGCGACGCCCAAGGCGAACGCGTCGAAATCGACTCCTAAGCACGCCATCCCCGTGGGATAGGCTTCCAGCCTGTCGTCCTCCACCCGTTCCCGGGCTCCTGCCCGGGAACGAGATGCACGGCGTCCTTTCCAGGTCGTCGCGCACCACTCGCCGTCTGCCGCAGCTCAGTTTTCGGATCCAAATCGTAGCGGAAGCCGCCAAGGCTTTCGGTCCCCCGGTGCGACATCGACGTGCCCGTGCGAAACTCGTGGGCGGTTCCGCTACCTGAAGACCAAGCTGCTGCGGAGGACTAAAATTCTTTCGCAGCGTCGTTTTCGATTGGGCTCGGCAGTCGCCGTCCTCTCCGAGGTCGGCTTCCGGCAAAGCTTCGCTTTGTCGCGTGCGCCGAGTTCGGAGAACACGGCGACTCTCGGAAGGGCCATCGTGCCCGGAGAGGTCGCTGCCACAGCCCGCCGGATCTTCTACTAAACTATGGGGGCTGTACCTTCACCTCCCACCCTCGATCCCCACCCGCAACATGCTCGCTCGAATCCTGTTTGCCTGCTTGGCTTTGATTCCGTCCCTCTGTCTGGTCGCCCCGACCGCCGCTGCTGACATCGAGATCACCGACGACGGCAGCAAAGCGGTCGTCACGATCGACGGACAGCCGTTTACCGAATACCGATACAGCGGTTATGCCAAGCCGATCCTGTATCCGGTGTACGGTCCCGGGCAAAAACCGATGACCCGCAACTACCCGATGGTCAAGGACGTCGACAACGAAGCCAGCGACCATCCCCACCATAAATCGATCTGGTACACGCACGACGAAGTCGGCGGGATCCGATTCTGGATGGAAGACGCCGAAGGCAAGAAATCCAAAGAGGTTGGCACCCAGGTGCAAACCTCGCTGAAGATCGACGGCAACAAGATCATCGCTCAAAACGATTGGAAGAGCGCCGACGGGGAAACGGTTTGCAGCGACCAACGCACGCTGACCTTTGGCAGCGAAGGCGACGCCCGCACCATCGATTACGAAGTCACCTGGATCGCGTCGTCCGGCGACCTGATCATCGGTGACACCAAAGAAGGCACGATGGGCATGCGGACCCACCCGCGGCTACGTTTGAAAGCCGATCCGAAGCGCGGCAATCACACCGCCGGCGGTCACGCGATCAACAGCGAAGGCGTCGAAGGGAAAGCGATGTGGGGCAAACGCGCCGCCTGGGTCGATTACTGGGGAGAGATCGACGGCCAGTTGACCGGCATTGCGATGTTCGACCATCCCAGCAACCCGCGCCACCCGACGTGGTGGCATGCTCGCGATTACGGGCTGGTCGCAGCCAATCCCTTCGGCGTCAATCACTTCGAAAACAAACCCGACGGCACCGGCGACATGACGCTCAAGGCCGGCGAGACAATGACGTTCCGCTATCGGTTCCTGTTCCACCGCGGCGACGCCAAATCGGCAAACGTTGCCCAAGCGTACAAGGCGTACGCGAAGGAGTGATTGGCGGGTGGGTTGGTCCCGCGCTAAACCGCTGATCTTCGTTTGAGATCGGTCGGGTTGCCGGTAAGTCGATTTAACCCTCCCCCTGGGAGGGTCGCGGAGGAGTATACGACGACGCGGGGAGGGTTCGCTGTGGCTCGGAGTCACTCAAACACCACGAATCAACCCTCCCCTCGCTGCGCTCGACCCTCCCTGCCAGGGAGGGTGAATCCCCAAAAACCGCACGTCTTCGGAAGGTCCGTCGTACTTTGAGAAGCGATCGTCCTAGGCTGGACCGTCCAGCCTGTCGTCCCCTGACTTGACAGGCTGGAAGCCTATCCCACCGCACCCTCAGTGCACGCGTTGTCCGGGCAGGGCGCCTTCGTCGGGGGAGAGCAGGAACACGTCTTCGCCGCCGGGGCCGCTGGCACACACCATGCCTTCGCTCAATCCGAACCGCATCTTACGCGGCTTCAAATTGGCCACCATCACGACCAGTCGGCCGACCAGACTCTCCGGTTCGTAAGCCGCTTTGATGCCGGCAAACACCTGACGCGTCTCGTCACCGCCCAGCCCCAACGTCAGCTTGAGCAACTTGTTGGCTTCGGGAACGTGTTCGGCCGTCAGCACGCGGGCGACGCGGAAGTCGACTTTGACAAAATCGTCGATCGTGATTTCATCGGCGATCGGTTCGTCTTTGAGCGGTTGATCCGAATCATCAAACGTCGGTCGGTTCTCCGCGGCGGCTTCGGCGTCGGCGGCTTCTTTGCTCTCTTCAATCATCTTTTGCAAATCCTCGGGTTGAATGCGTTCCATCATGCGTTGGAATTTCGCCACCGCTGTGCCCAACAATGGCGTTTTACTTTGTTCCCACGACGTGATCGGCTCGCCCAGCAGCGCGTTGCATTTCTCAGCCAGCGTCGGCAACACGGGAGCCAGGTAGATCGCCAGTTGCCGAAACAGGTTCAGCGCCACGGTGACCACGTCGCGTAGTTCGTCTTGTCGTTCGGGGTCCTTCTTCATCTCCCACGGCTTGGCGTGTTCGACGAACGGGTTGGCGGCGTCGGCCAGTTCCATAATCAACCGCATCGCACGGCTGTAATCACCGACTTCGTAGGCCTGGGCGATCGAATCACCGACCTTGGCGGCGTTTTCGAACAATCCACCGTCCTCGGGATAGGTTTCCGCCAGACCAGTGTTCTTAGCAAACTTGCCGACGCGGCTGGCCAGGTTGACGACCTTGCCGACCAGATCGCTGTTGACCTTTTCGACAAACTCGTCGATCCCCAAATCAAGGTCCTCCACGCGCTGGGTCAGCTTGGTCGCATAGAAGTAACGCAAGTAATCCGGATCGGAATGCTTGCGATAGGTTTCCGCGCTGATCAACGTCCCGGTCGACTTGCTCATTTTTTCGCCGCCGACGTTCAAGAATCCGTGGATGTGGACCTTGGTCGGCAGCTGCAAGCCCGCGGTGTGCAACATGCCGGGCCAGAACAGCGTGTGGAAATAGGTGATGTCCTTGCCGATGAAGTGGTGGATTTCGGTCGATTCGCTGCGCCACCAATCGTCGAACGACTCTCCGTTGGCCTCGCACCATTCCTTGGTGCTGGACACGTAACCGATCGGGGCGTCGAACCAGACGTACCAGTAATTTCCGGTCGAATCGGGGATCTCGAATCCGAAGTAGGGGCCCGGCCGGCTGATGTCCCAATCCTTCAGCTCTTTGTCCTCGGCCAGGAAAAAGCCTTTCAAATAGTTCGCGGTTTCTTTTTGCAGCGCGTCGCCGTTGTCGATCCACTCGGTCAGGAACGAACGCAGTTTTTCCAGGGTGACGAACAAGTGCACCGCCGAGCGGACTTCGGGGGTGGCGCCGCTGAGCGTGCTTTTGGGATCGATCAATTCGGTCGGCGAGTACGTCGCACCGCATTGGCAGTGGTCGCCCGGTTGGTTGGTACGGCCGCAAACCGGACAGGTGCCGCGGACGAAGCGGTCCGCCAAAAACGTCTCCGCTTCGGGGTCATACAGCTGGTCGATGCTTTTTTCGGTGACCAGATCCGCCTCGCGGAGGGCTTTCCAGAACAGGTGGCACAGCTCCCGGTTGGCCTCGCTGTTGGTGCTGCCGTAGTGGTCAAAATCGACGTGGAAATCGGCGAAATCGCGTTGATGTTCCGCACTCATCGCGGCAATCAGCTCTTCTTCGCTGCGGCCTTCCTTTTTCGCGCGGATCATGATCGCGGTGCCGTGCGTGTCGTCGGCACAGATGTAAACGCAGCGGTTGCCGATCAGCCGCTGAAAACGCACCCAAATGTCCGTTTGAATGTATTCCACCAGGTGACCGATGTGGATCGGCCCGTTGGCGTAGGGCAGTGCGCTGGTGACCAGGATGCGTCGGGGCATGGTTGGACTAATTCTTCTTCGGCGTGTCGAGAGAAAGGGAATCTGGGCCGGATTGTACAGATCGTCGTGAAACACGTAATCCCGAATGTTTCCCGAGGTTTCCCAGGGGGAAGGGTGCGGTTTGGGGTTGTCGCCCCGACGACCGATTGCGGAAAGTCCTTTTGTCGTCGTTTTGTCTCAAGTGAGAACTCCGTTGTGACGGGGGACGACAACCATTCGGCCGATGGATCGGCTGATCAGGGCACTTGTCTAGGGAGAGACACATTGAACACGCACTTGTTCGGCCGGGGCTACCGGGCCATCGTTTCGGCGTTTGTAATTCTGACGGCCGCGATCACCGCCGGCCAGGCAACCGCCGCGAACGTGTTGGTGGCGTTCTCTTCGGATCATTGCGGCCATTGCCAGGCGATGGTGCCGACGCTGCGCCAGCTGGAACAGGGCGGAACGCCGATCCGGCACGTCAACATCAACGCGGAACCCGATTTGGCGCGTCGTCACGGCGTCCGCCAAGTCCCCACCTATGTCGTCCTGTCAGCCGGCCGCGAATTGACGCGATTGGTCGGAGCCCAGAGCGGTGAAAAGCTACGTCAGGCCCTGGCGATCGATCCGGCTCGCCCGCGGTTTCAAACCGGTGCCAACCTGCCCGGCGATTCGATACTCAGCGTCCCGCAAACCCGGCTCGTCAACCGGGGCGCCGTTGCGAACGATGATTCCCGCAGCGAAGCGATGCCCAGCCTTTCGATGGCCCACGCGGTCGAGCGTGCCCGGGCCGCGACGGTACGGCTGAAGGTCCACGACGGCAATGGGTTCGGTGTCGGGACTGGCACCATTATCGACCGCCACGGCGACGAAGCCTTGGTGCTGACCTGTGGTCACCTGTTCCGTGAAACCAAACTGCAATCCAAAGTCGAAGTCGAGCTGTTCGTCGGTGGACAAATCAAAAAGGTTCCCGGACAAGTCATCGACTATGACGCCGACAACCGCGACATCGCACTGGTCGTGATGCGGCCGGGGTTCGACGTCCAACCCGTCCAGATCGCCAATCCGAACAGCCCGCTACAGACCGGGCAAACCGCGTTCAGTTTCGGTTGTGACCACGGTGCCGATCCCTCGCGCCGCGACACCGCCATCACAGGAATCAATAAGTACAACCAACACGTCAACGCCTCGAACATCGAAATCGCCGGGGCTCCGGTCGACGGACGCAGCGGCGGCGGCTTGTTCGACGCCATGGGCCAACTGATCGGTGTCTGCAACGCGGCCGACTACGAAGGCGACGTGGGAATCTACACCGGACCGGGCAGCGTCAAATGGCAACTCGATCGCGTCCAATTGGCCCACCTCTATCAAACGCAACCGCCGGCTCAACAACCCTCGCACCTCGGCCAACCCCAATCACGTTTGGCATCGCTCAACGGCCCGCAACAAGCCTCGCCCGACCACGCCGCCCCGGCCCAGTCGATGACACAGTCAAGCGCGAGTGAAATGATCATCATCATCCGCGACCCCAACGCCCCCGGCGGGCAACGCGTGATGAACATCCGCCAGCCGACGCATGAGTTGATGGAAGTGATCAGCCGCCACGCACGGTAGCGGAGAGCACGCGTCGACTTCGGCAAGCAAACGAACTCTGTCGCCCTGCTGAGGCTCCGTTGGGGTGGCGAGACACGTTGATATTGCAGCACCGTGGTACTCCTACGTTCTACTCTCGCTCAGCATGCCGCTTATAAATCGCTGATCAACTACGGCCAACAGATTCTCGAAGCCCGCGATAGCTCTGCCTGTCAAAGCGTCTGCCACTTGGGCCGCACAAAAGGCGGGGAGTCGATCCGAGTCACCATAGGATGTCAAGTCTGCCGTCGCGCCACCTCGGCCGCACAACGACGCGGTCGACGTTGCTCGGTCGTCAGTCGTCGGTCAACATGGGCAGATAGACCGCTTACGTGCCTTTTGCAGGAGGGGCTCATCGCGCTGCCGGCAGGCATACATGGGAATACAAGAAGTCCTAGATGGAATCGAAAACTACCGCAACGTTTTTTAAAAAAAAGAGTATTGACAGACACTAGACGATCCATAGTATTTACCCTAGAGGCCAAGCGGGGGGGGGGTGCGTAGCACGCGCCATGTTTTCCTTTGGCGTAAACACTACAGGGGCATCATGCGAAGAATCTATTCGTTTTGGTTTGTAGTTCTCTTTTCAATCAGTGCTGTCGCGCAGCAAAATTCTGATGAGAAAGTCCGCCTACGCCGGGCTGATTTGGCAAAGTTACCTACACATGGAACGGCATCTTTAGTCGTTAGAGACGAACTAGTCTTCGTGGACTTGGGGGAGCGTTTTCTGGGTAGCGCCATACGTGGCAAACTTGTGGTGACAAACAAGACGAGGCGGCCCTTCGAGATCCTCGATATTCGATCAAGCTGTGGATGCACTACCGCTTATGCCGCAGACAGAAATGTAGATCATGGCGAATCAACCGAGATTTTAGTAAACGCAGCAATATCGAAACCTGGAAAATCTGGAGTCAGGATCACTCTAGATACCGATATGGGGAGATTCCCAATCGCTCTCGTTGTATTAATGAAGCCACGCGTTACCCTTTCGCCTAGCGTTTTTAACCTGAAGCAGGGAGAGGAGAAGCTGACCGGAAGTTTCGTTTGTCACGATTCGGAAATCTTGGTGAAGAACGTATCGGTTGTTTTCAACGGGGACGCGCTTGAGCCGGTCCGCCGCGGTAACGAGCTTCATTTTGTAACGAAAGCGCCAAGCAGCGACAACAAGAGCGAGGTGCTTAATTTTTCGTTGTGGGAAGGCAGGACTGAGATTGCAACTGTCACTGCGATTTTAAATCGCGTGGTCGAGTTTGAGTTGGTAAATACCACTGTCTACGCTCAGAGGAAAGGTAGCCAAGATGTGTTCCGACTAATAGCTCGCGGGGAAGTTCTAAAGTCGTTTGAACCCTCTGCTGCTTTGATATCAATTGATGGCAGCCAGGTGGCGGCCAAGGTCGAATCGGCGATGAAGACCCAGTTCTGCATTTTTACGGTACGGATTCCATCTCGTGAGTTGCAAGACACGCCTGCTGAGATCGCGATTGGCAGTCATTCTTGCAAATTTACTCTTAACCACAGGTAATAGCATGCGTGTTGGAATCTTTTTCGTTGTCGCAATTGCCTGTGGTTGTCTTCACGCAGCGGACTCCCTGCTAAGCACTAATGAGCGAGCGATTGAGATGCTCATTGACTTTGACGAGCGGTGCGAGGCCATTGAAAAGGAAGCGTACGCGTTTGTAGGCTTCGGTCGTAAGGTTATCTTAGCGAGGGGCAATGCACACGACTTACCGGTCATCTATGTTGGTGCTCAAGATCGCCCCGGAAAACGCCTCGATTGCTTTGCCGTTCAACCGGAAGGCAGCTATGCGATAGAACTCTGGAGGCAGCGAATTGCCAGCGAGCATGGTGTCAAGCATCGCGTTGGTTCGACAAACGCAGTCTCCCCAAGGACAATTGTGGAGGATGGCAAGCAGGAGAAGTCGAAGATTGCCAAGCACTTTACCAAGCCCTTCTATCCGGTCAAGCAAACGATCTGCATGCCGCACTCATTTAATGCGGGCGGAACAAAAACGGACATCGTTGAACGGCTTTTCCAAGGAAATATTACAAAGTGCAGCTACGACGATAACGGGGATCTTGTTTGCAGTTGGGAATTGCCAGGGAAGGTGGTATTGGTTGTGACCATGACATTTGGGAAGAAGTCGAATTTCCTGCCCACCGATGTCAAGTGGTCGAGAAAAATTCCGAGTGGCACTCGACTGCTTTCCCGAACCAAAACCGTTTGGAAGCATAAAGGTGATCTGGCTATTCCGGAAAGAATTGAGGCAGTGACTCTTTCGAATATCGAACTTCATTACACCGTCGATTTTGATTGGAAGATCGGACGTGAGCTTGCTGGCAAGTCAATGGTCGATCCTGCATTAGCAGATTGGCGCGAACCTGTGCGTGTTTTGTTTGATGTGGATTGGCAGCGACGCGAGAATTTTCCTTCGCTGCGCGATTCTAACTAAAAGAGGCGTTTCATGATTAGGCAAGTATTGATGGTTTGTCTCCTGGCGGTGTTGTTGCCGTGCTCGGCCCAAGCGGATATGGAGGATTGGTGCTATTTCTACACCGGTGGGTCCGGTTGCGACCTTTCGAACCTCGATCCGTGTCCAGCTGGATGCAACGCAGCTGGTTCCAACTGTGACCCTCCCAACTATTCCGCGGTCGAGGAAGGGGCGGATTCAGATTCTACGTACTCGCATGTTGCTGATGCGCTGTATGAGGCGATCACAACTGGCGAGGACGTGTCGGGATATGAGTTTAACGACGCTGTTGGGTTTCAAAGTCACGATTGCACGGATGAAGGGTATTGCTACTGCGATGTTGACGAGAACGGCAACGAGAAATGTATATTCGAGGTTTCTCATACCAACACGGAATTGGAGATCCCACTCGAAACAGGGCTCCCGTGTACGATCGACGGCGACGATCCATTCGGATATGGGTCTTGAGAGAGGAGTCTTGTTCGCAGGCAAAGATTTAACCGGGAAGGGGGTAGCCCCACTTCCCGGAACGATTTGCATTGCTCTAATTCCAATGCGACTTGCGAGCGATCACCACGCTACGGTTCGGTCTCCCGCGGAATTCTTTGCGGATGGCGACGTTATCTCACCGGACGAAAAAATCCAAAAGCATGAGAAGCGAGACAGACGTAGATGTGGTTCATCGCCGATTCCCGGCTTCGAAATGCCCTCGTGTCGGGCTCGTGTGCTCGTGTGGATAATCGGATGATCTGAATTGACGCCCGAGGCCCATTTTGCGTACTGCACATGATGACATTCGTTCGGCGCCCTCGCTTCACCGACCCGTATGATTGCTAGCAATAGATTTCGACGCCGCTCTTTGCCGCTCGCCGTCGCGACGGCGATGTTGCTGGCGTGCAGCGGAAGCGTGCCTGCGCAGATCGCCGGCGGTGACGAGATTGTTGAGCTGAATTTGTCGGGGACGGTTCGGGTCACCACGCTGCTGGATTTGATGAGCAAGCAGTTGGGGATCCGGTTTCTGCATGGGGCGGACATCGCTCGCCGTGATGTGACCGTGTACACGCCGGCCAAATTGCCCAAGAACGTGTTGCCGACGTTGTTGGGCAGCTTGCTGCGCGAAGCAAACTTGGCGGTCGTCGATTCCGAAGTCCCGGGTTGGAAACGCGTCGTCGACATCGCGGACATCGTCAGCAGCGCGCCGGCCGGCGACGCTGCGGAAATCTCACGCCGCAACGGCCCCGCCGCCGCGGTGACGCAGGTGTTGCCAATTAAACACATCGACGTCACGACGGCGTCGACCTCGCTGAAACCGTTTCTCAGCAAAACGGGATCCAACATCGTCGCACTCGGCGATCAAGGCATCTTGATTGTGACCGGTTATGCCGCGGACGTGCGACTGGTGGCCGAATTGTTGGCGATGATCGACCGCCCGGACGCCGAGGGCACGATCGAGTTCTATTTGACGCGTCGCCGTCCGCCATCGATGTTGATCGAACAATTTCAATCGATCCGGCAAGCCGACGGCACTCAAAAAGCGGGCTCGGACAAAGAACCCAAGTTGTTGGTCGATCCGACAGGTCGCCGTGTTGTCGTCGCGGGCCGTACCGACTTAGTCAACGCGGCGATCGCGTTATTGGAACGATTGGATTCTGGCACGGAGTACCTGACGCGCATCTACCGTTTGGAATACGTCGGCGCATCGCGGTTGGACAATCTGATCCGCGGATTCGCCGAGTCGCCGAACCAGGACACACGTCAGAGCCCGTCAAAGACGATCGAAACGACGATCGACGAAGAAGGCAACCTGCTGGTCGTCCGTGCCGGCGCGGACGTGCACCATCAGATCGAAACGTTACTCAAGGAATTGGACCAACCGGTCGATTCCGACGAGAGTCCGATTCGGTTTTATAAACTGAAAAACGCCACGGCGATGGAGGTGCTGTATTCACTGTTGGCGCTTCAAGAAGCTGCAGGCAGCGGCGTCGCCCAGGCGGGCGGTTTGGGTGCCGGTGCGTTCGGCACGCTCGGCGGGATGAACATGGGCGGTGTCAGCCCGGCGATGGGGATGGGCGCCAATCCGATGAACATGATGCAAGGCGGACGTTCGCGAGCGCAGCAGCGGTTGGACGAGCTCGGTGGCGGATCGTTCGGGGTGGCCGGGCAAAACTTGAGCAACAATCTGACGTCCAGCCGAGTCCCCAACCAGAACGCCGCCCTCGGTTCGGTCGCCGGGTTCGGTGCTTCCGGGATTGGCGCGCCCGGATTCGGTGGCAGCGGTATGGGAATGGGCGGCTATGGCATGGGCGCCGGAGCCGCGGTGGCTACCCTGCCGGGCAACGCCCGCGTGTCCGCCGACGTCGCGACGAACAGTTTGATCGTGTTCGCACCGTCCAACGTCCAGTCGCTGTATGAAAAACTGATCCGGTCGCTGGACCAGCGACGGCCACAAGTCTTGATTCAAGCGGACATCATCGCCATCGACACCAGTGATAACTTTTCGCTGGGGGTCGAAATCAGCGGCGGCGATCGCGAGGGTTCCAAACGGCTGTTCGAATTCACCTCGTTCGGACTCAGCGAAGTCGACCCGATCGATGGCTCGTTGACGATCAACCCCTCACTGGGATTCAACGGTGTTTTGGTGGACCCGGAAGTCGCCGACGTGATCGTCCAAGCCCTCAGCCGCCACACCCGCGGTCGCGTGTTATCATCGCCCAAGGTGTTGGTCAACGACAACCAAACCGGAACGCTGAACAGCATTTCCAGTATCCCGTTCCAGGCGTTCAGCCAAGGGGAGACGACGACGTTGACGGGACTGGGCGGCAACCAGGAAGCCGGGACGACGATCCAGGTCACGCCGCACATCAACGAAGACGACCATCTGCAGTTGGAGTTTGACGTCGAATTCAGCACCTTCATCGGCTCGGCCAGCGACAACCTGCCCCCGCCGCGGCAGATCGATCGGGTCGGCAGCGTCGTCACGATTCCCGACGGCAAAACCATCGTCGTCGGGGGACTGAAGCGAACCCTCGACGGGACCTCCTTCACCGGCGTCCCCTGGCTGGAAAAGATCCCCGTGATCCGCGAGCTGACCAGTTTGCGTAGCGAAGAAAAGACGACGACATCGTTTTTTCTGTTCATTCGGCCGCGGATCCTGCGTGATTCCCAATTCCGCGACTTGCAGTTCCTCTCCGACCTGGAAACGCAAGACGCTCAGCTGCCGGCCGACTATCCTGTAAGCAAGCCGCTGCTGGTTCCCTGCCCGGCCCCGGCAGGATTTGATCCGGTGGAATCCGAGCACCTGTTGCCGCCGATGCAAGACAGCGATCCGATGGGAACGTACGAGTCAATGGACGGCTACGAGGTGATCGGCGAGCCACAGGTGGTGTATCCGTCGCCCTAAAATACGGTAACCGTTGATGCTAGCCCGACGCGTAAGCGAGGGGCAACGTTGCGCCCCTCGCTTACGCGTCGGGCTGGCATATCGGTTCGAGGTTTGCGGGTTGGATCCATCAACAAGCCGCCAACAAGTTCCGCTACCTGAGAACCGAACTGACCCGCAGCACTATTTGAATCCCATGTCCGACCACGAATCTGCCGCCGAAGCCTATCGCCGCAAGCTGGCGTGGCGGCGGACGCCGGAAGAAAACATGCGTTTGTTCGTCCAGCTGCAGCAGCAAGCTTTCGACGTCCTGCAGGCGTCACCGGAAGCCATGGATCACTTCATCCGTCGCAATCACCGCAAACGCAGGCAATCGGAAGTGTTGCGGCTATTGTACAAGACCCTTCTCGCTTCCCGACGCAGCAAGGATTTGCTGGATCTTGAGAACCTGCCAGCGGACGAGACATGACTGAGACGCTGCACGAAGACCATCACAAATCTGCCACCACGCATCACGCGGCACAGGCGACCGAGCAACTTGCTGCGCGGCTCGGGATCCCGGTTTCCGAAGACCTTACGCCGTTCCAGCCCTCCGACCTGTTTTTGACACGCATCCCGATCGCACACGCTCGCCAGCATTGTGTGATGGGCTTTCGCGGCGAGCGGGACGACGAGGTGTGGTTGGCGATCGAATCGATGGCCGGCTACAAGCACTCCGACATCATCGCCCGCGCTCTGGCTCAGCGCGCCGACGGCAGTCTGCAACCGCTGCGTGTCCGTCCGTTACCGGCAACCGCGACGGCCATCGAGCGGGCGATCAATGCAGCCTACTCGGACCAATCCAGTCAAACGCAAGCCGTGATCGATTCGCTCGATCAAGAAGCGTTGTTGGGCGAGTTGGCGGCGCTCAGCCCCCGAGAAGATTTGTTGGACACCGAAGGCCGCGCGCCGATCATTCGGTTGGTCAACCACATCTTGTTTGATGCCGTCAAATCCGGTGCCTCCGACGTCCACATTCAACCCTACGAAGACCGGTTGATGGTGCGGCAGAGAATCGACGGCGTCTTGTTCGACACCTTTGAAATCCCCAAAGCCGTTCAAGAAGAAGTGCTGTCGCGGGTGAAGGTTCTGGGCAAGATGAACATCGCCGAAAAACGCTTGCCCCAGGACGGGCGGGCGACGGTTCAACTGGGCGATCGAACGGTCGACCTGCGGATCGCGTCGCTGCCGACCAGCCACAACGAACGCATCGTGGTTCGCTTGTTGGACAAAAGCGCGCGGCTGTACACGCTGGCCGAACTCGGCATGCCGACGCATGACTTTCGACGATTTCGATCCCTGATCGCCCGCGACCACGGGATGATCCTGGTCACGGGCCCGACCGGCAGCGGCAAGAGCACGACGCTGTACGGTGCGCTGCAAGAACTCGACAGCGAAGAACTGAATATCCTGACGCTGGAAGATCCGATCGAGTACCAGTTGGATGGGATCAGCCAAACGCAGATCAATGAGAAGAAGGGAATGACGTTCGCCTCGGGCATGCGGAGCGTGTTGCGTCAGGACCCCGACATCATCATGGTCGGCGAAATCCGCGACGCCGAAACCGCGATCATGGCCATTCAAGCGTCATTGACCGGTCACCTGGTCTTCAGCACGCTGCACACCAACGATGCGGCCAGTGCGGTGACGCGGTTGTTGGATCTGGGCATCGAACCCTATCTGGTCAGCAGCTCCCTGGTCGCATCGCTGGCCCAGCGATTGGTCC
The DNA here is from genome assembly GCF_014154935.1 of Stieleria mannarensis. GTDB lineage: Bacteria > Planctomycetota > Planctomycetia > Pirellulales > Pirellulaceae > Stieleria > Stieleria mannarensis. The sequence goes on from NZ_JACEHH010000008.1 coordinate 222,412, forward strand.
GCAAGCTGTGCGAGGACTGTAAACGCCCTCGCGGCAGCGGTGAATCGTTGCCCGATGTTCCACAGTCGTTGTTACAGTCGCATGGTTTGGCGCCATCGGATTTGGTCGGCGTGTTTGAACCGGTCGGATGCCAGGCCTGTCGTGGGACCGGATTCCGAGGCCGAGTCGGGTTGTTCGAGTTGTTGGTCATTGATGACGCCTGTCGTGAACTGGTGCAGACGCGGGCCAATGCAGCGGCGATCCGCGACGTCGGACTACAATCGGGAATGCATTTGTTGTCGATGGATGGGTTGCTGAAAGTCCATCAAGGCATCACGACACTCGATGAAGTTCTCCGCGTAACGACGCTGTGACCCCGATGGCTGTCTTTTCCTATTCCGGCGTCGACCAAACGCGACAATCCGTTCAGGGAACGATCAGCGCCGACACCGCCCGCCAAGCCCGCGATTCGCTGCGTGGCCAAGGGATCCGTGTTCGCAAGATCACGGTCTGTCGACAGCGCGGGGCGAGGTTGCGATTGCCAAGGGTGTCCTTGCTCGGAGCGAAGAACCAGTGGGCAACAGCGGTCGCGGAACTGTCGATGCTGTTGCACGCCGGGATCCCGATGCTGGACGCCTTGGACACGATCACCCAACAGACGCGTGGGGCGTTTCAAGCGGCGTTGCTGGCGGTGCGCGACCGTGTGGCCGCGGGGGAGTCGTTCGCCCAGGCGCTGCGCAGCCGACCCGACTTGTTCGACGCGGCTTCGGTGCAGATGGTCGAAGTCGGTGAAAACGCCGGCACGTTGGAAGAAGTGCTGTCGCAACTGGCCGAATTCAAACAACGCCAATCCCAGTTCACCGACGCCGTCACGACCGCGCTGGTGTACCCGATCTTTCTGGTTTGTTTTGGAACGGCCGCCGGCGTTTTTTTGATGACCGGTGTCCTGCCGCCACTGTTGGAGAACCTGGAAGAGACGCTCGATGAATTGCCGTTTCCCACACGCGTGGCCAAATCACTCAGCCATCTGTTGATCGATTACAGTTGGTTTTGGATGGCGGGGTTGATTGCGGGCGCGGTCGCATTGGGAATCGCCTTTCGCAGCCGGCGCGGCAAAATGCTGATCGACCGACTGGTGCTGCGCGTTCCCATCCTGGGGCCGATGCTAGTCAAACAAGGCGTCTCTCGGATCGCGATGATCATCGCAACGCTTTCGCGGAGTGGCGTGGAATTGACGCGCGCGTTTGATTTGGCGGAGCGTTCGACCAGCAACTCTGTGTTTCGCTCGGCGCTGCATGAATGTGGCAGCCGCATTTCGGCCGGCGAAGAGTTATCCGAGGCGCTGGAGAAGAGTGGTGCCTTTCCCCCGCTGGCGGTCCGAGTGTTTTCGATCGGTCAGGAGTCGGGAAAGCTTGACGAGATGCTCTTTCGACTCGCCGACGACTATGATGAACAAGTCAAAACGGCGTCGGCGCGACTGACCTCGTTGATCGAACCGATCCTGATCCTTGTCTTGGCCGCCATGGTGGGATTCTTGTTGTTGGCCACGATCCTTCCGATCCTGGAGGCTGGAAATGTTTTGTGAGTGGGGCGAACGGAGCCAAACCTCCCGCATCGAGGTCATGCGGTTTTCCGAAATCACCCTCCCTCAGGGAGGGTCGCGGAGGAGTTTACGACGACGCGGGGAGGGTTCGTTGTGGCTCGGAAGCACTCAAACACCACGAATTGACCCTCCCCTCGCTACGCTCGACCCTCCCTACCAGGGAGGATTAAGTGGTGGAGCCAGGCGAGGTCGAACCGCCAATCGCGGTTTCTCCCTGGTCGAACTGATCGTCGTCATGGTCATCCTGGGCATGCTGGCCGGGCTGGTCGCGGTTCGAACCCGTGGCTATTTGATCAATTCGCGGAAGAACGCGGTCAAAGCTGAAATCGCCACCATCCTCGGCGCTCTAGAAACCTTCCGCATCGACCAGGGACGTTACCCGACCGAAGACGAGGGACTGGAAGTCTTGCGGGAAGAAACGGAGACCTGGCCGGAAGGATTTTTGACCAAGGTGCCCGTCGACCCGTGGAAAAACCCTTACCTGTACTTCGTGTCCGAGGAAGGCGTCGAAGTCATCAGTCTGGGCGCCGACGGACGCGAAGGCGGCGAGGGAGAGGACGCCGATTTCTCCAGCACGATGCTGGAAGAATGAGCGGGTTGCACATGCAGTCAGGCGATTCTCGCAAACGCACGATCCCCGATCAAAAGATCACCTGCCGGCGAACCGAATCAACCAGAAGACACCCTCCCGTGTGCGGGAGGGTCGAGCGCAGCGAGGGGAGGGCAATCAATGAGTTTGCAACCCAATGCAACCGCGGCTTTTCCCTGATCGAACTGATCGTCGTGTTGGTGTTAACGGCGATCCTCGCTTCCCTGACGACGTTCTCCCTGCGTGGCGTGATCGTCCGACAGCGACTCGGTCGGGCTGTCGAAGTGGTCAAACAGTTTGATACGGCGCTGCGCCGCGCGGCGCGTCACCAACGCCGCCAAGTCGCCGCCGTCATCGACCGCGGGCGCGGGCGATTGACGATTGATCCGTCGGGTGAATCGATGCGAACCTTCACATTGCCACGTCAAGTTTCCATCGATACGATCCGGTTCGGCCCCGTGCCGGCATCACGCTCCGGGGCGCAAGTCACCGCCGACCCTGACGGATCGACGTCCAGCTATGCACTGCGACTGACAACCGGCGACTCTGGGCATTGGATCTTCTTGGCCGGTGGCAGCGGACAGATCGTTGATGATTTTGATCCGACGGCGATCGAATTGGCGTTGGGGATGCGATGAGACGCCGACGTGCATTCACACTATTGGAGCTGATCGTCGCACTGGCACTGATGGGGTCGCTGCTGGTCGGGTCGATGCTCGCGTTCTCGCGTCATCGGAAACAACTTTCGATGGCAGACAAGCAACTCGAAGCGGCGCGGGTGGCGGATCGCTTGGTGCACCAATTCACCGCCCAGCAAGGCGGGTTTCCGATCGCAGCGCGGGGCGCGGTGGTGGGCAACAGTGGTTGGATCTGGCAGACGTCTCCGGTCGGAAGCACCTCATTGGCAACCGTTCCGATGCAGGTCGTGCGGTTTCAGATTATGGAAATCGATGGCAATTCGACGACTCCCTTGGTCGCCGTCGACCTGGTCAAACCGGCGAGGCTACCGTGATGCGTCCTGCCAGCGGGAAGCGTAAGCGAGCGGCCTGTCATGGCGTTCGCGTCACCGTCGGCCACTCGCTCACGCGTCGTGCTGGCATCGCTTCGGGCCACTCTCGCGCGTTCACCTTGATCGAGATGATCGTCGCACTGGTGTTGGCGTCGCTGATGATGGTCGGTTTGTTGGGAATCGTGTTGTCGGTCTCGAAACAGTCCGGCCAATTGCGACGTGACCAAACCGATCACGTCGCCGCGGGGTTGTTGGCCGATCGGTTGCGCAATGACTTGATCAATGCACGCGGCATCGCCGCTGGCTCCGACACCTTGATCCTATCAGGCTACGTCGTGCCACAGAACGTGCCCGGCATGATCCGTTACGAACGTGCCATGATCGGATCGCGGCGACTGTTGATTCGACGCGTCGGGCAAAATCGCGAAGTGTGTTGGGTCGATTTCGGTGCCTTTGAATTTGAAGCGTACGACGAGTTCGATCCCGAGGCTCCGGTTCCCGAGATGACCGGCGGGCTGCTGCCGATGCCTGCTCGCTTTCGGATCGCGGGCCGGGACTCTGAGGGGCGACTCTTGTTTGACGAGGTGATCGATCACCATGAACTCTAAGCGTCGACGTTCGGGATATGTGCTGCTGGCGGTGTTGGCCGTGATGGTGTTGATGGTCACGGTGCTGGCGGCGCTGTCAGATCACAGCTTGCGCCGGGCGCTCGCCGCCGCCGATGCACGCATTCGATTACAACAGCGACTCGGCGCCCAATCGATCGAAAGAGCACTGTTGCCCGAAGCGGCCAAGGTCTTTGATCGATTGGAAGCTCAAGCCGATGCGGCCAGCCAAATCAATGGTGTGGCGGTGCCGCCGGTGAAGCAGGTCCGCGGCGCCATCACGATCGGTGGCGTGACCTTCGACGTCGTCCTGGCCGATGAAGACGCCAAGCTGAATTTGAATCAGGTCTACCACATGACCGGTCAGCGACGGACCGAAGCGGTCTTGGCCAAAGTGCTCGGGCCGATCGCCGCTCGGGCGGTTCGGTTGCAGCCCGCCACCCGGCCGATGACCGCGGCGCTGGTCGATTCTGGAGAGGGAAACCGCGAGGGTAACTCGGAGCAGCCCGTGACGGAAATCCCCCGCGCGTTTCGAAGCTGGGGCGAAGTGTTTGACCTTTCCCGGCTTTCCTCCGGCTTGGGATCCGACGCCGCGTTGCCTGCCGCAACCGGCGACCTCAGCTGCTGGGGCGGTGATGGGTTGAATGTCCGCCGCGCCTCGGAGACCTCGATCCAGGCTGCTGTGGCGTGCGTGTTGTCCGACGCTGGCGCACGCCGGCTGGTGAGCCGATACAAAGACAATCCGAAGACCTCGCTGGCGATTTTGCTGCAGCAGGAAGCGAAAACGGAGACCGAGCGAATGCGGCTGGGTAGAATGTTGGCTGAAACCAGCACGCACTTTTCACTTTGGATCGACGCGTCGGCGGTCGCACGACGAAGCCTGCGGACGTTTTCGGTGACGCAAACCGACCAGGACGGCTTCACCCAAAACGAGCGGTTCTCGTTTTGAATGACACACCGACCGATGACCCCCACTGCCTGAGAGACACAGTCACCGATCGATGGATGTCACGGCCCAGCGACGATTGTTGAACACGTTGACCGCGGGCTTTGTGGCCTTGGCGGTCGCTGGCATTGTCTGGTCGTTCAGTGACATCGGTGTTCTCGATCCGCCATCGGCAACGGTGTTGTCACCACCGGGGGAGGTGTCCGATGCCGATCCAAATGCAGGCGATCAATCAGCCGATGGCCGGCCGGTCAGCGACGTCGCGACCCGGGATGACCTGTCGTTACGGTTACTCCGGCCACTCTACGATCCCCCCAAGCCGCCTCCGCCCAAACCGCAGCCCAAGCCCGAATCCGTCGTGGAGCGTAATCCGCCGCCCGCCAGAGCGCCGCGACTGGACTGGACGTTGACCGGGACGATCATCGACGCTGATCGCAGTGTCGCGATTCTGACCGACGCAACTGGCAAGACAGACATTCGGGCCGCCGGCGAGCTCGTCGAATTGTTGCCAGCGGGTGTGCTGGTGCGAACGATCGATTCCCAAAAAGTCACCTTGGAGCTGCGCGGTACCGAATCGACGTTGCGGTTGAAACCCTCGTTTCAGTCCGGCGGGGCAGCCAATCCCGATCGTCAAAACCGGAGACGCAACCGATGAGCGTTTCGGCCGAAGGCGATCAAACTCCACACGATGAAGCGCCGTCAGGCGAATCGAGAGCGACCGTCCGACAACAACCTCGTCGCGGCAGTGAATCCCCGGCCGATCGGTTTTGTATCGACGGCGGTGGACTGGTCGCACAGACCGAATCGGGGTGGTGCTTGCAAGTCGGATCGGAATCCGTCGAGCTTGATGCGGAGATGTCCCCCGAAGTTGTCGCCGCAAGGTTTGCCCGCTTGTGCGACGATGTGCGTGGGGCCGAAAAACGATGTGTGCTCGGATTGCCCGCCGGAGAATGCTTTTTCGTTTGCGATGAACTTCCCGCCGGACTCGATGCCAAGGATCGCGACGCCGTGAGCTTTGAATTGGAGCGTCACTTTCCGCTCGATGCCGAATCGACGGTCGCCGACTACTTTGTCCGACCCTCCGCCGGTCAGATCGCGGCGGTTGCAATCGAAACTCGACGACACCGAACGACCGTCGACGCTTTGGAAGCAGCGGGTGTAGATGTCGTTTCGATCCTGCCGACGACCTTGTTGGTCGCCCGAGCGGTCCAGCGCCATCAATCGCCCGCGTCTCCGTTCACCTTGTTGATGCTCAGCGAAGCGACTTGTCAATCGGTATCGGTCGACGGCGACGGGGTCTACCAGTGGCGACAGTTTTGTGGCGGGGAAGACGAACTGGCGCGGTATCACGCCGTTGTCGCCGAACCGAGCGGATCGTCGCAAACGATGATTGTTCTGGGGCGACGCGAGCTGACGTTTCGACCGGTCGGACAGATGGAGTGGTGTGATCGTGATGTCATTCAACTTGCGGCCGAAGGTGCCGGGCTGGTCTTGGGCGGCCGCTGGGGACGCTGGCCGGATCTGCGACGTGGGGACTTGGCACCGAGTGATCCATTGAAGGCCGTTGCCGCTCCGTTGCGACGATTGGCGCTGGCCGCCACGGGCTGCTTGGTGATCCTCGTGATCGCATCCTGGTATCGCGGCGGGCGGTTGGCTGAGCAATCCGGATCGGTTCGTCAGCAGCAACGGGCGCTGTTCGCCGAATCGTTTCCCCAGCGTCGCGTTCCCGTCATGTTGATGCGGACGGTGCGAAACGAGCATCGCAAGACGCTGGGTTCGCGCGGTCGTGGCGATGCGATCCGTTTGCCAGTGGCGGCGACGACGGTCCTGCGAGATCTGTATCGGGGGTTGCGTCAGGCTCAGCAACTCGGCGGTGCTCGGTTTCGCGTGATCGATGTCAAGATCGTCGACGGTGCGTGCTCGTTGACCGTCCGCGCCGTCGATGCCATTCAAATCGGGACGATCGCACAATCGCTGGAAACCGTCGGATTTCAAGTCGCACCGCCGGCGTCTGACCAGATCGATCCCGGCAAGGATGAACCGATACCGACATACCAATCGACTCTGTCGGCGGTTTGGAAGCAAACGCCGGTCGATGCCGCTGAAGGAGTTGATTCATGAACGCGATGACACATCGGATTCTGGTCGGTGTCGCGATCATTCTGGTCGGGTTGTTTGCCGCGTCGAGTGTTTTGAGTACCTGGGCGGCGGCGGAGCGATTGGAACTGGATCGACGCGACTTGAACGAGTTACGACAGAAGCTCGGAGAGATGGAGCAGGTTGCCGATGCGCCCCGTGTCGCGGCACTGGAGCTTGAAGAACCCAATCAAATCCTCGATCGAATCAACGCGGCGCTGCAACAAGCCGAGCTGTCAACCAATTTGCTAGCGAACCAGACTCCTAGCGAGCCGCAGCGGATCGGGCAGACGGATTTCAAGCTTCGCCGGGTGGAGATCAAGCTCAACGCGGCGACGGTGGAGCAGATCGTGTCGTTCTGTGATGCGCTCAAAGACGAATCGACCGGCAGTTTGGTGCGAGATTTACAGCTGTTTGATCCCCGGCAATCGGGATCGCGCGAGACGTGGAATTCTCAGCTGACCTTGACCCAAATCATCTTTTCACCGAAAAGCGAGTCGTGAAAGTGCCTCGGTGCCTTGTCAACTCTTGATGTCAAAGTAGCGGAACTCGCCAAGAGTTTCGGTTTTGTCGGCGAGTAGCCGAAAGTCATGGCGATTTCCGTTACCGCTGTGATCCTACGATCTAGGAATGACAAGTCACGTCGTGGAGTTGGAATGCGTCGAAATGGAATTCGTCACGATCGATCGCGGGATGGTTCGGTGTCTGCTGCGCTAAGGCTGGTGCGGTTTGGTGTTGTCCACTCATTCGCGTCCATCGCCGCCTTCTTCGTCTGTCTGCTGCCCATCGGATGCTCGTCGCTGCAAAGCAACAATCAATCGGTCATTTCGGTCCAGACGAAGCGTGACACCAAACGTGCCAATCGGCTGACATACGCGGGAATCCGCTCGCTCGGCAAGCAGCATTTTGATCAGGCCGCCAAGCACTTTCGCGAGGCGGTGGAGGCGGATGACACCTATGGCCCGGCCCACAACAATTTGGGGCTGTTGCATTACGAGCAAGGCAACTTGTACCAGGCCGTGTTGGCGTTTGAGCAGGCGCGGGAATTCCTGCCGAATGATCCCGCAGTGGTCTACAACCTGGCCTTGGCCCTCGAATCGGCTGGTCGGACCGGCGAAGCGATGGAGTTGTATTACACCGCCAACGCGATGGATCGTGCGAATCCTCATTATTTGGGCAATTTGGTGCGACTGCGAGTTCGGATGGGCGAGCACGACGAGTTGCTGGTTCAGCAATTGCGGGACTTGGCGCTGATCGAAACGCGGCCCGACTGGCGTCGTTGGGCGGACACGCAATTGGCCCTGTCCCACAACGATGCCTTGGATCGCGGACCGGGAACACCCGATTTGGAAGCGGCGGTCAACGAGGCGAATGAACCCGACCGGACGAAGCTGAGGACAAAAATCATCGATCTGACCCCCGTCATGCCCGCCTCAGCCGAGCAACCGATCCCCGAACCTCCGGGCAACGATCCACTCGACGACGAGCGTTCCGACGAGGACGATCTGCCCGATGTCCCACCACCGCTCGCCCCACCCCTCCAGGCCCCAATGGTCGATCCGATTCCCGATCAGCCGACAAGGCGTCATTCTCCGCCACCGCCAACCGCCGTCGAACCATCGCCACTCGAAGAAAGCGTCGTCGAAGACCTGACCGGAAATGACTGATCGGAAATGACTGATCGGGGACATGGCACAATCAAGGAAATGACTGATCGGGGACATGGCACAATCAAGGTGCCCGACCAGATCCTTGCTAGCAATGGTCCGATCGGGGTCTGTCCCCATCCGGCTTGCAAGCAAATAGTCCGATCGGGGTCTGTCCCCGGCTTGCAAGCAAATGACTTGACCGGGGTCTGTCCCCGAGTGGATCCCGACAGCGGATCCGGAATGAAACCCACGGATGGCAGCGCGTCCCCACGGATGTCATCCAGTCGGGGATCCGTGGGTACGCCTTGCCATCCGTGGGCTGCTTCATCTCTGATCCAGGGTCTGTCCCCGGCGATGACCTTTCGCCAGTCGCGGGCCCTCTCTGGCGTTTGCTTGCTGCGCAAACGCCGTCTCTCCCAGA
>NZ_JACEHH010000080.1 GCF_014154935.1 Stieleria mannarensis
CTTCACCCATTTCACAAGAAAAAATCACAAACAGGTTTTCAACAGTCCTGTCGCCCCTCGAATGGCCCGCTAAGCACCCCGCGGACCGCGTTGCCGATCGACATTGCGCAACGTCAAAAGCGACAACTCCGGACGGCAGTTGATCCGCCACAAATGAACGCCGCCGAGCCCCCGGGTGACATGCATGGTCGTCGGTGCGCGATAGAAGTCGCCCGACGCATAACGGCTGCCGTGATAGCTGGGACTCAGGATCGGTCCGGCCAGCGGCAATCGTCCTTGCCCGCCATGCGTGTGGCCGGCCAACATCAATTCGATCCCCTGACGACGCGCCCACGTGAATTGATCCGGGCTGTGGCTGAGCAACAACCGGAAGCGTGCATCGCAAGGGCCCAACTCCGGCCGCTCGAACCACGGATACTCGTTGCCAATCACGTGACAGGGCACGCCGCGAATGTTGCGGCGTGTCGTCTGGCTGCCTAAATCGATCCAACCGGCACGGTCCATCGCCGCACGCGTTTCCCACGAGTCGACCACCCGCGTGTCGTGATTGCCGAGAATAAAGAAACAACCGTCGACGGCTTCGGCCGGGGAAAAGATATCGACCAACCAATCAATGCACATCTGTTTGTCGATGATGTCGCCCGTCAACGCGATCAAATCGGGACGCGCCCGAGTGGCCTGTTCGACTGCATAACGAACGTAGCTGGCGTGGATTTCGCCGGTCAGATGAATGTCGCTTAAGTGCGCAATCCGGTAACCATCCAATTCGGCCGGCAATCCGACCACCGGCAACTCGACCTCTTCGATCGCCAAGTCGAAGATTTGATTCAGCGGCAGACGCGACTCCCACCGTGCCTTGGTCGTCAACGGCAACGGATGATCGATGACACGTGAAACGTCCACGACCTTGACCTTTCGCGGAGCATCGACCCACTCCAGCCGAAAAATTGGACGCCACAACAACCACGGCACCCCGAACACGCCCCAGGCAGCCAGACAAACGCCGCCGTATCCCAGCGTCACCGGGCCGAGCTGACTCCAGGCCCCGCCGCGGAACAGGATCTCCACGATCGAATCGAATTGCAAAACAAAGATCGCCAGCGGAATCGCCAGCGTCGTGAACAGAAAGAATTTGACGATCCGTTTGATCGTCTTCCGCGGCCATCCCAGACAATTCACGCGATTGTAGATCGCGATGTGCAGCCCTCCGTGACCGATGAGCGCCATTGCGAAAATCAACCAGGCGGCGAATCGGTCCATCGGGATTCAATGTCAAATGGTCTTGGGGGCGGCAAAGTGCGTGAGTTTGCAGTTGCACTGTGTAGCCAAATGCTCCATCAAGTGCGAGAGCGGTGCGTGTTCGGGGAGATCAACCGGCCCCAGTTTGCCAAGATCGTCAACGTCAAACACGGCCACCGCCGCTGTCACCATCTCCAGCGATCGGTCGGCCAACATCGACGCCAACGCCGAGATCCCGGGATTGTGCCCCAAAATCATCACGCTGGCCGCATCCCCACTCTCGGTGCCGATGACTTCCAACATGGTATGCGGGCTGGAGAGATACAGGTCCGGGCTGGACACGACGACGGGCTTTTTGTCCCAATGATCCAACAACAACTCCGCCGTTTCTCGCGTCCGAAACGAAGACGAACACAGGATCAAATCCGGAACACAGCCATGCTGGTCCAGCCAATCGGCCATCTTGGGCGTCGCCCGGCGGCCACGCTTTGAAAGCGGCCGGTCGTGGTCCGACAATGACGGGTCGTCATGGTCGCTTTTGGCATGCCGCATCAAGATCAACTGACGTGTCATCGTTTTCCCGCCTGATCGGTTTGGTGTGATGACGCGGCCGAACGGAAGTGTTCGTTGCGCCGTGGGATCATCATCATCGAGAATCACCGCTGCGTCCGCTACCGCCCAAAAAACCAGCGGGATAGGCTGCCAGCCTGTCACTCCGGTGAACCAGCGGTCTAACGTAGCGACCTTCGCCAGAAGGTGGTTCCCCGACGATTCCCACGCTCGCATCGAGTGCAACTACGTCACCGAGACGATCCCCACGCTCTGGCGAGCGTAGCTACGCCACAGAGACTCGACGGCCGAGAAGCCTATCCCACGGCACCGCCGAAACACCGATCGGCCGCCCGCACGCCGCGGTCAAACGCCTCTTCCATCAACGCGACGCCGCTCAGGTCCGTCGCGGCGAAGTGGATTCGGCCCAGCGATTCGGACGCCGCCTCGCGTTGCCCGCCCCAAACGAAGCCCACACGGGGTTGGATCATCGCGTGCCCCCACCGCATCACATCGATGCGCTCGATCAGCCCGCCGATGTCCCCATGGGCTTTGCTCAAATCCGCGACGACTACATCCGCCCAATCGCGCCAGGAAAGCCGCATCAGCTCCGCACGCGAAACCCGCGGATCGTCGTCGGTCATCGGTTGGTACCACGTCAGCACGGTTGCCCCATGGTCGCGCCCGGTTTGATGCGTCGCGGTGACATAGCCCAACGAGCGACTGTCGAAGATCACGTTGTCCCAGCACATTTCGCTGCCGGACTCCTGCGGCCGGGCCTTCAGGAACACATTGGCGACGACCCAGCCGCCGTAACGAAACGACGTCAAACGGCGCCCGCTGGTTTGCCAATCGTCGATCACGTGCGGCGCCAAAAACTGCGGCGCCGCAAAAATCACTTCGTCGCCGACAAATTCCACCGTGGTCGAAGAACCGGCGTCGACCGCGCGAACCAGAACGCCCGCTCCGCCGCGATCGCGAACCTCTGTCACGGCATGACGACAATGAATCCGCTGGCCGCAGCGTTCCGCCAGATGCCGAACGATCCGACCATTTCCCTCCGGCCACGTCATCACGGGCTGGGAATGATCGCTGCCCGGCTGCAACCGCGACGCAAAATAAAACACGCCCGCCCAAGCACTGGTCTGATCGAGCGTCAATCCGTAGTCGTCACGACAGGCATAATCGACCAGCCAACGCAGACGCGGGGAATCGAACCCCTGGGAATTCATCCAGGCGTCCATCGAAATCGTATCGAGCTTCCGGACCGCGTCACCATCGGAAGCCGACGACATCGGAATCGCAAACATCCTCCGCCCCGTTTCGTCACGACGCGTTGCCCAGTCTCGCATGACCTCGCGAAACCGCTCCAGCTGCCGGAGATCGTCTTCGTTAGCCCCGACATGGGGATACAACCCTTCGATCCATCGCCCCCGGAAAAAGACGCGTTCCTCCGGCTCGCGGCAAAGCGCCTGCTCGGCAAACTCCGGCTCTCCATCATCCCTCTGGCCGACGACCACCCCCATCTCCTGAAACAGCTGAACCAACGGTTCATTTTCTTTCATCGGCGCCGGAACGTAGTGGGCTCCCCAGGGGAAACGGAATCCCGAGCGTTCACCGCTCAGCGACGTGCCGCCAGGCTGGTCGCCCAACTCCAAGACGACATAGTCTTCGATGCCGCGGCGTTGCAATTGCCAGGCGGCCGATAGACCGGCGATCCCGCCACCGATGATCACCACCCGGTGCTTTTGAGGCGGCAGTTTTGACGGCGGCGGGCGCCACCCGTCTCGCAACCGATGGGGAATCGAAAAGGCCGGATTGAGCAGTTCGCCGTCGAAAGAACTCCCTGCGTGCGATCCACAACCGACCAGCCCACTCAACGGCACACCGGCAAGGTAGGCCAGCAGTTCACGACGCGTCATCCGGGTCGTCCGCTGGGTCGACGGGCGATCAGGTTCGCCGCTCACCACGCCCCCCACTCCTGCTCGTAGTACCGCACCAACACCTGGTCGTTCAAACGATTGACATTCGTCTCCACACGCGCCAAATCGGCCGGCAGATCAAACATCGCGACCGTCGTCTTGGCATCCAAAAAATGCAAACCCTCGGGCAGCGGATTGCGAATCAGAAAACTTCCATCGCGGTCACTTTCCAGCGGTTGCATCCCCGCCAGCGCGAACCCCCACACGCCGAACGAAGGCACCGCGGCTTGATAGGGCCGCACATCAAACCCGGCTTGCTGCATCGTATGGATGATGCACCAATACGATTTCGGCGCGACCAGCGGGGACGTGCACTGAACCGACACGACCGCCGATGACGTCAACCGACGGCGGAGCAATTGAAAGAAACGCGTCGTGTACAGCTTCCCTACCGAATACGATCCGGGGTCTGGGAAATCGATCACCGCCACATCAAACTGCGATTCTCCCTCACCGGCCCAGACAAAGGCGTCTCGATTCATCACCGTCACGCGCGGGTCCGACAACGCATGCTCGTTGAGCGTTGCCAGGGGCGGGAATTCACTGGCCAACTGTGTCATCGCCGGATCCAGATCCACCAGTGTGACCGATTCCACCCCCGGATATCGCAAGATTTCACGCACCGCCAATCCGTCTCCACCGCCCAACACCAACACCCGCTCGGCCGTATCCGCCATCGTCATCGCCGGATGCACCAAGGATTCGTGATAGCGATACTCGTCCTTGGAATTGAATTGCAGGTGGCCGTTGAGGTGCAGCTGAAAATCTCCCTGCCGCTGCGTCACCACGATTCGTTGGAATTCCGACTGTTTGGAATAGACGATCGGGTTCTCCAAAATCACCTCTTCGGTCCAGTCGGTCAGCGTGTCTGCTTTGATAAAGGCGACGACCAGCAACCCGATCACCAGAAACCCACGCCCCCGCAACGCCCCCAGACCGCGCGTCGAAAGCAACGGCCGCAATAGATACGTGCCCCACACACCGACCGCCGCGTTGAGCATTCCGAACAGCAACGAGGTCCGAACCAACCCCAAGCTGGGCACCAACAACACCGGAAACAACACCGACGCCAAGAGCGCCCCGATGTAGTCGAACGTCAACACGCGGGCGACGAGTTCGCGAAAGTCCAGGTGCTCGCGCAGAATCCGCATCAGCAGCGGCAACTCCAATCCGACCAGTGTCCCGATGGCAAACACGGACCCGAACAGTGCGATCCGGAACCAGGTGATCTGGGCGAACGCGACAAACAACAACGGCGCCGACAGCCCGCCCAACAACGCCAACGCGATCTCGATTTCGATGAACGTTCGCGCGACGCGCTGTTCCACGTAGCGTGACAACCACGACCCGACGCCGAGTGCGGACAGGTAAACACCGATGACCAGCGAGAATTGGGTGACGCTGTCGCCGAGCAGGTAGCTGGCCAAGGTGCCGGCCAACAACTCATAGATCAACCCGCAAGTCGCAATGACGAGCACGTTCAAATAGAGCAGATAGTTCGGCGCCCGCTGGATCATCCCAGGATCGCGGCCGCGATGATGATCGAGATGCCCAACACGATCGCGCCGACGATCGTCGCCAACGCCTGGTTGTGTTCTTCGCCGATCTCATGAACGATCGAAAACGGAGTGATCTTTTCCATCAGCAACAAACACAGCGCGAACACCACGATCCCGACGAGCGAGAACACGACCGCGGCGATCAAATGAGCCCCCAGCAATTGTGTCGGGGTGACCGCCATGTCTTGCGCCAACGGCAGCGTCATTTCCAAACCTATCATCAATGTTGTCTCCACGTTATTTCCCTCCTCCCCATGAACCGCCGAACGAGCGTCCGCCGCCGTAGTAACCGCGACTGCCGGAACCGCTGCTTTGCAGCGCCTTGGCGATCCCAAAATTGGGCGATTTCCAGCCCAGCGCCGCCGCGGCGGTGTACCAACCGCTGATCACCAGCCCCATGGCCAAGTACACGATCAATAGTGTTTTTTTCATCTAGTCATCCGAAGACGCGTAGGGGCTGAAGTCACTGTCACTCCAGCGCCGAACCTCAAAGTTGTGCAGGTACGCCATCACCACAGCCGGGATTATCGTGACGCCCACCAAGGCATAAAACAACAGCCATCCGTCCGCCTTGCCACGACCGATCACGGCGTAGGCAATCAACAGATACAGCAGAAAGCCCAGCCAAGCCAACCAGAATCTTGGCCCCGGCGACGGCCGCGGCTGGATCACTCCGACGCCCCAGGGACGCGGCAAATCCTTGACCCCGAACTTCTGTTCCAACTCTTCGGCCGTGATGTAGTGCCCCTCGGAAATCGTCACTTCTTGTGACGGCCCATACCCGCTTCGCTCCCAGGACAGCATCCGTGGCGGTGCGATGTAGTCGGCCGTGTTGACTTGTTCTCCGACCGTGACTTTCCAATAAAACTCACCGACGACATAGCGGACATAGGCGGTTCCGCGATCGTAGATCTTGAAGGTCTCGCCGTCGTAGGTCGCCGAATCACCGATCGATGACGGCGGCTTGTCGACCGGGCCGACGAGCGACCAATGGTTGTCGTTGCATACCAGCCAGCGAAAACCGGTTTCGCGGTTGTACAACAAGTACTCCGTCCACGGATAAGTTTGCCCGGCATACTTGGCATAGCGTTCCATGAACCCGATCACGGTGTACTTCATGCCGCCAAAGTCACCGGTGCTGCCCAGCGGGATCAACGGCTTGATGCGTTTTTGGTTCAGCGTGTGCAGCAGGGCCAGCTTGCCTTTTTGGGCGTCCAACATCGACAAACAATTCGGACACGCGACCCGCTGCGTTTCATCGGGCGCGCGCAGCGCCAGTGCCCCGCCGCACTTGGGACAATTCAATTGCAACGCATCGACGCGGACCTTGCCCGCATCGGGATCCAGCGAATCGATGCTGATCCCCAGCTCCTCCAGCGTGACTTCGCTGCCCAGGTACGCGGACTGCTGGGCGTCGTCGCTGCCGTCGCCGTATTCGAACGTCGCGACGGCCTTGTTGTCGCCGTACAAATCCACATACAAGTGGTCGGCCCCGGGGTGAAAGTCCCAGGGAAGCTCGCCTTCAGCCCCTTCGGCAACCGCGACGCCTTTTTCACGGACCGTCAACTCGACGCCCTTGAGCGTGAGTTTTTGCTCCAGCTGAACACTGTCGTAATCGGGCAAACGCGAACTGGCGGTCAGGTTTCGCTGCATCGTCAACGAAAACTTCCCTTGCGCCTCGGCCAGCCAGCCCCATCGATCGCCGGGGAATGCCAAGTACCATTCGTCCCACGACCCGCCGCCGGAGTGACGGTAGCGGACTCGTCCGGTGATCGTGAACGATTTCTTTTTCCACTTGCCGGTGATCCCGCGTGCCAGCCCCGACGCCGGATCTCCGACCTCGGCCACCTTGCCATAATCCTTGACATCGCGATCGCCACGTCCCACCGCGGTTTGACAGAACTCGCACACGGTCACCAGGGATGAACCGGTCGTAAACTCGACCGGGCCGCCGCAGGCAGGACAATTTGTATTGAGGCGTCTCATCGTAACGATTCCTTTCGCGTCACTCGCAGGTCGCGATGCAATTCTCGTACGACGACGTCACGGGCGTGGAAGATTCGCTCCAACTCCTGCCGCCAAGGCCAAGCGGGTCGGCGGCGGCAACAATACAAGTTGAACGTGGCGAATTCGTGCTCGGGGTACGTGTGACAGGCCAGATGAGATTCGCTCAACAAATACAGCGCGGTGACGCCGCCGGGGCCTGGAAAGGCATGGCAGGTGGGCTGGCCGACGATCGTTAATTCCAGGTCCGCCACGACGCGCCGGCAAAGCGACTGGACGCATTGCAGATCCCGCAGCGGATCGGCGGCACAACCGGACGCATCGATCATCCATTCGGTTCCACCGACGAAATCGGCCAGCGGCTCGGATCCTTGCACGCGTTCGTCCACGAAAAATCTGTTCCTCGTCAGTTGATGGTGGGGTCAGTTGGCGGTGAGCCGATCGTTCCTGCAATTGGGCAGCGTCTGATCAACGTCGCGACGCTCGATGCGAGCGTGGAACACCAGGGGGATCCACCTTCTGGCGAAGGTAGCTACGTCCACGCTCGTTCTCAGACTCTGCCTCGGAACGAGAAAGACACGAATCTCAATTACATCGGCTCTCAATTACATCGGCGGTGGTGGCGGTGGCGGGGCCTGCGAAACGAACAATCCCGCCAAGGCCGGCACACTTGCCGCGGCGGCCCAGGCGTCCATTCCGGCGGTCCAAACCATCGTGTCTTTAGTGACTTCGCCGCTGGCGATGCCGCTGGAAAGCTGAGCCATCGAGAACGGGCCTTGGGTTTGTCCGCCGACCGCGACGTGCCAGGCGGCCGGCGGCGGGGGAGGTGCGGCGGCGGGTCCAGCGGCCGGGGCGGCTCCCATCGCGCCGCCCATCATGCGGCCGGCCATCGCCATCCCCATGCCCAACCCCATGCCCTCGGCGGCACCGCCGCCGGACTGGTTCTTGGCCGCCTCGGTCATCGCGTTGCCCATCTGGTACTGCTGGTACTTATTCATGTCGCCGATCACGCCCATGCTGGTCCGCGTGTCGAGCGCTTTTTCGACCGCTTCGGGCAGCGAGATGTTGACGACAAACAATTGTGGGCAGTCCAGCCCGTATTCGTCATCGATTTGCTCGACCACCCGGGCCCGAATGGTGTCCCCGAGTTCCTGGTAGCGAGACGCCAAATCGAGTGCGGGGATCTGCAGGTCCGCCAGGGCCTGCGTGAAGGCCGACGTGATCATCGAACGCATCAAGTCGGTGATCTCATCGGATTGAAAATTGTCGTCCGTCCCGACGATCTCTCTGAGCAACGCTTTCGGTTCGACCGCCTGCAGTGCATAGGTGCCGAAGGCACGAATGCGGATCGGCCCGAATTCGGGGTCTCGGAGCATCACCGGGTTGGGCGTGCCCCATTTCAGGTCGGTGATCTGTCGCGTGCTGACAAAGTAGACTTCGGCTTTGAAGGGGCTTTCAAACCCGTACTTCCAACCCTGCAAGGTCGACAGGATCGGCATGTTGTTGGTTTCCAGTTCGTAGTGCCCTGGACCATAGGTGTCGGCGATCTCTCCGCCGCTGACCAAGATCGCCATCTGGCCGGGCCGGACGATCAACTGCGCGCCGTTTTTGATTTCGTTGTTGTACCTGGGAAACCGCCAAACCAACGTGTGATTGGAATCATCGATCCATTCGATGATGTCAATCAATTCGTGGCGCAACCTGTCAAACAATCCCATAGCTAGTCCTGAACGCGAAAAGATAGTCAAGGCGAACCGTTTCACACCGCCAAAATTGCCCCGAAGGGACCGGCCGGAAACGACCGTCGCCGGGGCGCAGAAAACGACGAGCGCCGTTAATCTAGCAAAATGCATCCCGCGGTGCACGCCGATGGATTCACTCCAAAGGTTTTAGGGTTGATCCGCATGCCCTGCCGATGCTTGGCCGAAAACGCAACAATCTAGGGAAGATAGGACCAACGCGACCGATAGGACTCATGGGTCTTATCTGTCGCATTGATCCTATTTCCCAAACACCGGCCCGCCGCTCGGTCGGCGCACCGCATGCGATCTACCCCGCAACAGCGCCCCCGCGTACATTCTCACCTTCACCTCGCTATTCTCACCAAACGTGCGTTCCATGGCCGACGACACCCCCGACCTGTTCTCGCCCTCGAAGAAACTGTTTTTGCTGGACGGAATGGCGTTGACCTACCGCGCCCATTTCGCGTTGATCCGCAGCCCGCGGTTCACCTCCGGGGGTCAGTGCACGTCCGCCGTATTCGGGATGCTCAATGCGATCACCGACATCCTGACCAAAGAGGAACCGACCCACATCGCCTGCGCGTTCGATACCTCCGAACCGACGCAACGACACCTCGATTACCCGGAATACAAAGCCCAGCGTGACGCGATGCCCGAGGATTTGGCCAGCCAACTCCCCTGGATTGACAAGCTGTTTGATGCGCTGAACATCAAAACCATCCGCATGCCGGGCTACGAAGCCGACGACATCATCGGCACACTCGCCCATCAGGCGGCCGACCAGGGCTTCGAAACCTGGATGGTCACCCCCGACAAGGATTACCACCAACTGGTCACCGACCAGATCCACGTCTACAAACCGGGCCGCAAGGGCGGCGAATCCGAAATCCTGGGCGTCAAGGACGTCTGCAGCCAATGGGAGATCGAGCGTGTCGATCAGGTCATCGATGTCCTGGGGCTGATGGGCGATTCGAGCGACAACATTCCCGGCGTCCCAGGCATCGGCCCCAAAACCGCCAAGAAACTGATCGCCCAATTCGGCAGCATCGAAGGCCTGTTGGAAAACGTCGACAAGCTGAAGGGGAAACAAAAGGAACGTGTCCAGGAGAATGTCGAACAGGCGATGTTGTCCAAGCGTCTGGTCACGATTCAGTTGGATGTCCCCACGGAAATCGACATCCCATCGCTGGCGCGTCAAAAGCGTGACGACAAAAAACTACGCGAACTGCTGACCGAACTGGAATTCGAAACGATCGGCAAACGGATCTTCGGAAAATCCTTCTCCGTCGCTTCGGCGCGCTCGGCCGTCGTCCGTGAAAAACGTGAGGAACAAATCCAACAATCCCTGTTCGACGAACCGACCGAAGAATCGTCGATCCGCGAAGTCGATCACACCTACCACACGGTGACGACCAAGCAGGAACGAGCGAAGCTGATCAAACAGATCGAGCGAGTGAAATCGTTTTGTTTTGACACCGAGACGACGGGGCTGGATCCACGCACGGCGACTCCACTGGGGATCGCGATCAGCATCAACAAACACGAAGCCTACTACGTCGTCTGCCCGAGTGACCCGGAAGAGCGTCAATCGATGCTGGCCGAGTTCGCCGGACTGCTGGCCGACGAATCGATCGTCAAGATCGGCCACAATCTGAAGTACGACATCTCGCTGCTGAAGTGGAATGGGATCGAAGTCCGCGCGCCATTGGTCGACACGATGCTGGTCCACACGATGACCGAACCGGAAATGCGCCACGGTTTGGATTCGCTGTCCGAGCTGTACCTGAACTACAAACCGATCCCCACGTCGGATCTGATCGGCCCCAAGGGTGACGAACAAAGGAACATGGCGGACGTGCCGCTGGAAAAGCTGGCCGAGTACGCGTGCGAAGACGCCGACGTCACACTGCAAATCGCCAACATCCTGCGGCCGATGATGATCGAGCGCGGCGTCCAACAAGTCTGCGAGGAAGTCGAATGCCCGCTGGTGCCCGTGCTGGTTGAGATGGAATACAACGGCATCACGCTGGACACCGAATCGTTGGCAAAGTACTCCGAAGAATTGCAGAGTGAAATCGACGACCTGCAGGCGAAGATTTTTTCCGCAGCGGGACACGAGTTCAATGTCGACTCGCCCAAACAACTGGGCGTCGTCTTGTTCGAAGAATTAAAACTGGAAGAGAAACCCAAGAAGACCGCGACCGGACAGTACTCCACCCGCGAAGCCGAACTGGAACGGTTGTCGGGGAAACACGAGATCATCCGCGACGTCCTGGACTATCGCAACGCGCGCAAGTTGAAGTCGACCTATGTGGATCAATTGCCCGCGGCGGTCAACCCGGAAACCGGACGACTGCACACGCACTACAGCCAAACGTGGACCGCCACCGGACGCATGCAGTCCAACGATCCGAACCTGCAAACGATCCCGGTGCGGAAGGAACGCGGCCGCGAGATCCGTGCCGCATTTGTTCCCCGCGACGACGACCACCTGATCCTGTCGGCCGACTACTCGCAAATTGAACTGCGGATCATGGCGGAACTTAGCGGCGATGAATCGATGATCGCGGCCTTCGTCGACGGCGAAGACATTCACACGGTAACGGCGTCCAAGGTCTACAAGGTCGAACCCGATGAAGTCACGCGTGAGATGCGGGCCAAAGCGAAAACCGTGAACTTCGGCATCATCTATGGCATCAGCGCATTCGGCCTGCAGCAACGGCTGAACATCCCCCGCGCCGAAGCGAGCGAATTGATCAAAAACTACTTCGAAAAATACCCCGGCGTCCAGCGCTACATCGACGAAACCATTGCCTTCGCCAAAGAACACGGATACGTGGTGACCAAGACTGGGCGCAGACGTTACGTCCGCGACATCACCAGCAAGTCACGCGGCACCGCCGCGGCGGCCGAACGACTGGCGATGAACAGTCCGATTCAAGGCACCGCGGCCGACATGCTGAAACTGGCCATGGTCAAAGTGCACCGGGCGCTCCGCGAAGGCAATTTCAAAACCAAGATGTTGCTGACGGTGCACGACGAATTAGTCTTTGATCTCTGGAAAGCGGAACAGGGGCAAGTCCTACCGGTGATCGAACAGGCGATGAAAACCGCACTGCCGATGACCGTCCCGATCGTGGTCGAAATGGGAACGGGAACCAATTGGCTCGAAGCGCATTAATCTTTCGCCCCCTCCATCCGGGTCCTCGGGTGGGGCCAACACACCAATCACACGATCCGCCCCCCTCCGAACAACGAACACGAACTCAGCTACTTTGAGGCCCCCGGTTGTCGACGCCTCTGGGAGATGCCTCTGCCGAACCAGATGGCAAGGTTTCGCACGAGGCCCCGACCTTACGCGTCCCGGCATTGAATCACCAAAGGGTGCGGGTTTTCCATCTTGTCTACGCGACTATGGTTGCAGAGGACCCGATCGCTCATCGACCGAACAAGACTTTGAACGGGCGAGACTTTGAACGGGCGAGACTTTTCTGCGTCCGACATCACTGAACCAAACCGACCCTGAGTTTGCCGAATGCTTCGCCTCCCTGTTCCTAATCTTATCCTAGCCGGCGTCCTTATCGCTTCCACTTTCGCATTGCCGTCTCAACGGCTCTTCGCTGGACTGATCACCACAAACATCGAATTAACAAACGCCAACGCCGCCGATTTGTCGGTCGGACAGGAGCTGGATGTGACCGTGACGCTGGACGGTCTGACACCATCAACCCTGGCGGTCTGGATGACGTCCATCGAATTGTCTGACAATTTCAGCGCGCCGTCGAATTTTATTTTCGGGGGTCCCGGAGGCCTTCGCATGGGGAGCGCTTCACCTCCCCCAATGACGGTCCCCACTTCGGCGATCGCCCCTGGCTACAGCGCAGCTGGCAGCTCCTTGGTGGGCTGGGGGTTGTTCAAACCACAATTCAGCTTTCAGACCACGGTCATTGGGACCGGCAGCGGTCTGATAGAAGTCAAGGGAGCTCTTCTGCCAGTTGTTCGCATCGGGCCCAATCTGCGTCTTCTGGGATCGAATCTGATCGGCACCACCCCAGCAAGCCTGACAACCTTTGCATCAAGCCCCACAAGTCTGGCACCGCCCGCGCCCGGAGTCGCGGCCGTCCCCGAGCCAACCTCGCTTGCGGTCTTCGCGGCACTGGGACTGGTCAGCGTGTACCGGCGGCGACGTTGATCCTCGACGTGCTCACCTGGGCAACCCTTTCAAGTACGACCGCGCCCGATTGATCTCCGCGGTCACCGCGGCGGTCGTTTCCAGGATCGGCATCCCCCGCGGCACCGGATGCATGAAGATCTCCGTCCAGCCATCGAATCCGATTTCCGCGAGCGTCTTGACGATCGGCCCGAAATCCAACTCACCGCGGCCGGGCATTTGCAACTACTCCTGTTCCTTGGGAAGCTTCGTTTTGCACCCCATGCCGTGTTGCCAGGCAAAGAAGACAGCGACTGAATCTCCAACTCGCGAGCCGTTGCCTTGCGGCAGTTCGCGACGGCAACAAACTAGACGCAAAAGGAACACACGGATAGAATCGCGCCCCCACGGATGCCCTACCGTCTGTCATCCGATCGTCGTCGAAATGGGCACCGGAACGAATTGCTTGGAAGCTCACTGATCAGCCGCCCATGAACAACACCGATCGCTATGAACAGCTCCGCTCGCTGTTCGAACAAGCATTAGAAATGGACGACACCGAGCGTCGCTGGTTTCTTCAGTCAATCAACAACCGTGACGTTGCGGCGGACGTCGAGCGGCTTCTCGAATCATCTGCATGCTGTGGAAGCTTCTGCGACAAAAAGCCATCACCTATAGCGAAGCAGAACGACGTGTAGCGGAGACCACTCCCAGACTTGCACGAACGTTCCATTCTTGAACGCAGCTGCTACGCGATGAGAACGATTACTTCAACCATTCCACAACCTCTTGAGCCGGGAAATCAATCAGCGCCATGTGTCCGAAAGACGCGGAAGCTTTGGATTGACGATCCGAAGCGGAGATTCGAATCGTGACCGGGTGCGGAATTCCCGTCGCGTCGCTTCCTGTGGCTCGTTTGTATGCCGCACGCATCATCTTTCCGTACAACACAATGGCCTTCTTTTTCTGATCGAGTGTCACTCCGCGACGTTTCCGACGCGAGGTCTCATTGAAGGGTTTCTCCGAGAAACTGTCTTGATAGTCGAGAGCTGCGTTGACGAGAGAATTCAACAGTTGTCCGCGCTGCTCCGAAACGGAAAACTCGAAACGGCCGCTATCATTATCCATGCTCATGATGCGGGCATTTCGAACAGGGCAATAAAGCGACAGTCGGAATTCGTCCGCATCAATGCAGCGATAGGAAAGCGTCGCGGGATCGTTGGCTGGTAGCACCAAAGGCGAGAGCTCGGCCTGAATCACAACCGGAGGAGTGAAGGTCGGGTCTATCGGAGGCGGCTGGAATATTCCCAGCCGATTGCCGCAACCAACGTAAACGCGGTCCGCGACCATCACAGGGATGCCGACAATTCCGTTGGGATCGCCCTCAAATGTCGAAGGACTCGGGACAGGGAGTTGCTTGGAACCAAACGGTGTCGCAGCCAGACTGACCTGCTTTCCCAGTTGCCCAATCGCCAGCAAGCGTTTTGGAGCGACGATCGTCGTTCGCCACAATCGTTCATAGGGATTCGGTGAACGCTGGTAGGGAATCGCAAGATGATGTGCCGTTGCCGGTCGTCCGCCTGGTGGCAGAAATGTAAAGTGGTGGGCGGCTGCCTCTTCGGCGTAGGGGACCGGAATGTCCCAAAGCAGGCGGCGGCGACTCCCGTCGGCATCCCACAGAACACCATCGCGTACAAAGCCCCCAGCAACCAAATCGTCGGACACAATCCCGGTTGGATCACGGCGAAAGGCGATCATGGGCTTCGTTGTTTTGAGCGTCGTAGGATCGAGTTCGGCGGCGACGCGGGTCATGCCCTTGGCTGAATCTTCCGGGTAACCTTTGGAGCCTTCCAGGTCGACCACAATGTTCTGCCTGCCCGCGAAGCGGATGGCCACCGGGTTGCCATCAAGCGGAACGGAGGTTTGCCGGACCAACTCATTCCCCTCGAGCTTCCAACGTGTCACCGATTTCGTGTCGAGTCCATCGATTTCGAGTGTCCAAACTTCGTCGCCTGCGGAAATAGCATCGATCCATGATCCGGTGGCCTGCAACGCAGCGAGCGTTTCAAATTCAGAGACGTCGAACAACGCTAGATCTGAGAATCGGCGTGGGGGAGTGCGCGATCGATGATCAAATTCTGGATCCGACAATCCGATCACTCGATTGGACCTCAACGAGGCCTTGATCTTGGTAAATGGGAATGGGCATTGAATCGTCGGTTCGAGCACGTTCTGACGAAAGCCGATGTCGTAGGGCGTTTCGGAATCGATCAGAACCACAAACGAGCAGTTCTGTCCGACGGCTTCCATCGGCAACCGAAAAGAGATGTTTTGCGAATCACGGTCCCACCGGAAAGGATACGCGGTCCCGTCAACGAACAGTTTACGTGGAGTGTCATCGGCATTGGTGCTCAGCTTCAGCGTGATGTCTTCGCCGGCATAAATTGTCTTTTCGTGTTGAAACGAGAGTGAGACGGTCTTGCGCCGTGGCAAGCCAAACCGTTCAATGACGACGATCGATTTTGGGAAGATGACGTAGGCGTGCCGAGTGGTGTGAAGCACTTTGACGCACGCGGATTGACTTGATGGTGACGCTTTCCCCGCTAGAACTGCGGGTTCGGATTCCTGAGTTCCGTTGATTTCTTCGCTCAATAACTCAAAACTTGCAATCGTTTCGCCATAGCTTGTTTGGACCAGCAGATTTTTCGAGTCGATGCGGACTGTCATGTCGTCGAGTGTAAAGGGGAACCAATCCGGCGAGGATTGTTCGCGATTCCCGTCGTTTAGTCGGTGCTCCACACTGCTTTCCGATCGCTGCTCAATCAATTCGCCTTTCCAGCCATTCCACAATTTGATTTCCGAAGAACCGCTCGATTTGCATGCGACGGTTGGTTCACTCCCCTTGCCGACACTCTCGATCGCGAGTGGCCGTTCGTCGCTCGGAAGCACGATAAGCGGTTCGATTTGCTGTCTCAATTGATTGAATTGATAAATCGGAAAACCTGCTTGGTCGTTGGTTAAGGCAACATTGATTTCGCCCACCAACGCGGCATCCTGAGTTGGATGCGGCATCCGATAGCGAACGAACCCGGGCGAGCGATCCTGTTCACTCGTCTGAAGGATGGCTGACTTGTAAGCCTTTTCGGATTCGTCCGTCAGGCGAGCGGCTAACAGGGAACGTCCACTGGTATGGCATTCATCAACCGATTTCAGCCATTCGGCGGCGGTCCTCACGTGAGAGACAGCCGAAAAGTGATCACCACTTTCGACCAACTGCAAGCGGACAGGTGTTCCGGCTGCGGAAAGCCGGTTGGCTAACAGGCTAGATCGGGACGACGGGACGATTAGGTCTTGTTGCGAATGGAAAAGATAGGTCGGGCAGTTGAGATTGGATTCATGTGTTCGTGGGGAAGCTTTCCGTGCGAACGCACGCCAATCATTTAGCTCGCTGTCGTAGAATTCGGCGGCATCGACCGAGCAGGTCGCCAGGATGTCGCTAAAACCGGCCAGTGAAACGCAGCCACGGATGCGGGGTTCGTGCGTTGCGAGCAACAGAGCCAGTTTAGCTGCCGAACTGTGTCCGAGACAGTACAGTCGCGTCCCATCCACCTGGGGCAGTTCCGCGATCGCATATTCGATCGCGTTTCGAGCATTGACCAGCCCAGCCATTGACTTGCGAAACCGATGATAGGCGTCAATGTAAACGCGATCGTTTGCGTCCTCGGGTAGGTCACCATCGGTTCCGTATCCGACGACGACGAATCCGCTCTGAACCAGCGGGTAGTATTGCAAGACTTCGCGTTCGCTCATCGCCACGCCCGTCATCGACGTCGCGCCCGCCGCACCGACAAACACGCAAGGTCGTCCTCGTTTCTCTGTCCGACCGGATTGGGGATTGGGATCATCTTTCGGACGCAAGATCCAGAGCTCGTCGACGTGACCCGGCTGACTGGCTGAAATACCTAAGTCGACGTGTGCGATTTCGCAACCTGACCGCGACCGAAATTCCGCAGGCTGAAATTTGGGGACAGGGATCTGCTGGACATCGAACAACGACTGTGGATCTTTGATCGGATGATCGTCCTGGCCACACCCTGCCGTTAGCAGAGCAACCATGATCGCTGGAACGAAAAAGTTCTGCATTGGATCCCTGTGGGTGACTTGCAAATTCATCGTTGCCGTCGTGTGTCAAGATCGGTCGTATTGTCTATTTGGCCGGGAGGCATCGTTGCGTCATTGGTCGGAGCGAAGCACATCATACTAAGAGTCCTTGCAGGTATTCTCTTGATTGATTGATCGCAGCGGTCACATCAGAGGTCGTCTCCAAGATCGGTATCCCCCGTGGAACCGGATGCATGAAGATCTCGGTCCAGCCATCGAATCCGATTTCCGCGAGCGTCTTGACGATCGGGCCGAAGTCCAACTCACCGCGGCCGGGCATTTGCAACAACTCCTGTTCCTTGGGGAGTTTTGTTTTGCAACCCATGCCATGTTGCCAGGCATAGAAGACGGCCACCGAGTCGCCCAGATCCCGCAGCAAGGGGCACAGCACCTCGTTGTCTTGCGGCAAATGATAGGGCGCAAACGCCACCCCAATCGCATCCGCCGGCGCCAAGTCCACCAGATAACGGAGCGAATCGGCGTCGTGGATCAAATTGTTCTCGTGATTCTCGATCGCAATCGTGACGCCGTTGTCGCGTGCCAGATTGATCGTCGGCGTCAGCTTCTTGAGGAACCCGGCGATCGCATCCTTCAATTCCGCGCCCTTCAAATTCCTCGGCCCCGAACCGCCGGTCACGATCAGCTTGCAACCCAATCGCGACGCCAGTCGAATCTCATCGTCGATCCCGAACGGCCCCAGCTTGTACTGCGTGATGCATGAAAGCTGAACGGCATGCTCTCGCAACATCGCTGCAAATCGCTCCTCCCCCAAGGCGTCGAGTTGCTCGCGTTGATCGCCGTGCACCTTGGGCCAAATATCGATGCCGGTCGCCCCGATCTTTTTGGCCTCGGGCAGTATCTCTGCCAGCGGGGTGTACCCGTACATGCACGAGGCGAGGGCGTAACGAAATTGAAAGGACGACGGGGCGGCTTTCAAGGCATCGGCAAACGAAATCGACGCGGTTGCGGCGAGCGTCAGGGCGGAACGACGATTGAGATCCACGAGAAAGAACCTTGGGCGGGGGATTGGGGCGAGTCGTTGGTGGTGGGAAGAATTCTAACTCAATAGCCAGTGCCCTGCGGCAGTTCCTAGCGGCGACGAACGAAACGAGAAAGGAACCCCACGGATGGCGAAGCGTCCCCACGGATTTCCTACCGCCTGTCATCCGTGGGGACGCTTTGCCATCCGTGGTCCATCTCCCGCCCCCAACAGACGCGGACGGCGATTCTGGCTATACTGCATCGCCTTCCACTTACACCGCACCGCCATTGCGATCCCGCCCATGCACGCTCGCCCTTGCGTCCAAACCGCCTGTTTGTTGCTGTTTTTGTCGACGTCCCACGCCGCGTCTCCTTGGCCCCAATTTCGTGGCCCGGCCGGTGACGGAATCGTGCTGGACCAGAGCGTGCCGCTGACGTTCGGCGAAAAAGAAAACCTGGTCTGGAAATCGGAACTCCCCGGCAAAGCCTGGTCGTCACCGGTGATCGCCGACGGCGTGGTCTGGGCGACGACGGCGATCGAAGTGTTCCCCAACGAAGAGGAGCGTCTGGAATTGCTCCGCGCGGCGGGAATCGAAGAAAAGAAATTCAAACAGCTCGCGGTGGCCAAAACCATTCAGCTGAAATTGTTCGCGTTGGATCTACAGTCGGGGCGACAACTGGCTCGAATCGAATTGACCGAGGTCGCGACGCCCGATCCGATCCACTCTCTGAACAGCTATGCCTCGCCCACCCCGGTGATCGATGGCGATCAGATCTATTGCCACTTCGGCACCTACGGCACGTTCTGCGTGAACCGCAAAAGCCGCGAGATCACGTGGCAGCGCCGCTTGCCACTGGACCACTCCGTGGGTCCAGGCAGTTCCCCGCTGATCGATGGCGACCGTTTGATCTTGATCCAGGACGGCACCGAGCGGCAGTACGTCACGGCGCTCGATAAAAACAGCGGCGAAACGATCTGGGAGACCGACCGACCAGAGATGGATGCCCCGACCGGCGATCAAAAGAAAGCCTACTGCACGCCGATCAAGATCACGGATTCTCTGGGACGCGAACAATTGATCTGCATGGGTTCGCAGTGGATGGTCGCTTACGAACCGGCCACGGGCAAGGAGATCTGGAAAGTGCGTCACGGCAAAGGATTTTCCGTTGTTCCGCGTCCGGTCTATTCCGATGGGATCGTCTACTTTTCGACCGGATTCGGAAAACCGCAACTCTGGGCGGTCAAGGTCGATGGTTCGGGTGACGTCACCGACACGCACGTCCAGTGGACCGTGATGAAAGGCATTCCGGCCAAGCCCTCGCCGATCCTTCACAACGGTCTGATCTACGTGATGGAGGACAACGGGATCGCCAGTTGCTTTGAAGCCGACAGCGGTGACGAGGTCTGGAAAAAACGCATCGGCGGCAAGTACAGCGCTTCACCGTTGTTGGTCGGCGACCGGATTTACCTGGGATCACACGAAGGGACGGTCACGGTAATCAGCGCCGGTCGCGACAGCGAGGTGCTCGCCGAAAACCAGCTCGACGGACAGATCATGGCCAGCCCCGCCGTCGTCGACGACTCGTTGATCCTGCGAACCGCCGACGCGATCTACCGGTTCAAGTAACCGCAGCATGACACGACGCTACTACGCACCCGACCTGCCGACCGCTGGCGGAACCCTCGCACTGAGTGACGAAGAAGCGAGCCACGCGGCGCGGGTGATGCGTGCCAAGGCCGGCGACACGATCACCTTGTTCGATGGTCGCGGACACGAATCCCGAGCCACCATCACCGCGATCGACAAACGCAACTGCGTCGTCGAAGCCGGATCGGCCGTGGCGGTCAATCGCGAACCGAGCTGTCGCATGCGTTTCGGCATCGCACTGCCCAAGCCCGATCGCGCCAAAGAGCTGATCGAACGCTTGACCGAACTGGGCGTCCACCGGGTCACGCCCCTGGTTTGCAACCGAACCCAACGCCCGCCGACCGAGTCGCTGCTGTCCAAGCTGCAACGCATCGTGATTGAATCGAGCAAGCAATGCGAGCGGAATGTGTTGATGTCGATCGATGCCTCGATGCCCATCGACGCGTTTCTGGCTGAATCCCACGCAACCAAGCCCCACGCAACCAAGCCCCACGCAACGAGGCCCCACGCAGGCGCCTGCTGGATCGCGCATCCCGACGGCAGGCCGATCCGGACGGCCGCAGCCGAATGCCAGGATGCGACCACCGCCACGGTTTTGATCGGCCCCGAAGGAGGGTTCAGCGACGAAGAAGTCCACTGGGCGATCGAGTCGGGATTTGAACAAGTCGGCTTGGGCGCACGCATCTACCGCGTCGAAACCGCCGCCTGTGTCCTTGCCGCGCACCTGGCGGGATAACAGCTACACCATCGCACCCACTATCCACACTGCATCATTCTGCCCCGAATCATTCTGCCTCCCCATTGCTTTGCCCCCATCGTTTTGCCCCCCACGCCACAAAGAGCCGCTCGCTTACGCTTCCCGCTGGCAGTGCAGTTTTTTGTAGGCTAGGGCGAGTGCGTCGTCGCCGCCGACGTTGCCGGGAAACACGACGTAGGGCAACTCGGGGCGACGGCTTTCCGGCCCCAGACTCCAAACCGGAATGCCCGGCAGGATTTGCCCCAACACGATCGCGCGACGCACGTCCAATCCCTTGGTCGCGACATCACTGGACGTGATGCCTCCCTTGGCAATCAAGAACCGCAGCGGAACTTCGGTCGCGCGAACAACCTCCACGACCGCCTTGGAAACCGTCGTGCCGATTCGCAAGCTCGATTCGCCGTCCGATCCGGTGACCAATCCGCGCGAGGTGTGCAGCACGACATCCTGCCCCTGGTCAAGCAACATGTTGACGCGACCGGCCACCTCCGCCAAATGCTCGGCCGCTCGCTCGGACAGCAGTTGCCCGACGTCCAACACCACGGCTTGCGGCGGATCATCAGCGGCCAGTAGATGCTCCAGCTGGGTCGTCGTTTTTGGGACATACGATCCGACGACGATCAATCCGGCTTCGTTTTCCGAAGCGATCATCTGCTCGCTGCGAAGCAACGGCATTTCATCCAATCCGGCATAGGCCTGGACAAAACTCGCCGCCGTGCGATAGACCAGCTCGGCCCCCGAGCGTTCCGCTTTCCGCGCCGCCAACGCAAACGCGCGGGCATCGGCGATTTCGACGGCGTTGACGATCACAACGCTCCCCGGCGGCAAAGCGGCGATCCGCGCGGCCAACGCATCCAAGTCACCGCGGCGAAGATCGTCGATCGAAACCGAATGCAAGGCCGAACGATCAACCGCTCCGCCAGACTTCTCGAACACCCAGTCACGTAAATTGGAATGCGAGAATCCGAACGTCGCGTCTTTGGCAAACGGGGTCTCCGCCGCGGGCACCAAAACATCGCCTTCGGCCACATAGTGTGTGTCGCCGATCGTCAATCGCCCGCCCTGCAAAAAGAACGGCATGATGACGTGGATCGCGTCGGGATGCCCCAGCGACTCGGCCACCGCGTCGACTTCGGCGGGGTAGTGCCCCCGCAGCGTTGAATCACTGCGGCTGATCACGCTGACATCGCGACCGGTGACGGCGGACGCTTCACGAAGATTGCGGCCGAGCGTGCGAGCCAATTCGACGGCGTCACGCTCGGGCAACGCGCGGGAGTTGGTCAAAATGTAAAACATCGCGTCGTCGCGACGAAGTTGATCGACCAACGCGTCCACACCCCAAGTGGTCAACACCGGCGTTTGATAAACCGTTTGCGTTCCGGTCGGGTCGTCATCCAACACGACCACGCACTTGCCGGACGCCTTCACGCTCGCTCGCAACTCGGGCAACAGGTCCATGCCGCGTTGCGGCGGCAGGCCCTTCAAAACATCACTCACCAATCGGCTCCTAAAATTGCAAACGCACGGCAAGGCGCCCCGTCGCCGCCGGCAATCTTCAACGGCATCGCTCCGAAGATGCACGTCGGCCCGTCTAGCTGGTCGAGCCCGGTCAATCCTTCTACGATGATGACGCCGGCACCGAGCAGAATCTGGTGAATCTCCGTGACGGCGGCCAGGTCGTTGACATCGGCCACCGACGGCGGTTCGACACCGACCATCCGAACCCGGCGCTCGACCATCCAACGCGCCAGCTCGGGGCTGATCGGCGGGAAGTGGTCGCGATAATGATCCGGGTCGCCGACATGGCGGCTCCAGAGCGTCCGCAGCAACACCCCGTCCCCGGGTTGGATTTGATCGGCCAGCGGCCCCAGGTGTGCGACCGTGATCGGCGTCTGGTCGGCCAAATTATCCAGTGCGACGACCCAAGCGTTGCCGATGCAGTCGGCGATCGGAATTTGATCGATCGTCTGCTCGCCCGCCTCAAAGTGATACGGGGAATCCATGTGGGTGCCGCAGTGCGAATACAAATGCAACGTCCGCGCGTTCCAACCGTCTCGCGCGACGGTGTACTTCGTTTCATAGTCGACGCCGCGCATCCCTTTTTCCAATCGCAGCGTCAGGTCCAAGACTTTCATTGCGACGGCGACTCCCATTGCATCGTTTCGGCGCTGCGGTACATCGCTTCCTGGACCGCAATACTCCGCAAGTAACTCGCACCGTCGGTCTCAAAGGCGTCGCCGGATCGCAAGCCGCGAATAAAATGCAGCTGGGTTTGATGCACACAGTCACCGGCAAACCCGTGACGGCTGGGCTGATAGGCATGCGGCGTCTCCGGCTGCCCCAGTTCCTGGACCGTAATCCGCGCGTCGTCGTACAACCGGATGGTCCCACCGTCACACTCGACCAACAATTCCCCGAACGTGTAGCGGGGATTTTCGGCGGTCGACTCGTTGAACCGATTGGCGTCATAGACCCCGACACCGCTCTCGCAAAATTGGAAGATCCCGATCGCGGTGTCTTCACCGGCGATCACGGGATTCAGCTTTCGGTGCATGCACCACACCCGGTCGATTTCACCGGCCAGGTAGCGAAACGTATCGATCGTGTGAATGCCGGCCTCGAAAATCAGAAATTGCTTCATCGTTTGGAAGTACGGCTGACGCGCCAGATAGGCATCGTCTCCCCAGCCATCGCCCATCCGATTGCGATGCGTGATCGTGTGCACTTTCCGCCCCACGATGCCGCTGTCCAGCAGCGACTTGATCTCGCGGTACCAGGGCTGGAAGCGGAAGTTTTCGTGCACCATGAAGCGGACGCTGGCTTTTTGGGCGACGTCGACGATTTGCCGGGCCTCGGCGACGGTCGGCGCGAGCGGTTTTTGGCAAATGATCGCGACGCCGGCGCGGGCACAATCATCGACCAGCGTCAAATGCGTGTCCGGCCGAGTGACAATGTCCACGAAATCCGGCCGAACCTGATCCAGCATCGCCGCGTGATCGGTATAGACCCCCTCGACGCCGTACATCTTTGCCGCCCGCTCGGCCGCGGCATGGTTGGAATCACAGACCGCGACCAAGTCGACGCCGGGGATCCGTTTCCAGGAATCAAAATGGAATTGGCTGAAATAGCCGGCGCCGACCACCGCGCCCCGCAATTTGGGTCCGTCAACTTGACTCATCAGGCCTGCAACTCCTCGGCGATGCTTCGATCCGGTTGAATGCGAAACCATAAAAAGATCGCCAACAGGTTCAATCCCGCGGCGACATAGAAAAACGGCTGGTGCGACCCCAACATGTCCTTCAGGTAGGGAAACGATAACGCGGTAAAGAACGCCCCCAGGTTGCCGACCATGTTCATCGCCCCGGAAACCGCACCGGCACTGCCTCGCCCGATGTCCATGCAGGTGGACCAGCTGGGGCTGAGGATCATGTCGCTGCCGAAGATGGCGATGCACATGCACACGACGGCCCAAAACGGCGTCGTCATGTTCACGCACAGACTCATCCCGATCGCCCCGAGCAAAAACCCGATCGCCGCGGGCAAGCGCCGCGAAAGCCGCCAACGCCCCTGGCTGTACAAACGATCGACCGTGAATCCGGCCAGCCAATTCCCCAGCACGCCGCACAACAATGGCGACATCGCGTACCAACCGGCCTGCTCGCTGGTCAATTGGTAGCTGTCCTTCAGGTAGGGAAAGAACCAGGTGACGGTGAAGAAAAACGTGAAATTGTGGGCGACATACTGAACCATCAGCATCAACAGGTTCGGCGACCGCAGCATGTCGGCAAACGTGATCGGGGCTTCGACCGCGGAGGCATCCGGGTTGGAGGACGAGTCGGACGCGGACGGCCGGGGACGCCGGGCCTGGATGATGTGGTCGCGTTCGGCTTCCGAAACCGCGAAGTGATCCTCGGGGCGGTCGCGAAACAACCCGAACCACAACACGGCAAACCCGATCCCGATCGCCCCGAAAAACCAAAACGTCTGCTGCCAACCGCCCAGCGCCCCGATCAACCAAACCACACCCGGCATGGCCAGGGCTGCCCCCAACCGACCACCGGAAAAACTGATCGAGTTGGTGATCCCGCGCTCATTCATCGGCAACCAATTGGTAAACGCCCGCGCCAAAGTGGGGTATCCGCCGGCTTCCCCCAGCCCGAACAGGAAACGCAGCCCGATCATCGCATAGACACCGCGGACGACGCCGGTCAGCGCGGTGAACAAGGACCAGAAGAGGCATACCACGGTCATCACGATGCGGGGACCGAAGCGATCGGCCAACTTGCCACTGGGGACCTGGAAGAGTGCATAGCCGAGCGAAAACGCGGCCATCACCCAACCCATCTGCTGGTCGGAGAACCCCAGGTCACTGGCCATGTCGTCCTTGGCGGCCGAGATGCACGCGCGGTCCACCCACATCAGCACCGAAATGAGAAAGGCACCAAAAATCAAGAACAAACGGATCGGCATAAGAAGAACAGCCTGGCGGAAGAGAAGCGGAAAAGAAACGAAGAGGCGAGATTGTAGCGAACAATCCCGCGGCGTGGCTGCCCACGAACCACCCCAGGTAGTGGACGAGGCGACGAGTCCATCCCCACGGCCATCCGCGCGGACTCCTCGCGTCGTCCACTACGACGCACCCGAATCTCCCGGCCAGGCGGAATGCTAGAGCGAATCCTGGTGCGTATTCTCGCCCCAACGATGAATCGCGCGTCGGCCGTCGCGAATCCGAGGCGGGTCCCCTTGGGGCTGCGGCGTGACGGCGCCGTCGGCAAAGCCTGCCGCGCCGGCGTCGGCGTCGGCCGCCTTGGCCCGCTTGCGCTGCGGCCCGGGACGACGGCCCCGGCGCCGCCCCTGCTGCTCGGGAATGAAGCGCGGGTTGGCCGGCCAGAGCAGTTTGCTGATGGCGAGCTTGTTGATGCTCAGCCCACAAGCCTGGGACTCCTCGGCGAGCGATTCATGCAGCGAGCGGGGAATCCGAATCGTGATCATCCGCTCAGGTTCGGTCGCGTCGGACTTCGACTGATCCTGGCTGCGGATTGCGGCGAGCATTTCGTGCAGGGTCGCAAACTCGGGACCTGCGGAAAAGCGACGGTACTCCCCGGGCTCGGGGAACAGCTGCATGACGACGCCACCGACGCCCAGGATCTCTCGGAAGAACACGACCCAGCTGCCGGTCGCCGCGAAGGCCTCCTCCGCCAAAAGAAGGGCTTGGCGACAGCGGCCTTCATAGTCGTCCTCCAGGTTCAATTCGGGCAGCCTCAGCCGCACCAACTCCTTCGCCTGATCCGGGCTGGGATCGCTCGCGTAACGAAGCCCCTCCCCCGGGCCGCTCTGCTCCTTCGTGTCGACCATCGGGTTGATTTCCTTCGAATTGGGCTGGCTCATCAGACGTGATTCCTTTGCGAACGATCGGTGTCGTGACGCCGCCGACGGGCTCATGCAGGCCCGCCGCGGTCGACTGTGCCGATCCTGGCGGCCGGTCAAACGCTCCGTCACAAAGGTTGCTGTCAAAACGATTTACGACAGCAAAGCCGCCCTGCACAGTTTTTCAGCAACGCCGCCGAGGCCGCGCCGCCGCCGATCGCCCGTTTTTTAAGCACGCGCAAGCACACCGTTGCCCAAGTGTCCACGTCGATCCAGGCTCAGGTTTTCGCCGAAATATCTGGCAAATCGGCGGGAACGGAACTCCCGGGCGGACGGGCCGGGACGGGGCGATCCCGGCTGCCCGCCGGAGCGAAAAACACCGCCGAGACGGACCGGCGATGGGGTGGCCAACGCCGCCGCCCGATCGCCTCTCACCCCATCGAAATAACCATCCGGGGGGGCGTTTCCCTGGTGGTCAGCCCTCGCCCAAGTAGAGGAACACGCCAAGCGTATCGGCTACGCAGTGACGCCCCACAACCACGCAAGCTTTGCCCCCCCTCGAAAGAGAGGCCGTGCGGTTTTTAGCCTCTGATTTAACAGGCGTTCGCCAATGCCCCCCTGGGTGAGTCGCGGAGGAGCGAGCGACGACGCGGGGAGGGTCCGCTGCGGCTCGAATTCACCTCAACGCCACCAATCGACCCTCCCCTCGCTACGCTCGACCCTCCCTGCCAGGGAGGGTTCATTCCAAAAACCGTACGCCCTCAAGCCTTGGCCGCTTCCGCTACCGCGCTCCTTGCTAGCAATGCGCTGATGGCACTCGCCTTGCTTCTCGCGGTCGAGTTCCGCTATAGCCAAGCATCATTCACTGAACGATCTTCCATCACCGCTCCGACCGCCCCTCCCCCACGGACGCACCCATGCCAGGCAGGACGCCCGAATCGAAACGCACCGACGACACCGCTCGCCCCAACGCCCTGGCGACCGACCGCCGCGGACTGCTGCTGAGCATCTCGACCTCGTTGCTGCTGGGCGGCACCCTGACCGGCTGCACGTCCTTCTTGGGTCGCAACGGATCGCCGGACGAGAACGGGGTTGCCAAACTCCTGGAAGCCCCCGAGCCCCCCGAGTTGATCCGTGAGGCCGCGGCCCCTCGCGGCCTGAACGCAATCCAAATCACGGGCGTCGGACTGGCCAATTCGCTGCCCGGAACCGGCGGCCCGGCTGACCCGTCCCCCTACCGCGACCAGTTGATCGAGGAGATGCGTCGGAATGACGTCAAAAGCCCGAACGAAATCCTGGAGCAGGAATCCAATGCGATCGTCCGCGTGTACGCGACGATCCCGCCGGGCGCGAAACGAGGCGATACGGTCGACTTGCGAATCGATTCGCCGGCCGGCAGCAACGCGACCGACCTGCACGGCGGCTGGCTGCTGGACACCCGACTGCGACTGCAACAGGTGCTGCAAGGGCGCGTGCGAAAGGGCGAATTACTGGCGATGGGGACCGGCCCGATCATGCCCCGGGCCGCATTTGAAGGTGACGCGGACAAGCGGATGAAGACCCAGGGGGTGGTGCTGGCCGGCGGCACGGTCCAAAAGACCCGCAACATGGGCCTGGTCCTGCGGCCCGAATTCCAACACGTGAAAGTCTCCAGCGAGATCGCCGCGGCGATCAACCGTCGGTTCTTCTTCTTTGACGGGACGACCCGCCGCGGTGTTGCCAAAGCCGTCGAAGACGACTACATCGAACTGGAACTGCACCCGCGCTACGAAGGATCACTGGGACGCTACATCACCGTCGTCCGCTCCATCGCGATCAATGAGCGGCAAGGCAACAGCCAGCCCCGACTGCAAAAGCTGGCGTCGATGTTAAGTGATCCGGCGACGGCCTCCGACGCGGCGCTGCAATTGGAGGCACTCGGGGAGAGTGCGATCCCGACACTGATCGCGGGACTGAAGACGGACAACCCGGAGCTGCGTTTTTATGCCGCCGAAGCGCTCGCCTACCTGGACCGCCGCGACGCAATCGCCCCGCTGGCCGCCGCCATCGCCGACGAACCGGCGTTCCGCTACCCCGCCCTGGCGGCCCTGAAAGGACTGGAACACCCCGAAGTGGTCGACGCGCTGATGGGCCTGTTCCAGCACCCCAGCATCGAGAGCCGCTACGGCGCCTTTGTGACGCTGCGAGCAAGAAACGATTCAATCCTGGCCCTTTCGCCCCAAAAACTTGGCACCGCATTGCAGTTCTACCAGATCGATTCGACTGCGCCGGCGGCGATCGTGGTGTCGACCCGCGAGGAGCCGGAAGTCGTGGTCTTCGGAACCCCCGCCCCGGTCCGCGTCGGCGGTGCAATCCTGGGCCCCAATGCGCTGATCATCAAAGCGGAATCGTCAGAACCCGGCAAACTGCGGATCAGCCGTTTTCAGGTCGGCCGTGACGACCGACGCACCACCGCTCCGTCCACGATTGACGGCCTGATCCAGGGCATCATTTCCATCGGTGGGGACTACGCCGATGTGGTCGAAGTCTTGCGTGAAGCGAAATCCAAGGGGTATATCGACGACCAACTGGCGATCGACCCGCTGCCCACAGCCTTGCGAACCTACTATCGTGACGACGAGCCCAGCGACGACGAGTCCTGATCGACTTCCAACCTCGCCAATCCGCGGGATTATCCGCACCAAGTTGCGAGAAAACCTCCCTGGAAGAGGCCGTGCGGTTCTTAAATTCACCCTCCCTGGCAGGGAGGGCCGAGCGCAGTGAGGGGAGGGTTGATTCGTGGCGTTTGGGTGAATCCGAGCCACACGGAACCCTCCTCGCGTCGTCGCATACTCCTCCGCGGCCCTCCCAGAGGGAGGGTGCCTCCAATTGCTTTGTGGCGTCAAGTCTTAACTTGATGCGCACGGCCTGGCCAATCCGCGGGATAGGCTTCCAGCCTGCCAAGGAGCGCGATAGGCTTCCAGCCTCAGCAGTTCAGCGACGCCGCGTTTGGCACCCAAGCCATGCCCGGCCCCGCTGGCATTGAACTTCCCGCCCCATCACGACACGCCCCCATGATCGAACTCGGCGTCAACATCGACCACGTCGCCACCGTGCGACAAGCCCGCCGCACCTACGAACCCGACCCGGTGGTCGCCGCCGCCCTGGCCGAACAAGGCGGCGCCGACGGCATCACCTTTCACTTGCGCGAAGATCGCCGGCACATCCAGGATCGCGACGTCGACGTGCTGATGCAGACGGTGACGGTCAAGACCAACCTGGAATTGGCTTGTGCCGAAGACGTGTTGGCGATCGCCCTTCGCGTCCGCCCCGACTGGGCGTTGTTGGTGCCCGAAAGCCGCCAAGAAGTGACCACCGAAGGCGGGTTGAACGTCGCCGGCGACGACGGCCGGATCGCCGCGGCGATCGAGCGTCTGAAAGACCAGGGCATATTGACCAGCCTGTTCGTCGATCCGGACACCGACCAAGTCGCCGCGGCAGCCAAACTGGGCGCCGACGCGGTTGAACTGCACACCGGACCCTACGCACTGGCCAAACGCGACGCCATCGCAGTCGAACTCGAACGCTTACGGGCGGCCGGCCAAGTCGCCAACGAAGCCGGGATGCGGCTGCACGCCGGCCACGGGCTGAACTACACCAACGTCCGCCCGGTCGCCAAGCTTCCGGGCATGATCGAGTTGAACATCGGCCATTCGATCGTCAGCCGCGCTGTGATGGTCGGCATGCGCGAAGCCGTCGCGGAGATGCGGCGGATCCTGGACGCCTGCTGCCCGTGAACGCGCCGGCGGTAGCGAAAGTCGCCAAGACTTTCGGCGAATGCATTCCGCCGCAGCTCCATTCGCGTACTTGCCAACGTGTTCGGAGAGTCGCCGTGTTCTCCGAACTCGGCGTTCAGAATGCGAAGCTTCGCCCCGCGCCGACCTCGGAGAGGACGGCGACTGCATTCCGCCGCAGCTCCACTTGCGTACTTGCCAACGCCTTCGCAAAGTCGCCGTGTTCTCCGAACTCGGCGTCCAGAATGCGAGGCTTCGCCCCGTGCCGACCTCGGAGAGGACGGCGACTGT
>NZ_JACEHH010000081.1 GCF_014154935.1 Stieleria mannarensis
CTCGCCAGAGCGTGGAAAGCCCCGGAGATCCACCTTCTGGCGAAGGTAGCTACGTTCTAGGTGCCGTTGGTGGCCTCCGCGACGAATCTTTCGCTTCACTTCACCAACCGGATCGTCACTTCGCGCAGCCGCCAACTCCCCGCGGCTTCCACGCCGAAGTGCGGGCTGCTATCAAGTCGCAACGTCGCTCCGGCCCGAAGCACCCCCAAATCGCTCAGCAATCCGCTTTGATCCTTCGCATCGATGTCGGCGTCCACGCAATAGATGGCCAGGGGGGCCGCGTCGCCGACGGTGTAGAAGCCGCCGCAAGTTCCATCCTGGCCCGCGACCAGCCCCGCGGACTCGACGATCAGGTCACGATCAAATTGAACCAGCACGGCTTCCTGACGATCGACATTGTTCGAGCCGCTGCCACCGAGGCCCAGCCCGGCGGCATTCGTGTTGAACGTCGCCTCGGCGTCGGCTTGTTCGCCGGCCACCGCCGTCATCGTCATCGTCACCACCGCGTCCCCGGCTCTAATCGTCGTCTCGGCGACCGACTTTCCGTCCACTTGATTGGCAACCTGCGAACCGGAACGCAAGTCGATCGTGGTGCGCCCTTCATCGGCGATCGCTGCGGTGCGGTGGCCGCCCGCGTCGCGATGGAGCAGGGCTTGGCCGGTCATGAATTCAATCAGTGGCTTCATCGCCGCATCGTCGATCAAGTCGTTCGTCTCCCACTGGTCCACCGCCAAATTGTAGAGTTCGTAGGGGTTCCCTTGGCCGGCGCGCAGCAACCGGGCATCAAAAAACAGTTTCCACTGCCCGTGATAGGTTTTCCCATCGATCGTCGGCGAATCCAAGCGCATCGCAACCGCCGCGGGATCCCCCTGGGCTTCCTTGTGGTCATTGAAGAACAGCGGGGGACGACGCTCGATCGACTCACCCCGCAACGCCGACAGAACGCTAAAGCTATCCTCGGCTCCCTTTTCTCCGCGGCGCAGATCCGGCAGGTCGGCACCGATGATCTCCGCGACGGTTGCATAAACGTCTTGCAATCCGATCGGCGTCGGATTCGTTTTGCCACCGGTCGATGCAGCCCCGTCACCGATCCCGCCGGCAGCCCACGCCGCAATGAACGGCACGCGGTGCCCTCCTTCGTAAACCGATCCCTTGTGCGAGCGGAACGGCCCGGTGGCGATGTCGCTGTTCTTTTCGGCCCCGTTGTCGCTGGTAAAAATCACCAGGGTCGTTTCCAGCAATTTCTGACCGTCATGCCTTGGGTCATCGGTCGATTCCAACCAGTCCACCAACCGTCCCAGTGCCACATCATTTTCGTAAATGAAATCGTGGCGTGCATCCATCGGTTTACCCGACTTCGTCCGTGCCGCCCCCGCGATGGGATGCCCATCGATCGCGCTGTCCGGCGTGTACGGGCCATGGTTTGAGTTGGAGGGGTAATACAAAAAGAAGGGTTTCTCCTTGGTCGCGTCTCGGCTGACGTGCTGCTGTAGAAACTCGATCGCGTGGTCGGAGTGACGGCTCCCCAGTTCACTCAGCACGTATGCGTTCGGCCCTTTGGCGACGAGCTGCTTTCCGTTGCCGGTTGCTCCGATCGCTGTCCGGTC
The DNA here is from genome assembly GCF_014154935.1 of Stieleria mannarensis. Lineage (GTDB taxonomy): Bacteria > Planctomycetota > Planctomycetia > Pirellulales > Pirellulaceae > Stieleria > Stieleria mannarensis. The sequence continues at coordinate 1,608 of NZ_JACEHH010000081.1, forward strand.
ATGAATGTGCCCGGGGCCGACCGTTTGCCTGGGGCCGTTTCGCTTCGACGCGTTCTTCACCTTCTTGGCCCCCGCATCGGGCCCGGACGTGCCGTGCGAGCGTGACGTGAATCGGGCGAAGTCAAATCCGTGGTCCACCGGTGTGGTGAACAGGGGCTGGCGCAAATCGGCATCGTCCCAACCGGACGCCGGTGATCCATCGCTGCGTCGATAGCGCAGGCCGACATGCCATTTGCCGACCATCGCGGTTGAATACCCGTGATCCCGAAGCATCGATGCGATCGTCGGCCGGTCCGCTTCGATCATCGGATCACCTTGGCTGCCGAACAGCACCCAGTGCTTCAAACGGTTGCGCCAGGGATAACGCCCGGTCAACAATCCATAGCGTGTCGGGGAACAGCGTGAGGAGGGCGTGTGGGCATCGGTCAGTCGCACGCCCATCCGGGCCAACCGCTCCATCTGCGGCGTGTGCACTTGGACGTCGTCTCCGTTGCCGGTGAAATCCTGATAGGCACTCGTGTCGCCCACGCCCATGTCGTCGGCCATCATCAACACGATGTTCGGCTTCAATGGCGTTTCGTCCGCGCGCAGACCAGCGGGCGGCAGGAGCGTACCGAAAACCAAAACGGCGATAGATGAGGTGACTTTCATGATCCATCCACAATCGAGCAGTTTTAAAACGTCGCATTGTATCCGCTGTTGCAACGATCTTTGCGCCGCGGGAAATAATTCTGACAAACCAATGCCAACGACCAACGGCCTAGCCCCATTGTGAATCCCCCCGCGGCAAGACGAAAATGCCGGCGGCGCTCTGACGCGGTCTCACGATCTGACATTCACTGCCCTACCTTCACTGCTCGGTAAGAAAACACCTGATGAGAAAAAGCAAGACACTCTCGCGCATCCGCGCCGGCGAAACGATTCGTACCTGTGTGCTCGGGCACTACATTCCCGCCTACGTCTGTCATGCCGCACGCGCCGGATTCGATTGCCTGTGGTTGGATCTGGAACACCGGGCGATGTCGATTCATCAGATCCAAGCGCTGCTGGCGTACGCCCACCTGTACGACATTGACGTCATGTTGCGCGCGCCGACGCTGGAGAAAACCGGGCTGTATCGTTACCTGGAAGAAGGTGCCACGGGGTTGCTGATCCCGCACGTCTCCACTGTCGAAAAGGCCGAGATGCTGGTCGATGCGGTCAAGTTTCCGCCGTTGGGAGATCGCGGGATCGACAACGCAGGGCTGGATGCGGATTTTCATATTCACGACCCTGATCACTACACCCAGTGGGCCAACCGCGAAACGTTCCTGTGCGTCCAGATCGAAACCCCCGAGGGAGTCGCCAATATCGAATCGATCGCCGCGGTCGAAGGCATCGACATGATCTTTGTCGGCCCCGGTGACTTGGGATTACGATTGCGTCAAAGCGGCCAGATGACCATCGACCAGGCCTGGGAAACCGTCGCGGCGGCATGCAAAAAGCACGGCGTCGCGTTCGGCGGACCGACGATGACGCTCGACGAAATGCAAAAGCGACACGCCCAAGGCGCCCAATTGCTGGTCAACAGCAGCGAATTCGGCCACTTTTCCCAAGGCCTCCGCGACGACAGCCAACGCTACAACGACCTCACCTGACCCTAAAGGGGACGGGGGTTGATTTGGCATGAATGGCGTTGGCACGCTACTTTGACGTAGCTACGCTCGCCAGAGCGTGGGAACCTCCGGGGATCCACCTTCTGGCGAAGGTAGCTACGTTCGGCCGGCGATTCACGGTGTTGTTGTGCAAAGTGGCGATGTCCAGCTAGCCCTTGCGAGACTCCCTGTCGCTGCGACGCAGCGACAGTGGTCGTCACGGAACACAACCGATCAATTCATCGACGACCTTGCGTTGACGATCCGGAAATTGTTTGACGAACCGGTGATTGATTTCAATCTCGATCCCGTAGTATCGCTTCGGATCGAATCGTTTTCGCAACGCCGTCGTCAGTCCGTCGTCGATACCTGCGTAGGGTTGGTTCATGACGATGCGCCGCCACGGATGACGTTTTATCAGACATTGTTGCCAAACTCGGCAATATTCCGCTTCGCCGTCGGCATCGGGATCGAACAACAGGCCGATATCGATCGGTCGCCAAACGCCCGCGATTCGCGGCGTGAAGGTGTGAACGGAAACGTGAATCGCCGTTTGTCCTCGGCCGACGATCGCATCGATCGTGCTGCGGACCGCATCGCGATAGGGATGGTAGTGCTGGTCCAGGATGGCCTGCTTTCGCGTCTCGGGCAGGTCACGCGTGAACTTTGAAAACAACGCTTCATGATCGAGTGATCGGTTCAAATCAACCAATAGGCGTGTCGTGGTCGATGAGATCAGCGGCACCCCGAAACGATCTGCCAATTGCGTCGCGGCCGCCAGGGCACCGGGATCGTAACCGCGATGACTGGCCAACCATGCCTTGGCATCGCGACGGTCAAATGCATCAGCAAATTCCGGCGGCACTTGGTTGCCGCCATGTTCGCAGGTCACGACGAACGTCGGAGCCCCACCCGAGGCTGAACTCACGGCTCAAATGGCCCCCAGTGGTCCAGCGAATCGGCCACTTCATCGTAAACCGCCTTCAAATCCTCCAACGTAAATCGTTTGCCGAGCGCGGCAACGATTCGTGTCGCCAACGTTCCTCGATCGGTGATCACTTCCAGCGGTGCGAACAAACTGTCCAGCACTTCATCGTGTCGTTTCATCCGATCCAACAGCTTGGCCCACAGATCACCCGCTCGGCAGCTTGAACCGGAATGGCCGAACAACCTCAAAAACTCGGGCGATTGGATCACTGCGTTTTCAGCGCGTTCACTGACCTGGTCCAGGATCCCGCGAAGCAGAGCTACTGGAACGTTTCGCTGGTCCTGCCACGTCGACCAAGTCTCGGAAACAAGTTCCTTGACCAACGCGATCACAGCCGCACAGATCGCAACATCGGCACCAGGGTACTCTTGCACATCCATCACGCGAATCTCGATGGAGCCGCGATCAAACCGCGCGATCGCTCCGCGTGCATTCAAGAATTCGCCACACAGGGCGCCGCTGGCGTCGTGGCGACGAATGTCTTGATAGATTCGATCGAAGATTTCTGTCTGGTAGGTGGGCCGGTCATAGATCGGCTCGGGAATCAGATCGCCGACCAACGAGGGCACGGCGCTGCAATGTTCGGCATAAAACTGCATCCGCGAATCGAGATCGCCGGTAGAGACACCCTCCACGACGGGAGAACTGGCGGTCAGCGCCGGCAACAAGGGCAATACCAGTCGGACGGCGGCATGCAATCGTGCGAATTCTTCGTCATCGGCAAATGGAAGGTTTAAATGCACGCTTTGGACGTTCGCCCATCCGTGTCGCCGGCAATCAAAAATCTTGTCGTAGGCTTCGTAGATCTCGTGGTATTCGTGCGGCCAAATCGCGGCCTCTTCCTTCGGATCCATCCACGGGTGCATGGCCGTAGGCATCAATCGCAGGTTCAGCGACTCGAGGGCCGGCCCGAGATCTCGAATGGCTGTTTCGAACTGCCCCGGCAACGGCCGAATCTTCTTGGCCGGATCGGTCGTTTTCAGCTCGATGACGTGCAACATCAGTTCGTTGGACCATGTGATCGGTCCACGCGAAAACTCTGAAGTCGGTTCCCCACCAGCCAACGAAGCCAACAACACGTCGGCGACCGGACGCACGTTGAGTGTGTCGCGATCGACCAACATGTATTCCAGTTCGATGCCGAACGCTTCGAACAACTTCAATCGGTCTGCCATGCCTATCTCGCGCCTGCTAGTTGCTTTTGGATTTCAATCCGGCGAATGAAGGATTCCATGATCCGGCGATAAAGTTCGTCGCGGAGCACGGCATCTTCGATCCCGGAATCAAGGTTCGGATTGTCGTTGACTTCGATCACGTAAAACTGGCCATCGGATTCTTTGACGTCCACGCCGTACAGACCGTTGCCGATCAGATTGGCCGCTTTCAGTGCCACCGAGACGGCTTTGCGCGGTGCGGTTTCAACGGGCAACGTTTCGCACTTGCCGAACTTCGGCTTGGTCCCCTTGGAACCATGGTTGGCAATCTGCCAGTGCCCTCGCGCCATGTGGTATTTGCAGGCGAACACGGCGCGTTGATCCAGTATCCCGATCCGCCAATCGAAATCGGTGCGCATGTACTCCTGGGCGATCAACAGTTCCGAATCGGAAAAGAATTCGGCCAGCCGACGCCTCAACTCGTCCGAGTTTTCGACTTTGACCACGCCTTTGGAAAACGCGCTGTCGGGGCGTTTCAACACGCAGGGAAAACTGAGCTGTCCGATGACTTCATCGGCGCTGCCTCGCGTGGCCACAATGGTCCGCGGCGTGGGCACCTTGGCGCGATCGAGCAACTCGGCCAAGTAAACCTTGTTGCTGCAGCGGAGGATCGACAACGGATCGTCGATCACGACCATTCCGGCGGCCTGGGCGCGCCGGGCGGTACGGTAGGTGTGGTGGTTGACGGCGGTCGTTTCGCGGATGAACAACGCATCAAATTCCAACAAACGCCCGCTGTCTTCCCGCGTGATCAATTCTGCCGCGATGCCTTCCTTGGCGGCGGCCTTGACCATTTTTTTGAGTGCGGCTTCGTCCGACGGTGCCAAATCGCCTTCCTTGGGATCGTGCAGGATCGCCATGTCATAACGCGTGACCTGACGTTTGGTGCGGACCGTGCTGCGGCGGGTGAAATGTCGCTGCGCCGCATCGGCAACGAACTGGCGATGGTACTCGGGAACGTCGTTGAGCGCGATTGCCGACGCACTGCGCAGTCGCCACTTGCTGCCCCGTGCGAATTTGAAACGCAACAGGGGTGCCTGGAAAAGCCCATACAGCTCTTTCGCCAATCGGGCGTGCTTCTTGGCGACGTTCTCGCCGAAGTAAACGCTCAACACAAAACTGTCGGTCGTCAACGAATGCAGCGATTTTTGAATCAGTTCCTCAAGATGCTGTGGAATCAGCCGCACCGCCGCCGTGCCACGCAGGTCTTGGATCGTGACCACGTCCGGCACCGCGCGTTGTCCACGTGCCTCGGCCAGCAGCGACACGTAGTATCCCAAACTTTGGTAGGCGTACGATCGACACAGGTTATAAACTCTCGCCCCGCGCGGAATGCGCCCGTTGGGGCCCGAGAGAAACTCGCCGGGATCGATCGTTTGAACGCCCTCGAACCTGCCGATCCAGTCGTCGGCGGATTCGGCGACAAGGACGATGTTCAATTCAAACTCCCTTTTGATTTCGCGCCAGGTTCCAAGGTCAACAAGTTTGCGTCGTAGGTCACGATGCCCAGCAGAATCGCGGACGTGACCTGCGACAACGGAGCCAGATAGTTGTTTGTCGGTGCAATCGGATTGGGGTGCAACGGGTCGGCAATGAAAACGTTTCCCGAACCGCAGTCGTACCCGTGCAGCACCACGAAATGCCCCGCTGGGTCGCCCAGGATGTCGTCGGCGACACTGCTGCGCCCCTCGGCATCAAGAGCTTGGGGGCGCTCACGTGCTTCGCGGTACAGATACGTCGCACTCAAACCGCACAAGATCGGGACGCCGGCGGTCAGCGTTTTGGTGATCAACCGATCGTCCAGCGGTTGCATCTGGACGCGTCCACCCAGTCGAAGGTATTCAACGTAATAGTCGGTCGCCGCTTCGAAGCGTCGGATATCGATGTCATTGCGCGTGCGTTTCGCGTCAAGCTGTGCCCGCAGCTTGTCGGACAAGCGATCCGCCGGCGCGGTTCCATCGACCGCATCGAACCAAGACGGATCAAACAAGTGCAAGTTGTACGTCGTGATTTCGGCATCATACCCACGGCGCAGCGCATGACAGCCCAGTTGAACCGCCAACGTCCCCGAACCATCGCCGCCTCCCGTCTCGCAGATCAACTGACTCAGATCAACGGGATCATTCCAGTAGGCATAAACGGCGGCCAAACAGGTCGGCCCGCAACTCGAATCGTTCGGTTGCGGCTGGATTTCAAGGTGGAGAGCATGTTTCATGAAGCGGCACAGGCAAGACAGCAACGCTCATCCGCGGCAACGAATCGCGGCGCGTCAATGAGCGATCGCCGATGGAGCACATTTTGTACCAATGTGGTGCCGTCGAAGCCTGCAGCCAGCAGCCACCACGCGATGCCCATCAGCGACGTGGAAATGGCTTCAGGCCGGCAAAGAAACTGCCAGTACCGGAAAAAGATTTGCCAGCCGCGGCCGGGCCATCACAGTGGGGCCGCTTGGCGAACGTAGCTACCTTCGCCAGAAGGTGGTTTCCCCTGCGAGTGTCCCGCGTCCGAAGCTCCCACGCTCTGGCGAGCGTCGCTACGCCACGGGGTCTCTGGCACGATTCGTGCATGCTGCGGGCCGACGTGAAAAACAGACCGGGGACGGTAGGTCGATCGTGCCACACGCGCGGCATCTTTCCCAACGTCTGTCTGTGACGCCGATTTTCAAAGCCCGCCTCCAAGCACACTGATGTCCATCAACCGCGACGCGACCATTCTCTCCTGCTGCCTCTCGGTATTGTTTCTCATGCCCGCCGCGGTGGCCGAGGATTCGGCCGACTGGGTCCGATGGCGCGGGCCGACTCAAAACGGCATCGCCGACGTGTCGGGCCTGATCGATGACGTCAATTGGAAAGGCGGTGCGGGAAGCAATGTTCGCTGGAAAAACGAACACGCCGCCGGGATCTCAACGCCCGTCATCTTTGGCGGCCGGCTCTACACGATCGTCCGCGATCAACCGGGCACTCCCCAAGATGCCGAAAAGGTGATTTGCCTGGATGCGGACACGGGCGAACAACTTTGGGAAAACGTCTACAACGTGTTCCTATCCGACGTGCCGGCCGAGCGGATCGGCTGGTCCAACGTCGCCTGCGACCCGGCAACCGGCAACGTGACCTCACTCGGTGCTTGCTGTCTGTTGCAATTCATCGATGGGAAAACCGGCAAGACGATTTGGGCCCGCTCGCTGAGCGAAGAGTTCGGCATGCTCAGCACCTACGGCGGCCGAACCAACACGCCCGTCGTGTTCGAAGACCTGGTGATCATCAGCGGTGTCACGACGGGATGGGATGAAACCGCACGCCCCGCCCATCGATTCATGGCCTTTGACAAAGCGACCGGCGACTTGGTTTGGATCACTTCCACCCGCCCCTTTCCGGAAGACACCACCTACAGCACGCCCGTCATCACCTCGATCAACGGTCAGGAGATGATGATCGCCGGCGCGGGCGACGGATTCGTTTATGGAATGCAACCGCGAACCGGAAAGATCCTGTGGCAGGAATCGATCTCGCGCCGCGGCATCAACGCTTCGGCGGTCGTTGACGGCCGTGGCCAAGTCTACACGGCCCACGGCGAAGAAAACCCGACCGGCACCGCGATGGGCGCCGTCGTTCGAATCGACGCCACACGCGCGACACTCGACGGACCATCGGCCGAAATCTGGCGGACGGCCGAGCTGACCGTCGGAAAAAGTTCACCCTTGCTGGTCGGAAACCGGCTTTATGTGGTCGAGGACTCGTCGCACCTGCACGTGCTGGACGTAGAAACCGGCCAGGAGATCGGTGCGGGAATTAAACTCGGTACGGCGATGCGCGGCAGCCTGATCTTTGCCGACGGAAAGATCTATGCCTGCACCGCGACCGGTTACTTTCATATTCTCAAACCGACCGACGATGGCGTGGAATCGGTCTACAAGTCGCGCATGCCGCGTGGCCATGAAGTCGGCGGATCACCGATCGTCGCCGGCGGACGACTCTATCTGCCGACCACCGAAGGCCTGTATTGTTTGGCCACCGAATCCGACGACACGGCACCAAGCGCGATCGCATCCACACCGAACGTCGCGCCGGAGATAGAGACCACCAATCCGAACATCACCGACACGACGGTCAGCCAATTGCAGTTGATCCCGGCCGAGGCGATTGTCACCCCGGGATCGCCATTGCCGCTGCGAGTCGCCGCCTACAACGCGATCGGCCAACGCCTGCAAACTCCCGACGACGTCACGTTCGACGTGGCAGGCGACGGCAACGTGGATACCGATCAAGTCTTCCACGCGTCCGGCAACCTTTCTCAGCACGGCGCGGCGATCGTGACCGCGCGAATCGGTGACACCACGGCCACGGCCCGTTTGCGTCTGGTGCCCCCGTTGCCCTGGCAGTTCGATTTCAGCGACAACACCGTCCCGGTGACTTGGATCGGCGCCCGCTATCGCCATGAACCCACCAAAGTCGACGGCGACCCGGCGTTGGTCAAAATCACGACCATCCCCAAGGGAACGCGCAGCCAATCTTGGATGGGCCCGACCGACCTGCACGCCTACACGATCACCGCAGACGTCAAAGCGGGGCCGGCTTCGAAATTGCCCGACATGGGTTTGATCGCCCAACGCTACACGCTGGACTTGATGGGGGCCAATCAACAACTTCAAATCCGCACTTGGCCGGCGCAAAACCGGATGGCACGCAGCGTGTCGTACCCGTGGAACCCCGAAACCTGGTACACGCTAAAGTTCCAAGCCACCCGCGAAGACGGACAAGTCGTCTTGCGTGGCAAGGTTTGGCCGCGAGGCACACCAGAGCCAGCGGATTGGACGTTGACCGCGACCGACCCGGCGCCCAACACCCAAGGCAGTCCGGGTTTGTTCGGTAACGCGACCAATGCCGAAATCTTCATCGACAACGTCTCCGTCGTCGCCAATCCGCCGACGAACAATTAACCGACGCCATCCACTTGGATGCCTGCTAAACACACAAATCAACTGCGTGGAATCGACACCCTCCCGTGTGGAGGTCGTGCGGTTTTACGAAGTCACCCTCCTGGCAGGAGGATCGAGCGCAGCGAGGGGGCATAGGCGTCAAGTTAAGGAATTCACCCTCCCTGGAAGGGAGGGTCGAGCGCGGCGAGGGGAGGGTCGATCGGCGGTGTGCGAGTGCATCCGAGCCACAGACAACCCTCCCCGCTCCGAGCGTATACTCCTCCGCGACCCTCCCAGGGGGAGGGTGTTTTCACTTGTTGGCATACTGACACCCTTTTAACAGTTGACACCACACTTCATGAAATACCTTGTTTGGGGACTTGTTGTCCTGCTGGTCATCTTGCATCACGACTTATGGAACTGGGACAACGACCGGTTGGTGCTGGGATTCCTTCCCGTCACCTTGGCGTACCACGCCGGCATCTCGGTTGCAGCCAGCATCGTCTGGTTCATGGCAACCAAGTTTGCCTGGCCGAATGACCTGGAAGAGATGACTGAATCGGCAGCCACCGCCGAGGAAGCGGAGGCGTTGTCATGAGCCCCGGAGTCATCAAAGTTGTCATCATCGGAGCCTACTTGGCGGCGCTGGTCTGCTTAGGCTTGTTTTCGTCGCGGCTGTTTCGCGGCACGTCGAAAGACTATTTGCTTGCCAGCCATTCGATCGGCCCCTTTCTGTTGTTGATGTCGCTGTTCGGCACCACGATGACCGGATTCGCCTTGGTCGGATCGACCGGTGAAGCGTTCGCCGAAGGCGTGGGCGTTTACGCGATGCTTGCGTCATCTTCAGGGATCATCCACTCACTTTGCTTCTTCCTGCTGGGGATTAAACTCTGGTCGTGGGGCAAACAATACGGTTACACGACGCAAATCGGGTTCTTCCGCGATCGATTGGGCAGCGACAAGATCGGCTTGCTGTTGTTTCCGATCCTGGTTTCGCTGGTGATCCCGTATTTGCTGGTCGGAATCATCTCGGCGGGCAAGGCGATCGAAGGTGCGACGCGCGGTGATTTTCCGATGCTGACCGAATCGGGCAGCATCCCACCCTGGTTGACCGAGTTGGTGATCTGTGCGGTCGTCCTGGTGTATGTGTTCTTCGGCGGCATGCGTGGAACCGCCTGGGCGAACGCCTTCCAGACGATCGTATTCATGGTGCTGGGCGTCGTTGCGTTCTATTTGATCGCCACGGGATTGGCTGCTAAAGCGGTGGCCGACGGACGTGCGCACGAGACCCGCGACGGCCAACGCGTCGTTCGCACCGAACCGCCGTCGGGGCTGATGGACTCCTTGCACATCGTGTCTCAAGAAATTCCCAAAGCGCGGCGGGTGCGCGCCGAAGTCGACTTGTCGGATCAAATCGAAACTGTCGAAGCCCCTGCACAATTCCGCACACGAGAACGGATGGACCCGTGGCTGTTTTTGACGTACATGCTGATTCCGTTTTCAGTCGGGATGTTTCCTCACCTGTTTCAACACTGGCTGACGGCGAAGAATGCCAATGCGTTCAAGCTGCCCGTGGTCGCTCACCCGGTGTTCATTTTGATCGTCTGGATTCCCTGCGTCCTGATCGGGGTCTGGGCCACGACGGGGCTGATCAATATTCCGCCTCCGATCGCCAGCGACCCCAACAAAGTGCTCGGTTTCATGGTCAAATCACTTTCGGGAGACGTCCTGGGCGGGTTCCTGTTGGCCGGGATTCTGGCCGCGATCATGTCCAGCCTGGACAGTCAGTTCCTTTGTATCGGGACGATGTTCACCAAAGACATCGTGGTGCATTACAGCCGCGAGAATCGATTCAGTGATCACCAAATCGTCATGATCTCGCGCGGGTTCATCGTTGCCGTGGTCGCCGCGACGTTCTTGCTGAGTCTGACAACGATCGCCCAGACGCGGGTGTTCCAACTTGGGATCTGGTGCTTCAGCGGATTCAGCAGCTTGTTCCCGCTGGCGTTCTTGGCGATCTATTGGCGTGGGTTGACCAAGTGGGGCGCCTATGCAGGCGTGGCGACCGCAGCGTCCGTTTGGTTCTGGTTGTTCGCAGCCTCGCAATTCGGCGCCATCGAAAACTGGTCGGTCGATCTGACGTTGGGCGAAACGACGATTCACACGATGCCGGTGGCGACGATCTTTATCTTGTCCACACTGGCCACCGTTATCGTCTCCCTGGTCACCCCCAAACCCGACGCGGAGAGGCTGCGGAAGTTTTTCCCGGTGAAGTGAAGCCGTTCCGGCGTTGGATGATGACCGTTCCTTTTTGGGAAGCGGTCGTGCGGTTTTATGAAGTCACCCTCCCTGGCAGAGCATTGGTGTCCAAACAAATTGGTCCGCGATTTAGGGCAGGGCTCCCCTCTCTCTAAAACAGATCGCGTCAACAGAATTTGATGAAAGAGTGAAGTCGACTGCGATCGGTTTTGGGGAGAGGGGTTGAGGGTGAGGGGCGGTACACCCAGCCAATTTCCGCGGCGCCGGCCCCCTCATCCCCAGCCCTTCTCCCCCACAAGGCCGGGGGAGAAGGGAGCCATTGTAAGTTGTGTTGACATCAATGCTTCCAAAGTGGGTTTCGTCTTAGCTTGATGCCTAGAGGATCGAGCGAGGAGAGACGAGGAGAGAGTCGTGTGAAAGTTCGAGTGCAATCTTGCCACGTCGAATCCGCGGCCGCCCATCGGCTTCCGTCCTGCTGGGCGGACCGGTACAGTGTTCCGCTGGCCGGTCGCCCCGCGGGCGCAAACACTTCCCCACGCTCAAAGTGGCTCCATGGAAATCCTGGATATCATCTCACGAATTGTTCACGTCGGCACCGCGATCACCCTGGTCGGCGGAAGCGTTTTCACGGCGTTTGTGTTGATGCCATCGGCGAAAGAACTCAGCGACGATGCGCATGCCCAACTTGCCTCGTCGGTGACCTCGCGCTGGAAACGGTTTGTGCACCTGGGCGTGCTGCTGTTTCTCGTCAGCGGTTTCTACAACTACTTTCGCGCCATGCCGGCTCATCAGGGCGACTCGCTTTATCACGCCTTGGTGGGCACGAAGATGCTGCTGGCGTTGGCCGTCTTCTTCATTGCTGCGGCCTTGGTCGGGCGGAGTGCCAAGCTGCAACCGATCCGCGACAAGAAGTCCACCTGGATCAAGGTCTTGGTGCTTTTGGCAGCCATCATCGTAGCGATCTCAGGATTCGTGAAAGTCCGCGGCGTACCCGATTCCGCGCCGCCCGTCGGCAATGCGGCCGAGTCGATGTCGGATGTGGGATAGGCTTCCAGCCTGTCGAACGTAGCTACCTTCGCCAGAAGGTGGATCCCCGGGGTTTTCCACGCTCTGGCGAGCGTAGCTACGCCAAAGTGGCGCTGTCCAGCTATCCCAGCTTTCCGCTGGTCCCTCTGTCCAGGACACGATGCTCGACCGGGTGACACCCTTTCCCCAACGGAGGCGTCAGTGTGACTGCGGCGTGGACGGCGGAGATGGCAAATTCCACGGCCGCGCGGATCCGTTCCGCGTGCGGGTGCTTCCGCGGACAACGCGTCAGCGCCGCCGCAATGGTCGCCGACAGACTGCACCCCGCTCCGTGCCCGTGGTTGCCCGGCACGTCTTTCACGGCGACACAGATCGCCTGTTCCTGGTCGGCCAGCACGTGGTGCCGCAACCCATCGATCACGCCGGCTTTGACCAAAACGTATTTGGGACCGAATTGCAGAAGCTCGTGCGCCGCGTCGCAAATCGAATCAAGATCAGTCAGCTTCCTCCCCAACATGGCCTCCACTTCATACCGATTCGGAGTAACCAGCGTGGCCACCGGAAACAGATGCTTGCGATACGCATAAACCATGCTGTCGCCGCCCAGCAGGTCACCGTGCTTGCTGATCAAGACCGGGTCGACGATCACGTCACTTTCGTAGGACTTCAGACGTTTGGCGACTGCACGAACGATCGCCGGCGTGCCGAGCGCTCCCGTCTTGATCGCCAGCGGCTCGATGTCCTCCAGCACCGCGTCAAGCTGCTGCTCGACCAAATCGACCGGCATCGTTTCGACTCGCTTGACCCCCAGCGTGTTCTGGACGGTCAACAGCGTCACCACGCTCATGCCGTACACGCCGTTCTGCTGAAACGCCTTGAGATCGGCTTGCAGCCCCGCCCCACCACTGGGGTCGGATCCGGCGATCGTCAAGCCAATCGCGTGACGCGCGATCTGGATTGAAATGGAATTCGCTTTGTGGCTGGACTTTTTTGGGGACCGTTTTTTCTTCATTCCCGTAATCGGTGCTGGAAACCAATGAATCTGTTTTTTGGGTAGTGGGCGTTTTGGGTAGTGGGCGAGGCGACGAGTCCATTTCCCTCGCAAACTGCAAGGACTCCTCGCGTCGCCCACTACTGCCTTCCTGCGTACTTAGGCGCGACAAAATCCTAGGCTTTGTCCCTCAACCCGTAGCGGAAGCCGCCAAGGCTTTCGACTCGCAGCAGTCCACACGGGAAAAGCCGAAATTCTTGGCGAATTCCGCTACCACAGACGCCCCTTGCCAGGTTGAGGGACAAAGCCTAGCGAAACGGCGAACCCGCTGTAAGCTACCGGCGTCACAGGAGTATTCCCTGACGGTCCGCGGACGGGGTGTTGTAGACAGGGTATTACCGACTCGGTCCGTGCGATGGGGCGTTGATGGACGCTCGCAATGGTTCATGCGATTCACGGATTCTTCGCCGGCAATATTCGCGCTGGACGGTCGATGAACTAACCTCCTCGGTTCCTGGTGCCTGTTTTCCCCGTTTGCTGATTCGCCGATGAAACGTCTGATCGCCGGTTCCGTCTTCGTCCTCCTGCTTGTGGTGGGGGCGCTCGGCGCGGTCGGCTACGCCAAATACCGTCAAATCCAAGCCGCCAGCTCGATGCCTCCGCCACCGGAAATGCCCGTTGCGGTCGCCTCGGCTGCCGCCGTCGACCAACCCTATCGGCGAAACAGCGTGGTGATCGGCACCGTGCTGGCGTCGCAATCGGTCACGTTGAGCAATGAGTTGACGGGGGTGGTGACGGAAGTCGGTGTCAAACCGGGCGACTTGGTGCGTCGCGGCGACGTGTTGTTCCGATTCGACACCGAGTTGGAATCAGCGGAACTTAAGAGTGCACTGGCCACCCGCAAACTGGCCGAAGACGCTTTGGCGCGAAACGAACGGCTGAAACGCTCCGGGGCCGGCAGTGAACAACTGTTGGAAGAGGCGACGGCCGACCTGTCCCGATCGATCGCGGAAGTTGAACGGCTGGAAGCGTTGATCAACAAAAAAACACTTCGCGCCCCGTTCGACGCCCGCGTCGGTTTATTCGACCTTCATCCCGGCCAGTACTTGGCCGCCGGCAGCGAGATCACCGAACTGTCCGGGCTGGATGATTACTTGAACATCGACTTTGCGATGCCCCAAGCGGTGGCCGCGTCTGTCGGTGCCGGTGACACGGTCGAGCTGTTGCTGTCGGGGACGGCCGGACCGCTGGAATCAAAGATCATCGCCGTCGATGCCTCGGCCAACCTGCAATCCAGGTCCTTGCTGGCTCGGGCGCGATTGGACCAACCGCCGACGACGCTGCACCCCGGCGACTCGGTCAAGGTTCGGATCCCCTACGGCCCACAAATCCCGGCGGTCACCGTTCCGTCGACCGCGATCCGACGCGGCCCGACGGGAACGACTGTGTTTGTCGCGGTTGAAAGCGAAGGCCAATTGCGGGCCGAGTCACGTGCGATCGTCGTCTTGGGCAGCGATGGCTCGCGAACTTGGATTGCCGACGGCGTCACCGCCGGTGACACGGTGATCACGGACGGATCCTTCAAGGTCAGCGAAGGACGCTTGCTGGCCACCGGCGATACGGCCACAGGGGGCACTTCTTGATGCACGAGCAAAATGGCGCGCCGCCGCGCCGCGCGATCACCGATCTGTTCATCCGCCACCCGGTGTTGGCCGTCGTCGCCAATTCGATCCTGGTCATCATCGGGCTCCGCTGCGCGATGTCGCTGCCCGTCCAGCAGTTTCCGAAACTGGAAAGCAGTTCGATCACCGTCACCACGCTGTACTTTGGGGCCAGCGCCGAAACCGTCCGCGGGTTCCTGACCACGCCGATCGAACAAGCCGTTTCGTCGATCGCCGGCGTCGACACGATCGAATCGACCAGTGTGGCCGGCATCAGCACGATCACCATCAAGCTGCAACTCAATCACGATTCCACACGGGCGCTCGCGGAAGTCAACGCGCGGTTGAGCCAGATCCGGTCGCAGTTGCCCGACCAGGCTGAACCGCCGACGGTCGATCTGGCACGGGCCGACAAACCGTATGCGACGTTTTACATCAGTTTTACGTCGGATCGTTTCGACATCCCCGAGCTAACCGATTTCCTGGCTCGCAACGTCCAGCCCCGCTTGGCGACCGTCCGCGGCGTTCAACGCGTCGGCGTCGAAGCCGGACAGACCCCGGCGATGCGGATCTGGATTTCACCGCAACGGTTGGCGGAATTGAACCTGACCCCCGGCGACGTTTACCAGGCCCTCCAGCGGAATAATTTTTTGGCCGCGATCGGGCAGGTCAAAAGCGAATCGATTCAAATCGACTTGCTGACCAACACGGACCTGCGCAGCGTCGAAGAGTTCGGTGATTTGATCGTTTCACAGACCGACGATTCGATCGTGCGGTTGCAAGACGTCGCCGAAGTCCAATTGGGTTCGGAAGAGCCAACCGCCACGGCGATGTATCGCGGCGAGAAAGCGGTTTACCTGAGTGTCTGGCCGCTGCCGGGCAGCAACGAGATCGAAGTTTCCGACGCCGTCGCGGTGGCGATGTCCCAAATCCAGCCGCGTTTGCCCTCGCACGTCGACATGCAGATGGCGTACGACGGCACCAAATTCATGCGCAAGGCGCTCTCGGAAATCTTTACGACGTTGCTGGAAACCGTCGCGATCGTCGCCCTGGTCGTGTTCCTGTTCATGGGCTCGCTGCGTTCGGCCCTGGTCCCCTTGGTCGCGATGCCGGTCTCGTTGATCGGTGCCGCCGTCGTGATGTTTCTGTTGGGTTTTTCGCTCAACCTGCTCACCCTGTTGGCCATCGTCCTGTCGGTCGGTCTGGTCGTTGACGACGCCATCGTGGTGGTCGAAAACGTCCAACGTCACCTCCGCCAAGGCCTGTCCAAAAAGTCTGCGGCTCTGGTCGGGGCGCGAGAACTGGTCGGCCCGGTGATCGCCATGACGATCACCTTGGCGACCGTCTACGCACCGATCGGGTTTCAATCGGGATTGACCGGCATGCTGTTTCGTGAATTCGCGTTCACGCTGGCAGCCGCCGTGATCGTTTCCGGAATCGTCGCGGTGACGTTGTCGCCGATCATGAGCGGCGTGTTGTTGCAGGCCGAAGAACGCGAGGGGCGGCTGAGCCGGTTGACCGCACGGCTGTTTGAACGACTGCAGTCGGTGTATGCGCGGATGTTGGTCTGGGTGCTGGATCTGCGCTGGTCGATCGCCGCGGCCACGTTGATCACCGCCCTGGCAGCCGTCCCGCTGTACATGTTTTCCGGCAAAGAACTGGCACCGATCGAGGACGAAGGGGCGATCTCGTTGGTCGTCAGCGCCGCTCCCGATTCGACGCTGAACGCGTCGACCCGCTGGGCCGGCGAGTTGGCTGAAACGTTGCAGGCGATCCCCGAAACCGATTACATGTGGTCACTGGTCACCGCCGGCGGCGGATTCGGCGGCGTGATCACCAAGGATTGGGACCAACGTGAGCGCGACACCCAATCGATGCTTCCCGAAGTCTACGGCATCGCATCGCAAAGTGTCGGTCTGGAGGCGTTTCCGGTCTTGGTGCCGCCGCTCCCGGGTGCCGGGCAGTTCGACGTCGAAGTCGTCATCAAAAGCGATGCGCCCACGCAGCAACGACTCCAGTGGTCTCAACAGATCATGCAACAAGCCGGCCAGTCGGGCATGTTCATGTTCGTCGACTCGGATTTAAAATTCGACCTGCCCCAGGCGCGAGTGATCGTCGATCGCGAAGTGCTGGCCGACCTGGGGCTGGACCAGGCCGCGGTGGGACGTGAACTGGGCGTTTTATTGGGCGGCGGTGAAGTCAACCGATTCAACTTCTTCGACCGCTCGTACCGCGTCATTCCACAGTTGGATGCCCGCCAGCGTGAAGACGTCGGCTCGTTGATGGACTTAAAAATCCGCAATCCAGCCGGCGAGCTGATTCCCGTTTCGGCGTTCGCGTCGATCGAACCGGTGACCGCGCCGCGCAGCTTGAACCGATTCGGGCAACAAGACTCGCTGAAAATCTCCGCGGCCGTTCTGCCCGGCGTGACCAAGGCGACGGGCCTGGACGCCATCGAACAGATCGCACGCGACGTCACCGGCGGCGTCGCGGAAATCGACTACGCCGGCGAGTCGCGTCAAATTCGCAACGAAGGTTCCAAATTGGCCGGCACGCTGGGGTTTGCTCTGGTGCTGATCTACTTGGTGTTGGCCGCCCAGTTCCATTCGTTTCGCGACCCGCTGGTCGTGTTACTCGGTTCAGTCCCGCCGGCGATCACCGGCGTGTTGGTGCTGACCTGTTTGGACTTCACGACGATCAACATCTACTCTCAAGTCGGACTGATCACGCTGGTCGGCCTGGTCGCCAAGAACGGCATCTTGATCGTGGAATTTGCCAACATGCTGCGACACGACGGTTGGGAAAAACGGACCGCGATCATGCACGCGGCCCAAACCCGACTACGTCCGGTATTGATGACGTCGGCCGCCACCATCCTAGGGCACTTTCCGCTGGTCTTGGTCACCGGTGCCGGGGCCGAAGCCCGCAACAGCATCGGAATCATCCTGGTGGCCGGCATGGCCTTGGGGACGCTGTTGACCCTGGCTGTCGTTCCCGCGTTGTACCTGATCGTCAGCACCAATCGCCGGCTCGATGGCCAGGTGCAGCAGCCGGAACCGGCCGCCCCGACGCTGCCTCGCGAAACGCCCGCCGCCGGCGAGTTGGAACTCGTCTGATCTCGCGCGTACAATTGCCATATCGCGCTCGCCGCCGGCGGTGACGTCGTGCCAAGAATCAAGCACGACAAGACTCGACCGGACCGCGCGTGCTTACATAGTTCACGTCCGGCCGAGCGTGAAACACACGCTCGTTGAACCACTCCATGCGATGCAGACGATGATTCCCCGATGTGTTTGTTTGTTTGCGATCGGCTCCCTGGTGCTGGCACCGATCGCCGCCCAGGATCCCGCCGCATTTGATCCTCCCCGGACGCTGATCCTGGACGGCCGTGGTATGGCTGGCCAGTACGCACGATGGCGGGCTTCCGGCGACACTGTCCACCCGGCAATTGAAGACCTGCGACGCGAGGCCGACGAATGCTTGACCGAAGGCCCTTGGACCGTCGTTTCCAAAACGATGGTTCCGCCCAGCGGTGATAAACACGACTACATCAGCGTCGGCCCCTACTGGTGGCCCGACCCCGATAAACCCGACGGCAAGCCGTACATTCGCCGCGACGGCCAAGTCAATCCGGAGCGGATGGAGTACGACAACGTGGGTTTGAAAAAGACCTGCGGCAATGGATTAACGTTGGCGCTGGCTTGGTACTACACCCGAAACCCCGATTATTCGCGGCACGGCGCGGAGTTGCTGCGAACTTGGTTCATCCGCCCGGAAACGGCGATGAACGCGAACCTGAACTTCGGGCAAGCCATCCCCGGCAGAACGAAAGGACGTGGGATCGGGATCATCGACACCGCCTGTCTGATCGGAGCGGTCGACGCCGCCTTGCTGTTGGAAACGTCTGCCGCCTGGACCGACGCCGACGCGCGGTCACTGCGGCAATGGTTCGCGCAGTATTTGCATTGGCTTCGAAACAGCAAACACGGTCGCGACGAAGATCGGACGAAAAACAATCATGCGACTTGGTATGACGCCCAAGTCGCCTGCTTTGCCCTGTACGCCGGCCAGCCGGACGTCGCCCGCAATGTCTTGCGAAACGTCGCCGAACGGCGCATCGATTCCCAGATCCGCGTTGACGGATCACAACCCCATGAACTGACACGGACCAAATCTTGGGACTATTCGGTGATGAACCTCAAGGCGTTTTTCCACCTTGCCACGCTTGCCGATCACGTCGACATCAATTTATGGCACCATGACTCCGCCAACGCCGGTGGAATTCGAGACGCGTTGGACTTCCTGATTCCCTTTGCGCGGTCAGAGAAAGATTGGCAACACGAACAAATCACACCACTGGACGGCAGCAAGCTCGCCGAGCTGGTCCGCCGCGCGTCAATCGCCTACGACGAACCGAAGTACGAGTCGGTGCTCAGGCGATTGTTTTCAGAAGATCAGTTGGCGACGGCGCGTTTTCAGCTGATTTACCCCGGTGGCCGCGCGAACGACGATTCTTGATTCCCCACGCCAGACACACCGGGACCGGTTGCACGCTTGCTACAGTCTCACCCCCCTTTCCAAACATCGAGTTACAATCATGAACGCCGAGCCGGATTCCGATCCCAACGCAAAAGACGACGAATCAAAAGTTCACGCCGAAGAAGTGAAGGACCAGCACACGACACACTGGGACAGGGACTACCTGTCGAAAGAGGAGTTGGACGCTGCATACCGCGAAGGGCTCGAAAAATCCAACGCGGAGGAAGCCGACGAATCTGATCGATGATCCTGGTCGTCGCCGGACGCCGCAGCACATCTCGCGCGGTCTTGCACGACGCAGACCGCCCGGCAAACCATCCAATTTCACGCCTTCGAATGAGTAGAGCGATGTATCGATTCAGAGTGGTCTGGTTCACCGCTTTCCTGTGCGGTCGACTGATCTGTTGTGGCGACGAAGCACTGCAGACAGTGCCGCTTGAATTGGTTGGCCGCTCGTTCCAGGCTGCCGATTCGTTGCACATCGGCGACGAATCATCTCAAGATGCGCTCGCCTGCCTCAACGGATTGACGTGGTCGCCATCGAGTTTTTTAATCAAGTGCAACGCGCCCGACAGCCTGCGCGGTGACGTCACTGTTCGTTTCCCATCCCCGATTGATACCGGTGATCCGCTGAATGACTTGGTGTCGATGGAATGGTATGTCGCCCGAGACGAACAAAAGCGTCCCAAACGGGCCGGCGCGGTGGTCGTGGTGCATGAAACCAGCAGCAGCATGGCGGTCGGACGGATGTTCGCCCACGGATTCCAGCACTGTGGGTTCCATGCGTTTTTGATCCACCTGCCGCACTACGGAAAACGTCGCGTCGACGGCCAAAAGCCGGACGATGCATTCTTCTTTTCCGCGATGCGTCAAGCGATCGCCGACGTGCGACGAGCCCGGGATGCGGTGGCCAGCCTGCCTGTGGTCGACGCCGACTGCATTTCGCTTCAAGGCACCAGCCTGGGCGGATTTGTGTCGGCCACCGCGGCGTCGATCGACAACGGCTACGACAACGTTTTCATCACGCTGGCCGGCGGCAATTTATTGGACGTGATTCAAAACGGGGCCAAAGACGCCGCCAAAGTCCGCGTGCGGTTGGAGCGAGCCGGGCTGGTGGGCGACCAGCTTCGATCGCTCGTCCACCAAATCGAACCGACCCGCATCGCCCACCGCCTGGACTCCGACCGCACCTGGATCTACTCCGCCACCCTGGACACCGTCGTCCCGATGTCCAGCGCCAACGCACTCGCCACCGCGGCCAAACTCGATTCATCCCATCACATCAAACTGTTGGCCAACCACTACTCCGGCATCATCTACCTGCCCGCGATCATCGACCAAATGCGAAACCAGATTGAATCGACGAAGTAGTGGCATGGGCTCGGGCCATTGAAGGTCCTCCCTCTGTCAATAACAAAACAAGTCTCGCAACAACACGCGACTCGTTGATTTCGAAGGCGACGAGTCCTCTCGCATTGCCAGCTGCCAGGACTCCACGCGTCGTCCACTACCGCCTACCCAAAACCTTAGGTGGTTCCCGCTTCAACCCACCGACTCCACATGACGGCGCAATCCCTCGCCAAACAATTGCGCCCAACCGTCTTTCAGCGACCCAACATAGGATTCACTGACATGCCCATGGTGCGCGTCCGAGATCTTTAAAACACTGCCGTCGCCCCCTTCTCCCAAGACGCGTTCTTCCAAGGACAGGCACAGATTGCTCGTCGAAGGGCCACCCCAGTCCGGCGCGACATTGCCGACCAAATAGAGCTTGAACGCCTCGGGTTGAAAGAACTGAACGCTGTACCAGACCAAAAAACCTCCCCCGTCCCGATACTCGATCAACCCTCGCCCGCCCGGACGAACATCAAACTCAACCGTCGACGCTTCGTCCACCATCCGGAAGTCAGGCAACCACCAGCGATCCGGCTGCTCCAGCAGTGCCCGCCATACCGCCGGCCGACCGGCTTTGATTTCAATCTCCAATTCGTATTGAACACAACCAGTTGCAATGGTCTTGATTTCGGACATGCCTTGAGCCTCGGCGGCAAGTGTTGGTGCAAAACGGTGAAACGACATGATCGGCTTGCCCTTGCTTTGGTTTGTCAACCGCTGCGTTTGCTTGCCCCAGATGCCCGGCGCTTGCTCGACGCCTGACGATTGGTTTCGTGATCCTCGACAAAGTCTTTCAGTCGCGAGAGTGCCGACGCCAGGTGCTTGACATGCCTGCTGACCCAGCGGTCACAAACACGCTGAATCGGGACGGGGTTCAGGTAATTCCAGCGTTGACGCCCCTCCCGGCGAACGACCACCAGGTTGGCGTTTACCAGAATCTCCAGGTGCTTCATCACGGCCGTACGGCAATGTGAATCACTGAAACGGTTTACGATCTCACCCGTCGTCAACGGACGTTCAGCGAGCAAATCGAGAATGTCGCGACGCACCCGGTCGGCCAGGGCCTTCCAAATGCGATCCGATTCGGCAGGATTATCCACCTCTTTCATGTCACCAAATGGTGACATAGGAGAACATCCGTGTCAAGTCTTACGAGCATCCGATCCGGTCGGCTTGCGGCCTCGCATGCCCCAGGCAACGCAGCCATTTTTCTGCCCCCTATTTTTCTGTCACCTCCCTTCCGTCGATGGACCGTCCCCCGCCGATTCAGCATCCCTGATGCGAAGCGAGCTTGTTTTCACCGATCGTTCGTCGAATCCATCATTGCAAAACCGGAAGTACGACCGAGAATACTGCTGTGCACACGAACGCAATGAATCCACGCAGCGAAACGAGCCGGTTCAAATAGAGTCATGGATAGAGTCACGATTCGGCCGGCATCGCGTCTCCCTGGTCTGTCACCGACCATCGGATTGGCGCTGGTTCTGACTTGGTTCACCGTGCTGTGTTTTGTTCCTGATCCGCGTCCATTGGGAGCGCCGGACAACGCGGTCACGGCCATCGCCAAACTGACCGGATTGTCCGAAGCGTCGTCACGAGCGGCGACGGCCATCGCGTTGCGTGTCATTTCAATCGGCATGCTCGGATTCCTGGTAACGCTCGGTGTCAGCCGTCGACCGCTGTGGCAATCGGCACTGATCGGATTCCCCGCCACGTCTTGTCTGGCCGTTGCTTCCCTGTGGATCAACCATGGCTACTTTCCGATCCCGTCCCAGATCAAGCTTGCGATCGTCTCTGCCGTCATCGGTGTGGCCGCCGGACTCGCTTTGAGAAAGAGTCTGGTCGCCAGGGTCTCGCTGGTCGCGATCCTGTGCGGTCTGTTCCTCTGGGGCATCCCGCACGGCATCTCAAACGATCTGGATCGCAGTGCGCGAATCACGGGGCAGCACGTATTGGCACACGTCGACGAGATTCCCGCCGGTGACGACGGCTTTGCCCAGTGCATCGCGGTGGCGTTTCGTTTCGCGGCCGAAAATTCCGTTGCAGCCGATCCCGTGCACGCCAACCAGGCCGCGATCCTCGCGCTCGGCGTCATCCTCGGGGACGAACACATCGCATCGGTCGCGCGACGCTCGCTTGATCCATCCCATCACGATGCGATCCGCCAGCTTCGCCAGAAAGTCACGCTTCGCGGCCGAGCCGATTTACCACGACACTTCTGGGTCAGCGCGTCATTGACGGTGCTGGCCGATGGCAATCGCTCGATATCGATCGGAGTGATGAAAGAGTTGATGGATTCGAACCCGGGAGGCTCTGGGTTTTCGTTCGTCGATCTCGTCGCCGATCGCGCCGGCGTCCTGTTCGCCCGTGCCGCGACCGCCGACGAGACGTCCGCCACGTCTCTCCAGCGAAGCATTCGCGACGGATTGAACGCCACCGACTATTGCCCTTCGATTAGTGCCCTGCCCGAAGGGATCTCGCGGGACGAGTTTCAATCGGTCTATGGAGGACTCGGCGGCGAACCGACGAAACGCATCGTCGATGAAATCAAAAACCGACTTCGCCAATGCCGCGCCTTAGCCGCTGAGTCCCAAGAACCGATCGAGATTTTCCCGAAGGTGCCATCCGGCGCCGGCGCGATCGAATAACACCATCCCCCGCCCCATTTTCTTGTCACCCATTTTCCTGTCGCCCTCCTCAACCATTTTTCCTGCCCCTCATTTTTCTGCCCCTCCTCAACCACCTTGGACCAAATTGGCTCCGACCCACCAGCCCCATTTCCCCCGCGCCAATACACGTCGCCCCTGGTACCCCTGGTCGGCGATGTGCATGCCATCGATGGTCGATCCGGAGGTCGAATAGCGTAGGAAGATGAACGAGTGGCCGATGCCGCGGGGGCGTTGATTGTCGCGCACCAATTCGTAGTTGGACTTCGTGCTCCAGGTTTGGATCACGGCGCCGGGTTTCAAATTCCCGGCCCAGATCCCGTTCTGGTCAACCAGCGTGCCGAGCTTCGCGAAAGCCATCGCTCCAGCAGCCCCTTTGCCGCGATACTTTTCGGGTAGATTGAACCAGGAGTTCGTTTTGGTGTTGATGAACGATCCCCACAGTCGGCCGAACGAGTTGCGGCTTGAGAGCGGCGGAAGCGCAACGCCGACTTGATTCGCCGCCGCTTTCACGCGGTTGTACGCGACTTGGTAGCACAATCCGTTGGGATATTTTTCACTTTCGCTTAGGTTGTTGTACAGCTCGACGACCTTGTTCCCGAACACGTTGTCTTGCGGCTGTGATTCGGCGCCGGGCAGAAAGATCATCCCCGTCTTGTTCGCAGCGTCGTATTTGGCCCCGCGAAAATGAACGTACTTTTGACCGCGCGACGGCCGGGGGCATTGGACGTAATTGACCAAATACCAATTGATCTCGGCCGATTTCAGGGTGCCAAAATTGAACCGGATCAGTTCTTTGGCATCCAGCCCATGGTCCTTTGCGATGGTGCCAAAGGTCTCGCCTTCTTTCTGGCCGACCGGATAGGGAACCGGTTGTTTGCCGGTCGCTGCGATGGGAGGCCAAGGCGCCTTTCGCGCCGGTTCTTGGATCGTTGCCATTGTCGTATCGTCCGTTTGGTTTGCGAGGAATTCGGAGCGGGACCGAACGCGTGACTCGGTTTCCTGGAGATCGGAGCAACCAAGATGGGTCGAAAGTCACCCGTTCAGCTTTCCAAGCGGACCATCAACCAAGGTGTTTCAGCAATTTTCGCGTCGCGCAACAATCCTCCGTTTGCCCCATCCCTCAAAAAGGGAAACCGGTTTTGACAGTCCGACCGGGTGACCTACGGTTGGTTACATCCAAAAGGAGGCAAGCAATGCGTGGAATCACGATCCTGATGACGATGCTCGTCACATCCGCCGTCGGCGCCGCGATTTACGTGGCAAAGCGGGCAGACGATCCGAACAGTGGAAACACCTACTTCACCGATATCGCTTCGACACGTGATCGGGCGTTGTTGGATCAATTCATGGCATCGCTTGATCCGACGATCATGAAGGAGTGTGCCGCACGATACGATTCAGGTCGACCGATCGACCTGGACTACCTGGTGACCTGTGGCGACTTCGAAACCTACGCCCGCTACCTGAGACTCTCGAAGTTCGACGCGGTGAAAAAATTCGAACATGCACTGCTCTATTCATCCTCAAAGCTAGAATTCGAAGACCGACTCGCGCGGTAGGCTTGTCGCCTAAGCAGTGCTTAGGCCCTTTCAAGCGTTCCACGCTCGGGTCAAAAACGCAACGTTTGAACGTGACTCTATCCACAGCCCGAACCAACGCAAATTGTTTGAGCAGAAGCTGACATACTTCGATGCCTGATGATGGCAAGGCGGTCGGATCCGATCGACTGTTTACTTCCGCCGGGAAATCGCGCACTCTGTCTTTGGGAAGTCATCGGCTACAATTCGGTTGTCGATCGATGGCCTTGTGATGAAGTAGCCGGTCTCGATACAGAGTGAAGCTGGCAACGCGTTTCAACGCACCCCTTTCAGTGGTGAACGAACATCGCTGCCATACATTGCGATCGAGATGGCTGTTCCACGACAAGATTGCTGGGCGATCGTTCCAAAGGAGACGAAACGATGAGTGAGTTGGCGAAGACAAACGAGTACCGGCAGTGGATCGTATCGATCAAAGCGTGAGTGAAGGCTTCCCAAATCAAAGCCGCAGTCGCCGTCAATGTGCAACTGTTGGAACTGTACTGGTTTCTGGGCGATCAGATTCTCGAAAAGCAAAAATCGGCCAAATGGGGCGAGGGCTTTTTGAAGACGATGAGCGAAGATTTGTTGCATGAATTCCCTGAGATTAAAGGGTTTTCACGGCGGAATCTTGAGTTGATTCGGCAGTGGTTCGTGTTCTGGAATTCAGCCTCGACCCCCACCGTGCCCGGTCATTCGGCAGCAAACCAGATTGCGAAACAGCCTGATTCGCAAATGCGTCCAATTGCGAAACAACTTGTTTCGCAAATCCCCTGGGGCCACAACATCGTCCTGATGCAGAAGCTCGACGTACCTGCCGATGTCCTGTTCTACGTCCAGAAAACGATCGAAAACAACTGGTCGCGGGCTGTGCTGACGCACCAGATCGAATCCGGCCTGCACCTGCGGGAAGGCCAAGCGATCCACAATTTCGAGGCCACGCTCCCAAAGCCGGAGAGCGACCTTGCTCGGCAGCTGCTCCGCGACCCGTACAACTTCGACTTCCTGACACTGACCGACCGGCACAACGAACGGTGCTGGAAGACGGCCTGATCGAGCACCTGACTAAATTCCTGCTCGAACTGGGCGCCGGTTTCGCCTTCGTCGGCCGGCAATACAAAATCACCGTCGACGGCGACGAGTACAGCATCGACCTGCTGTTCTACCACCTACGGCTGCACTGCTACGTCGTGATCGAGCTGAAGGTGGAAAAGTTCAAACCCGAGTACGCCGGGAAACTAAACTTCTACGTCTCGGCGGTCGACAGCCAAGTCCGCACCGAAGCCGACGGCCCGACGATCGGAATCCTGATCTGCAAATCCAAAAGCGACATCAAAGTCGAGTACTCCCTCCGAGACCTCACCAAGCCCATCGGAGTCAGCGAATACCAAATCACCGAAAACCTCCCCGAACAATTCCGCGCATCCATCCCCAGCATCGAGCAAATTGAAGCAGAACTGGGCAGTTGGGACGATGAGTGAGGTCAGATTGCTCTGTGGTAAATCTGAAGGTCCGGTCAACGACCAAGACACAAGCTGTCCTTTCCGTCAAAGAATAATCACCGGCGTCGGCGGCCGGAGCGTCGATCCTCACCGGAAATGAGTCCGCGTACCTTTCCTTCAGTTCCTGCAGCGAGGGCGGGTTCGAACAACGCAATGCATGTATATATTCGAACCAACAATCTCGGCCACGGCTTCATCGATTTCTTGGTAGACGGTACGATGATCGAGGCGAAACACGGAGTATCAGGCGACACTAGCAAAATCGCAAAGCAAATTCTGAAGCAATTCCGGAGATATGCTGCTTCAAATAGTCCACTAAAATACGCGGTACCTAACGAAGACGTGAAAGATGCGTTGCTTGAGATAATAAATGGAGATAG
>NZ_JACEHH010000082.1 GCF_014154935.1 Stieleria mannarensis
CCTCCCCGTCGTTTTGCCCCCATCGTTTTGCCAACCAACTCCCAACTCCCAACTCCCAACTCCCACCTACCCCTCGGCCGTCCAGCTTTGCAACCGATCCTCCTCATCGAACCAGACATTGCGTTGGATCTCGTCGGTTTTAAACCCCAGTGCCTTGGGGCGTCGCGTGTCGGGCAGCACCACCACGTCGTACAACTCGCCGATCACGTCGCCTTCGATGCGAATCCAGTGCACCACGTCACCGCTGCGCAGGTCGATGACCTGCAGCCCACAGCGTGGCGAAGCGTCTCTGGCGGCAAGTTCGTTGTCGAGGTTCAAGCCGTGAAAGGATGGCTCGTCACGTCGGGGTTTAGACACGCCGACGATGGCGTAGTCGCCGACGAACGCCAGCCCGCGCGCATAGCCCGGGCAAAACGCGACGCGTCGCATTGTTCCGGTTTCCGTATCGATGTATCCCAGGTAGCCGTTGCCGGAGTCGAGCAGCCAGAGCCGGTCGCGGTACAGTCGCGGCGAGTGCGGCATGGACAGTCCCTGGGCGATGATCTGATCGGTGCGGACATTGATCACCAAGCCGCCATCCTTGCGTCGGTCGCGCCAACCGTCGATCACATCCGATCGGCTGCAAGCGGTGACATAGCGGGGGCTGCCGTCTTGCATCGCCATGCCGTTCAGGTGGCAACGGTCTTCGGCGACCAGCTTTGAAATGAAGTTTGGTCGCCACAGTGGAGTAAAACTGCGTCGTTGACTGATCGTCGCGATGCAATTGAATAGCGTGCTGATAAACACCGGCTGCCCCTGGCCATCGACGGCGACGTCGTGGATATCGATGTCACCGGTCGTGTAGCCGACCTGCGGAACGAACAACCGGTCAAACTCGGGACGCGAGACCGGTCCGGGCCCCATGTCTTCCAAACGCCACAGCTGGTACCGGGTGCTCATCCAGATCGTCTGGCCGTCGGCCCACAGGCCCATGCAACGATCGAAGGTGCGTTCAAAGATCGCCAGCCCCGCGTCGCCCTTCGTCCCCACCAGCAACAGCTTTCCGGCCTGGTAGGTCGAAACGGCCAGACTGACGCGGTGCTCGGCCAACCACCTGGTCAACTCGCGGGATCCGATGATGTTCAGCATGGGGCCTCTGCGGTCGATCCTGTCCATTTCAATCGATTCCGGCCAGATCGGTTTAGGGGACGTTGGCAAATTCGTTCAGCACTTCGCGTCGCAAACGCGAAATGTCGTTGACATCGTTGACGTCGTCGGGTTTGACATACAAGTGTTCGCTGCTCCTGCCGGACGCCTCGGCGTCGTCGACATAAAACCAATTTGACGTCGTGACGGCCTTGACCGCGCGGTCCGATTCGGTCTCGACCGACAACGCCCCCGCATCGTCCGGCCGGCACCACTGCGTCGGCGTGACAAGAGGACGGATGCCGGCCATTCGCTGGATCAACTCGGGCAGATCGGTCGCCGATTGCAGCGAGGGGACACGCAGCGGTCCGCCGCGGGAGACCAGCATCGGCAGGCGGATGTCCGGGCTGCGCAGCGGTCCGACGTGGTGTCCCAGCCAACCGTTTTCGCCGAGTGAGAACCCGCTGGCCCCGGCCAACAGGATCGTTGGCCGGCGGCTCCGCAGCGAATCACCCAGCAGCTCGATCATCTGGTCCAACAATCGGACTTGGGCCGCATAACGCTGCATCCAGGCGAACAGCAAATCGGGGTCGTCTGATTCCGAGAGCCGCCTCGCCGGTGGATCGGTCGATGGCGGCAAGAAAAACGGTTCCGCGGTGGCGGGCGGAAGCTGTGTTTGATCCTCCACCGGTTCGGTTACCTGTTCCCCAGCGTCGTCATCGCTCGCGGGAGCATCCCAGTGGTCGCGAAGCATGCCGCTGTGAATCCACAGCAGCCGCGTCTTGGCCGTGACGGTGCTGATGGCCGAGGCGAACGCTTGCGCGACCACGGTCGATTCGACGGTCTCGGCCGGCAACCGTTTCAGCGTCGGTTCCAAGGCGATCGCCTGTGCGAAGCCGAATTGGTCTTCGGGCAGCGTCAGTTTCGGATCGTCGGTCAAAAAGACGGTCGCGGCGGGATCAGCATCGTCCGGCTGGTCCTTCGGTGCAATCACCGCGCGCGAATCCTCCAGCCAACGCGCGATCAATCCACCGGGGCGGTCGATCGGCGATGTCCAACGGTCCCAGACCACGCCGGTCGCTGCCAAGGCGTCGATCGCCGGCGTGTCGTTCCAAGAACATCCGTAACAGCCCAGCGCGGACGTTGCGAGCCCTTCCAGCGTGATGACAACGGCGATCGGTGGACGGAGCGACAGTTTGGGCACGAGGATTGGCGGAAAGGAGATCGGGAAGCAGGGGAACGGCTATCTCGGGCCAGCGTAACAGCTGGGTGCGGCGTCGCCAATCGGCGGGCTTTGGGGTGCTGCGGAGCCAGACGATCGGCGAAGGCACCGCTGGGCGAGGACATCGCCGACAAGTAAAAAACTAACCCTCCCTGGCAGGGAGGGTCGAGCGCAGCGAGGGGAGGGTTGATTCGTGGTGGTTGAGTGCATCCGAGCGACGGCGAACCCTCCCCGCTCCGAGCGTAAACTCCTCCGCGGCCCTCCCAGAGGGCATTGGTTTCTACACAATTTACCATGGCTCCCTTCCCCCCCCTGCTTTATGCGAGAGAAGGGCTGGGGATGAGGGGCCTGATGAAAAGTACGTGGCGTCGAAAACTGTTGAACCGGCAACGATTGAAAATTGCAAAATGAACAGTGCAAATTGCGAAATGATTTGAGCGACGATTCCCGGCAAATTTGCATTTTGCAATGAACAGTTTGCAATTTGCAATCGAGGGATCCAGCAGGATCGCTGATCGTCCCCGAACCTACCCAACGTTCCAAGTTCCATTGATTTTCGCCAGGCCACCCCCAACCCCTGTCCTCGATTGCGAGCCGGCTTATGTAGACACCAATGTCCAGAGGAAAGGAAGGTTGACTTACTTGATTGACGGCTCCACGTTTTAACTTGATGTGTGTGGGACACCGCTGGGCGAGGGGGACCACCGCGACCAGCGATGATGCGATGGGCCGCAGACCCGTTATCGTCGGTATAACGCCAACGGGCAATCGCGGTCCGGCTGCCCGGGCGTCTCCACCCGTCCCGGCGTGGTGCTGGCGGCGTCGTAGGCTTGGTTCATCGAGCCCTTTCCCCGTGGCTCCGTTCCGTCACGCTGTTTGCCACCACGCTGTTATGTCTGCCCCTTTTTCGACCACCGGCTCAACGACTCCCGCATCCCCGGTCGTCTTTACTCCGACGACGCGCACGGCCGAGAATCAATCGGCCCCGCAAACGATCGAGTTGCCGCCGCTGGATCGCTGCGACGTCTGGGACGTCCCTTTTGATCGCGTCACCATGGCCGGTGCCGTCGACCGGATCGAGCAACTGGTCGCCCGCGGTCGGCCCAGCTACGTGATCACGGCAAATTTGAATTACGTGATGCTGCACCACGAGCAAGCCGACGTCCCCGAAATCACACGCGATGCGGATCTGATCCTGGCCGACGGGCAACCGATCGTCTGGCGCAGCCAGCTCGGCCCCGATCCGTTGCCCCAGCGCGTCGCCGGCAGCGAGATGATCCACAAGCTGGCTTGCCGCGCGGGCCAAAAACAATGGGGGGTCTACTTTCTGGGCGGAGCATCCGGTGTTGCCGAAGCCTGCGCCAAACGACTCGCACGCGACTACCCCGGAATGCGAATCGCCGGGATCGAATCGCCGCCCTTCCGCGCGTTGTCCGAAGCGGAGCAAGCCGAACAGGACCAACGGATTCGTCAGTCAGGGGCACAGATCTTGCTCGTCGCCTTCGGCCAACCCAAAGGCGAACGTTGGATCTATGAAAACTACCAACGCCTGGGAATCCCCGTCAGCATTCAACTGGGCGCGTCCTTCGACTTCATCGCCGGGACGGCCAAACGGGCGCCTAAGATCTGGCAGCGGATGGGGGCAGAATGGGCCTACCGCATGCTCAGCGATCCCCGACGCCTGGTCCCTCGCTATGGCAAGAACGCGGTCTACCTGATGCGTGCCCTGATCGATGACTGGAAGCAAACGGTCCGTCGCTGGGGCATGTCCCCGATGGATTGATCGTCATGGGGCAGACTTCATGGGGGGGAAGAAGGTGACAGAAAAAGTGGGGGCAGAAAAACGGAGGTGTCGGACAAGAAAATGGGGGCAAGAAAACGAAAGGTTGTGAGCTTTAGGTCGATGTCCAGATGCAAGCACCTGTTCATCACGCACCATTCGCTATCAATTGTTTTGCCCCCCATCGTTTTGCAGCTCGACTACTTCATCGCATCGAACAGATTCAACAACGTCTCGACGATCTTTTCCGACGCGTCTTCTTGGACGTAGTTGGTTCCCAACCAGGTCTCATAGCCGCCGAATCGATGTTGCCGCGGTGTCGGCAAGTACCCGAACGAACCGTTGGCCAATTCGATCGTGAACATGTCCCGTGTCGGCGCCTTGGCCTTTAATTCCAATCCGGTTTCGGTGAACGTTTCGAAGGGAATGGCGGCGATGCCCAGGTCGCCGATGCGGAGGGTTTGCAGTTGAATGTCGACGGTCTCGGGGGCTTCATCCAGACTGGCGATCCGCCGCGCGTAAATCGCTTCGCGTCGATGTCGCGGTGACGCTTCGGGTTGCTTTTCAAGTTCGGCAAAGTGCTCGCGCATCGCCTGGGTCGGCTTGCGGACCTTCAACGTCAACGGAGTTGATGCGGCGGACAGTTTCACCCAGTCATGAAACTCGATCCCGGCATGCGCTTCGTAAACGCGATCGGCGATCTTGTTGGCCACTTCCTGCATCTTTTCATAGCTGGCGTAGCGTTTCGGATTCTTGTTGCGAAAATCAATGTTGTTGACGTCGCCGCTGGTCCCGTTGGACAGCATGCCGACGAAGGCCGGCGTCGTCTGGGAGGCACCCAGACGCTGCTTGATCGCGCGGGCAAAGTAACCGAAGTAGTCGGCGGAGACTTCATTGCGGGGCACGCCGCCGACGTAGTGCAGCGAGTAGTTCGCCAGCAACGCGATCGGACGCCCGTCCCGGCTTTGGACCGAGACAAAGCTGACTTCCGGATCCACCGGTCCGGCCGGACGATCCAACGCCGCATGGCCTCGTGGCGGGTTCATTCGGACTTGGTCCACGCCGCCAAAGGGGTTGGCCGCCAATTGGGGATCGGTGACGAACCAACGTCGATTGAACACCTCCGACGGTTCGTCGACACCGCCCCAGCCGATCTTTGCCGGCTGGAGATGATTCAGTGCGCGGCGGACGCCGTCGGCGATCCGGCCGGCCAGGAATTTTTGGTACTCCGTCAACTCGCTCTGCTGGATGACCTTGCTTTCCCCGCGGGCGGTCGTCGCCGAGTGGGTGTGGGTGGACGCCATCAACATGTTTTCGATCGGGATCTCGGTCGCCTGATGAGCTTGCGTTTTGGCCGCATCGAACACTTCGTGGGGAATGCCGACGTTGTCGCACAGCACGATCGCCAGGGTTGTTTTGCCGTCGTCGAGCACCAGACAACGGGCCTGCAATTCGTCGTGAATGTGTTGTGCCGGTGTCGGTTCCCAACCGCCGACGATCAACTCGCCCAAGGGCGGTGTGATGTTGCTGGTCGCCGCTCCGGCGCGAAAGGTGGGGCCGTCGCTTTGGGCAATGGCGACCGCCGAGTGAATCATGGTCAACGCGATCGTTGCGACAACCAGGAACCCGGAAAGATTGCCGCTTCGAAAGTGCCGCCTGGAGAATGAGACTGCATGGGAATTGGTCATTGCTGCGGTGCCTGGAGGGGGAAGGAGGTAGGAAGATTTTGGAGGTAGGAAGATTTTCTTACCCGCATCATCGGGTTCACGCGATCAGGTCATGCATCACGTGGCCGTCGACATCGGTCAGACGAAAATCGCGTCCCTGGTAGCGATAGGTCAGCTTGCGGTGATCGATGCCCAGCAGGTGCAGGACCGTGGCGTTCAGGTCGTGGATGTGCATGGTCCCCGGAGTCCAATGTTCTTTTTCGGGTCGCGGGATCATTGGACTGCCGTCGGCGTGAACGATGTTGTAGCCGTAATCGTCGGTGCGTCCGTAGGTGATCCCGGCCTTGATTCCGCCGCCGGCCATCCAGACGGTGAAGCAGCGCGGGTGATGGTCGCGGCCATAGGTTTCTCGCGTCAGTTTCCCTTGGCAGTACACGGTGCGGCCGAATTCGCCGCCCCAGATGACCAAGGTATCATCCAGCATCCCGCGTTGCCGCAGATCACGGATCAACGCGGCACAGCCCTGGTCGATGTCCTTGCACTGCGATTCGTGTTCGGTCGGCAAGCGGTTGTGGGCGTCCCAGCCGCGGTGGAAAATTTGGATGTTGCGGACGCCCCGTTCGGCCAAGCGACGCGCGTTCAGACAGCATGCGGCGAAGGTCCCCGGGGTCTTCGCTTCCTCCCCATACAACTTGAACGTCGCCTCGGTCTCGCTGGAAAAATCCATCAACTCGGGAACCGACGTTTGCATCCGGTAGGCCATTTCGTGCTGCCGGATCCGCGACAGAATCTCCGGGTCGCCGAAATGTCGGTGTTGTTCCCGGTTGATCGCGGTCAACGCGTCGAGCTGTTCGCGGCGGTCGGAGGATGTCACGCCGGGAGGATTACTTAAATACAAGACCGGATCGCCGCTGCTGCGTAGCAGCATGCCTTGGTGATCGGCGGGCAAGAACCCCGGACCCCACAGTCGGTTGAACAGACTCTGTTCGGCGAACTTGGAATGTGCGTGCATCACGACGTAGTGCGGCAGGTCTTCGTTCATGCTGCCCAGACCATAGCTCAGCCAGGCGCCCAAGCTGGGACGGCCGGCGATCTGGCTGCCCGTTTGGATGTAGGTGACCGCGGGGTCATGATTGATCGCTTCGGTAAACGTGCTGTGGACGACACACAATTCTCGCGCGACCTTGGCGGTGTGCGGCAGCAACTCGCTGACCCAGACCCCGTCCTGGTGGTTGTCCACCTTGGTGAACTTGTACTTGCTCGGGCACAGCGGCAGCCCGCTTTTTTGATTGGCCGTCATCCCGGTGATGCGTTGGCCGTCACGGACTTCGGCCGGCAATTGCTGGCCGAACATGTCGTTCAGTTTCGGTTTGTAATCCCACAGGTCATGTTGGCTCGGTCCGCCGCTCATGAACAGATAGATCACACGTTTGGCACGTGGCGCGTGGTGCAGGCCGTCGCCGGGGATCGAGTGTTGGTTTCCTGCCGCGGACAATTCATTGCCAAACAGCCCCGCCAACGATGCGGTTCCCAGACCGAGCGTGGTGCGGCCGAATAGCTGTCGCCGCGTGGTGGCCAACTGGTGCTGGTGCAGTGCTTCGAATGGATTCATCGGTCAAATTCGTTCAGTACAGGATGATTGCCAGATCGCTGGCCAGCAGGGTCAATGCGACTTGAGTCCAGGCGGCGTGCAGGGCAGGGTCCAGCGACTGGTTACTCTCTGCCTCTCCGGTGGCCAGCAGCGCGCGGGCGTCGTCTTGGTGTTCGCGATACCGGGCTCGCATTTGATCCAACAGCTGGTTGATCGCATCGGCTTCGGTCGGCGATGGACCGCGGCTGGCAATCAGTCGGAACAGCAGGTCCAATCGCGACGCGGTGTCGCTACTCTCCAGCAACAACCGCTGGGCCAGCATCCGCGCCATTTCGATCCGTTGGGTTTCGTTGAGCAGGGCCAGTGATTGCAGTGCCGTGCTGGTGCGTGAACGACGCACGCAACTGGTTTCTCGGTCCGGGGCGTCAAACAACGTCATCATCGGATGCGGGCTGGTCCGTTTCCAATACACGTACAAGCTGCGGCGGTACAGCCGGCGTCCGTTGTCGCGCTCGTAAAGCTTGGTGTTGCTGGCCGGATGGGCCAGGGCCGACCACATGCCGGCGGGCTGATACGGTTTGACGCCTTCGCCGCCCATTTCTGGATCCAGCAACTGGCCGGCCCATAGCCCGATGTCACGGATCACCTCGGCATCCAGGCGATAGCTGGGGCCACGCGACCAGTATCGGTTTTCCGGATCGTCCACGTCGTCCCGCCAGGCCGAACTTTGTCGAAACGTTCGGCTGGTGACCATCAACCGCAACATGTGTTTCAGATCCCAGCCGCTGTCTTGCAATTCCACGGCCAGCCAATCCAGCAGGTCGGGGTGCGTCGGGTAGGCGCCTTGGACCCCAAAGTCTTCGGGCGTTCTGACCAGCCCCTGTCCGAACGTTTGTTGCCAGAGGCGATTGATCAACACGCGTGCGACCGTCGGATGATTCGGCGACGTCAACCAACGGGCCAGTCCCAAACGATTGCGCGGAGCGTCTTCGGGAAAATCGCCCATCACCGACAACACGCCCGGCTCGAGCGGATCGCCGATGGGAAGGTTGTATTCGCCGCGGTTGAGCACACGGGTCGGACGCGGCGTCGGCAAATCTTTGGCAACCAAGGTTGTGGTGAAGCTCTGCGACAGCGCTTCAATGTCGGCTCGCAACGATCGTGCTTGCGGATGAACAGGGAGTGTCGCGAAGCCGCCGTCGGGGTCCGCCAGCGAGTCCAGTTTCTCTTGATCGGTCGCTTCGGCCCAGCCCTTGGCGTCCAATTCAACGCCCGCCATTTGGTCCATCGCGGTGGCGAATAATTTGTCGCGTGCCGCTTCGAGTTGTTTCCAGCGTGCCCACTGACCTGGATCACGGGGCGCTTTCGTCGTCGGCCCGTAATCGTACTTGTTTCGGTCCAAGGCCGGCTCGGACGTGCTGTTGAAGAACGCCATCAGACGGTAGTACTCCGTCTGCGGCACCGGGTCGTATTTGTGGGTGTGGCAGCGGGCGCAGGTGAGCGTCATGCCCAGGAAGACTGCGCCCAGGTTTTCGGTGCGATCAAAATTGTTTTTCGCCTGGTATTCGGCTTCGATCGCCCCGCCCTCGCCGCTGGTCGGGTTCATCCGGACGTAGCCCGTCGCGACCAACTGCTCGATGCCGGGGTCGGGCAGCAGGTCGCCGGCCAGTTGCCAAGTGATAAAATCGTCCAGCGGTAGATTTGCGTTGAGTGCGGACACGACCCAGTCGCGATAGGGAAAGACGCCGCGGCGGTTATCCAGGTGCAACCCGTGGGTGTCACCGTAACGCACCGCGTCGAGCCAATGGCGTGCCTGATGTTCTCCGTAATCGGGCTTGTTCAACAACCGGTCGACGTAGCGCTCATACGCGTCAGGTCGCTGATCGTGCAAGAACGCACCCAGTTCGTCGGGTTCGGGGGGCAATCCACAAAGGACCAGTGAGGCCCGCCGCGCCAACGTCTCCCGTTCGGCTTGGGGGGCAAAACGAATCGAACGCTGACTCTGTTTGGCCGCCACGAACGAGTCGATCAAGTTGACGTGCGGGTTGGCGTCGCGATCGGCGGGTCGCGTGGGGACACGCTTCTTTGGCGGGACGAACGCCCAGTGCTGGGAATAGGTGCCGCCTTGGGCGACCCACTGTGCCAGCAGTTGCTTCTCCTGGTCGGTCAACTGCTTCTCGGCATCCTCGGGCGGCATCGGATCGTCTGCGGATGTGATCCGCAGCAACAATTCGCTGGATTCCAGGTCCTGCGGATCGATCGCGCGGTATCCGCCCAGATCGCTGGTCGCGGCCTCGTACGAATCCAACCGCACCGTCGATCCTTCGTCGGTATCGGGGCCGTGACAAACGAAGCACTTGTCCGAGAGGATCGGCAGGATTTCGCGGGAAAAATCGATCGCGACCGGCGGCTGATCTGTCGCTCGGGCGCCGGCGGGTGCCAGCAGCAGGGCTGCAAGTAGGACGATGTTGTGGATTCTCATCCCAGAATTGTAAACAGATTCCGAGACGCGATGCTGCGAAGGATTGTGGTCGGGTGTTCGGAGTGGAAGTCAGGGGGAATCGATCAAACCCCCCGGTTCACGCTGCCATCGGTGGGCATCGACCATCATTCTGGTTCGGGCGGCCGAAACTCTTGGCGAGTTCCGCTACTCACTCAAATACTCTCCGCCTTCCTCGGCGTGCTCGGCTTCTTCCAGACTCTCCCGCTCCTCGGCGCTGGCGGTCCAGTAGAACACCGTTCCGAGGATCGCGATCATGACCTTGACCATTTCAAACACCAACGCGATCAAGGTCCCCGAGGCGTTGGTCGGCTGGGCCGGGATCAAGTGATACAGCCACTCGATCGCGGCTTCGAACACTCCGATGCCCGCCGGCGTCAGGGGAAGCGCCGAAGCCAGCATCCCGATCGGCACGATGATAAAGTGCTCTGCCAACGACGGGATCGACGGGTACAGGCCGCGCGCGATCAAGTACAGGCTGAGGGTCAACATCCCGTGGACGCCGATACTCATCAGGATCGAGACGCCGAACGCCACCGGATGATCGTGGAACATTCGCAGCGGAGGGCCGATCCGGTGAACGATCCCTCCGACCAACGGCAACGTCTCGCCCCAGCTGACCAACCGATCAACGACTCGGCCGCCGAAGACCAACCCGACCAGCACAGCCGTTCCGACGCCGACCAGCACCGCGGTTCCCAGCTTCAATTGGTGCATCTCTTCGCCACCGGCCGAGGAGGCACCGTCACCTTGTTGGAACAGGAACGCGACCGATGCGAGCAATAACAGGCCGTACAGCCCGACGCCGCGATCGACCAGCACCGAAGCGACCGCTTGAACACGCCGACCCGGGCGTCGCTTGGCCAGAAAGATGGCCTTGAATAAGTCGCCGCCGACGCTGCCCGCCGAGACGAAGTTCAACAGAAAGCAGATCGCGCCCAGCCGGAAGGCTTCCAACACCGTCAGCTCGATTCCCTGGCAGCGAACCAGCAAGCACCAGCGGGCGAACGACAGGCTGATCGCTCCGACGGCGACCAGCAACGCGCCCAACAGCAACGGGTAATTCTTGTCGTGCTGCGCAAGTTCGTCCCACTGCTGAGGTTCGACCCGATACAGCAGGAAGGCGATGATCCCTAACGGGATCGCGATTTTGCAAACGGTTGCAAATAGCTGGCGTTTGGACTTCATGTGCGGCAGGATAATCCGTGTCGTCGGTTTGCCAAACGCCAGTCAGAGCGATAAACCGGGCCGGTCGTCCAGTATTGGACAGCCGCTTTGCCGGTACGATGGCCCGTCAGAGTCGTCGTCCGCGCGCCGATTGTCGCCGTGTTCTCCGAACTCGGCGGGCGCGAAAAAGCGAAGCTTTGCTGTGCGCCGACCTCGGAGAGGACGGCGACTGTCCAGCGGGAACGAGGTGTCACCCCTATCCCGCGAGTACGGATTGTGAACTGCCAGGACTCCTCGCGTCGTCCACTACGGCAGAACCGGCGCGAGGACTCCTCGGGTCGTCCACTACGGCTGAACTGGAGTTCTTATTCGCCGAGTACGGCTTCGCCGTCACCGTCGCCGACCGGCGGCTGTGCATCGCCGGTTGCACCTGCCTCGGGCGAGCCGTCCTTCAACAGGTCTTGCATAGCCGCTTCGGCGTCGTCGGCGACCGGCGTGCCGGGGCCGAGGACTTCGTCGCCCGCTTCCAACAGCGGGAATGACTCTTCCAGGCTTTGCACGGGGGCTTCGGCCAACGCTTCGAGGGCTTCGCGGCGGTAGTTGACTTCCGATTCTTGGAACAGGCGGAAACCGGTACCGGCCGGGATCAGGTGTCCCAGGATCACGTTCTCTTTCAAACCGACCAGTTTGTCGACCTTGCCGGCCAGCGCCGCCTCGGTCAACACCTTGGTCGTTTCTTGGAACGACGCGGCGGAGATGAACGAGTTGGATTGAACGGCCGCCTTGGTGATCCCCAGCAACTGGGTGCTGGCGGTCGCCTTCTTCGGCTTCTTGCCCTTCATCGGAGTGCCGCCTTCGGCTTCGATCTTGGCGTTGGTTTCTTCGAACAAGTCCTTCGGGATGATCACGCCTTCGCTGTAATCACTGTCGCCGGCACCCGCGACCTTGATGCACTTGGTCAACTCTTGGTTGGCGTGCCGGAATTGGAAGCGGTCGATCACCAGACCGGGCAACAGGTTGGTGTCGCCGGGCGATTCGACCTTCACCTTCCGCAGCATGCGGGCGATGATGATTTCGCAGTGCTTGTCGTTGATCTCCACCTTCTGCGACTGGTAGACCTGTTGAATCTCGTGCAGCAGGTATTGTTGGACGGCTTCTTCGCCGGAGACACGCAGGATGTCGTGCGGCACCAGCGGCCCGTCGACGATCGACTGGCCGGCTTTGACCATGTCGCCGGTGTGGACCAGGAAGTGCTTGCCGGTGGGGATCAGGTGTTCGCGTTCGATCCCCGATTCGCTGCGGACGATGACGGTCGTCTTGCCGCGTTTCTTTTCGGGCATGATTTCGACTTCGCCATCGACTTCGGCGATGATTGCGGGATCCTTCGGCTTACGAGCCTCGAAGATCTCGGTGACTCGCGGCAGACCACCGGTGATGTCCGAGACACCCCCGCTGTCACGCGGCATTTCCGCCAGCACGGTCCCGGGCACGATGTCCTGGCCGTCGGTGACCGAGATGGTTGCTTTTTCCGGCAGGAACTGCACGTTGAGCGCTTTGCCGGTGTTGTCCTCGACGACGATCTGCGGGTGCAGGTCCCCCTTGTGATCGACGACGACCATCCGCATCTTGCCGCTGGCTTCTTTTTCCGAGCGGACGGTTTCGCCTTCGACGATGTCTTCGAAGCGGACTTTCCCGGAGACTTCCGACAGGATCGGCACCGAGTAGGGGTTCCACTCGCACAACGTTTCGCCGGGTTTGACCTTTTGCCCGTCTTCGACCATCAGCATCGAACCGGTCGGGATCGGATAGCTTTCGAATTCACGGCCGCGATCATCGACCAGGGCGATTTCGCCGTTCCGCGTCAAAACGACCTTGCGGCCTTCGGAGTTTTCGACCGCACGGATCCGCGTCAAACGAACTTCACCGGCCTTCTTGCTCTTGATGTCCGACTCCTGCATCGCCTTGCTGACCGAACCACCGATGTGGAAGGTCCGCATCGTCAACTGCGTGCCGGGTTCACCGATCGATTGTGCGGCGATGATCCCGACCGCCATGCCTTCTTCGACCATGGCACCGGTCGACATGTCCATGCCGTAACAGCGGCGACAGACACCCAGGGGCGCGTCGCAGGTCATCGGCGAACGGACTTGCAATTTTTCCAAGC
Organism: Stieleria mannarensis; assembly: GCF_014154935.1. GTDB lineage: Bacteria > Planctomycetota > Planctomycetia > Pirellulales > Pirellulaceae > Stieleria > Stieleria mannarensis. The sequence continues at coordinate 13,217 of NZ_JACEHH010000082.1, forward strand.
CCATCTGTTCGATCTTGCGAGCGATTTCGGGCGTGATCATTTCGCTTTCGCCGACGACGACTTCGTCGGTGACCGGGTTGACGATCGATTTGCGGCTGACGCGACCGTTGATCGAATCGGCCAAACGGACTTCGACCTTCTCGCCGCGATAGACGACACCCTTGGTGATGCCTTGGGTCGTGCCGCAGTCGTCCATGGTGATGACGACGTTTTGCGCGACGTCGGCCAGTTTCCGCGTCAGGTAACCACTGTCGGCGGTCTTCAACGCCGTGTCGGCCAGACCCTTCCGAGCACCGTGGGTGGAACTGAAGTATTCCAACACCGACAGGCCTTCGCGGAAGTTCGCCTTAATCGGCGTCTCGATGATCTCGCCGGTCGGCTTGGCCATCAATCCACGCATCCCGGCCAACTGGCGGATCTGGGCGATACCACCCCGAGCACCCGAGTGGCTCATCAAGAAGACGGGGTTGATGTACCAGCCACCTTTGCGCGTGTCCGATTCCATCGCCGCCATCATGTCGGTGGTGATCAATTCACGCGCCTTGGTCCATTCGTCCAGCACCATGTTGTAGCGTTCGTCGTCGGCCATCTGTCCGCGGTCATACGCCTTCTTCAAACGCATGACTTCTTTTTCGGCGTCCTTGATGAAGCCGACTTTGGATTCCGGCGTGACCAAGTCATCGGTGGCAAAGGACAGACCGCTTCGCGTCGATTCGCGGAAGCCCATCTGCATCATGTCGTCGAGCAGGTGGATGGTCGGGCGACGACCGAGGCGTTGGTAACAATCGCTGATCGCGCTGGCCAAGTCGCCGCTGCGCATCGCGCGGTTGTAGAAATCCATGCCGTCGGGCAGCATTTCGTTGAAGCGAACGCGTCCGGGCGTGGTCTCGATGATCGCGCCGTATTTGGAGTCGTTGTCTTCGGTCTTGAGACGCTGGTGCTTGGGCAACCGCATCTTGATCTTGGCGTGCAGGTCGACGATGCCTTGGGCGTAGGCGAATTCGACTTCGTCATAGCCGGCAAACGTCATGCCTTCGCCCTTGCGGTCGGGCAACTCGCAGGTCATGTAATAGCAACCCATCACGATGTCCTGTGAGGGGCTCATGATCGGTTTCCCGTTGGACGGCGCGAACACGTTGTTGGTACTCATCATCAACGTGTGAGCCTCGACCTGGGCTTCGATCGAAAGCGGCAGGTGGACGGCCATCTGGTCGCCGTCGAAGTCGGCGTTGAATCCCTTGCAAACCAGCGGGTGCAGGTTGATCGCGTTGCCTTCGACCAAGGTCGGTTCGAACGCCTGGATCCCCATCCGGTGCAGTGTGGGAGCCCGGTTGAGCAGCACCGGGTGGTTGGTGATGACTTGTTCCAGGATGTCCCAGACCTCTTCGTCCTTGCGCTCCAGCATCTTCTTGGCCGACTTGATCGTGTCGGCGTGGCCGAGTTCTTTCAGACGGCGGATGATGAAGGGTTGGTAGAGTTCCAGGGCGATCTTTTTGGGCAGACCGCATTGGTGCAGCTTCAATCGCGGGCCGACAACGATCACGCTTCGTGCCGAGTAATCGACTCGCTTGCCGAGCAAGTTTTCGCGGAAACGACCTTGTTTCCCCTTGATCATGTCCGTCAGCGATTTCAACGGACGGTTGGACGAGCCCAACACCGGGCGTTTGCAGCGGTTGTTGTCAAACAACGCATCGACCGATTGCTGCAACATTCGCTTTTCGTTGCGAATGATGACCTCCGGCGCGTTCAAATCGACCAGCTTTCGCAGCCGGTTGTTGCGGTTGATGATCCGGCGATACAGGTCGTTCAAATCGCTGGTCGCAAAGTTACCGCTGTCCAGCAGAACCAACGGACGCAGGTCCGGGGGGATCACCGGGATCACGTCCAGCACCATCCACTCGGGGCGGTTGTCGCTGTCACGGATCGATTCGACGATCTTCAACCGGTTGGTCAGGTCTTTTTTCTTTTGCTTGCTGCCGGTTTCGTCCAGCTCGATTCGCAGCTGCTCGGACAATTGAACCAGGTCCAATTGGTTCAGCAATTTGCGGACGGCTTCGGCACCCATGTCGGCTTCGAAGCTGCCCGGGCCGTATTGTTGGCGTGCGGCGCGGAACTCTTCCTCGGTCAACAGTTGCTGGTGTTCCAGGTCGGTTTGGCCCGGATCGACGACCACGTAGTCTTGGAAATAGATCACTTTTTCCAAGGAACTGGTCTTCATGTTCAACAGGTTACCCAAGCGCGACGGCATCGCTTTGAAGAACCAGATGTGCACGACCGGGGCGGCCAGATCGATGTGCCCCATGCGTTTGCGGCGGACGCGGCTGTGGGTGACCTTGACGCCACAGCGGTCGCAGATCATGCCCTTGTACTTCATGCCCCGGTACTTGCCGCAGGCACATTCCCAGTCTTTTTCGGGGCCGAAGATTCGCTCGCAGAACAGCCCGTCTTTTTCGGGGCGATAGGTCCGGTAATTGATCGTTTCCGGTTTTTTGACTTCACCAAACGACCAGCTCTTGATGTCCTGCGGCCGGGCCAAAGAAATTCGGACCGACGCGTAATCGTTGATGCGATCGTAGTTGCTGGTTTCGCCAATCGACATGATATGAAAGCCTTTAGCAGTTAGCGGTAAGCAGTTAGCTATTGATTTGTATTGAAGTTGCCGGCGACCGGGTGGGCGGTTTCGGCGAATGAATCGGCGTACGGCGGATCGGTGTACCGCCGGGGCGTCTTTGCCGACCGGTCCCGCAAGGGAACAGGCCGGCGCTGGCGTCGGGGACCGACCGAGCGTTCCTCACGCAAACGGCCGGCAGATCGCGGGGGACTAAATCGGTCTCTTTTCGAGTTGCATGTTCAGTGCCAAGCCTCGGATCTCGTTGGTCAGAACGTCGAAGCTGGCCGGGGTGCCGGCTTCCAGCGTGTTTTCTCCCTTGACCATCGATTCGTAGATCTTGGTACGGCCTTCGACGTCGTCGCTCTTGACGGTCAACAGTTCCTGCAAGATGTACGCGGCACCGTAGGCCTCCAACGCCCAAACTTCCATCTCTCCGAAACGCTGGCCGCCGAAACGTGCCTTGCCGCCCAGGGGTTGCTGGGTGATCAACGAGTACGGTCCGGTGCTGCGGGCGTGGACCTTGTCGTCGACCAGGTGGTGCAGTTTCAACATGTAGATGTAGCCGACGGTGGTTTCCTGTTCCATCGGTTCGCCGGTGCGACCGTCGATCAGTTGGACCTTGCCGTGACGTGGCAAACCGGCTTCATCCAACGCATCGTTGATGTCGTCTTCGCTGGCTCCGTTGAAGACCGGCGTGATCGACTGGAAGCCCAGTTTCGCTCCGGCCCAGCCCAGGTGCGTTTCCAAAATCTGGCCGACGTTCATTCGGCTGGGAACGCCCAGCGGGTTGAGCAGGATTTGCAGCGGGGTGCCGTCGGGCAGGAAGGGCATGTCGGCGATCGGCAGAATCTTTGCGATCACACCCTTGTTCCCGTGCCGGCCGGCCATCTTGTCGCCGACGCTGATCACACGCTTGGTGGCGATGTAGACCTTGGCCATCTGCAACACGCCGCTGCGGAGTTCGTCGCCCCGCTTCATGCTGTTGAGTTTGCGGTCGCGTTGATCGATCGCGACTTCGACGTTGGACCATTGGGTGTCGTAAACCTTTTGGACCGCCGCCTGTTTGTCTTCACCCTTGACCTGATCCATGATGTGATCGAGTCGGAAAGCGATGGCGCGTTCGGCGACGAACTTGGGGTCTTGTCCGTCGGCCAGCGGCGTCCCGGTGGAATCCTTCAATTTCGCACCGGCGGCCTCTTCCAGGTCGCGGACCAGCGATTCAAAGGTGCTGGCGATTTCCGCGTTGCCGGTCGCTTCGACCTCTTTCAGCTCCCGCTCGAACTCCTTCCGCTCGTCTTCGGACAGACTCATGCGGCGAGAGAATTTGTGGGTGTCGATGACAATCCCTTCGATCCCCGAGGGGACTTCCAGCGAGTCGTTTTTGACGTCTTCACCGGCCCGTCCGAAGATCGCGTGCAGCAGTTTTTCTTCCGGGGTCAGTTCGGTCTTGCTTTTCGGGCTGACCTTTCCGACCAGAATATCGCCGGGTTTGACGTAGGTCCCGACCTGGACGATGCCGTTTTCGTCCAGGTTGCGAAGGGCTTTTTCGCTGACGTTGGGGATGTCGCGGGTGAACTCTTCGCGGCCCAGTTTGGTCTCGCGGATTTCGACGTCGAAATCTTCGATGTGGATCGACGTGTAGGTGTCGTTCCGCACCAGTTCTTCGCTGATGATGATCGCGTCTTCGTAGTTGAATCCGTCGAAGGACATGAAGCCGACCAAGACGTTTCGTCCCAGGGCCAGTTCGCCGTCGCGGGTCGCGGCACCGTCGGCGATGATCTGGCCTTTGGTGACGTCATCGCCCAGCCGCACCAGCGGTTTCTGGTTTTGGCAGGTGCGTTCATTGAGTCCCTGGTACTTTTTCAGTTCGTAGTGGTCGCTGCCGATTTCGATGCGGCTGGAATCGACATACGTGACTTTGCCGGCGCGGCGGGCACGGACGACCATCGCACTGTTGCGTGCGACCTCGCGCTCCATCCCGGTGCCGACGATCGGCGGTTCGGCGACCAACAACGGGACCGCTTGCCGCTGCATGTTCGAACCCATCAACGCGCGGTTGGCGTCGTCGTGCTCCAGGAACGGGATCAAGCCGGCCGAGACGCCCACCATTTGGCTGGGCGCGACGTCCATGTAGTTGACCTGGTTGGGCTGGACGATTTGGAAGTCGCTGCGGACCCGGGCGATCAAGTTGGGGCCGGGGACCAGTGCGTTGTCCTTGACCTCGGTGTCGGCCGGCGCCACGTAGGCTTCGTTTTCCTCGTCGGCACGCAACCAGACGACTTCGTCGGTGACCACACCGTCTTTGACGCATCGGTAGGGGGTGATCAAGAATCCGTAGTCGTCCACGCCGGCGTAGATCGCCAGCGAGCTGATCAAACCGATGTTCGTGCCTTCCGGCGTCTCGATCGGGCAGATCCGTCCGTAGTGAGAAATGTGCACGTCGCGGACTTCGAATCCGGCACGTTTTCGGTTCAAACCGCCCGGTCCGAGAGCCGACAGCCGCCGTTCGTGCGTCAACTGGCTCAACGGGTTCGTCTGGTCAACGACTTGCGACAGCTCACCGCGTCCGAAGAAGTAATCGATCGCCGCCGAGACGCTCTTGGGGTTGATCAACGATCGCGGCGTCATGTCCTGGGCATCTTTGACGCTCATCCGCTCCTGCACCGTGCGACGCAGTTTCAGGAACCCTTTGCGGAGTTCTTCGCAGGCGAGTTCGTCGATCGTTCGCAGACGGCGGTTGCCCAAGTGGTCGATGTCGTCGATTTCCGCGGGGCTGTCCGGGTCGAACAATTCGATCAGGTAGCGAATCGATTCGATGATGTCGTCCGGTCGCAGCGTCATCACCGACTCGCTGACGCCCAGGCCCAGCTTTCGGTTCAGACGGAATCGGCCGACCTTGCCGAGCCGGTAGCGGTTGTCGTCGTAGAATTTCTCTTCGAACAGCACCCGCGCCTTTTCTAGCTGCGGCGGGTTACCGGGACGCAGCCGCTGGTAGATCCGCAACAACGCTTCTTCGTGGCTGGCGGTGTTGTCTTCCATCAGGGTGTTGAAGATCACCGGGACCCGGGGGGCATCCATGCACTGGATGCTGGTCACGCCGGCGACGCAAATCGCTTCGGCGATTTCCTTGGTAATCCGGTGAGCCGCTTCGATGATGATTTCACCGGCGCGTTCGCTGCCGCTGGGGAAAACGACGTCATCGACGGCGATCTTGCCCTCGATCTTCGAAGCGCTTTTGACGCTGGAAAGTTTTTCGGTGCGGGTGGGGTAGAACGCTTGCAGGATGTCGGCGTCGGTCGAGTACTTCGGGTCCATCGCCCGCAGCAACGTCGTCGCGGCGAACTTGCCGCTCTGGTCGATCCGAACGGTCAACGCGTCTTTCTTGGTGACGTTGAATTCGACCCAGCTGCCGCGTTCGGGGATCACGCGGCACGAGGGCAGCTTGCGGTCGGTCGTCGTGTCGGTGTCCCAGACAAAGTCGACACCGGGCGAACGGTGCAACTGGCTGACGACGACGCGCTCGGCACCGTTGATGATGAACTCGCCGCCACCCATCATGATCGGCATGTCGCCCAAGTACACTTCTTCCTCGTGCGGTTCTTCACGATTCAGCCGCAACCAAATCCGCAGCGGCATCCCGTAGGTCAGCCGCAGTTGACGGCATTCCTGGCTGGTGTAACGCGGTTTGCCGAGTTCATAGCGGAGGTATTCCAGCGTGATGTTCCCGTCGTAGCTGGCGATCGGGAAAATTTCGCGCAGGACGCTCTCCAGCCCATGGTCTTGGCGCGAGAGCGGGCTGACCTCTTCCTGCAGAAACTCCTTGTAAGAAGCAGTCTGCAATGCGGTCAAATCGGGAAGCTCGAAGCCACCCAAATCGGTACCAAAGTGACGGACGGTTGTGGGAATCAGACGACGCTTTGACGTAACTGCCATCGGTAAAGAAAGCTCCTGCTGGACTTGAGATCCATGATCTCGGACGGCTATCGAATTGGTTTCGACCGAACTGCTACAAGCACTGCTGCTGCGACTACACTGTGTCCCAGTGAGGGACTGTGCCCCAGTGAGGGACGATGACCCGGCGAGACACGATGCCCCCGACAGGCACATCGCTCACGAAAGGTTCGAGATTCCGATTGACGTGGAGAATCGGATTTACGGACATTGGGTCGCTGGAAAGAATTGGGCCGGAAACGTGGAAGCCAGGGCCCTGAATCGCTATATCGGCAAAGACCGATCGCCAAGACCGGATCCCGCCGCAATGCGACAGCACCAGGAATCGACAACTCGGTTGCGGTAAACGCGTTCGCCAAAACAGTGTGACCAATCGAGTTCCGCGGTGTTTGCCGGTTCAGGGGACGCACGGGCGGGCATTCCTGAGTGGCTGCGCGGATTAAAATTGGGCCATCGACACGGATATAGACGGCTGGAACCTAGGCTTGTTGTGGGAGAATATCACAAGCGGAGATTTCACGAAAGCCCAACCCGAAAAACTGGCCCGGATTATGCTGGGGCTGCTGCCGTTGCCGCAAGTTGTTTTCAGGAAAGGGCTTGCGGCCGTTCTTCGGCGTTCCCGTCCCAGACGATGGCATTCGAGATTCCTCTCGCCGCAAAAATAAATGAAAATTTGGGCCTCGACTGCCCGGCCTACGCCGCCCCGACATCGCGTGGTTTATAAGTCGTCGATCTTTACAGAAACATCGACTGGAACATCAGCCAGCGGGCGGTCAGCAGCGTCAGCAGCAAACAGCACCACCACGAGGCGACCTGGGCGATCGGCCGTCGGTGCAGTCGATACAAAATGGCGATCGCGAGCCCGGTCACGGCCGCTTTGAAAAAGAACAGCCGAACCGGCTCGCTGATCATGCTGCTGCCCAGCGGATTGAGTTCACGCATCATGCCGGAATCAGCGGTTCCGAGCGTCCAGACCAGATCGACGACCGACAACAGCGCGACGATCAGCAGGGATTGCCCGACCACCTTGCGATGCTTGGACCAGTCGTTGGGTTCTTCCGCCGGCACTTCGATCGTGGGCCGGTTGTTCAACAGGTGACCAAAGCCGAGCACGACCACGGCCATCGCGAAAACGGTCAAGGGATAGGAGACCCGCGACAGCCATTGCGTACCCGACGTCACCCGCTCTCCCTCCAGCTCGGCCGCAGCGATTTTGTCGAACGTCGCCTGGGCGCGTTCGCTGAACGCCGGTGTGGGCTGGAATTCGGTCAGCAAGCGATCCAGGACCGCTTGGCTATGGTTGTCGACGCTGGTCAGGTTGACCGCGAGCTCGCGGTTGTCAGGCGCGCACAACGCACGCAGGTACTCGATTCCGTCCGAATCGCGGAACAACATCGCCGGCGGGGCCCCGGTATAAAGCACCAGAACCGTGCCGAAGTCGACCGACGCGACGTCCTCGGCAAACATCCGAAGCAGATTGGCGGTCGAGTCGACTCGGTTGCCGCCCGGACGCCGTCCGCCCGGGCCGTCCTGGTCCCACACGCCGACTCCTCGCCCGAATCGATCGCCTTGGCCGAATCGATCGCCTTGGCCGAATTCCGCCTCTTCCCTGAAGTTCACCCAGCGGGTTTCGCGCGCATTCGGTGTGAAGTTGGCTTCGCGCATCCAACGTGGACGGCGTCTGCCAAACCGCGATTCCCGCTCCTGGATCCGCTCGGCATAGAGGGACAGGTCAAACGTGTCGCGATCGAATTGGTGCCCGTTGAGGGTCAGCGAATCCGCCGTGACATGGACCTCGTACGGCGGCGGCACGTATTCACCCTCGACGAAAATGTACCCGTACCTGGTTTCGTTCGTGACCGGCGATTGCGGCCCGGAGGCAGCCGTCGCGGGGCCAACGCCTAGCAATCCGGCGAGTGCAATCATCCAGGCGACGTGGTGGCCAAATGTAGAGCGATCCATCGGATTCCTTGATCTGCAAGCGAAGTTGATGAGCCGAAAGGGGCTGTGCGGTGCTCAAGGTGTTTAATCCTGTCAGTCATCAAAGGTTTCGCAGAAGATCCGGAGGCCCGCAGCGATCGACAAGTTTTAAGGGAGTTGGGAGTTGGGAGTTGGGAGTTGGGAGTTGGGAGTTGGGAGTTGGGAGTTGGGAGTTGGGAGTTGGGAGTTGGGAGTTGGGAGTTGGGAGTTGGGAGTTGGGAGAAAAATGGGGGGGCAGAGAAATGGGGGGCAGGAAAATGGTTTTCGGAAAAGTAGAAGTCTGGCAAGAAAATGGCGGATCGGAAAATGTCGAGCGCCTTCGGACCAACTCAAGACTCAAGACTCAAGACTCAAGACTCAAGACTCAAGACTCAAGACTCAAGACTTGAAACCTTCACCCCAGCAATTCGCGAACGATTCGCCCTTCCACATCGGTCAGTCGGAATTCGCGTCCCTGGTATCGGTAGGTCAGCCGCTCGTGATCGAGCCCGAGCAGGTGGAGCACGGTGGCGTTGAGGTCGTGGACGTGGACGCCATCCTGGACGACATCCATCCCGAATTCATCGGTCTTGCCGTAGCTGACGCCGCCCTTGACTCCGCCGCCGGCCAGCCAGCAGGTGAAGGCGTCTTTGTGGTGGTCTCTGCCGGACAGTCCCGTTCCCTGGTTGCTGCCTTGGTTCAACGGGGTGCGGCCGAATTCGGATCCCCAGATGATCAGGGTGTCCTTCAACAATCCGCGGCGTTTTAGATCGGTGATCAAGGCAGCGATCGGGCGATCGGTCTGGCGGCATTTCTCCGGTAGACGTTTTTCGATTGTCCCGTGGTGGTCCCAATCGGAATCGTACAATTCGATCAGCCTCACACCGCGCTCGACCAGTCGCCTGGCCAGCAAGCAGTTGTTGGCGAAGGACGCTTTGCCGGGTTGGGCGCCGTAAAGCGAAAGCGTTTCGGCGGTCTCTCCCTCCAGGCTCATCAGTTCCGGGACCGACATCTGCATCCGGTAAGACATTTCGTATTGGCTGATCCGCGTCGCGATCTCTTCATCGCCGGTCGCCAGTCGATGTTGTTCGTTCAGTTCCCCGAGCGCGTCGAGCACCTGGCGGCGATCGTCCATCGATCGGCCATCTGGATTGGACAGAAACAGCACCGGGTCGCCTTCGGAACGGAATTGGATGCCTTGGTAGATACTGGGCAGAAAACCCGGTGACCACATGCTGGTCCCCGCACCGCCGGCCGGACCGCTGAGCAGAACGACGTATCCGGGCAGGTCTTTGTTTTCCGACCCCAACCCATAGCTGACCCAGGAACCGAAACTGGGGCGGCCGCCGCGACCGAATCCGGAATGCAGAAACATCTGCGCCGGTGCATGATTGATTTCCTCGGTGTGCAACGAATGAATGAACGCCAACTCGTCGGCAACGCCGCTCAGGTGCGGCCACAGCTCGCTCATCGTGTGCCCGCACTGGCCATGCCGCGAAAACTTCCACGGCGAACCGGCCAACGTGGATGTTTTACCGATGAAGGCAAAGTCGCGGTCTTTGGTGACTTCCGGCGGGCAGGGTTGGTTGTGCCGTTTGACCAGTTCGGGCTTTTCGTCAAACAAGTCCAATTGCGACGGGGCACCGATCATGTGCAGATAAATCACATGCTTGGCCCGTGGGGCAAAATGCGGACCGGCGGCAGCATCCGACTGGTCACAAAGCATCGACGCCAACGCGATCGATCCGAAGCCGATGCCGCCGCGGCTGAGGAATCCGCGTCGGTCCAGTGGAGCGGTGTCGTTGGTGTCCAAACACGACACGGGGGAAGTTGCACGTTGATCGTGATGTTGACCGGCAGTCAGACTTGATGCAGAGGAGTGGTTTGTCATCCGAAGGCTCAGTCTTTGGTGATGGTTTCGTGCAGGTTCAACAGCACGGTGGCGACGCCGTACATCGGATCATCGGCGTGTGATTGCTGGTGGTACAAGTGCCGCAGCGTCGCTCGCTCGCTGGCGTTAGGCTTCCTCGCGGTGCACAGCTGGAATCCGTAAGCGATCTGTTCGTCGATCGGTGCATGCCCCACCTCGTTGGCGATCCGCGCCGCGAGCGTTTTGGCCGCTTCGACATAGACCGGGTCGTTCAGTAACGTTAACGCTTGAAGCGGTGTGTTGGTCCGCGAGCGTTTGACGGTACAGGCCAACCGTGCGGTGGCGTCGAAGTTGATGAAGCTGGGATAGGGGGATCCCCGTTTGACGACGACGTAGATGCCACGCCGATGTTGCTGCCCACCGGGACTGACTTCATAGTCATACGCTTCGCCGCCGACCTTGGACCAAATCCCCTCGGGCTGGTAGGGGCGGATCGACGGGCCGTGCTGTCGCAAGTTGAGCAATCCAGAAATCGCCAACGCGTTGTCGCGAATCATTTCCGCATCCATGCGAAAGCGTGGGCCGCGCGCCAGCAACCGATTGTTCGGATCGATGTCGCGAAGGTCGTGGCGGACGTTGGAGGATTGCTGGTAGGTCGACGACATGACGATCGACTTGAGCAACTTTTTCATCGACCAACCGTTGTCCATCAATTCGATCGCCAACCAATCGAGCAACTGTGGATGCGACGGCGGTTCTCCCTTGATGCCGAAATCTTCGGGCGTGGTGACGATGCCGTCGCCGAACAGTTCCGCCCACCAGCGGTTGACGGTCACGCGAGCGACGACCGGGTTGTCACGCGAAACCAACCAGCGGGCCAGCGTCAGTCGGTTGCCCGGTCCATCGGGGGCGAGATGCAGCACCGACGGCGTGCCGGGCCGGACCGGTTCGCCCGGCGAGCGATAGTCGCCGCGCTCGAAGACCGTCGACATCCGCGGTTGATCCAATTCGACCATCACCAGCGTCGTGTCGGGGGCAAGCTGGTCGAGCCGTCGTTGCAGCTGTTCGAGTTTGTCGACGAGCGATTGATATTTTTCATCATGCTTGATCCGATAATCGACCAGTGACTTCCGTTCCTTGCTGGACCACTTTTCCGGCGGTTTTGTGGCAGCGTTGACGATCGGTTCTGGCACGGCCGGGGCATCGACGTCTCCGGTCAGGGCGGAAATCTTGAATCGTCCAATCGTCAACGCGCGACCAAAGTGTTGCGTCATCGTGATTGCAAACGATTGATCGGCGGTCAAGTCGATCGGGGTTTTCAGGGTGAACGTCGCCCAATGAGGTTTGCCTTGCTGGGGCGAAATCGCCCAGCCGCTTTTCGGGTCGTCGTCGATCGCACCTGCGACCGGGTAACGTTTTTGAGAAAAGCTCGCCTTGGCCCCGGAGAACTCGATCGCACGGGGCAGCGATTCGGCGGTTTTGCTTGATGTAGAATTCGAAACGAGTTGGACCTTAAAATCGTTCAACACGAAATTGCGTCGGTCGTTGCGTCCGGGCCCCTTGCCGGGCAGCGAATCATCTAACAACACGTCCAACCGGATCGCGGTGATCTGTCGGACGTTGGCATGGGCCAACAGCCGGTACTCATCCTGGTCCGGGGGATCACCGCCACGCAACAAGATCGAACCATCGTCCAGCCGCTGGTGCGAGTCGGTCGACCCCTGAGATTCAAACTCGGTGACTTCCAGCGTGTGAGTTTGTGGCGATTGGCCAATCGTCTCGGCAAGCCCGGTGCTCCAATCGTCCAGGCCGGCGGACAGTTGCCGGCGGCGTCGCTGTTGTTGTTTTTTGACGTCGTCAAGTTGTTGTTGCACGCGAGTGCGTTCTTGATCACGATCCGGCTGTGCCAAGGGCATGCTGGGGCCTTGGAACTTGATCGACGAAGGTTGTTTCGGATTGGCTCGATCAGCCTCCTGGGCGGTGTTGTTGAAATACGCCAGCAGTTGATAGTAATCCCGGGTCGTGAACGGATCGTATTTGTGATCATGGCACTGGCAACATTCCAGCGTCGTCCCCAGCCAGACGGCGCCGGTGGTGTTGACCCGATCGATCACCTGCTCGATGCGCGTTTCCTCGGGCAGCGATCCGGCTTCGACGTTGGTCGGCGTGCAGCGATGGAATCCCGTCGCAATCTTTTGGGACGCGTTCGCGCCCGGTAGCAAGTCTCCGGCGACCTGCTCGATCGTGAATTGATCGAACGGCATGTCGTCGTTCAGTGCGTCGATCACCCAGTCACGGTAGGCCCAGATGTCGCGAAAGTTGTCGCGCTGGAATCCGTGAGAATCTGCATAGCGGGCCAAGTCCAACCAGGGGCGTGCCCAGCGTTCACCGAATTGGGGCCGGCTTAGCAACGCGTCGACGATCGATTCGAAATGCCGACGGCTGGGGGCGCGAACAAACGCTTGGACTTCTTGGGGCGTCGGGGGCAATCCGATCAGGTCCAGGTAGACGCGGCGGATTAATTTTTCCGGTTCCGCCTGGGGCGATGGAAGGACGTTCTGGACTTGCAGTCGACGCAGCACGAAGTGATCGATCGGTGATTCGGGCCAGTCCGACTCGCCGGTCGGTGGCAACTCGGGACGCTGCGGAGCGACATAGGCCCAGTGCTTGGGGGCGACGAATGTTTCGGGCCAGTGAGCCCCCTGCGCGATCCAGCGTCGCAGTGTTTCGATCTGTGAGGCGGGCAACGGATCACCGATCGCGGGCATGATCGCGTCATCGCCGCGGGGCAGCAGCACGCGTCGCAGCAACTCGCTCGTCTGCGGATCGTCCGGTTCAACCGTCCCGGATTCAAACAGGTCCTCCCGGCGGTCCAGACGCAGACCGGCTTCTTGCTTCTCCGCCCCATGACATTCAAAGCAAGCGCGTTGCAGGATCGGATAAACCTGCTCGCCAAAGTCAACCGGCGTCGTGGCCGATGACGGAGTGTCCGCAATCAAAGTCGATGGCACCATCAAACCGGCCAAGCAGACAAACAAGACCACAAAACAGGTGATGGCGGAGAAGGGCAGGGAGGGTGTGTTCAAGATGGA
>NZ_JACEHH010000083.1 GCF_014154935.1 Stieleria mannarensis
CGCCTTTTCATCTGGTCGCTAACCTCTGCATTGGCGGGGTTCCTCTTTGGGTTTGACACCATTGTCATCTCTGGTGCCGAAGAGGACTTCCAGCGTCTCTGGCAGCTCGATGGCTTCTGGCATGGCCTTTGTATGAGTGCAGCATTGTGGGGCACCGTCCTGGGGTCGATCTTCGGTGGCGTGCCCACAGCAAAGTTCGGGCGACGAAAATGCTTGATCGTCGTCGGAGTCCTGTATTTCGTTTCGGCTGTTGCGTCCGCCATTGCACCAGAACCCTGGACCTTCATGATCGCACGGCTCATCGGCGGTCTCGGTGTTGGGGCTGCAACCATCGCGGCTCCGATGTTCATCTCCGAAATCTCGCCAGCCAACAATCGGGGAAAACTTGCCGGCATGTTTCAGTTCAACATCGTGTTCGGCATCCTGTTTGCCTTTGCGTCGAATTGGGTCATTGGCATTACTGTTTCCGATACGCTTGCGTGGCGTATGATGCTCGGTCTTGAAGCTGTACCAGCCCTGGTCTACACGATCCTTGCTTTCACTCTGCCGGAAAGCCCGCGATGGTTGATTACGCATGCCGGCAAGCGGGAAGAAGGCAAAGAAGTCTTCCGTCGAATCAATCCAAAGATGTCGGAAGCTGAACTCGAGAAGTTGGTTTCCGACGTCGAATCATCCGTCGCTGACAAGCTGAGGACAGCCCACTTTTGGACACGTCGGCTCCGAATTCCGATCCTGCTGGCATTCCTGATCGCCTTCTTCAATCAGTTTTCTGGCATCAACATCATTCTTTACTTTGCTCCGCGACTGCTCGGACTCGCAGGCATGTCGGATCCCCTGATGGCATCGATTTCCCTGGGAATCACGAACCTGATTTTCACATTTACCGGACTTGCCCTTATCGACAAGCTTGGTCGTCGGACTTTGCTCTACATCGGATCGGTAGGCTATATCGTCTCACTTGGCATTTGTGCGTGGGCTTTCCTGAGCACACCCGCGTTCAAGGTCGTATCCGCTGCGGGAGATCTCGAAAGTGCGGCGGCTTCAGTCATCGCTGTCGAAGCAGGTGAGCGTTTCGTAGCAGAGAAGGATCGACCGGGTGTTTACAGCAGTTATGAGGACGCCAAAGTGGCTCTCGTAGAAGCAAGCTCGCTGGATGCGTATGAAGGAGAGCAAGTCATAATTCCTGAGGACGTGTCCGATGAGGAAACGAGAGTCCTTGCAGAAGAAGTTACCGCCGATGCCAAGCAGTTCCTCGGGATCAAGAGTATGCTCGTGTTGTGTTGTCTCATTGGCTTCATTGCAGCCCATGCAATTGGCCAGGGGACGGTGATTTGGGTATTCATCGGCGAGATATTCCCGAACGATCATCGGGCTGCGGGCCAGGCCCTTGGTAGTGCCACCCACTGGGTCTGTGCGGCAGGTTTGAGCTTCCTGTTTCCAATCGCGATGGAGCACTTCGAACCGGGCCAGCTTTTTGGGTTCTTCACCTTCATGATGGTGCTGCAGTTGCTGTGGGTTTGGCGATTTGTACCCGAAACCAAAGGCGTCCCACTGGAAGAAATGCAGGCGAGACTTGGAATTGCTCAGGAGTAATCGCTCGTGCCGCACAACATCCTTCCAATTGGTGAAATCCTGGGGGACGTGTTCCTCGACGGACCGCGTTTTGGAGGGGCACCAGCCAACTTGGGCTGCATCTCGGCCGAACTCGGTCAGGAGATTGTTTCCGACGACTCTGTGTGCGAGTTGCCGGGGACGCCAGTGAAAGTCATCGACACGGTGGGCGATGGTATTGCTTTTACGGCTTCGATGACGCTGGGGCTGTTGATGGGGCACAATCTTGAGACAATCAATACGCGATCGCCACAGCCTCTTACGTTTGCTCTAAGCCTTTAGCAACCATTCTGTTTCCAGATAGTCTGCGACGCGGCGAAGCATTTGATCGCACTTAGCTCTCTTTCTTCGGAGTCTTAAACCCATGTTATTAAAGTTCACCACAATCATTCCGATCTGCGTGCTCCTGGTCTGCGGCAGTCTGCACGCGGCTGAGGATTTGCTGATCGAAGACTTTGAAGGCGATTCCTACGGAAAGTGGACTGTGACCGGGGACGCATTCGGCACTGCTCCGGCGAGAGGCACACTTCCCAACCAAATGGCCGTGACGGGATATCGCGGTGAGCGGTTGGTCAACACCTTCCTGGGTGGTGACGAGTCGACCGGGACCGCAACCAGTCCTGAGTTCACGATTGAACGATCGCATATCGCGTTTCTGATCAGTGGCGGACCTCACACCGACACCCTCGGTATTCACTTACTGTCCGGCGATGAAACCGTACGTACGGCAACCGGCTCGGAGTCCGAACATCTGTTGTGGGCATCCTGGGATGTCACTGACCTGAAGGGACGCAAGGTCCGACTACGAATCTTAGACAACGCCACCAAAGGCTGGGGGCATCTCAATGTCGACCACATTATCCAAACGGATTCGCCGCCCAAGGCCTTCGACCTGGCGCGAGACCTCGGCCGCTATCGCCGGCAGCCGGATTACATGAATGAACCGCTTCGGCCGCAGTTTCACTTCAGTCCTGAGATTCACTGGATGAACGACCCCAACGGGCTCGTTTTTCATGACGGTGAGTATCATCTGTTTCATCAATACAACCCGGCTGGCAACTCCTGGGGACACATGAGTTGGGGACATGCGGTGAGTACCGATCTCACGCACTGGAAGCACCTTCCACTCGCGATTCCCGAATCAAACGGAATCATGGCCTTCAGCGGTTGCTGTGTCGTTGACCACAACAATACTTCCGGTTTTGGGGATGGAGAGCATCCGCCGATGGTTGCGATCTACACAGGGCACGGACATGGAAAGCAGGTTCAGAATCTCGCGTATAGCAACGACAAGGGCCGCACGTGGACGCAATACAAGCAGAACCCGGTCCTCGATTTGAACGCGCAGGACTTTCGTGACCCCAAAGTGTTCTGGCACGAACCCACCAAGCGCTGGGTCATGGTGGTTTCGCTGGCTGTGCAAAAGGTGCTTGTCTTTTACGGTTCGGAGGACTTAAGAAGTTGGCAGGAACTCAGTCGCTTTGGGCCGGCCGGGACGATCGACAAACCGAACTGGGAATGCCCGGACCTGTTTGAACTGTCAGTCGAAGGGGAACCAGAAACGAAGCTCTGGGTGCTGGAAGTCGACATGAGCGACGGATCTGTCGCCGGTGGCAGCGGCGGAGAATACTTCGTCGGCACATTTGATGGTGAACGCTTCAAGGCCCGACAGCATGCCCAGTGGGTCGACTACGGCCGCGACTTCTACGCACCTATCAGCTGGGACAACATTCCCGATGCCGATGGACGTCGTATCTGGATCGGCTGGTTCAACAATTGGGAGACATGCCTCGTTCCAACGTCGCCATGGCGAAGCTGCATGAGTATTCCCCGCAGCCTGAGCCTGAAGGAAGTGGCTTTCAATAAGGAAGAGCCAGCGACTTATGTCCTAAACCAAAGGCCGGTGGAGGAACTCAAGGAACTGAGAGCCAGCACCCGAACGCTTGACGCAACGAAGGCAGCCTGGCCTCCAATGGCTGTCACTGAGAAAGACGAACTAGATGACATGTCGTTTGAATTTGAGGCAACCATCACCCCGGCAACGGCTCGATCAGTTGGATTCCGCATCCGCACCGGAGAAGGTGAATTCACCGAAGTCGCGTATGACCGACACTACTCTGGCATTTACGTCGACCGATCGAAATCTGGAATCGTTGGTTTTCATGATGCTTTTGCGGGACGACACATTGCACCAGCTCGAACGATCGATGGTGAAGTCACACTTCGTATCATTGTCGATCGATCGACAGTCGAAGTTTTCATCAACGGTGGGGAAACAGTCATCAGCGACCGCATATTCCCAACAAGCAATTCTCCATCAATCGAGGTTTTCGCTGGGGATGATTCAGCGAAGATCTCGTCGTTGAAGCTGCACAAGCTCAGGTCAATATGGCGCAGTTCGCAGAAATCAGAGTAAGTCCGATGATTGGTCCCCCGGAGAACAATCGGCTTACGCGGACTTCGGACGGTCGTCATCCAGCCGTCTCCTTGGCAACTTCTCCGCAGCCACGACCCACTTTCACCATTACATAAAGAGTGGACTATGAACACCGCTTTTCTTCGGACTGCATTCCTGATCGGGATGTTGATCGTCGCCAGGAATTTTGACTATCTCCCGCTCGTCCAACCGTTCTACTTGGTGCGAAAGACCCGACCGAGTTCAGGCTTGAGGGCGATTGAGTTTACAACAGCGTCTTTGGCGGGAGCGGTGGACGGGATGAACGAAGCTGGACTATGCATCATCTACAACTATGGGTTTACGACTGACCAGCCCACGTCACCGGCAGCGCCCATTTCGATGGCGATTTCCGCGGCGCTTCAGCAATGCAGCAGTGTGACTCAAGCGGTGGATTTCATTTCATCGATGCCTCGTTGGGGTGGAGCCCTACTCATGCTTGCTGATGCCGACGGCGACATCGCGTCATTGGAGCTATCGAGCACCCGCCACTACCTCCGGCGACCTGCTGAGGGAGAAGACGTATTGAGCCACACGAATGCTTTCTCGAGTCCCCAAATGCAGGAAGTTCAAATAGCTCACGACGCGATTTACACGGACAGCGCCGCAACACCGTTGAGAGGACGACGGCTCCATCAGTCATCTGAGTTGCGAGACCGACGATTCCAACAACTTCTTGCGGAGACAGACGTTCTCGACGTCGATCGACTGAGTGCCATCATGTCTGATCACGGCCCAGAGGGCACGCCAGGTGACGACACGATCTGCATGCATGGTTCGTACTGGTTCACAACGGCCTGTTTGCAGTTCTTCCCAGGGTCGCGGCGAATCCGTGTGGCGTGATGCTTCTCTTGGCGGGCGACATGGCCAGGTATCGCGAGCATACTCAGGAAATGCTGAGGCGATTCGAGCACCCGCCAAACGCCTATGTCGCTGAAAGAACAGCCAAATTATCCGTGCTTCCGACCGAACCAATCGGCGATAAAGAAACCGTTTCCCGGCTCGCTAAGTTCGCGACCGAGAACAGTGAAGATTCTCCTTGGTCGATGTACTTTCCGATGACGGAAGCCCTCGTCAAATACCGGTATCGAGAGCCCTTCGAGAACCTGGCTGAGATTTTGGCAAGAAGCATGGGCCGCCTGTTTCGCGTCAGGCCACACTGGGGAAAGCTCTGTCCGCTGCCCTCCGATGATCTTCATGCTCTCTATCCAGCAATGGGCCGATTTCGCGAAGTCTGTGCAGAAAGCGATCCAGATGGACGGTTTAACAATCGTTGGACGGAGAGCGTTATTCAACATAAAGACCAATTCAAGTACGAAAAACACAAGTCGAGTATCGCATGAGAAGAACCACACAATGCGTCATGGCACTGGCAGTCGTGTTATCGCTTACCTCATGCGCGTCCGCCGAACGACCGCGAAAAAGGGGGCGGAAACGAGAAACGCCCGCGGGTCATGCTGGACCGACGGGCGTTAACTGGTTCGCGAGAGTTTTCGCTTTTTTAAATTCCGCTCCCCGAGTGTAACCCCCAGCGTGAGACCTTTCGAAGACTCTCACTTTCCTAAACCCTGACCCCAAAACAGCTTACGAATTCAGAGGCCGCTCCGGCCAAAAACGGGGCCAACGTGATGCTTGCGAACCTATCGACGGACCAAAACTCGCAGGTTCTGGAGACACGCTTGCTCCAGCAGGCCACCTAATGTGCCGAGTACCAGAGCGTCAATAATGTCTCGACAGGCACTCACGTTAATAGGACCGATATTCACTGCGAGTTTGGTTCATGATCCTCGATCGCCATTTGCCAGAGATCGTGACCGTAGGCATCACGGACGACGGTCATCCGCATGACGTCGGTGGTTCCATCAGCAATGCGTAGCCCCATCAGGTCGCGGACTCGGTCACCAAGATCCACTTCTCGGCTGTAGCCGAGGGCACCGTGAGCACGCATCGCAGCATCGCAAGCTTCCAGTGCGAATTCGACACCCTCTGCCTTTATTCCATTAACCAATGGCTCCGCTGCGTCATAGTTTCCCTGGTCAAAGTAGCGTGCAGCCTCGCGAGACAAAGCCAATGCCATTCGTAGCTTGGTGAGTTGCTCGCCGATGGGTTGCTGAAGATGAGTGAACCGTCCGATCGGACCTCCAAAGGCTTCTCGCTCTCGAATCCGCTCAGCCATGACCTCCAACGCTCGTTCGCCGCACCCAATTGCTGCCGCCGACTGCATCAATCGCCAGTAAAGGAAATGCTCCTCAAAAAGATCACCACCATCGCCGTCCTCACCGATTAAGTGCTCCGGGCCAACGTACATTTGATCGAACTTAAGTCCGCCAAAAGAATTCCCGGTCAGCCCATGCGCATACCGATCGACGATGTCCAAACCCGGGTGGTTGATCGGCAAAAGAAACGCTGTTTGCTTACCGGGCCTACCGTTGGCAGCCTGCACGTACAGAACCACGTGAGTTGCTTGTCTCAGCCGGGCGTTCCATAGCTTTGATCCTGTGAGCCTGAAGCCTTCGTCGTCTCTGATTGCTCGACTTTGAATGTTCTTCGTGTGAGTGCCTGCTCCTTCTTCTGTGATGGCGACGGCAAAGTAAGCGCGACCGTTAATCAAATCGTGCACGGCCGCTTTTGCAAAGTCGGATTCAAGCTTGATTGCCGGTCTACCGTGAGCGCCACCCACCACATCACGAAGGTTTAGGTTGTAACGCCCGGCGTGCCGAAAGACCTCCAGCATTTGTTCGGCGGACCAGTCGCTGCCGCCTGCCGATGTGGGCAGGTCCAATCCTGGCAATCCGAATCTAGCACCGCGGCGCCGCCACTCTTTGGGTGAGGTCAGCTTGTCTTCGGCCTGCAGCTCTTTCGCGAGCTTGTCAATTTCGGTCTTAATCTGGTCGACCGAGGCCATCGACGGATTGTTCTTATTCTGAAGCGCACCAACGATCTTGATCATAAAGACGGTGTTTAATTCAAAGAGCGGCTCGTCCTCGTCATTCCGCGACAGGTTGTCCAAAATGACGGTTGCTTTCGGAGCGGCATCGTCGCCCTGGAATTGAATTCCGTATTGGTAGTCTTTGAAGGGACGAGTTGGATCCAGGACGCGAACCTGGTTACCGTCTACGCTCTTTAGCAAGACAAAATGGCGGCCAAGCCAATCGCCGCTTGCAGTCGTGTGCGTATACGAAAGAATCTTTAACTCGCCTGGATTAAGCGAGAGGTCCGGTCCATCGGTTTGGGACCAATACGGTCCGGTGTCCGTGTGCTTGCTCTTCGTGGCGGAAATCGCCTCCACGTCGACGTCGAGCTTTCCTCCTGCCGCCGAAACCTTCTTCAAGAGATTAACAAAACGGTCATTTGGAATTCGCCCATCCTTCAGCTCCGGCTGTTCCCGGAACAATTGAAGTGCGTAGCGGTATGGCTGGGGATGCAACTCAGCTCCCGCCATCGACTTTACGGTTTGCATCGCGATCAGAGCCGCCGAGATCGGGCATGCACCTCCGCCATCTTCGTCGATCAACTTGTCAAGTTCGCTTTGCACAACGATCACGGGCGTGGCAGCTGTGTGTGCATCACGAATCGTTTGAATGGAATAGCTCGGGTTCGCAAGCCCTGCGGCGTCTGCGAGAACAATCCGATCTTGTCCAGTTGCGTCGGATTGCCCCTGTAGGCCGAGAAGAAAAACAAACGCGAGACAAATGAGCTGTCGCTGTCGAATCATGAGGTACTCTCTGCTCTGCAAACAACAAATACGGATCCACTTGACCGACGAAGGACGCCTACAACTGGGTTTGGGAAACTGCCTAGCTTGCTTCGTAGCTCTGCTCAAGCAGCGGCTTTGCACGCTCAAGATCTTCGATAGACCCGAGAGTGATCTCGAGGTCACCGGTTCCGAAGTGGCCGATCTCGCGTACATTGCGGGTGAATCCTTCCTCCAGTATTTCGGGCGTCGGTTCGACCTTCGCGTAAATCAGGACCTTTCCGGTCTGCTTCCTCACTTCGACACACGCGAAGTTCTTGATTCTCTTGAATGCGAAGTAGAATTTGAGTGTCTTGACCTGAACATCGTCGCCAAGTCCGAGCAGGTAGGCCTTCACGGCCTCGAAAAGATCGACGGTTTTTGGGTCTGCTTCGCTTAGATACTCCGAAACCGTCTTGTAGGTCTGCGGTGAACCGACCGTCGTTGTGGTTGTTGGTACGACGGAGCCAGAATCGGCGGACACGGAGTGAACGAGGTCAAGAAGCAATAACTCTTCAGCAAACCGCTGGTATTTGATTAGCTCGATGTTGCGATTGATTTGCTGGACGGCGTGCGCGTCATACTTCGTGAAATCACCCGCGATGCAGATCAACCGGGGTGCGGACCATTCGATCGTCTCTGAGACCTCGGATCCGTACTTTTTCATCACCAACAGTTCAAACTCGGCTTTGTGATCGAGCAACCAGTCGAGATAGAACAGGCCCTGATTGATGACGTTCTCGTTCGTAGATCGCTTGTACTCGATGATGACCGCACAGCCGTTTTCGTCGATGCCAAGTGTGTCGATGCGGCCACCGTGAGTCTTGCCCGTCGAGTATTCGCTCGCGAGAAAACGGACGCCGAGAAACGTTTCCAGGTGCTTCTCGATCAAGTCTTGGAGCGACTTCTCGAGCGCAACGGAGCTGCCTTCGA
Source organism: Stieleria mannarensis (assembly GCF_014154935.1). GTDB lineage: Bacteria > Planctomycetota > Planctomycetia > Pirellulales > Pirellulaceae > Stieleria > Stieleria mannarensis. The sequence goes on from NZ_JACEHH010000083.1 coordinate 8,733, forward strand.
GCTGCTCGACGGTATCGCCGTTTGTCTTGAAGAGTTTTATATCGCCCATGATTTGCTATTTAGTTGGCTCTGTTGAATATCTAATTTCTTCGAGTGCCACGAATGGTCACTGGTCCAGCCGAGTCGATGTCGTACACGTTTGACCCCTGCTGATATTCGGGCCATCGCTTTTGCCTCAGCGATTCCTCCAATAAATAAATGTCGGTTGTTTCATTCTGTTTCCCTTCATCCAGTCCACCCTCAAAGGCGAGGCCACCTCGTTCAGTCAGCAAGTATCGGCGATGGAATCGTTCGCCCGAGGGCTTCTCTCGCCAGCGTCGAACAATGATTTCCACACCTCGCGGAAGCCAACTGGGTAGCTCGTCCCTGCAATCTTGCCAGAAATGCTGAGACGATCCGTACCTTTCGCAGCAATGGAGTTCGATCCGAGATTTCTGAAGCCCGTTGTTTGCGGTATGCACAACCATTGCTTTCAGCATCCGTTTCCACTTCGATTGCGTTGCGTCAAAGTAGGGATCGACCAGTATGATCTCCCGGGAGAGGTCGAGCAGCCTGGAGGCAGCGGCAACACAATCTGCCGAAGTGCGGGCGGCACAGAGCTGGCGAGCAACAGCCCACTTTTCGTTCGTCTCGTCAACTTCGTCTGCGACAAGCACATCGGAGTGCGAACGCGGGTTTTCGTTCGCCACAATGGCGTCAAACGGCGAGATCCCATCACTCTGGACGGTCTCGGCATTTTCGAGCCAGTCCTTTGTGGTCTTGTCAAACTTCCTCGCTGGATCGTGCGGCGTGAGCTTGCGGTCCAACATCTCCAACTGAACTTGAAACCGCTTTAGTTCCACTGGACGCAGCCCCTTCGCCGCTATGCGGTAGACATCACTTGCCCAACGCTTGGGATACTCAGCAATCAAACGCCCTTTGTGAATATCGAACTGATCCAGGAAGTAACGGATATTGCCGGGCTGGGCGAGTACTTGTGGATCGAGTGCAAACTCTTTGATCATCCGAAAAGTTCCTCCGCACGCTCGTCGAAGAATCCACCGGGCCACGGATCAATGAACTCACCTGATTCGTCGATTCGCAACTGCTTTGCTGTGGTGCTCTCACCATCACGGCCGATGAAGTACACGGCGATATCCTCCGGCGTTAACGAGGGGACATCATCAGGCAACTCTTCATCATTCGTTTGGCGTATGCGTCGCAAAAGGCGGAGCGTTAGATGTTCGCCATGCGTTTCGAGGATGAATCGGCTGTTGCTTTGCTTGGTGCTCTGAGCGAACAGGTCCCCGAGTCCGACTTCGACCGATGGATGGTTGTGTAGCTCGGGTTGCTCGATGAAGGTCAAACCTTCGTGATTATCCAAAGCGGCAACTATCACAGGCAGGACCTGGTTCAGTCCGACTGCCAAATCCTGGGGTTGTAAGTAGACCCTCGAGTTCTCAGGACGGAATCGGACTTTGGTACGAATTGGCAACGCCTCAAACAGCTCAGCGGCAATTTGCAACGTATCGATCGATACCTCGTCGCTTCCGGTAAAGCACCGCGTGATCGGACTGTCGACGGGAACTTCCCGGTATTCCTGAAAGTCAATCTCGTAGCCAAGGCCCAACCGGTCACCTCGCTGAATCCAATCACTCACCTGCTCGGTCAATTCGCGTGAATGCAATAGAGCGTCCCATGCCGCGAGCCCGTCCGCCCAACGAAAGTGGTCGCTAAACGTGGCGAGCTGATACGCACGGTCTGGCGTACGCCGCAGCGGTCCGATGTGGCGAAACGCCTCCAATTCGCGAGCGAGTATCCGCCCAGGCCCAACCGTCAAACGATTCAATAGTTCAGAAACCAGCCGTATGCGCGGTTTTACCGATTCAAACTCCGGCATATCAGAAAAAGGAAACTTGAACTGGATCGGTTCATACCAATTCGGCAACGCATCGGACAGCGAAGTGATGCTGACAAGCGAATGAGGGTAGTTCAGTTGGCTAAACCAATGCTCTGGAAGCGATTCGATTTCCTCTCGTTCCTCTTCATTCGCAATCTCAATTGGGGTCAGAATCCGGACGGCCACCAGGCGAATCCGCCCATCGGCGTACCGGCCGAGATACAGTTCCAGCTCACGAATTTCGGGAGCGTACTCCCCAAGTTCATCTGCCGCCTCTTGAATGTCATTGGGCCAATCTTGATAGTCTTCATGAGGCGTGCAGACCCTCACCTCCACAAGTTCGGCATCGGGAAGGTCATCACAGTGGAAGGTGAGGCCTTCATCATCCTCGAACGGGAGTTCATCAACGCTGAATTCAGCGCCAAGATGAAACCACTGAACCGCAGGCTGCTGAAAATCGCCCGTAAGAGCGTCGAGTATTCCATACGTGTCGATGCCGACTTCGGGCTCGCTTCCCTCCGGCCATCGGAACAGCGAATGCGCTGGATTGACGTTGGTCGGATAGACCACAGATCCTGGACCCGCGCAGGCGATCTCCAGCAACGGTTCGTCATTTAGCGAAACACCATATTTCGCCACGTAAGGTTCACGAGTCTTTTCATTCCACTTCAGGACGATTGAGATTTCTGCATTCCAGATATCGTCGCCGATGGTCGACAGGTCAATCCCTGCCGGCTCACCGTGAAGCGCGATGAGCGATTCCTCGATGGGCCACTCCTTATCAAGCTTAACGCGTGAAAGATCAAGGGAGAAAGATAACTCGATGGGCTTCGATGTGTCCTGGTCGTTGACAAAACTCTCGAATCCTCCCAGGTCGATCGGTGATCCCTCGGGGCCGATGCGGCTGGGGTTTCGATTGCCACGATTGCAAAGCTCGTCCGCCAACATGAATGCATGGAAAACGGAGCTCTTACCGGCGTTATTGACACCGAACAAGAGCGTCACCGGAGCGAGATCAATTTTGATCCCTGGATCGCCGATTCCCTTGAAGTTCTTAATCTGTATTCCGGTGATCATGATTGTTGGCCTCCCGCCAAACGATCGGACAGTGCTTTCAGGTTTGTTAGCAGGTCGTCGTAGAAAATGAGATCGAGGTTTTTAAGGGCGTCATTGAGGACTCGGAAGTCGTAAGCCATGTCTTCGTTCTTCAGGCCGGAGCGCCGGCCAACGATGATGAAGCCTCGGGGGCGGACGATGTGGGCGTCGATCTTTTGTTTGCGGAGCTTGTGTTCCAGATCGAGCTGGTATTGCTGGATGCTGCCGAGATACTTTTCGGTCTGTGCGATCGCGCGGGCGACTTCGGCGGACCAGAAATAGTTCTTGCGACTTTTGTCGTAGGACAGCACGCCGGTTTGTGGCTTCTTGATTTCGTAGACGTCGAGGTATCCGTAGGCGTCGATCAGCATGAAATCGGGATACTTGCCATCGAGGTCCACGCTCTGCTTCTCGACAACGGCGGCGTAGGTGTTCAGAAGCGTGAGGATGTAGGTGCGGAGAAACTTCTGCCAGCTTTCTTCGCTGTGCTTCCCTTTCAGCTTCTTCTCGAACTCGGCGATGATCTTCGCCAGATAGACCTCTTGAGTCTTCTTCAAACCCTCGGCGACGATCTTGACCTTCTTGGCCGAACGGAGGGTGAACGCCATTTCGCCGATGAGTCCGGGGAAGACCGTGCGGATGGCGTTCTTGTCATCTTCGTTCAGGTTCTCGAGGACTTCCTGATCGTCCAGCAGTTCGGCAATCTTGCCGGGACGGTAGTCCAGCGCGGATGTATCGGCTGGATCGAAGTGCCTTGGGAAGTTGGCAGCCAAGAACGCTTCAATGACATCGCGAATTTCGTCGTTGCGTTCCCTTTTGATGCTGCGGACGACATTGTTCGCGGCTTTCAGCTTGTTGTGGTTCAGAGTGACCTGAACCGTGCTGCCGGTCTTCTTGATGCCGCTTGGTAAAGTTGCCGAGAGTGTCAACCTCAGCTTCGAGCCAAATTCGCGGCCTAGTTCGGAGAGCAGCCAACTGCCGGCGTTAGTGAATCCGAATCCGCTTGAGTACATGCCGGTCGGCAATCGCTCGAAGCCATGCAATTTGATCTTGGCGACGTGTTTGGCCTGCGAGCTGTCGCTGTTCAGGACGTACTCGCCGGTCTTGCGGTCCCGGTCGATGCGATAGATGACGCTGCCGTCGTCGCGTAGCTTTTCTGCGATCTTCTTGACCATGCCGCCTACAACTCCCCTTTGAATGCTCGCTGGACGAGAGAGCTGAAAAGGTCTTCGTCAATGTCGTTGGTTGTTTCGAGTCGAGAACGCGTTTCTTCGTGCTTAAGCACGATCGCCTGAAACTTCTCCTGTACATCAATCGGTGGAACGGGAATCTTGACAGATTTGAGTCGCACTCCGGTCAGATGTGGGATCGTAGCCGTTGAAATCGAATTCAAGAGCGAAGAACCTTGCATAAGCGACCACATCAAGTACTGAATGTACTCCGGCACAGCTCTTCCCGATCGTGGTCGAACGCGGTGCAAAGACTTCTGGAAGTAACACTCCGGCAGTTCGTCGCGCCAAATAGCTGTTTGCCCTACACCAGCTCCTCCTTCGCAAATCAATACATCTCCATACTCAAGTCGAAACTCCTTGCGATCACCCGAATCGAAGTCCATCTTGACCAATTCGGTAAGATCAAGGCGACACCATTGGACGTTGAGATTTCGCAGGTAGAAGCGAGGATGGGTGCCCGTTTGCTGTTTAGCATCGAGCATCTTCCCCAGTCGGCTGTCGCAGACTTCAGAGAATGGCATCACGTCCCAGCCGTAAGCGTTTAGTTCAGGATGCCCGAACATCTTGAAGTACGTCGCTTCGATAAATGTCTGAAGTTCATTTAGCTGTTGCTGCCGCGTGCGGCGGATGGCGTCGGCCTTGTCGAGAATGGCGGCGATCCGTTCCTGCTCCTTCAACTTTGGTAATGGAATCGGAAGTTTTAGGCAACGTTCGTAGTTTAAGTTGGAAATGTTCGTAGTTTGCCTACCGCACAAACGAACTTCATGTTGCGTTTGCGGCGCGGCGAACCAGTGGTACAAGTAGCGTGGATCTACCTTCTCGCGGTTAGCTCGCAGGATTGAAATGAAGCCACCGGCGGTGGCTTCATAATCGAGTTTCGGAACCCAAGAGCACTTGCCGACAAGATTCCAACTATTGGCGCTGGATACCAACATATCGCCTTCGGTGAGAAACTGTTCCTTTCGCCGCACAAACGATTTCGGAACCGAAATCAAGTCGCTTTCGTCCAGGTCTGTTTGGACGTTTTTCGTGCGCATGCAGACCGCAGTTCCTTTTTCAAAAGGCTGCGTAACGTCGTCGGGCCGAAAAGTAATGCCGCGAATGAAGCTCGCAACATCGCCCAGCACGTGTCTGTTGATCTTGCTCACTTCAACAACCCCTCCAACTCTTTCAAGTCGCTGGCGATCGAACTTTCCATTTTCGCAAGTCGCTTAAGAATTGCAGTCGGCTTGTCGTAGACGGGTTCTTCGTACGGAACCTCTTTGTATCGACCGATGGATAAATCATATTTCTCTTTCCGAATTTCGTCTGCGGAAACGGAGAACGCTTTCTTGGCTCGGTTCGTAAAGTGCTTTTTGCCTTTGCCGTTGTCCCATTTCCTCCATTGAGTGACTGCATCTGGAAGATCGTTGTCCTTTACCGGTTGCCGTTTGTCGTCAAGACTAAAGCCATCGTGCTCGACGTCGTAAAAGAACACGTCTTGAGTCTGGCCAGCCTTGGTAAAGATCATGATGGCGGTCGCCACGCCGGCGTAAGGCTTGAAAACACCCGACGGAAGTTTGATGATCGCATCAAGCTGATGATCGTCGATGATGGTGCTGCGGAGCTTCTTATGAGCTGTCGATGAACCGAACAGCACACCATCCGGCACAATCACGGCACAGCGGCCACCGTTCTTTAGCATTCGCAGCATCAACGCCGGAAACAGCAGTTCCGTCTTCTTGGTTTTGACGGCGCTCGTCAACGACTTGTGAACAAGCTCCGCATCAAGACTGCCTTTGAATGGCGGATTGGCGAGGATCAAGTCGAAGTAATCTTTGGAGACTTGCGGGCGTTCTTCAACGAAGCGATTCGACAGCGTGTCGCGGTTCTGAATGTCGGGATTCTCCACGCCGTGTAGCATCATGTTCATGGCGGCGATGCGAAGCATGGTGGCCTCGAAGTCGTAGCCGTGAAACATTTCGTCCTTGATGTGCTCGCGATACTGCTCCAGCAAATCGCCGGTGTAGATCTCGTTGATGGTCGTTGTGCCGTCTTCGTTCTTGATTTCCTCTCGATCGATGCCTTCGGCCGAGGTGTACTTCTTCTGCAAGTACTCCATGGCGTAGACAAGAAACCCGCCGGTTCCGCAGGCCGGATCGCAGATCTTCCAATCGGGACTCGGATCAACGAGTTCCACCATCATGCGAATGATGTGGCGGGGCGTTCGGAACTGGCCGTTGATACCAGCCGTCGTCAGTTTGCCCAGCATATATTCGTACAGGTCACCCTTGGTGTCGCCGCGATCCAGCGGCAACTCTTCGATCAACTCCATCGCCTTCACCAACAGCTGTGGTTTGACGATCATGAACTGGGCGTCCTTCATGAACTGCCCGAATGTCGATTGTTCGCCCGAGATGCCTTTCAGATGCTCAAACACGCCACCGACCGGATCGTCTTCCGTCTTGGGTTTGCGCATCAACTCCAGCAATGCCTCGCCCTTCATCGCGCGTAGGCGGTGCCATCGCAAGTGCTGCTCGCTGGGGCGAGGCTTCTGCTTTTTGTCTTTTCCGGAATTGCCCTTGTCCGGCCCGGTGGACTCACCATCGCTGAAAACACGATTGAAGGGCTTCTTGGATCGTGCCGCCTTTTTCTCATTCCGCATCTCGGCGATGTCCAACAGACGCAGGAACATCAGATACGTGATTTGTTCGATCACCGTCAGTGGGTTCGTAATGCCGCCCGAGTGGAATTCCAACCACAACCGGTCGATCTTGCTCTTGAGTGGGCCAGTAATCATTCCGCGTTATCCTCCTGAGTAGGGCGAAAGGCCCCAATGATTTCGAGTAAGTCGTCTATTTCGTCATCACGAAACAATCCATCAACGCCGTCAGCGGACAACGAAGTGAATGGTTCTTCGTACAGGCGTTCGATTTCGATCGATCCGTACTTGGCGATGTGGTTTTGCAGCATCTGCATGAATCGAAGCTGCATTGAGTTCATCTTGGTGTGTTTCTGCACAAACGCATCGAATCGTTGCTTGACCGTTTCGATGTCCAAGCCAATGATGCTGCGGATCGCCAGGTCCAAGTGCCCGGCAGTTTCCGGGTAGTAATCCAACAAATCTGACAGATCCAAATCCGGCTCCTGAGTAAGAACCAACGAAACAAGAGAGCGAAGGTCGTCTTCGCTCACTTCCTCGCCGGCCTTGATTCGCTGAAGCGTTTCATTCTGTTCGAATAGCTTGCGAAGGACGCTTTCCACGCGGTTGCGGTATTGAGCCAGATCCAAGCCTTCCAGCTTTGGCTTGAACTCGTACTCTTCTACCAGCTCGCGAACTTCGGTCACGTTCACAACCTTGGGCGGCAAGTAGTTCGATCCACCGGATGCACGGTACTTCATGATTCCGCGAAGTTCGGTGCGAACTTCCTCGAGATCAGCCACGGTTGGCTCGTTCCAGAATGCACCGCCGCGTACCTTGGCGATGATTTCCGCCTTTGCGCGAACTTGATTCAGGTGCATCGAAAGCGAGGCAATCCGATTGAGCAGTTCCGCCTTCAGGTCCTCGAACCGAGGGCTGTCTTTGAGCAATTCCGTCTGCAAGCGACAAATCAAAAGATCAAACTTGTAGGCGTCGGTTTCACTGGCAATCGACCGCCACTGCATTAGCGGAGCAATGTCCTGACGCAACATTGCTACCGCTGCCGGATCGAACTGCTTGATGGTTTGCGGATCGCGAGCCGTGTTGACCTCTTTGTACTTTTCTTTGACGCTGATGGTGTCGTCGGGCAAATCGACAACATCGCGAGTCAGCAAGGCTGCGGCCAAGTCGAAGGCTGGAATGTTCGGTGTGTTCAACGCCGTGTCGGCCAATTCCAATCTCGCTTCAAACAGACGTTGAAGCAGCGACTTGGCAACCTTGGGTTCCGCCTCCTCTTGCAACTCGTCGAAATATGCGAAGTTGCCCCAGTGGTCAAATATCTGGAAATACTTCTTGTCCTTCGGCTTGCCTTCCGTGTCGGTGCCGAACAAGCCGGGACAAAGTCGCGTTCCACGCCCGATCATCTGCCAGAATTTGACATATGAATAAACGGGTTTGGCGAAGACCAGATTCACGACTTCTGGAACATCGATCCCCGTGTCCATCATGTCGACAGAAACCGCGATGTTAAGGCCCGAATCCTTCTTCTTAAATTTCTCGATCAATTCTTCTGCACGAGGCTCGTAATTATCGATCACCTTGCAGAAGTCGCCGCCATACTGAGGGAATAGTTTGGTGAATTGCTTTTGCAGCAGGATGGCGTGATCGTGATTGCGTGCAAAAATGATCGTCTTGCCGACATGCGATCCCGTTGCTTCGCGAATCCCGTTGTTCATTAGGTTTTCTAGCACGAGCCGGATGGTGTCGAGATTGAATACCTTTTTGTCGACTTCTTTCGATTCGTACTCGACGGATTCCGGATCGACTTCGTCCTCTTCGAGCTGCTCGCGTTGCTCGTCGGTCATCTCCGAGTACTTGATGCCTTTCCGCATGAAGTCGGTTTCGACAACTTTGACCTTAAACGGCACAAGGAACGGTCCTGCCGCGTCGCTGAGAGCTTCGGAATAGCTGTAGTGCGATGTCGGGTCCTTGTCCTCGCAACGAAACAGGTCATACGTGTTGCGCGAGATGAATTGAACTGGTGTCGCCGTCAAGCCAACTTGATAACCATCGAAATATCGCAGCAGATCGCGATAGCGGTTGTAAATACTGCGGTGGGATTCGTCACAAATCACTAGATCGAAGAAGCCAACGTCGAACGACTCGTAGACCTTCATCATGGCCGGATAGGTTGCCAGGTAGATTCGGTGCTCGCGTTCCTTGTACGTGTTGGCGTTGACGTAGGTGAGCGGTTCGTCCAGATAGATCTGAAAGTTCTCTTTGGCTTGCTTTCGCAATTCCCTTCGGTCGCAAAGAAACAAGATCCTACGAGCCCAGCCGGCACTGATCATGGCGTCGCAAAGGGAAATCGCGACTCGAGTCTTTCCGGTGCCCGTTGCCTGCACGATCAGTGCTTGTCGCTGCTTGGCGGCAAAACGCTCGGTGACGCGTTTGATCGCCTCAATCTGATACATCCGGTTGGTGATGTCTGTGTTGACGGTGATCTGGCCCGCCGGCTTACGTTCCTGATTCTGTATCAACAGGTATTCGAGACTGTCCTTGGAGTAAAAGCCAAAGACCTGGCGGGGTGGCTCTTGGTTGGTGTCGTTCCAAAGAGTGATCTCATAGCCGTTCGTGCAAAAGATGATTGGGCGGTGACCGTTTTGCGTAGCAGCGATCGCATCTGCATACATTCGAGCTTGCTCGCGACCGACTTCCGGATCAACTGACGTCTTCTTCGCCTCGACAACAGCCAGCGCCCGCCCGTCTTGCGTACGATACAGCACGTAGTCGGCGCGACCATTGCCCTCGTTGTCACCAACGTAAACAACACCGACTTCTTGCCCGACTTCATCAGTCGATTTTCCGTCTGCACCCACATTCCAACCGGCCGACACAAGCTCGCTGTCAATCAGTCGCTTGCGAGTGGTGGCTTCATCAAACTGCAGTGCGTTCGCAGATTCGAGTCCTGCCTCGGCAGCTGCCTGGAGCTCTTCGACGGTTGCTACGGCCACTTTGGACTTCTTGCGCTCCTTCTCCAGTTCGGCGAGAAGTTTTTCCGTTTGAGCTTCCTGTTTCGCGAGTCGTTCAAGAATCGCTTTTTTCTCGCGGCGCAGTTCAGCAGGGTCGCGAGTCGATGGTGGTGCAGGCTCCTGGAACTGCGGCAGGCTTCCTGCGTCTTTTCCGTTGTAGGTGAGCACCAACCATTTAGCGAGGTCGAACGCTTCCTGAAGAATCCACCGTGATTGATGCGTTCCGACTTGCTCGCCATGCGCCGCCTTATTTCCTTGCACCCGCAACGAGTGCAACTTGTTCATGACAACGCCAGGGACGGCTTGCTTAAAGGTGTATTCTTGAAGCAGGTCGTTCAATCCAGCCTGGTATGGCTTTTGTAGATGATGGTGCCCGTAGATATGCTCAACGACCTGTTCGCAGAATAGACGCAACTTGACCAAAGCGCTTGATGGATCGGCGTGAACGTATTGCTCGGCAAAGCCGGCAATGTTCGCCAATACCTCCCACTTGGGTCTCAGGAATTCAAAGTTGATCGTCTTCATTGCTGCGTGCCCCCGGCTATCGACGGGGCATACCGGTGAGTCGGTTCCCGCTTCTCTTTGCTGTATCTGGAAATGTGATTAAATACGGTCGAGCCGGACAAAAGCACCAAGTGTGCCAATACCGAAGAACGCGCCGTAGTTTCCGTGGTGCTCACCGCGTGGGGGCCTCCGTTTCGCGTTCAAATTCAACACCCAGTCGATCGAGCTGAGCGGACAGCGTCTGGTAGTTCTTGTAGCCCAAGAGCTTTGCCGCTTTGGTGACTTTGCCGTCCGCCTCCAGCATCGCTCGACGCAGGAAATGCCGCTGAATATCAAGCAAATGTGACTCCAGTTCGAATCCGTCGCCGAGCGGCAGGTTCATCGCGTCATCGCTCTTGGCCGACGGAAACTCCGCGACCGCGGCGGCGATGTCCTGAGGCTTTAGCACCCTTCCGTCGACCATCATGCATGCTTGAACAAGAGCGTTTGAAAGTTCTCGAACATTTCCGGGCCACGGATATCGCTGCATAAACAGAATTGTGTCAGCAGAAACGGATTTGTCTTGGTAGCTGGCGCCTGCCTGCTGTTTAAGCCGTCGGTTGATGTCGATCAGCATGGACTTAGCGATTTGAGCGATGTCGGCGGCTCGTTGCCTGAGCGGAGGCAGTTTCAGAGTCACGATGGAAAGCCGATACATCAGGTCTTCGCGAAATTCACCGGCGGTGATTGCAGCGGAAAGATCTTTGTTCGTCGCGGCGATAATGCGAACGTCTGCCGTTTTGTCTTTCGTCGCACCGACAGGGCGGAACACGCGATGACAGGGGCCTTGGCCGGGCGGCGGTTGGAGCGCCCGGAGGAGTTTTGCCTGCATCGCCAGGTCACATTCACCGACTTCGTCCAAGAATAATGTGCCGCCGTTTGCTTCTTCAAAGGCTCCTTTGCGATCTTTGTCGGCTCCGGTGAACGCGCCTTTTACATGGCCGAAGAGCTCCGATTCAAGCAGTTCACGCGAGATCGCGGCGCAGTTGATCGAAACGATTGGCTTGCTACCGCGATGACTGGCTCGGTGAATCGCTTCAGCAAACATTTCTTTTCCCGTGCCGCTCTCGCCTAATATCAGAACGGGTACATCATGGATCGCGGCACGCTGGGCCCGTCCTACGGCTGCCTTGATCGCTTCGCTCTCACCGACGATCGACTCAAAGCCGCTAACCTCTTGCGGCGTACGTGTGGCAAGGTGCTGCCAATAACGATCAGGCTCGCGCAGCAAGTCCGGCAACACATCGGTTGTAATGTCGAATGGGATTTCGGTCTTGGTCGCCTTTCCACCGTACGTCTGGTACATGGTGGCCGGGTACTGACTCTTGGCCAACAGAATCCAAATCGCGGCCATCTGCGGCGTTCCTGGACTGAGGTGAAACGCAAGCTGATTGCTTTTCTTCTTTTTCAATGTCTCCAGGATCGGACGAACGGCTCGAAGAATCTCGGCGTGATTCGCTGGATTATCCAGCGATACTTGATGCAGCTTGGGATTGCCGCCCAGCCAAGCTGCGTACTCTCTGGTCGCCGCCGGCGCGTAATCCGCGATCAGGTGCACTTCGTCAAAGGATTCGTTGTCCAACAACGATTTGACGGGGCCGACACCAGCCTTAGCGTCGCCTTCGCCGACGATCTTGCGAACGGCTTTCGACTGGCCGGCGGCAACCGCGAAGGCCATCGCCTTGAGGTCCGTGTGCCCGATCCAGGAAACTAGAATTCGCTTTTCAGCCATGTCCGCCATCGTGTTTGTGTTTTGACAAAATGAATTGTATTGGAGACGCTTACTGCTCGATAGATAGCGTCCGGATAGCAGCGGTCCTCGATGGCGCAAAAATTTTTAAGTCCGCAAATCACCGGTGATTCGGCGATTCTTTACTCCTCAGGTCGTTGGTTGGCACCAGAGGTGCGTTGGCTCATGTGTGTCAACAACCGCATACGTCCAAGGAGATAGTCATGATTGTGAAGAGATTCATTTGCCAACGTTGTGGCCACCGATTCGTGGTAGAACTTCTCGATCCAACAGACCCAGACGAACGGGATCGTCCAGGTTCACCGGTTCGCTGCCCGAAATGTCGTAGTCAATTCGTCGAGGTAACCGGGCGGTAATGAAGAAGAAATCAACCTCACGTGGTTCGAAACAAGCTGCATTGATCGTAGGTGTCGGTAACTATGCTCCCGAAGTTGGTAAGCTACCTGCTGTGGCCAATGATGTGCGAGCGATGGGCGATCTTCTTGCGTCTCGCAAAGGCATGTTCACAAAGGCGACGACGAAAGTCTTGCTGAACAGCCAAGCAAAGCGTGGATCGGTCTTGAACCAACTCAAATCTCTGTTTCAGAATGCGCCGGCCGACGGGACTGTGTTCGCTTACTTGGCGGGCCACGGGATGGTGTTGGGCGACGAGTATTTTTATCTGCCCTACGACTACGATCGAAATCAACCGAAGGACTCTTCAGTTCCGCTTGCCGAACTGAAAGCAATGTTCGATGCCACCTCGGCAAATCGAGCGTTCCTGTGGTTGGATTGCTGTCATGCCGGCGGTGTTTTGCGTCGACGGAGCAGCTCGGATGAAACAGCGATTATCAGCAGAACTCTCAAGGCTGTGAAAGGCACTGGCAAGGTGATCGTCGCGGCCTGCAAGCCGGATCAATCAGCCTACGAAGATTCTGGGATCGGCCATGGTCTTTTCACGAATGCTTTGGTACGCGGTCTGAAAGGTGAGGCGAAAACCACATCAGGCGAAGTAACAGCGGGATCGCTTTACGACTTTATCGACCAATGCGTGACGCATCCAAGTCAACAACCAATGTTCTTCGGTGAACAAACCGGGCGGATCGTGCTGATGAACCATGGTCCGCGAAAGGCTGGCAGCGGGGCGTCGCCAAAAACGAATAAAGTAACAAAATCCAACAAACCGAAACCAACTGCGGCACGAACGAAAGGCACTTGGGTCATGCTCGACGATGATTTCCATGTCGCGAGTAAGGTTCGCTCCCATTCCGATGGCAGTATCGACTTGACGCTCACACCACATTCGCCGGAATCTGAAGCGAGAATCGTTTCCTTGAAACCGCGAGGCTTTAGTCATCGGGGCAAGATCCGTTACGCCGCTGACAACGACGCTTGCGACGTCAAAGTGACGGAAGTGGTCAAGGAAATTGTGCGGGGAAAACCGTGCTACACCGTTCGGTTGAAGTCTAGTGAGCAGACAACAAACCAAATGATGGAAATGTCGATTCAAGGGCTCAGCCCCGACGAGCTTGCGCAACGTCGAATCGGCCGATTGCTATTTGACGACCCTCCATCGACATCGAGCTCTGGCTACGGTGAAGAACAGTTCATCGAGAATGCGATCTCAGGAGGTTTCAGTGACGTAAAGATCGCCGGTAGCGTGATCCAAGAAATCTATCGATCACATGGTGAATCATCTGACTGGCGAAGCTTCGCAAGGCTCAAAGCCATTTCGATGATGAAGGCAAGCGGCGCGATCGAACACGTATTTGAGCTGACAATTGGACCGGTGAGAACGAACCGCGTGAAAGTGTCGTTTCGCGGCTTGCGCCCGAGGCGTTACGCCAATCAGGATCCTGCAGCTATCCGGCTCGACGGTTATTGCCAACTTGGATAGAAAGCAGCTTATTAGCTATGTGTGTTGCGATCTCGCCGGCAAACTCAAGAACAACGGATTTGTCGTTGATATTTACTCAGACGGTCGATGTCGCAATGACTGAATCAGCCCAATAGCAACCGAATGATCTCTTCGACTGTAGCTGCCCTGTCGGCTGGTGACGACGCCAATGATCGGCGCATGATCGTTTGGAGGAATGCGTTAGTTTGAGAACTGGCATCGTCGTTGGAGCGTTGGGGATCGATTGATCGCATCAGGATTTCGGCGGTACCGTCGCCAGCGTTGGGTGGCGATCCAATGAAATGCCAGTGGATGAGTCCGCCGATGGCGTAGATGTCGGTTTTTGGGCTGATGTTGCCGAAGGCAGGGTCGATCTGCTCGGGGGCGGCGAAGCCGAGGGTTCCGCCGAGAATCGGAGATGTCGCTCCGACGGATGCTTGGGAGAAACCGAAATCCGTAATTGTGACTCGATCGTGATAGTCAATCAGGATGTTTGCGGGTGTGAGGTCGCCGTGAACCAATCCAGATTCGTGGACCGCCTGCAGGGCTTCGCAGATTTGTCGTAGCCACTGTGTGAAACGTTGCTCACCGGGACGATCGATCGCGTGCATTGGGCGGCCATCAATCCATTCGCTCAGAACGTATGGGCCGCCATGCGGTGACTCGCCGTATCCGAGGTAGCGGATGACACCAGGGTGATTGATGCGGGACGTCGCGTTAATTTCCCGAATGAACGACTCGCGAGCTTCATCGTTTTGCCAGAATGCTTTTCGGAGGAATTTTACTGCGATGGTGCTACCATCGGATTGCATGCTCGCGCGATACACTTTGCCGAAGCCACCGCTGCCGATCAGTTTCCCAAGCACGAATTGGTTGTAGTTGACTCGGGGCAACGTAGTGGATCTTGTTAAAGATCTTTCCGACGGCGTTTGTTCCTGGGGATCTTTATCAACATCCACTACATCTAGTACCGGTGAAAGCGTTTCGCGAACTCGTGAGATTCGCCTTCGTACGGTTCGTTCGTCTATCCCCAGCGATTTGGCAATCTCCTGTTGCGTCAGGCCGGCAAGCAAGGCTTCGACGACCAAGATCTGATCGGTCGGAAGTTCTGCTCTGAGTTGGTCCAATAACTCGTCCGCGTCGGAATCGTCCGCCGAGAAGATCTCGGCTTGGTCTACTGCCTGATCGAGAGGGACTCGAGTTCGCTCGCCACCACGCTTTGACGCTGAGTGACGCTCGATCGATCTCGCAAGCTTTCGACGAGCGAACGTTGCCAGCAATCGCCAAAGCAAAACGCTATGGCTGACCTGGATGCGACTGTGTCGGGCAGCGTCGAAGAAACTTCCCAATGCCGATTGCATGACGGCGTCCGGATCGATTTGCGAGCGATACCGGCGGTTCAGGCGGCTGGCGACAAGGGCAACGAGTCGGAATGCGTACCGGCTGAAAAGGACGTCGGCTGCCTGCTCGTCTCCGCTTTTCCACTGGCGCAGCAACCAACCGTCCGGCCGATCCGTGATCGATTCGGATTCTTGAATTTCTTTCCCGTCGTCGCTGTCCGGTTCCAAACGTGGTTTCTCACTTCCTCGGTAGCCCAGGCTGCCAGCCGGGATTCTTGGTTTCTTGCAGGCTAGCAGCTTGCACTACGATAGGAGACACAAAAATGACAATGGTGGTTACTCAACCCTGCATCGGTTGCAAAGACAAAGCTTGCTTGGTGGTTTGCCCGGTTGAATGCTTTCACGAGGATGAGACGATGGTCTACATCGACCCCGATGAATGCATCGATTGTGGTGCCTGCGTTCCCGAATGCCCAACCGAAGCTATTTTCTATGAAGACGAAGTCCCGGAGCAATGGCATCGGTTCATTGAACTAAACGCGACAAAGGCTAAAGAATGCCCCTCGGCTCACGACTAAGTTTAGCCCAGTAGCTTACGCATCGCGGATGCGACGCCGAGTGTGACTTCGGTCATCCTGGGATAGTCCAGCGTTTCTGGCGTGTCGGTGGCTTGGTGGTAATTCGGGTTGCGCAGGAAGCTGGTGTCGGTCAGCATCAGGGCGGGATAGCCTTGGTCCCAGAATGAGCTGTTGTCGCTGAGACGGATCTCGTGGATCTTTTCGGGTAGGCAGATCGAGAACAGTGGCATGCGCCGTGTGCCGCGTTTGAATCCTCGCCGGAATTTCCAGCACAACTTCCAGGATGGAATGTTGCCGACGGCTGCTAGAAAGTTGCCGCGTTGCGGGAAGAATCGGTGCATCCATTTCGGAATTCCCGTTGGAACCGTCTGCGAGCCTTTCGTAAGACTGTAGTAACCGACCATCTCTAGGCACAGCATTCCAATGATGTTGTCGCCACGCTGTCGTGAAAGGCGGGCGTGGTGCTGGCTGCCCATCGAATCCATGTTGAAATACGGCGGCTCCTCGCAAGCGAACGCGACGAATCGGGCGGTTCTTTTTCCGGTGTGCTCGCGCAGCAATCGGCTGACTTCGATCAATACTGCGACGGCGGAAGCATTGTCATCGGCACCAGGTGTGCTGAAGACAGTGTCGTAGTGGGCGCCGAGCAAAACGACCTCATCGGCACGTTTGGTTCCAGGACACTCGACGATCAGATTGGTCGCCTCATCGCCCATGGCGTCGTAGCATTCCCGCGAATGACTGTATCCCATTTCAGACCACTGACCTTCGATGTAGCCGATCGTGGCCTGAATCGTTTTCGGCTTGCTCAAGGTGCGCGGACCGATCAGTCCCGCAAGCCGATCGACATGCAGTCGCAGATTCTTCTCGATCGTATCGCGGTCGATTGACATCAGTAGGGTGGAACAAGTCGGCGGAAGCCGTGGAAGAGGACGATCAACAAGAACAGCAGATTGCGGAGAAGAACTGCGATTGGATTGACGATGGGCGATTTCACCGAATGGTCACGATTGAGTGAGTTGGCCAGAGCGTCACCGAGAAGCTGCATCCAAGAAACACTGCGTGGCCATTCCCAGATGCCGTCGAGCCATTTGCCCGGGATACCTGCTTGCCCGACACCAGCGCCCACGATGCCACCGACAATCGCGGCCGTCGTGTCCGCGTCGCCTCCGCATTCGATGATGCTTGTCACCGCCTTGCGAAGGTCTTTCGGATTGGACAGCCATGCGTGGATAGCAACCGGAACGGTGTGGTAGGTGTAGCCCGTCACGCCCATATCAAGGCCGAGCGAGTTGGCGAAGGTTTGGGGTGTTTCGTCGGCATCAACGCTTTGCATGGCATTGCGGAGCAAATCGATTAACTCCGCTCCGCCTTCTCCCACCGCATCGACAACTTCGTCGAGCCAAAGGTTCGCATCGACGGTTGTATTGTCACGTGAGTGTTTGGCTGCCAACGCGACTGCAATTGCACCGTATTCGGCTTTCGGGTCACTGTGAGTCAACCGTGAGGAGGCCCGAACGAATTCCAGCATTGACGGAACGTCGTTCAGGGCAGCTCCGAAGATCGCTGCGCGCATGGCGGGACCGTTCCCGGCTGAGAATACACCTGACCTCTCGGGACTCGCCCCGAGCCACAACTTGATTCCCGATCTTGCTGTCGCTTTGCCAACCCCGGCCGGCAATGCCAGAATCCACCACCGCAGTCGTCGCGCAAAACTACGTGTGAACTTTGAGACGTCGCCACCCGCGTCAATCAACGACTGAGCGACCATGCAGGTGTGTTCGGTGTCGTCGGAGATCAATCCGCGACGAAAAAAGAATCGGTACCGATCGGGCGAACCAAGCAGCTTGGAAGCTCGCTTTGGCGATACGCCTTCATAGGGTAGACCTAGCGCATCCCCCACCGCGGTCCCCAGAATGCATCCAACAATTGCATCGCGATTCATTCATTGA
>NZ_JACEHH010000084.1 GCF_014154935.1 Stieleria mannarensis
GTTGAGGACAACGGTTCTACATTTGCCGCGGGCACTAGGCTTGGGATTGCAGCATTTGTGCCTTGGCCATCGCGTCTTCGGCTTTGGCGATGTATTGCTGGTCCTGGGTGCCCGCCCACGCCCGCTGGTACGTCACGCTCATGGCGGTGAAGTTGAACGGGTCATTGGGTTCCAGCTCACACGCTTTCTCACCGTGCTGGATCGCTTCGGCGTGTTGCCCCGTCTTGGTGTAGACGCGGGCGAGCGCCAAATGCCCGAGCACAAACGAACCGTCTTGTTCAAGGATCGAGTTCAAACCCTCGATCGCTTCGCTGAACTTCTCGTCGTCGATCAGTTTTTCGACGTCGTTGTATTGGCTGTGAATATCACTCATGGTTTGAAAAAATTATGCCTGGGCCAGGTTTCGGAGAACGGTCGGCAGGATGCCGCCGTTGCGGTAATACTGCAATTCGACCGGGGTGTCGATCCGGACGATGCAGTCAAAGGTGGTGACGGTGCCGTCGTCGGCGGTCGCCGTGACGGGGATCGTGCTGCGGGGCTCCAGGTCGTCCGAAAGGTCGGGAATCGAGAACGTTTCTTCGCCGGTCAAGCCGAGCGATTGCCACGTTTTTCCGTCGGCGAATTCCAACGGCAGGACGCCCATGCCGACCAGGTTGCTGCGGTGGATCCGCTCGTAGCTGGCCGCGATCACCGCCTTGACCCCCAACAACATCGTGCCCTTGGCCGCCCAGTCGCGGCTGCTGCCGGTCCCGTACTCGGTCCCGGCCAACACGACCAACGGGGTGCCGTCTTTCTGGTACCGCATCGACGCGTCGTAAATGCTGGTCACCTCGCCGCTGGGCAGGTGCCGCGTCACGCCGCCTTCGGTTCCCGGTGCCAGTTGGTTGCGGATCCGGATGTTGGCAAACGTGCCGCGGACCATCACCAAGTCGTTACCGCGTCGCGATCCGAAACTGTTGAATTCCTTGATCGGGATCCCACTTTCTTGCAGAAACTTTCCGGCAGGTCCGTCCGAGGCGATCGCACCGGCCGGCGAGATGTGGTCGGTCGTGACCGAATCGCCCAGCAGCACCAAGCACCGAGCACCTTCGATCGGGCCGATCGCCGGCACGGCGTCGCCGGAGACATGATCCAAGAAGGGCGGATGATGGATGTAACTGCTCTCATCGCTCCACGGATAAATCGCCCCCTCGGCTGCTTCGATCGCGTTCCACAATTCGTTCCCGGCGACGGCTTCGTTGTATTGCCGCGTGAACATCTCGGGATCGATCGAGGTGTGGATGGTGTCCAGGATCTCTTCGGCCGACGGCCAGATGTCTTTCAGGTAGACGTCTTCGCCTTTGGGGTCCTTGCCCAACGGCTCGTTGACCAGATCGATGTCGGTCGTTCCGGCCAAGGCGTAGGCAACCACCAGCGGCGGGCTGGCCAGGTAGTTGGCTCGGGTCAGCGGGTTGACGCGGCCTTCGAAGTTCCGGTTGCCGCTGAGCACGGCCGAGGCGACCAGGTCACCCGATTCGATCGCGCCGGCGACCGGTGCGGGCAACGGGCCGCTGTTGCCGATACAGGTCGTGCAGCCGTAGCCGACGGTATGGAAGCCGAGTGTCTTGAGCGGTTCGGTCAGTCCGGCTTTGTCCAAGTACTCGGTGACGACGCGCGATCCCGGTGCCAAACTGGTTTTGACATGCGCGGGAACTTTCAACCCGCGCTCGGCTGCTTTCTTGGCCAACAGTCCCGCGCCGATCATCACCGACGGGTTGCTGGTGTTGGTGCACGACGTGATGGCCGCGATCACCACCGCACCGTGGCCGATCTGGCTGCTGTGCCCGTTGTCCTGGATCGTGCCCTTGCGATCCAATTCGCTCGCATCGAGCCCGAACCCGGTCTTGCCGATCGGCGCGGTCAACGCGTCGTGGAACGCCGACTTCATGTTGGCCAGCGAGATCCGGTCTTGAGGACGCTTCGGTCCCGCCAGACTCGGCTCGACCGTCCCCAAGTCCAACGACAAGGTCTTGGTGTAGTTCAGCGTCGGGCTGTCGTCGGTGTGGAACAACCCTTGTTCTTTGCAGTACCGTTCGACCAACTGAACACCGGCTTCGGAGCGACCGGTTTGACGCAGGTAAGTCAGCGTGACATCGTCGACGGGGAAGAAGCCCATCGTCGCGCCGTACTCGGGCGCCATGTTGGCGATCGTGGCTCGGTCGGCAACGCTCATCGCGTTCATCCCGCTGCCGAAGAACTCGACGAACTTGCCCACCACTCCTTCGGCACGCAACAGTTCGACGACTCGCAGCACCATGTCGGTCGCCGTCGCACCCGAGGGCAGTTTGCCGGTCAGTTCGAATCCGATGACTTCGGGCATCAACATGTACAAGGGCTGGCCCAGCATGTTGGCTTCGGCTTCGATCCCGCCGACTCCCCAGCCGAGGACGCCCAGGCCGTTGATCATCGTGGTGTGACTGTCCGTGCCGACCAGCGTGTCGGGCATGGCCACCGGGCCGTCGCCGGTATCGCGAATCGCGACGACATGAGCCAGGTATTCCAAGTTGACCTGGTGAACGATCCCGACGTTGGGCGGAACGACGCGGAAGTTGTCAAAGGCTTGCTGCCCCCAGCGCAAGAATTCATAACGCTCGCGGTTTCGTTCGAATTCGATTTCGACGTTTTGCCCCAATGCGGCTTCGCTGCCGAAAAAGTCGACTTGAACACTGTGGTCGATCACCAGGTCGACGGGGATCAACGGATTGATTTTGTTGGGGTCACCGCCGATGCGTTGCATCGCCGAACGCATCGCTGCCAAATCGACGACCGCCGGCACGCCGGTAAAGTCCTGCAGCACGACACGGTAGGGCTTGAAGGGCACTTCCTGTTTGGCCGGCGAGGCGGCGTTCCAAGCAGCCAGATTCTTCACGTCGTCTTCGCTGACCGAAAATCCGTCGCAGTTGCGCAAGACCGCTTCGAGCAATACTCGAATCGAAAAAGGCATCCGATCGATCTGTCCGAGTCCGGCGTCTTGCAACTTGCTGAGCCGGTAGATGGTGGCTGCTCCGCTGCCGGTTTCAAATTGGTCGCGGACGCTAAACGGGTCAAAACTCACTGCGGGTGTCTCTGCGTTCAAAACGGAATGGGAACTGTCAACGCGCACAGTCTATCGTTTTACCCAGAATAAATCGCCCCTGCGACAGGCCGTCCCGGCCCAAGTCGGTTGCATCGGCCGATCGGTCTCGCTTGCGGCCGCCAAGGCACCGCAGTCCGCCTCAGATCCCCGTTTCGGGGACAGCGATCGCCCAAAACGCGAGAACCCCGCCAAGATTGCTCCGCCGCCCAATCGCCTTGGCCGCTCCGCAACCGCCCATCGTCGGCGAATTCAGAAAATCAGTCCCCTTCGACAGCTGACAAACTGGGCAATTTGCGTTCGCTCTATCGGACGTGCCGATTCTCTTGATCGTTCGGATTCTGTCGCGCCGAAGAATGATTGCGATGAAGGACTGAATCCCCGATGGCTTTCCGCTGAAACGCGAGACGTTGAGACCTATGAGTTTGAACTCCCCACTGACCCGGCCAATTACACTGCCCCAACGACGCCGCTGTCGGTCGGCCAAAGCCGTCTTGCTGGGCAGCCTGTTGTCGGGCGTCTCGGCGGTTTCCGTTCTCGCCTCGCCCCAAGCAACGGCTGGCGAAACGGCATGCCGTGTATGCCCCCCCGCCAGCGGCCAAGCCCGGTGTGATTGTGGTTCCTGTGACGGATCGGGAAGGCTGGCGAAAAATCCGATCTACACGACACTCGATACGGTTGCCGGCGGAATCGAAAAACTGCTGGGGCTGGAGCAATGTGGTAACTCCGCCTGCACCACGACGTCTTGTGACGGCGGATGTGATTCTGCCCCCTGGATGATGGGTCTGGGTGCCCGCACTCCATCGGGCCCGCATGGGGCGATCGTCCCACAGCCGATCCCCGCGCCGCCGACCGCCAAACCGATGGCCCGACCTCCAGCAACTCTGCCTCCAGCAACAACACCGCCGCTGCCGAGCGCGCCTTCGCTGGCCCCCGCGCCGCCCAAGGCCGCGCCCGTGCAACCACCTCCAACGACGCTGCCCCCGGCTCCCACCGAACCGCTGCCGCCGCGAACCGTTCCGAGTGAAGCGTCGCCGGTCGAGTCGCCCGATCGGACGCTTCCCGAACCGGAGAACGCGGTACCGGATTCGTTTCCGATGCCTCCGGCAGAGCCCGAGCCACAACCGAAGAAAGAAGGATCGATCTTCGACGCGTTGGATGACTTGGACGATCCGTTCAAGGAAGATGCGGCGCAGTTGATGCGTCAATATGGTTCCATCCGCCCGATGCTCGAACGCGCGAGCAAAGCAATGACGCCAGAATATCTACCGGTCTACCCGACGCCCCGACGCTCGGTGCAGATCGCCGACAAACCCGAGCAAGCGGTCGGCAGCGGGCTGCGGCGGGCGAACCATGCAGTCGCTCCGCTCCGCCCGGTCAGCCACGAAGAACCGGTCCAGCTGCGACCGATGACCAGCCGACGCGTGCTGGCGCCCTACCGCCCCTCGCGGTAGTCGCCTCGTCCGCGGGGGTTGGGCTGGACAGTCGCCGTCCTCTCCGAACACGGCGACACTTCAAACGCGTCGGCTACCCGAACATCGCGCTGCAGTGGAAGATTAGCTGGACAGCGCTACTTTGCTCCAAAAACACCGTGAATCGCCGGTCGAACGTAGCTACCTTCGCCAGAAGGTGGATCCACGGGTTTTCCACGCTCTGGCGAGCGTAGCTACGCCAAAGTGGCGCTGACCGCTAGGGACCGATGTGATAGCGGTGGCACTGGGTGCAGGCGTCGCCGGCCGCCTTGGCGTTGTGACAGGCTGCACAGGATTGTCGCGGCAGTGGTTGAAAGTCGGCGCCGGCGAACACAACGTCTTGATCCCCCAGGGCAGTTTGATCTCGGACCTGGTGGCAATGGACGCAATCGGCCAGAGCGGAAACGTTCAGGTGCGCGCCGTGGGAGAACTTCGTGAACTCCCCACGCCGGCCGACCAGATCGGAAGCGTTCCAAGCCGCCGATATCGCGCTCGCCCCACTGTGACAGGAAACACAGGCGACCACAAACGGCAGCTCAAAGAACCGCTGCTTCAACGGGTCATGATCGGACAGCTGGGCAAACGTCTCGATCATGCCAACCATCACCGGGTCGGCGTGCCCGTGCCCTCGATAGCTGACGGCAAAACGTTGATCATCGCGGAACCACCCGCCCCGTCGCACCAAGTCCGACGCGTTGGTCGGCGTGGTGCGGGGCGACGGATCGGCGTCTGGAACAGCCAGTGAACCCTCAGCCAGTGGATCCCCCAACAATAAATCGCCATCGCTTATATCCCCCAGCAGATCCGATCCCAGCAGATCTTCATCGTCGGCCCCGACCAAACGTACCCTCGAGCGCGGTCGGGCAAGCGTCGCGCTCGGTAACGCCGTCGCGTCTTGCTGCGAAAACCAACTCCTCCCCGCCGATTCGATCAATTGTGGCGGCAACGAACGCAGCACTGCATCGAACGGCCCCGGCGAGATCCCCAGATTCAACAACCGCTGCCGCATCACCGACTGACCGCTTCGGCCGACTTCATCGATTAACGTTTGAAACCCCCGCGCCAAGCGACGCAGTTGATCTGCCGTTTGATCGGCGTCGCTCTCCAAGCGACTGACATCAGCCGCCGGTATCTTATGCACGGCACTGCTGACCGCCTGATCGGCACGCAGCATCAACTCCGCCAGCGGCGAGAGCACACCGTCGGGATACCCGCTCGCCGCGTCCGGCCAACCTTCCACACCGGTCAAGGCATCACGCGGCAACGTCGGCAGCGCCAGGAAATCGATTCCTTTTCCGGCCAGCACGTTCATCGATTCGTCATGACACGCCATGCAACTGTCTTCATAGCTTGCCACGCGAGCCAGTTCACCGCGCGCGGCCGAAGGTGCACCACGCTTCTGGGCGACATCGGGATGGCACGTGGTGCAGTCGAACTTCTTCGTCCCCGACTTCCACGCACGAAAGTGGGTTTGTTGATGGGTGGCGTGGTTGAACGCGATCACTCCGCCGCGACCATACGGCCACTCGGACCAATCCGGGTGCGACTCGGGAAACGCCCCGAACCGTTTGCTGTGACAGGTTTGGCACTGAGTGTTGGAGAGCGCCAGCAAGTCGGCGTCGGCGCCATGGTGTTCCCTGTGACAGGTCCCGCAAGCGACGTTGTTTTGGTCGACGGCGGTATCGGGAATGAACCGCGGTAAGAATCCGCTGTCGCCACCGTCGGAACGCTTGGACGCCAACCGAATCGTCTCGGTCATTTGATCGCGGACCGATCGCGGCAGATTATGCGCCGCGTAGGCCAGATTCGGAGCGATCGTGCGGTGATGGCAATCCATGCACAGATCCGATTGTGTGACGCCGGCATGGGCGTCGCTTGCCGAACGAAACCAGGCCCAGGGCGACACCGCGGCTTGGTGATGGCAGGCGGCACAGGCATCGCTTGATGCAACGCCGGAGAGAACTTGGGCATGCGGCGTCGACAGTTCACCGGGTTCGAGCAGCGTGGCACGCGGAACAAAACTCACTGTCAACAGCGTGACCACCGCGACGGTCGCCAAAACGATGGTGCTCCAGCGGCGACGACGCCCCATCCAAGTGCGGACACGCATGTCATCACCCGATCCGTCGGTCGCGACGGCCGGCATCCACGAATCGCCCGGGCGATCGTCTCGGGGGGGCGGTCCGATTTCCAGATTGTCACGTCGCATGGATTCGTTTCAATTCCGTTCTCAACCGATGTACTGCAACACGACCAGCATGTGGACCAGCGCCGCAGCCAACAACACCAGCGACAAAAGCGAATGAAACACGACCCAGCAACGCAGACGCAACTGTAGCGCGAATTGGTAATCCAAATCGTCACGCCGCCGGACCAGCGCCGCCAACTGGCCCGCAACGCGTCTGCCTTCGTCTTCCAGGTAGCGATCCAGTTCCTTCAAGTCGCCCAGCAGTTGGCGGCGACGATTGCCGTTGGGCGCGATCACGTAAGCAACCGACGGCCGACTGACAAAAAAAGGCGACAAGGCCTGTTGATAGAAGGTCTGTAACACCTGTTTGGCCGACGCTTCGGAAATCTGCTGACATGCCTTCTCCGCCGCCGCGGCGATCTGATGACGCACCCAATCGATTCGATCAAATCGATGTTGCCCTTCGACCGCCGTCAATCGTTTCGGCAGCGTCCGACTGGCGTAAATCCCATAGAACCCGCTCGCCGTGACCATCAAAAACACAATTGACAAAAACGACTCCAACATGCCGCCGGCGATCAGCACAGGCACATGAACGACATAGATTGCCGTTGTGAACAGACCGACGTACAGATGGATCTGAGTCCAGGTGCTGACGCTGCCCAAAGGCCAAAACGGTAAACGACGTCGCACACCGAGCAACATTAAAATCACCAGTCCGCTCAGCAACGTGAACCCGGTGAAAAATGCAGGCCTTCCCAATCGCGCGGCTTCCCACTCGGCGATCCCCCAAAAGACCGCGATCACGACCAAGGTCGCTGAGAGCGCGATCGTTCGGCGCAATTTCAAACTGGGACCTTGCGAAGGATTCAAGCGTGCCTCCCCCGTGACTCGGTTCGGTTTCGCCCCTCGCTGTCGCAAGCGGTGTTGACGTAGCCCCGCATCTGCTTATCCCCGCTTTTCCAACCAGTGAGAAAGTGGCGGCGACTCGCTCAAATCGATTCGGACCAGTGCGTCGTGTGGACAGGCGGCGACGCAGGCCGGCCCCGAGGGCAATCCGCTGCATTGATCGCATTTCGTCGCTTTACGGATCGCCCGTCCGCTCGCTTGGTCGACGAACGGTCGGCCTTTCCGGTCGACGACCTCGGCCATCGCAATGTTCTCATACGGACAGGCCGCCGCACAGACGCCGCAACCGACACAGATCGAATCGTGGATCGACACCACACCGGTGTTTTGGTCCCGCGCGATCGCTCCGGTCGGGCAACCGATCATGCACACCGGATCGCTGCAGTGCATGCAGGCTTGGACGAATTGCAGCCGATCGTGAACGGCGCCCTGACGCACGAAACGCGGGTTGCCGTCATGCACGTCCCCGCAAGCCTTCACGCAATCATCGCAGCGGGTGCAACGATGCAAATCAATCACCATCGCATCGCGGCCGTTATTCAATCGATGCTGGACGACGAATTCCAGCAAACTGGTCGATTCAAAACTGACGCCGGTTGGATGCCGGACATCCTGTGACGGATCGTGTGAAAAACTGGCCGCCGGCTCGCTTCGCTGGTCGCTGCGATGGCGGCGTCGATCCTTGCGTTTTTCGGTAAAGGAACGTTGCAAGGCCTGGGCCGATTCGGGCAATTCCGACTTGCGAATATGAGGCAAGACCTCCGTCGCAAAGACTTCGATCGGGATCGCAAGCGCATCGAGAAACCCGACGGCGTGAAGCGAGTGTTGATACAGCAGCGCGCTCATCGATTCGGGCCGCATCGCGTTGAATGCGATCTCGTCGATTCCGAACAGATGTCCCTTGCCCAGGTAGGCGACCGTCCGATGAGCGGCTCCGTGGCGCACGCACATTCGCCCGAACCCGCTCCGCACCACAATCAACTCGGTCGGCAATTGCCCCTGGTCGACGACCAGGGGTTCGGAGGCGATTTGTTCGGCCGGGTGCAACTGACGCGTTTTGCGATAGTCGGCGTTCCATTCCATCCGGCCGTAGGATCGCAACTCCGTCGCCTGGATCACCCGCTGCATGTTTTCTTCGGGCAAGTACCGTAGCAGGGGGATTTCACGCAGATGAACGGGCAACCAGTGGCGGCGGTAATGTTGTTCCAAGGTGTCGGCAAACCGTCGGTCGCGACGCAGGATACGAAGTCCCTGCCAACGGATCTCCACCAATGCCGCTTCGGTTTCGGCGATCACCGTGGCCGTGCGTGGTGAACGATACATCGCCGCGACTTCGCCGAACAACTCGCCCGGCCCCAAAGAAACACTCTCGTGCCGTCGCAGCACGCCGTCGATGTCTTGCAAAAAGATCGCCGGGTGATCGTCGACGCGGCGAATGGATTGGTGGCCGCCGCCGGCGGCGTTCAGACTGACCTGCTCGGGCGTCCGGGTTTCCGGGTGCGGCGATCGTCGCAAGAATCGCGTCAGTGCTTCGCCCCAGCCGATCGACCGGGTCGGTTGGCGGCCGAGTTGCGTTTCGGTCAATGAATCGACCAGCACGCGGACGTTGCCGGTGATCACCAGGAAGGCGCTATTTCCATAGTCCCCTTCACGCACGATCACTTCACCGGGCTCGACACGACGAAGACGACAATCATGGCGCAGGATCCCCGTCAGCGGCGTCGCCTTGGGGAACGCCGATTGGTCCATTTGGTTGAAAGGGCCCCGAGTGCGCAGCCAAGCGACATCGGCATCGGTCATCGATGCGTCCAGCGGTTCGTCCCATCGGCTGGGACGCTGCACGGGAATTGTCTCGGCGGATTCCATCGACCTTTCGATAGCCCGTGGCAAATCCCAAGGTCAAGCGCAATCAGGGACATCGCGATGGCTGGGGGGGGTGAGGCACCCTGGTAAGATCCGCTACGACGGACCTTCCGGGCGGCCGTCCGCTCAGCCGGCGGCGGCGACTTGGAAAGGAAAAGGCAGCGTTTTGTGCGACAATCATCGCGAATCATCGTTCCGATGTAGCTACCTTCGCCAGAAGGTGGTCCCAAGGGTTTTCCACGCTCTGGCGAGCGTAGCTACGTCAATGCAGTCACGTCCGATTGGTTTAGCCGACTTGGAAACCCGCAGCGTGAGCGGCGATAAACGACCGGGGCCATACGCGTTATACTGTGACGGCGTGTCCTACCGAAAGTCTTGGCGACTTCCGCTACGATACCACCAGGGGCTCGGTGATTCCTTGTTCCCGAAGACGATCGAGAGAGCGTTCCTTGAAGCCAGCGTTTGAATTCCAGCCCACGAATCCCTTTTCGACGTCGTTCGTTGCGCCCTCACAGGTGGTGTATCGGTTCTCGCACGGCAGCAACGCGACCAATCCGCACAACGTGGACCAGCAGTTGGAATCGCTGTTGGCAAAGTTGCGGACGACCCGACGCGCGCTGATCGTCGGGCCGCACGGCACCGGCAAATCGACGCTGCTGCACACGTTTCTGCCCAAGCTGCAGCGGAGTTACCCGCAAGTCGCGTTTCACCAACTCAGCAACGACCCTTCGATGGGGTTGCGCAAGCGGTTGGCGGAGCGGTTTCGGGCCGGCAAACGGGTCCGCGACGGACTGGCGGAACTGCCCCAAGACGGACTGTTGGTGGTCGACGGCTGGGAACAGATGACTCATGTTGCCAGGTTGCGTGTGGCCCGGTCGGCGGCCAATCGCAAACTGACGCTGCTGGCCACCGCCCATTACCGCATGCCGGGCTGGACCGTGTTGCACGAAACCCGTTCGAATCCCAAACTGATTCGATCCTTGGCCGACGACCTGCTGTCGGATTCACCCTACGAACTTCGCAAGATGATCGACGGTCATCTGAAAGACCGACGGTTATCAGCGACCACCAACGTCAGGGAGTTGTGGTTCGAGATGTATGATATGGTCGAAGACGCCCATGCCCATGAAGTCAAGTTTCACCGGTGACGTGAAGGTCGCTTCGTCACGCCCTGCTCGCCCACGACCTGCCGCTTTGCCCCCGCACCCACAGCTCTGATCCATGCGACTGCCTGTCATCCTCGTTCAAAATCCGCCGGCATCGGCAGCCAGTCTGGCGGAGTCCTTGGTCGGCAACCTGATCGGTCGTGCCGGCCTGGATCTGACGCTGGTCGATCGATTCGACTCGCTGGCCGTCGACTCGACCGACCGCATGACGCTGGACGGAATCACCGTGCCTTCGGCGGTGCTCGACTGGCGCTCGGAAGAGGAGATCGTTGCGGCGCTGGCGGCCATCGATTTCCACGGCACGCGTTGCCCTCATCAACTCGACCCGGACGGACAGGCCACGCCCGGCACCTCCCCCCGGCGGCTGTTCCTGTTTAATTTGACCAAGCACAAAGACGTCGAAGCGATCATCGCCGAACTGGATCGCTTGCGGGCGTCATTGAGTGTCCGAACCGTCTCGCTCGCTTCACCGGGCGGTGGCAACCCGATAACGACCAAGCAGAACACGGCCGATCGTCCCGATCAGGCTGCCGCGGCCAAACCCTCTCCACCGGCGACGCCTCCGCCTCAACCAGCTAAGCCCGCATCGACCGCGGCGCCGCGATCGGATCAACATCTGGACAACTTGATCGACCAGCTGGATCAACTGGATGTGTGAATGGGCCGCGTCACCTACGCGGGGGGACGTCGATTCTATTAGTGCAACTTTGGCCCACATCTAAATTCTCTCCCCCTGGGAGAGAGGGCGTTTGCGCAGCAAGCAAACGCCAGAGAGGGCCCGCGCTAGAAGAATCGTTTCCGCACCCGAAACACGAAAGTCTTGGCGACTTCCGCTACGTACAAATCCGTCACTTATAAAGTCGACGTCCCATCCATGTCGGCTGGCATGCACTCCATGCCTTGCCGGAATTAAAACTGAAAACTATGCGCGTCTTCTTCGGGGGCCGCTTGATAGCCCAGTGGTTCCATGCTGCTGCCGGCGCGGCCTTGGCTGAGACTGCGGACGGCACTGGAGTAACCGAACAATTCTTTCAGCGGGGCGTGGGCGGTGATCACGGTCATCGCACCACGGGTCTCGGTCGCAGCGATCAACGCGCGTCGCTGTTGCAGGTCGCCGACCAGTTCGCCCATGTAATCTTCCGGCGTGGTGACTTCGACCTTCATGATCGGTTCCAGTAACACCGGGCCGGCTTTTTCGAGTGCTTTGTCAAAGGCGTCGCCGGCGGCGATTCGAAACGCGACCTCCTCGGCCCCTTCTTCGCTGACCTCGGCGTCATAGGCTTCCAGCTTGATACCCGACAGCGGGAATCCGGCCAGCACACCACCGCCTTCGGCACGGTCACGCAACTCCTGGATCGCGGCGTGCCGCGGCTCGCCCTGCAGCAACGAATCGGCCGGCAGCCGGTCAAAGACGATCGCCGGTGCCGAGCTGTCCTCCAGCGGTGAAACCCGGACACTCAAGCGGGCGAACATTTGCGTCGCGCCCATCTGGCGGTTGCAGACGCCGACCACGTCGGCCGTTCCGCCGATCGTTTCGCGATAGTTCACCCGCGGCTTGTAGAATTTGACGTTCAATCCGAAATCGCGGGTCAGCCGGTGCTGGATCACTTCCAAGTGCAATTCGCCCATGCCGCTGATGATCGTTTGCCCCAGCTCTTCGTTGTCGACGGCGCGAAACGTCGGGTCTTGGCGACGCAGCATGTCCAGCGTCTCGTCCAGCTTTTTGCGATCGCCCGTGTTCTCCGGTTCGATCGCCATCGACAGCACGGTGTCGGCAAACGTGATGCTGGGTAATTCGATCTGGTCCTTGGAATCGCAAAGGGTATCGCCGGTGATGGCGAATCGCGGGCCGATCACGCAACAGATGTCCCCGGCGGCCAGTGATTCGGTTTGCCCATCACGTTCCTTTTTGGACGCATGGATCTGCCACAACTGGGCGACGTTTTCCTTCTTGTCGCGGTTGGGACAATAGACACGCGAGTTTTGTTTCAGTTGCCCGCTGTAGATGCGGATCCAATAGTTGTCGCCCGTCTTGGCCGGCAAAATCTTGAACACCAGCGCGCTGAACGGTTCGTTCGGGTCCGGTTTGCGCGACAGTTGCTGGTCGGTTTTCTTGGGATTAACACCTTCGACCGGCGGGCGATCCAGCGGGCTGGGCAAGTAGTGTCCGACGGCGGTCATCAGCGGCTGGACGCCGATCCCATGCAGCGCCGACCCGCACAAGACCGGCTGGATGGTTTGTTCGATACATCCTTTTCGCAGCGCCTTGCGGATCACGTCGACCGGAACCTCCTGGTCCTCCATCACCAACGCCATCGCGTCTTCGTCGATCTCGCAGACCGTTTCGATCAACTGTTCGCGCCATAGCAGGGCGTCGTCCATCAATTCGTCGGGGACGTCGGTCACGGTGACCTGCTTGCCTTCGGTCTCGGGGTCGAACTGCAAGAACCGCATCTCCACCAGATCGATCACGCCGCGGAACGGGTTGTTGACGTGCGTCGGTCCCTGGCCGACCGGCAATTCCACCGCAACCGGGCGGCCTCCCAACCGGGGACCGATGTCATTGAAGACCGAATCGAAATCGGCGCCTTCGCGATCCATTTTGTTGATGAACACGATTCGCGGAACGCTGTAGCGATCGGCTTGCCGCCAAACGGTTTCGCTCTGCGCCTCGACACCTTCGCGGGCTGAAAACACGACCACCGCCCCGTCCAGCACTCGCAAGCAGCGTTCGACTTCGGCAGTGAAGTCGACGTGGCCGGGGGTGTCCAACAAGTTGATTTGGTATTTTTCCCAGGTGTACTTCACACACGCGCTAAAGATCGTGATCCCGCGTTCCTGTTCTTCAGGGTCATCGTCGGTGTCGGTCGTGCCGTGGTCGACGCGTCCGACGCGGTGTTTCGCACCGCTGAGGTACAGCATGCGTTCGGTGACTGTCGTCTTACCGGCATCGATGTGAGCGATGATTCCAATGTTGCGCAGTAACGTGATGTCGGCAGACATGATTGATCAGGGGGCGAAAAAGAGCAGGGAGCGAATCAGCAGGGGACGTTGGGAACAAAAAACCGCGATCACGGCGTGGCTGCCGTGTCGCGGTTTGGGAGGAGCTTCGGTTGGCTTGGTTCATCGGTGGGTGATCGGAAAACCGATCACCACGCGAAGTGTGCAAACGCCTTGTTGGCGTCGGCCATTCGGTGGGTGTTTTCACGTTTGGTGTACGCGACGCCTTCCTTCTTGTAACCGGCCATGATTTCGTCGGCCAGTTTCAAGTGCATCGGGCGTCCCTTCTTGTCGCGGACGGCTTCGAGCAACCAGCGGATCGCCAAGCTTTGTTGACGGGCGCGGTTGACTTGCATCGGAACCTGGTAGCTGGCACCACCGACTCGCTTGCTGCGAACTTCGATGTAGGGCTTGATGTTTTCCACGGCCGTTTCGAAGACTTCGATCGGCTCGTCGCCTTCGGTCTCGCCACGCCGCGCGATTTCTGCCAACGCGTCGTAGAAGACTTTTTGGGCGACGGTCTTCTTTCCGTCCAGCATCAGGCAATTGATGAACTTTCCGGCCAGCAACGAATTGTGACGCGGGTCGCCCTTGAGCTGCTTCTTACTTGCGGTGATCCGTCCCATTTCAAACTTTCAAATGTCGAGTGATGTTTGTGCGTATTGATTGACGATGTTTCCAGCGGCTTTCGCGCCGGTGCTATTTCTTGGCACCGTAGCGGCTGCGCGATCGCTTGCGGCCTTCGACGCCCAACGCGTCACGGCTCCCTCGAACGACCTGGTAGCGGACACCGGGCAAGTCACGGATCCGACCACCGCGGACGAGCACGATCGAGTGCTCCTGCAGGTTGTGACCTTCGCCGGGAATGTAGACGGTGACTTCTTTGCCGTTGCTCAACTTGACCCGCGAGATCTTTCGAAGTGCCGAGTTCGGCTTCTTGGGGGTCATCGTCCGCACCTGAAGACAAACGCCCTGTTTCTGAGGGCATTTCTCCAGAACGGGAGACTTACTTTGGCGTTTTTTCAGTTTGCGTCGCTTGCGGACGAGTTGGTTGATGGTGGGCATAGAGTCGTCGTTTTGGCGTTTATCCGTTGCTTGCCGTATTTGGAAGCGTGCAAGTATCGTGCCCTACCGCTTGGTGTCAAGGGCTGATGGGCGGTAAGATTGGGCGATGCCCATTCTGACACTCGAATCGACCTGTGACGAGACCGCTGCGGCGGTGATTTCTGCCGACGGAGACGTGCTCGGCCAGTGCGTCGCGACCCAGGAAACCCTGCACGAACGCTTCGGCGGCGTCGTGCCCGAAGTCGCCGCCCGAGCCCATGTGGAGCGGATTTTACCGGTAATCGACACCGCGCTGACCGACGCCGGCGTGCGGGGGGCGGACCTGGACGCGATCGCGGTGGCCGACCGGCCCGGATTGGCCGGATCGCTGCTGGTCGGCGTGGTCGCCGCAAAAACACTGGCCGTGGCCTGGAAAAAACCGCTGGTGGCGATCAATCACTTGCACGCCCACCTGTACGCCTGCCAAATGGCCAGCGACGTCCCGGTTTACCCCTGTATCGGATTGGTCGTCAGCGGCGGGCACACCAGTTTGTACCACTGCACTAGCCCGCTGGACCTGGAATATCTGGGCGGCACGATCGACGACGCGGCCGGAGAAGCGTT
Organism: Stieleria mannarensis; assembly: GCF_014154935.1. Lineage (GTDB taxonomy): Bacteria > Planctomycetota > Planctomycetia > Pirellulales > Pirellulaceae > Stieleria > Stieleria mannarensis. Next base: position 15,379 of record NZ_JACEHH010000084.1, read on the forward strand.
TGACAAGGTCGGCGCGATGCTGAATCTAGGCTTTCCCGGCGGCCCGGAGGTCTCGCGGCTCGCGGCTCAGGGGGATCCGAAAGCCCACACCTATCCCCGTTCGATGCTGAAAGAACCCGGCTATCGCTTCAGTTTCAGCGGACTGAAAACCGCGGTCCGCTACAGCATCGCCCCGCCGGGCGTGAAGGATTTTTCCGACATCGAGCTCTCCGACCAGGCCAAAGCCGATATCTGTGCGTCATTTCAAGCCGCCGTGGTAGACGTGCTGGTCGCCAAATCCGTCCGCGCGGTCAACGAACACCGCTGCGGGCACCTGATCGTCGGTGGCGGGGTCGCGGCCAATCCGGCCCTCCGTGCCGCCCTCCAATCCGCCGCCGAAAAACACCGGTTCGACCTGGTCATCGCCCCGATGAACCTGTGCACCGACAACGCCGTCATGGGCGCGATCGCGCTGGAAAAAATCCGTCGCGGCGAATTCGCGTCACTCGACCTGGACATCACCGCCGGCCTGCAACGCGGGTTTTGAAACGTGGGGTTAGCTTCCAGCTTGTCAGAGTCCCCATCATTCGATTTGGCCAATTTTCCTACCTTCAAAATCTTCCTACCTCTCCACCAAGCCACCGAGCGCTGCCAATTCGGCGGGGACCAGGAAAGGATGGCAGAATGATTCGGGGCAGAATGATGGGGGGCGCGTCGCGACGCCATTCATTTCACGCAGCGATAAACAAACGCCGGCGGCAGATTGCGCCAGACGGTCTGGCTGCGTCCGACCTCGCTGAAACTGGACGTCAGTCGCTTGGAAAACCGCCGTCCGGCAGGCAGCACGACGCCCTGCCAGTAAGCGAACGTCGCGAATCGGCCGCCCTCACACATCCGACCGATCATCGCGTCCATGATTTCCGCTTGCAGCGACTCGGGAAACGACGCCCAGGGCAATCCGCAAATCACCGCATCGATTTCCCCCATCCCCTGGGCATCGCAAATCGCCCCCAGATTCGTCGCACTGTCTTCGATCACCGTCGCGGCGGGGCATCGAGCCCGGGTCAATGCGGCCATCTCGCCACTGCGTTCGATGGCAAAGAATTTCGCGTCGGGATGCAGCCGCTCGAGGATCGCTTCGGTAAACACGCCGGTTCCCGGGCCGAATTCCACAACGCTGCGAATCGATGGCCAGTCGAACCAATCCACCATTGCCGAAACCAACCCGGGGCTGCTGGGCGCGATCGCCCCGACCTTGGTCGGATCTTTGGCGAATTCCTTCAAAAACGTGATTGATTCTCGCAAGCGATCACTACCTCCATCGAGTTGGTACGGAGCAGGATCATCCCGCATCGGCCAGACAACGTAAACCCGCCCCCATCATCTTGCCTTCCCCCCTATCAAGCACGGGCCGCTCGCTCTCGGGCCTGTTGATTGAATCAGCCGCACGGCGCTAGCCGCGATTCTCGCCGCCACAAAACCGGGGTTAACGCCCATCGGCCAATCGCTAACTTGTTCATTTTAATTAAATCAACAGGCCCTCACGCTTCCCGCTCGCAATCCCCCCCATTGTTTTGCCCCCATTATTCTGCCCCGAATCATTCTGCCGCCCCGCCCCGATCTGCCCCCGCCCCTACACATTTGCGGTTGAGCGGTCATTGCCAGCCCGTCAAGCTACAATCCGACCGGCCACCTTTCCCTTCGCCAACCGCCTCCGTTTTCTTGCCAACGCATTCCCAATCGTCTCGCCCGCCCGTCGTCCGTCCACTCCCGTCGGGGCTGGATGCAGCCGATCTATTCCAGGCCCTGTCCGGATTGCCGGGACGCGTCTGGTTGGACTCGGCGACGGGGCAGGCGGCACCGGTGTCACCGGTCGACGATGTTGTCCGCCAGCTGTCTCGTTACTCGTTTTTGACGGCGGCCCCGATCAAACGACTGGTCGCGTACGCAGGCGAGCCGAATCCGTGGGATGAACTTTCCCGTCTGGTCACCGCGTTGCCGCGCGACGTGGACGCTTCATTACCGCCGTTTCAAGGCGGACTGGTCGGCGTGGTCGGCTATGAAGCGGCGCGTTGGCTGGAACCGGTCGAACTGGCTGGCTGTCATCAGCACCAGTTGGACGACCTGCCGACGCCCGCGATTTCGTTCGGCGTCTACGACTGGGTCATCGCCATCGATCACTTCGAAAACCGCGGCTGGTTGATTTGCCAGGGTTTTGCGGCCGAGGATTTTAATTCCGGCGAAGCGGACCACTGCTCCGCAGCCACGCGAATCCAAAGGGCCAATCAACGCGCCGACCAGATCAGTGATCTCATCTCCGCGGTCCAACCCAAACCCCTGGAACAACGGCAGCAAAGGCGACGGTTTGATCCACCGGACCGCGGCCGCAACGACCTGCACAGTAATTTCACCGGCAAAGAATTCCGCGCGGCGGTGGCAGAAATTGTCAATCGCATTCGCAACGGCGATTCCTTCCAAGTCAACTTGGCGCAGCGGTTGACGACCGCCTCGACGCTCGATCCGGCCGCGTTGTACCTCCGGCTCCGCGACGCCAACCCGGCTCCGTTTGCGGGATTCTACGACGGCGGCGATTTCCAGGTGCTCAGTTCCTCGCCGGAAGGGTTCCTGCAACTTCGCGACCGGCATGTGGAAACGCGTCCGATCAAGGGGACTGTGCCCCGCACCGGTGATGAAGCCGCCGATGCGAAGCTGGCCGACGAGCTGCTCCGCAGCGAAAAGGACCGCGCGGAAAATGTGATGATCGTCGACCTGATGCGCAACGATCTCTCGCGGGTCTGCCGGGACGAGAGTGTGGTGGTCAGCCGGCTGTGCGAGGTCGAGCGGTACCAGTTCGTGCAACACTTGGTTTCGGTGGTCGAAGGTGACTTGGTCGACGGTGTGGACGCGGTCGACGTGTTGCGGGCCTGCTTTCCGGGCGGCAGCGTAACGGGGGCACCCAAAATCGAAGCGATGAAGACGATTGCCCAGTTGGAGCGGAATCCGCGTGGTCCGTATTGCGGGTCGATGGGCTACTTCGGCTGCGGCGGCGGGGCCGATTTCAACATCCTGATCCGCACGATCACCGCGACCGGCGGGCGGCTGCAAATCCCGGTGGGCGGCGGCATCACAGCCCGCAGCCAGCCGGCGGCCGAAGAAGCCGAGACGTGGGCCAAAGCGACCGGAATGCTCCGCGCGTTGCCCTCCCCGCCGCCACCAAGCCCGACAAAAATCGCGTCTTCGGCCACTCATTCGGCGAACCCAAAAATCTCCGAAACGGTCTGACTTGTGCGATCGAAACCGGCGCGATATCTTAACGAAAGTGGCGACGACAACCGTCATCGCACACGATGCCCTTGTAGCTCAGTTGGTAGAGCAACGGACTCTTAATCCGTGGGTCGTAGGTTCGAGCCCTACCGGGGGTACTGCGGAGCAGGCCACTTCGCAATTCCACAGGCCGGGTCCATGTGACCCGGCTTTTTTTGTGCACGCAACGCAACGCACTTCGCGGCATCGAGCGATCGTCGGATGCTACGGTCGGTCCGACACCGACTCAGGGAGACCTCGTTCGATGATGGTGGCACCGGAAGACGCGATCGGGCGAATGCACGTGAGGGAATCGGAGCCACAACCTGTCTCAGGGAAGCGGTTATGACGACAGAAAATCACATCCCGCCGCTGATTCGCAAACTCACAATCAAAGGCTTCAAGTCGATTGCCCTGCTGGATGGGTTTGAACTGAAATCGCTTAACGTTGTGATCGGAGCAAACGGAGCCGGGAAGAGTAATCTTGTCGGCTTTCTTCGAATGCTGTCGGAAATGAGCAACCGACGGCTCCAAGGATTCGTCGTTAAGCATGGCCCCGTCGACGGATTTTTCTTCGGGGGCCCCTCGGAAACCAAAACGATCGAAGGAGTGATCGAATCGGCCAACTTGCGTTACCGGTTTCGTCTCGAAACGACGAGCGACGAAAAGCTGGTCGTTCGCTCTGAATACGTTGCCCCGATCTCCTCGATTGTGACCAAAAAGATCTCGGAGTGGTCATTCGAATCTGCAATCGGCGAACCGATCAATTGGCCTGAGGGCGTCAAATCATGTTTGCCAGACGCGTCATTGAGAGATGCGATGGCGTTGACGGGGATCCGCGTCTATCACTTCCATGACACGAGCCACACCGCCGGAATGCGCCGCAAGTCTGGAGTTGCGCAAAACGAGCAACTGGAGTACGACGCTCGCAATCTTGCAGCTTTTCTACATTTTCTGAGAGCGGATCATCCGCAAGTGTTTGAACTGATCCTGTCAACGGTCCGGCGAATCGCTCCGTATCTTGATACCATTCAGTTCAATTATTTACTTCAGGCGGGAGGTGATGCTGAAGGTCAGATCCAGTTGATTTGGAAGCAGCATGGAAGTTCGTATCGCTTTACCGCGGGGCACTTGTCCGACGGCACGATCCGTTTTCTTTGTCTGGTCACAGCGCTCTTGCAACCGAATCCGCCGTCGGTGATCGTTCTCGACGAGCCAGAGTTGGGGCTGCATCCAGAAGCGATTTCGTTGCTGGGGGGCCTGATTCGGTCAGCATCCAAACGAATGCAGGTCATCGTCGCAACGCAGTCACCCGCGATGCTGTCGCAGTTTGATGCCGAAGATGTGATCACCATCGATCATGAACAGGGCTGTTCAAGATTCCGTCGACTCGACGTTGCCCAGCTTGATCAATGGCTGCAGGATTACACGCTGGGGGAGGCATGGCAAAAGGGGCTGATCAACGCAGAGATCCAATCCCCGCCCGCTTCCGTCGCCGAACCGAGTGAGAGCTGACGCATGATTGAGGTGCTGGTTGTCTGTGAGGGGCAAACCGAACGTGAATTTTGCAAGACGGTCATTGCTTCCCATTTGGCCACACGCGGAATCCATTTTGCGGGAACACTGGCGGGCAAGGCTGGCAAAAAGCGGCCCGGAATCGGTACCTGGCAACTTTACCGAAAAGAGATACGCCGTCACGCGGCAAGACAGGAGAGGCATGTCGGCATGTTGGTCGATTATTATGGAATGCCGCAATCGTGGCCCGGTCGGATGAACGCACCCAATCAGGCAATCGACAATCGTGGGCAGTACGTTGAACAATCGCTTCGTGAGGATCTGTCGGAACTTGCTGGAAGATTTCATCCCTGCGTAGCATTGCATGAATTCGAGTCCTTGTTATTCGTCGATCACGAAGCAACGGCGCTATCGTTGTCGATTGCAGAGGGCTGTTTCGACGAGGAAACCGTCAGAGCACGCGGTGCTGAGCTGGCGAGGATCAAGGATGGCGTGCAGGACCATGTCGAACGCATCAACGACTCGTATCACACGAAACCGTCCAAGCGAATTGACGAACTATTCTCGGCCTATGACAAAGCATTTGGAGGGATCGAAGCGGCGCGGGCAGCAGGCCTTTCGTCACTACACGCTGGTTGTCCTTGGCTGGATCGGTGGCTGAGAACATTGGAATCGCTGGGCAAAAATGCTCGTGATGGTAACGCCCCGGCCACCGAGAAACCGAACACCCCGTAAACGTTCTTGTCTTCTCCTCCACCGACACCGGCGACGCGCTCACGTTAAGTCAATTCGCCAGCCGTTGCCGTCTCATTCAAATCGCCCCGCCGGCCGAGTGGCATCAGCGCGCTCTGACGCCAGCTATCACATTTGTCGGCACCGAATCGCAACGTGATCGCAAAAAACTTAGCACGCGCTGCAGCATCGCAGTCGCACTGCACACGCTAACTAGTTGGATGGCACCAAACAACGCTTACAAATCGGTTCGCGCTTACGTGTCTGAGTTCTTCGCGTGGATGGCGGACAAGACGCAGAAGCTGTCTACGACCATCGCCGACATGCTGAACCGTATTCCAGGCGTTGAGACGGCCCCTCTCGCGTTCACGGGTGTGTTCGCTGAAGAGATGGCCAAGCAAGCCGAAGTGGCCCGTAAGGCCGCAGACGAGGCTTGGCGAAAACCTCTCCCGTCTTCTGGCATCACAGCGTTCTTCGATAACGTCGACAAGCGGGTTGCGGCATCGCGGGTGGCGTTCGAAGAAGCAGCCAAGCAGAAGGCGAAACTCGCTGAAGCAACCGAGGGCGCGAAGGCAACGTTCGGCGACACATTCGCCGGGATCGGTGGATTCATCGCAAAGGCAGCCACCGGCTTGCGTGACACGGTCACGGATAGAGTCTCAAAGTTCGCCAGTGAATCAGGCCCCATTGAGATTGGCTTACCCCCGAGCGCATCGAAGGGCAGTCGGGAGGAGTTCCAGGCTATCGCACAGGCGCAGAACGCCGAAACGCAACAAATCAACCGACGTCATGGGGAGCAGATTGGCGTTCTGGGGTCGATTCGGGACAACATCGCCAAGATCATTCCCACCATGGGAGGTGCCCCGCAAACACCGCAAGCAAACAGCGGTCTATCCGGGATCATCGCGACGATGACCGGCAGTGATTCGACGTTGACGACAAGGCTTCAAGAGGCGCAACGATCAGCGGACGAAACGAAACGCACCGTGACGGAAGGCCGGTCGGACATCCGGCGGGTAGCCGAGTCGCAAGCGATGATGGTGAAACAGATCGGCAAGGCACAGGGTGATCAGTTGCCGCTGCTGAAGGCGATCCGAGTGGCCATTGAAAAGACAAACGAAGTGATCGAGCGCGGAAACGAAGCCATCGGTCGGGTCGAATCGGCTGTGAGTGGAATCGACACAGGGGGTGCGGTGTAGTGGCATTCGCATTCGATGTCAAAGAACTACGGACCAGCCGGTCCATGAAGTTTGCGGGGCAGCAAGATTCCCTGTCGATCAATTGGGCGCGTGACTTTCGCGTGACGGTTTCGGCGACCGGCAGCGACAAGGCGAAAGATGTAGACCCGTTCGCGGTGATGACGGCAACCGGGCTGCCAATCGTCAACCGGTCGGTCTACGCCGCCGGGAACAAACTGATCCCGTACTTGATCTGCCGGGAAAAGACCGCAAAGCAAAACCCGGCCAAGATGGACCAATGGGAGGTTCAGACCGCTTACCGTTCGATCGACAAGAACCGCGCCGAGTCGAACAACCAACCGATCGACCCGCCGGACGACATAACGGACATCGCGCCAACAGAGCAGCCGTCGTTGGGTGAAATCGAGCGAGTCCTGTACGAGGACAAAGCAAGCACCCCGAAGAAGATTCTTTTGCCATCGGGGCGCACTTTTCGGAACCGGTCATGGAGCGCATCCCGACGCTTCAGGTACGGCTGACACAGTACGAAGCATCGATCACGTACGAGCAGATGTTGGCCCGGAAGTTCAAGGTCAACAGCGGGACGTATAGGTCGAAGGATCGATACCAATGGTTGATTCAGGACGTGGAAGCAACCGAGGTAGACGTGTTGTTGTCCGGCGGTGAGACATCGGCAGCGCTGGTGACTTACACACTTTCCCACCTTCCGCTGAACGAAGGATGGAAGAAGGCGCTGGCCCTGATCGATTACAAACACCTCGTCAGCGGAAAGTTTGTCCCGCACTTGAGCGGCGACCCCAGGACCGCGAGCCAGACTTTTGTCGATGCCACCGGGGCAAAGAAGGCGGACCAGTCAGTGCCCGACTACATCGAATTTGAACCGCAGGGCGAACTCGATTTCAGCACATTTTTGCAGGCGTAGCGATGGCCGGAATCGGGTTTAACGATCTCGCAGTCGCAAAGCGGCTGAAACAAATCGCGCTCACACCGGACGCGCTGAGTGGTGACGAAGGGCTGGGCTACACCGATGCCTACTTCGTTCGGACTCCGCCCACTGGCATACCGGCGATTGTGGGGACGACGCTGGGCAAGGCGGTCTGTGACTGTTACGAGCTGTCTTACGATGACGCCACCGGGGACGCTGACCTCGTGGCAACAACCGACTCCGACGACAACGCAATCACGGTTACCGTTCACCATGCTGGTGGAACACCGATCGGTGGTGACACGCTTCTAATCGTTGCATTCATGTACGGTCTGTACATCCCGGTCGTGGAATACTGTCTGTGACTTTCCCGATAGCGCAACGAATCCGGCCCAAATGGCGGCCACGCGATTGCGATTCAGTAAATCCTTGGTAAGCGGGCGCAAATCGATGCCCGAATGATCGATTTCGTATGTTGCTCGTAGGTAGGTCCGCCGTACCATCAGCTAGAAGATTTGGATTTCTTCGTCAGCCCGAAGATCTCCGCCAAGACCTCGACCTTTCTAAATAGTTCGTCGTAAGTGATGATCTCAACCTTGCAATTCGAGCGGAACAACTCAAAGGATTCGCGTTTCTCGTCTGTTTCCAACTGCGCCTGCAAATTGCCAATGATTAGGACACACCGTGGGTCGAATGCCTTGATCTCCTTGCCCAATCCTTTACTGATCGATTGTAGATTTCCAATCAATTCGTTCCGGTATTTTGCTACCTGCACTACGGCGCCTGCCAGTTCCGTGGATGGTTTGTAGATGCCGCGATATTTCGGCCCCAATAGCCTGGAAACAGGTGTCTTGATTTCGACCAGCATCGCTTCGCTAGAAGACTCCACCGAAAAGACGTAATCGACGAGCCGAGCATTCTTGCCGTCCATCGTCATCCCTCCGACGTATGCCTTCTCCTCAATAAATACGAGCGGGGCCGCACAAACCTGCGACAAGACGTACGCGTTTTCTGCAAGCGTGATTTGCCAGAACTCTTCGTCGGCATTGCCCTGGTGCGCCTTCCAAACGTCGAGGACGTCCAGGAGTCGCCTTACAGAATGCCCCATGAAAACAACCCGCTCCAGGTGCTGTTTAAAGAGCACCATCATCCTTGCTCGTTCCGCGCATACTGCCGCCCAAGTTGCCTTCAGAATGTTTTCTTCCGATCTCTCTTGCCTCGACCATGCATAAAAATTCCCTGCGAGACAAGCCCAGAACTCGACCGTGTAGCGGTGATCAGACTTTAGCTTTTCGAAGATTTTTGCATTTTCGTCAGCGTCGTTCACGTCAAGCGGCGCTACGAGCGGAGACTGATTTACCAAGTCGTCCATCAGTGTTTCGGCTTTCTTCAATTCTTTCTCGATGTCGACATCGCTTCCTATGACTCCATCGACGAATACCGACGAGGCAAGGGAGTCGAGCCCCTCGCGGCTTGATCGCACGGTGGTTTCAAGCGGATCAAGGGACAACGTTATGAATCCCTCTGGGATTACAAACCGGTCACCCTTCCGGACATTTATTCCAATTCCGTGTTTCCCAGGCTCCGCGATCCGCAATTCCCGCCCACAAGATTCACACTTTCGTATGACATGCGGAACATCATCCCGTTCTTTTACATCCTTGCATTTCTCGCACGACGCTGATTCAGGCGGCTCCGGTTTCGACATTTCGCTGCTCGACTACGGGGAGGACTCTCATGACGGTTTCGCTTTGTACCACATTGGTTAGAAA
>NZ_JACEHH010000085.1 GCF_014154935.1 Stieleria mannarensis
CTCTTTTCCGCGCCCAGGCTGGAAGCTTATCCCACGTGGAATGACAGGCTGGAAGCTTATCCCACGTGGAATGACAGGCTGGAAGCCTATCCCACTAGTGCTTGTAGTCCCAGTTGCGGATGTCGACGAAGTGGCCTTGGATGGCCGCCGCGGCGGCCATCGCGGGGCTGACCAGGTGCGTCCGCCCGCCCTTGCCTTGGCGGCCTTCGAAGTTGCGGTTGCTGGTGCTGGCACAGCGTTCGCCCGGGGCCAATTTGTCGGGGTTCATGGCCAGGCACATGCTGCACCCGGCTTCGCGCCAATCGAATCCGGCCTCGCGGAAGATCTTGTCCAGCCCTTCGCGTTCGGCGTGGACTTTGACTTTGCCGCTTCCGGGCACGACCATCGCGTTGACCTTGTCGCTGACGCGGTAGCCCTTGATGACTTCGGCGGCCGCCCGCAGGTCTTCGATGCGGGCGTTGGTGCAAGAGCCGATAAAGACGCGATCGATCGCGACGTCTTCCATCGCGGTTTTGGCATCCAGCCCCATGTAGGCCAGTGCGTCGCGGGTCGTTTTCTGGTCGGTCGGATCGCTGAAGTCGGCCGGGTCGGGCGTTTTGTCTTTGACGCTGATCACTTGGCCGGGGTTGGTTCCCCATGTGACCTGGGGTTGGATGTCGGCACCATCAAAGTGCAGCGACTTGTCGTAGGTCGCGCCGGGATCGGTGGAGAGCTCCTTCCAACGGGCGACGGCGGCGTCGAAATCGGCGGGCGATTCCGGCAAGCCTTTCAGGTAGTCGAACGTGGTTTGGTCGGGGGCGATCATCCCGGCCCGAGCACCGGCTTCGATCGACATGTTGCAGACCGTCATGCGTTCTTCCATCGTCAGGTTCGTCACGCAGTCGCCGGTGTATTCGAGCACATAGCCGGTACCGCCCGCGGTGCCGATCTTGCCGATCAGGTACAGGATCATGTCTTTGGCCGTGACGCCTTTGGGTAACTGGCCGTCGACGCGCAATTCGAACGTCTTGGGTTTGAACTGCAGCAGGGTTTGCGTCGCCAAGACGTGTTCGACCTCGCTGGTTCCGATCCCGAAGGCCAACGCACCGAAGGCGCCGTGGGTGGCGGTGTGGCTGTCGCCACAGACGATCGTCATGCCCGGTTGGGTGTAGCCGTTTTCGGGGCCGATCACGTGCACGATGCCTTGGCGGACGTCGCCGATGTCGAACAGCTGGACGCCGAATTCGGCACAGTTGCTGCGCAGGGTTTCGATCTGTTTGCGGCTGATCGGGTCGGCGATCGGCAGCGATCGGTCGCTGGTCGGGACGTTGTGGTCCGGGGTGGCCAGCGTTCGCTCCGGCCGACGCACCTTGCGGCCATTGATCCGCAGCCCTTCAAAGGCCTGGGGGCTGGTGACTTCGTGGACCAGGTGCAGATCGATGTACAAAATCGCGGGGCCGGATTCCGGTTGGTGGACGACGTGTTGGTCCCAGATTTTGTCTAGCAAAGTCCGCGGAGCGGACGAGTCGGCATCGGTCATGAGTGGGGTGGGGGAAACGGAGGAATGCTGAAAACGGAGCCCCTAACTGTCGGCGGAAAGTCCTGAATTGTCAATGAGCGATTCGGCGGTGGCGATGTTCGGGGGGGCGGTCGGGCGCAATTCAGGTTTGCCCGCGCCGTTGACGGCATCGTCGGTTGGTTTCTCGCCGTTCTTCGTCGGTCATCAGCGACCAGCGGGCGATTTCGTCCAGGGTTCGAAAGCAACCCAGGCAGGTTTGCGACGCGTCGATCGCGCAGTGGTCGATGCAAGGTGACTGGGACGTCAGCGGCGTGGCCTCTTCCGACGATTCGGGTTGCGATGGCATGGGGAGTTGGGAGTTGGGAGTTGGGAGTTGGGAGCTGGGAGTTGGGAGCTGGGAGTTGGGAGCTGGGAGTTGGGGAGTGGATCGGGCCTCCCGTCGCTGCGCTCGATCCCATATGCATCAAGTTAAGCGAGCGATTCATCGCTGAGTCAAATTCACCCTCCCATGGGGAGGGTCGCGGAGGAGTGTGCGACGACGCGGGGAGGGTTGCCTGTGGCTCGAATGCACTCGCACACCGCCGATCGCCCCTCCCCTCGCTGCGCTCGAGCCACCCTGGCCTGGGAGAGATCCTTGTTCATTTTGATGCCGCTGGGGGGCGTTCTCACCCGCTGCGCATTGGCTGACGCCTGTTCCCCGGCTGTGGGGCCGATTTCGGTCACCGGAGGAGTCACCGGAGGACTCGATTGTACGAATTCGACCGATGTATGGAAAATCCGGCACACCGTAGCGCCCCCTGCGGTCCCATGCGTGGCCTACGTTCGTAGCGGTTGTCGGGATGCTCGTCACTGCCCCGGGGCGTTTTCTCTATAATCCCTCCGCAGCCCGAGCGGTCCTGTGCGGATCGACGCCCCGACCTCTTCCACCACATTCCCGCGAGTTTCGAGATGAGAAAACGTTTCGATACCCGATTGTGGTTGCGGTGGTTCGCCGGCCGCAACGAGGTGTTGATGTTCTCGCTGGCGATGATCTTTCTGGTCTGTTTGGCCGTGCTGGTGGTGATCTGGGTCGATGTGCCGGGGTTGCAGGAGCGTGCCGAACAGGTGATCGACGCGGAGAGTTTGGAAGCGGCCGAGACGGCCTTGGTCGCGCCGTATGGGCTCGAGGGCGGCGTGTTGGTGACGATGCTGGTGATTTGGTGTGTCGTGATCGGCGAAGCGATCGTGCACTGGGTGACGCGACCGTGGGATCGCGCGAGTTTGCGGCATCACTTGCACAGCGTCTTGTTTTGCCTCTGTCCGGCGCTTCGCATGTGCGCCCGCAGCCCCGAGATGCACGGTCGGATTTGGTTACCGGGGCTGGGATGGCGGCGTGGAGGTCGACGGTTGCAGCGTCAACTGGAACGTCATTTCAGCGTTCCGATGATGGTGATCGCGCTATTGATCATGCCGATCCTGATCATCGAGTTCTTTTTAAAGGACCAAGTCGCCGCCTATCGCTGGCTCCGCATCCTGCTGCACGGCGGCACGGGGGTGATTTGGTTCGCGTTCGCCGCCGAGTTTATCTTGATGGTGTCGATCGCCGAGAAGAAATTGGAGTATTGCAAAGAGCACTGGATCGATTTGGCCATCATCTTGTTGCCGTTGGTTTCGTTCTTGCGGACATTGAGTTTGGCCAAGGCGACTCGGTTGGCCGATTTGATGCGGATCCAACAGATCTCTAATCTGGCCCGCGCGTATCGATTGCGGGGCACGGCGATCAAGGCATTGCGGGTGTTGATCCTGTTCGACCTGACGGAGCGGATCCTACGCGTCAGCGACGAAAGACGGATCGAAAAGCTGGAGAAAGAACTGGCCGAGATGGAAAAACACACGCGGCTACTGCGTCAACGCATCGCCAAGTTGAAATTAAAATCCGTCGAGGAGCAGGACGAAGAGGTGTGCACGTTCTCAGGCCGACGCGAAGGGGCGGCTCAAACGTCGACCGCCTCGCTGGAAACAAACTCGTTGGCATCCGCCTCTTTGGAATCCGCCTCTTTGGAATCCGCCTCTTTGGAATCCGGGGGCGAAGAGAGTCTACGCACGATCTGACGTGCGACCACGTACAGCCCCACCGCCGTCAAGATCCCCGCCAAGTCCGCCAGCGCATCGAGCACGTCCGGATGACGCCCCGGCGAAAACGCCTGGGTCAGTTCGTCGATGCTGGCGTAGGCCGTCAAGACCACGATCAGGCCAAGGAAACGCCAGGCCGATCGGCGTGGATCGTTCGCCGGGGATTGTGTCACGTAGCAACACAGCAGCGCCAACCCGAAATAGCCGCCAAAATGCTTCAGTTTGTCGCTGACCTGGGGCCCCACATCGATCCCCGCGGGCAGGTGCGTTCCCAGAAAAAGTGCGCTCCAATAGACGGCCAAAGCGATGACGCCAAGGCGAAAGCCGAGTATGGTGATGCCGGTGATTGGACGCATGAAACAAGCAACAAGGTTGGGTCCACCGGCGGTGGGCCGGATGACGTCTGGTCGTACAGAACTGCTCGTACAGAAACTGAATCGTGAATCTATTGATCTCCAGGCAAGAGGACACCACCGTGCAGCGTCTCCAGCAAACCCTCACCCGCGGCCGCACGAACACCCTTGCCCGAACAAGGCTGGCCGTACTGGTCGCGGTGGCGGTTGTAGCAACCGCCGTGTCATCGCAGCAAGCCACGGCCGGGCAAGCCGACGCGGAGGTAAAGAACTCTGCCACACAAAACGCAACCACGGAAAAAAACACCGCCGAAAAAAACGCGGACGACAAATCCGCCAAGACGCCTTGGCAGCCCCTCGCCGGTCACTGGAAAGCCTGTCAATTTGGTGGCGAAGGTGACGTGACGATCAAGGATGGCGTGATCCGGATGGAACACGGCGACCCGCTGACCGGTGTGGTTTGGACGGGCCCCTTTGATGGCGATTCGCCCGACAAGACCAGCGGCAAACAGAGCTCGAAAACTGCCAAGCCGTTGCCGCGGGACAACTATGAACTCCGCTGGGAATGCCGACGCGATTCCGGTTACGACTTTCTGTGCGCGTTCACGTTCCCCATCGCGGACCAATACGTCAGTCTGGTGATGGGCGGCTGGGGCGGCGGGATCACCGGAATCAGCAGCATCGACGGGCGTGACGCCAGCGACAACGAGACCACGATGTTCATGAATTATGAAGACAAACGGTGGTACAGCGCCCGCGTTCGCGTGGAAACCACAAAGATCACGGTCTGGGTCGACGGCACCGAATTGTTCAGCCACCCCCGCAAGGATCACGAGTTTGACATCCGATTTGAAATGGACCCTTGCACGCCGTTGGGAATCGCGAACTTTGAATGCGACTCGCAAATCCGCAACATCCAACTGCGGCGTCTGCATCGCTCGGAAATCGCGTCGGCGGAGTAAGCACGTTTGTGATGGATCAACAGCAGATCGACGAACACTTCATGGGCCGGGCGTTGGAACTGGCCTACCAGGCGGTGGAACAGGACGAGGTGCCTGTCGGTGCGTTGGTCATCCGTGACCACCAGATCATCGCCGCCGCGTCCAACCAGCGGCAAATGCTGAAGGATCCCACCGCCCATGCGGAGATGATCGCGATCACGCAAGCAGCCGCCGCGATCGGCGACTGGCGGTTGGAAAACACGACGCTGTACGTGACATTGGAACCGTGTCCGATGTGTGCCGGGGCGATTCTGCAAGCTCGGGTCCCGCGGGTGGTCTTCGGCGCCAGCGACCCCAAGGCCGGGGCGGTGACCAGCCTGTTCCGGCTGCTCGGCGACGACCGGCTAAACCATCAGGCCGAGGTCGTCGCGGGAATCAAGGCCGAACCCTGCGGTCGAGTGCTGACCGAGTTTTTCGCTAGCAAACGTGCGTTGGGGAAAAAGTAGGGTGGAGAAGAAGTCGGTCGGTGAAACTGTACCGGTATTCAAGATTCTCGGACTTTTGCGACTTCTCGCGGTAATCGGACTAAGCCCTGGACGTCGGCCTGTCCGATAAGACCGTCACGACCGAATTTTTGTGTCAAGAGACAAAACGATTCGGTCAATGCACCCCAACGCGGGCCGCGAGAGGAAATTGCAGGCAGTTTTCCGCGGCTACTACGGACGACTACTATTAGACGGTGGAACAGCGATGTCGGTACGGAAGCTGACGGCTAGAATTTTTGGATCCCTAGTACTGCTCTGTGGTATGGCCTCAGCCCAGGCTCAGGAGCACGTCCCCGTGGCGGATCCGTTTCAGTTCGATCCCGACTTCCGTTGGTTCGAGCCGATCTACGACATGGACTTGGCGGATATGAAGCCAAAGAAGCGAGCCAACACGGGCTGGTTCGCCACCTATGACCGCTTGAACCTGTACGGTTCACGGCCCGAGCTGGAAAACAACAGCCAGGGGCTCGAGTCGGGCATGGACAGCGGCTGGGGCCATCGGTACGAGATCGGGTTCATGATGCCCGACACGGACAAAGGCTGGTTGTTCAGCTGGGTCGACAATGACATCGGCGAGTTCTTCAGCGTCCGCAAGGAACGCGGCAATCGGATCAACGAGGATGAACTCGACGGGGAAGCCACCAACGCGGCACCGCCGTTCGGATTCGAAGCCATCCCGGGGATCGGCAACAACCGTGGTTTCAACTATCGCTTTGTCGATGAAAAGAAAAGCGAGAACGTGATCGATTTTGACAGCTATGAGCTGAGCAAGACGTGGCGGTTGGAGCCCTACCATTACGGTGGGATCCTGGAGCCGATGGTCGGATTCCGCTGGTTCCGGATCGAAGACACGAACGTCTTCCAGAACTTCATCAGTTCCAACGACCCTGACCAGATCGCCGACGGCGTGGCCGGGCGTCCCAACCTGGTCACCACCTACGGTGCCGCAACCGAGTTGATGACGACCGATCAAGCCTTTACCGAGAACGAAGCGATCACCGGACAGATCGGATTCCGATACTTCAAGTTCTTCGATCGATTCACCTTCGCGACCGACTTCAAAGTCTTCTCGGGGGCAAACTTCCAAAGCAGTTTCAACAACCGTCACACCGAAGCGGTGGTCTATGACGGAGACGACACGATCGCGCAAGGCGACGAGGTGACTCGAATCCTGTACGACGAAACCGACCGCGTCTACACCCGCAACGAAGAGTTCTTCCTCGGGTTCGATGTCCGCGGAGAACTCGGCTACCAACTCAGCCGTGCGGTCACGGTCCGGGCCGGTTTCCAACTGATCGATGTCGCCCGCGGTCTGTGGCGAGGCGGTGACCTGGACAACTCGGTCCTCAGAGGCGGTGACAACGACCAAGATTTCTTGATGGTCGGTGGAACCTTCGGGATCACGCTGAACCGGTAAACGGTCCCGTCCGGTAAACGCGAAAGGGACAACAGAAAAGCCGCGGCGGAATCTTTCCGTCGCGGCTTTCTTGCGTTTGTTGCGGCATCGGCAGCCGCGATTCCGATTGGAGAGGTGATCAAGCTTTCTCGGCCAACTCTCGCAATTCCTCTAACTCCTGGCTCAATCGGTGCCGCAACGGGCTCTCCGGCCGGAGTTCTTCGTCCAAAAGATCTTCTGCTTCATCGAAGACATTCTCCCCACGATTGGGGTCGGTGATCAACTTGCGGAACATCTCTTCAACGGTGGCTTCTGTAAGCAAAACGATAACCTCAAGGGGTCATCTGAGCGGCGGAACGTGATTGTGTGTTTGTCCCGATCAAACACTCACTGCATCAATCGCATTCCCCTCAGACGGACAACCGATTCTAAATTCACTGGCGCGGGCCGCAAGGTGCTGCGTCGATTTGAATCTTGAAATCGCCACGGATTTCCCCCATCCCAACGACTCATCGATACCATTTTGCCAAACGATGTTCCGACACGCCCAATCGGTGAGCGATTTGGATGCCCCAGTTTCGAGCGGTCTGCCGGACCACGCCGCGCGAATTCCAACGCCGCGGGTCAACCTGGACCCGGCCATCGATCAACAGCGGCCAACACCGCCGCCGCAACGCCTGGGCCAGGCGGACATCTTCCATCAAGGGGAGCATTTGGAACCCTCCTACAGCGTCGTACAACGGCCGGGCGACGAACATCGCCTGATCGCCGAAGGGCATTCCACGCCATCGCACGCGAAGTGCATTGCCCCATTCCAGCCAACGGTAGATCGCATCCCCGGCGTCAATCCGCTGACGGAATCCCCCCCAACAGGCCCGTGGGTCGGCCGAGTCATTCACCGACCGGCACAGCAAGTCCAAACAACCGACACCCAAGCGGTTGTCGGCGTGCAGGAACAGCAACATCGGCCGCGTCGCGGCGGCGGCCCCGATCGCCAGCTGGTTGCCGCGGCCACGCGGGGCATCCACGACCCTGGTCGCCGATTGCCGGGCCAATTGCGCCGTGTTGTCCTCGCTGCCGCCGTCACAAACGATGACTTCTCCCGCACCGTTGTCCCACGCCGATTCGATCGCCGCTTCGATCCGCTCGGCTTCATTGAGCGCCGCGATGATGACCGAAATCTCTTGCGGCGTCATACCGTCTCGACTTCACGCAGCCGGACATAGGCGATCGGGCCGAGCACCAAAAAGGGCATCCACGCCGCGATCGCCGGTGAGAGCAGGTACCCCCCGCCCCCCATCGCGCTGCCGGCCGTTTTGAGCGCGAAAAACAAAACCACCGTGCCGATGGCCGCCCCGATCATCATGAACAGGTTTCGACCGCGACGATTGACCACCAACGGCAACCCCAGCAGAAACAGGGAAAAATCCAACGGCACCCGAATCAGCCGCTCATGCAACAACACCCGAGTCGCCATCGAGTTGTGGACGGCGGGGTTGCGCAGCCGATCAAACAACTGCAAACTGCTGGACAAGCGGGTCGAAGACTGGTCGGTTTGCAAGATTTCCGCGTTGACCGGGGTGGCGACGAAGCATTCCCCCGCCTCCAGCCAGGGTTGATCGTACGCCGTCATCAACACCAATCCGCGGTCCCGGCCGGCCGAGGGGATGTCGTCGATCGCCACCGGCGTGATCACCTGCTGCATCAAATAGCCTTCGCCGTGATTCGCGTCGGCTGGCAACCATCGCGCCGAAACCGACACCAGGGCTTCACCGAATCCGGGGTAATCCACATCAAGCCGGAAACTGGGATGTTGGATCTCTTTGCTGCGTGGCCGAATCGACTGGCCTTCCAGCAAAATCCCGCTGATCTTGTCGTAACTGGGCAGGATCGGCTGAGGTGCGTCGCCCGACAAATCCTTGCTTTTCATCGACAACGCGTCACGCATCGTCGGCAGCAACAATTCACGGCTGGCAAACTGGACCAGCACGATCGCCAGGGCGGCAAAAATCATCCAGCGGAAAATCCGACCGTGGGAAACGCCTGCGGCCAACGTCGCGGTCAATTCGCCCGTTCGCCGTAACCATCCGACGACGAACAACAGCGTCATCAACGCAATGATCGCCCCCGTCCAATCGAACAGCAACAACATGTAGGGACCGTAGTAGTACCACATCACCCGGGAAATGCTGACGCCCCGTGATTGTGCCAACTCCACCAGATCGTTCATGTTCTGGAACGCGTGGAAAACGACGAAGATCCCCGACAGCGAGGCGAAACAGACCAAGAAGGTCCGGAAGAATAGCCCCAGAATGTAACGATCGATTTGCGTCACGGCGGATCGGACTCACTCGGATGGGAACACTTGACCGACGCGCTAAAGGATCAATGCTGCCTCCGCGGTGACGGGCCCGGAAACGTCCAGACCGATCCACGGGGCACCTCAGCGACCGCGCAAGCATCCCACCGGCTCGGCGGCCGACGCAAGATCGAATCAAAAAGCTATCGCTGCTCGCGATACGTCGACCAACTCAAATAGGCCAGCACGCAGCCCAAGATCGCAAAGGTGAGGTCCATCATCAGACTTGCCCCCCCCAATACGGCCAGGCTGGATTGCCCAGCAAGACTGGCCGCGGCGTCTTCGATGAACAGGCTGACGACCAAGATCGACGCGACAAGGCTAAAAAGACAGAGTGCCTTGGGCATCAATTGAACCTCGGGACGAATGTGAAATGCGGGAAGGGCCAGACGTAACGCTCGTATCGCGGCCGGGAAAGGGCCGCAGTATAGTTGCCAGAGCACATGTTTCCCAAGCCTACGCTATATCGCTAGTTTACCGAGAGCCACTCGAGCCGTTCATTGGGCCAATTTTTCGGTAAATTCCGATTGCAGGGGCGTTTTTACGATCCAAAAAAATGCCGATCACGCCGTTTGAACCACCTTCTGACCCGCTCTTGCGCTCTGATCCTTGGGGTTGGTGGCGTAAAAAAATGCCCATCACCGAAAAATGGGCGTATTTGGACCACGCCGCCGTCGGCCCACTGTCGATGCCCGCCGCGGCGGCGCTGCGAAACTACGCCGACCAGGCAGAACGCGAGGGCGACACGGTCTGGCCCAGTTGGGCGGGGCAGGTCGAATCGCTCCGCCACGGTTTCGCCGAACTGCTTCACGCCGATCCCGACGAAGTCTGCTTCATCCCCAACACCTCGGCGGGGATCAATCTGGTCGCCGAAGGGTTGCCGTGGCAAAACGGCGACACGGTGGTGATTCCCGAAGGCGAATTTCCCAGCAATCTGTATCCCTGGCAGAACCAGGCCGACCGCGGTGTGACGGTCCGTGTCGTGCCGCGACGCGACGGTCGGGTGGAGGTCGACGATTTATTCCGGCACGTCGATGATTCGACCCGCCTGATCGCGCTGTCCTGGGTGGGCTATGCCAGCGGGTTTCGAGCCGATCTGGAATCGATCGTTCGGCGGGCCCACGAAGCCGGCATCCTGGTCTTTGTCGACGCGATCCAAGGGTTGGGCATCTTCGAATTAGATCTGCAAAAGATCGACATCGATTTTCTGGCCGCCGACGGTCACAAATGGCTGTTGGGGCCGGAAGGATTTGGCGTCGCGGTGATCCGCCGGCGACACCTGGAACGGCTGCGTTGCCGCAGCGTCGGATGGAATAGTGTTCGCAACCCTTTCAATTACGCCCAACCGAAATTGGAACTTCGCCACAGCGCGGCGCGGTTCGAGCCGGGATCGGCCAACATGTCCGCCGCGGCGGCACTGGGGGCCAGCGTCGATCTGTTTCGCGCGGTCGGCCAGCTGCACGGCCCCGATGCGATCGGCGACCGCGTGATCGGCTTGGCCAGCGAATTGGACGACCGGCTGCGCGCGATCGGAATCGAATCCCAGATGCCCGAAACGCGTTCGCACCGGTCGGGGATCGTCACGTTTACGGTGCCCGGGCAAGACCCCGCGGCGGTCCGCAATCGGGCCTTGGAACAAGGTTGTGTCGTCAGTTGCCGCGGAGGCGGCATCCGGGCCGGCATTCATGCGTACAATGACAGCTCGGACCTGGAGCGTCTGGTCAACGCGGTTGCGTCATAGCTTTTCCCCGGCATCACCCATGAACGAATCAAACGAGCGGCGGGTCGCGGTGTACACCGGATCCTTTGACCCGATCACCTTGGGGCACCTGCACATCATCCACCGCGCCAGTCGATTGTTCGAGTCGTTGGTGATCGGGATCGGGATCAACGCCGAAAAGGGATCGTTGTTCTCGCCCCAACAACGTCGCGAGCTGGTCTGCACGGTGACCAAGGACATCGAAAACGTCCGCGTCGAGTTCTTCGAGGGGCTGGCGGTCGACTTTGTCCGTTCGCTCGGTTCACGGTTGATGGTCCGCGGGATTCGTCCTATGACCGATATCGCGGGCGAATTCACGATGATGATGGCCAACCGCCAATTGGACGAAGACGTCGAGACGGTGTTTCTGATGGCTGACGAGCGGTTCTCGCACGTCAGCAGTTCGCTGCTGAAACAGATCGCCAGCGTCAGCGATGACGACGAACAGTTGGCAAAGTTTGTTCCCCGAGAAATCATCGCGCCGTTGCGAGCCCAGATGCGGGCCTGATGGCGATCCACGCCGCCGGTCGCAATCGGCTGAGATTTCTGGGGCCGTCATCAATGGCACACCTCCATCATCGAAGGGGATCTTTTAAACTGGTGCCGAGCTGTCCTCGAACAAGGCCAGGCCGAAAGAGAAAGACCGCTCCACCCCCACTGGAAATGTACTGCCGATGTCGAAACGCTGGTTCGGAAAGTTCTGGTTGGTTCTGGGCGTGCTGTTGGTTGTCGCCGTCGGCTTGTTGGCAACACAATTGCGCCGCGTCGATCACCTCTCGGAGGCCTCGGCGACGACCACGTTTGAATTGGAAATCCCGTTCAACCGCTTCAAGCAGATCATGGTCCGCAAGAACGCGACCCGAGCGATCGTCGCCCACGGCGGGATGGAACTGGTCAGCCAAAGTATCCAGGGGTTGAACGTCGACATGTCCAAAGAAGACCGGCCGATCCTGAACGCGCTTCGCGGTCGCTCGAAAACCGAACTCGATGCCACCCGGATGTTGACGGTGCGGTTCACCAATCCCCACATCGACGCCCAGGAATTGACGCTGCGGCAACAGGCCGACATCGATCGCGATCGCATGCACGTCGAAACCAAATCGGTCGCCGAGCAAGGTGAGATCAAGCACTATCAAACCACTCTGACAGCCGAACCCAGCGACGGCGATGCCACTCGGGTGACGCTGCAAACCGCGATGAAGATCCAGGTGCACGTGGCCAAGCTGTTCGTCTCGGTGGCCGACACCCGGGTCGGCGAGTCCGCCGAGGCGGCGGTCGCCCAACAGAAAGAGGCACTCACCGAATTCGTACTGCAACACGCCGACCAAGCGATCGTGTTGCCAGATCTGTTTGGTCAGGGGGACAAGGCAGAATGATCCGGGGCATCGGCGGGCGTGACGAAGTCGTCTGCCAAACGCAAGCGTCGTAGCATCGGGCGTTTCTTGACTTGATGATCTCGCATTCGGCACAAGATATCGCTCAGCACGCGGTCGCCGCGTTTGACGTCACCGAAAACCGACGGCAGCGTGCAACCGATGGTCGCCGGGCGGAGCAGACGACCGTGTTCGTCGTGTTCGGCCGCCACTTCAGGACTTGTGGTCCCGGTTCGATTCTTCCGGTCCGCAATTTTGGGCCCCCCAAATCCATCAGGACCTTGCATGCCCGTCCCTGTTGTTCACAGGCTCGCCGCAGATTGTTGATCATTCGCTTCCAGGCCTGTGCGTCGTCATGTGCACAATTGACACGCATGCAGTCCATCCCCTGTGCGACCAAGTCACGGATCAGGTTCGGATCGTCGGCGGCTTCGCTGGGCATGGTCACCATGATGTGCGCCGCGCCTAGCGATGGAGGAAGTCCAAACAGCGCTGCCGTCGATCGCTCGACCAACTGGCGGCTTTGTTCGAAATCCAGCTCCTCCGTCGTTTCTGGACGCAACGGCTCTCGCCCCGCGAGTCGACGAAGAACTTCGATGACGGCACTCAAAGCGGTGCGAACGTTGGCTTCACAACGCCCCAACGACGACAGTCCGCGATTGGACAGCTCTTGCTGGATCGATCTCAGATCCTGTTGCCGCAGCGTGACATATTGCAACAAATTCTTTGCACTCGCCCGTCGCCCAGGATCGACCTGTTGCAGTTGCTGGTCATAGATCCGCTCGACATGATCCATCCTGTCCCGCAACTGCACCAATTGATCGATCAGCGGACCGGTCGGATCGCTGGACCATCGGGAATGACTCTTTGTCGACGGTTGATGTGGGGTTTGAAACGATTCCGAACTTGGCGGCGTGGTCATGACCTTGGTGATTCGAGCAGCGCGGCGAACCGGTTGAGGCGACAATTTACATCTGCCGTTGCTGCACCTCCTGCGCCTCAGGATCTATCCGAGCCGCTTTTCATCAAGACTTCATTTATCCGGCGTCGTGTCGGACAAATGCCAGTCGCCCCATCATTCTGCCTTCGATCGTTTTGCCCCCATCGTCTTGCCCCTCCCCGGCCCAACCGCTGCTCGCGATCAACCGAACGGTTTCCGCGCCTTCGCCCGACTGGCATCTCGGTAACGCCCCGGCGTCTGGTTGACTTCGCGTTTGAAGACGACGCTAAAGTATTCGGCATGCTTGAACCCGGTCAGCCGTGAGATTTTGACCAGACTCAGTTCGGTGTCGCGCAACAACTGGCAGGCGCGTTTGATTTGCACACGTCGGATCTCGGCCTGCGGCGACCGTCCCAGGTACTGACGAAATCGGCGTTCCAGACTGCTCCGCGCGATCGGCACCTCCGCCAAGATGTCCGAAACCGTCAGTCCCTCACAAGCCCGGAAGCGGATCATCTGGATCGCAGCGGCGACGTCTTCATCATCGATCGCCATCACATCGGTGCTCAACCGTTCGGCGATCCCCAGCGGCGCGATCTGGACGTGCAGTTTCTCGGGCTTTTGTCTCCGCATCATTTGGTCCAGCATCACGGCGGCCTGGTATCCGATCCGTTCGGCCGCCGGAATGATGCTCGACAGCGGCGGGTCGCAAAAATCGCACAACACGTGATCGTTGTCGACACCCAACACCGCGACCTCGTCCGGGACTGACACCTTGGCCGTTTGACAGGCCTCCAAGATGTGTTGCCCGCGGAAATCATTGCAGGCCAGGATGCCGACGGGGCGCGGCAAACTCTTGACCCAGGCCACGATCTGGTCCTGTTGTCGCTGCCATCCGCCTTGGCTGGCCGATGACCAATCGGATTGATGCACGTGGACCAAGTCGGGATCGTCTATCCCGCGCTCGGCGAGCCCGTCCAGGAATCCGGTCAATCGTTGGCTGGACCAGTGGTGATCGCTGAAACCGGCAAAGGCGAAGTGCTCGATCCCTTTGTCGGCCAAGTGAGACGCGGCAAGTCGTCCGATCGCTTCGTGGTCATTGATCACCGAGGGCAGAGTTTGGTCGTCGCGAATGTCGCCCAGGTTGACCGTCGGGATCCCGGTCTCGCGAATGATCTCGATCATCTCCGGCGTCGTGTCACGCGTGATGATGCCGTCGCCGTCCCATGATCGGAACCACGCCGGCGGACCGGCCATCAATTCACGCAAATCCAGTTGCACCGACCAGGGTTGTTTTTCGATGCGGTAGCGACTGATCCCTTCCAACACGCCGCGTCCGAACGCCATCGTCGTTTCCACCAACAGCAACACCTTGGGCCGCCGTTGATGGCTGGTCCCGGGTTTGGCGACGTTGGTTGGGTGAACGGACATCACAAGGGCAATGGATGGGGGCAAGGCTGCGAAACGGGCCCAGAGAGCTCCGATGACAATGGAATATCTCTCAGTCTCGGCCGCGATGCAATCGTTGCTCCCGGGTGCGGATCGCAAAAACACCGGTTTTCAACAGGGTTTCTGTGAAACACTGCGAATCAGCGGCCGGGAACATTTCTTGCCGCGACATTGGCGACGGGGTGAGAGGAGAGAGGGGGGGCAGAACGATGGGGGCAAAACGATAGAAGGCAGAATGTTACAGGGCAGAATGATGGCACTGGATTGAGCCGGGCCTACGCCGCCAGGAATGACAACCCCCATGCGCGGCAAGTTAAGAAATAACCCTCCCTCTGGGAGGGTCGCGGAGGAGTCTGCGACGACGCGGGGAGGGTTGATCCGCGATTCAATGTGGCCGGAGGACGAAAGTTTGTCCGGCGATTCACCGTTCGACCTCCCCTCGCTGCGCTCGCCCCTCCTGCCAGGAGGGTGTTTTCCAAAAACCGCACGACCTCGGCAGGGAGGGTCGAGCGCGGCGAGCGTCGGGGAGAACGATCGCTGAGATCATTCGGCCTTCCCGCCTTTCCCCTTAGCCGAGTCCCCTTAGCCCAGCGATCCGGCGAAGACTTTTTCCAAGCCCCGTTTGGCGGTGTCAGCGGACTTGCTGTCGATCACGGCGTTGACCTGCAATTCGCTGGTGCTGATCATGTCGACGTTGATGTCCGCGGAGGCCAGGGATTCAAACAGCAGCGTTGCGACGTGGGTGTGGCTGCGCAGTCCGATGCCGCTGACGGTGACCTTGGCGATTTCGGCGACACCTTGCACGCCGCGCATGCCGTGCGAGGCCGCGATTTCTTTGGCAACTTTCAGACTCGCCTCCAAGGCGTCTTGGGGCACGGTAAAGCTGACGCTGGTCGATCCGTCCACGCCGTCATAACCCTGGACGATCATGTCGACGGAGATGCCGGCCGCACCGATCCGTTCAAACATGTCGGCGGCGATCCCCGGTCGGTCGGGGACGCCCATCAACGTCACTCGGGCTTGATGATCCAGCACGGAGATCCCGGTCAGCGTCAGCGCTTCGAGCGCGTCGTCGCGGAGTCGGCTGATCAGGGTTTCGACCTCCACACCTGCTTCGCGGTCCGCCTTGATCTGGCTCCACGATTTCGCATCGGCGGGTTTCTCGTGCAGTTTGAATCCTTCGTGGACGGCGCGGAGGGCTTGGGAGGCTTGGTCGCGCGGCACCAGCGCGCTGATTTTGATTTCGCTGGTGGTGATCATCTGGATGTTCACGCCGGCACCCGCGAGCGCGCGAAACATCTCGCTGGCCACCCCGGCCTGGTCGGCCATGTTGGCGCCGACGACGGAGACCTTGCTGACGTTGTCATCGTGCGTGACCCCGTCGGCGCCGATCACGTCGATCACCGGGGCCAGCGTCAACAGCGTCGTTTGCAAGTCATCACGGCGGACGGTGAACGAAACGTCGGCTTTGCCGCCGTCGCCGATGTTCTGCACGACCATGTCCACGGCGATCTTTTTCTCGGCAATCGCCGAAAA
Source organism: Stieleria mannarensis (assembly GCF_014154935.1). Taxonomy (GTDB): domain Bacteria; phylum Planctomycetota; class Planctomycetia; order Pirellulales; family Pirellulaceae; genus Stieleria; species Stieleria mannarensis. The sequence goes on from NZ_JACEHH010000085.1 coordinate 16,262, forward strand.
GATCTTTAAACTCATTCCTGGAACATCGGGCACGCCCAGGATCGTCAATCGGGCTTCGTCGGGCGTCATCGCCGCACCGCTGACCGGCGACGTCGCCGATTCCTGTTCGGTGACGATCATCGTGCCTTCGGTGTCGGAAAAACTGCTGCGGACATGAATCGGCACGCCAAACTTCTTGGCAAACTCGATGCTGCGGTTGTGCATGACGCTGGCCCCCAGACTGGCCAACTCCAACATCTCGTCATAGCTGATCACATCCACGCGCCGCGCCTCGGGCAACAACCGCGGGTCGGTCGTGTAGACGCCGTCCACGTCGGTGTAGATTTCACAGGCGTCGGCCTTCAACACTGCGGCCAGTGCGACGGCGGTCGTGTCGCTGCCGCCGCGGCCGAGCGTGGTGATGTTCAAATCGTTGTCGATCCCCTGGAATCCGGCGGCCACAACGATCTTGCCTTCGTCCAACAGTCGTTCGATGCGCTCGGTCGAGATCGATCGGATCCGCGCTTTGCTGAAACTGCTGTCGGTCTGCATCCCGATCTGGCCGCCGGTCAAACTGACCGCCTCGCTGCCCAGCGCGTTGATCGCCATCGCGACCAGGGCGACGCTGACCTGTTCACCGGTGCTGAGCAACATGTCCATTTCACGGGCCGGCGGATTGGGACCGACCTCATTGGCCAATTCCAGCAACCGGTCGGTGTTCTTTCCCATCGCGCTGACGACCATCACAACGCGATGGCCTTGGCGTTGGGCGCGAATGGCTTTGCGCGCCGCGGCGCGAATTTTTTCGACATCGGCGACGCTGGTACCGCCAAACTTTTGAACAATCAGAGACATGGGTGTGGTCAATCAATCTGCAGTGAAATGATCTGTCGGATCTAAGTTGTGGGATAGGCTTCCAGCCTGTCATCTCGGCATCAACGATACCTGACAGCCCATCCGCCTATTTTTCGCCGCCTAGCGACGGATGAACGCGTCCATCAAGTCCCAACCGTGGTCGAAGCGACGCCCCGAAGCTGCGGCGGCCACTTCGTCGTAACTTGTTTGTGAATCGGGCTCGATCCCCGTTCCGGCCATGGCCAATGGGACCATGCCGTGGGTGTGTTTTTTGGTGCTGCAAAACGTCGGGTGATCGGGGGTGACCAGAATCCGATGGTCTCCGTGTCCGGCCAACGCTTCGGCGAGCGGCCCGACGATGTGGCGGTCGATTTGCTCGAGCGCTTCGATCTTTGCATCGTGACGTCCCTCGTGGGAGGCTTCATCGGGCGCTTCGACATGCACACAAACCAAATCGTATTGGTCCAGCGCCTTGACCGCCGCGGCGCCTTTGGCCGCATAATCGGTGTCCAGGTACCCGGTCGCCCCTTCGACTTCGATCCGCGGCCATCCGGCCAGCGCCGCGATCCCGCGCAACAGGTCCACGGCGGTGATCATCACGCCTCGCACGCCGAACCGTTCTTCGAAAGTCGGCATAGACGGCGCGCCGCCCAAGCCCCACAACCAGACGTTGGTTGCCGGACGTTTACCGGCTGCGATGCGGGCTTGGTTGACCGGATGATCGGCGAACACGTCGGCCGACTGGTTCATCAATCGGACCAGTAAATCGCTGCCCGGGCCGCGGGGGAAATCGTCGGTGACCGACAGGTCCGTCAGATCGTGCGGCGCGGTCGATCGCGTCTCGGAGGAAAACGGAGGCGGAGTGTCGGCGTCGCCGCGGTAGATCAACAAGTTCCGATAGCTGACGCCGGGGACGAATTCGAAACGTCCGCCCTCATCCCCCAGCAACGCCTCGCCGGCGGCGGCCAGCAATTCCCGCGACTCGTCGGTGCTGATGTGATCGGCGGTAAAATCGATCATCACCTGGTCTTGGATCGTCACCAAATTACAGCGGACGGCAAAATCATGAGGCCCCAGGGTGATCCCGCCGGCAGCCGCTTCCAACGGGGCGCGGCCGGTGAAATATTGGTCAGGGTCGTAGCCGAACAGACATAAATTGGCGACTTCGCTGCCGGCCGGGAAGTGTGCCGGCGTGTTGTTGCTGAGCGCACACGCTCCGGCCGCGGCGATCCGGTCCATCGCCGGCAGCGTGGCCGCTTGCAGCGGTGTTTTCCCCCCCAAAGCCTCGATCGGTTCGTCCGCGCATCCGTCCGGGATTACGATGACATATTTCATGATGTTTCGTTGGGGGGTTCGGGAGACCGGCTGGTGTGAAGGGGAGTTTGTTTAGTTTCGTTGAGAGAAGGGATTCTCGGAAGGGGACTGTCGCACCGGTGGCCGGTTCGGCGATTCACCGTTCGACCCTCCCTGGAGAGGTCGTGCGGTTTTTGGAAATCACCCTCCTGGCAGGAGGGTCGAGCGCAGCGAGGGGAGGTCGAACCGTGAATTACCGAACAAGCTTTCATCCGCCGGTCGCATCAATCCCCGGTTCGACCCTCCCCTCAGGCTCGTCCCTCGCCCTCGACCCTCCCTGCCAGGGAGGGTGAAGTCGTAAACTCCTGTTATTGCAGCGGTAAAAACCGCAGGACCGCTCCAAGGAGGGTTTTGTCTCAACTTGCTGCCTCCTCGGCCAATTGATTCAGCATCGCGACGCCCTTGGCAATGGTTTCGTCCGAGGCGGCGAAGCTGATGCGAAAATGGCTGTCACGATCGCTGAAAATGTTCCCCGGAATGATCAGCAACCCCCGCTCAATCGCCTTGTGGACAAACGCCTCGCCGCCCGCGTCACCGGGGGCTTTGGGGAACAGGTAAAACGCGCCGCCGGGGCGGGTGAATTCGAATCGTTCGGCTAGGCCGTCGCAGATCAAATCACGTTTTCGGCGATAATCATCGATGTGCCCCTGCAGATTCACCTCCATCGCTCGCAACGCGCCCCACTGGGCCGGCTGGGGGGCGCAGACGAACGAGTACTGCTGGATCTTCAGCATCGTCGCGACCACTTCACGCGGCCCGTGGACATAGCCGACACGCCAACCGGTCATCGCGTGACTTTTGCTGAATCCATCGATCACGATCGTATCCGGATTGAACTGGGCCGGTGAAACGAAAGCGTCGTCGTAGTGGAACCGGGAATAGATCTCATCAGACACCAATGCGATGTTTTTTTCCGCCGCCAACCGCGCGACCGCCTCCAGCTGCTCGGCCGTCGCCGTGACGCCCGTCGGATTGGCGGGGCTGTTCAGCAGAATCATCTTGGTCTTGGGCGTCACCGCCGCGGCGATCGCATCGGGATCGAGCTGAAAACTGGGGTAAGAATCGATCGGGACCGCGACCCCGCCACACATCTTCAACAGCGCCGGATACATCACAAAGAACGGGTCCAGATAGATCACTTCGTCGCCCGGATTGATCATCGACAGCATCGACAGCATCAATCCGCCGCTGGTCCCGCTGCTGACAAAGACGTCGCGGTCGGCGTGTCCATAACGGGTGTCGATCTCCTGCTGCAGCGACTGCCGCAGCGGCCCGATCCCCTGGGTCGGCGAGTAGGCGTTTTTGCCGCCGCGGATCGCTTCGATCGCCGCATCCTGGACCGAATCGGGGACGTCAAAGTCCGGTTGACCGATCGAAAGATTGACCGGATCCTTCAACTTGGCCGCCAAATCAAAGACTTTGCGAATGCCGCTGGCGTCAAAGGTCGTCGTGCGGTCTGCGATCCAAGGATGCATGGTTCTGTTATGCTCTGGGAATTCGGTGTGGACGCGGCGAAGGACGACACGTCGAGACTATCGATCGATTGATTTTAGACGAGAGACGACTTGTGGCCGAGGTGTTGTACGTTGAACCGGTGATCCGATTTTGTGCGGTGATCTCTTGCGACCCGGCGGTTCGGCGGCAGGCGATCGAGCGTCTGGAACACGACTGGGGCCAGATCGTCGTGCAGTCCGCGCCCCTGCCGTTCCAAGCCGGCGGGTATTATGCCGCGTCGATGGGCGATCACTTGGAAAAAGAACTGATCGCGTTTGGCGAGCCCTGCGACGCGGCGGAACTGGCCGATTGGAAACATTGGACCAATTCTTTGGAATCGCAGTTTGCCCGACCAGACGCGTTCCACCCGCGTCCGTTGAACCTGGACCCCGGCTACATTACCCAAGCCAAGTTGGTCCTGGCGACGACCAAGGACCGTGACCACCGCGTTTATTTACGCGACGGGATGTTCGGTGAAATCACGCTGACCTACACCGCCAAGAAATGGATCCACCACCGCTGGACCTACCCCGACTATCGGACCGCGGACGTCGCTGAATTTGCCACGGAGTGCCGCGATCATCTGCGGGCGACGCTGCAACGGGGCAAGGGGTTCCGGCAGCGATAATTCGGCAGAGAGCCGACGTGGAATCAGCCCGTTGCGATTCATTTGCCCACGGATAGCAGCGCGTCCCCACGGATGTTCTGCGACCTGGAATCCGTGGGGACGCGCTGCCATCCGTGGGTTTTCTTCGTTGTTTATTCCAGGCGATTTGTTTCGGCCTAGGCTGCTCTTCCGCGTGCGTTTCGAGCTCGCATTGATCACAAAGGAATTCTGTCCAGCTCGGGTGGCGTTACCGCAGGGCTATCGCGAACGCACCAGGGTTGCCAAGTCGATTCCCTGCTTCTTGATGACCGGGCCGATGTCGTGCAAAAACCGATCCGCGTCGACGGGGTAGCCGGCCGTGGGACGCAACGGAACGCTCGACAGACTTGCAAAATACGCATTCAACGATTCCATCGCCTTTTCACGGATGTACTTGGCGACCATCGACGAGAACGCGACCGGGGTGAACGAGTCGCCTTTGACGGTGAACCGGACCGTGAACTCGTCACCGCGGTACGGCACGGCGTAGCTGCTCTCGGTTTTCGATTCGGCGCTCACCCGGACCAAGGTGCCTTCAAACACCGATTGCAAGGGTCCGGCGTAATAGCGACGGCCGCCGTGTCGATCGCAGAACACGGCCACGGGTTCGCCGGACGAAACGGACAGTTCGTCGAGCACGTCTTTCACCAGCGTCAGGGTCGTTTGCGACAGTAAATCTGACTTGTTGCCCCCGGCGGCGCATGCCTGATTGAACGCTTCGGCCGTGACCACACGTGCCTTCAGCCCCGTCAGGCTCGCCCCGCCGGACTGCCACGCGTCGATCAACGGGCTCGCCTGTTTCGTATCGATCGATTGTTTCATCAACCCTGCCAGCCACGGTGCCGCGCTGATCCGGTCCCGGTCTTGTGATGCCAAGTCGCCGACGATGTCCAAACGCTGGTCGGCCAATCCACACCACCGCGTTCCGGCCAGCGCGACACACTCCAGTTTGCCGTAGCCGCCGGATTTCTTGGTGGCCGATTGGGGCTGGAACACCGCTTTGGAATCATCGACGACGATTCCCCGGCCGGCGACCGTCACGGGGCCGGCGACGGCCGCGAATGCCCGTTGCAGCTCCGACCGGTCCGTCGTGTGGATCGGGATCTTCCACGCCGAGGCCGCGACGACAAGCGGCCCCAGCTTGGGTCCGTATCCGGCTTCGTCGGTCGCGATCAGGATCATGCGTGGGGAGGTTGAATCAAGGGAGCGCGGGGAGAAAACGCAGTGCAGCCGCACAGAGTAAGATATCTGGCAATCCTCGTGAATCGCTGTTCCAACGCTCTTTTGATGAGTCATCAAGTGACGATCCAACGTATTTGCAAGACACTGATGCTGCTGGTCACCTTTTTCGCTTCGGCAGCGTTTTCCAAGCAACCGCCCAACGTGGTCGTCATTTTTGCCGACGATCTTGGGTATGGTGATGTCGGAGCATTCAACTCCGAGTGTCCCTTTGAAACACCCCACCTGGATCGCTTGGCATCACAGGGGGCGAAGCTGACCAGCTTTTACGTCCCGACCCCTTATTGTGCTCCTTCGCGGGGCACGATCCTGACCGGTCGCTATCCGTTTCGCCACAGCGTGGTGCGCAATCCGTCCCCCGACTCCGGCGCGTCAAACTTCGGATTACCGCAGTCAGAGATCACGATCGCCGAATTGCTGAAGTCCGCCGGATACGCGACCGCCGCGTTTGGTAAATGGCATCTCGGCCATAAACCGCAGTGGTTGCCGCGGACGCAAGGTTTTGACGAATACTTTGGCATCCTTTACTCCAACGACATGTACCCGGTTCAACTGGTCGAAAACGAAACGGTTGCGGAGTACCCCGTCGTTCAAGCCACGTTGACCCGACGCTACACCGATCGGGCGATCGATTTTGTCAAGCGACACCAGGACCGTCCTTTCTTCCTTTATCTTCCGCACGCGATGCCCCACAAGCCTTTGGCGGTGTCGGATGACTATTACACCCCCGACACGCCCGATGACCTGTATGCCGACGTCATTGCGGAATTGGATGCGGACGTCGGCCGGCTGTTGGCGACGCTTGACGAATTGGCGCTCGGCGAGAACACGCTCGTCATCTTCACCTCCGACAACGGCCCCTGGTACGGCGGCTCGACCGGTGGTTTGCGGGGGATGAAAGGCAAAACGTGGGAAGGTGGTTTGCGAGTGCCGATGATCGCACGAATGCCCGGTGTGATCCCACCGGGGCTGGTGTCGGATGATCCCGCCGGTACCATCGACGTGTTGCCGACGGTTTGTGGATTGGCCGGCGTTGATCTGCCGGGCGACCGCGAGATCGACGGTACGGACCTGATGCCGCTGTTGACCGGCGCCAGCAGCGAACCGCCGCACCGGGCGATCTTCGGCATGCAAGGCACGTCGCTAGCCACCGTCCGCTCCGGCAAGTGGAAGCTGCACGTCCGCAACCCGGGGCCGTTGCGATTCAGCAATTTGTCCGAGGAAGAACTGGCTCATTGGGTCGACCCACGGGGGCCCGACGGGGTGACGTTATTGGCACCGTTTGAGCAAGCCAAGCCGACCGAACACCCGGGGCTGACCGGGGGCGACGGCCCCAAAGCGATGATGCTGTTTGACCTGGAACAAGACCCCGGTGAACAGCACGACGTTGCGGAGACGAATCCGCAGACCGTCGGTCGATTGAAAGCGTTGTTCGATGCCGTCCATGCGCAGGTTCCGGAGTTTCCGGCACCGAAATCGGACTACTTGTTTGACGCGTCAGAAAAAGGCCCGCGTCGGCTGATGCGTCTGATCGGCGGCCAGCTCCGCTATGACCGCATTCCCAAGTCCCAGCAACACCTGCTCAAGCAACCGCCCACCCCACAGCCCTGATCGAACCAGTGTCGAACCGCTGTCCCCAGCTGTTCCCTCGTGACCGCCCCGCGGTCACCCACCACTTCCCCCCAGCCGCCCGGCTGAGGGCAAAGTGTAGAACCGCTGTCCTCAGCTGTTCCCCATGACTGCCCCGCGGTCACCCCGAATCTCCTCTCAGCCAGCGGGCAGAGGGGAGAACAATGCAGGACAATGGATTTTCACTCCACGGTACTACACTCAGCATCGCTCTCCCAGCTCACGCCCCACCTAAATCGGGTGTGATCCATTGTCGGCAGTCCGACTGCCAAGAATTCATCGTTCTGGCATTGAATCGTACTCGTACTCAGGCGTCAGCCGGTACTCGTACTCGATTGGGTGGCAAACAAACCGATGCCGGTCGCCCACGCTGCAGAACGTTGTGGCTGAATTCGCCCCACCTGAATTCATCGGACCTCAATTTCCTGGGATCCGCATTTGCTGTCATCGTTCGATAGGTGCGCGGTCGACTCAGCCGACGAAGACAAACCGACGCCTGTCGATCGAGTAGGAGTACGAGTACCGCGTTGCTGAGTACGAGTACGAACCGAGAAACCCGACGCCCGAAGTGCCGACCGCAGATTGGGACACTGAATTTCCCTCGGCGATTCCGATCGAGTACATTGGCTGTCAGCGGCGATGGCACGTGCTGTCGTCGTGGCCGGACGCGTGAA
>NZ_JACEHH010000086.1 GCF_014154935.1 Stieleria mannarensis
TCCCGTGAGCGCAGCGAACCGCGTGGGAGGGCGGGTCAGCCGCGGGCGGCTGGGGGAACAATTGAGACAATGGTTCTACACTGCTGCGCGGGAACCATTGAGACAACGGTTCGACGTGGCTGCGCTAGCGGAAACGTAGCAGGCGGTTGAGGAATCGCGTGGTGCGGCCGAGCAGTGAGATCGGCTCGGCAGTGATTCGGGCCGAGACGTTGGCTCCTGGCAGCAGCACGTCCTCAACGCGCGAGTCTGATAAGTCGAGTTCCACGCGGACGACGTAGGAGGTCTCCATCGGTGTCTCAAGCTGTGCCGCCCGCTGGTCGTCGCGCCGTTGGCGGTTGTCGTCGATGGTCCATTGCTTGGAGGAGATCTCGGCGACAGAGCCGGTCAGCGGATTCGCGGGATCAGATTCCAACACCAATTTGACGGGATTGGAAACGTTGATTCGTTGAACCTGGGTGGCGGAAACGATCAGCTCGACGTCCCAGCGGTCGTCTCCAATCAGGGTAAACAGTTCGCTGCCGGAATCGAGATAACAACCGCGGTTACGCGGTTCCGTCGGATCACCGCTCCAGCCGGCAAGCGTCAGGTCGGCGTCGTCGTTGGCGGTCCGCGGCGTGGTGGATGGTTGCTGCGCCGGCGGACGTTTGGGTGGCGCGATCAAACGTCCGCTGCGGGGCGCGCGAATCTTCAACGCTTCGAGCCGCCCGCGGCGTGTCTCCAATTGCCGTTTCAGTTCGACGAGCGTGGCTTCGGCGACGGGCAATTCATTCGCCGCGTCGGATACCACCACGCGGCTGGACTTGAGCGCGTCGACCAACGCTTGCTGTGACGCCACACGCGATTCGGCTTGAGAGAATTGGCGAACGACTTCGGGGTTGTCCAATGTTGCAATCAGATCGCCTTGTTCTACGTGACTGCCAGCGATGGCGACCAGATGATCGAGATGCCCGGCGGTGACAATGTAAATCGGAGTTTCGTCATGGGGCACGATGCGCCCCGTTGCCGATTCGCCGGACGGCAGCGGGATGCTTGCCGTGACCAGCAGCAGGGCCAGCAGCGCCCCGGATTTGATCATCTGATTCATGTCGATCCGTCTCCTTTTACCGGGATGACTGAAGAATGAAAACGGGCCACGAAGGCTTGAGTAAAGTAAACCGCCGATCGCCAACAGGCACAGCACCTGGCCGACCGATTCCAGCCGGTAGGGACGCAACATCGTCAGCAGCAACCAGAGGATTAGCAACGTCAGCGCCCAACGATAGACGGTTGCCATCACCGCGTAGACGACTAACCAAAACCGGTCTCGGTTGTCCACCGGCGTGAGATCGGGTGAAGCGACTCCGAGAACCAGACGTGCCATCAGGCGAGTCAACTGCTGACGGGATCTCTGTCCCAGGTTGGGCACATCGCACAGGTCCGACAACACGTAGTAGCCATCGAACCGCAGCAGCGGATTGCCGTTGAACAGCACCGTGCTGACGCTGCAAACGAGCATCACGTTCATGGCCAGATGGTGGATCAGTGACGGTGGCGTGGACGCCCATACCAGCGTGGCGATCGACGCGAGCACGATCTCTGTCCCGATGCCGGCCAGTCCGACCGCGGCACGCGCGAATCGGTTGGGCAGCATCCACGAGTCGGAGGTGTCGCAGTACAACGCGGGAGTGAACACCAACAGCATCGGACCGACCTGGTGACATTCGCCGCCGAAATGTTTACAGACAACGGCGTGTCCGAGTTCGTGCAGTACCTTGGTGACGCTGATGACGACGGCCAGGGTGAACACCGCGCGCAAGTGTAGCCACTGTTGCATCGCCGGGAACTCCGCGACGAACCGTGACCACTGTGACACCAGCGTCAGGATCGCCACGGCCGCAATCAACGCCAGCACCGTCAATCCGGCAACACTCAACAGTGGACGCGCAAACGGAACCAGACGCCGCAACAGCGGTTCGGGGTCGACGCCCGGAAACCTCAGGAACAGCAGGTTCGCGAGTGGCTCTTTGATCCTTCGGCGTCGATCCGCATCCCGTTTCTCCAACAGCCGATCGCCCTGCCCTGCCCTGTCGGAGACGGCCAGGCCGAGTCGGTGAAAGGTGAACAGCAGTTCGTTGAGTTGGGACAGCGAGAGTTTTGTGGGCGGAAAGCGTGCCTCGTACTGTCGCCGCAGTGATTCCAGTGAGACACCCGACGAAAGGCGTTCCAGCACGAACCATTCGTCGTCACGCAGACGGTGATACTTCATCGCGACGGGGTCTTTGACGACCACCGCCGATTCGTGTTTGTGAAAGGTTTGGACGACGACCAGCTCCGGACGCTTGCGCAGGCCGGTCGGCGTTTTCGCGGCGTTGTGTGGGCGACGGGGGCGAAGCGGTCGAACGGTCATCGGCGTGGTGTCATCGCACGTAGAACAGGAGGTTGCGATGGACAAAATCGGCGACGTCCCCGAACCAGCTTGCCAGCAGTGAGCGTCGCCCGCAGTGGATTTTTGCGGTCGCGTCGACGCCATTGTGGGCGTCGGCCGAGGCAAAAAACTGGTTGTCGCTTGCGCGATCGGTACGGCTTCGGGGATCAACGGTCGCTTCGGCGTCGATGACGGTGCGGCCCTGGCCATTGCGTCGGGCGACACCGGCGATGGATTGGAGTGTTGCCGAAAAGGTCGACTCGGGGTGCGATGCGGCGGCGAACTCGACTCTCAGTTCGTCATCGGTCGCGCGGGCCCGCGCGACTTCGGCGGCGTCCTGGTCGGGGATTTCCAGACGCAATTGCCAGGGGCCGTCGGTGCGAACGATACTGAGCAATTGATTGCCCCGGCCGATGGGCCGCCCGGACAGTTTGCGTTTCAATTGCCAGGCAGCGACAACGCCATCGATCGGGGCGGTGATTTCAAGCTCGGAGAGTTGTCGGCGGACGAGTTCCTGTTGGCCTTGCAGATGATTCAATTCGCTTTGCAGCTGTCGCTGCTCGATCGCCATCCGCTGTGACAGGTTCTTGTCGGTGGCGGGATCGAGCAACATCGATCCGATCGACGTCAACCGTTGCAGTGTCGTTTGGATTTCACCGGACAACGATTCGGCTTGAGTTTCCAAGTCTGCATTCTCCAAACGCATCAACACGTCACCCGCGGCGACCGGTTGTCCGTCGCGGACGAAGATCTGTTTGACGATGCCGTCGGAGCGGGCGAAGACGTTTTGTTGTTCTGCCGGTTCGACGAACCCGGTTGCGATGATCGTGTGGTCGACTTGGATGATGCTCGCGGCGAGCAGTGACGCCGCAGCCGTTAGCAACCCGAGCGTGCTGTAGGAAAGACGGTTGCCGCCGAACCAATCGCCGAGGGTTTTTAACACACGCAGGCCGAAGATCCGTTGGTGCTCGCGGGCGTTGGACAGTGCGACGGCGGCTTCGGCGGCGATGGATCCCATCGCGGGTGTGAATCGGACACGGTCGGCATCGGAAAACGATTCCAACAGCATCACCGCGATCGGTTCGGCATCGCCGTATTGGTCGTCGGTGTAAGAAGAGGGGGGCGGGTCGGCGATGTCGGATGGACGGTGTTTTCCTGGGCGGCCGCGATCGAGGGCGGAGGGGGACGGTCGATAAAGCGGCACGACCAACACCGATGCGACATCGGTTGCTTCCAGGTAGTGATCGAGCGGATCGGCGATTTGTGGCGGCAGTGGTTCGACGGCAGGCAGCGTGATCGGGCGGCCGAGGACCAAAACACGTGTGGCCAACGTCGTTGCGGCTGCGATCGCGTTGGCACGTCGGTCGACGACCGCGACGCCGCTGACCGATTCCACTCGCAATCGGCCTCGACGCGACGCCAGAACCGTCACCCGATCGAGTGAAAGCAGCCGTCGGGTTTCGTTGGCAATTCGATAGGCCGTGCCCGTCAGATCCAAGTCCTGGTGGAAGTGACGCAGGGCACGTGTGCTGTCGGAAAGAGGGAGGGTCGACCGGAACGAGTCGCGGTCACGATCGTTGTCGAACCCTTCCAACGCGACGCGGCAGCAGCGGGCGTGATCGGCCAATCGCTTCAAGTCGCGTATCTGAGTGGCGGTGTCTGGCAGTCGATCGTTGCCGTAGATCAGCAAGGCCGCACAGGAATCGCTTTGGGGCGACAACCGGATGTGCATTCCGCGGGCTCGATCCGGCGGATCTGAAGACCGCGTCGGGGCAGGCGGAGTTTCATCGGAAAGGGGGCTTGCGGGCAGGTTGTCGTCAGGAAGTGATTGCGTCTCTGGGCGACGCAGGGGCAGATCGCAGGCGGTGGCGGCCGATCGGCTGGACGTCAGCAGGTGGTCGATGAAGTCGGCGTCAAGACGCCGGCCGAACTCGGCGTCCCGAGCCACCATCATCGGTCGGGGCCAGTCGGGATGGGCCAGTGCGACCGCTGCGAGGGAAAACGTCTCGGTCCACTGGGCGGCGATTCGCCGAAGAAAGTCCGTCGGGCTGGTCGAGCGAGCCGCGATCGAGAGCACGGCATCGGAGACCGGAGCATCGTGGCCAGCGTCGTCGCGTGAGGTTGGGGGCAGGTACGGCGGATCGATAGAGGGGGGAGAGGGGGCCGTTTCGCCGTCGGATGGTTTCGTAAAGCTCGTCACGGGGCGTGGCTGCGTCATTCGCAGGTCGCTAGGAAGGGGCCGGTCTGAAGGTGAACTTAATTACATCATCTTAGAAGACGCGAATCCCCGCGTCGTGTTCCGCCATGAATCCTAACCGGGGGGGGCGGTGGGGCGGAATGTTCGGATCGCGAGGGAGCCCACGAAACGCAAAAGTAGCGGAACTTCGCTGTGTCGCTGTAAGGAAGTCATCGCCCCGGGGTAGTCCTCAGCGGAGAAACGTGCCGACTGTCAGGTTCGGTTCGGTCGCTATACTGGTGGCACGATCGCACGCTTGGTTTTTTGCGCCGTCGCTGCCGGTGGCCGAGTGGACCGAACTCCAATACTGAGACAGACAGGGTGAGCGATTCTCCTGTGACGCGAGCGACGCTCCTGCTCCGGCTTCGCGATGCCAACGATCACGAGGCCTGGAGCGACTTTTTGCGTGACTATGGCCCGATGCTGTATCGGTTCGTGCGCAGTCGGGGGCTGCAGGACGCCGATGCGGCGGACATCGTGCAAGACGTCTTTCGCCGGGTCGGATCGGCGATCGGGCGGTTGGAGTATGACAAGCAGAAAGGCGGATTCCGGTCCTGGTTGTTCACGATCACCCGGAATCGCTTGTACACCTACTTTGAGAAGCGAAAAAAGGCCGGTCCGACGGGGAATGACACGGCTCAATTGGAATTATTGTCCCAAGCCGCTGACGGACGCAACGAACTCAGCGAGCAGTGGGAATTGGAACACCTTCGTTCACTTGCCGCGATCGCGATGAAAACCGTAGAAGAAAACTCGGATCCCAAAACCTGGTCGGCATTCCGGATCACGGCCGTCGAAGGCCGTTCGGCGGCCGAGGCGGCTGAGGAGTTGTCGATGAGTACCGGTGCGATCTACGTCGCCAAGAGTCGTGTGACGGCGCGGTTGCGCGCCGAGATCGAGCGACTGGAAAAAGAAGAGGAATCGTGATGGCAATTTCAGCGTGCCCGACCAAGGCACAATTAAAGGCGTTGGTCAGCGGTTCAATGTCGGACGCCGAGGCGAGCGGAACGACCGAACACATCGGCGGTTGTACGGATTGCCAAGCCGCGCTGGAGTCGGTCGCGATCTCGGGGGATTCCGGCGTCGCCGAGGGGGGCACTGGGGGCGTCCCCAGCGATGTCCCGATCGAGGATTTGGTCGGGCAGGCGGTCGGGTCACTGCCGCCGACCGATTCGGCGTACTGGAAAGCGGTCGCCGCGGTGTCGGGGCAGTTCCAAACCCAGGACACGCCCAATGTGGATGCGAACGATACCAGCGAGACATTGGCGCCATCGTCAGAGTCTGATGCCGACCAGTCGTCGATTCCATTGGATCCGGACAACACGCCGACGATCGAAGCGGCCAGTCCCGTCGCGTTGCCCTTCTTGAAAAAGTCGGACGACCCGGCCTACATCGGGCGGCTGCATCATTTCGAAGTCTCGCGGGTGATCGGTCGTGGCGGCATGGGGATCGTGTTGGAAGCTTTCGACACGCACTTGCAACGCAACGTGGCGATCAAAGTGCTGAACCCCGAGTACGCCAAGAACGATGTTGCCCGTCAGCGGTTCTGCCGTGAAGGCCGTGCCGCGGCGGCGATCTCTCATGAACACGTCGTGGCGATGCACCAGGTCGCGCGCGAGGACGAAGGCGAAGTCGCGTTTTTGGTGATGCAATACATCGATGGCGTGACGCTGGAAAAACGACTGCAGGAACAGAAACCGCTGCCGCCGAACGAGGCCGCGCGGATCGCGATGCAGATCGCTGCCGGTCTGTCGGCCGCGCACGAGCGCGACATGGTTCACCGTGACATCAAACCGGCGAACATCCTGATCGAGCGGGGTACCGAGCGAGTCAAGTTGACGGACTTCGGGTTGGCCCGTGCGACCGACGACGTTCGTTTGACCAAGACCGGCATGGTTACCGGAACGCCCTTGTACATGTCACCCGAGCAGGCGACCGGAGCGACCGCCGATGAAAAGAGCGATCTGTTTTCGCTCGGCGCGGTGCTGTACGAAATGTTGACCGGCGTGTCGGCCTTTGAAGCCCCGTCGATCGTCGGGGTGATGAAACGCATCATGGACGAGACGCCGAAGTCGCCCGCCAAGTTGAATCCCAAGATCCCGTTGCCGCTGTCGGAACTGACGATGGCGTTGATGGACAAGAACCCGGCTCGCCGGCCCGAGTCGGCGGCGCTGGTCGCCGAAACGCTTGCCGAAATCATCTCCGGCTTCGGCGCCGTTTCGCCCTTGCATGTCCCCGCGGTCGCCAAGACGGCGGGAAAGACGCGGCGCAGCGGTTCGCATCGACTGGTCTCGCGCAACACGCTCCGCGCCACCTGGGCGGTCGGGCTGATCGGTGTGGCCAGCCTTTGCGCAGCAATCTTTTTGGCGACTCGCAGTGATTCCGATGGCGCGGTGCAAGCCGACCTCGGTCCCTCATTTCCGTCGACCGTCCTGGCCGGCAATCCGGGAACGGTCTGGGCGGTGGACTTTGACCCGAGCGGCAAGAAAGTCGCCGCGGCGATCGAGGACGGCAGTGTGCGTCTGTGGGACGTCGCCAGTCAAAAGGTGTTGCGCAGCTTTGATGCCCACCGCGGGATCGTTTGGATGATTCAGTACCATCCGACCGAGCCGATCGTGGCCACCAGCGGCAACGACGGGATGGTCAAGTTATGGGATTCCAATTCGTTGGAGCTGTTGCAGGAATGGGACGCCCACAGTGCGGTCCGCAAGATCGCCTTTTCACCCGACGGTCGACGGATCGTGGCCGGCGATCACGATGGTGTGATCCACACCTGGGACATCGACTCGGGGCGACCGCTCGCCAGCGTGACCCAGCCGGGATCCATCTACAGTGTCGATTGGTCACCCGACGGACGTCTTATTGCGTCGGTCGGCAGCGACAAGATCGTGCGGATTTGGGATGCCGAAACCCTCGAAACTCGCCAGACGCTGCTCGGTCACGAAGGTCCGATCTACAACGTCAAATTCGCACCCACGGGAACCCAAGTGGCAACCGTCGGCTGGGGCAAGACGATTCGGATCTGGGATACGGCGACGGGGTTGGAAGAACGGCAGCTGGAAGGCAGCAGCAGCGACAACTGGAGTGTGGCGTTTTGCGGTGATGGGACGCACGCCGTCGTCGCCAGCCAAGATGGAAAGTGTCGGATCTGGGACCTCGCCAGCGGCGAACTGGTGACCTCGCTGTCCGGCCACGAATCGGCCGTCCACAATGTGTCGCTGGATCCGGTCGCACACCAGATCGCCACCAGCGGCCGCGACGGAACCATCCGCGTCTGGGATTTGAGCGAGCTGAAGGAGTAGCGGTTGCTAGGCAGGATGTTGGTGGGCTTTCTTTCCAGTCTTGTTCGAAGGATCCCCCTTGGAACGCTGAGGAAAGCGAAGCCCCATTCTGCGCCGATCGACGGTGTCGTCGACTTCGCGTCCGAGCACGAACAGGCCCTCATCGAATCGCTGGTCGAATCCACATCGATCGGCGTAGTGTTGCCACACTTTGTCATAGGTGGCCTCTGCGTGTTGGACCAATGTCCTGATGCTTCCGGTCCGACCGCGACCGGAATAGCCCGTTTTCGGGTACCTCCAATCTTGTTCGACCTGTTCCAGGAGTGCGTCGTTGCGAACACGAATGGATTCTTCGGCGGCCGGAGCTGCCGCGAGAAGTGCGACGCAGAAGCCCAGTGCTATCATGAGCAGCTTCATTTTAAGTCCTCCGAAAGTGAATTTGTCAACTTTGAAATATTTCCATCACGCTGCCATTCGATCCCCAATAGCTGACGTGTCGGTTCCCGCCAGTCGAGCAATGTTGGTTTGAGGAGATCACTAGGCACTTTCTCCCCAACGACCCAGACAAAGTCATAAAGGGCATGCCAACTTGGGTCGTGCTTCGGTTTCACGCTCTCGTAACGAACCGGAACGACCACTTTGCCAAGTTTTTTCCAGCGGATCACGTTATGAGTAACGGGGGAATATTTTCCGTGATCGTTCAGGTCCGACACTGATAGAACATACTCTGTGAGCATCGAGTCGTCTTTTGCATCGAACGTCAACTTCGACTTCGCTTTTCGATTCCCCTTGGACGAAAGAAAGACGACCTTGAGCAGCCCTCCTACTTCCGTTGCCGATTCGATTTCATATTCTCCAGTGACAAAACGTTGCATTGTCGATCGTTTAAAGCTGGAGGATATCAAGGAGGTGCTCCCAGAGACTGGCTGCTTGAACGGCTCTAAGACGACGAGCTCCGTTTTTTCGTTTTCCGATGCTTCTTTTTGGGAATCGTAAATACGTTGCGGATGGTGATAGAGGGGAGAGTCGCGATAGAGCAACCTTTTTCCGTCCGTCAATCGCATGATCCAGCGTTCACGCATCACGCCAAGAGACGAAGGAACGATTTCCGCGTATGCGTCAAGCCGATGCCTGTGGTCGACAACGCTCTGGATGTACCAACTCGGAATGATGACCTCTCGACCTCGGCGTGATAAGCTGGTCACTCCTTTTCCAACACAAACATATTTTTGCGAAAGGACCGCTTGCGCGTTCAGATCGTAGTCGGCAATGATCTGATATACGCGATCGACCATTTTGTCCGAAGGCCGTTCAGCGACCAGTGTTCCGCCCGAAACCATGCAGGCAAATGCCGCGATAACAATCCGAACGGTCATTGGCTTAATATCCGAAGAGTGATTTTCGCTGTTCCGAAACGCAGCACCGATGGCTCTTCCTGGAGAGCAAGCTTCTGCACGCGTACGTTGACGATGGCGTAGTTTTTCAGCTTGGTTGCCTCGTACTCAAATGGCTGCTCGTTGATCGTCCCCTTTCCCGAAGTTTCAACCAGCGAGAGGTCGCCGAAAACCAACATCCTGAATTGAAAAACACCTTATTCTCCTGTTGTGCCGTAGACAAACGTACGTGGCGTGTGGATGCGCCCTTTCTGCTTCGCCACAACTGTGACTGAACGCTGGGGGATTCCCAGAAGTGTCGGCGTCAAAACGAACTGATCATTGTGTCGCAATCCTTTGGTTGGAAGTCGAAACTCAATCGTCGACTCGCTTGTCATCGAACGGCGGAGTGTTTCGTTCCCCTTGTTCAGTCCGATATCCGCTGCGCGGATTGAAGCATCATTGATATCGACATGAAAGGAATGAAACTGGTCGTCTGGGTTGAATTCAACGCTTCTCTCCCGGACACTGATTCGGTTCTCGACAGTTGCTCTGCAACGGATCCTGTACTTCGATTCCGACGTTTCAACGGTCAGGCTAATGTTTAAAACGCCGGTCGATGGGGGCCTGATTTCGACAATCAAGTGATTCGATTTGCCAGGTTCAATCGTCGTCGAATCGGGGAATGCAGCAGTGCAGCCGCACGATGGGCGAATCTGTTCGATTTTGATTCCCTGTCCAGAGTTGTTCCGGACTTTCAGCTTCCCTCGGATCACATCACCGAAAAAGAATTTACCGAGATCGACAGGCTTGTCTGAAACCAACGCGGTCTCGCCCAAATCCGGCAAATTGGCCAAATCAGAGTCTTTGACATAAATGCGAGACTCTTTCGCAACAGCAGGACAGCAGGATAATCGCGATCAAGAAGCTGCGTTGGCTATCTGACATGTTAAACGCCCCTCCGTCAGAGTAGAGAAGTTACTTCTTTTATCGGTTGCCCCTCGAGTTGTCAACAAAATTCTTTTTGTATTGTACAGAAGCAAACGATAGGGCTAGTTGATGAATGCGTTCCTTAGAAACGTTAGACGATAGGGGGCATCTTGTTTATCCGCATGAGATCGGCCACATCATCCGATTTTAGCGAACGGTGATCGTCATCAAGATGTGAGCGTTCTATCTGCCCATGTTGACCGTCTGGTTAGCGTGGTGGGTTTCTTTCCAGTTTCAGGAGAAACCCATGTCGCAGTTCCCCAACCCACAACTCGCACAGCAGTGGCGTGACCGCATTGAACGGTTCGCCCAGTCCGGTCTGACAGTCGCAGATTTCTGTGATCGCAAAGCCCAGCCACGCCGGCGTCGTCGCAAGAAGAAGTCCGAGAAGCTACCCGATCACCTCAAACGCAAGGTCATCGAATCGGACGTTCCGGTCGAACAGCGAATCTGTCCTTGCCGTGGTGAAGAGATGCCGATTGGGGGCACCGACATCAGCAATCGATAGTCGCGAATCGTTTCGGGCGACGTGCTGGGTGTGGATGATATGTCGGTTCGGCTGCAAGACCCCAGCTTGCCGGGCAAGATGCGGACTGCACGATTCTGGCTATATCGAGGCCGTGAGGATCATCCGTATAACGTGTTCGACTTCACGGAAAGCCGCGGGCGCGACGGCCCGGCAATATTCCTTCGTGATTTTCACGGCCACGCGGTGGTCGATGCTTAGGGAGTCAACGACGGAGTCTATCTGGGAGCACAGGACCAAATCTTTGCCGCGTGCTGCAACGCGCACGCACGCCGAAAGTTCGTCGAAGCCAAGCCGAGTGGCCCGGTCGCCGCTGCGCGGGCACTGGCGTTTTACCGTGGCCTGTACAAGGTTGAAGACCGCGCGCGAGAAGCTTCGCCGGCCGAGCGTCTGGAACTGCGTCAGAACGAGTCAGTGCCGATCATGAACGATCTGCATGACTGGTTGTTGCAGATGAACGGTGATCGACGAGTGCTTCCGAAGAGCTCGCTCGGCAAGGCGGTGCGTTATGCGTTGAACCAATGGGATGAGTTGTCGGTGCTCCTCGGCGACGGCGCGATCCCGATTGACAACAATGCGACTGAAAACGAACTTCGCCGCTTGACGATCGGTCGAAAGAACTGGTTGACCACACAGCAACGTCGAGTGCGTCGCCGCGAGGCGAGGGTGGCGTGATGGCGAACCTGACCGAGCGAATCCAACTGACGCGCGAACATCGCGACTTGATCCTGAAGTACGGCTACGTCTCAGGCCGTTTGGAGGCGTCGCTGCGTCGTTGGCCGAAGGATCAAGCGATCCGCCGAGTGGGAATGACGCGGGTCGAGTTGCAGTGGCTCATCGGCGACCTGAGTCACTCGTGCGTCAAATGCAAAGCGGGTTCCGATGTCGAAGCGGTTGCTGACCTGTGCGACCACCTCGAATATGTCCAACGCACCGGAGATGGTGATCTCGATATTCTATGGCGACGTCAGATCGGATCTCTGCCATTTGAGCAGCCCATGTGGCAGACGCTTTGACGTGCAAAGCGATCGTCAGCTTCGAGAATCCACTGGCCGTAGTTCATCAGCGATCCCAAAGCGGCAGCGTCTTGAACTCTTGTGGCACAGGGCGGATCGAAGGACGTCTGTGCAACGTGACTTGCGAGGTGTGATCTAGCGGTTCTTCCTTTTAGCAAAAGACTGAATCCGTTGACCGCACTTCGCGCGATCGCTTGGAAGTCGAGCGGAAACGGAACTCAGAGACACCCCAGTGAGATCAAAACGCAGTATCCGAACACAGCGCCGATGAACTGCGTGCTGAAGACGCTTGAAGCTGCTGCCGGCGAATCGGTTAGGCCACAAACACAAAGCGTGATTTTGGACCGCGGTGGCGATCAATGTCTCCGGCGCCGTTACGTTGGACACGCATCCCAAAATGTTGACACGCCGACACCGCCACTACGCCACACCTGTCCAACGAATCTTCGGATTGGTGAAGAGCAGTCGCCGGCCGCCCGGGCCACGCAGCGACACCTGGGCAGATAGGACGCTTACCTTTGTTAGCCCAGAAGGCTGTTTCAAGATGCTGCGGAATTCATTCCGCAGCACTTGCCCAAAGGGCATCCACATCCATAGCCAACTGGGGTTACGCCCGGATTCGCTGGGGCTCATCCGGTCTCACCCCAGTTGGCTAAGTTGTCGATCGCCGTTGGCGAACCGAGCGTAGTGATCTTTGATGACGCACGAAACAAAACCAACTGAATTCATCAGTAGTACAATCGACGGCCCAAGTAGCGACCGGGAATCGCCTAAAGGCCAATACCGCTAAGTTAAGCGTCGTTTCCTCGGGGGGAGGGCCCGTAGGCTCGCGCCAAACGGCTGATATTGGTTTGACATCAGCCGGTTCGCGCAAGCGCCCGGGCCTTAGCTTAGCGGTATTGGCCTAAAGGCTAGACACCAGCGTGCGCGGCACCTTTTCGGCTTCAGATCCGTTTGACCATGTACAGCGATCCGCCGCCGCCTGCGTCGGCGGCGTAGACGGCTTGGGTGAAGCCGAACTGGCCGTAGATCTCGCGGGCGCGGGCGTTGTTTTGCTGGACCTCCAGTGTCAGTTTACAACATCCACTGGCGACCGCTTCGTCGTTGATCGCGCGCAGGAGCCGCCGGCCGATTCCGCGCTTGCGGTGCGATGGGACGACATAAAAATCGCTGATGTTGATCAGTGGCTTGGCGGCGAAGGTGGAAAACCCACGAAAGCAGGTGGCGATCCCGCAGGGCTGGTCCGCTTGAATGGCCAGGAAAACCAGCGACGTCGGATGCTCGCGCAGGCCGGGAATCAGATTCTGCCGGGCATAATCGGACAGCGGTCGGGCATCGCCCATCGGATCGGCCGAATACGCGTCCATCATCGCAAGGGTCGCGATTTGATGCCCTTCGTTGCTGAGATCTGCTAGGATGATTTGAATGTCAGGCATGATGGCATCGTCGGAGGGGGCCGCTCGAGTTAAGCCGTTCGGATTGTAAAGTACGATGGCCCTTCCGGGCCGTCGTCCGCTGGACTTCCGACGACGACCTAGAAAGGACGTCGTACGAGCCATCTTACTGAATCGGCGTGTTTATCATCGTTCGTCCGTCAAGAGATTGAATCCAATGCGTTATCACCTTCCTCTGCAGACGCGTTGGGATGCTCGCTCGGTTTGCCAGACCCTGTCAAACGTGGGGCTTGACGCTCACGTCGAAGACGACGCCGTGGTCATCGAATTGCCCGGCGTCTACAAGTCGCGGTTCAGGGTTCTGCAGTTGATTCAGCGACTGCGCGGAGATGTCAGTCGAATCACGATCACGTGTCGTCCCGATCGGGTGATCAACCGAATCGAGATCCGGGCGGATCAACCTCTTTGGTGGATCCAGCGCGAGCCCGAGATCCGTGTCGCATTGAAAAGTCAGGGCTGTCTCGTCGTCGGTGAGGATCTTTCGGAGCGTGAGATCGTGATGCGGTATTGCCGTCCATCGGGGCGACTGTTGCGGAAACTTTGCGCGCTGGAGGAACTCGATGCGGCGGCTTGGCGATCGGATGTTGATCTGCCAGCCGACTGGATCGCTCGGCGTGTTGAGCTTTTGGACGAGATCGAGATGCTGATGGTGGAGTCGGAAGATTTTTGCAGTGCACCAGAGAGCGAAGACGAAGAGGCAATCGTTGGTGTCTAGCCTTTCCTGATGGACATGCAAAATCCTGGCCTGGGGCAAGTTTGTCTATGGCCGTTGGCCAAAGAAATTCGATGTTGATTGGGGACCTTGGGCGATGCCCAAGGCTATGGGTGTGCACGGCCTTTGGCCGAATTCTCTCGACGGGCCATTCGGTGTCCGGCACCCTTCACGCACGTGCACGACAGCATTCTGCCCCGAATCATTCTGCCATCCCTCCCCTGATTTCTGCCGACTCGCAAGGACAAGTTGGCAGAGCGGAGAGGTAGGAAGATTTAGGAGGTAGGAAGATTTAGGCGTGGCGATTGTAGGCCAGGCAAAGGGGCGCGAGCACGATCCGGCTGTAGGGCATCAACACGGCAATCGCGGTCACGCAGTGCCACAAGGCGACACGCTCGCCGGGCAACAAGTGCCAGACGATTGCCGCGATCGCGAACGTGCAGGCGAGGTAGCCGGACAACAGTCCGGTGACGGTTTGTGGTCGGGCCAAGCCGGAACGGTACAGCAATGCAGTCGCGGCGATGACCAGGATCGCTTTGGCCGTTGCCAACCAGGGCAAGATCGCCGGTAACTCGGCGATCGACCCCCACATCCACTGCGTCCAGGCTTCCCAATCGGGGAACCGCAAGAATTGGAACAAGAACCAGCTGAACGCGGCGAAGGCGACGGCAAACTTTGCCGCGATCATCCAGTACACGAAACGCTTTTCGTCGGTCGAAGTCGCCGCCACGTTCCAGGTCGTTTGGCGGACGACCAGCAGCGCCGCAACGATGACAGCGACGATGCCCAGCCGACCCAGTGCGTCGGGCGCGCCGAACTGCGACCCGATCACCCGCTGCCAATCGTCAATCATCGGCACGCTCGCGCCGCTGGCATGCCAGATCAACATCACGATCGGAACGCCCATCAGCGATGCGAACCAGATCGCCGTCGTGATCAGCTGTTGTGTCCACACGATCGTCGTCGTGGGAATCGGCGCGATCGCGAGTGTCGGTTGCAGGAATCGGTCGTGCAGCCCGGAGAGCTTCCATTCGTTCAAGAAGATCGCAGGGAACAGAAACACGACGACCAGAAAGACAAAGGTGTCCGTCGCGGTCTGATCAAACAGCGAAAAGAACAGCACGATCAGCAACCAGCTGGCGACGATGATCCTGGTCCCAAACTCCGCCAGCTTCGTCGCTTCAAATCGAAGCAGCGCGCCGATCGGCGAGATCGTGGCACGACGTTGCTGACCTGCCGTGCTTGAATGATTCGCGGCCACCATGGGCGATGCGGTCGGTGCAGACGCCATCCAACGTTGCGATTCACTGATTCGTCCGACGACGTTGCAGCGGGCCAGGCGGACGGCGCGGGCGGCGAGCAGTGCCAGTGCCGTGTAGGCCGACAGACCGATGATCCATCCGGCGGTGATCATGGTTGCATCGGCCGGCGGTTGTGAATGGCTGTCTGCAAAGGCAAACGAGACCGAAAGGATTAGCCACGCGTAGGCCGGGACGAACAGCATGCCGATCAGCGAGAGACGTGTGTAGGTCCAGCGGAACGGTTGCCAGATGACCAGGCAGGCAAGAACGAACAGCGTCGCGATCCCGACCGCGGGGATGAACCACCGTTCCAGCGGCATTCCGAAAAATTGGGCCGTCAACGCAATCGCGCCGCACACGGCCAGGGTCCAGCATGTTTTCAGACCCAACGGGACGGCGGCGAGTTTCCAACTGCGGACCGGCATCCGCAACAACCAGGGCAGGTAGCCCGTCGCGCCGCCACTGATGTCGCCTTGTTCGCTGAAGTCGAACAAGGCGAACGTGATCCCGAGCAGCGGCAGCGAGAACATCACGACGATCGAGGTGACCGCACGCTGGCCGGTGATCGTGACCCCGGCGTCGCTAAAACTGTAGGCGATGGCTGCAACGTGGATCAGAAGCATGTACGTGACCGCGATGACCAACACGGTCCTGCAGCGGGCGATCAACAATCGGGTCAACGCGGTGATCTCAGACATGTTGCATGCCCTCCGCCGGAGCCTGAGCGATGGATGGCGGCTGGCGCTGCACACGGCCGGCAAACCAACGGTGAACCGTCGCCGGTTGTCGACGCACCAATTCCCAGCGCGCGGCACCGGATTCGATCGAGGTGGTCGTCGATGGAGACGCCTCGTTTTCGCTGTCGATCAACACCGACCATTCGGAAGCGTCGCCCATCGCACCGAATGAACCGGGGATCTGCGGCGGCCGAGCCGAGGGGCTGTCGGTGCGATAAAAACACTCGGTGTATCGTTCGGGCAAGCTCGCCGCCGGGATCGATTCCAGGAGAACACCGTCATGAATCAATGCGATCTGGTCGCACACCCGATCGATCTCTTCGAGCAAGTGGCTGGAGAACAAGACCGTGCGGCCTTCGTCGGCCACCGTTCGGATGATCGCTTCCAAGATGTCGGCCCGGGCGATCGGATCCAGCCCGCTGCTCGGTTCATCCAGAATCAACAACTCCGGCCGGTGCGCGATCGCGGCCAACAATGCCGCGCGGGCGCGTCCGCCTTTGGACAACGACTTGAGTTTGGCGCCCGGTGACAAGTCGAACATCTCGCACAACTCGCCGCAGTAGTCGTCCGACCAGGTCGGATAGACGCTTCGGCAAAACCCGATCAGATCGCTGATCCGCATCCATTTCGGCAACGAGTCTTCTTCGCTCATGTAACCGATCTTCGCCAGCAACCTTTCGGGGCGGATCGTCGGGTCTTGGCCGAGGACCTGGACGCTGCCATGCAACGCCTTCATCGACCCGATCAAGTGCCGGATCAGCGTCGTCTTGCCGGCTCCGTTGAGCCCGACCAGGCCGAAGACGCAGCCGCGGGGGATGTCCAATGAGACGTCCGCCAGGGCCGCTGTCCCTTTGAAGGCACGTGAGAGTGACCGAACACGCACGGGATAATCGTCGCCGGAATTCATTGGCTTTGGACCTTTTGTTGGAGGGCGTGGTGGCGTGACGCGATCAACTCGTCGAGCTCTTCCGCGTCGGTTCCCAGATGGCTGGCCAGGACCAGCAGTTTGTCGATCTCGGGAGTCAGGATCTGCTTGCGGCGGGTACGGCTGAGTGTTCCCGAGGTTTCCGCGACGAAGGTCCCGGTCGTGCGGCGTTTTTCCACCAGGCCTTCGTGTTCGAGTTCGCGATAGGCCCGCGCGATCGTGTTCGGATTGACCTTTAGCGATTCGGCCAGCCCGCGGATCGTCGGCAACTCGTCGCCGGGTTTAAGTTGCGCCGAGAGGATTCGGAAGCGAATCTGTTCGACGATCTGCTGGTAGATCGGCTGGGGGCCGGATTGAATCTGGATCAGCATGAGTTGTGCCCTTGTGTTAATTCAGTGATACAAAGTGGGGCGGGCGGTGTCAAGCGTTGGTGGGGGGGACGGGATGGCAGAATGATTCGGGGCAGAATGATGGGGGCAAAACGATGGGGGCAAAACGATGGGGGCAAAACGATGGGGGCAAAACGATGGGGGCAAAACGATGGGGGCAGGATGGCGTGGAAGCGTCACGGGTTTCGGACGTTGGCGGCGAGATTTAGACTGGTCGGCGGACTTCGGCCGGACTTCACCGGCGATACCTGTCTCCCCCAATCATCACCAACGCACCACGCATGTCTTCTGACGACCAAACGCCTGATCCGCCCGAATCTGGGCCTCCCGAATCCGGCCCACCCGAATCCGGCCAGCCAGGTGCACAGCCTCAGCCGAATCCGCCGCTGCGGGCGCGGGTTCCCGACCACGTCGCCGGCGGCACGTTCAGCACCGGCGCGATCGTGATGACCGGGCCGAGCGAGTACATCGTCGATTTTCTGCAGACGATCGGACGTCCGCACAAGGTCGCGGCGCGGGTGGTGATCCCCCATCAGGTGATGCCGCAATTCATCGAGGCGTTGACGACCAATTTGGAACTGTATCGGGGACGGTTCGGCGAGCCCCACACGCCGCAGCCTCAACCGCCCAACCCGGAGGCACGCCGGCCGAGTCCGCAAGAGATTTACGACGATTTAAAAATGCCCGACGAAGTGCTGAGCGGGACCTATGCCAACGGGGTGATGATCGGGCACGGCGCGACCGAGTTCGGGCTGGACTTCTTGACCAGCTTCTTTCCACAGTCCGCGGTCAGCGCTCGAGTGTTCGTCGCTGCCGGACAAGTGCCGCGATTGCTGGAATCGCTCAAGGGCGCGGTGCGTCAATTGGAACAGCGACGGCAAGGGTTGCCGCCGACTGACCCACCGCCGCCCGCCGCACCGCCGACGGATCCACCGCCTGCTGGGCCGACGGATTCAGACGGCTAGTGCACGATCCAATCCGTAGCGGAAGTCGCCAAGACTTTCGGCTATTCGCCGGCGAGGCCCGAAACTCTTGGCGAGTTCCGCTACCGGCAAAAGCAGCTACGATTGAACTGCCCCAGAAGCTCAATTCAACCAACACCATGGCAATCTCAGACGACTTGCCGCTGATGCGCGGCCTTGAAGCAACGACGATCCCAGACGCGATGCCGTTGGTGTTGGCCAGCGGTTCGCCCCGGCGAGCACAACTGTTGCGCGCCGCGGGGTACGAATTCACGATCGATCCGGCCAGCGACGATGCCGAGTGCGGCGTATGCAGTCGTGAGACGGCGCCGGAATTGGTGGCGCGGTATGCCTATCGAAAAGCCGAGAGCGTGGTGCGGCGGCATGACCGGGCGATGATCTTGGCCGCCGACACCGTCGCCTCCTGCGGCGGACAGATCTTGGGAAAGCCACACAACGAAGCCCACGCGGCGGAGATGCTGCGGACGCTCAGCGGTCGACGCCACGACGTGTTCAGTGGCGTTTGTCTCTGGGAGTCGCAATCGTCTCGCTGCATCGTGGAAGTCGTCCGCACCGAATTGCAGATGGAATCGCTTTCGGAAACTATGATTCGCGACTACCTGGACACCTTGCTGTGGGAAGGCAAGGCGGGGGCGTTCGGCTATCAGGACGGAAATGATTGGATCGAGATCGTCGGTGATGGCAGTCCCAGCAACGTTGTCGGACTTCCAATGGAGCGGCTGAAAGAATTACTGGAAAATTTCGATTCAATTGCCGAAACCATAGAAGCGACGCAATCGGAAACGCCTACTTCAAACCAGTGAAATTTGGTAAAGTTTGACGGTGGCTTGCCGATGGCCGACATCGACTCTCACCGAACGGTCCGAATTGATGATTGATAGTTTTCCCACCCTGGTGTCACGACGCATTTTCCTGCCCTTGGTCCTGGCGAGCCTAGTCGCTTGCTTTGCTGTCAATGGCGATCCAGCGACCGCACAGTCTTCCGCCGCCTCGTCGTCTTCGGGCGAAAACTGGGCGGAGAAGATGTTCAAGACGACCAGCCACGATTTTCGTACGGTCGGGCGCGGCACCAAGTGTGAATATCGATTCGATTTCACCAATCTGTATCAGGAAGACGTTCACGTCGCGGCGGTGCGATCGAGTTGTGGGTGCACGACGCCCACGGTCACCCGCAACACCTTGAAGACACACGAAACGGCTTCGGTGGTGGCCCGCTTTAACACCAGCACCTTCATCGGCCAAAAGTCGGCGGTCGTGACGGTGGTGATCGATCGCCCGTACTACGCCGAAGTGCAATTGAAGGTCAGCGGATTCATCCGCACCGATGTCACGTTCGATCCGCCGGAAGTCGCCTTCGGAGAGATCGCTTCGGGTAGCGGAACCACGCAGGACATCGTGATCACGCACACCGGAAACCGCGATTGGCAGATCACGGACGTCCGCAGTTTTTGTGATGATTTGGAAGTCCAATTGAGTGCACCGCAGAAGTCACCGGGGATGGTGCGTTACCGGATGCGGGTGAACATCTTGGGCACGATGCCCGAAGGGGATGTCCACGAGCGATTGACGTTGATCAGCAATGACGCCGATTTTCCGACGACGGAGATGTCGATCAACGGCCGGATCCGGCCTTCGTTAAGCGTTTCACCGTCGGCGGTCAGCTTCGGGACAGCCGATCCGGGGGCGACCGTGGAGAAGCGGTTGGTGGTCCGCGGGGACGAGCCGTTCGCGATCAAAGAGATCCTCTGTGCGGATGAACGGTTTGAGTTCGTCGCGCCCAGCGGCAGCAAGAAGCTGCACTTTGTGACGCTGCGGTTCAACGCCGGAGCCGACGAAGATCGCGTGGGGCAAGAGATCCAGATCAACACCGACTTGAACGGCGGCAAGTCGGTCAAGTGCATCGTGACCGGGGTCGTCCGCAGCTGAAGTCGTGCGGTTTTTCAGATTAACCCTCCCTGGAAGGAAGGGTCGAGCGCAGCGAGGGGAGGGTCGATTAGTGGTGTTTGAGTATACCCGAGCCACAACGAACCCTCCCCGCGTCGTCGCTCACTCCTCCGCGACC
>NZ_JACEHH010000087.1 GCF_014154935.1 Stieleria mannarensis
ATAGCTGGAGCGTAATTGCCTTTCCATGAGCGTTCGCTTGGGCAATCAATTCGTCGATTGCAAGCCAACCTTCATGGTCTAGCTTTGCTTCAATCACCTCGGGGCGATGCCGAAGGACCAAGCTAAGGAATTTGCTGGTGGAGACGAGTTTATCTTTAGATTTCATGACTGAGATTGTACCGCAAACGAGAAAACACCCGCGACAGAGATTTCCGTCACGGGCGTTTTAAAGTGGGATACGCTTCCAGCGTGTCCTTTGCATTGACAGGCAAGATGCCTGTCCCACATTACAGCGCAACGGCTTTGACCTCGCGGACGAAGCGATTGGTGTCAGACTCTAGGAAGTTACTAACGACGTTGAAGACGGCGTCGCTGAAGCCTCCGATGTTCAGGATGTCCTGGCGCCCACCCTTCTCCCGAGTCGGCGACAGGCCTCTTGCACTCGTTCTTCCTCAGGGGCGCCCGCGGATATGGCTCCGTAGTGAGCCGAGAATTTGATGCCGGAATAATCGGTCAAGCCGAAAACGAGAAAACCGTAGTTGATCAGAATGGACAGCAATGCCATGCAGGTCCATTCCTGGCCGCCACCCCAAGCTCCGGCGGAAGAAAAAACGCAGCCGATTTTTCCGTCGCGTTTGCCCCAGTTTTCGATGGGTTGTTGGTCCCACCACTGCTTCATCTGCCAACTCACGCAGCCGTAGTTGGTCGGAGAGCCAAGCGCGAGTCCCTCACACCATTCCAAGTCCGTATGATCGGCCTCTGCGATGTTTCGCAGGCGAACTTCAGTATCGTCGAGCTGCTGCGCACCTTCAGCCACCAGCTCCGCCATAAGCTGAGTGTTCTTGGTATTTGAATGGTAAAGAACCAAAATCTTCGTCATCGAGCTTTCAGTTTGTGGGGGATGAAGTGCTGAGAATTGGCGATCTTATCGACGGACGCTAAACGAGTGATTTTTCTTGATTGAGCGTGGAAGTGATGTTTCTTAACTGGCGGATCAACGTGTCCGCCTCATCCGGCGTCATGCACCCGTACATTTCATCGCGGATGGATTGCCCGGCTTTCCAAAGCTTGCGCAGCTTTCGTTTTCCGCTGGCGGTCAGCGCAACGGTTTTGGCGCGGGAATCGGTTGGGTGGCTCGCCCTTTGGATCAGTTCCATCTTTTCCAGTAACACCAGCATCGCTCGAACCGTACTCGGGTCAGAGGAGATTCGGTCGGCCAGTTCACGCTGCGTTAATGCTTGGCCCTCCGAGAGTGCCAATAGAAGCACAAATTGGTCAGCGGTCACGCCGTGCTGAGCAAACGCTGCCTCCGTGTTGCGGTGAAGCGCCATGTAGGCCGCACGCAATGCTAACGGCAACTCTCGCTCTTGCTGTGTGGATTCCTTCATCTATTCAAGCGACTCCTATGCGAAAAAAATGTCTGATGGCCGCCTTCGTCGATCTATGGGCGTTCGTGATGCACCCATCATGGATCGGTCTCCGACGGGATACCCGTCGGATTAGGCGCGTTATCGGTCGCAGCTGGTGGACCAAGGGTTTCTTGAAAGATCGGTCTTAAAGCGGAAGCCCAGACTTCGTAGGCGGGTCGTTCAAGATGCAAGCAACCGAATCAGCTTCTTGCGTTTGCCGGGAAAGTGGCAATTGTAATCGTTGCAAATGAGCAGAGCATCGGGATCGTGTTTGCGCGCGGTGCGAAATGCCGTTTCGATGAAGTCGATTCCCGTGGTAGTGCTGTACACCGATTCGCAGAGATAGCCTTTGTCTCCGTCCGCCAGTGCTTCATTGACGACGTCCCACATCGTTGCCGACTCATGATAGCGACCGACAACGGTGGCGACGCGATCACCGAGATGAGGCCGTGAAACAACTCCACTGTGGAAAAGTGTACACAACAAACACATGAGGGCGTAGTCCCGACTTTTGAAACCATTCCAAGTGCATCGAGGGGGCAGCTGCTGGCAACGCGGTCCACTTCGTTACGATCCTCGCAGCCTGGCAAATGGACGCTGGCCCAAATGACGCAGCGTCGCCAATTCCAGCGAATGGCCCACAGCTGCCGCGCAATGCAATTCTCTTGCTCAATAGGAGGCGGTGCGTTGTCTCGTTGAATTCGCCCAATGAAATCGAAATATCCCTGAAAATAATCGATTGGCTTACCGATTTGCAGAACTTTCACTCCGGCCTGGGGTTTATGCGTGTACGCACGGTTATCTGCCGAGCGGACCTGCTTCGAGCTTGTGAAATATCTCCGTGCAGGTGCGCAATTCCTCATTTCCGTTGAGCTTAATCTGGCTATAACGCACAGTGCCGCCGTTCCATCATTCGCGAGATCTCGCCCCACTGACGGCGGCATGTTGTCCACCGGGAATCCAGCTCTACCTGCCTCGATGGACATCGAACTGGTGGAGCATGCACCGTCAACCGAATCGGCCTACCAGAAACAAAATGACTGCTCTATCAAAACACCTTGCAACTGCAAGTCTGCTCGTCCTTGTCTTTCTCGCGAGCGGCTTCGCATCGGCTCGAGAATCACAAGTCTCGGTATTGATGCTTGGTGACAGTGGATTCCATAAGCCGTCCGAATTCTATCGGCATCTCGCGGGTCCGCTCAAAGAGCAAGGGATCGCACTTGTTTATACGGAAAAGCTGAGCGACGTTAACGAAGAGAATCTTGCCAAGTATGAAGGGCTGATGGTCTTTGCAAACATCGAACAAATCACACCGAAGGCCGAGTCGGCTCTGCTGAAGTATGTTCACAATGGTGGAGGCCTGATCCCCGTTCACTGCGCTTCGTTCTGTTTTCTCAATTCCGATAAGTACATCGAATTGGTTGGCGGTCAGTTTCGAAGTCACGGGCTCACCCGCTTTGAAACCAAGATCGTGGCTTCCGACCATGAGATCATGCGGGGGCTGAAACCGGTTCGGTCGATGGACGAAAGCTACCGACACAGCAAGCTCAATCCGGACATGACAGTCCTTGAGACGCGGAGCGACGAATCCGGCCCCGTGAGCGATCCCGATGGTGAACCTTACACATGGATCAGGACAAGCGGAAAAGGACGCGTTTTCTATACAGCGTGGGGGCACGATCATCGAACGTGGTCCAACACTGACTTTCAAAAGTTGCTCGCACGAGGTGCGTTGTGGGCCTGTGGTCAGACGCTCACCGCCGCTTCGGCCGACAGTGGCAAGCCTGCAGATCCCAAAGCGGAAGCGGTAGTCGCTGCGAATCGTCCCTTTTCCGCGCCGGCAATGAATACGCCTTCGGTCGACGATGAAGGATTTTCTGCGACAGACGTGGGGGCGAAGATCCCCAACTACACGCCGGGTGCCCAGTGGGGAACGCAGGCCGAACCATTCTCGAAGATGCAAGATCCTCTACCAGCAGAAGAATCCATCAAAGCATTCGCGACTCCGGAAGACATGCATCTCGCAATCTGGGCCAAGGAGTCGACCGACAACTGGCCCGGCGATCGCCAACAAAAGGACAAGACCGCGGGACTAAAGGGCAAGCCGATCGCGATGACCTGGGACGAGGACGGGCGTCTGTGGATTTGCGAAACGGTGGACTATCCCAATGAACTTAAAGAGAAATCAGCTCTCGGCCGCGACCGCATCAAGATTTGCGAAGATACCGACAACGACGGCCAGGCTGACAAGTTCACGGTCTTTGCAGAAAACCTGAGCATTCCGTCGACATTGGTTTGCTACCGGGGTGGTGTGATCGCCCAGGACGGCGAAGAGACGATCTACTTGAAAGACATCGACGGGGACGACAAAGCCGATTTTCGACAGTCGCTGATTACCGGTTGGGCGCTGGGGGACACCCACGGCGGCGTTAGCAATTTTCAGTATGGCCCCGACAATTGGATCTGGGGCATGCAGGGCTACAACAATTCCCAGCCCGTCATCAACGGCGAACCGCAAATGCGTTTCCGCCAAGGGTTTTGGCGATTCAAGGTCAAGGCGGGTGCCTCGGATGAGACAGCGCCAGCCTATGCGATCGACGCAGAAACGAGCAAAGTCGCAGACAAACAATCAAGCGACTTCGATCAGCACACAATCCGTGTCGATGCATTGGAGTTCATGCGAGGCACGAACAACAACACCTGGGGGCTAGGTTTCAGCGAGGAAGGCTATGTCTTTGGTTCAACGGCCAACGGTTGCCCGAGCGTTCACATGCCGATTCCCAATCGGTATTACGATCAAGTCGCCGGCTGGTCGCCCGAGACGCTTCAGAATATTGCCCAATCGCATCGGTTCGATCCGATCGATGATCGCATTCGTCAAGTCGACTGGCACGGTGGATTCACGGCCGGATGCGGCTCGGCAATCTACACTGCTCGCAACTATCCACCGACTTGGTGGAACCGCATTCAGATGGCCTGCGGTCCGACGGGACACCTCGTCGGTTCTTTCGTGCTGGAGAAGGACGGTGCAAGCTATCGTTCGCGAAACGCGTTCAACACGGTTGCCAGCATCGATGACTGGTCAGCTCCGATCATGTCGGAGGTCGGTCCCGATGGCAACGCATGGGTCGTGGATTGGTACAACTACATTGTTCAGCACAACCCGACGCCCAACGGTTTCCAAACCGGCAAAGGAGCTGCTTACGAAAGTGATCTGCGAGACAAACGTTTTGCCCGAGTCTACCGGTCGCTGCCGAGGAAGGCGATGTGACGAACGGCCTGGCGATGTTCAAGAAACACTGCTCGGCTTGTCACATCCATGGCGAAATCGGACAAGAAATCGGTCCTAACTTGACGGGCATGGCGGTTCATCCCAAAGAAGAAATCTTGATGAACGTCCTCGATCCATCGCGAAGCGTCGAAAGCAACTTCCGCACGTACCAGATTTTGACCGTCGACGGAAATGTGCTCTCAGGAATGCTAGCCGGCGAGTCGGCAAACTCGCTACGCATCATCGACACGCAAGGCAAAGAAAAGCTGGTCCTTCGCGAAGACATTGAGCAATTGACTTCGTCGCCCAAGTCATTGATGCCAGAGGGTTTTGAAAGCTCGATCAGTAAAACTGAAATGACGGATCTGCTGTCGTTTCTCGCCAAACGTGGCAAGTATGCGCCGCTGAACCTTTCTAGCGCTGCGACCATCAACAGCGAGAAAGGCCTCCCCGGATTCCGCGGACGACCTGGAGACAAGTTTGTGCTCGATTCCTACGGGCGTGTGGAGGTCGAAGGCGTTCCGTTCGAATTGGTCGATCCCCAGGGAGATCGGATCGCCAATATCATCGGTTTGCAACGTCAATCATCGCGATTCCCAAGCACGTTGCCAGACTCGGCTAGCCTCGACTGCGCTGGAAACGTGAAAGCGATTCACATGTTGGGGGGCGTCGCCTGGGCTGCCTACCCGCGTTTCAAGGATGAAACGACCAGCATGATCGTCCGTCGTCATTACGCTGACGGAAGCACAAGTGACTTTGAATTGGTCAACGGCAAGCACATCGTGACTTACCAAGCGGGCGAGGATGTGCCGGAATCGAAGAAGGCGATTGAAGCTGGCAGGAAGCAAATCCGCTACTTGAAGATTCCTACCGACGCTGACAAAGCACTTACGAAAATCGAGTTCATAAAAGGCGGTGACTTTTCGCTTCCGCTCGTGTTTGCGGTGACCGTCGAGTTTGCCGGTGACGGTCACTAGACCTGACGGTGAATCGTTGACGTTCCTACTCCTCTTCTTCTGTATCGAGACCCTCTTATGAGAAAATTAGTTGTTCTAGTCCTGCTCGGCATGCTACAGCTTGCCAGTGCCGTTGCCCAAGCACAGGAGCAAAACCCGGAACGTCCTCGCCAAGGTCGTCGCGGAGGCGGATTCGGCGGCCCGATTGAACTTGGCCCCGAAGACAAGCAAACTTATCCCGATCCTGCAGATAGCATCGTCGCAAAGCGGGAAGACATTCCGCACGGCAAGTTGGAGATGATCGACTATGAGTCGAAGACGGTCGGCACGACGCGCAAGATGAACGTCTACACGCCTCCGGGGTACTCGAGCGAGAAGAAGTACCCTGTCTTGTATTTGTTGCACGGCATTGGCGGCGACGAAACCGAGTGGCAGCGTTTTGCGTCACCTGATGTGTTGTTTGACAACCTCATCGCGGATGGCAAAGCGGTTCCGATGATTGTGGTGATGCCGAACGGTCGCGCGCAGAAGAATGATCGCGCCGAAGGCAATGTGATGGCGAGTGCTCCAGCATTTGCCGTTTTTGAGAAAGACTTGCTCGATGACGTCATTCCCACCATCGAGTCGCGTTATTCCGTTCAGGCCGATCGAGAACATCGAGCCCTGGCCGGCTTGTCGATGGGCGGTGGCCAGTCGCTGAACTTTGGACTGACCAACCTGGACACGTTTGCCTGGGTCGGCGGATTCTCGTCCGCGCCCAATACCAAGGCCCCGGAGGAGTTGGTCCCCGATCCAGAAAAGACGAAGGAACAACTTGAGCTACTCTACTTGTCATGTGGAAACAAAGACGGATTGATCCGAGTCAGTCAACGTCTGCAGCGCTATTTGAATGAGAACGAAATTCCGCACATCTGGAATGTTGACTCGCACGGACACGATCCGACCCACTGGCGCAACAATCTGTACTACTTTGCTCAACTGGTATTTCAGGAGACATCCAAGGCCTCAGAGCTGCAAGAAGACACGACGACCGAATCGAATGAACAACCTTCTGCGAACAAAGATGAGAACGCGGCTGCTGGAAGCAATGTTCCTGAAGGCATCAAAGACGATTTTAAGCCGGCATCTACGAATCAAGCGGGAACGGACTACCCGCAGGTCAATTCCCAAGGTCGAATCAAGTTTCGAGTCGTCGCGCCGGAGGCGAAGAGCGTGGCAACGACATTTCGCGACAGCACCGAGTTCGTCAAAGGTGCAGATGGGGCATGGATCGGATACTCACGACCTCTTGACGAAGGCTTCCACTACTATGAGCTGATCATCGATGGTGCCCACGTTCCGGATCCCAACAGCAAATACTATTTCGGAGCAATGCGTTGGGGGAGCGGAATTGAAATACCCGCCCACGATCGTGATTTCTACGCACTGAAAAACGTTCCCCACGGCCAAGTTCGCGAGATCTACTTTCATTCAGATAGCACGGATTCCGAGCGGCGAGCTTTCGTTTACACACCACCGGGCTACGACAGAAACCAAGAAGTACGCTACCCAGTGCTGTACTTGCTACACGGCTGGGGCGAAAACGAATACGGCTGGAGCGTCCAAGGCCACGCGGGTCTGATCATGGACAATTTGATCGCGGAAGGAAAGACGAAGCCCTTCATCATCGTTATGACCTATGGCATGACCAACGAAATTCGCATGGGAGGCCTTCGCAACTTTGACATCAAGGATTTTGAAACCGTTCTGGTTGACGAACTCATCCCCCATATCGACCAGAACTTCCGCACTCTGACCGATCAACCGAATCGTGCCATGGCTGGACTGTCGATGGGCAGCATGGAAACGAAGTCAATCACGCTACGCAACCTTGACAAGTTTTCACACATCGGCCTCTTCAGTGGAGCCACGATTGGAAAAGAGGATGTTGAGAACACGGAAGGATTCAAAGACAAAGTCGAACTCGTGTTCGTTAGCTACGGAAGCAAAGAGGTCGACGGTGGTCGAACTCGTCGGGGAGGCAACCCGGCTGACTCCGTGAAGCAATTGAAGGAGATGGGAATCAATGCCCACTACTACCTGTCTCCCGAAACCGCCCACGAATGGCAGACTTGGCGACGCAGCTTGAAGGAATTCGCCCCTCTGTTGTTTCAGCCCGAGGACAGCCTGTTGGGCAACTGGAAGGTCGACTTTGATACTCGAATCGGCGTCCAAAGTTATGCAATGACGTTTAGCAAGGAAAGCGGCAAACTCTCCGCGACGGCGAAAGCTGACGTCAATGGTCGCTCACGCGACGTTACCTTTGAGCAGGTCAAACGGGCCGGCGATGCCATCTCGTTCGTCGAAAACCTGAATTTTGGTGGAAACGAAATTCGCATTGAATACGAGGGGCAGATCGAGGGCGACAAGATTCTGTTTTCGCGAAAGGTAGGCGACTTCGCAACGGAAACGGCAACAGCGAAGAAGTCGAAATCTGTTGATGACTTGGTCTCGGAAAACGCAAAGGAATCAATGCTGCGTGGGGCGGATGCTCAGCAGTCGCTTGCCACGCGTGAGCTTCCCAAGTCACCACCAAAGGAAGATTCTACTCCGGTGGTCGAAGTCAAAATCGATCGCCTTATAAGAGACGCATTCAAAGACTCATTCCTGGTCGGCATGGCCGGTGACCTTCCTTTGCGTTATTCAGAGGAGGAGCTGAAACTAGCCGCCGAGCATTTTGCCGCGATCACTCCCGAAAACTGCATGAAGCCCGAGCGAGTTCACCCGGCCGAAGATCGTTGGGATTTTGAGCAGACCGATGCTTTGGTGCAGTGGGCCGAAAAGAACGACATGACCATCCACGGCCACACCTTGGTTTGGCATGCGCAGACGCCCAATTGGTTCTTCGAGGGGCGTGATCCCGAGACGGTCAAGCGGCGAATGAAACAACATATTGAAACGCTTGCGGGACGGTACAAAGGGAAGTTGCAGAGCTGGGATGTGGTCAATGAAGCCATCAACGATGGTGGGAACTCTGAAACCGCGAAGACGGAAAATCTACGCAACTCGAATTGGTTGCAAACGCTCGGCCCCGAGTTTCTCACTTTGGCATTCAAGTTTGCTAGACAGGCAGATCCCGATGCGGTGCTCTACTACAACGACTACAACATCGAATCGGGACCCAAGCATGCAAGTTCGATGGTGCTGCTTAAACGACTCCTTGCCGATGGTGCTCCCATCGATGCCGTCGGCATCCAAGGGCATTGGCGAAGCGGGCGAGTTCCTTTCGAAGACATCGAAAAGGCGATCACCGACTATGCATCGCTTGGACTGAAAGTCAGTATCACCGAACTCGACGTGACAATCCGTGGTGAATCCAGCGGTCAATTCGGAAGACGACGGTTTCGCAACAGTGCTCCTCCAACCGTTGACGACTTGAACGCTCAGGCCGACGACTACGCAAGGCTGTTTGCTATCTTCAAGAAGCATGAAGACGTCATCGAACGCGTTACTTTTTGGGGCCTGAACGATCGACGAACATGGAGGTGGGGGCAACATCCTCTTCTTTTTGACGGCAACAACAATGCGAAGCCGGCGTATGCCAGTATTGTGACGGTGGCAGAGAGCGATGACGATGCTGCCAAGAGAGCCCCCGAACCGTCAAAGAACGTGAAGATTGAAGACGGTGGTCAGGGTGATTTTTCAGCGATCGTAACGGAAGCACCAGCCCTCGCGGGAATGACGATTTTCGATCGATAAAATCCAGCACGAAGTCGCGGTAGTCATCCGGCCCGAAATCATCGGCGTCACCGTCCGTGACCTTGCCGTCTCGATAAATTTGTGGACCGTAGTAACGACTCGACTTCTTTCCTTTGTAGAACCAGGTCCACATGCAGTATTCATCGAACCCATGTTCGACTGGCTGATTTGGGCACTCATCGAACTTGCCAAGCTGCCACTTTCCGGCGATCGCAGTGGCGTAGCCGGCGTCGCGGAAATCATGGGCGAAGGTTCTGATCTCCGGCACCAGGCGAACTCCTTCGCTCTTTCCGATCAGGGCTCTATAGCCGGTCCGGTTGGGATACAGGCCGCTCATGATCATCACGCGTGTTGGAGTGCATAGCGGCGTTGCATACGCGTTGTTAAAGCGAATCCCTTCGGCGGCCATCTGGTTCAGATGTGGAGTCGTGTAAATCGTGCTGCCGTAGCAGGCCAGCCCCTCAGCGCCGATATCGTCCGCCATGATGACAATGACGTTGGGGCGGTCATACGCGGCGGCTCCGAGAGCGCTCCAAACGACGAGCAGGCAAGCTGCGATGCAACAAGTCCTCGAACGTGGTCCGGTGTTCATGTCTTCGTGAAGGATTTGGATGATCGGGTGTTACATGCCAGATGCAGATTCGATTCTGCGAACGCGAATGGATCGAAACGAAACGTGGCGTGCTTTCTCCGGCGACTTCTTGACGCCGTGCACCTGCAAAGCAATCACACCCGAAGGATACTTCGCATAGGCCTCATCATCAGTGACGTCCGAAACCTGTTTGCCATTGATCCATGTTTGAATTCGTGGCCCTTTGGCCAAGACTCGAAGTGTGTTCCAGTGGCCGTTCACCATCGCTTCATTGCGAATCAGGTCTTCTTTCGGCGTTATCCATGCGCCGTTTCCCTGGTTGAAAATGCAGCCACTGCGCCCGGGAGATTTTCCAATATCCACCTGTGGTCCGTGGATGGACGGACGAACCTTGCCGGCGTCGTTGGTACGCGTCAACTGAGTCCGGATTTGAATCCCCGAATTTAAGTCGGTGTCGTGAAGTTTGACTTCCAATTCGAGTTCAAAGTCACCGTACGATTCAACGGTGTGCAAGAACTGTGTCTGGCTGGAGCTGGTGCCAACAATGACTCCTTCGGACAACGCGAACTGTGTGTTGTCACGTGATGGTTTCCAACCTTCGAGGCTCTTGCCATCGAACAAGGTCACCCAATCACCAGCGAACGCGGAGCCCCAGCAAAGCGAACTGACAAGAAGTACGAGGATGGAGATATGGCGTTGCGTCGTTGAACGAACAGAACGCCCCAGTAAATCTGCAATCATTTGAATTCCTGTTGTTAAACACTAGGGAGAGAAAATTCAGGACGTCGTTCTTTGGTCAACATTGCATTTGCCGCCTTATCGCCGATGATCTGCTCGTTGTCCGCGTCCCAATTGATCGTGCGACCGGTAATCCGACAGATATTGATCAGGTGCGCGACGCTGGTAATCAGATGGCCGACTTCCACCGGCGCATTAGGCTGTTCACGGGTTTCGATGCAGTCCAGCCAGTTTGCGACGTGCGATTCCGTTTGTGACCCGGTGAATGGAGCGAGTAAGTCCTTCGGATTGCACGCGAAGCGTCCTCGATTGATTTCGAGTTTGCCCTGCTGGCCGATGAATATGCCGCCGAACGCGGGACCATCCGTACTTTCCAGCCGAATGACAGTGCCGTCGGGATAGTACAGTCGAACCCCACGATCCCAGAAACTCTTCGCTTCAGTGGTGGGTTCGATCCGCGTTGGCGCCACGTTCTCCCACCCCATGGCAAGGTGAACCATGTCCAGTGCGTGCGAACCACGATCGCAAATGGGGCCGCCTGTGAATGCGTCGTAACTCCGCCACCTACGGTGAAGTCGTTCGTGATAGTCAAGCAGCGGTGCTTGATCACAAAAAAGATTCCAATCCATGCCTTTGGGGATGGGTTGCTGGTCGAGACCCGTCGCAGGCCGAGAGCCTGAGTAATTCTTCACGAGGATCGTCGAAACTTTGCCAAGTCCGCCGTCGCGCACAAATTCGCAAGCATATTGATTGATCGGTGTGCTGCGTTGTTGTGTACCAACCTGCAGCACGCGTTTGTGTTTTCGCACGGCCTGCACCAGTGCGCGGCCTTCGGGAATGCTGAAGCTGAGCGGCTTTTCTGCGTAGATATCCAGACCCTTGGCACAGGCGATGATTGCCGCCCGCACTCGTACATGATCCGGCGTCGCGATCATGACCGCGTCGAGATCTTCCTGCTCGAACATCTGCTCGTAACTTTGATAGCGTTTCCAGGAATCACCGGCCCGCGGATTGTTCTTGTTGTCAGCCGCAAGAACATCGATCTGCGGCAAGTAGCAATCGCAGACGGCGACCAGTTCGGCTCGATGAGATTCGCGACCCAACGCACGCGTCAGCCATTTGGCTCGCCCGCCCGCACCGATTAGCCCGACACGGAGTTTGTCATTCGCCGATGTTGGCGGCGCAGCGTAGATTGCTGACGGCACGAGACCTGACGCGGCCAGCGTGGTGGTCACGCCGATCGACATAATCGCAGTGCGACGTGAAGAGTGATTTCGAGTGGAGTGATTCATGGCAGGTCCTGTGGTTCGGCTTGTTTTCATGATTTGAAAGGACTGAACTATTTCTTCTTTTTCTCTTTTGGGTTTCCCCGACGCTTTTGGGGCAAGGCAGAGGGAAGGGGTTGGGCGGCGTCTTCGAAACTGGGGACCAGAGCGCGGAGTTTCTTGACTGTTGCGGCGTATTCCGGGTCGTCAACCTGATTGGTCCATTCGTGAGGATCCTTGGTGGTGTCGTAGAACTCTTCTTCATCCGCCCCATAACGGGTATAGCGTCCGAGTTCGTGGCGGATGCTGATGTAGGCAAGGTCCGTTTTGGTCTTATGACACAATCCGGTGATAGCCGTGCTTTGCCACGGAGCCATCGGGTCTTTTAGCAGGGGGACCAGCGAGCGTCCATCGATGGTCGCGGGCGGCGTCAGACCACAGAGTTCAGCCAGGGTGGGGTAGATGTCCAGCAGGGACACGAAGCGTTCAGAAACACCCCCGGCTTCGGTGACTCCGGGCGAGCGAAACATCAACAGCGTGTGAGTTCCCTCTTCCCAAAGGGTGGTTTTTTGCCAGTGATGTTTTTCGCCCAGGTGGAAGCCGTGATCAGTGAGGAAGACGACAATGGTGTTGTCCTTGTAGGGGCTTTTTTCGAGGGCATCGAGAACCCGCCCCATCTGAGTGTCGACATACGTGGTCGTGGCCAGGTAGGCCTGAACCGCTTCTTTGTGTTTGCCAGCTTTGATGACCTTGTCGGCGAAGCTCCCGATCCCGTCACTGACTGCTCTGGCGAGCGGAGGAAGGTCATCCAAATCGTCCTCCCGCAATTCAGGAAGGACGATCTGATCCAGCGGGTACATGTCGAAGTATTTCTTCGGGACATACCAGGGCATGTGCGGATTAAATGAGCCATAAGCCAGGAAGAACGGCTTGTCGTGTTGTCTCTGCAGAACAGCAACCGCCCTGTCGGCTCCGAGCGTGTCATTCATCTGTTCTTCGGTGAGATGAATGGGCCCCCAGTCCTGCTCTCCCCCGCTGAGTTTGGCCAGAGGTGCTCCGGGAGGAGCTGGATCTCGCTTGTGGCCAACCTTGTCGTCCCAATGCTGTCTTTGGTCCCAACCGTGGGTGATTTTTCCGTAACCGAAGGTGCCGTAGCCGCTCTTCTTGAACGACCCGGCCAGAGATAACACGTCACCCTGATTCAGTATCTCACTTTTGCTGATGGTCTGTGCGTTGATGTAGATTCCCGACCTCCACGGCGCGACCCCTGAAAAGAAGGCTGTGCGAGAAGGCGAACAAACCGGTGCCGCGGTGTAGGCTCGCGTGAAGTTCACTCCACTGCTGGCGAGCTTGCGAAGATTTGGCGCGACCACCTTGCCTGCATAGCGATCCACGTCTTCCAACATCCAGCTGTTCAAATCGTCGGCCACGAGAAACAGCACATTCATCGGCTTGTCAGGCGGCGCGGCTGCGCAGATCGAATGTGTGAATAGCGAAACGATCGCGCCGGCGAATATTGATAGTACGAGTGTGAAACGCATTTACTGGTTCTTCGTTTTCTTGACGTTGTTCTTGGTTGCGGAAGATGATGTCTCGGGGAGTCTGCCGATCGGTCGGCTGTTCGCTTCGAGTTCCCTGACTGCCTTATCCATTCGACGACGCAGGTCTGCGACGATTTCGGGGTGGTCGGCTGAGACGTCTCGTGTCTCGCCAGGATCAACTGCAAGATTGAAGAGCGATCCTGCAGGCGCGGAAGGACGCTTTTCTTCGCGCCCGCTCTTTCCGCCTGGCTTGAGTTCTCGAACCAGCAACTTCCATTGACCGTGACGAATCACGGAACGTGGTACGACGAACGCCAGGCGAGTTGGCGAGCAGCGTTGGTGCACATAGAAGTCCGTGAACTTCATCCCTTGCCGACACAGCCGATCGATGTTCGGCGTTTCAAGCGAATCGGAGCCGTAGCAACCAAGGTCACCGTATCCCTGATCGTCCGTCAGAAAGACCACGATGTTTGGCCTGCCTGCTGCCTCGACGCCCGCGTCCCCAATGAGCACAGCGGTCCAGAATACAGCGTGAGTGAATAATCGTTTCAACATTTTCGACACCACTATTCCAACTCCTCTGGTGTCATGCTTTCCGGATCAAAGATCGGGCCGCGCCATTCGTTGTCCGGCATTGAGTGTGTCCACGTCGGACAGTCGCTGTAGAAGTAGCCAATCAGGTTTCGTTCGTCACTGAGCTCAGCACAGTGAGATCGTGCGACGTAGTCGGCCCATTCCTTCCAGTCGTTGCTCCGAAAATCGTAGTGGACCGTGTGCTTTTCCCACTGGTGCGATTCGGTGAAGGGAAGTAGGTGGCAATAGGGCATGTCGAGCGCGCGATACTCATCGATCGTGAATGCCCGCGAATGTCGCCACTTACGCACGGTCACTTCCTGCACCCATCCGACCGTGTTGAATCCCCAGACGGCCGAAACATAGAAGCTGTTGAACTTCGCTCCCTCTGTCGCCATGCGGTCGATATTCGGCGTGGCAATGTCTTCCGCGGCATAGCACGACAGATCGCCATAGCCGAGGTCGTCTGCGAGGATGACGATAACGTTGGGCTTTCGATCGTTTGCCAGCGCTGCACTGAAATCAAAGGCCAGAGTAGCGAGCAGGCAAACGCCGCAGAGCAACGATTGAGTGAATTGATTCATCGTTTGTTTGCCTTTTCATAATTCTCTGGCAGTTCGGCAATCCGCCCGACCATTGCGTCGGCGTAGCTTGTGCAGGCAAGGTATCCATGCAAAGCGTCCTTCCAGGCTCCCATTGCGACGAGCCTGTCGTAATGCACTTTCTTGCGATTTTGACGTTGCTTGCGAATCTTGTCCGGTAAATCTGCCAAGTCATCTTCTTTGAACGCGGGAGTCTCGATGGCGTCTCGATCGTACAGATCGAAATACTTCTGCGGGCAGTAGTTGGGGTAATGAGGAGCGTAGAAGCCGCAGGCCAGAAAGAACGGCTTGTCGTGTTTTTGCTTCAATTGTTCGACCGCCCAGTTGGCTCGAATCGTGTCGGCCATCTCCTCTTCCCGTTCCTTCGGAACTGCCCCCCATTCCAGAAACAGTCCGCCGGTAATCTCTTTGCCTTTGTTGTAAACACTTGCCGGAAAGGGTTGCGGCACGGGTGTGTCACTGCTCCACGATTCCAGCGCCCAGCCGCCTTCGTGTTGAAACTGATTTCGCAGGAAGAACTCTGTCCATCCACGCTGGTCGATCGCTCCGGCCGAATGATGAAACAGCTTGCCAGCGCCAAGCGTGGTGTAACCCGCTTTGGCAAAGCTCGTTTGCAGCGACTCAATCTCCGGATGATGCACAAAGTAGTTCGGAGTCTGGTAGCATCCGGTTGTCGAAGCGTATTGACCCGAGAAAATCGCTGCGCGACTGGGCGCACAGAAGACTCCAGCGGTGTGCCCATTGGTAAAGCTTCACATCGGTGAAGATGCCTCACAGCAGGGCAATCACTTCTCATCATCTTCAAGCGGCCGGCTTCCATCGAAC
This sequence comes from Stieleria mannarensis, assembly GCF_014154935.1. Taxonomy (GTDB): domain Bacteria; phylum Planctomycetota; class Planctomycetia; order Pirellulales; family Pirellulaceae; genus Stieleria; species Stieleria mannarensis. Next base: position 15,511 of record NZ_JACEHH010000087.1, read on the forward strand.
GCTCCCCACTTCTTTCGCTTGGCGTAGTCCTGATTAGCCTCGTAGACGCTTGGATCAAAGTCAGGATTCATCTTGGGGATGCGCGCATCAACGGATTCAAAGTAGTCCATCATTTCGCGGTACATCTCCTTGTGTCGATCTGGGAGTTGCCCTGCAATGTTGGTGACTTCGCCCATGTCCGTCGACAGGTCAAACAACATGGGAGTGTTTGGGCTGTCATAGAAGTGCAGCAGTTTCAAATCGCCGGAAACGACGGCCGAGTGCGGCATGCCGGATCGATAATGTGGGTAGTGAAAGTACAAATTGCGTTGCAGAAAAGCGTCGTCGGGCTCCTTGCCTGACATGTAACCCGCCAGGCTCACACCATCGATGTCTTCGAGCGTGTCCGGATTACCGCCTGCCCAATCGACGAACGTTGGCAGAAAGTCGTAGTTGACGATGTTGCCGCGGAAGGAACTGCCAGCGGCAATGCCCGGACCTTTTACGATCATTGGAACGCGAATACCGCCCTGCCAGACCCACCACTTCGCTCCGTGGTGCGGTTGCTTAAGCTCAGGATCCAAGTGCAACTCTTTGTGCCGGTATCCGTTGTCGGAAACCAGGACAACGTAGGTGTTGTCTTCGATGCCCAGCGATTTGATCTTGTCCAAAACGGCACCGATTCGCCCATCCAGGTCTTCGGCCATGCCCAGCCAAACAGCGGGGTCATCACCCAGACGGACGGTGTCTTTGTCCTTGCTGTTGGCTTTGTACCAAGCCTGAACAAGCGGATGATTGGCATACTTCTCACGTGTCGCCGGCAGACACTCACTTCCCGCGTGCATCGCGTAATGCGAAATCTGCAGGTAGAATGGTATCTTGGCTGCGACCTTTTCTTCCATGAAACCAATCGCCTTCTCCGTCGTGCTGAACATCAACTTCGGGTCGGTCAGGTTGTGGGGCAAACGCCGTGGTTTCTTCTCGCCTTCCTTCGCGAATGAACCAAGCGTATTGCCGGGCTTGTTGTCAGTGTTGCCATCGTGCAACACATAACCTTCGTCGCCAGGGTCACCCCGCATGTGCCATTTGCCAATGTGAGCGCTGACGTAACCCAGTGGCTTCAGCGCTTCGGGGATGGTCACAGAGTCGGGATCAATCGTCTGATCGGCGACGCAGGGGACCACCGGGAAACTTGCGTACTGTCGGCTTTCGTCGTAGTACTCCTGGCCTCGACTGTTCATGTAGACCGTGTAGCCGTTCCGCGGCGACGACTGTCCCGTCTGCACGCAGACTCGCGAGGGAGAACACTGGGGCGAAGCATACGCATTGCGAAACTTCATGCCTTCCTTCGCCAATCGTTCGATGTTCGGCATCTCGAGCACCGGCATTCGAGCGTTCGCCAGCGCGTCATCCATTGCAACTGGCGACCCATTCCAAGCCCAGTCGTCAATGAAGAGCAGCACAATGTTGGGTGGTGAGTCGTCCGCGTGCAGATCCCCTGCACAGAATGCGACGATCGAGATGATTAAGTAGAGTGAACGGTGCTGTAGGTTCATAAGTTTCATTGCCCTGGGCAACGGTAACAAGCATGTGAGTGGGAATGCCTTGTGAAATTTGGTTGGCGGGTCAAACAGTTAGTTCTGATTGAACGCGTTGCTGGTGACGACCAGTTCCACCAGGTCACGAAGTCCGTTACCTCGCTCGGCGAGTTCGTCCACGATCGTCTCAACTGCGGGGCGTTGCTGAAAACCCACCTCGCGGCCAAGTGCGTAAGTCAACATCTTTTCGGTCAGGCACTTCGCGAATTTTGCATTTTGCTTCAGAAGCAATTGCTTCAACTCGGCGATGTCAGCGAAGGATTCTCCACTCGGGAGCGTTCCAGTCGTGTCCACGATTCTGACCGGCTTGCCTGAATCATTGCTGTATTGCTGCCGAAACGAGCCGATCGGATCGAAACTTTCCAAAGCAAAACCGATCGGATCGATCTTACGGTGGCACTCCGCGCACGTGGCTACATTGCGATGTTTGGCAAGCTGCTCGCGAATGGTAGTGGCTCCGCGAATGTCCGGTTCGAGCGGCTCGACATCGGGTGGCGGCGGCGGAGGTGGTGAGCCCAAGATGTTCTCTAGCACCCAGATGCCGCGAATGACGGGAGACGTTTCGACTCCATTCGAGGTTGCCGTCAGCACACTCGCGTGGCCGAGTAGTCCGCCGCGAAATGATTTCTCTGGCAATGTCACTCGACGGAAGTTGTCCCCTTTGACGTTTGGCAATCCGTAGTGTGCGGCGAGGTAACGATTGACGAATGTAAAGTCGGAATTGATAAAGTGTTGGACACTTAAGTTGTTGTGCAGGACTTCCGCAAAGAACAACTGAGTTTCGCGCCGCATCAGCGGTTCAAGCTGTCGATCGTAGTAGGCAGTGAACTTCTGTGTGTCCGGCGGCATCGATCCAAGCTCATGCAGTCGCAGCCAGCTATTCGTGAAGTTTTCGACCAGTGCTTCCGCCCGTGGATCCTTTAGCATCCGACGAGTTTGGGCGAGCAACGTTTTCGTCTCACTGAGCCGTCCGCTGGCCGCGACGCGAAGCAGCTCGTCGTCCGGCATGGAACTCCACAGAAAGTAAGACAGACGTGATGCAAGTCGGTAGTCTTTGTCTTCGCTTTGCCCCGAGTCGGGCGGAGTTTCCACGTAGAGAAAATTGGGCGAACACAGGATGGCTTTGCATGTCGTCGTGAAAGCGGCTTGCTCGGATTCTCCACCGTCAACTCGCGATTGGTAAAAGGCTTCGTATCGAGCAACTTCCGATTTCAATGGCGGGCGACGAAACGCGTGATGGAGAAATTCTTTGAGTGATTGCGTATTTGTGTTTGCCAGAAGATCGGGCTTCGATGAATCGCGGGGTTCTCCTTCGAGAATGCGGTCGATGAAATCATCGTCTTCGGACATCACGCATTCTCCATTGCGATGCGTCGCTCAATGCAACTAGCGAGAGCCGTCCGCACGCGCGACAGCAGAACTCGCACCGAGCCGCCGGTGGAACCAATTTCCCGGGCAGTCTCTTCGGCCGACAATTCTTCCACGTACCGCAAATCGAGTAGCCGGCGCGACTTTGGCGGGAGTTCTTCCAGACAGGCTTCCAGTGCCTCACGCCGCCCGCTCCGGCCATCAGCCTGAGCCGCAATCGTGTCAGCGAGTTGGCCGAGCAATTCGTCGGAAAAAACGAACCGCGTGCGATCCTCAGCCCGGTAGTAATCTATCACACGCGACTTTGCGATCCACAGCGCCCATGCGACGAACGGCCGATTGAAGTCATATTCATCAAAGCGACGTGCCAGCTCTTGGGCAATCCGCTGAACATCGTCTTCCGCATCATGAAATCTGGAGATTGACGCGAAGACGTACGCCGACACGGAAGGCTCGACCTCCAGCCAGTGATGGGTGAATTCTTCTCGTTTCAGATTTTCGTCCATAAGCACCGACAACGCAAAACAACGGTTTGATGACCGTATGCCGAACGCCGACGGAAATCGTTAACAGGAATCCAGAAAAATGTCTGATCCTATTCGAATTCACTCAAAACAACGATCAGCTTCTCATCTGCTTGGCTGACTCGGCGGCTGGAAAGCCTCGACTCCCTTCGGCTTACAGCAAATGTGCTTTGGGCCGGTTCGTGAAAGAACTTGATGAGCCAATCCCCAGTACCAATGGGGCGAAATACATCGGCGTTAAACATCGGCTCACGCAAGCCAAGACCACGCACGTTGAACACGGCTGATGGGTCAAGTTCATTGCCAAGCCAGTGCCGCTCCCAGCCGAGTTGCTCGTGCTTTGGAATCGATCTCCACATCACAAACTTAGGTGAGTAGAACGTTTGGGCATCAATTCGCTCCTGGAGCCAAGTTTGAAACGCCCTTGCGGGGCACAACCTGTGACAAAACAAACGCAATTCAATCCGGGTTAGCGTTGCAGAACTCCTGTACCATAGGAAGAATTGACAAAACGTAGTGCTTGCTGGAGCGTGTCCGTGAATCAACGCC
>NZ_JACEHH010000088.1 GCF_014154935.1 Stieleria mannarensis
GTGAATTTTAAGTTGCATGTTGTTTGTATCACTCATCGTTGTCTTCCTCGTCGATTTGAACTTGCCATGCGTCGCGTCCAGACTCGTAGGCTTCCCAAGCCACATAGGGAACGATCAACAGTGCAGCCACCGGATCGGCCCACCACCAACCTTGCCACTGCACCAGACCGACGCCGATCAGCACGACAATGGTTTGGTACTCGCAGATCATCGTGTCAATGGCGTCGTATTTCAGAGTCGCCGAATCGGTCTTCTTGCCGTAGCGATACTTGCCCCATGCCAGCATCGGGTTGACGACCAACGACACCAGCAAGATGCCAATGCCCCACCACGACATCGACGCAGTTTCTTGGCTGATGAACTTGCTGATCGCCTCGTAACAGATGAATAAGACAGCAATCGTAAAGGCACCCGAGAGAACCCCTAACGCGATCTTCTTTCTCTTCCGCTTGTCTCGCTCGTTGATACCTTTGGCTTCGCCGTTCAATTGCCAGATCATGAACGCGGCGGAGTTCGCTTCGACGATGCTATCGACGCCCCAACTGATCAGCGCCGAACTGCCCGTCATGAATCCGGCCGTTAGCGAAATGGTCACTTCGGTGATGTTGTAGATCAGGCTGGCAATTTCGACATTGCGACCCCGGCGTATCAATTTTGCTCGTTCCTCGCTCATCGCACTTCTCTTAGCAGTTGAATGTTCGTCATGGCAAAGTGGTCAGCGGGAATGGCGGGAAGTCGATCAATCGCAATTTGCAAATCCTGTTCCGGGATCTCGTAGCTGCATCGGTTGACGAGCACGTCGGTGGCCGCTTTCATTTGCTCGATCGCGATCCATTCGCCGGGGCAGCGGTGGTTCTGGTAGTGATCGCCGCCGCCTTGAGGTATCAAGGTGAATGGATTCCCGTCCCATTCGCGAAAACGGGATGGTCTGAACGATTCTGGCTGGTTCCAAGGACGTGGATCATGGTTGGTGCCGTATAGGTCCAGCAGCACCTTCCGACCGCTCGGAAAGTGGTAACCGTGCCACTCGAATGATTCTTTCACCTTTGCTCCGGCAAACGGAAAGAATGGATAGTAACGCCGGACCTCCTGCACAAAGCAATGCAAATCATCCGGGGAGCCATCGCGAAGTTGTTCGCGAATCACAGGATGCTCGTTCAAGGCGTGCGCACACTGAACGATGTAAGCCGACACGGCGACCGTTGGACGCAAAATGTTGTTTAGCTCGACCGCAGCGATTTGAGCGTCGAGCAAGTTTCCATCGAGATCGCGATGGTTGGCGACGATGAATGCGGCGGTGTCTTCGAGGGGTTGATAGGTTCCAGCACGAATTTGTTCGATGATTCCACGCAGCCAAGCCTCGTTGCGTTTGCGTGCGATCCTTGCCCACCAATGGTTTGGACCAATACCGCCTGCATAGTCAAAAAGCGCCGCCAGCTCGCTGGTCCTGCGATCCACATCGGCGGGATCGAGCGGCACGCCTGCCCACTGACAAACCGCTTCGGTGAGAACTTCCTGAGCCTGTCGGTAAAGCACGACCTGATCCATGCGTGACCATTGCAGAATTCGACGGTTCCAAATGTCACGAGCAAGCCTCGTCAGTCCGCCAATTTTGTCTTCGGTCAGCAACGACATGAACATCATCTTGCGATGACGATGGGCCTTGCCGTCCATGCCCTGTACCCCGCCGCGTCCGAACAAAGTCTTGGCGATTCGCGGCGGAGCGACACCGACGCGGGTGAAACGCGAGGTGTCGTAAAACGCCTTGGCGGCTTCCTCGCCTCGTATGCAAATGACCTTTTGCAGCAACAGCCGAGTTTCAAATGCGTCGGTGTTGAACTTCTCGCATCGTGACGAAACAAAACGGTACGGATTGCGTGCGAGCGCAAGTGTGCTATCGAGTCTTGTTTCTACAGGCAGCTTGCTCATCGTTGTTTCTCCACGGCTACATGATTTGATAGCGCGTCGAGTAGTTGCTCGTGGGTTTCGCTTCCCACAAGTCTTTGCACCTCGATGCCATCGACGAAAATCAATAGCATCGGATACTTGTCAATGTCATACTTTTGTTGAATGAACGGGTTCTCTTCAATGTTCAATTCGGCCACTTTCACATCTCCGGACAACTCCGATGCAAGTCGCTGTATCGTCGGCTTCATCGCGATGCAGGGCTGGCACCACGGTGCCCACATATCGACCAACACCGGGAGTTCGCTTTCAAGGACTTCAGCTTGAAACGAATCATCCGTCAACTGAATCGGTCCCGCGCTGGTCGGTGACGGAACTACATTCGTTGGCGATGAGTCGCGATCGCATCCGACGGTTAGCAAAACGAGAGCGATCAACGCGGCGGCGATGTGGTGAGTTTGGTGAAATGGCATAGGTGGTTGTTGGCTTCCGACATTCGTTGGCCGACTGCCGCCGATGCGGAAGAAGTCTCCACATCGGCGGCGTATCAATTGAGAGTCGGTGTGAGACTATTGCTTCGGTTTGGACGTGAACGTTCCGCTCGGCCCGACGAGCTTCACTGGTTCCTTACCGGCCTTCTCGATCGCTTCCCAAAGTTTCAACGGCGACGGGGTCGCGTTGCTTTTGGGAACGACGGTCGCGGTCTTGGATTTGACGTCCGTCTTGACGCTTTCGACGCCGGGAACTTCGTTCAACTTGGCCGCCACCTTCTTGGCGCAGTTCTCGCAGGTGAGAACCTTCAAGGTGATGGTGGTTTTGGTCGTCGAAGCACCAGCGGCATTGGCCACTCGGCTTTGGGCGGTCATGCAAACGGCAAAGGCGAACGTCAGGGCAAGGCAGAGGGAGGTGCGGTACATTTTCAGATTCCTTCCAGGTAACAGATTGTGGTTTTCAAAATGGTCAGTCCTTTCGGATGGGGGCTGAGTGTCACATGGCGATCTCCTTTTGAGTTGGGAGTTGGGACGAAAGAGTGACTGGGAGCGAGCGTTTTCAACGGGCTGGTCGAAGCCACCACACCCCCAGCCACTTGGCTCGAGCAAATTACTCGGTCGGTTCGGGCGGTTGGTGACCGGTCTTCGCTTCGTAACGTGCGACAAACTTTTCGGCGCGTTTGGGGCTGCAAATGAAACACTGCGACTCGGGACGCTCGTGCTCGTCGCACCAATCGCCCGCTTCCTTGAACTCGGACACCAGCGTTTTGTCGCATCGGGGACATTCCTCCTCGGGCACGCCGTGTTCGACGCACCACCAACCACCGTGGCTGTGGTCCACGTTTGTGGCCGCGACGGGTTCCGCCACGCCCGGTTCGGTAGCAACGTCGTCGCTATTGCATCCTGCCAGTCCGATCGCCGCTGTTACCAGCAAACCAAACATCAGGCCGCGTCCATTCATCATCCAATTCATCTTGTTCTCCTTCGGCTCAGGGCCGAATTTCTAGGGGGTGACCGTCGTCGGTTCGGACCAACGTTGTGACTCTCGCTCTTGCGAAGCATCAAACTCCAGTCCGGCCTCCGGGTCGGTCGGTTCTTCCGGCTCAAGACAATGACCGTCATCGTCTCCTCCATCGTCATCGTGGCTCTCGGTGGGCATGTTGAAGACCACGTAAAGCACACGAAGTACAAGCAGGCTCATGATCATGGCGCTGCAAACGCCACCGATCACGACCGTCGCCAGCGGTCGTTGCACTTCCGCTCCCATGCCCGTGCTGAAGGCCATCGGCACAAAGCCGAGGCTGGCCACCAACGTGGTCATCAGGATCGGACGCAATCTTGTCATTGCCGCTTCCTCGACGGCTTCATCCAGCGAACGCCCACGCCGTCGCAGTTGTCGGATCGTTGAAACCAGCAGCATGTCATCGAGCACCGCGACGCCGGACAAGGCGATGAAGCCAACAGCGGCCGAAATCGAAAACGGCATGTCGCGAATCCACAACGCCAGCACGCCGCCGATCCATGCGAAGGGAACGCCCGTGAACACACGAAACGAGTCGATCCAGTTGCGGTACGTTGTGTAGAGCAATGCCAAGATCAACAGCAGCGCGATCGGCACGACGATCATCAACCGCGTCTGTGCTCGCTCGAGGTTTTCAAACTGCCCACCCCACTCGATGCGATAGCGACCGGCGGGCAATTGAACCTTGGCATCGACGACTTGCTGTGCCTCGGCGACGAAACTGCCAAGGTCGCGGCCACGCACATTCGCCTCGATCGTGATGCGACGTTGATACCAGTCGCGTTTGATCGTGTTGAAACCTTCCACACGCTCGATCGAGGCCAGACGCGAAAGCGGAATGCGTTGGCCCGACGGCGTCGCGACCAAAATTTCACCGATGGCTTCCGGGTCAGACCTTGCTTCTTCTGGCAATCGAATCACCAACGGAAATCGCAGTTGCCCTTCGTAGACTTCGCCGACATGATTGCTTCCCAAGGAGCGGACGATGTTCATCACCGTGCTGGCGGGGATACCGTAGCGAGCGATCTGATCCTGTTTGACTTGAATTTGCAAAACCGGCTGACCTGATATCTGCTCGATCTTCACGTCCGAAGCCCCGGCAATCGAATTCAATGCCCGTTCAATCTCGATTGCTTTCTCGTTCATCAGATCGAGATCATCGCCGTACAGGATTGCCGCGACGTCCGAGCGAACGCCCGAGATCATCTCGTTCATTCGCATCTCAATCGGTTGCGACAACGCCAAACGCGGCCCCGGCAAATCGCGAAGCTCCCGTTGCACCAGAGTCGTCAGTTCCTCTTGCGTTTCCGCCCGCGTCCATTGCTCGCGGGGATGCAGCGTGATGAACAGGTCGGTAAGTTCAGTCCCCATCGGATCGGTGGCGACTTCGGCGGTCCCGATGCGGCTCCAAACTTGGTTGACTTCGTCAGGGAACTTTTCCAGTAGCACCTGCTCCATCCGCGTGTTGTAACGCATGGATTCTTCAAGCGGCGTGCCCGCCAAACGCACAACATTGAGCGTAATGGCTCCTTCGGAAAGTCGAGGCACGAACTCGCTGCCGAGGTTAGGTGCGACGAGGGTGAAAACGCTGACCAACAACAGCACGGCCGAACCAATCACGAACGCCTTGTGATGCATGGTGAACCGCAGCACCGGGGCGTACAGCCATTTCAGAACGCGGATCAACCAAGGTTCCGTTTCCTTGATGTTTTTGGGCAAAAAGATGCTCGCCAAAACGGGCATCAACGTCAGCGAAAGAATCATCGAACCGGCGAGTGCCATGATGACGGTCAACGCCATCGGCCTAAACAGTTTTCCTTCGATGCCTTCCAGGGTCAGGATCGGCAAATAGACGATCATGATGATCAGTTCGCCAAACATCGTCGGCTTGCGAACTTCAATGGCTGCATCGCGAATAATCTCCAAGCGGCTCTTACCGTCCCGGTTGTGTGCTAAATGCCGCACGCAGTTCTCGATCATCACGACACTGCTATCGACAACCAATCCAAAGTCGATCGCACCGAGACTGAGCAAACTCGCGGCGATGCCAAACTTCAACATTCCCGAGAACGCGAACAGCATCGACAACGGAATCGCCAAAGCCACGATCAACCCGGCTCGCAAATTGCCAAGAAAAATGAACAGGATGGCGATGACCAGCAGGCCGCCCTCAAACAAGTTTTTCTGCACGGTATGGATGACGTGGTCGATCAGTTCCGTCCGATCGTAGACCGTTTGAATCGTTACACCGGCAGGCAGGGTTTCCTTAATCTGTTCGAGCTTTTCCTTCAGTGCCCATGTGACCTCGTCACTGTTCTCGCCCATCAGCATGAAACCGAGACCCAGCACGGCTTCGCCTCGACCGTTGGCCGTGACCGCACCACGACGAATCTCGTGACCGATCTGTACCTCGGCCACGTCGCGAACACGAACCGGCACACCGTCTTTGGCCGTGATGATGACTTCTTCGATTTGTGCAATGTTCACCGTCCGACCAACACCGTGGACCAACAGCATCTCACTGCCATCGGTCACCGTACCGCCGCCGACGTTTTCGTTGTTCTCCTGAATTGCCTCGCTGACTTGCTCGAACGTCAGTCCGTATTTGAGCAGTAGGTCCGGGTCGATCCGCACCTGATACTGTTTTTCATATCCGCCCCAACTGTTGACCTCCGCCACACCACGCACCGAACGAAGCTGCGGCTTGATGACCCAGTCATGAATGGTGCGAAGTTCGGTCAGTTGCTTGACGCGTTGCTCGCGCGACACCTGCGAAAGATCAACGCCTTCGTTGACCACGACGTAGTGAAAGACCTCGCCCAAGCCCGTGGAGACCGGTCCCATTTGGGGCCGCCCGATTCCGTCGGGCAATTCCACCGTCGAAAGCCTTTCGTTGATCAATTGCCGAGCGAAGTAGATGTCGATGCCATCATCAAAGATGACCACGACTTGCGACAAACCGAACTTGGAAATCGACCGCAGTTCGTGCAGTCCCGGCAAACCGCTAATGGCTTGCTCGACGGGAAAGGTGATTTGGCGTTCAATCTCTTCGGAGGCCAGTGACGGCGCAACCGTGTTGATTTGAATCTGTACCGGAGTCGTATCGGGAAATGCGTCAATGTCGAGTTGTTGCAGCGAGAAACCGCCGACAACCGCAAACAACAACGCCGCCACAATCACCAACCCGCGGTGCTTGAGCGAAAAATCAATCAGCCAATTAAGCATCCGTGCTCTCCTTTATTCAGCGACGCAGTCGCAGCCTGCACCAAGATTGTTTTTCAGTAACTGCGCCTTTAGCACGTCGCTACCAGCGGTCGCGATGACCTCGCCGGGCAGGACACCGGAGATGACTTCCGTGACGTCGCCGTTTTGGGCACCCAATCGAACCGAGCGGACGTGGAACAGCTTGTAGCTGTCGGGGCCGGAGAAATAATCCTTGTCGCGAACAAAGACGACTTGGCAACAGCCTTCCCAATGTGACGCTCCGGTCGGAATGACAATCGCATCGGCTTCCTCACGCAGGATGATCTCTCCCATGCCGAATGTTTCGTTGCGAAGCCGCCCGCCATCATTGGCCAGCACCGCCCGCACCTCCAACATGCGAGTGTCTTGATCGGCCGACGTGTCGATCCAGTCCAGCACGCCTTCGACGTCCTGACGACTGCCATCGGGCGTGAATCGGATGCGTTGTCCGATTGCGATTTGGTTCATGTTTTCCAGCGGCACGCTTAGTTGCAGCCACATCTGGCGAGTGTCACCGATTTGAAACAGCATCCGCGACGGATCGACCACCTCACTCGGCGTCACTGTTCGCTCGATTACGATTCCATCCATCGGCGACGCGATCGGCAGCAAGTTGGCAGTGGCACTTTGTGCATCGAGTTGCGAGCGGATTGACGAAGGAATGCCGATAAACCGCAGTTCGTCGAGCACCCATTGTTCGTCCATTCCCCGAAGCCGTTTGACGTCAACCGGCAACCCCAGATTTCGCAACGATTGCTCCGCACTCAAGACATCCGCTCGTGCCTTTGCCAATGCCGCCTCGGCATCCAGAACTCTCGCCCCCGCAATCGCGCTTCGTGCCGCCGTCAAACGCGACACGTTCTGTTGTTGCAAATTTTCTTCGGCAAGCGAACGAAGCAGCGACGTTTTTAATTCGCCGACCCCGACGGCATCGACGACCGCCAGCACCTCGCCTTCGGAAACCTTGTCCCCCACGTTCTTGAAAACTCTCCAAACGCTGCCCGGCACGCGAGAGGCCAGTTTGGCTTGCCGCGTCGGGTCGTAGACAATCTCACCATTGCCGACGATCGACTCCACGATCGGATGCCGCTCAACAAGTTCGACATCAACGCCCGCCTGCATCACAGCTTCAATCGACGCGAACTGAATCCGCGTTTGGTAGAGGTTGCAACCACTGTTGTTTTCCTTGCGCGGGGCAATCGCCAACGCACGGGCCGCACGCTGCAAGTCCGCCGCAAGCTCGCCCCGCGATGGCGGCTGCTTGAGCTGCGCGACATCGGGATGATCCAGCACGCAGTTGTGAACGCCATGATCCGAACACCAACCGTAGTCTGGTCCTTTTGCCATCAACGTCGGATCGCACTCGACGCAAATGGACTCCGGCACCGCGTGTTCTTCACACCAATCATCGACAACCGGTTCGACTTCGCCGGTTAACGCGGCGAATTTGGGAATCCGCCAATCGTTGTGATGCCCATACCAAAACACGGCAGCGAAACCGGCCAGAACCAGCGTCGGTCCGATACTACCGAGCACGAACGAGATACCGCGGCGAACGGGACCGCGAGGTTTCGATTTCCCGTCCTGAGTAATTTCAGTTTTGGCGTCTGGAACCTTGTGTCCGTTGACGGACGGCTTCACGGGTTCTTGCCGAGGACTTTTTCTCGGCGCATGGGGAATCGGATGACTCATTGGAAAACCTTGCTGGCTGAAGACGGTGCAAGCAGCGCACGCAACAACCGCGAGCGCATACAACGACTAAAATCGCAGCCAACCAGAAGGGAGAACCCAAGCGCGAAAATCCGTAGCCGGAATTACAAACCGAGTTCGCCGGTCAGCAGACGAAGAGACCTAGTCGCGGCTTAGAGCAGCCAAGAAGAGTGCGCGACGCGCACCGAGCGACCCGTCAAAAGATCGAATGGATGAGGCTGATGCTCGAATCGAGAAACCAAGACCTCGGAGAGATCAAGCGTCTCCCATTTCAGCGGAGCGAGATCCAAGGCGAGCTGAAAATCAGCCATCGTCCGATGGTTCAGCTCAGGCGTGACCTGACACTCGCATCCCGTTTCGCAAGGGCAAGGCGGATCGGCTGGTGGAACGCCATCATCATCGCAAGGCGAGTTCTGTTCACCAGAACAGCCGCAAGAATGATGCTCAACTGCCACATCGCTCACAAAACGATCATCAGACCCACCCAGGCAAAACACCGGGCACGCGACAACTCGCAATGCGATAAACGATAGTAAAAGCAGCCGAAACATCGTGTCAGTTGGTTCTTCCTAATAGGTAGGCCATCAAAAAGATTGTAGGCTACAACTAGCCTTGCGACCAGTCCAGTTTATCGGCAAATGCTTGCCGCGTTGTTCTGTCATTCTTGCATGGCCAGCCGCAAATTAAGCAATTCGCATACCAACACGCCCACTTGGGAGTCTGATTAACCCAGCTTCCCTCAAGCGTCCTTCGCAAAGCGTTCGTCTCGGATACCCAGCCGCAACTTCCACTCCATCGCACTGCAATACAAAACCGGCACGATGAACATCGTGATGATTGCGATGACCATGCCGCCGAAACTGGGGATCGCCATCGGCACCATGATGTCGCTGCCACGGCCGGTCGATGTCAGGATTGGAATCAAAGCCAGAATTGTCGTCGCCGTGGTCATTAAACACGGTCGAACGCGCCTCATGCCGGCGGTCACGGTGGCTTCGCGGGCGTGCTGGGCGTTCTCGATGCGATCCTTGCGGAAGCTTTCGTCAAGGTACGATGCGATCACGACGCCATCGTCGCTGGCGATACCAAACAGGGCTAGGAATCCGACCCAAACGGCAACACTTAGGTTGATCGTTTTGACTTGGAACAGCTCACGCATGTTGGTGCCGAGTAAGCTGAAATCGAGGAACCATTCGGTCCCGTACAACCACAACATGATGAAACCGCCGGCCCACGCGATCAGGATGCCACTGAAGACTAGCGATGTTGTGATGGCTGATTTGAATTGCAGGTACAGAATCAAGAAGATGATCCCGAGTGCGAGTGGCAACACGATTGCCAGCGTTTTTTGCGATCGGATTTGGTTTTCGTAGTTGCCCGCGAACGTGTAGGTGACTCCGGCGGGCAGCGTGAACTCGCCCGAGTCAATCTTCGATTGCAAAAATGCCTGAGCATCCTCGACGACGTCGACTTCTGCTTCGCCGGCCTTCTTGTCGAACAGCACGTAGCCCAGCAAGAACGTGTCTTCGCTCTTGATGACCTGCGGGCCGCGCGTGTAACGAATGTCGGCGAGTTGTCCGAGCGGAATCTGCGATCCCATCGGCGTTGGGACCAGAATCCGTTCGAGCGATTCGAGATCGTCCCGCAGTTCGCGGGCGTAACGAACTCGCACTGGGAAACGCTCACGGCCTTCGACTGTCTTCGTAATCTGCCGGCCGCCAATCGCAACCTCGATCACGTCCTGCACGCTGCGAATGTGCAGTCCGTATCTCTTGATCGCATCGCGGTCGATGTCGATCTCCAAGTACGGCTTACCGACGATGCGGTCAGCGATGACGGCTGACGATTGGACCGTTGGAATTTGCTTCAACAGCGATTCCAATTCCAAGGCAACCCGCTCGATCGTTTCCAGGTCCGGGCCTTTCACCTTCATCCCCATCGGCGCACGCATGCCGCTCTGCAGCATCACGATCCGAGCCGCGATCGGTTGCAATTTAGGGGCGGACGTCGTGCCTGGAATCTGGGCCGCCGTCGTGATCGCTTGCCAAACGTCGTCAGGCGTGCGAATTTCGTCGCGCCATTGTCGGAACGGACGACCGGTGGGATCAAGGATCAGCTCACCGTCGTCGTCGCGGACATACTCGTTTGCTTCCGTGTCATATCGGAAGTTCAGCCGGTGACCGTCTTCGTCGGTTTTGTATTCCGACTTGTAGGTGATGTAGGTTTCGATCATCGACACGGGTGCCGGATCGAGCGGCGTGTCGGCGCGACCGATCTTGCCGACGACCGATTCGACTTCGGGGATCGACACGAGCAATTGGTTCTGCAACTGCAACACGTCCATCGCTTCACCGATCGAAGCGTGAGGCATCGTGGTGGGCATGTAGAGGAACGAACCTTCATCGAGCGGCGGCATGAATTCTTTGCCGAGTCCCGGTAGCACGCCGGTTGCTGTTCTCCAAGGACCGGACTCCCGAACAGTCGAATCAGAAACGCCAACCATCGAGAGCGTCTTGGGGACGAAACCGAAGACCTTGTCGAAACCCAACCAAGCCGATCCACCGAACAACAGGATCGCAGTTGGCAAGCAGAGAAACGCGAGCTTGTGATTCAGGCACCAACGCAGGATCGGTTCGTACAGGAATCGTTGAAAGACGGTAAAGAATCCGAGGATGCCACCAATCAATCCGCCAACGAACAGGAGATTCAGTAGCAAACCTTTCTGCGGCCCCAGCGGCAACCATTCCTGAGTCAGCAGAATACCGACGACTATCGCCGCGAGTGCACTGGCCGCGTACGGTCCGGAACGGTGGTAACGCTCAGGAATCCGTTCTTCGTACAGTTTGTATGCGGACAGCACGATCAAGATTGCACCGACCCACCACGTCAACATCATCGACGCCGCAATTCCGAGAATCAGTAACGCGAACCAAGCCCCACGACGCAAACTCTTTGACTCAATGCGCCCGCCCATCAACACGTGGGCGGCTGGCGGAATGATTGTCAGCGCCACAATGACGGATGCCGCGAGTGCAAACGTCTTGGTGAATGCGAGCGGACGAAACAGCTTTCCTTCCGCACCGATCATCGTGAATACTGGCAGAAAACTGACCACGGTCGTTGTCACGGCGGTCAGCACCGCACCGGCGACTTCGTGAGCCGCTTTGAAGATCACCGTCATTTTGTCGTCTTCGGGCGCAGCTTCATCCAGGTATTTGAGAATGTTCTCGGTGAGAATAATCCCCATATCGACCATCGTCCCGATCGCAATCGCGATGCCGGACAACGCCACGATGTTTGCGTCCACGCCAAACGTCTTCATGGCGATGAAGCACATCAAAACGGCCAGCGGTAGTAGCGCACTAATAAGAAATGAGCTGCGTAGGTGGACGACCATCACCAGGATCACGATGATTGTCACGAGGATTTCTTCAAACAGCGCTGTGTTCAACGTGCCCAGCGTCTCGTAGATCAACCCCGTGCGATCGTAGAAGGGCACGACCGCGACTTGACTGGTCGTAATCCATGTCGGCCACTGTTCTTGGGGCATGCCACGAAGATGCTTGACCCAGGCATCGCTACTGGCCGTCGCTCCCGTGATCGTTTCCAGGTCATGCCGGTCGGCGTAGAGATCAACTTCATCGGCCGACGTCTTTGTGTAATCGACAAGCACCTTCGTCGGCAGGCCCGGCGAAACTTCCTTGATACGCTGTTTGATGTTCTTGATCGCTGCCAGCGGGTTGTATCCGTAGCGTACCACCGCGACTCCGCCGACGGCTTCCGCACCGGCCTTGTCGAGCGCACCACGCCGTAATGCCGGTCCAAGCGACACGTTGGCTACGTCGGCCACCGTGATCGGCACGTTGTCCGTCACTTTTACGACCGTCTTCTCGATGTCTTCGATATCCTCGATGAAGCCGAGACCGCGGATGACGTATTCCGCCTTGTTCAGTTCGATCGTCCGAGCACCGACATCAACGTTCGTCATGCGGATCGACTCGAACACCTTCGCAAGCGTCACTCCAGCGGCCCGCATCGCATCGGGATCAACGTCGATTTGGTATTCCTGAACGAATCCGCCGATCGACGCGACTTCACTGATCCCTTCCGCTGAAGTCAAAGAGTAGCGAACGTAGTAGTCCTGAATCGTTCGCAGCTCTCGCAAGTCCCAACCACCCGTCGGCTTGCCATCAGGATCACGGCCTTCGAGTGTGTAGAGATAAATCTGTCCAAGTGCCGTCGCGTCCGGTCCGAGAGTCGGTTGCACGCCATCGGGCAAGGTACCGGCGGGCAAGCTGTTCAGCTTTTCCAGCACTCGCGTTCGCGACCAATAGAAGTCCGCGTCTTCGCCGAAGATGATGTAGATCGACGAGAACCCGAACATCGAGTAGCTGCGGATCGTCTTGACTTCGGGAATGCCCAACAGTGCGACCGTCAACGGATAACCGATCTGGTCCTCGACGTCCTGTGGGCTGCGACCCATCCACTGCGTGAACACAATTTGTTGGTTCTCGCCAATGTCGGGAATCGCGTCGACCGGCACGGGATCGCGAGGCAACACGCCGGTGTCCCAGTCAAACGGCGCGACCATGACGCCCCAGCCTAGCGTGGCAATGACCAGCAACAACACAACGAGCTTATTGGTCAAGCAGAACCAGATCAGCCGGCCGAGCAGACTCCGCTTCGCTTCGTCTAGTTGAGAGTCGGGAGTTGAGAGTTGAGAGTTAGGCATACCTAGACGCCCAGACTACGTTTCAGGCCGCTAATCATTCGTGCGATTTCTTCGCAATCCTGATACAGCTTCCGTGCATCTTCTTTCGGAATGAACTCTTGCCGTTGAGCGATATGAAGTTGCGACACGACCTCCATGACAGATCCGTAGGCAATCTGAAGAAACCGAGCAAAATCCTTTTTTGATTCGCGACCACTACCCTCGGCGATATTCGATGAGATTGACACAGCAGCTCGTCGCATTTGATTTGCCAAACCAAACTTCTCGTAGTCGGGGAACTCGCGCGTCAGTCGATAGACTTCATCAGCCAAATCAACGGACTTCTGCCAAACATCGAGCTTTTCAAAACCAAACATAGACGTTTACTTGCTCTCCTCGCTCTCAACTCTCGACCCTAAACTCTCAACTCGATCCGCACACTTCAGCATCGACGGGCCGTAGTACGGATTGCGAACTGCATCGTCAGACTGAATCCACGATGCACCACGTCCCTCAAACGCCATCGGGCAATGCAGTTCGTAAAGAGCCGCGTCGGTGGGAAGGCCGAACATCCGCTCCAGGCTCAGCATCTGCTCAGACAGCAACGCGAATCCGCTCCGCAAGGCGGCGAGGTCGCTTGCTTTCTGCATTCTTGCGACGATCTCGGACAAGTCGCGTTTCTCTTTGTTCCACATTTCGACCGCTTTGGACTCAGAGACGATCGGCAGCAATGAAGCCAATCGCTGATGCAACGGCTCGACGGCTTGCTTCGCACCCTCCAGATCGTCGGCCGCGAGCGCCTTACCAAGTCCCAAATAAGGACCGACAAAGCCGTCTAATTGCTGGGTCACTTCTGGCGGAGCATCCATGTTCGCCATCGCTGGCATCTGCATTTCATCGTGAGACATCGGCAACGGGAATTGCGTCTTCATTTGATCGACGTGCTGGCGAGTCAACGCGAACACCCGATCGGCTTCACGCATGGAATTGGTCTCACGGCCTTCGGTGACGTCGTTCCGCAATAACATCGCAATCTCGAACCATTGCGGTCGCATGTCGGGGCCGATCAAGTCTGCTGGCAACGCCTCGACCGCTTTACCCAGTTCGTCGTAGCCGGCACGAATCTCTGCGAGGTTCGCTGCTTCGACCTTTTCTTGAATCGTTTTGTATTGCTCAACAATGCCTTGCATCGCATCACGTACCGCTGGCACCAACTCCATCGGACTCGCGTTCATCGTGACACCTTCGTCTGCCTTTGGCATTTCCATACCGCCGTGGTTGTGTCCACCGCCGCCGCCACCTTGAGGTGTCATCATCGAGGGCTTCGCAGAAATCTGCAGCGCACTGTCGAGCTTGAAGTTTCCGTTGGTCACAACGAGGTCGCCTTCGTTGAGACCGGACTTCACCAGATAGAATTCACCTGCTCGCGGACCGATCACAATCTCCCGACCTTCATAAGTCGGCTTGTCTGCGTCGGGAATCTGAACGTAGACGATCGCTCGTGTGCCGGTTAGCAACACCGCTGACGTCGGTACGATCAACGGCTTCGCAGCATCGGTCGGTTCCGCAGTGACATAGCCCAATGATTCGGCCCGTACCAATGGCATCCCGCAAATGTCGCAGTCGCCCGGTTGATCTTTCACGATCTCGGGATGCATCGGGCTGATCCACTTTCCAGCTAACGACGCATCAAGCACTCGGCCGCCCGCCGCGACGTTGCTCTTCACGATCGCCCGCACGAACATCTCCGGCTTCAGTCGGCCGTCATCGTTGCTGACGTTCACGCGAACCTTCACTGTTCGCGTATCTTCGTTCAACACCGGGTCGATGAACGCGATGCGTCCGTGAAAAACCTCGCCCGGATAAGCTTCGGTCGTGAACTCGACGTCTTGCCCGTATCGCAACCAAGCTAGGTCCGATTCGTAAGCATCCATTTGAACCCACAAGTGGTTCAAATCAGCGACAGTGTAGATGCGGTCGCCGGTCTGTACGCGATCACCTTCTTGTTTCAACTTGCCGACGACCACGCCGCCGACCGGCGAATAGATCGTTACGGTTTCGGATGACTTACCACGTTGCTCGATTGTCTGAATCTGTTCTGGCGTCAGTCCCAGCAACCGCAATTTCTCGCGAGCGGATTCGGCAAGATCGAGTGGTTCGATGAAACGCGATGAGCTTTGCGGCCGGTCCCGCCGAGTGGCGGCAAGCAACTCTTCCTGTGCGGTGTAGAGTGCCTCGCTGTAGATTTGCACCATGTGGTCGCCCTTGTTGACTTCGACGCCCGTATAGTCAACGAACATGCGTTCGAGCCTGCCGGGAACCCAAGCCGTGATGTGGGCAAGTCGTGTTTCGTCGTACTCGATCTTGCCCACCATCCGAACATCGGCCGTCACGTATTGCCGACGCACGGGGCTGACCTGAACGTTCATTAGGCTCTTGATCTCAGAGCTGATCGAAACGGTGCGAACACCGTCGGCCGATTCTCTGACCGGAACCAAGTCCATCCCGCAGATCGGACAACTGCCCGGACCATCGCGACGGATTTGCGGATGCATCGAACAAGTCCAAATCGACGGTTTCCCTTGCATGGCCTCCGAATTCGACGTACCGGAATTCGAGGACACATTCGGCTCATCCGAGCCGCCGCCAAACCAAGAAGCGACGAAGACACCGAGCAGCACAAACGCCACCGCTTGTGCAATCCAGAGTTTCCCGCGGTGTTGTTTGAAGAATTCGTTCATGAGTTCGCTTTAGGATTTGTCTAACCAGGTCACCAGCTTCGCCACTTCATCTTGGTCGCGAACACCGACGGCGGTGACGCTTCGAGTGCCTTGCTTCCAAGTTGCCGCGATGCTGGAATCGAGATCGACGAGGCAGCAATCTTTGTCGCCGCACGTTGCCATGCTTTGGCGGCGATCGCCAAACCAAGCCGTCTCTTCGTCGTCGTGTTCAAATAGAACCAACGTCGAACCGTCGTTGCGTTTGCAAACCGCCTTTACGCACGTGCAACAAGGCATTTTCAAGACGCTGGTTGATGCCAACGAATATCCCTCGGGCAATCCGCCCGAGACGATCGGTCGATAGCCGACCAACTTAACTGCTCCGTCCGCGTCGACTTTCTCACCGTCGTACTTGGTAAGCAGCATTCGTTCCGCTGCGTCTGGATCGCTGGGCAGCTTCTTCAAGTATTCGTCCATCACGCCAGCGAACTCGACCATGTGTTCGGCTGACATCTCACCATCAGGCGAATGTCCATCGGTGCCGTGCGTCGCCATCGCACCACTGCTGGCCATGTTGTGATTGTTGCCGCCGCCGTACCACAGACCTGCACCCAATAGAACCAAAACGGACGCGGCCATCGACACCAGCCCCGCGCCATACGGCGACTCGCGAATCCAAACGCTAAACCGTCGCGACAGTGTCACCGGCTCAACGGCCGTCGGCAATTCACGCTCAATTCGCTGCCACAGACTAGACGGCTTTGCTGGGATGGGCGTTTGAGCGAAATTCGACCCGATTGACCTGAACGAACTCAGCTCTGCCGCACACGATTCGCATGACTCAACGTGTTTCGCCACCGTTGCCGCTCGTCCAGCCGCAAGCTCGCCGTCGTGATAAGCCGACAGGTCTGGCTGCACAGTTTTGCAATCGTTGGTTGACATAACCCACTCATTCTCTGGGAGACGCTTCTGCTGATGTGTTTTTGATGCCCGAAGTACGTGTTTATTCACGCATTTCAGTGAATTTGCAGAATTCTTTCCGCACGGCGTGAAGAAAGCGACCGCCCAAGTATCCAAATGCACGTCAATCGAAAAATTCGCCCTCCTCATCCGCGAAGGCAAAACCCCATGCGACTCACGAAATTCATCCCGTTTCTACTCGGCGGGCTGCTCATTCTCGGCATTTACGGCTGCAGCTCCCCGGAACCCGATCCTGTGACGCCACCGGCGACTCCCGCCAGCGACACGGCCGAGGATCACGCAGACCATGACCATGGCGACCACGCCGATCACGATCATGGCGACCACGCCACCGCCGATTCCGATTCGCCGATGGCCAAGATGATGCCCGGTTTGAAAGAACTTTCGCCGGAAGACTACAAGTCCGCCATGGCTCAGCACATGTGCCCCGTCAGCGGCG
Source organism: Stieleria mannarensis (assembly GCF_014154935.1). GTDB lineage: Bacteria > Planctomycetota > Planctomycetia > Pirellulales > Pirellulaceae > Stieleria > Stieleria mannarensis. Next base: position 17,222 of record NZ_JACEHH010000088.1, read on the forward strand.
AGATGCTCGGAACGATGGGAGCCCCTGAAAAGGTCGATGTGAACGGCAAGTCAGTGTGGATTTGCTGCGACGGCTGCAAAGACAAACTGCTCGCCGATCCCGAGAAGTACCTCGCCAAGTTGAAGTGAGCATGTTGATGGCGGCAACAGAGTTTGTGAAACGTGCCTTCACCAAAGGCCCATCTAATTCGCTGCAAAGTGTCTTGAGCGTGGTCGACGACTACGTTTTCGATCGTCGACACCAACTCGACACACGATCCGAAGTCGCGATCAACGACTTAGACATCAGCGACGAAGATAAACAGCACGCCGACAAGTACAAGCCGACGCGTGCTCGATACTTTCGCAAGATCATGGCCAAGCTCGATCTGCCTCGCGAAGGCGTCTTTGTCGACGTCGGCTGCGGCAAGGGTCGGATTTTACTTCTCGCCGCTGAACACGGCTTCGACCAAGTCGTCGGCTTGGAAATCTCGCCCTCATTGTGCGAGATCGCCGAGCGTAACGTCGCGATCTTCCGAGAAAACACGCCCACCGCAAGCTCGATCGAAGTCGTCTGCACCAACATCCTCGACTATCAGATGGACGGCAGCGAAACCGTCTTCTTTTTGTATTCGCCTTTCGACCAACCGGTCACCAAGACTTTTCTGAAAATGATCCGGCAGTCACTCAACGATCATCCACGGGATTTATGGCTGATCATCGACGAGTTTCGTTTCCCCGAGTTGCTGGAGGACGACGAACTCTTAAAGCAATCGCTTGTTTACGAATACGGATCAGCCATCTTCCACGTCTATCACCACCTCAGCTAATTTCTAACGGAGCATCCCCATGAGACATCTATTTACTGCCGCGATAGCAGTCGCCACGCTACTGACGATTTCGTCTTTCGCAACCGCCCAAGACGCCGCCGCACCACACGACCACGCGGCACACGACCACGCTGGCCACAGCCACGCCACTAAGGCAACTGGCCCACACAGTGGCACTGTGCAAACCGTTGGCGACCGCCGAGTCGAAACGGTGATTGCCGACAAAGGCATCATGTTCATGATTCTTGGCAAGAACGATCAACCCATCGCCCCGCCCGACGCGACCGGTACACTGAAACTTCGAGTCGGCGACAGCGAGAAGGAATACACCTACCAACTCAAAACGCTCAAGAATCTCGCGATTGGAGTCGGCGTCGACCTTTCCAAAGTCGTCGACCAACCGTTGCACATGAACGTCGAGATCACCAGCATCGGAAGCCAGCCACTGGTATTCCACGCGATGGGCAAACTCGCCAGCGGTAAGCTCTCTGATGAACTCCTCATCAGCCTCCAAGCCACATGCCCCGTCAGCGGCCAACCGCTCGGCAGCATGGGAAAGCCACCCAAGATCACAATCGGTGACAAGTCACTCTTCGTCTGCTGTGCGGGCTGTACCAAGAAAGTCGAAGCCTCACCCGACCAGTACCTCACCAAGTACTACACCGCCAAAGGGGAACAAGTCCGCGAGGGCGTTTTCAAATCGACGCTTGCCGATGCTGC
>NZ_JACEHH010000089.1 GCF_014154935.1 Stieleria mannarensis
GTGGGTGGCACCAATTAAGAGATAGGTGGGTGGCACCAATTAGGAGCCGGTCGATCGGCACGACATCACTTCACTTCACAGCACTCCACCAAACCAATCCAGATCAGATCGACGCACACTTCGGTTCGCACCTAATTCGCGTTTTCGCGTTTTCCACCGGGGCGGTTCCGCGTTTTCTGCTTTGTCCCCGCATCGCGACGCTGAAACGCTTCCATGGCTTCCGCACGGCTCATTCCCTTGTAGCGGCCTTGATGCGCCAGCGCGTCGAGTTCCGTCTCGATCCCTTCGTCTCCCTGCGATTGCATCCACTGGCGAAGCTGCCCCTTGAGCCGCGTGACGACTTTGACGTGCTGGGGATCGTCGACAATGTTGTTCATCTCCAACGGGTCGGCGTCACAATCGTACAACTCGAACTCGGGTCGGTGCTGGTACTTCCGAACCAACTCCGCCGCCTTGGCGTCACCAGCCCGCCCGGCCTGGACCATCGACCGAAAATAATCCGCCTTGGTACAAGCGTTGGTGAACTTCGTCTCGTGGTTCAAATTCCAAATCAACCGATACCGCTCGTCACGCACCGAACGGATTGCATAGGCGTCGCTGCCGTTGATGATCCCCCGCGTGGTCATGATGCCATAGGTGACGGACTTGTGCGTGTCGGCTTGCCCGGTCAGCACAGGAACAAAACTCTTCCCATCGAGCACCTTCGCCGGCTCCCCACCGGCCGCCTCCACGAACGTCGGTGTGACATCGACATATTCCACCATCGCATCGGTGACGGCGCCTGGTTGCACCATCCCGGGCCAACGCACAACCATCGCTGATTGCAAACCATTCCCATAACACGTCCATTTGGCAAACGGAAACGAATTCCCTTGCTCCGAAACGACGACCACCAAGGTGTTGTCACGCATCTCGTACTTGTCGATCAGCTCCAAAATTTGGCCGACCTGGTCGTCGTAATACGTGATCTCGGCCAAGTAGCGGCTGAAGTTCTCCCGCATGACTGGTGTGTCCACCAAATACGGCGGAAGCTTGACCTGCTCCGGCGGATACCGCGACGCGTCCCCCTTGTTCCACGGCGAATGCGGCTCGTTGGAACAAGCAAACAGACAAAACGGCGTCGACGATTCACCACACTCCGAAAGCAACTGATCGATCGCCGACAGATCCGGGTTGTTTTTCACCCCACTGTATTCGAACGGGAACACCTCTTTCGGACCGATGTGCGTCTTCCCGGACAAAGCGACGCGATAACCCAGCGGTTTCAAATAGTGGACAATGCTTTGCGTCCCCGCCCGGGCAAATGTATGGTTGGGATACGCCCCCGACTTGACCGGATACAAACCGGTGTAAATGTTGTGCCGCGTCGGCGAGCACATCGGGGCGGCTTGAAAACACCGCGTGAACTTCATTCCCTGTTCGGCCAAGGCATCGATGTTGGGCGTGTGCGCCTGGCCGCCGTAACAACCGATGTCACGAAACGTGCAATCGTCGGCGATGATGAAGACCAGATTGGGACGCGCAGCGGTCGCGTCACTCAACACGGTCGGAAACCACACCATGGCGACCAGCGCGGCGATCGCAAGCGGTTTGTTGAGAGGGAGCATGATTCGGTCGCGAGTGGGAATTGCAAAACGAGCGAAACGGACGGCATCGAATGCCTGAGACGCCCGATTGTAATCGATCCCCGTGACCGCGAGTCAGCTGTGCACCACTAATTTCAGTCACCCATTCGCCGTTTCGACCGCCGCTTCGGATGGCAGCGCCGTGCGAATCGTCTTCAACACGTCCGAAAGACGTGCCACGCGGGCGTATCGGTCACACAAGGTCGCCAGCGACGCCTCATGCAGCTCCGGCGTCACCGTCGCACAACAGTCTTCGACGACCGTCACCAAATATCCCAAATCACAGGCGTCGCGGACCGTCGTTTCCACGCATTCGTTCGTGTACACGCCGACCACCATCAGCGACTCAATCCCCATGTTATTCAAGACGTAATGCAGGTTGGTCGACGAGAACACTCCACTGGCCGTCTTGTTGATCACGATCTCGTCGCGTGTTTCATCCGGCGCCACCATTTCAATGAATTCCGCATCACGCGAACCAGGCGCGGCCAGCAGCCCCAACCGCCGATGCCCCTTGCTGCGGTCGCGGCCGTCACGCGTGAGCGACTGAATGCGCGTATGAATCACCTCCAACTGGCGCGCCCGGAACGCGTCCTGCAGCCGTCTTACATTGGGCAGCACCAAACGTTCAAGCCTGTCAAAGTAGTACTCCTGGGCTTCCAACGGCACACCGCTGTTCTCGGCATCGCGAAAGACACCGTGACCGCGTGCGGCGTCCAAGTACTGGATGTCGATGCACAACAACGCCGTGTGCCCCTCGACCAACAATTCCTGCCGCTCGGGATTGTCGACGATGGCCTCGTGATAGACTTCCTTGAGCGGATCGACGTGCGAGGGATCGTGGTAGGGTGAAACGGATGACTCGGAAGGACCTTGATTCATGCGATTGGTTTCCTCTTTTCTTGCAGTGCAACGAAGCCTTAGCGGTTGGCCAGATCGATCACGGAGTGCAACATCAAGTTCGCTCCGGCTTCGATGTCAGTCCAGGATGTCCACTCGGCCGGCGAATGACTTTGCCCGTTCTTGCTGGGAACAAAAATCATACCGACCGGCACCATGCTACCCATGATTTGCGCATCGTGCGCCGCCCCGCTGTGCATTTGCAGGTGCATCAACCCCAGACGCTCGGCCTGTTGCAGCAATCCGCTGACGATGCCTGCGTCCGCCGCGACCGGAGGCAGATAGCTCTTTTGCTGGAACTCGAACATCAGGTTCCGGCGGCGTCCGATCGCCGAAAGCGCCTTGCGAAACGCGTTGCCCAGATCGGCCAGGATTTCCGCACTGGTGTCGCGAACATCCAGCGAAAATTCGACGATCCCCGGAACCGTGTTGGCCGCCCCCGGCAAGATCTGCGCCTTGCCGATCGTCGCCCGGCTTCGGGCCGTGCCGTTTTCGTCCAAAATTCGAGGGATGGCGTGGGCAAAGTCGGCCAGCCCCATGAACGCGTCATGCCGCATTTCCATGGGAGTCGTTCCGGCATGATTGGCCTCGCCCTTGAGCGTGACCGACCACGTAAACAACCCGGTGATCTCGTCAACAATGCCGACCGATTTCTGACCACGGTCCAAAACAGGACCTTGCTCGATGTGCAATTCCAAATAGCCGGCGATGCGCTCCGGATCGCGGGCCGCATCCAATGCACCGAGCGGTTCCACGCCATGACGCCGCAGTTCGTCGGCCAACAGCACGCCATCCAAATCCGAAAGCGTGGCCAACGCGTCGGGATTCAATTGCCCACACACCGATTGCGATCCGAACATGCCACCAAACCGCCCTTCTTCGTCACTGAACGCAATCAGCTCGACCGTCCGTCGGGGCACGATGCCGTTTTCGCGAAGACAGCGCAAACATTCCAAGCCGACAATGACGCCCAACGTCCCATCCAAAGGTCCCGCGCACGGCACGGTGTCGATATGCGACCCCACCAGAATTCTTGGGTCATCGGTCGCCCCCGATAGCTCGGCCGACACGTTGACCGCGCCGTCGGTCCGGGGCTCAAAACCGGCCTGCCGGATCCGATTCTCCAGCCAGCGTTTGCCCTCCATATCCGCATCGGTAAACGCCATGCGGTAGATGCCCCGATCGTCGTCACAACGACCGATCTGGGCAAGTTCATGAATGTCGTTTTTGATTCGATCTAGCTTGACGCTTAAATCCATGGAACACTCGTTTTCGGATTTGGTGCGAAAAGGTTCAGTTTCCCATGGGATGGGCATCCGTGTTGATGCGCAGGCTTTCGCCGCCTATTGTCGCTGCGACCGGGAATCGCCTTAAGGCTACACGCCAACGGTTGCTAAATGCCTCTCCCACTTGCCCCTCAGTCGACCGTCGGCAGCGGCATGCCCTCGACGTACTGCCCCTGCAACATGTGCAACTGCAACGCGTGGTTCATCAAGATGTCGTTCCGCCGGGCGATGGTGCCATCGGTTTCTCGCCAGGCCTGGTCGACAAATTGATCGAACCGTTCGTGACTGAGAATCCCCAGTTCACCCATCCGCTCGGGAGTCAACCAGTGGTTGATCATCTCCTGCACCGCGTTTCGTTTGACGGGATCGGTGTGAGCCGGCGGCGCCATGAAGGCAAACTTCTTGCGCTCGTACAACTCTCGCGGCAACACGTTGACCATTGCCTCACGCAACACCCATTTCTCGATCCCATCGCGAATCCGAATGTCCGGCGGGATCGTCACCGCGTATTCGGCGACATGGTGATCCAAGAACGCGGGGCGGGCTTCCATGCTGTTGGCCATGTCCATGCGGTCGCCGCCCCAGGTCAGAATCTGGCCCTCCAACATCGTCTTGCTCCAGGTGTACTGCGAAATGTCCAAACGGTGCCTTCCGCGAACCTGGTCAGGGTCGATCGCCGCAGCGACTTCGGCGATCGGATCGTAGGTTTCCAACAAGTCGATCAAGTCGTCCGACAACACCGCTCGGGCGGCCCGCAGCGTCAACATCCAGGGCTGAATCCACGACGGGGTGAAACCGCAAAGGTCTTGCCAGGCCGGGTGCAACTGGTCCTCCTCGGCCAAAATCGCACCGGCAAAGATTCCGCCCTCGTCTTCACGACCGAGCCAGTCGCGTTTAAAGAACGGGTACCCGCCGAACAATTCATCCGAGCCTTCGCCGGTGATCACCGCTTTGTAATTGCAGGCCCGCACGCGGCGGCTCATGTGCCATTTCGCGACCGCCAGCGTGTTGTAAAACGTCCGCTCGGCATGCCATGTCGCGCGTTCAAACGCCGGACCGTAAAGCTCCTTTTCCGTCAAACGTAATAGCTCTTGCTCGGCACCGGTCCGCTCGGCCATCAGTTTGGCGATGTTCGATTCGTCGTACTCATCGCTGTCAAAGGCGATCGTAAACGCCTTGACCGGTGACTGCTGAAGCGTCGTGGCCAACCCCAAGATGGAACAGCTGTCGATGCCGCCGGACAGGTAACACCCGACCGGGACATCCGCCTCCAGACGAGTTGCGACGGCGTCGATCAATCGGTCCTGGACGCCCTGAACGTATTCCGCCGGGTCGGCGCCCGTTTCGTGCGAGGTCGGGAACTCCAAGTCCCACCAGCGCCGCGATTCGGTCACCAGCCGATCACCGTCCTGACGGACAATCAACATGTGTCCCGGCTGGATCGCCTGCACGCCTTCAAACGCTGTGGTCCCGGGCACCATCACCTGCATCATTTGATGAATCGCGGCCTTGGGGCACAACCGCGGCTCGATGCTGGGGTGTTTGAGGATCGACTTGACTTCCGACCCCCAAACGATTCCATCATCTCGGACCGCAAAGTACAAGGGTTTGATACCGAATCGATCCCGGATCAGGATCAATCGTTTTTCGCGATGGTCGTACAGAACGATCGCAAATTCACCGCGCAAACGCTCGACGAACGACAGACCGTGCCGCAGGTACAACGGCAACGTGATCGCGCTATCGCTCTTGCCGTCACTGGGCAGCGACTGACAGGCCAACCGGGTTCGTTCGCGTTTATAGCCGTACAGTTCGCCATTGACGGTGACCGCATAGTCGCCGTCGGCGGTTTCGATCGGCTGGTGCCCGTGGTCCAAACCGATGATCGACAAACGGGTGTGTCCCAGGGCCAGCCCTTGATCGAGAAAAAACTTGCTGCCCCGTTCGTCCGGACCGCGGTGGTCCAAAACGTCCAACATCTGGTCGAGCGTGAAACGCAATTCGCGTTCATTCGTCCGCCCGGGATTCCAAAATCCAGTGATTCCGCACATGGTGTATCTTCGGTAAGTGTTTCAGTCGTGGTGTCGTTAGCAGAGATCCGAGATCCGATCCAGCCGATTCAAGACGGCGGCCAGCACGGCTTGTCGGACAAACACGGCGCCCGCGGCTTGGGCGAAATAGAGGTTGTGGGTGGTGTCGTCCAAATCCTCGGACAATTCCTCGTTGCGGGCCAACGGGTGCATGATCACCGCCCCCGGTTTCAACTTGCTGGACGCATCCAATCCGTATCTGCTGTCCAGGTTCCGGTAGCTGTCGCCCAGGAACGCGATCGAATTGACATAAACGACGTCCAAGTCCGGCAACACCTCCTGAACATCGTTGGTGATTTCGATCGGGATCGGCGACTCTTCGATCGGCTCGGTCAAATCCAACCCGACCGGATCGGCCATCTCAGAAACCAGGGTGATTTTGGAAACCGAATCGACGAACATCAACGACAGACGCAGAAAGCTTTTAACCGCTCGCATCGACCCCGGCGTGCCGACGATTCCCAAATGAATCTTTTTCTCACTCGGGCAGGACCGGTCGCTCAACTCCGGACGCCACTTCAACAGCGTGTACCAATCCAACAGTGCTTGCGTCGGATGGTGCCCGCTGCCGTTGCCGGCGTTGATCAGCGGGCGTTCCAGATTCTTTTGAATCTCTTCGACACTTTCGGTTTCGGGATGCCGCATGATGACGACATCTCCATAGGTGTTGAACATCTCGCCGATGTCGGCCAACGATTCGCCTTTGGCGATCCCGGTGACCTGGCCGTCGGGAACCGAAAGCACCTTGCCGTCCAGCCGCAGCACGGCACTTTCAAACGACAGCCGCGTCCGCGTGCTCGCTTCGAAAAACGCCGTGATCGCGATTTTTCCGTCCAGAGGTTTCTTCATCTCGACGTTGCGAGTCTCCAAGAGTGCCGCCAACTGCGCGATCGCCACCACCGTCTCGCGGTCGAATTGCCGCGGATTGACAATCGAGTTGCCGGCAAGTTTGGCAAGCGTCTCCCAATCGACTTGCATGTCGGTTTGGCGGAGAAGATCCACCGGATCCAGCTTGCGACCCTTCGAATTGGTCGCAAACTCCGTCAACGCGCGGCGCATTTGTTTCGTGTTCATTATCAATACGGATCTACCAGATACGTTTTTCTTTGAAATCGAGAATCCAAAACACGATGAGTGCCGCCGCGCCCAAACCACACAGGATGAGCCCACCCACCACAATCAGTTCCAAAAACCACAGAGGAAACATCATCGCGTTTCACCTCCACCGCGAATATCTCCAACCATACCACCTCGTCCGTCCGGGTCGATGGGGGCGACACCCTCCGATTGGACAGCAATCGGTGCATCGGGAGAATCCGACAACAAATTAAAATCAAAGTCGTCGGGGTACAAAACCATCGCAATCAGGAACACCACTCCGGAGACCGCCGCGCCGACCAGGGACGCGACGAACCAGCCGATCGCGAAATAGGCGACCAGCCCGAGCGAGGTCCCGGCCACCATCGCCGCACAGGCCGCGATCGGACTCGAACGCCGAAAATACAGCCCGCCGATAATGGGCCAGATACAGCTGCCGACCATCGGTCCGGCGAAAAACAGCACCGTTGCCAGAGTCCCGATGTTGGGGTAAGCCGCACACCAGGTGATCACCCCCAAACCGATGATCGCAAACAGCGACCAACGGCGTTTAGTTGCGTCGGTCGCCTGGACACTCGTCATCTGTTCAGCAATCGGCTCGGCGATGTCATTGACCACCAAGTCGCTCGTCGCGGCCAACAAACTGTCGATGCTGGACGCCAACGAACAAAACACGACCACAAAAACCAGCAGTGCACCGCCGGTCCCCAATAACGTCGCGGCCACCATCGGCCCGACCGTGTCGGGTTGGCTGACGCCGATCCCCAACGCCGGAGCGGCCAAGCCCAAAAAACCGGCAACGATCGGCACCGGCAGCCACAACAATCCGCCTAACAAATACGCCTTGGGGCCGACGCCTTCACGCATCGCAAACGCGCGACTCCACCACACGTTGCTGTGAAAGATTTCACCGAATCCGAACAGCATGTTATTAAACAGCGCCATCAACGCGGCGGGAAACAGAATCGACAGCAGCATCGGCCGATCCGCCTGCAATTGTTGATGCACGTCGGCGACGTCGACGTGGGCGATCACCGCGATCGCGACGACGACCAACCCGATCAGGATGATGATGCTTTGAACAAAGTCGGTGCCGATGACCGCGTACATCCCGCCGAACAGCGTGTACAGCACACAAACGACCAACACCACCGTCATCCCCACTTCATAGGGAATCCCCGACAATGCGTTGAGCAATTTGCCGCCCGCCATCGCCATCGAAATCAACCAAGTCATCGCGTAGAACAGCGAGATGATCAGAAACGGGATCGAACCGAGTCGCCCGTATCGACGCCGGACGAATTCCACCGCCGTGTAACCGTGCGGCATCAAGCGACGGATCCTGCCGCTCAACGGGGCAAAGGCGAACAAACCGAAGCTGGCCGTTGAATACGCCAGCGCCCCCCAAAGGCCCAGCTGCAACGCAAACTGTGGCGCCAACATCGTCGTGTTGGACGTCACCCAAGTTGCCACCGCCGTCGCCGTTCCGAGGGCCAAGCCGACGTTCCTGCCCGCCACGGCAAAGCCGTCGTAAGTCGTCGCCCGACGGCCCCACCAGATCCCCAGCCCGATCCACGCCAGCCCGAACAGGACTAACATCCCGTAACCGGCTTCCTGGCTGAGAATCCGCCCGGTGTCGACCGAAGAGACTAGCACCACACCGCCAAAGAGTTGTTCTTCCAAGCCGATCGCCATGTTCATTCATTACGCCCCGGATCGACCGCGGATTCCAATTTCGACACGTCGCCCGAATGACCGGCGGCCTGTGGCAACTGCAGTTGCTGCAATTCGATCGTTCGCCCCCGCAAGATGACAAATACGATTCCTGCGACGACGACCGCGCCGATGGCGAACAGAGTTAGAGAAGGGGCAAGCCCCCAGTGTTTGACCGTTGCGATGGCCTCGCCCGATGTCGCGATCGTCTGGCCGTCCTCGCCGATGGCCTCGACGCGATACCGGTAGCTCCCATCGCTCAAGCCCGATTGAAAGGATTTTGTCGCAACGCCCTCATAGGCGATTTCATTCGCGTCGTCTCGGACGCGGTACAGGACCGCCCCGTCGACCGCCGACCACTCGAGCGTGAAATAGCCTTCACGCGATTCACCCAGCTCGGTTTCGACAAACGACAATTTGTCTGGTGATGCCGTCTCCGGCCCGTCCGCTATGGCGGACGAGCTGAAAACTGCGGTTGCAAATCCAAGAGAGCACAGCATTCCCAGAAAGCTTCCAAGAAAGCACAGCGCGGCGGCAACCGCCCGACGCATCGCCGAGCCGTTCCGCTCCGCTGCGCCGCGACGATTCCGTCGACCGCTTGGTTGACCAAACTTCCACATCAGATCTGGCCTTTTTGCCTAACGGCGGCGCACGCGTTTGATCCAGTAGTCCACACCCATCTCATTGATGGGGTCACCATCCAAACAGACCGCGATTTTTTCGGTTCCCGCGGCAATGTTTTCTAGCTCTCTGGCGGCCGCTTCGCCGCTTTTGGCATCCACCGGAAAGGAGTCCAGCACGGCGCCGTCGCCATCAATCTGTTTAACTTCATACGTTTTGTGTAGTGAATCCGACCATTCCATCGTTATGTCTCCCTAGGAGTGAGGTGGTGTGGAAGAGATTTGAGAATCTCTGTGAAGCGAAGTCACCAACCCGTAACAGGCCAGCAACAAGAGGAACGTCAAGGGAAGTGCTGCCGCAATCGATGCGGCCTGCAGTGCGACCAGGCCTCCGCCATACAGCAGTGCAGCGGCGACCAGCCCTTCACTGATCGCCCAGAAGAGTCGCGTACCCACGGGCGGGTTTCGAGACCCGCCCGACGCGATGATATCGATCACCATCGACGCGGAATCCGACGAGGTGACGAAGAAAAGCACGATGCAGATCGTTGCGATGCCGATCGCGATCGTTTGAATCAAAACCGAGGGGAACAGCCCCTCCAACAACACAAACAAAACCGTCGGCAGTGTCTCGACCGTCGACCGCCCGTCCGCCGTCACCACGTTGGACTGATAGTATTCGACGGCCGTCAAGGGTTGCTGCCGGCGTTTGATCTCCCCCGAACCCAATCGCACCAATTCGCCCGACGGGCCGACTTCACCGACCCAGTACTTCGGCAGCACGCTCTCCGGGTCATAACTGGCGTCGTTTTCCAGACGCTCGACGTGGTCGGTGTATTGCCGCAGCGTGGTCGTCCCAAACGCCGTCAACCAGGCAATCCCCACCGCCGTCGGCACGAGCAACACGCCGATCACAAACTCCTTGATCGTCCGCCCGCGAGATACGCGGGCGATGAACATCCCGACAAATGGCGACCAGGAAATCCACCAGCCCCAGTAGAAAATGGTTTGACCGTTGACCCAGGCTTGGGACTGTTGGTTAAAGGCCCCGGTTCGAAGTGAATTGAATGGCAGGGTTTGCAGGTAAGCTCCCGTGTTTTCGATCGCCGCCCCCAGATAAGTGAACACGCCGACGCCCAGGATCACCAACAGCATCAACGAAGCGGCCAGCAACAAGTTCAGCTCACTCAATCGTCGGATCCCGCCGTGCAACCCGACAACGACCGACGCCGTCGCCATTGCGGTGATCCCGGCGATCAACGTCATCTGCACACCGATCCCCGCGGCGATGCCGAACAGGTGCGCCAATCCGGCATTGACCTGTTGAGCGCCAATCCCCAATGACGTCGCGACGCCCGTCAACGTCGAAACGATGGCCAAGATGTCGATCACGTCGCCCGCGCGGCCCCACACGCGATCCCCCAGCACGGGATACAACAGCGAGCGAAAACTGAGCGGCATCCCTCTGCGAAAACCGCAGTATGCGATCGCAAGGCCGACGACCGCGTACAGCGCCCAAGGGTGCAGCCCCCAGTGGAAAATGGTGACCGCCATCGACAATCGAGATCGGTCCAAACCGTCGGCGAAACCGGGCGGTGTGTCCTGGTAGTGCACGATCGGCTCGGCCACACCAAAAAACAACAACCCGATGCCCATCCCGGCACTGAACAACATCGCGAACCACGATCCGCGTCTGAATTCCGGCGATTCGCCGTCTCGACCCAACCGGACGCCACCGTACCTGCCGAACGCCAGCCACAGAGCCAGGCCAAAAAAGAACGCCATCGAAGCGACGTAAAGCCAGCCGAAGTTGACCGCGACCGACTCACGGACCGAGACAAAGGCATCCTGCAACTCATCCGCCGGCCAGATGAAACAAAGCAACGTGACCACCAACACGATCGCGGCACTGGTCAGAAAGACGACCGGGTGCATCTCAAAATGCGGACCGATCGCCACGCGCGGCATCGGCCGGGCGAGGGGCGTTGAAGGTCGCTCTGTGGTGGTCGTATGGCTCAAGAATCAGTTGGTGGAGGGAATGGAGCATGCCTGAAGTCCGCGATCTGCAGCAGCCGTCCGCTGCAGTACTGATCCGGCCTCTTATGGCTTACCGAACAAAAACACGCCCCAACTCAGGTGCCCCTTACGGCCTCCATCGATCCAATGCTGAAGCCCCGTTTTCATTCGCTCCAGATAGTCACCGGATATCGTTTGACCCAAGTCCGATTGACGGCTCTCGGTCTCTTTGAGCACACGCGAGTAGTGATTGACCAACTGGTCGGTCAGATCCTCAAACCCCAAATCCTGCCAGCCCAAATCACGAGCGACACTCTGATAAAACTTTGGAAACCCAAGGTCGGACAGATGGATGCGGGCCAGAATCGGATCCAGCACGCCGTCGGGACAATCGTTGGACTGCATGGGATCGGTGAAGATAAATCGCCCACCCGACCTCAGCACGCGATCGACTTCTCCGAAGACCCGCGGCCGGTTCCCGGCGTGCAAAATCGCGTCTTGAGACCACGCCGCATCAAAGGTTCCGTTTTCCAGGGGCAGGTCCTCGAAGCTTCCGTCGATGACATCGATCCGATCGGAAACCCCGGCCGCCTCATTCAACTGCCTGTTCCGCTCGTTTTCGGTCTCCGACAAATTCACGCATACGACCCGGCAACCAAACCGATCAACCATCCGCCGCGCCGCACCACCGTACCCCGACCCGATGTCGATGACGGTGGCACCGGAATCCAGCTCTCCGATCCGCTGCAATAGATGATCGACCGTCCGCCGACTGGCATCCTTGATCGAATCATCGCCTGACTCGTACAGCCCGATGTGGATGTCCTCGCCGCCCCAGATCTCCGAGTAGAAACGGTCCGCATCCGAACTGTTGTAGTACTCGCGGGCGACCTGCGTTGCGGTTTCCGAACTCATACTCACTGCGCCCCCTCCTCGGAAACCCCTTCGTATTTCTTTGACGCGACATGGACAAAGAAGTCGGGCTCGCGCTCGTGATAAGTCTCCTGGAAATCACCGTACGTACTGACCTCCTGAAACCCAACCTCCTCCATCAGCCCACGCGTGTAGTCCTTCCTCAGCGGGAACATGTTCAAGTGATAGACCGAACCGTCGGCGAACGAATACTGGAACCGGGCCAGCCCCTCGTCGACGTGCTCCGGCTCCGCAGAAACCTTCTCGCCGCAATAGTAGTATTTATGCTTTGAACTGAAACCGTGGTCGAGGATCTCGTCGTAGTTACGCTGGTCCAGAATCAACACGCCGTCGTGAACCAACGCCGCATAAAATTCGGCCAACGCCTTTCGCCGGTCACGCTCACTAAACAGGTGCGTGAACGAGTTCCCCAGGCAGATCACGGCATCAAAACGGCCGTACACATCGCGGTTGAGCCAGCGCCAGTCGGCCTGGGCGGTCCGCAACACCTTACCCCGCTTCCGGGCGTTCTCAAAAGCCCTTGCCAACATGTAGGGGCTGCCGTCGACGCTGACGACATCAAACCCGGCTTCGATCAATCGAACCGAGTGGAATCCGGTCCCGGTGGCAACATCCAGCACGCGCTTGACGCCGCGCGATTTGAGTTGCTCGATAAAAAAGTCGCCTTCGGACTCCCATCGCTGCTGCCAGTCGATCAACTCATCCCACTTTTCAACAAAACCACGAACGTATTCGTCGGTGTAGTTATCCGTCGACCGCACCTCGGTGGGGTCGGAACCGTAGTCTTGCGATTTGTATTCGAGCAGAAATTCGTCGGGCGCCATACATCTTGCCTTGGGAAAGAAATCGTCGACTTGCGGACGGGCCGCACTGGACGAGCGACCCAGGGTAACAGAAAATGGTTTGTGTTGAAAGCAGTTCTGTCACTCGCCAAAGCTTATGAACGGCACGTGCATCGCGTCAACCGCGGGTTTTTCCGCATTGCCCCCTGTCTGGAGCCCCTGGCGCGGAACGTTTCGATTTCATTAAAATACGCTGAATCCGTCTCGCCCAATCGAGCGGACCAACTCCCAACTCCCAACTCCCAACTCCCAACTCCCAACTCCCAACTCCCAACTCCCAACTC
>NZ_JACEHH010000009.1 GCF_014154935.1 Stieleria mannarensis
GTAGGCGACCTAAACGGAGACGGTGCAGTCCTAATAGATGATCGCGCCTCGCTGATTCAGCTTTTGCGTAGTCGGTCTTACCGAATCGAGGCTGATGCCAATCTCGACGGTCAAATCACATCTTTTGACTCAGGCCACCTGCTTAGAAACTACGGAGTCCGCGTTTCCATTGCGCCGCTGAGCCTAGATGCGTACTTTGCCCCGAACCCAGAATTGGCCACCTCCGACGGAATCCCGCTGACATCCAACGAGTCACTGAGTGTTGTTGGACAGACAGCTCCACAATCTCGCGTCCGGTTGGATCTCGCTACCAATAACGAATCGGATGGACAAGCAACAGCGAGTGCGGCCGGCACTTTCAGTTTTCCGATTGAGATTTCCGAGGGGTTGAATTCAATCACGGTCGAAGCAAGCGACTCTTTTGGGCAGGTCGCAAGCAGACAACTGTTTGTCGAGCTTGATACGACACCGCCACCCCTCTCTCTGTTTTTGTCGCAGGAATCAGATTCACCACCAATTGGTGATCGCCAGACGACATCGGAAAAAGTCGCTCTAAATGGTCAGACCGAACCCGGCCAGATTGTCAATCTATTTCGCGATGGGGACTTGAATCAGCCTGTGATGTCGACGATCGCAGGCGCGGCCGGTGAATTCCGATTTGAGGAATTGCCGCTAGCCGAGGGGAAAAATCTATTCACCGCAGAAGCTGCCGACGTTCTCGGTAACACATCGCAAGCGAATCTTGAAGTTTCGAAAGTAATCGCGGACGACTCAGGACCTGAGATCACCATTTCGTTGATTGAAGATACGGGCAAGAGCAGCACTGACCGCGTGACGAGTCGAGCAGGTTTGCTAGCAACGGTCACTGACCAGAGTCCAATTACGTCGGTGAAGGCGCTATTCCTTGGATTTCAAGATCAGGCGATATTCGATGTCACCGCCGCGCTGAAGCCCGACGGGTCTTTAGTTTTCGACAAGCCGTTGCTTGAGGATATCCTCGGCGTACCCCTTGCTGATGGTCGGTACGAGTTTCAAGTGATTGCGATTGATGAGCGAGGAAATGCCTCAACCGGGATTATCGGCTATCTAATTGATACAGATGAGCCATCACCCATTTTCTGGACGCCGGTCGAAGGCGAATTGTTTAACAAGAACACCAATGTCAGTGGACGGATTGATGGTGCCGGTTCAGAAATCGTGTTGGCGGAGGTGCAAATCGACGGGAACCCATTTTCCGAGTTGAGTCTTCAAGAAAGTGGCCGTTTTTCGTTCGATACAGACTTTGAACCTGGCGGACCAGACGAAGGCGCCCACACGATTGGAATTCGCGCTGAAGATTTGGCTGGAAACCTATCGCCTGTCGTCACCACATTTCTGCAATTGGATTCGATCGCGCCGACAGTGGTGATCGCGACGCCCTTCGACGGGGAGTTGACCAACGGAGTGGTGTCAGTTTCTGGCAATACGAACGACCATGGATCCGGAGTGAGTCGCTTAGAAGCGAAAATCGACGAAGGGGAGTTCGTTTCTGTCGGATTCGACGATGCCGGGAACTTCACCTTCAACCCTGCTATTGCTGGTGGTATCGACACGGATGGCGAACATCTCGTTTCGCTGCGGGCGATCGATTTTGCGGGAAACGTCTCGTCAGTTCAGTCCGTGTCCTACGTCATAGACACGAAGGCTCCGGACGTAACGCTCCAGCTTGCACAGGCATTTGACGAGGACGAGAGCGACGTCCAAGTCACCTCGTCCGAGTTGGTCACATTGATGGGGGCCTCAGAACGGGACGCTACGATTACTCTTCTGACTGATGGTCGTATGATATCGGCGGATGCAAATGGCGAATTTTCATTCGACAGCGTGCCACTCGAGTTGGGAGAGAACACCTTTCAGGTTAGCGCGACCGACATAGTCGGAAACGTGTCGTTTGCTTCTACGATTGTCACACGCATCCCCCCAGGCATCGTCCTACTCGAAGAAACGAACTTCAAAGTAGCTGCTGAGTTTCCGATCGTCATTCCTGAAATCCCGTCGCATGTGGAAGTCGCCTACAGGAATTTGGTCTTTGACCGGGCAGACGTTTTCATGAATGACGCGTTTGAAATCGCGTTGTTGGATTCGACCGGACGAACGCTGGTCCAATCGATCCCGGGCACAGCCGATGCGGCGTTCAATATTTCCGAAGGCGTCGGAAGCGAGTCAGGGATCAATACGGCCCACGAAGGTGGCTTGGTCAAGATCGACCTGTCCCACATCCCAGCTGGCACCGAAGCAACCCTCGTCGCAAGACTTATCAACAACGACAACGACACGACGACCACTGTGTCGATTCAGAGCGTGGAAGTTGTTGAAGGGTCACTCGATACACCGCTGGGATCCGTCATGCCCTCCGCAGTGAATCCACCCAGCGAATTAATCAGTCTTGAATCTTTCCAAGACCTGACAGGGAGCATCGATGTGTCCTACGCGAGGACTTCGATTCTTCAAGACAGTTTATCGCTTGGCACTCAGGTCAGCCTTCTGAACAACGGCCAGTTTGTTGTCGATGGCCCGATCTTGTTGGCTATTGACCAAGTGACGCCTACCGTTCGCCTCGCTGGGGTTGATGGCTATTTAACAGATGGCCGTCCCTACTACGAATTCTCGCTTCTGAATGACGAAAAGGGCTTGGTTCCCGGTTCGTTGACGTTGACACGTGAGATTACGTTTACAAACCCAAGCGAACTCCAATTCGATTTCGATTATTCAGTTCTCGCCGCAATCAACAACGCACCTGAGATTACTTCTGAGCCCGAAAACGAAGCCACTATTGACAGTGCATATGTGTATCAGGTCGTCGCCGTCGATCAAGATGGAGATGACCTGGTCTACGAGGTGTTGATGGGACCAGCTGAGATGACAATTGACGCGCAGTCGGGGTTAATCGCGTGGACGCCAACTGCTGGGGACCTCGGAAACCATAGCGTGGTCGTGCAAGTAACCGACGGCCGTGGCGGAATTTCGCAACAATCCTACATTCTGGAAGCGCGTTCATCGAGACCAAATCGTCCGCCAGTCATCGTATCGACGCCTGTGTTGAGCGCCGTCGCAGGCGGCGGCCAAGTCTTATCCAATGTCGAAACCATGGATCCGGCATACGTTTACGATGTTGACGCCGTTGACCCCGACGCAGATGAATTAACCTATTCGCTCGCGCAAGCGCCGACGGGAATGTGGATCGATCCGACCGGAGGCTCAATTTTTTGGAACCCGACAGTCCACCAGATTGGTGAGCACCCTGTGATTGTCCAAGTAGACGATCAAAGCGGCGGGATAACCACGCAACCCTACTCGGTACTCGTTGTAACGGACCCGGCCAACTCGCCTCCCATCTTTACTAGTGATCCAATTGAGCAATACACGCTTCCGCAGTCTTCGACGCCCGGAAAGACCGTCGTGCTCGATGCAACCGTGCGAGATTTTCGCGACAGCCATCCAGACTTCGAGAACGGCGTATCCGGACTGACGACTGGGTTGCTAGTGGACGAGTTGGGATCCGATGGACTCCCGGTTTTGTCGAATGATCATCGCGAGGGTTCCGGCATCATCGAGAATGCTCAAACGTTCAATCAATGGTATCGAGATGTTGAAGGAATCAATCAGAACCTTACGGTTCCATTGTTGTTCTCGGAAACAGGCGATGAAACCGGAATCTATCAATTCTCGAGCAACAGTTTCTTTCCCATCGACAACCAAGTATTTGGCAATGAAGGTCGCAGTCACAACTATCACTTCACGCTCCAGCTGAATTCCCAGTTCAAGTATCGCGGAGGCGAATACTTCGAATTCACCGGAGATGATGACCTTTGGCTGTTCATCGATAATCGTCTAGTGGTTGATCTTGGAGGGGTTCACGGGACAGAACGCGGAAGCGTCAATCTCGATGACCTCAATTTGACACAGGGCGAGGTGTATTCATTTGATCTGTTCTTCGCTGAACGGCAAACCGTCGCGTCCAACTTTACGGTGACAACCTCGATCGATCTAGACTCGTCTCGGCGGTACGAGTACTTGGCGAGGACTTTCGATCCAGACTTCGACCCAGTGACCTACTCTGTCAAGCGAGGCCCAGAAGGTCTGGCAATTGATCCGGAGTCGGGCCTTGTGACGTGGAATCCCTCCTCATCTGCTCTCTCAGAACCACAACCGATCGAAGTTGAGTTAGAGGCCACCGATAGTCGCGGTGGATTTGCAACCCAAGCGTTCACGATCGAACTTTCGGAAACAGGAAGCGGCGAAATCCGAGGAAGGAAGACAGAACAGATTCCTGATGGTGAGGATATTGGACTCGCAAACTGGACAATCTATTTGGATAGCAACAACAATGGCACGCTGGACCAAGGGGAGCGTTTCACAGCTACGGACGTCAACGGTGATTATTCTTTTACCGAGTTAGCTGAAGGAACCTATGTCGTTCGGGAGAAGCAGCGTCCGGGGTGGGAACAAGTCATTCCGACGGGGATCACGGGCGACAGCCTGATTTTAAACGGTGATTTCGAAGAAGGACCGGACCCTGGGCTTTCTACGACTTACAACGTGGGGACAAACGATCTGGTCGGCTGGATGGTCACCGGCACAGCAATCGACTTGCTCGGAGACGCTTGGTTTCCCGCCGCCAGCGGGACACGCTCGGTCGCCTTGGCCAATGAATCAGGTGCGGGAGGAATCTCACAATCGTTTTTCACGGCACCAGGGCAAACTTACGAAGTCTCCTTTGATTTAAGCGGCATCGAGGCTGACGGTGCACTGAACTTGATGCAAGTCACGGTCGCTGACAAAAACCTGCAGTTCGGCATCACTCATTCGCCCGCTGGTGAAGTCCGCTGGCAGCGGGAGACTTTTCGATTTACCGCAAGCGAAACATTTTCTACGCTTGATTTCAGAAGCCTTAATCAGACCGGCAGTGGTCCAGCCGTTGACAATGTGAAGGTTCAATTGGTCGCTGTCGACGGCTACGTTTTGAAACTGAATCGGGGCGAAGTAGCAATCGGCCGTGACTTCGCGAATCGGATCGATGTGTCCGCGAATCGCTCTCCCATCATCCAAACGTCTCCAAAACAAACTGCGAGAGTCGGATCAACCTATCAGTATGATGTTGATGCGTTCGATCTCAATCGAGATCCCATAGCGTTTTCATTAGTTGTTGGTCCGCGCGGGATGATTGTGGATGAATCAACAGGCGTCGTCGCATGGACACCTTCGCAAGACCAAACGCGTGTCTACTCCGTGTTGCTGAAGGCGACCGATGGACGGGGTGGATTTGATTTGCAATCTTTCGAAATCGATGTTCGTCCCCAAAATTACCCGCCGTCGATCGTTTCCTCACCTCCGGGACCAGCAACAGTCGGGCTCCCGTACGAGTATTTTGTTGAGGCACTTGATTCAGATGATGACCAGATAAGTTATTCACTCGTCAATGATGTCGCCGAAATTCTTGTCGATGGGCAAACCGGTGTCCTTCGTTGGTCGAATCCAACGCCTGGAACACAAACCATCGTCGTGGCCGCAACCGACTCGTCAGGTGCATCGACAGAACAGACATTTGACCTACAAGTTCTTGCATCGGTCCCGAATACTGCACCCGAAATCAGTTCCTCGCCGCCTCTGCGGGCACGTCCCAAGTTGCCGTGGGTCTATCAGTATCGGATCACGGATGCCAACGGTGACCCGGTGTCAATCGAATTTGCCCAAGGCCCAAGCGAAATGACGCTGGACAGAGTACACGGGCTCCTCAGTTGGACCCCCACAGACGCTGACCTCGCGAAAAATCCGCATCTTGTAAGACTGATCGCCGACGACGGCAGACCCGGTGGCGAGACCGTTCACGAATTCGAGATCCTCGTTACGAGCAGGCTTTCCAATGCTGTGCCGGTCATCACCTCTGGACCACCGAGTGAAGGATTTCT
This sequence comes from Stieleria mannarensis, assembly GCF_014154935.1. Taxonomy (GTDB): domain Bacteria; phylum Planctomycetota; class Planctomycetia; order Pirellulales; family Pirellulaceae; genus Stieleria; species Stieleria mannarensis. Next base: position 5,949 of record NZ_JACEHH010000009.1, read on the forward strand.
CGACAAAACTTATGTCTACGATGCTGTAGCCGAAGATCCGGATGGAGACCCGCTCGTCTGGACCCTTCTTCGAGCGCCGGCAGGAATGTCAATTGATCAGGGCACAGGTGCGATTCGTTGGACTCCCGACGAGCGAGACTTGGGAGTTGTATCGGTCAAGCTTGAAGTCGCAGACGCTTACGGTGGAATCAGAACTCAATCCTTCACTATTGATGTCAAGTCGAGTAACCTCGCTCCTCAATTCGACCAAGTACCTGCGACGCTGACCCAGGCGCTGTTCCGATTTGAGAACCAGCTATCCGCATTCGATCCAGATGGAGACGACTTTTCTTTTCAGCTTCAGCAAGGCCCCACAGGATTTCAGCTAGGCACGGATGGACTGATTGAATGGATGCCAGGGCTGGAGCAAATTGGCAGCCATCTGGTCGAGATTTCCGTGATGGATGACCAAGGCGCGTCTTCGATCATGCAGTACGAGATTGTCGTCGAGAATCGTATCCTCAATCTCATGCCAACCATTACGAGTACTCCTGTATTCGAAGCAATTGTGGGACGTCCGTACCAATATCAGATTGAAGCGTCCGATCCGGAGGACGGTGTGCTGACGTACGCAGTCATTAATGGACCACCCGGGATGACGATGTCCGATCCGTTGACTGGTTTGCTGGAGTGGCCCGAGCCGACCGGGGTAAATCCCTCCGTTCGTGTTGTTGTCGAAGATGACTTTGGCAACACGTTCACGCAAAGCTACAGGATTCGTGTTCGCGGTGATAATCGAGCTCCCGAGCTTCTCAACCAACCTCCGAATTCGGCTGTGCCAGATACCCCCTATCGTTTCTTTCTCCAAGCAATCGATCCCGATGGAGATCCGCTCAGATATTCGGTGATTGAAGGACCCCCTGGGCTCGAAATCGATCCTCAATCGGGTGAGGTCAACTGGCTTCCTGCTGACCGCGATCTCGGTGCGAATCTCGTGAGGCTGCAAGTCAGTGATCCGTTTGAGGCAACGTCTTTGGCTTTCGACATCCAAGTCGGCGCTGATGTCACTTTGCCAACAGCCTTTATCACACTGCCATCGCCGGGGCCAGTTGACCTGGGATCTGCGTTGAACGCAATCGTCACCGCAAGCGACAACGTCGGAGTCACTGACTTATCGCTTTTCGTGAACGGCACTCCGATCTCAATCGACGATTCCGGCGCAGCATCGCTGCCGACAGAGATGGCTGGACTACTTGACTTAGTCGCAACTGCAACCGACGCCGCCGGAAACGTGGGAACTTTCCAAACTCAACTGACGATTGTTGATCCAAACGTCGTTGGAGATCCGGTCCTTTCGATCTCAACTCCCGTCGAGGGGCGGCTCGTTACCGATCGGATCGACATCGTTGGGTCTGTTGTCGACCCAGATCTTGCCAGTTACACCCTTGAATTCCGTCCGATCGACGGCGCGTCGTGGACCGAATTTGGGGCGGGGACCGATGAAATCAACGACGCAGTTCTAGGCACATTTGATCCCACCTTGCTCGAAAACGGCGAATACGTGATCCGGCTGTTCGCGATCGATACCGGTGGTAACGATTCTGTCTTGGAACGCACCATCGCGGTCACCGGAGACCTGAAGCTCGGCAATTTCGCGTTGTCCTTTACGGACTTGACCGTTCCGGTTTCGGGGATCCCCATTGTTGTCAACCGAAACTACGACACCTTGCGAGCCGAACGCACCGATGAATTCGGATTCGGGTGGCGTTTGGAAATCGCAGATACAGACCTACGAAGCAGCGTTCCCGAATCCGGATTTGAAAACGAAGGGATCTACAATCCGTACTTCTTCGGAGCCAGGGTCTACGTCACAACACCGGAAGGAGGCAGGGAGGGATTCACGTTTGAGCCGCAGCTTGCCCCCGGCCTGAAGGGTACGTTTCTTGGAATTTGGGAGGCTCGGTTCGTGCCCGACCCGGGTGTCACCAGCTCGTTGGACGTGAGGTACTTCGAACTTGCCAACGCGGGTGGATCGTTCGTCAGTTTCGCCGGCGGTCTTGCCTACAACCCGGCATCACGCGCCTTCGGTGGTAGCTTCACACTGACCACAAAGGAAGGCTTGGTCTACAAGATCGACGGCCAGACGGGCGATGCCCGTTCGATCAGCGATCGCAATGGAAACGAATTGACATTTGAAACCGATGGCATTCGTAGTTCCTCTGGTCCGGCGATCAGTTTCGAGCGAGACCCTCAGGGTCGTATCGTCGCGTTGATCGATCCTGACGGAAAACGCATCGAGTATGAGTACGATCCGCAAGGTGACCTGGTGTCAGTAACGGACCGGGAAGGGAGCGTCACGCGTCTGGTCTACCACTCCGAACGACCGCACTATCTGGAGGAAGTCATCGATCCACTCGGACGAACCGGAATCAAATCCGTCTACGATGACCAGGGGCGACTCTCACGCTTGATTGATGCCGGTGGCGAAGAGATCTTGCTCGGATTTGACCAGGACAACGCCGTGCAGATGGTCACCAATCAACTGGGCCACGAGACCACGTACGAGTACGATTCCCTGGGCAATGTACTTACAGAGATTGATTCCGAGGGTCTTGTCACTCGGCGGACCTACAGCGATCCAAACGATCCAACGCTGGAATCGACCATTACGGAGGTGTTGGCCGATGGAACCGAGTTGACGACGATTTACGAGTACGATTCTCGAGGCAATGTGGTACTTGAAATTGATCCACAAGGCAACGAAACGCGTTACACCTACAACAATTTCGGAGACGTCGTCGCGACGATCGACGCGGCCGGAAATGTGTCTCAAAATGACTATGACCAGAACGGCAATCTACTTCGCAGCACCGACGCCGATGGAGTCACGACGCAAATAACCTATGACGACTCGGGCAATCCAAAACTGGTAGGGATTGGAGAGCAGACGACCAGATTCGAATATGACGGCTCCGGGCGGGTCATTCGCCAACAAGACGCGGCGGGTGCCGTGCGGACCTACACCTACGACGCAAACGGGAATCAACTCACCGAGACGGTGACCTACACCACCGCACAGGGCCAGAGCACTGTGTTGACTGAGACGGAATACGATGGCGAGGGCCGGGTTGTCTCCACGACGGTCAAGCAGGACGGTGAACTCCTCTCTCAAACTGGGACGGAATACGATGCGGTTGGAAATCGGATCGCATCCATCGACTCGCTCGGCCGCGTCACCAAATATGTATACGACGACCGCGGCCAACTGACTACGACGCTTTACCCCGACAACACCCCCAACACCGACGACGACAACCCAAGAACCGAGGCTCAGTATGACCCAGCAGGGCAGGTGATCGCGGAAATCGATGAAGCCGGCCGAATTACGCGCTTCGAGTATGACACCGCTGGTCGACCTACAAAGACGATCTTTCCCGACGACACTCCCGATGATGACTCCGACAATCCCTTCACCGAAACCGTTTACGATCGTGCGGGGAGACCGATCGCGGAGATCGATGAGTTGGGAAATCGAACGCAGTTTGTCTACGACGCAAATGGGAACGTCCTGGAAACGATCCTTCCCGACGACACCCCGGGCGACGACTCTGACAACCCACGCCTGATCAGCGTCTACGATTCAACCGGACGCCAGGTCTCCAGCACGGACCCTCTGGGCAACCAAACCCGGTACCGATACTCACCGGGCGGACTGCTGACTGAGACGATTCTGCCTGACGACACTCCCAACGACCTTGACGATAATGATCGCAGTCGAAGCGAGTTTGACGAGTCCCGTCGTCTCTCGGCTCGCATCGACGCGAACGGGAATCAGACCGAATACGAATACGATGCCGCTGGCCGGCTGACCGCGGTCGTTCAATTTGTGACTGATCCCGACACCTCTAGCCTGACGACGCTACGGACAGAGTACGGCTACAACGAACTTGGCGGCCTGGTCTCGCAAACCGATGCACTCGGACGCACCACGATCTACGAATACGACGGGCTGGGACGAAGGACCGCGACCGAGTTGCCTTTGGGACAGCGCAGTGAGACCGTCTACGACCTCGCCGGCCGCGTGATCGAAACAACCGACTTCAATGGCCAGACCATTGCTTTCGATTACGACGCTCGCGATCGACTGACGTCCAAACAATTCCCGGACGGATCCAGAGAAAGCTTCACGTACACCGTCACGGGATTAAGGGAAACCACGACGGATGATCGGGGGACGACGACCTACGCCTATGATGCCCGAGATCGCCTGCTGTCGCGGACGGATCCCGACGACTCAACGATCGGCTACACCTATGACGTCGTTGGCAACCGCACCTCCGTAACAACGACCATCGGTTCCAATGCCCCTCGTCAAACGATCTACACCTTCGACCCGCTCAATCGCACCGAAACGGTCACTGATCCGGAAGGCCTCACCACCAGTTACGCCTACGACGACGCTGGAAAGTTGGTGGAAACAAATTTTCCGAACAACACGCAAGAGAGCCGCAGCTACGATGTGCAAAACCGCTTGATAGGGATTGAGCATCGGAACTTGACCACGGACGATGTGTTCGCAAGCTTTGATTACGAACTCGATCGAGTCGGCAATCGAACCGCTGTGACGGAGCACGATGGACGACGGGTGGAATACGAATACGACGAATTGTATCGCCTGCTCAGCGAAGACATCTTTGATCCTGGAGCCACCGACGCGACTCGTAGCATCGACTATGTCTACGACGACGTCGGAAACCGCTTGCAGCGAGACGACTCTGCGGAAGGTGTGACGACCTACAGCTATGACCTTAACGACCGCCTGTTGGACGAAACGATCGATGGTGTTGTCACAACCTACGGCTACGACGACAACGGCAACACGATCCGCAAGACGGTCGATGACGTCGACCAGGTTTACTACGAGTGGGACGTCGAGAATCGGCTCGTCGCAGCCGACACCGATGCCGATGGAGTGAACGACGTCGCCTACAAATACGATGCCGATGGAATTCGAGTCGCCAAGACCCTCGATCCAGATGGGACGCCGGACGAAACAAGATTCTTGATCGACGCCAATCGTCCTTATCAGCAGGTGCTGGAGGAATACACACCCGGCGGAATCCTCAAAGTCTCCTACGTGCACGGTCTCGACCTGATTTTGCAAAACCGCCACGGAGACAGCGGGAAGTCGTTCTACCACGTTGATGGACTAGGGAGCTCCAGAATCCTCACTTCCATCGATAGAGACATCACCAATCGATATATTTACAACGCGTTCGGTGAAAACATTTGGCAAGTGGGGGCGACCGATAATACATATCTATTCACCGGCGAACAAAGGGATGCATTGACAGGAATTGACTACCTCAGAGCGAGGTACCTGGACACGCGATTGGGAAGGTTTGTTGCGAGAGATAGATTCCCGGCCGTTCAAATCCTCCCCGTTACGTTGCATCGCTACGCCTACGGAAATGCAAATCCGATTAACAATATCGATCCAAGCGGAAATATTTCCATTGGAAGTATCGCAGCCGGAATCAGCACTCGAAGTGTCTTAACAACTCTGGCAGTTATAGCTCTCTCCCAAACGACGGCAGCTTCTCTCGGTGGAACAGCCGTTTCGGTCTTCGGGCTGCCTGCAAGAACATGGACCGGCACACTTTTTTCAACTGACCCAACGCTGGGACTCAAAGGCATTTCCGCCAATGTTCTTTCTGTGCAAAACGAAACTCGATCAGCGACCCTATTGCTTCTGGGACTATCGATCGGTTTTTCCGTTGAACTTTACACGTCATCCGACGTCACTCTACTTACACCGGCGGTTTTCGGATCTTCTCCTGCACTTCTCACTGGCGCATTCACAATCATTGATGGCAGCGCCGTTGCCACTAACGAAACCGGATCACGCGGAAAGTCGAAGAGCAAGAGCTCGCTTGCCGTTGGATTTGGTGTCGGAACAACGAGCAACACAGCAGGTGCTAGCTTGGGAATTAGTCTGGCCGGCGGCGTGTCGTTTCTTTGGGGGCCACGATTGGAGGACGCTTTCTAATGGTCGTAAGAGAACCCGCAGAAGGCTGGAAATACCCAGCGCGGTCCGTCTCTTCGCTTCTCTTAATCATGACAATGTCTACCAACGACGTGAATAATACGATACGGGCGCGAGGGCGGCCAATCAGTTAGGAACTCAAATTTGGCCTTAAACCAAGTCGCTGGCGCCTCTGTTTCTAGCAGCACTGTCGATGGCTATTCATACTAGCAATTACAATCCTGGACTCGGTCAAAGCACACTTTGTGTTTTCAAAATCAGCGCCATTTTACTAAATCCCATTTGCGTTTAATCAACCTTGAGAAGCCTCATGCGATATGCCCTAGCCTTACTTGCACTCTCGTTTTCGTCCACAACTCTTTCCGCCGGCACGATCACGTTGTCGTTGGACGCGGGTGGGACTGACCTTAGTACGCTGAAAGTCGGCGATACCGTTTCTATTAACGTGAATCTGTCCGGCCTGATGACCGGTCAATCTCTCTCGGCGCTTGGCGGGACAGTTGAGATGACGCCTGAACTGTCAGTCGACACTTTTTCGCTCGCTCCTGGAATTTTGTTCGCCAGTGGGCCCGATCCCTTCGAACTCTTCTTGGATACACCGGGAGGCAATGTGGATGCGGAGTTCTTCCAAGTCTTTGGCGATCCAATCGCAACCGATGGTCAATTCTTTACGTTTGACATCACAGCCGTCTCGACCGGAAGCGGTCAAATTACTTTTGAAGATTTCTCTCCCTTCGCGTCCGACACCAACTTTAACTTTGTTGATGTCGCAACCAATACACTCGATTACACCGTTTCGCAAGCGGGCAACGTTGTTCCGGAACCGGCATCGCTCTTCTGTTTCGTTGGGATCGCACTCCTCGGATTGCCGCGCAGACAACGGTCACCGAATTGACATCTCGAATACGTTAAGAGACAGATCGTCGGACACGGAGAGCCGTTACGGATACGACGCTGACCAGACTTTCGTGGGATATCCCTCGCGGAATCCGAACAGTCGCTTTTGTCGCGAGTCGTAATGGAGATACTTTACAGCACCCTCCCGCACACGCAGATACCCTAGTTCACGTTCAGTGTGAACGTCCCAGAACCGCACGGTCATATCTTCGCCGCATGTGATGAGCGTTCTGCCATCATTCACAAACAGGCTGCCAAAAACCTGATTACGGTGCCCTCGAAGTAGTCCAATCCGATTTAACTCGCTGGCGTCAAGCAACTCGATGCTGCCGTCGCCGTGGCCCACAACAACCGTCTCACCGTCCGGCGTGTAGCTCACGTGTACGAAATCGCCGAGTTTGGCGTTGTATATCGCATGAACAGTCATCGAATCCGTTTCCAGCCAGTAGAGGGCATTGCGGGTCACGACAACAAATGACGATGGATCTGGGCATTCAGCCATGGAGTCGGCACCTCCTTGATGGAAGCTAACTTGGCCGGTCAAACTTCCATCGCTTGTGTGGTACCGCAACAGACGATCTGGATAGAGGGCGACAAGATGTGAGTCATCGGTTGTGAACAGCAGACTGGTGCATGAATTCGCAGCCGATAGCCCCGTCGCAATGCTTCGCTGTTCCGTTCCATCCTGACCGGAGAACAGGACGATTTCATCGGGTGCGGCAGCGGCTACCGTCTTTCCGTCGGAGGTAACGGCCATCCGGCATCGCCAATCGTTGTCGGCGTGAGCAATCTGATGGTAGTCTCTCAAGTTGTCCAAGCTCAGTTTCTCGATGCCGCCGAATTCGCTTCGCGTGTACAAGACGCCGGTCTCTGACGAGGGAGCGGCAATCGCACGTGTAGACGAGCCGAAGCTCAAGACGGCTTGGTTGCGCTCGCCAATTAGCCAAGCTCGGACAGCTCCGTCTTCTCTGGTGCTTACCAGCGTTTGGTCGTCCGCAAATTGAATGCTGGTCACTCGTTTTTCACCACTGACAATCGTTCGGGGAAACTCGTTCTCTGGCTTGCCATTCGAATCCAGAGTCCAGTGGTGAATCATTCCGTTGTCGCAGCCGGCCGCGACTTGGCTACCGTCTTGATTAATGGCGAGGCAACGAATACGACCGAGGACATCGTGCTGGTCGAAGATTTTCTCTCGTTCCGGCCAGTTCCCGACCAAAATACCTTGAGTGTGGGCCACCACGACGCGACGTCCGTCTGCGGATAAAGCAAAGACCGAGGTACGAAAAGATTGGTCCCATTCCACAATGCGTTCCAGGTCGGGCACCGACCAAACCGCAAGTGACTGTTTCCCGCCATCATCGCTATCAGTGCGAAGTACAGCGACGAGATGCTTGCCGTCGGCTGTAAATGCCAGGGATTCGTTTCGTGAGTCGGTGGCAACCTGTCCTACCAATTCTCCATTGATGTCATGCAGGTGAACATTATGGTAACGGTCTGCGGTAGCAACGTAGTCGCTTGTCGGAGAGAAGGCGACAGATTCCACTGTATGACCATGCCGGGTCAATTTCCGGATCACTTTTCCTGTCGAAATGTCGTGTATCGCTAAAGGATTTAATGCCAATGGACTGTTTGCACTCGTCACGAAGGAACCACCATCCGGTGAGATAGCAACCGCATCTAGTTTTCCAGCAAGAGCGAATGCGTTGATCTGCTGCCGTTCATCAAGGTCCCAGTGGCGCACTACGCCATCGTCGCCGACACTGATGCCTTGAAGCGTGCCGGGAACCAGGGCAAGTTCACGCGCTGGCCCTTCGTGGTGGCACAGACGGACAACATCCGGCGCACGCGTCAGGTTGTGCAAAATCCACCACTCAACACCACGCAAATCTATGGCGGAAGCGTCCTCGGAATCGTCTGGAACATGGCGAGCCAGCAATTGACGAACGTTGTCGATTTCATTCTCGGCATACGCCCGATACGCCGCGGCCACGTCTGCAATGTACAGATGCCGCTGCAATCGAGTGCGACTGTCGTCCAAATTGGCGTTCGCAGATTCGAGCTTCGAATTCGTTTCTTCTAGCCTGTCGTTCGCTACAGATAGTCGCGAATTTGCTTTGGAGAGCTGGTGTCTGCTGGCGTATTGCAGGGTAAAGACGATGATCGTCAGGCCAAGGCAGACGCCGGCCGTAGTAAGTGACGTCCGAGGATTACGAATGAGCCAGCCCATGGCTTTTTCTGCCGGACCGGGAAGACGCGCCAATGGACTTTGGTTTGATGCAAATCGGCGGAGATCGTCGGCCATCTCAGCCGCGCTTTCGTAGCGGTCCACCGGCTCCAACGCCATCGCCTTTAAGATGATCGTCTCGAGGCCGCGAGGGATGTCGCCGCGAATGCGGGACGGTGGAGTCAACCTTCCTCGGGAAACGTCTAGCAACACGCGAAAGCGTTCCCCCTGGAAGGGACGCTCGAGTGTCGTGAGTTGGTAGAGGGTTGCCCCCAACGAGAATACGTCGCTCCGATGATCGACCACCTTGGATTTTCCACCCGCTTGTTCCGGGCTCATGAAGTTGGGCGTCCCCACCAATTGCCCAGATTGTGTGAGAACCGATTCACCATCACGAACTGATGCCAAGCCAAAATCGGTAAGCCAAAGATGTCCGACCGAGTCAATCATCAGGTTGGAGGGCTTCACATCACGATGCACGATCCCATGTTGATGTGCAGCATGAAGCGCGTCAGCCGCATCAGCAATCAGCAACGCAAGGTCTTTTAAAGGATCGCTATGCTGTCGCGAAGCCTCAAAACATCGGAGCGCGAATGCATCAAGTTCGTACGACTCAGAGTCTCCGGCGAAGGATTTTGACTTGTAGGCAATTGGTGTGTTGTCGTTAGCATTCTCGGTTTGGCCCGTCATTCGACATTCGACCTCGACCTCCGAACAGCTCGAACGCTGCAAACGGTCTTCGTAACGCCGGAAGGCTGCAACGAGTTGGGTGAGCGTGCAACCATTGATCAGAGGAAAAACGAGGTAGGGAACACCTTCGTGGTTCGACCAATCCAAGAGTTGCACGATGTTTGGATGATCGAGCAGTTCGACAGCTTTCGCTTCGCGCCGGAAGCGGTCCTGAACGGAAGGGTCAAGTATCCGGCTGGAATCAAGCAATTTGAGAGCGACTGAATCACCGCTCGCTGCATCCGTCGCTTGATAAACGTGTGACATCCCGCCACGGGCGATCATGGGTCCAAGCTCGTATCGACCAATCACTCGCGACTTCAGATCCGACTCAATTTCAAATCCGTGTCCGACTGAGGGGTTGGAATCCACTTCATCAGACGCCAACATTTTGACACGGTCTAGCTGGGTGACAAATTTTAGGAACCCTTCTCGATGTTCTAGATAGGCATCAATAAACGTCTCTGGATCACAAGCAGAGCCTTCGTCGATTCTTTGAAGGTAGGCAGCGATGACGTCATCCAGTGTCGCAGGTTCTTGGCGGGTCATCGTGAAGGCTCCTCAATCCCTCCCAAGAGATTGCTCGGTAGGATGCGGTGCAACTCTTCCAGCCCACGGCGGAGCAAACCCGCAATTCGTCCCACCGATGAATCCATCGCGTCGGCAATCTCCTTCAGCTTTCTTCCCTCCAAAAAACGCAGCTCGACGACTTGTTGATACTCTCGCGGAAGTTGCTGGAGAGCTGATGCGAGGACTAGTGCTTTTTCGCCCCGGATCACTCGGGATTCTGGGCCGGGTGAATCACTTGGAACCAAGTGCCAGATAACCGACAGCTCCTCATCCCCATCAGCGGGGGTTCCACTTGCTTTCCATTCGCGAGCGACATCACGCATCTTAGTTGAATGATGCTGGACGAGCCCCGTGAAAGTTCGTCTCAAAATCGTTTCCAGCCACGAAACAAACTCCTGTTCCGTGGACCCTCTGAAGGTCGAAAAGCTTTGGAACGCTTGCCAGCACGCATCTTGAACAATATCTGATTCGTCGAAACGCTGGCGGAATCGCTGATGCATCTGGCGTCGAGCCAGCATGCCCATCACGGGGCGATATTGGGCGATCAGGCGATGGCATACCAACTCGCCACCATCGATCGCTTCCTTCAATTGCACCTCGAATTCGGACTTCCCGATCACGTGTCCTCCAGCCACCCTTCAGCACCTCTGAAAAAAACTGAAATGGCGCAAAAAACAGGTGGTCCGCTTGCACTATATCTGAGGAGTCAGTCCGAAGCGAGCAATTTGCTCCCCGGACTTCGCCAACACACGCGAGTCATCGATTCATCGTTCGGTCAAAAAATGCCAAAGGTCGCGTTGTATTAAGAAATTACCAAGGATAACGCTGGAATCTTCGGGAGAATGTCTCAAGCGAGAATTAGCACAAGCGTCGACGGACAGCGGCTCAAGGAGCTTCGCGTGCGGATCGGTTGGACGCAACAAATTGCCGCACAAAAATCTGGCTACACCGAGCGGTTGATTCGCAAGCTAGAAAGCGGTGGTCCAGTTGCACTGCAAACTCTCGACGATGTTGTAGCGACCTATCGCGAACACGTTGCCGACGCAAATGACAGAGACTTGGGGCAATATGTTGCCGGCCGATCGCTGGACCAGCGGGCTGAGATAGCCAGCGATGCTCTGAACGCGATTTTCAACGATGATGACCTAAAGTTACTCGACTCCATTTTAGCTGCAGATGTGACCGTGTTTGTGGAGAACAGCAGCAAGCGAGGCCGAGCAGCCGCGCTAGCGCACTATCGCAGAGCTTTGGAGGCATTTGAACAGATTGAGTTTTCGGTCGATCACGTTGTTTCAAGAAACGGAGAAATCGCCGTTTTTTGGTCCATGCGAATGAAACATGCTCGCAACTACCACGGCATCAGTGCGTCGGAACGTCGGATCGCAGCCAATGGTTGCACACTGATGGTCTTCACGGATCTGCAAATCAGTTTTCTGCGCGAGCACAATGATTTGGTCTTGTCTCAGCACAATACGGAGGACCGGAATTGCATGTGAGCATTCGACAAATGCGGAATGCTGCTATGGATTCTGAATTTGCCTCCACCACATATCGCCTGGATCAGTGTTCGCACCGACATCGTTCAAGCAGTTCAGACACGACGAAAAGCCATTCGGTTTTGTACCTAGGACAAGGCAATTCAATACGTTTGGCAAAACACTCTGTAGACCGAGAAAGATTTGGCAGAGGTCGGGATCAACGATGAAATGCCGTCGGGACGCATCTACATCGCGCTGAACCGGTCGATCACTGGACGAATAGTTCAGAATCTGCGCGATCCGTTTAACCTCTGTGAAAGGTTCCAGGTTATTCGATCTGATTCGCCAACCGACTGAAATCGGAATGCGATCCAGCCGCACGGAGCGTGTGTTGTGATCGTATCCCGGCAACGCCGTTGCAAAGAACGGAAGAGATTCCTCCCTTCGGAGAATAGCTGTTGCCTCCCGTTTCGCCGCATCGGTGTATCGATCACCGTCTAGAAGCAGCTTTCGTTCGTGCCGTCGGTGGCGGACACCGCTGCGTGTATTGGTGGTGTTGCCTCCACTGCCCTGCGGCCGCTGCCGGAGCAGCGACTCCAGCCTGTATGTGGCGGACGCTCCAATGACAGCCCGAAATCGTTTTGCCCCCATGGTTTTGCCGCCTCTCTACCGCTCACCGCTCCGTCGAAATCGATTCGGCGTAGGCCAGTTCACCCGTTCGGCCGTCGTAGTACTGGAAGACGACTTGGGGATGGGGGTAAGCGACCAGACGTTTCCCACCCAACTTCTGCGGCATGTTGAAGACGTTGTTGATTTGCACGACACAGAAGTATGGGTACAACCGCTCCAGTCGCGGCAGATCGGGAAGGATGTAACTGCTCCAGCGGATGTCGCACTCGCGCGGTCCGAACTTGAACTTGCCCGTCGCCGGGCGGTCGCTTTCGTCGTTGACCGGGACGTGGTTGACGCTGTTGTGTGGCCCGCAACAGAACTCCCAAACGTTGTCCGTGACCTTGATCGCGAAACTGTTGTGCAAGTCGCCGGTCATCACGAACACACGCTTGCCGATCTTTTCCCACTCGGCGATCAAGAACTCGCGTTCATCAAAGAATCCCGTCCAGGCTTCTTCCTTGTTCGCCGCATCGGCTTCGAATCCGCCCGCGCCGCTGTGGGGGATCATGAAGGGGACCGTGGAGATGACGAAGCGGAAATCGGCGTCGCTTTCACGCATGCTGCGCAGCAACCATTCGCGTTGCGGGCGGCCCAACATCGAAACGCCCGGCTTGTCCCGCTCGGTCACGTCGTGCATTTGACGATCGCCACGCGTGTCGATGAAATAAAACTCGCAATTGCCGATCCGCTTTTTTCCGTAACTGCGACGGCCGATCGAATAGCTGACGTTGGTGTCGTCGACCTTAGCCGGCATGTGCAACCGCAAGGTGTGCGGGTCGATGACTTCGACAATGTCGTAGACGTACGAGTTCTTGTGTCCGGAATCGTCGTCGTATTGCATGTCGTTCACGCCGGCTTCGGGGGTGCCCCAGTGGACGTGCAGGTTTCCCATTTCAGAAAGCGGCATCTTGGTGAAGTCGGCGTTCTGGTCGTACAGCAGGTCTCTGTCGCGGCGCATCGTCGCTTTGCCGAAATGAATCGGGTGGTGGTACTCGGTCGGGTTGGCCCAACCCAAATAGTCGTACCAGGCTTGGGTCCCGATGTCGCGAAAAACGGTGCGGCGATGGCGTTTGCCCGTTTCCGCCGATCCCCAGATGTCGTTGACCAATTCGTGATCATCGAACGTGAAGTAGCTGGGCACATGCCGATGCCACTGCGATAACGATTCACCGCGGTCGAGATACAGTTTGTAGTTTTCCCAGACGCCGACGATGGTCGGTGCGATTTGGGCGACGCGGGGCATCGCACTGGCACCCTGGACCAATTGCCAAGCCTGGGGCGGATACCGCCTTTGCTCCTCGTACAGCCAGTCGCCGTTCATCACGTGGAAATGGACCTTGTCGGCCCAGTCGCGATTGAGGTGTTCGTACGTGGTCGCCCGATGCCCGCCGCCATGCAGCGGGTTTTGGTTGGCGCAGGATCCGATCTGGAAACGAAAGTTGAACAGTCCGTCGGGGTTATAGGTGTCGTTTCGCGCCCCGGCAGCACTGGGCAAGGTGTGAAAGCTGCCGGGCAAACCGTGCGGCCGACCGTTGACCCAAACTTGATAGTGGTAGCGGGTGTCGCTTTTCAGACCGACCAGATCCACCACTCCGGTGTTGTCGTGACCGATCGTCGTCTCGCCGGGCTCGCTGACCGAGTCCATGGCGTCGGCCGCAGTGCCGTAATGGACTTCGAATTGTCCGGGATCAGAGGTCCGCGCCCAGACTCGCATCGAGGTCGCCGAAGGCTGCCCGAGCATCGGGCCGTGCGTCAACCGGATCGGGTCGCGTGCGTTGGAAATCGCAATCGAGGCGTCGGCCGGGTCGGCCACATGATGCTTGGGCGGCGGAGTGTCTTGCGCGTGGACGATCGATGCCAGAGCAACCAAAGAACAGGCGAGCGTGGTTCGCATGGTGGACAATCAAGGTGGCGAAAAGGGGAACACGATGGGGCTTCGGGCGCAGTCTATCCGATCGGGTGCCGGCACGTGTGGCGGTCGTCGTGCTATCGGGAACGCAAGAATTCTGCAAGTCCCGTCAGGTCATCGGTGTTGATCAGGTCCACGTTCGCCTCGGCCAGCAACGCCCACACGGCCGGGTCGTCGGGCGTGGCCCAAAACCGAACACGACGTCCGGCGGCATGGGCCTTTTCCACCACTCCATTCAATCGTTCTCGTTCGGCCGGAGGCATCTCCCCGTCGCCACGCCAGCTGAAGTTGCGGCCCCAGTGGTCGCTGATCAGCGGCATCAGGTCGGCTGACAGGTCCGTGTTCAAATCCGAGAGCCGGCCGTCGATTCCGGCGTAACGCGTCGGATCGGACTTGATCACGTCGACGGCTCGATTGCCGCTGATGATCGCGGTGACCGGGCCCGGATGAACACCTTGGTCATCGACGTGGGTCAAGATGTCGTCGTACTGGGAAAGGACGGCGTCCAGGGCGTGGTAAGTCGATTCGCCTTCGGATTTGAGATCGATCAACAATGTCAGTGTTTGCCCATCACCGTGGACACTGCCTTCGTTTTGCTTGATTCGAGACCGCAGCGGGTCGAGGTACAGTCCTTGCAAGGTGCGTTCGGGCGACGTCTTGTCTCGGTCGTGGGCCACCAACAGCTCGCCATCGACCAAATAGATATCTGCTTCAACACTGCCAAATCCTTGGTCGAGGGCGTCTAACAGCGGACGGTCGTGCAGGTAGTCGTTGTGCGCGTGGGCTTGGTGGACGGGGCGGTCCGATTGGGCGGGCAGCGTTGACGCGGGGACGAGGGTGAGGGTGAGGAGCAGACAGGTGGCGATGGTTCGGTGCATGGGCTTTGGGGGGCAAGACGATGGGGGCAAAACGATAGAAGGCAGAATGATGCGGGGCAGAATGATGCGGGGCAGAATGATGCGGGGCAGAATGATGCGGGGCAGAATGATGAAGGTTGGGTTTGTTACGCACGCCTGGGGACTGTCAGGGGCGGATTGGGCGACGCGGCAACTCGGCTGTGCAAAATCGGGATTAAAAATTTAGTCGTTTGAGGAACCGTCTGCCGAAGCGTCCGTAATCTTGGCCGTCGACATCGTTGTCGCCATCGGAATCGAGGTCGGAGCGGAATCCATCATCGGTCGGGGAACGCAGGAACGTCAATCCGAAGCGGCCGTAATCTTGGCCGTCCACATCACGGTCTCCGTCGGTGTCTCCGTAGTATCGAAAGAACGCATCGGATGCTTGATCGCCGAAGGTGGCGTCGTCGTCCATCCCCAACCGGCCGGATGTGACCAGGGATCCGACGATGGTCAGTTCGTAGTTGCCGTCGCGGAGCGAGTGAAGGCCGGTTGCAGCGGTGGCGACCGCCGGACCGGGCAAGAATGTCAACGTCGCGATTGTCTTTCCGTCTTGAAGATCAATCGCAAGCGACAGATCCACCTGCTGGTCGGTTGCCCGGTCGCGCACTGAAAAGGCGTTTTCGGTCGTTTCGACTTCGCCATTGAACGTTACCGTCAGCCGATCGACGCGGGAGCGTTGTGACTGGCCGTCGTTGATCACGATGCTTTCGATCGCCGGGGCGACGGCGGCTTGAACGGTCACCGAATAATCTTCGACTTCACCATCAAAGGCGAAACCGGTCGGTTGCCATCCGCCGACCGAACTGAGCCGGACGCGAGCGATGGTCTGCCCCAGCGGCGCCGATTCCGGCAGGTTGTAGTTGAGTGTTTGCAGTCCGGCGAAGACGGGGGCTGCGGAAAGGATCTGTTCACTCGGTTGCCAAATCCCGTCGCGATCGAAGTCGATCCACGCGTCGACTTTGGCTTCGTCCGCGTTTTGCAGATCGATGTTCACACCTGCCATCGGATGACCGATGTTGATGGCACCGAACAACACGCCATCGTCCAGTTCACCGTCGGCGGTGGGGGATGCGACGCCATCGGATTCTTCGTCACGGGTCGCGCCCAGGCGCGGCCCCGTCGCTCCATGGCGTGCTCCGTCTTGCGCCAGGGTCGTGGGATAGGTCGCCGGCGCATCACCGAAATCAAAATTGTCGAGTTCGGTGACCGACAGATTCAGCGCAGCCCAGTCCAGAGCGCTGTGTTGTCCGAGCAAGACATCCAACCGTCCGTCTTGCAAGGCGAACAGATCACGGCCGGTCAACTCGACCGTCAACGTTGTGGTCTCGGTCGTTGACAAGGCAGCGGTGATGCCGAGCGCGGCGAGCGAGCGCGGCGACGAGACGTCTTCGATCCAGATCGCGTCACCGGTGGTCGCTGTGCCGGTTCCCCGCAGTCCCAGCGACAGCACCGCCGAGCGAACCACCTCGTGAGTGGCCAGCGAGTACTGGAAACTGAACGGGACATACTGGCCGTCGGTTGTCTGGTCGCTGGACCGAATCGGCGTCCCGCCAGCCAGGGTTGTCACCTCGGCCAGCCAACTCGGATCGACGGGCAGCGTGTCGGCCGACGCCGATCCGTCGAACTGGAGCAAGTCGAAATCCCCCAGCACGTACTCACGCGTTTGGCTGTTCGGACCTGCCATCCGTTGATTGTGCTGGGCGACGAACAGGCTGCTGGTCGGGTTGAGCGGGTCACCGAAATCGATCGGGGTGGCGTGGGCGTCGACCGTTGCCGGGGGTTGGGGCCCGAAACGGGTCTCGTTGACTAGTGTGCCTGTCGAACCGATCACCCAGTTCTGCGCCGTCGGTGGGTTCTGGACGATGAACTGATCGGCGCGGGCGTTCCAAAACACCATCCCGGCGCCACCCCAACCGTGTCCGCTGCCAAAGTTTCCCCGGTTGCGAGCTTCGATCATGTTGTCGGTCGAGATCGTGTCATACAGCGTTCCCGAGGACCAGCGTTGGTGTGGTCCGGTCGAACTGTGCGAGTCGACCGCGACGCCATCGAGAAACACATTCGGACCGCGGTTGCGCCATGACGAGTTGTTGACAAAATCATGTCGCCCATTTTCCGAATAGAGGTTGCGCATCAAGACGAATTGGCCGTCGATCGTGAACGGATATCGGCGGGCGCCGGTGATGATGGAAACCGGGTCCAAGCTTTGTGCATCGTCCACCGTGACACGCAGCGCGCGGCTGGTGGCGTGAACGGTGGCAAACACGAAGTGCTGGCCGGTGACGTTCCGAACCCAGGCGTCTCGGACCGACTGCAGTTCGATGAACGTCGTCGCGTGTGCCTCATCGGTCGGGCTCGTGAAATCCGAGACGCCGCGAATGTTTTCGATGCCGACATTTTCAATACGGGGGAACGTGTATCGAAACACGGTGCCGCCACCAAACTCCTGCTGGAACGATGACATCAAAGGCGCGTTGAAAAACACGCGATCGCCTTCGATGCGTGTGATGACGCGTTCGTACAGGTGATCGAAATTTCCGCCCGGTTCCCATTGATTCACCGTGCCGCCGTCACTGCGCGGCGGGATCGAATCCATTCCGATCTCCGAAATCCACTCGGCCGTGCTGGGGCGTTTGACGATGATCGGATCACCGACGTTCCAGTTGGCGGTCGAATCAACGCGCAGACTGGTCGCCCCCACCGGCACATATTTATCGACGATGTTGTGGGTCGTATTGGAGATGCCCGACGCCCATCCCGATGGCTGGCCGACCAGAATCAGCGAGCGTTGTGTTGTCCCGGTGCCGCGGAGGATCGTGCTGGTCAACGGATCTTCACCGTCGCCGACGCCGCGGAGCACCACGCCGTCGTCCAGGATGGTCAGTTGGTCGCTGATTTGATATTCGCCCGCGGTCAATTGCACGACCCCGCGATAACCATCCGGGCCGACGGGAAAGGTCGCGACCTGATCGATCGCCGCCTGCAACGCCGCCATGTCGTCACCGGCCGTCGGTGCGACGGTCACAAATCGTGACGGATCAATCGTTGCGGTGACATCGGGCAACGGCTGGTCGCTGTTGCGATAACCGGCCGATGAAAAGTCGGCGATGCGGTTGCCCAACGCGTCCAACGGGTGAATCAATCGACCGGCGTCGCCGTAATACGCCAACGACGATTCATCCACCGTCTGTTGCACTTCTTGGACGCGGATGTTGTCCAAACGCATGGTATTCAATCCGACCGTTCCCCACGCGTAGACTCGAAACGTAACCGGTGTCGTTTGCCCGCTCAATTCTGGGATCCCTTCCAGTGGAACGTGAACCGATTCAAAAACGTCTTCGCTGGTGATCTGTCCGCTGGCCAGCTTGGTCGAATAATTATTGCCGCCCGGCCCCGGATCGTTATCAAAGTAAACCGAATAACTGTCTTTCGAATCCGGATCATTGCGACGGATTTGCATGCTGAATCGGGCAAGATCCAGCACGTATCCGTCGATCGGTGTGATCGTCAATTCAAAGTAGTCTTCTTGTCCACCGGCGGGTGTCGGTTCGCTGGTCTCGTTGAAAGCACCGCCAAGCGCCAGACCGTTTGGGGGCTGGCCGTTGCCCGTCCAGCCCAGGCTGAGCGGTGAACTGATCTCGCTGGCGAGCGTCTCGGCATGCGTGTCGACCGAATACAGTTCGGGCGTGACGTTGGTGTGGTTGGCAAACTCGTAGAACGCCAGATCCGCTCCCGCAGCGAGCAGTTTCCGATGCCCCAATGATTGCAGCAACGGGAGTCTGCGCCTCGATTGACGACGTTGTTTTTGGGGGCCGAATGAGAGTTTCATTCGCGGATTATAGTTCCCAGCAACCCGCCGATGCAGCACAAGCCGGCGAAACTGAGAATCAACATCAGCATGGGAAAACAACCCGAGCGTTGGGAGTCGATCGCGGTCGGGTCGGTTGACGCCGAATCACCCTCCGTGTCGTCCAAGCCCGGCGGTGTTTGTTTCATCCGTGATTCCACGAAGGCCTTGCATTGGCGAAGTGATTGACCGGAAAACTCTCGATAAAGCTTGACCGCTTCGATCTTTTTGCCGCGAGCGATCGCCGCATCGACCGCCTCCATCGCTTCGTCCCGATCCCACTGGTTTTCGCTCGAATGATTCATGAAGAATTGGTTGCCGTTGTCAGTCTGTCCTTGAACTTTTTGCGATTTATCGTTCCGAAGCGCGAGGCTTGTAGCGTACGGCGTGCCGATCGCCTATATCTAAGCCTACCTGGAAGAGCGCCCGGGCCGGTTTTTCTTCATCCTACCATTAAGAGAGTTGACAACGATGCGAGCGAAGATTTTCGGGAGTCTGGTCTGTTTGGCCGCCGCAGGCTTCATCGGGTTGCCTGCGATTGCCGCGGACGACGATGGCGACAAGCCCAAGTTCAAGACCAAGCAGGTGATGAAAGAGGCTTTTAAGGGGCCGCTGTTGAAGAAGGTCGCCGGCGGTGATGCATCGGCCGAAGACGTCAAGAAGTTGCACGCGATGCTGGTGGCACTTTCCAAGAACGAACCGCCACGCGGAGAGGAGGAAAGCTGGAAAGCACTGACCGGCGCGTTGGTGAAAGCCGGCAAGGCCGCCGTCGAAGGCAAGGATGACGCCGGCACGATGCTCAAGAAGGCGTCCAATTGCAAGGCGTGTCACAGCAAGCACAAGCCCAGTTGAACACCGATCAACTGGGAGAGGCTTCCAGACTGTCATTGCACCGCGGAAAGATGAACAACCTATCCCACGGTTTTACTCATCCGATCGGCTAAGTTTTTCAGCGTATCGCTGCCGTCACCCTCGACCAGTTTGGCATGAATCAAATGCGGCTGGTCGGGCGTGGCCCAAGCGTCTTGCAGGGCCCGCTCAAACTCCAATTCCGTTTCCGCGTAGTGGCTTGTTCCGCAGCCGTAGACGTCCAGCAGCTTGCCGAAATCCCAGGGCTGGATTTCGTTGTATTCCCAATCACCGGCATGCAGATAACGTTCGGTGCCGTAGCCATGGTTGTCTAGCACGATCACGATCGGGCGGTGACCGTAGCGAATCAGCGTGCTGAGTTCTTGACCGGTCATCTGGAACGCGCCGTCGCCGACGAGCACGACGACGCGATGGTCGGGACGCGCCGTCGCCGCACCTAACGCCGCGGGAACGCTGAATCCCATCGACGTGTAATAAGCCGGGCTAAGGAATTCCCCGCGTTCATGGATCGTCAATTCGGTCGCCGCGAATAACGAATCACCGACGTCGGCAATCACAATCGTGTCCGCGTCGATCACACGGTTCAACCGGCTCATCATCCAACTGGTCCGCAAACCCCCGTCGCCGGGTTCGGCGTGTTTTGACGCGCCGCGTTTGGTGGACGAGAGGTCTTCGGGAATCGCTTGCTGCCGCGGAACCAAATCCGCTTCGCCCAGCCCGACGAGAAACTCTTTCAAACCGACGTTGTGATAGTGGTGATGCGAGATCCGCAGCGTTTCGCTGGTCGCATACACGCAGCGACTTGGGTTCAACTTGGCGGAAAAAATTCCCAAGTTGATGTCGCTCATGAACGCGCCCAACAACAGCACCAAGTCGCTGTTCTCGACGAACTGGGTGACGGCTTGGTCACCCAAGGCGCCTTCGTACAACCCGATGAACATCGGATGACGTTCACTGATCACACTTTTTCCCAGCATCGTCGTGGCGATCGGAATGTTGGCCGATTCCGCCAGACGCAGCAATTCATCTTGCAACCCGAACCGATGCAATTCGACACCGGCCAAGATGACCGGCGATTTCGCCGATGCGATCAGGGAACTGGTTTCGCGAATCGCTTCGGCCGTCGCCTGCGAGTCGTTGACGTGGCTGGATCCCCGGTAACCGTGTGCGATCGGCGGAACCACATGCACCATGTCACGCGGTAATTCCAAATACACCGGACGTTTGAAACGGTCACAGGCATCGAGCACGCGATCGATCTCGGCAAACGCCGTCAGCGGATCGGACAGTTCCGCGCCGGCGATCGTGAATTTTTCAAACACCTCGTACTGGGTGCGAAAGTCACGCACCATGTGATGCAACAGCGCGCCGCTGGATCGCTCCTTCAATCCCGGCGATCCGGTCACCACCACGACCGGGGATTTTTCCGCCCACGCCCCTGCGATCGAATTGCAGACACTCAGTCCGCCGACACAGTACGTGACGCAAAGCGCCCCCATGCCGTTCAGCCTGGAGTAGGCGTCGGCTGCGAACCCCGCGCAGTCTTCGCGGGTGCAGCCGATCATCTCGATCGGGCTCTTTTCCAGTTCGCTGTACAGCGACAAGACATAGTCCCCCGGGATGCCGAACATGTGTCCGATCCCATAGTCCTGTAGTCGCTGGATCAAGTACTGTGCGATCGAGACATTCGCGGTCACGCGCCGAGTTGATGCGGCGGTCCCAGATTTTCCCGTCGCCGGTTGAATCGCATCCATCGCAAATTTCCCCTGAAGAAGTTTTCGTGTGGACTGTTCGCTATTGTACGCACGACCTCGGCAGGGAGCGGCTGTCGATTCGTCGCGACCGATGTCCGCAGCCTATTGCCGCGAAACCAAAGTCACAGAAATATCGTCCAGCAGGACACTTCCGCGTTGGGGATCGGCGACTTCGATGCAAATTTCCACCGGTTCGATCGACGATTCCACTCGGGGAACGGAGAACTCGCTCGTCCGTCGGGTCCAGACGCCGCGCTGACCGGACAATTCCAGACGGCTCAATTCCTTCCCGGCGTGACGGACGATCAGTTGTGCGATCTGGTGCTGGGCATCGATCGTTTGAACCATCACTGAAAGTCGGTAATCTTGTGCGGTGGTCGCGGGCACGGTTTGGACCAATTGCCAATTGCCGGTCGGCCGCGAGGGGACGGCGCGGCGAATCAACAAACATGCGTTGTCGCCTGCGGCCGCGTCGGGCGTGATCGCCAACGGGAGACTGCCGCCGAGAACTTGCCGGCTGCGATCACCGGAGGGATCGGTCGCTTCGATTTGCCAATAGGTTTCCAGCGGCAACTCAAAATCGCCGCCGAGCAACGCCAGAGAGGACGGAGGCCGGTCGCTCGCCGAATCGACGATCTGGTTGGCCGAGGCGATCGGCAGCGAAGCGATTTGATCCACAAACTCCTTGAGCGACTTGATCTGATCCAGTATCGCCTGCTTCTCGCTTTCCTCGCGCGTCTGGCGAGCACGCAACAGCAACCGCCTGGCCTGGTCGCGCGACAGATCGATGAACCGGGCCACGTCACAGGCCGGGTCCAGTGTTCGCGCCGATTCGATCGCCGCAAACGCGTTGTCCAGCGATCCAAGACGCAAGTGCTGTTTGGCCAAACCGAACCAAGCCGTCGAACGATGTCGCGCGCTGACGGCCGCGTCGATGGCTGCACGGTACCAGCGGTCGGAGTTCTGCAGATGTCCGTCCGGTGTCGGCGAGTCGACCTGTTCGGCGACGCGGGCGGCGCCGATCAGCGAGACCACGTCGTCCGGGGAAAGCCGAATCGCGTTTTGAAAATGTTGCCGGGCCGTTTCCCAATCCTGGTCCTGAAACGCACACCATCCGGCGATCTGATGACCGCGTGGATTTTCGGGATTCAATTCGATCGCTTTGGCCGACCAGACCCGGGCGGGATCCAGGCTGCCGCGCGAGTATTCGAGCGAGGCGATCAGTGAGGCCCAGCGTGCGGCGGCCGGATCGGGACCGGTCAGACGCTCGATCCGATCCGCGTCTTGGTAGGCGAATCGGATCGCTTGGGCCCGTCCGCGAAGGTCGTCCAGTCGCACCAGGGGACCGTCCATCGTGTCTTGCAGGTCCAATCCGATTTCGACGGCCTGGAAAAAGGCTTCGATGGCCGTGTCGATCTGCCCCAGTTCTGCGGCGGTCGCCCCGACGTGCCAGTACACCCAGTGCAAGTTCGGCTCCAGACGCTGGGCGCGGCTGGCATCGCGAAAGCTGGTCCGCAGCAATTCCTTGGCGCGGCGGTGGTGGTTCGCATCGGATCGAGGATGATCGCGCAACAAGACGGCTTGGCGGAGTGCGACGGTGGAGCGATCGGCGACGACGAAGGCGGCGTCGGGGCGGATCGCGATGCAGCGTCCGTATTCGGCGCGTGCCAGTTCGTAGTACTCCAGCGCGGATTCAAAATCGTCGTCCGCTTCGGCCCGCTGTGCCTTCAAGTAATACGCCTGGGCGGTGGGCAGACGGATCCAGCAATCATCCGGTGCGTTGTCGCTGACGCGCCTGAGCGATTCCAATGCAACGTCGATCGCCCGGTCGGCCGGATCATCGTCGCTCGGCGCCATAAACGTCGCACCGTAATCGTTGAACCAGGATCGGTAGTTGGCATCAACGCTGGCGATCAAACTGAAAATGGCCAACTGTTGGCCGTCGGCAGGGTTTCGCGGCGGCCCCAGTTCGGCCGGCTCGACGCGTTTGCCACCATTGATCCGAAAGGAGGCGATGCTGCCCAGCCAACGGGCCGCTTCGCTGCGGCGAAACGTGTGGATCCGCCTGGTCAATTCCATCGCCGCCCGCGCCTCGCGTTTGCCGACGCCCGATGATAGGTAGCTGCGGATCAGCTTTAACATGCTCGGTGATCCGCCGTCGGGATCGCTGCCCATCGCGACCGCCATTCGGGTCACGTACAACGAGTTCAGGCTGGTCAGAATTCGATAGACCTGCCAACGCAGTCGATCCCGTTGCAGTGCGGTCAGGTCGTCATCGGGCAGGTCGTCCCACCAGGTGTCACTGTCCCAAAACCCCAGCTCCTGCAAGGAGGCTTGCAGCAACACCGCGGCTTCGGTCGAACGCGACAGATGGACCAGATCCTCGCCGTCGCGTTTGAACGCATGAAATCGTCCCAACCGTTCCATTCGATCGCGGCGGACGATCAGCCTCTCGCGCTCGTCGGCCAACGATTCCTGGTTCTCCATCCGGTCGATGGCGACACCGAACAAGGCCGCGGCATCGGCATAGCGGCTTTCGGCCAGCGCGGCGTCGCCGCGTTGGATCGCGGCACCGGACGCCGCGACGGCTTCCATCCGCCGCGTCTGTTCTTGGAATTCGATCTCGCGTTCTCGTTCGGCATCGATCCGCGCCGCTTCCATCGCCCGTCGGTTCATTTCCTGACGCACCAACAAACCGGAAATGGTGCCAACGAACGTCAGCAACAACCCGACCGCCAAGGCTGCGGTGAGCGCGCGGTGATTGCGTGCCCAACGCAAGGTGCGTTCGATGGGCGGAGCGACAAACACGCTGACCGGTTGATCGGCCAGATACTTTTGCACGTCCTCGGCCAGTTCGCCCGCGCTGGCATAGCGCTGGGTCATCTGCGTCGCCATCGCCTTCAGGATGATCGCCTGCAGGGCCTTGGGGATTTGAGAGCGAATCTTTAGCGGCGGGTCGAATCGACCTTCGATGATGCGATCGAACGTCGACTGTAGGTCGGCTTCACCGCAGTGGGGCGCCTGCCCGGTCAGGATGAAATACAGTGTCGCGCCCAGACAATACACGTCGGCGGCCGTGCCGATCTGGTCGATCTTTCCGGCCGCCTGCTCGGGGCTCATGTAGCGGGGCGTGCCCAACGTGGTGCCCTGGCGGGTTTCATCCACGGAGGAATCGTGTTGGTTGTCCAGCGAGAGCGTGGCTTCGAGCTGTTGTTCGATCTCTCGTTCGGTTCCCGGTGAATCGCTGGGGCGCGCCGCGGGGTCCAACCATTTGGCCAACCCCCAGTCGACGACCAGCGTTTGCCCATAGGCCCCCAGCATAATGTTGGCCGGTTTTAAATCGCGATGGACGACTTGCTTGCTGTGTGCGTAGTCGATGGTTTGGCAGACGTCGACAAAATGATCAAGCAATTTCCGCAGCGAGTCGGTGTCGTACCAGGGCGTGGATCGTTCATGCGACGAGGCCGTGGGGGATGGCCGACGTGGATTGAGTTTTTCTTCGACGACCTGTTGAAGCGTGCGCCCGCGGATGAACTGCATCGCGTAAAACGGGCGACGGTCGTCCTGTTGTCCCAACGCATAGATCGGGACGACGCCCGGGTGCTCCAAGAATCCCGTGATCTCCGCCTCGCGACGAAACCGCGCCGCGGCGTTGAAATTGCCGGCCCACTCACCGCGCATTTGTTTGAGCGCCACCTCACGACCGAGTTGTCGGTCCCAAGCCACCCAGACTTCGCCCAGCCCTCCGACGGCATGCTTGCTGCGTAGTTCGAATCGACCGCTGGATTCGTCCGCTCGGCGACCACCGGAACCGGTAGCGGAGCCGTTGCCCGATCCGTCGGCGGCGGCCGCAGCCTTTTGCGGGCCGAACAGCCCCGAGGCCAGGAAGCTGGCGTCGTCGACCGATTCCAATGCCGCCAACAAGGAATCAACTTGCTTCCGCAGCGATGAATCGTCTCCGCACGCCGCCGCCAAGTACTCCTGCCGCTCGACCGGATCCAGCAGGCTGAGCGCGTGGGTCGCGATTTCGTCGACGCTCAGGGCCACTGGGGAATCCGTTTTTCCACGAACGCTCGGATCCCTTCGGCCGCCGATTCGGTGTTGCACAACGTCGCGCCGGTCGCGGCGCCGTTGGTCAGGTTGGTCAGCAGCGCCTCGCCGATCCCTTCGTTCAGCATCCGCTTGGTCGCTTGCAGCGATTCACGCGGGGCGGCGGCGCAGCGTTTGGCCCAGTCGCTCGCGGTGATCCAGATCTGGTCGGCCGCGACGACCTCGCAACACATGCCCAATCGATACGCTTCGGCGGCGTCGATCGGCGATCCGGTCAACAGCATCCGCGCGGCGATTGCCGCACCGAAACGAAACGACAGCAGCGGTGCGGTCAAACCGCCGATGAGTCCCCGTTCGGCCGCGTTGGCCGTCAGGAACGCGCGGTCGGACATTACGATCATGTCCGCGGCCAGTGCGACGGCCAGCCCGGCGCCGATCGCTTGACCATCGACCGCCGCGATCACGGGTTTGGGAAACCGCAAAATCGTCTCGCACAACTCCGTCAGCTCGCGCCAGGTTTCAAACCACTGCACCTGGGCGTCGATCGGTTCCAACTCGGCGACTTTGGCGAACGCCTTGAGATCGACGCCGCTGCAAAAATGGTCGCCTTTGCCGGTGATCAACACCGCCCAGACGCGCCGTTCCTGGTGCACGTCCGAGAGTGCCTGGGCCAGATCGGTGATCAACGCCGAATCGAGCGCGTTGCAGACCTCGGGGCGATCGAGTGCCAGCGTCGCAATTTGGTCGACGATCGTTAATTCAACGTGCTGCATGTTTACTGTTGCAATCCGGCCAAGGTCTGCATCGAATCCCGCAAGTCAGTGTAGAGTTTGCGGTAGACGGGGAACAAGTCATTGTAGGCCTTGACGGATTTTCGATCCGCCGGTGTTTGCTCGGCCACTTCGATCGTCGCTTTGCACGCCGATTGGACGTTCTTGTAGGCCCCATCGCCGACGGCGGCCAACAGCGCGACGCCATAGGCCGGTCCCTGTTCGACTTTCAATGTCGTGATCTTTTTGCCGAACACGTCGGCTTGCATTTGACGCCAGAACGGGTTCTTGCTGCCGCCGCCGGAGGCGCGGATTTCGCGGACCGGGACATCCAACGATTGAATGATTTCCAAGCTATCGCGCAGAGCAAACGTGATGCCCTCCATCACGGCGCGGGTCATCGAGCCGCGCGTGTGCGTCAGGTTCAACCCGACGAAGGCGCCGCGTGCATGCGGGTCGGCGTGCGGTGTGCGTTCACCGTTCAGGTACGGCAGGAACACCAGGCCGTTGCTGCCGGCCGGGCATTGCCCGGCTTCGGCCGTCGCGGCTTGATAGACGTCTTTGCCGCCCATGCCGGCGAGTCCTTGCAAGACGGATTCGACCCACCATTGCAACGAACCGCCGCTGGTCAGGTTGACGCCCATCATGTGCCAGGCGCCGTTGACGGCATGGCAAAACGTGTGCAATCGTCCGGCGGCGTCGTATTGGGGCTGGTCGCTGTGGACGAACATCACACCGCTGGTGCCGATCGAGGTGCTGAGCACACCTTTCTTGACCACCCCGTTGCCGACCGCCCCGGCGGCACAATCGCCCGCACCGCCGACGACCTTGCAATCGGTGGTCAGCCCCAACGCTTTGGCCGCCGCCTTGGTCAGCGTCCCGGTGACTTCATCGCTTTCCACCACGCGGGGCAACAGGTCCGAATCGAGTCCGAGTTTGGACAGCAGCGCCGTGGACCACTTGCGCCCGACGACGTCCAGAAACAACGTGCCGCTGGCATCGCTGACTTCGGTCACGTAGTCGCCGATCAAGCGTCGGCGGATGTCGTCCTTGGGCAACAAGACCTTGGCCAAGGCGTCGAAGTTTCGTTTTTCATTGTTCCGCAGCCACAGCACCTTGGGCGCTTGGAATCCCGTCAGCGCGGGGTTGGCGACCATTTTGATCAGGCGTTTGCGTCCTCCGGCGGCCGACGTGATCTCGTCGCACTCAGCCGCCGTCCGCTGGTCGTTCCACAGCAGCGCGGGGCGAATGACGTTGTCGTCGCGGTCCAGAAAGACGCTGCCGTGCATCTGGCCGCTCAATCCGATCGCTTTGACGTCGGCGGGTTTGCAGCCGGATTTTCGCATCACCGCACGCACCGTCTTGACCGTCGCCTTCCACCAGTCCTCCGGGTCTTGCTGTGTCCAGCCCGGTTTGGGCTGCTCCATCGGATACGTCGCATCCGCTTCGGCGATGACCTGCCCACTCGCGTCGATTAGCAGCGTTTTCGTACCGCTGGTCCCGATGTCGATCCCCAGATAATGACTCATGTTGCGCCTTCTTCGAAATGAAACTTTCCTGCCGAACCCGATCGCCGGGCGATGCGTATGTTATCGCGCCGCCGCCGGACTGTAATTTCCATCGTCTGTCGGCGGGAATGGTTTTGCCAAAAAGGCTCGCACGTACGCCCGAATTTCCGAGAAACGCCGCGACCGACGCGGCCCGCTACCATGTCTGGTGACTTTCGATCCCGTCCATTGGATCGCCGAACGGCCGTCTCGATCCTCGCCGCGTCGATGATCGCCGGTTGCGGCGATTCCGGCTCCGACGATGCCGGATCCGGCCGCGATGCCGCTCCGGCCGCTCGCACCGACGTGCCGCTACGCATCCTGTTGGTCGGTGACGCTTCGGTTGCCGAATCGATCCAATTGGCCTGGTCGATGACGCATGAGCACCCGCTGGAGATCGAGGTGTTCGATCCCGCCGGCGAAAGCCCCGCGGTGCGTTTCACACGGCAAATGCTGCTCTCGGATGTCGCGATCACGCCGCACAGCTATCTCGGGGAAATCCATGCCGAGGACGCGGCGGTTCGGTTCAGTGCCGAATTGCTGAAGGAGTACCAAAAGGAGTACGGCAAACCGCTGCCGGCCGTGATCAATTCACTGGGCGATTACGGCGGATCGACCTGGGGCGTCGCGGTCGGTGCCAAAATGCTCGCCCGGCTGGCCATCGATTCTCAATCGCAGTGCGAGACCTGGAGCGAGTACCACGACTGGGTCAAGGGGCTCGATGGCAAGGCCGCCGAGCCGCTGGCCCCCG
Organism: Stieleria mannarensis; assembly: GCF_014154935.1. GTDB lineage: Bacteria > Planctomycetota > Planctomycetia > Pirellulales > Pirellulaceae > Stieleria > Stieleria mannarensis. The sequence continues at coordinate 34,938 of NZ_JACEHH010000009.1, forward strand.
GTTGGGCCGCCAGCTCGTTTCTGAATCGATGCGCGTCCACCTTCACGCGTCGCTGGCTGTTCAACCGAACGACGATGAAGCCGGAGATCGACAGCGAAGACTACGTCGCGGCGCTGGAACAACTGGCCGCGACGGCAGGTCTGTACGCATCGTCGGCGATGACACCGGGCCAAATCTGGCAGGCCATCGCCGGCGGGGAACTGGTCGGCGGAATCGGATACGAGGCCCCGGCGGTCGCAAGCGAGCCTGCGACCGAGGAAGCGCCAACCGACGAACCGCCACAAGAACGCGAGGAATTCGACATCAGCGTTTTCGATTGCCCGCAGGAAACCGAAACCGATCAATTGTGGCTGGGGCCGCAAACGCCACTGGCTTGTTTGAGCAGCGGTTGCCGGCAAACCAACGCGTCCAAGCAATTCATCGGATGGCTCTCCGGCGGCCAGCGGATTTCAACGGTCCGCCAACAATCCGAACTGTTCTCACAAACGCGAACCAGTCCGGAGAACGAGTCGATGCAGTCGGGAAGTGCCTACGTGCGTTGGCTGGTCGAGCGTCTGCAAACGCTGCAAGTGGCGCCGGGGTTGGTCCTGCCCGGAGCCGATCGTTACTACCAAGTGCTCGACCGCCAAGTCCGACGCTGTCTGGCCGGAGAGCAATCGGCCGCCGAAGCGCTCGCCGAGGCCGCCACACAATGGGACGCGATCACCGATGAAATCGGCCGCATCCAGCAATCGGTCGCTTGGAAACGGACGCTCGGGTTTGGCGGGTGAGTTTCAGGTTTCAGGTTTCAGGTTTCAGGTTTCAGGTTTCGGGTTTCGGGTTTCGGGTTTCGGGTTTCGGGTTTCGGGTTTCGGGTTTCAGGTTTTCGGGTTTCAGGTTTCGGAGACGGTCCAGCATTTTTATCTCCGCTTCCCCCACTCCCACACGCATTTTTCTGCCCCCACTCTTCTCCCAGCTCCCAGCTCCCAGCTCCCAGCTCCCAACTCCCAACTCCCAGCTCCCAACTCCCAGCTCCCAGCTCCCAACTCCCAACTCCCAACTCCCAACTCCCCTCACGGCGTAATGATTTTCGCAGTGGTTGTCGACGAGCTGCCGATCCGCCTTGCCTTGATGCGGACATAGGGCGGAATGTACGTCGCTCGATCGGCGAAGCTGTTCGCCGCCGCGTCGCGCTTGGCATGCAGCGGTTCGATCAGGTCCTCGATCACAAACCCCGACCGGCACAGTCCGCCGACGAGGTCTTCCCAGCGGTGCAGGAATTCGATCGCGCCGTGTTCACGCAACCGTTTGGCACTGGCCGACATCACGTCCGGCGGCGGAATCGGGGTGTCGCGGTAGTAGGCGTGTCGGACCGGAAAGCCATCGACCGAGCGCTGGTACCCCGCTTGCAAACTGATCGGTTGTTTGTGTTGGCTGATGTACAGTCCACCGGGGCGCGTGACCCGCGCGACTTCGGCAAACACCGGCGCGACCGAAGGGACATAGCAGGTGCTGACCGGATGGATCACGATGTCGAATTCCGCGTCGGCCAATCCCGACAGGTCTTCCATGGTCATTTGCAGCACTCGCATCCGATAGCCACGCTCGGCCGCCACCCTGCGATCGAGTTCCAGCATCGCGCCGCTGAGATCGACCACGGTCACGTCGGCGCCGGCGGCCGCGTACAGGGAGCTCTGGCGACCCCCGCCGGCGGCCAGGCACAGCACGCGTTTTCCGGCGATCGATCCGCCCAGCCAGCCGGCCTGGTCGACGACCGACAACGGCCGCGACAATTCTTCTTCGCTGGCCGGGCGGCAAAGCGGATCGCCCGAATCGGCCATTCGGTCGTACACGCGGCGGTTGGTTTCCAGGGTGGAATCGTGATTCACGCAGCACTCTCGGTTAGCGGGGAAGGCGGTCGCACACTACGGTTGGTTGCAATCCGAATGGGCCGGGGCGGATATCAGGGCCGCGCATTTTGTTCGGCAACGGACCCAAAAAAAATCCCGCGACACGGCCGAATGGACGAAAAACCCAACATCTGGGGAGAAAAGAATGGTCAGCTGCGGGAATTTTTGGAACTTTCTCCCCCTTGTGCTCATCCGATTTGCGTTGACGACGAATCGCCCCTGGCGTTCGGCGGACTCCTCACCCCGGCGTGACGCTGTTTGTTGCCCCCACTTGGCGACCGCTATCCACTGTATCATTGAGCCCGGTAGATCCGATATGACATCGGAACCTGTCGGCGACGGATTCAACAATGGCTTTACCAGAAGAATTACTCGACGAACTGCTTTCGGCGCATCTGGATGATGCGCTCAGCGGCGACGAGCGCGCCCGGGTCGACCAGATGTTACGCGACGATCCCACCGCCCGCGAGCGGCTGGAGGCGTTGATACGCCAACGCGACTCGTTTCGTGACACGATGCTGGCGGTGCCGCAATTGCCCGATGGGTTTGCCGACAATGTGGTCCAAGCCGCGATCGCACGGGCCGAGGCGGAGGAGTTGCGTAGTGACCACCCGTTGCGGTTGGCCGCAAACGATTCCTTTGTCACGCCCCGGCCCGCCAGCTCAATCTCAAAACCCCGTCTGGTCGCGATGGTCGCCGGGCTGGCGGCATCGGTGTTGTTCATCGGATTGGTCGCGCGGCAGTTCTCCGGCACCGCGCCGAACGGGCCGTCGGACAATGAACTGGTCGCAGCTCCCCGGGTGATGCCCGAGCAAGATGCGGTGCCGAAGCCCGAGGATGCACTTGCCCCGCCGGTGACTCCGGAAGCGATGTCGGATTCGATCGTCGCCAGCGATCAGGGACCAACGCCGCCAGAGGTGACCGGTCCGCTGGATGACCTGCGCCCCGAACCGGCACCGGTGATGCAACCCGACGGCCAGAACCCGCCGGCAATGCAACTGGCCGATGCGAGTCCGAATGCTCCGGGCCGCGACGCGTCGGTGTCCGAGACGTCCGTCCCCGATCTTGACGCGATGCCGACGACACCTGACAGCCAGTCGTTTGTCGCCTTGAAACCGCTCAGCATGTTGATGGTTGTGGAGATCAAGCAATCCGAAGCGGGCCGGCAAACCGGTGCCTTCGATCGGGCGCTGGCCGAGATTCAGATCATGGAAAGTGACGAGCGCCGGGTCGATGAGGCACTTGCCCGCGCGGTCGCGGCCGATCCGGGCAGCGAAGCACGGGGCGACGCAGCACCGCGGGCACTGCTGCTGGAATCGCCCGCCAAGAAACTCGACCGGTTGGTGATGCATTTGGTTCGCGACCGCGACGGCATCGAAGCGGTCGGGTTTTCCGCGATCAGTGTCCAATTGGATGCACCGTTGCTGCGTTCGATCGAATCGGTCCGAACCGTCGACCCCACCAAGATCCGTCATCAGGGCCACATCGTTCCGATCATCAGTGATGCCGACGGCGTGTTTGATGCTTGGGTCAATCAGTTGGCCGATCGTTCGTTCATTCCCATCCAGGGTGAGCAAGAAGCAAAACTGCTGAGCGCCCCGGCCCCAGGGGGCATCGCTGCCGGTGGCAATCCGCTCGATGACAACGGCCCCGACCAGATGGCCAACATTCTATTCCTGGTTCGCTGACACGTGACAGGACGGCCTGGCAAGCGGAGAGGTAGGAAGAGTTTTTGGAGGTAGGAAGATTGCCCAGGTCGAATGGATGGTGCACCTCATCATTTTCTTACCTCCGAAATCTTCTTACCCGATTTGCGCTGGCGTCCAAGTAGCGGGAGCAATTGCGGGAACCGGCTGATGTCAGCTGAGATTTTCAGCCAGCCCCACCTGTTGATTTTATCTGATCAAACGTGGGATCAGCCGTTTCGCGCGAGCGTACGGGCATTGAAACGGCGGACGATCGCAACGGGGCCTGTCGCTCAAACATCATTGCCCGGTCAATCGCAGCGCGGTCGACACCAGATCGACGAACTCCGATCGCAGTTGAAACTCGTCGGTGCCGACGTTTGCCTGGGCGACTTCCAAGACGTTGCGAAGGGTCCAGTCGCCGGCGAACTCGCTTTGCCGCAGTTGCATGCCGAAGGCGGCCACCGCGGCGGCGAAGCGGAACTCCGAATCCGTTTTCGCAAAGGCTTGTTCGCCGTCTTTGACGCTCTGTTGAATCAGCGTGCTGGTGTCGCCGTCGGGTTGTTTGTAACGCAGTTTTAACGTCAACACATCGTCGCTCGCAGCCGCTTCGGTCAATTCGGGTGAGCTCTGGTACTTCAGCGGGTCGACGGGACGCCGGTTGTCATCGCTTGGGGCATCGTCGGCGTGGTCCTGGTCGCCGGTCATCACCAATTCGTAAAACGCGGTGACTTGGTGACCGGCACCGATTTCACCGGCGTCCTTCGTGTCGTCATTGAAATCCTCTTTGGCCATCACGCGATTCTCGTAGCCGATCAATCGGTACTTGGAAACGACGCGAGGGTTGAATTCCAGTTGCAACTTGACGTCTTTGGCGATTGTCACCAGCGTGGCATCGGTTTGGCGGACCAGGACCTTGTGGGCTTCGTTGGCGGTATCGATGAACGCGTAGTTCCCGTTTCCTTTGCCGCTGATTTGCTCCATCATCGCGTCGTTGTGGTTTCCCATCCCGAACCCCAGGGCGGTCAAAAAGATCCCGTCGGACGCTTCTTCTTGGATCAGCCGAACCAGTTCGTCGGTGCCGCTCAGTCCGACGTTGAAATCGCCGTCGGTGCACAAGACGACTCGATTGACGCCGTCCTTGATGAAGTGGTCTCGGGCGGTGGCATAGGCCAATTGGATTCCCGCGCCCCCGTTGGTGCTGCCGCCGGCGGACAACTGTGAAAGCGCCTTGTTGATCTTCTTCTTTTTTCCCGCCGGGGTGCTATCGAGCACCATCCCGGCCGAACCGGCATAAACGACGATGGCCACGCGGTCTTCTTTGCCGAGTTGCTTGGTCAGCATTTTCATGCCCTCGATCACCAGCGGCAATTTGTTCGGCTGGTTCATCGATCCGCTGGTGTCCAGCAGGAATACCAGATTGCACGGCGGGCGGGAATCACGATCGATCGTATTGCCCTGGATCGCGACCCGCGCCAGCCGATGCTCGCTGTTCCAGGGGCAGTCGGCGATCGTGACGTTGGTCGCAAAGGGATGATCGGATTCGTTGCCGGGGGCTTGGTAGTGATAGTCAAAGTAGTTGATCAGCTCTTCGATTCGCACGGCATCCGGACGCGGCAATCGGCCCTCGACCAGCGAGCGTCGGACTTTGCTGTAGCTGGCGGTGTCGACGTCAATCGAAAACGTGCTGAGCGGATGTTGGCGGACCGATTTAAATTCGTTTTCGACGATCGGATCAAAGCGATCGCCGTCGGTGAAAGGCATTGCGTGCAATTCCAGGGGCGACGGCAATTCCGCTCGCTTCGATTCGCTTTGCTTGACGGCAAAATCCCCGAACGGTTGCCGGCGTCGTTGCGAGACGCGCCCTTCGGACTCCGCCTCCTCGGCCAGGTTGATCTCAAAGTCTTCGGTGGGGACGGCGCCCGACGCGGGCGAGTCGGCGGGGGCAAGTTCGGCTTTGACCTGGCTTTGCAACCGCCGACTTCGGACGGACTGAGTCATCACCGGTTTGGACAACATCGGTGCTTCAAACGCTGGCCCGGTCGTTGTCGTCGCGGGCGCCGATTGGCCGGCGGCGCTGATCCCCGCAGGCGCTGGGCGTGGAGCGATGGTCGGTCCGGCGGGCGCGGGGTCTGCGAAGGGATGCGGATCAGCGGCGAGATCGGATCCCCGCAATGATTCCGCTTCCCGCATCGGTTCCGTAATGCGAACGCTTGCGTCACGCGCCTCCTTTGCGTTGGCCGATCGACTCTTGGGTGCAACGGAAAAACTTTCTGGAGCGTCCCGTCCTGGGGCCACAGACAGTGCGTCCATCGTCGGGGCAGTCTCGGTCATCATCTCGCCGTGGTCTGCTTCCTGAGCGATCGACTCGGATTCCGTCAGTTGGCGTTTGACACGACCGAGTCGTCGCGGCATTTCGGCCGCTTCTTTGCTCGCGTCGGAGACCGAAGCGATGGAATTCAGTGAGGAGTCATCATCGGTCGCGTCATCTTTTCGGACCGGTGCATCCTCCGATGGCTGCGGCTCGGATGCTGTTGGCTCGGCGAGACGCTGGGCGAGTTCGGCTTGCTTGAAGGCCGGCACGATGGCCACGACCAGCAACACCGCTGCCGCGGCGGCCAATAACCAAGGCACCAGGCGTTTCGGTGATCGGGAGTCGGCTGGCAGAGGTAGCTGGATGGCACGCCCGGCAGCGAGTTGTTCGCCAGTCAGGGAACCGCTTGTCGATGCCGCCAGGATTTGTTCGCGTCGATCACTGTCCAGGGTGACCGAGGGTTCTTCGGCGAAGAGTGTTTGCAGCTCGGTGGTGACGCGACCGGCTTGGTTGACGGCCGCGCGCAAATCCTCGTTAGCCGCCATTTCCTGCTTGAACGCAGCGGCGTCCTGCGGGGAGAGTTCTCCCATCACATAGGCCGTGATCCGGGTGTCATCCCACAGCGACGGCGTGCCGGTTGCTTCGTTGGGGCGGTTGGAATCAGACATGGAAAGTTGCCTCGGGGGCGAGTTGGCTGGCGATGGAGTTCAGGACAAAGACGGGCGTGGGCGACCTTCAGGTGGTGGCGACCGCGTCTTTCAGGGAGCGGACGGCGGCGTGCAGATGAAAGCCGACGTTGCTGACCGTCAGCCCCGTGACCTCGGCGATCTCGCGGTAGCTCAGTCCGGCTTGCATCCGCAAACGCAGGACTTCTTGTTGACGCTTCGAAAGTCGACTGACCAGCACCGCCAACCGGCTCTCGGTCGCGTCGGCCTGTTCGGCGGCCAGGGCGGCCGCAGGGGCGTCCGGGTGGGGGTCTTGGACCGTGATTTCGGCGGCGTCGATCGGGTGGGCGTGTTTGGTACGTTGCATGTCGATCACTCGGCTTCGGCAAACGGCGAACAACCAGGGCTGGACGCGAGCGGCGATTTTCTCGCGATCCTCGCGGCACAGCCGTAAAAACGTCTCTTGCACCGCGTCTTGGGCGGCCTGCCAGTCGCCGCCGAGCATCCGTCGGGCGTATGCAAGCAATTGCCCCTCGTACCGACCGATCAGCTGCGACAATTCATCCTGTGACCAACACGGCGACCGTTGCGGCGGCGGTTGGGCCTCCGCATCGGCGTCGTCGTTCGTCACGGAATCGGGGCCATCGGCCAGCATTTCGGCTGCAGAAGGGTCGGACATGGTGGTTTTGGACGAATCGGGGACGCGGTACAGGGGACAACACGAGCGGGGGACAGATTTGTTAGGGCGGTAAAAAAATAAATTCCGCGTGAAGTCGATTTTTTCTGACGTTTTTGTGAAGTCGTTTTCTATTGACCTGATCGATCGTTCGCGGGTATCACCCAACGCCGAGTTCCCCGCTCAGAAATACAATCGCGATCGACGTGGTCCGACCGGACAATGGGGACTGTGCCTGCTCGCGAATTCCTAAAAACGAAACGAACAAGGAAGGTTCGACCATGGCTGGCCCAAACACCACCGTCCCGTTGCTGGACGTGAACCGCGACAACAAGCCCCACCGCGACGAATTCGTTGAAGCGCTCGCCGCGGTCGTCGACAGCGGCCGATTTTTGTTCGGCCCGGACGTCACCGAACTCGAAGCCGAAATCGCCCGCTACAGCCAGGTCGACCACGCGGTCGGCTGTGCATCGGGCAGCGACGCGTTGTTGTTGTCATTGATGGCGTTGGACATCAAAGCCGGCGACGAAGTCATCGTCCCCAGTTTCACTTTCTTTGCCTCGGTCAGCTGCATCACGCGGCTGGGGGCGACCCCGGTGTTCGTCGACATCTGCCCGGACACCTTCAACATGGACCCCCAGTGTGTCGCCGAGGCGATCACCGAAAACACCAAGGCGATCATCCCGGTCCACCTGTTCGGCCAGTGCGCACAAATCGACCGGATCTGTCAGATCGCGGCGGAGCATGACATCCCCGTGGTCGAAGATGCCGCCCAAGCGATCGGCGCGGCCTACCACTCCCGCCCGGCCGGCAGCTGGGGACTGGTGGGATGCTTCAGTTTCTATCCGACCAAGAACCTTGGCGGGATGGGCGATGGGGGCATGCTGACCAGCGGCGATGCAGACGTGGCGGACCGCTTGCGATTGTTGGCCGGCCATGGAATGCGTCCGCGTTACTACCATCAAGCGGTCGGGATCAACAGCCGCATCGACACGTTTCAAGCCGCCGTGTTGCGGGTCAAATTGCGGCACCTTGGTGATGCCATCACGTCGCGCAACGAGATCGCATCACGTTACATGAGTTCGCTACAAGACCGCGACTTGGTCGGCCCCGATCAAATCGTGTTGCCGACCGTCGATCCCAACGCGTTCCATGTTTGGAACCAATTCGGCATCCGCGTCGGCGGCGGGCGACGTGACGCGTTGCGAGCCCACTTGGCCGAACGTGGCGTGGGCAGCGAGATCTATTATCCGGTGCCGATGCACAAGCAACAATGCTTTGAGTACTTGAAGGTCGACGGCAGCACGTTGCCGGAAACCGAACGCGCCAGCGCGGAAATTTTGAACCTGCCGATCTTCCCGTCGTTGACCGAAGCCGAACAGGAGCAGGTCGTCGACTGCATCAGCGGGTTCTACCGGGCCGGCGCCAAGAAGGCCGCGTAGGTAGATCCGCAACTCAATGAGCGGACGTGACGATGCGTTCGGAGAGTCGCCGTGTTCTCCGAACTCGGCGCGTGCGCGAAAAAGCGAAGCTTTGGTCCTCGCCGACCTCGGAGAGGACGGCGACTGTCTAGCCCGAACGTCCGCTCTGGTCGTAACTGCGCTGGCCAGAGCGTGGCCGGTCCGCCGTCTGGCGACGGCAGCTACGTCCGATTCCGCCCAAGCCTAGGTCACCGGCAAGCTCGACGCGTCAAACGCGTCGGGCAGCAGCTGGGACAGCTTGCGGATCTGACGTGCCCCGGTCAGCACGTCGGTCATGATGATTTGCATGTCGCTGGCGAACTCGGACAAGAATTGTCGACAGGCGCCACAGGGGCTGACCCCGCCGACGCTGGCGATCGCGATCGCTTGGAATGCGCGGTGGCCTTGCGAGACCGCCGCGGACGTGGCGACGCGTTCGGCACAGATCGACAGCGAGTAGCTGGCGTTTTCGACGTTGCATCCGCTGACGATCTCTCCGCCGGGAATCCACAGCGCCGCACCGACGTAAAAATGACTGTGGGGCGCGTAGGCTTGATCGCGGGCTTCGACGGCCGCACGCACCAGTTGGTCGATCTCTCGGGTTTTCAACTCAGTCATCAGGTCGGTAAATCGAATCGGTGCAACAGGGAATCAGATCGATCGGGGCGTGAGCGTCGATTCGCAAATCTTCGAAACAGCAACGGCCTTTCAAAAAATCAATGGCCTTTCAAAAAATCAACGGCCGCGCCGCCACGGGGGCCTCGCTGATCACGACGGCGTCACGCAGACGTTTAACATACTCCGTCGGCTGGTCGTCGTGGCAGTGCAAATGCAGAAGAGTCTGGCCGCGCTGCACGCGATCGCCGATTCGCACCTGCATGGTGATGCCGACGGTCGGGTCGATGGGGTCGCCCAGCAGGCGACGTCCGCCTCCGAGCGAGATGACGGTCGAGCCGATTTGTTGGCAATCGAGATGTTGGACGTAGCCATCGTGCCGGGAGTCAACCGCCCATCCGGGGGCGGCGGTTAAATCCCCCGTCCAGTGTCCGCCTTGGGCGGCCACCATCGCCAAGAAACGTTCCATCGCCGACCCGTCGTCCAGGGCTTGGTTCAGGCGCGTCAGGGCGTCCTGGCGATCTGCCGCGACCGAGACAGCGACCAGCACGCGTGCGGACAATTCCAAGGTCAGCTCGCGGACGGCACCGATCGCGGGATCCGAACGCTGCTCGCCTTTTAAAACCGCCACCGCTTCGTTGACTTCGATCGCGTTGCCGACCGCTTTGCCCAACGGCTGGTCCATGTCGGAGATCAACACGGTGGTGGGCAGCCCGGCGGCGTTGCCGACTTGTTCGATCGAATCCGCCAGCGCCCTGGCGTCTTCGAGTGTCTTCATGAACGCCGCCCCACCGACTTTGACGTCCATCACCAGGGCGTCCAGACTGGCGGCCAGTTTCTTGCTCAGGATACTGGCGGTGATCAACGGGATCGACTCCACCGTCCCGGTCACATCACGCAGCGCGTACAGTCGGCGATCGGCCGGCGCGATCCGCTCGCTCGCACTGACGATGAAGGCACCGGCTTGCCGCAAGACGTCAGCGGATTCGCTTTCGGACAGATTGGTGCGGAATCCGGGGATCGCCTCCAGCTTGTCCAACGTCCCGCCGGTCAGCCCCAACCCGCGTCCGCTGATCATCGGCACGTGGACGTCACAGGCGGCCAACAGGGGCGCCAAAATCAGCGAGACCTTGTCGCCCAGTCCACCGGTGCTGTGCTTGTCCACACGAGGCGTCTGGCCGGACACGTCACGCGGCAGCACGTCGCCGCTGCGGAGCATCGCCCGGGTCAGCGCCGCCGTCTCCCCGGCAGTCATCCCCTGCAAGCAGACCGCCATGGCGAACGCGGACATCTGGTAATCGGCCACGTTGCCGTTGCAGAACCCGTCGATCAAAAAACGAATTTCTTCCTCACCGAGCGGTTCGCCGTCGCGTTTCTTGGCAAGCAGGTTGGCGGTAAGCATGCGGATGACCGTGGTAGGCAGGGTCGCTATAGTGGATTGAGTCTACGATGATCGTGCCACGTGTTTCAGTATCTGTCGACCTGTAGGAACATTGATGTTGTTTTCCCGAATTTTTATTGCATTGGTTTTTTCGGGGCTCACCACGATGCTGGTCACCGCGTGCCTGGCCGATGACGCCGAATCAAAAGAGGCAGCGTCCCAGTCGCAGCAACCCGAAGCGAAGCGGTTGGATTCAGCGGTTTCTCAGGACACGCCCAGCGAACAGGCCAGCGAACAGGCCAGCGAACAGGCCAGCGAACAGGCCAGCGAGCAGGTTGCCGAAACAGAGAACGCAGCTTCCAGCGCCGACGGGAAACCGATCGGAACCGATCCCGAAGTCGCCAGTTCGGAAGTGCTTGCCGCCTTGCAAGCCGGGCCGCGGGCGTTGTCCCTGGCGTTTCGGATGGCCGCCAAGCGAGCGACGCCTTCGGTCGTCGTCTTGTACGCCTATGGCCAAAACGGTGGTCCGGGTGGTCCCAGCGATCCCGACGAGACGGAAACGCCTGAGGACGAATTGCCGCTGTTGGAGCGGGCCGAGATTCCCACGCCGCCTCCGGCCGAAGAAAAATTGACCGGTCTGGGATCGGGCGTGATCGTCTCGGAGGACGGGTTGATCATCACCAACAACCACGTGATCACCGGGGCAACGCGGGTGGTCGTTCAATTACCCGATGAAACCCGTGTCGACGCCGACGTGGTCCGCGGCGATCCCGACAGCGACGTGGCCATGGTGCGGGTGAAATTTTCCGAAAAACTGGATCCGATCACCGTTGGAGACAGCGACAAGTTGGAAATCGGCGACTGGGTGCTGGCGATCGGCAGCCCGTTCAAGCTGGAAGCGACCGTCAGTGCGGGGATCATCAGCGGAAAAAATCGCCGACTCGATCGCATTCGCCGCAGCAGCATGTTGCAGACCGATGCCGCGATCAATCCCGGCAACTCCGGCGGGGCGCTGATCGATTTGGACGGGAAAGTCGTCGGGATCAGCACCGCGATCGCCACCCGCAGCGGTTTTTATCAGGGCGTCGGGTTCGCGATCCCGATCAATCAGGCCCGCTGGATCGCCGACGAACTGGATCGACACGGCAAAGTCCGCCGCGCGGCGATCGGGACCACCCTGGTGGAACTCAAACCCCGGATCGCAAAACAATTCAATTTGGAGCCGTATTCTGGTATCCTGGTGTATCAGATCATCAAGGGATCGGTCGCCGAGCAGGCAGGGATTCAGCCTCAGGACGTGATCGTGGAATTTGCCGGTGAACAGGTGCGTGATTCCATCGGTCTACAGAAAGCCATCGAACGCAAACCGATCGGTTCGAAGCAGCCGATCGTCGTCCGGCGTCAGGGAAAACGCGTCGAATTGACCGTCGAATTGGCCACCGTCGATGATCCGACCGGTCAAGATTGAGAAACCAACATTGTCTGCGTTTCGTCTCTTTCCTACCATTCCACATCGGCCCAGCTTGCGAGGGCCTATGATGGAGGTAGTCCCGCCGGGAAACACCGCCTTTTTCATCCCCCCACCACCCACTACCTGAAAACCGGACCAATCATATGGATCGCTGTTTCACCATGCGCACGATCGTCACCGCCGCGGTTTTGGCTTGTTTGGCTTGCGCCGGTCCCATCGAAACGACCTGGTCCCAACCGGCCACCCCCGTGCTGCCGGGCTCCGACCAGGCCGCCGCCGTCTCGACACCCGCTCAGGCCACCGCCCAGGATCGACGCATTGCGAAACTGATCGCGTCCTTGATTCCCAAATTTCACATCTCCTCGGCCGAACTGGACGACACGATCAGCGAGCGAGCCCTCGATCTGTACCTGGATCGGTTCGACCCGCTGAAGCTGTACTTTTACCAGTCCGACATCGACGAATTTTCGCAGTACCGCCACCAGATCGACGACATGGTCAAAGGCGGCGATCTGAGCTTGGCCTACAGGATTTTCAATCGATTCACCCAGCGGGTCGACGAACGCGTTGCGGTGGCGCTTGAATTGCTGGATTCCGAATTCGATTTCGGCAAAGACGAATACATCATTGTCGACGCCGACGCAGCCGAGTACGCCAAGAATCCCCAGGAAGCCACCGAGCGTTGGCGGCGTCAGATCAAATACGCCCTGCTGGATCTGCGGGACGACGACACCGAAGGCGACGAGGCTCGCGACTTGTTGCGTCGCCGCTACAATCGCTACGCACGACGATTCAAGTCCTACAGCAACGACGATCTGTTGGAAGCCTACCTGACGTCGGTGACCAGCGCCTTCGATCCCCACTCGACCTACATGTCGCCGTCGACCCTGGATGATTTCAACATCTCGATGGGATTGAAATTGCAAGGGATCGGTGCGGCACTGCGTGAAAAAGACGGCAACACCGTCGTGATGCAAATCATTCCCGGCGGAGCGGCCGATAAAGATCAACGGCTGAAACCCGATGACGTGATCGTCTCGGTCGGTCAAGGCGAAGAAGGGCCGATGGTCGACATCGTCGAAATGCCACTGCAAGACGTGGTCAGCATGATCCGCGGCAACGCCGGCACCGTCGTCCGCTTGGGCGTCAAAGTGAGCGGCAAGGGCAAGGTCGAAACCTACAAGATCACACGCGCCAAAGTCGAACTGGAACAGTCGGCCGCCCGCGGAAAGGTCCTCGATCACACCCTGCCCGATGGCAGCGTTCGCAAGATCGGTTTCATCAACTTGCCCAGCTTCTACATGGACATGCAAGCGGCTCGTGAAAACCGAACCGATTTCCGCAGCAGCACCCGCGACGTCCGCAACATCCTGATGGATTTCAAAAGCAAGGGTGTCGAAGGTGTGGTCATCGATCTCAGCCGTAACGGCGGCGGATCGTTGACCGAAGCGATCAACCTGACCGGGCTGTTCATCAACCGTGGCCCCGTGGTTCAGGTCAAAGACTCACGCGGTCAAATCCAGCAGTACAACGACGAAGAAATCGGCACCGTGTGGAGCGGACCGCTGGTCGTGCTGACCAGCAAGTTCAGCGCCAGTGCCAGCGAGATCTTTGCCGGTGCGATCAAAGATTACAACCGCGGCATCATCGTCGGCGATCCGGCCACGCACGGCAAAGGCACCGTGCAAACGCTGATGGACCTCGGCGAGCGACTGTTCCTGACACAACGTCAAAACTACGGGGCGCTGAAAGTCACGCTGCAACAGTTCTATCTGCCCGACGGCGAAAGCACCCAACGCGGCGGCGTGGCGGCGGACATCGTGCTGCCCAGTTTGACCCAGAAAATGGATGTCGCCGAAGGGGACCTGAAGTACGCCTTGGAAGAGGACCGCATCAATGGTGCTCGCCACGACATCTACAACCTGGTGCCCAGCGACCTGCTGACCCAGTTGCGACAAAACTCCGAGCAACGCGTCAAATCCGACGAAGAGTTTGTCGATCTGATGCGACGCATCGAATTGTTTGTCAAACAGAAGGAAGAAAAAACGGTTCCGCTGGAGGAAACCGCCTTCATGCAGCGACGTGATGAACTGGACGCTCAAAAAGAAGAAGAAAAGGAAGAGTTGGAGCAGGAGACGGACAAAGAAGTTTTCCGCGACACGTTCTACAACCGCGAAGTGATCAACATCGCCGCCGACTACATCGAAGGGTTGCGGCGCGAAAAGCTGGTCCGGGCCAACTGAGACGCAGCACGACGCAATGCCAGCACGACGCGTAAGCGAGTGGCCTGCGCTTCGTGAGCTGTCGACACGCGCCGCTCGCTAACGCTTCCCGCTGGCAAGCGGATCAACCGTCTAACACACGTCGTGGGTTGGTCCGCGTCCAACGATCAATCCGATCGGGATCGATGCCCAGGTGACGGCCGAGCATTTCGGCCATCTGCGGCATCGTGGTCGCGCATCCGGCAAAGTGCCCGTGACCTTCGGCCCAGGCGGCCAGGTGCTGGTCGACTTCGACCATCTGGCCGGCCAAGCGATAAAATCCCGGTCCCAATCCGGCCGCCGCGATCGCGTCGGTCACGATCACGATGTTCTCTTCCGGAATGCACTTGCAATAGTTCGCCAGGGCAAACCAGGGGACGTGATGTCCGTCGGCGATCAACGAGATCACCAGTTGATCGGACAGCGAGAGCACCCGCTGGACGATGTTGTCGTGGCGGTGCATTTGCCCCGGACAGCCGTTGCCCAGGTGGGTGAACATCGACAACCCGGCATCGATCGCTTGTCGCAGCTGCGCGATGGACGCATCGCTGTGCCCGGCGGCGACCACGATCGACTGGTCGCACAACCAACGCGTGACCTCGACCGTCCCCGGCATTTCCGGGGCCAGCGTCACCAGCCGCACCCGCCCGCGTCCCGCGTCGACCAATTGCTTGGCCCGATCGACGGTCGCTTCGCGGACACAATCGACCGGATGGGCGCCGACGAAGCCCGGTTCGGGACTGATGAACGGGCCTTCGACGTGAATGCCCGCGACGATTTCTGCGATTTCGGCATGCGTCTCGGCGGCCTCGGCGATCCGGCTGATGCGGCCAACCATCGAATCGATTTGGTCGGTGATGATCGTCGGCAAGAACGACTCGACACCGTCATCGCGGAGTTGCCGGCATGCGGTCAGGATTGCCTCGTCGGTCAGATCATCGCTGTTGAAATCGACTCCGTAGTACCCGTTGACCTGCAAATCGACAGAGCCGCTCATTGGAATCGCCCCAACGTTGCTTTGACGTCTTCGGGAATCTTGCATGCCGCGGCATCGTCGATGATCAACGTCGTCCCGTCGTGGTTTCGCAAGATGCTGGCGGGGACCTCCGTGGTGATCGGGCCGCACAGGGTGTCGCGGACGGCCGCCGCCTTGCGCTCGTCGGGCACGCTGCAGTAGATGTGTTTGGTTTTCAAGATCTGTTTGACCGACATGCTGATCGCGTGGGTGGGGACCTCGTCCAGCGAGCCGAACCAGCCTTCACCGACTTGCTGCATGCGGCACTCGTGGTCCAATTGGACGATCAGGTAGGGCGATTCGGTTTCGAAGTCCGCCGGCGGATCGTTGAAGGCCAGGTGACCGTTTTCACCGATCCCGACCAGCGCCACGTCGACGGTGACGGCCGCGATTTTGGCGGCCGCCTGGCGGACCGTCTCCTCGGCGTCGCTGTCACCGGCCAAGTAGTGAAATGAAGCCAATGGAACCTGGTCGACAAACCGCTGTTTCAGATACCCGCAAAACGATGCCGGATGCTCCTGGCCGATCCCGATGTATTCGTCTAAATGAAATCCGTGCACGCGGCTCCAATCGATGTCATCTTGGGCAACCAGATGTGACAGCACTTCGAACTGGGACGCGCCGGTCGCCACGATTAAGTACGCCTGGCCGTTGTTCTTGATGGCATCGCGAAGGTCTTGGGCGGCATGTTGGGCGGCGTAACGCCCCATTTCGGATGGGGTTGGGGTGACAATGGTCTTCACAGTAGTCCCGAATGGCTCCATTGGGTGTCGTGGGTCGACCTGATCTAGCGATCGATCGGTTTGGGTCGTTAGGATCCCGCCGCGGCGACAATCAACGGGCCGATCAGGCCGTGCCGCAGCGAGCGCCCGAGATCTTACCAAGTTTTGACCCCCACCTGCGATCATGCCCAACCCATTGGCGAACTTGCGACGTTTCGGTCTGGCGGTTGAACGCACCATGAAACAGCACCGTTGGTTGATGCGTTACGCGCATTGTCAACGCGTGTTTCACGGCTGGCGCGACGCGGCACCGGAGGATCTGCCGGATCGATCGCGAAGTTGTTTGTTGGACTTGCGACGAATCGCCAGCGACGGAGAGCAGGGGCGACGCTTTCACGCCCTGGTCATGCTGTTGCGGCGTGGCGGATACGATCTCGCCATGGTCCCGCGGTTGGCCTTTTTACAAACCGGCCATCGCACCTTCAAAGCCAGCGCGTTGGCCCGGACGCGTCCGTTTTTGGAAGACCAACTTCCCGCGGACTTTCGCCCGTTCGACCTCTGTCTGTCCGATGGCACCCGCACGCATCGTCACGCCCGGCGGACCGTGCCCGTTTTGACGGGAACGAATCAACCGCTCCGGCCGGGAGACCTGCCGATGCCGTACAGTTTTTACCCTGCAGTTTGGGACAACAACGAAGACCAACGGTTCGACGACTATCGGCGTCGTGAGCGTGTTTGGCGACTGTTCTTCGGCGGCCACTGTTCCCAGGCCTCCTATCGCCGGATCAAGAAGTACACACGGCTTAGGCCATTGGACCGCTATCGCGTGGTTTGTGAAGTCCATCGCTACTTCACCGATTCAACGCTGTCGATTCAAAGCGACCAGCAACTTGAATCGGCCCAACGGCAACGTCACGAAGCGTTCGTCTTGATCGACAACGCGACGTACCGCACCGACGCGAGTCGTTGGTTGGGACTGCTGGCCCAGAGCGACTTTTTTCTGGCCGCCCCCGGTTGTGATTACCCGCTTTCGCACAACGCCATCGAAGCCATCGCCGTCGGAACCATTCCTGTTTTGGAATACGAATCGCTGTTCACGCCGCCGCTGCGTGACGGTGAAAACTGCATCGCCTACCGAGGGATCGACGGACTGCGGCATGCCGTGGCGCGGATCGAAATGATGGATCAGGATGACATCCTGCGTCTGCGACGCGGCGTGATCGAGTACTACGAATCCCACCTCAGCCCCACGGCGTTTTGCCGTGACTTAGAAAACCAGTCCACCCTGCGTTTGCACCTGTTCCCCTACCTGACCCCCGCGGCCGTGCCGGCCCGACGCGCGGGGTAGTTTGCGTGTAAGGACAGGTCGCTGGCATGGAATACCAGCACGACGCAACGCCAGCACGACGCGTCAGCGAGTGGCAAGCGTTTCATGGGCTGTCGACACAAGCCGCTCGCTAACGCGTCGCGCTCGCAGGTTTTACCTACCGGCGCGCAATTCGGACGTCATCCGTTCGAATTCCTTGCGGATTGCTGCGTTGTTGAACTCGCGCAACGAGGGGACCTTCAACCTCATCAACGTTTCGAAATCGCGGCGGCCGGTGTTCATCAACGCCGCGACGTCGCTGGAGAGTTTGACGGTGTCGTAGGTGTTCATCGCGGTGGCCAGTTTTTTCTGAGCCAGCTTGTTCTCCTTTTCGATCAGCGCGGCGTTGCGTTTCAGGTACTCGATGTACAAGTTGGCCGTTTCGCGTGTCAGTTCGTTGGAGGCGATGTTGGCTTCCAAGACTTCTCGATCACCGCCGCTGACTTCGATCAGGGTCCGCGCTTGTTTGATGTTCTGCTTGGCCTGGGCGGCAAACTCGTTCAATTTCGGGATGTGTTTTTCATTGACGTCGCGAACGAACGTTTTTTGGATCCGGTCCATCACATGGATCATGACGACGTAGATCCCGTAGTAACGTTTCGAAACATCGAGCGCTTCGCCGCTGTTTTCGGTCAGCTCCTGCAATTGGACGGTGACATGTTTGATGTTGTCGAAAACCACCGCCATCGTCACGATGTCATCGCCGGAGACGGAGGACAGCAGCGATTCGACACCCTCCTGGTCGACTTCGACTCCGATTTTGGAAAGCTCTTCGGCAAACGTCTCTTTCAGTTCGGCCAGGGTCTTGGTCTGGCGTTCGATCTCCTCCTCTTCGGCGTCGATGCTTTCATCAATCGCTTCTTTGGACAGCTCGAACGGGTTGACCTTGTCGAGCTGACTTTGGTCCTTCGCCCATGACGCCGAAACCCGTTGGCGGCGGTAGTCGGCGATGTTGGTTCGGGCCTGTGCGATCGCTTCGTTGGCCTCGCGGATTCGTTGGCGGTAGTCGCTGACTTCCGAGACGCTCAGTGCCACGATCGCTTGATCGAGTAGTTCGTTGATCTGGGCGGAGTTGGATTGTTTGTCCAACTTGAAGGGGATGACCGAGCTGTCGGGAAGGTCGGCGTGCCGGTCGACCAACTCGCGCGTCTCCTCCAGCGTCGGCAGGACTCGTTCGAACAGGTCGCCGAGGCGCTTGCGCAGCTGGGCGTCACCGATCGTTTCGGAAACGACGGCGATCGTGGACGGTGCATCGGCACCCTCGACCAGCTCGGTCGCGCCGTCGTCGCCGGCCGGATCGTCCGAGCCGAACATGCCGCTGAGCGGATTCTTTTCGCAACCACAGCAGCAGATCACGATTGCCGCAAGCGTCAAACACGGGTGGAAGCGTCGCATGGGGATCCTTTGTAGGCGGGAAGGGGGGCGTTGCACTGATCATTTTAACGCTCGGACCAGCGGGGACAAAAGCGAGTGCTTCGTCAACGCTTAAACTTAGCGTGCCGCGGAAAAGGGGGCAGGTACCAACAATGCGAAGCACCCTTCGGGCCATTTGGTTTTTGGTAGCTGACCTCTTTTCCGCTCGACAAATGCACTAGGCCGCGTTTCGAGCTGAAATCGGGCGCGGATCCGAAACTTCGTGGGGAATCTTGGTCGCGGGCGGTACAATCAAACCGGACGCCGCTGCTTTCTACCGAAATCGCCCTCAATCGCGTTTTACGGAGCTGCCTTCAGATTGGGGGCAACGGTAGTGGATGACGCGAGGAGTCCTTTCGGATTGCGAACTGCGAGGACTCGTCGCCTCCTCCGCTACCCGAAACCGAGATGCGGCGGAATACTTGGCTCGCCCGACGCGTACAAAATCTTTGCCCGTGGGATCGATGAATCAGCCTAATTGCGAGAAAAAGCAGCAGCTTGTGCGGATGCTCCGCCAGTTGCAACGAGCGATCCCCTTCGCTCCGATCGCGGTCCAGTTGGTCCATGGCGAAACGATCTTCATCACGGCCCCCTGGCAGTTTGTCGTCGATGCCGATCGGCTGTACGTGATCGTTCCGCCGGCAAAGCATGTCCGTTCGGTGCCACTGAGTGACGTTCGGCGAATCGGGCGGCGCCGGGTACCACGGCAACGCCAACCCGAGATGCATGGAATTGGGAATGAGCCCGGGCAACCGGGCGACGGTGGCGTGTCACGACGGCGGGGGGCAGGAGAGGGATGGCAGAATGATGCGGGACAGAATGATGCGGGGCAGAATGATGAACAGTGCGGAGTTTGGCGTTAAACAGCTGATCCTGCGAGAAACGGAAGGAACCGAAACCGTCAAAGCTGCCGACGACAGTCGGTGAGAAGTGTCACTTCCGCACGTGCCGATTCGCACCCCGGATGTGTCAATGCGGCACGGTGTTGGAGTGGGGGAGCCCCGTCTGCTGCACCGTCTTGTAGGGCGCCTGCGGAGGGATCCGTTGTCGTGGGCTGACAAAATGTCACAGGCCTGGCGTGATCGCGCGTGAAACTCGAATGATTTCACGCTTCGCGGATTTACTTTGGGACGACCGATTCGTCTGGCACCATTAGTGCACTTGATAGAGTCCACCCTCTATCGAAAGGACGATGACGCGATGGTCAGTTCTACTTTTCAACGACTTGATTCCCACTCTGGCGACGCTGCTGCTGGCATCCGACACGGCGGTGCAACACTCGGAATCCGTTCGGCGGCAGCTTCGGTATGTGGCGGTCGCGATTACAACGAAGACCGGATTTATCGCTGCGATCGAAGTCAGGTGTACTTGGTCGCCGATGGCATGGGGGGGCATCACGGTGGTGCGATGGCCAGTCAGATCGCGGTGGAGACGGTTCCGTCGGTCTGGCGCAATAGTGTGTTTGAGAACGCGCTCACGTATTCCGGGATTCAGGCGGCGTACGGAAATTCGCTGGACTGGGCGGTCGGCGAGATGTCAGCGGTCGCGCGAAAGCATTGCGACTATGAACAGATGGGATGCACGTTGGCCGCCGCCTTCGTCTACTACGGGCGAATGTACTACGGGACGATCGGCGACTGCCGCATCTACCTGGTGCATCAAGACAAACTGACGCGGCTGACCAAGGATGAAACGCTGGTCCAAGGCATGGTGGATGCGGGGATCATCACTGCAAACGAGGCTCGGACTCATCGCTGGCGGCACATCGTCACCAACGGAATCAGCCCGCAGGGATTCAAGAATACTCCGCGACTGCGATCGGCACAGGTCGCCGAGGGAGATTTCGTCATGCTCACTTCCGATGGGCTGACCGACGAGCTGACCGATGACGAAATCGAACAAGTCATGAAAGCATGTTCTGACCCGCAAGAGTGTGTCGATCAACTGATCAAGGCGGCGATCGATCGCGAGGCGCGCGACAACGTCTCTTGCGTCGTCTTTCAAACGTGAGACGGGCAACGATGAAGCGATGTTAATGAGCCAACAGCAGCACCGCGTCGTCCAATTGGATGACGTCACACGGGTGGCGTTGATGATCACGCCGCCCAATGTCGGCACTCCGATCGACCAAGCCCGGGAAGCGATTTCGACCATCCAAGACATTTTGAAACGGCAACCGGTCGAGATGTCGTTGACCAAGCAAACCGTCTTCGTCCGCTCGGCCGACGACATCGATGCGTTTCGAAAGCTGTTCAAAGCGTCTTACCAAGACCGTGTTCCGGCGACCAGTTTTGTGATTCAGCCGCCTTGTGCCGGACAAGCCCTCGCAATCGAAGCCTGGGCGCTGGGAGGCGATGGGATCGAGGTCCGTTTCCCGTTGCCCGATCTGGTCACCGTCACCTACGATCAGCTGCGATGGATCTATGTCGCCGGCATCACGTCCCCCTGCGACGCCGCGTGTGCCTATGACGAAGCGAAACATTCCTTCGGCCTGCTGGCCCAGCGGCTGCAGCATGTCGGGGCGACGTTCAATGACGTCTGCCGAATCTGGTTGTACCAAGGCGGCATCACCGAGCCGCAACCGGGCGCGGACGGGGAAACGATCGAACGCTATCGAGAATTGAACCGGGCTCGCGCCGACTTCTTTCAACAGCTGGAATCGGTCGGGCAAATCAACACGTCACGGCACGGGCATGCGTTCTACCCGGCCAGCACCGGGATCGGAATGGCCGGCAAGGGATTGACCGTCAGTTGTCTGGGATTGCAAACCCGTCGCGAGGACGTCTCGCTGCATCCGCTGGAAAACCCGCGCCAGACGTCGGCGTTTGACTACGCACGGAAGTACTCGCCCCGAAGCCCACTGTTTTCACGCGCCATGGCCGTCAAGATCGGCGACCATGTGACCACCTGGATCTCCGGTACCGCCAGTATTCTGGATTCGGAAACCGTTCACTTGGGCGACGTCGAAAAGCAGACCCGGCAGACGATCGACAACATTCAAAACTTGATCAGCGGCAACAACTTCCGGCAGCATGGGCTGGCGGGGATGGGAGCCGAGTTGACGGATTTGGCCAAGGTGCGTGTGTATGTCAAACATCCGCGCGATTATGAGACCTGTCGGGCGATCGTCGAATCCCGCTTCGGCCCCGTGCCGGCGATTTATGCCGTGGCCGATGTGTGCCGTCCCGATTTGCTGGTCGAAATCGAAGGCGTCGCTTTCTCCGACGTGACCCATTCGCCCTAGTCGATTTTCAAAAGGCATGTGATGTCGAGTCGCCCTTTCGGACCCCAAGATTTCGGTGTCATTCGAATACGGAACCACCGTTTTCGACGACACCGCGAACCTTGGAGCCCGATCTGGTTGCTGGCCGGCGGCGTGTCCCTGTCGGTCGCCGTGCTGAGCGGATTGGTTTGGTGGCTGACCGTCCCGCCGCCGCCAGAGCAGCCACTGCAAGCGGCGGATCAGCGCGTCGCGGGTGCTGCGGTTCGATCGGCTGCGATGCGCCCCGATCACGCGACGCCCGAGGTTTCAAACCAGGGTTCCGTGTCACGCCCTCGAACGCTTCATGAGGAGGGTCGGATCTTGCCCCCGTCTGATTCCGACGGCCGCGGTGGTACCCGATCCGCCACTGCCGCAACGATGGTCACCGCGTCGGGCTTGGGCCGATCCGTCCCCGCTGCGGTTCCCGACGTCCGAGAGATCTACGAAAGCAAATACCCGATCCACGGACGCAACGCCGTCGACGACGACGTCTTTCGCAAATTGATCGCGTTGGGCATCAAACCTGCCAAACTGTGCTCCGACGAAGTGTTCTTGCGCCGAGTCTACATCGACGTCCTGGGGACGCTTCCGACGGTCGAGGAAGCCCGGTCGTTTTTGGACGATCATCGAGAGGGCAAACGCAAGGCGTTGATCGATGAAGTGTTGGAACGACCCGAGTTCGCCGACTATTGGGCGATGAAATGGTGCGACGTTCTGCGGGTCAAAGCGGAATTCCCGATTAACCTGTGGCCGGCGGCCGCCCAGGCCTATCACCGCTGGATCCGCCGGTCGCTCAAGCACAACATGCCCTACGACCAGTTTGCACGCGCGTTGCTGACTTCCTCGGGCAGCAATTTTCGCACACCGCAAGTCAACTTTTACCGGGCGCTCCAGAGCAAGGAACCCGAGACGATTTCGCACGTGGTCGCGTTGACGTTTCTCGGCGAACGCACCGACCATTGGCCGCCCTCGAGACGCGCCGGCGTGGCCCAGTTCTTCAGCAAGGTCGGCTACAAACCGACCGGCGAATGGAAGGAGGAGATCGTTTTCTTTGATCGGCGACGTGGCGGAGCCGATCCGAATCAAGCCGTCGTCGCCATGTATCCCAGCGGCGTCTCGGTCACGATTCCGCCGGATCAAGATCCACGCGAAGTGTTTGCCGATTGGTTGACCGATCGCCGCAATCCATGGTTCGCCCGCGCCGTGACCAACCGGATTTGGTACGGGCTGGTCGGACGCGGCATCGTCGATCCGCCCGACGACGTGCGGCACGATAACCCGCCGGCAAACCTGCCGCTGCTGAACACCCTGGCGCGAGAGTTGATCGAGTCGGACTATGACATGAAACACGTCTATCGGCTGATCCTGAACTCCAGCGCCTACCAGATGTCTTGCATTCCGCCATCCGATGACGATGCAGCGGCCCGGTACTTCGCATACTACCCGACGCGGCGGCTGGACGCCGAGGTGTTGATCGACGCGATTTGCCAGATCACCGAGACGACCGAAACGTACATGAGCATCATTCCGGAACCGTACACGTTCTTACCAGAGCATCATCGCGCGATCCGATTGCCCGACGGCAGCATCACCAGCAGCTTCTTGGAAATGTTCGGCCGTCCGGCGCGCGACACCGGTCTGGTTTCTGAACGCAACAACCGACTGACGGCTTCCCAAGCGTTGCACCTGCTCAATTCCAATCACATCCGCAACAAAATCGAACGTGGGCCGGGCATTCGAAGCTTGGTTTCCCAGGGCCGCGACTGCTGGGACACGGCCGAACGGATTTATTTGGCCGTCTTGTCACGCCGGCCGACCGAAAACGAACTCACCACCGCGGGGGCGCTCTGTGACGATCCGCGTGGGGCGCAAGAGTTGGCCTGGATCCTGATCAACAGTGATGAATTCCTGTTCCGACATTGAACGCGGTGCCGGCACCTTAGAAACCGGAGAACCCGACCATGACACAGCGACTACCCGCCCACCGTGGAATGCTCCACCGCCGCCAAATCGTTCATGGCGGCGCGATCAATGCCGCCGGATTGATGATGGCGTCACACTTGATCTCTGCTCACCGCGTCGCCGCCGCCGACACGGTCGCTGCGAAGTCCGCTGCGACATCGCCCGACGCCACGCCGGTACGGTCGCTGGATGCGGCCAAGGCCAAAGCTGTGATTCAAATTTGGTTGGCCGGCGGCCCGCCGCATACCGACACGTTTGATCCGAAACCCGACTCGGGCAGCGATTTCACCGGCCCGTTTACAACCACCAGTGCGACCAATGTGACTGGCGTTCACGTCGGACAGTTGTTGTCCGAACTCAGTCAGGTCGCGGACAAGTATTCGTTGATTCGCAGCGTGACCCACGGCGTCAACGGTCACGAAACGGCGTCCTACCTGACTCAAACCGGACGGATGCCCGGCCGTCTGGTCTATCCCGCCGCCGGAGCGGTGGTGACGGCGTTCAAGGGATTCCCGGAAACCGAGTCGGGGGCGGAAGAGACTCTGATCCCGCCGTACATCGTGTTGACCAGCCCCCAAGGTCGGTTCAGTGAAGCCGGATTCATGGGCATCAAGTACAAACCGTTCGCCACCGGCGGTGACCCCAATGCGGCCAGGTTTGCCGTGGAAGGAATCATCTCGCCGCACCTGTCCAAAGAACAACAACTTGAACGACGCCGGCTGCTCCGCGAAATGAACTCGCTGGGAAACCTGATCCCCGACCGCCCGGATTTGTCGCTGGCCGCCCAATCGCGCCAGCACGCCTATGACCTGATCGTCGGGGATGCCGGAAAGGTCTTTGATTTGAACACCGAATCCGACGACATACGAAGCCGTTATGGTCGCACCAAATTTGGCCAGTCTTGTTTGGCCGCGCGGCGATTGATCGAAAGCGGTTGCAAGTTCGTGACCATCAACCACGGCGGTTGGGACACGCACAAGGATCACTTTCCAGCGATGCGGCGCAAGCTGCCCGAACTCGATCGCGGGCTGGCCACGTTGATCGCGGATCTGGACGACCGGGGCATGTTGGACAGCACCATCGTGTGGTGCATCGGCGAATTCGGCCGCACCCCCAAGGTCGCCTCCGAGTCGCCTTGGAACGGCGGCCGACATCACTTCGGTGCCGTGTTCTCCTCTCTGGTCGCCGGCGGCGGATTTCGCGGCGGTCACGTCGTCGGCGCTTCCGATGCGCGCGGCGAAACCGTCCAAGACCGACCGGTTTATCCCGGTGATCTGATCGGAACCATGTATGAATTATTGGGCATCGACCCCGAAGCGAGTCTGCCGCATCCGATGGGCGAGTTTGTCCGCGCGACCCCCGGAGCGGACGAGGGGATGAAGAGCGGCGGGCGACTCGATGAAATCACTTGATGCTCCCGCCCTGGCCCAAGCAACGTGGGATCGGCTTCCAGCCTGTCACTCCGAAAGCCACACACCGAAACGAACGGATCGCGAAGTGAACATGAAACACAAGTCGACCCTCTTCGTCGCGTCCTCGTTGGCGACGCTCCTGATCGCCGCGATTTCTTCCCCTGTGCCGGCACAAAACCGTGGCGCCGCTCCGCACTTGGCATACGTTTATCCGGCCGGTTGCGAGCGTGGCATGACTTGCGAAGTGATGGTCGGCGGTCAATTCCTCAAGGACGCCGGTGAAGTCTATGTGTCCGGCGAAGGCGTCAAGGTGGAAATCGTCCGCTGGTACCGCCCGCTGACCGCCGGCGAGTACAACAACTTGAACATGAAGTTTCGCGAGGCACGCGAGCGACTGGTGGGGCAAGCCGTCTTGCGGGGCAACGCGACAAACCCGACGGACCAGGAAATCGCACTGGCCGCCGGTATCACCGAGGAACAACTTCGCGAGATGGAGATCTATCGTCGCCGCGACCGAGACCCCAAGCGTCAACCCAATGACCAGCTTGAAGAACAGGTCACGTTGCGATTGACCGTTGCGTTAGAGGCCGAGCCGGGAAAACGCGAGCTGCGATTCTTGGGCGAAAACTCGATCTCCAACCCGATTTGGTTTCACATCGATCGGTGGATCGAAGTCCGTGAATCGGAACCGAACGACATCGTGGCCACCGAGGTGACCGGGCGGTTCCCGATCGTGATCAACGGGCAAATCATGCCCGGCGACGTGGACCGTTTTCGAATGGAGGCAAAGCAGGGGATGAAGTTGGTGATTCAAGTTGCGGCGCGCGAGGTGATCCCCTACCTGGCCGATGCCGTCCCGGGATGGTTTCAAGCGGTCGCGGTGATCGTCGATGAGTCTGGCGAGGAGATTGCGTGGGCGGATTCGTTTTATTTCCGCCAAGATCCCGTGCTGTATTTTGAAGTTCCCCATGACGGCCGGTACACGCTGGAAATCCGCGACGCGCTTTATCGCGGTCGTGAGGATTTTGTGTATCGAATCACGGTCGGCGAGCTTCCGCTGGTCACCAGCGTCTTTCCGCTTGGGGCTCGCGTGGAATCCGAATCGACCGTCCAGCTGCGAGGCTGGAATTTGACCAACACCGAGCAGACGATCCAAACCATGTCGCGCCAGGATTACCGACCCAGACGCTGGTACTCCTCGATCCAAGGCGACCACACGATTCGGTTCCCGCTACAGATCGATCATTGGCCCGAGGTGATCGAGGAGGCGAGCAACGACGACCGGCAGACGGCACAGGAGGTGTCCACGCGGATGACGATCAACGGGCGGATCGAGCAACCGGGCGACCGAGACGTGTACCGGATCAACGCGTCCGGACGGATCATCGCCGAAATTCACGCGCGTCGCCTGGGGTCGCCGTTGGATTCCATGTTGACGTTGACCGATGCCGATGGAAACGAGATCGCCTTCAATGATGATCACGAAGATCTTTCCCAAGCAATGGAAACGCACCACGCCGATTCGCACTTGGAAGCTTCCATCGGAGCACAGGGAGACTACTTCTTGACCGTCACCGATGTGCAAGGCAACGGCGGTCCCGATTTCGGATACCGTCTTCAGCTTCGAAGTCCGCAGGCCGATTACGAGCTTCGTGTGACACCATCAACGATCATGGCCCGAGCCGGACAAGTCGTGCCGATCACGGTTTTCGCCTTACGCAGAGATGGCTTTGACCAAGACATCGAATTGTCGCTGGTCGATCCGCCGCCGGGATTCCGTCTTGATGGCGGCGTGATTCCCGGAGAGTCTGGTCAGGTGCGGATGACACTGACCGCGCCTCGAACGGCGAACGGAAAACCGATTCAATTGCAGATGCAGGGTTCGGCTCCGAGACGATTGCGCAGTCGATCGCGAATCATTCGTCCGGCCATCCCCGCGGAAAACATGATGCAGGCGTTTATCTGGTATCACCTGGTTCCGGTCGAAGATTGGAACGTCATCGTCAGCGGACGCCCGAGGACATCAATGCCGCTGTCGATCGCGATGCCGTCGGATCGAATTTCATTGCCACGTGAGGGCGCGTGGTTGTTGAACGTGATGCTGGACGCCAAACGTGCACCCGTCGATCAGTTGCATGTCGATCTACATGACGCTCCGGATGGAATCGAGGCGTCGATTGTTGCCGACCCCGTGATGGGAGCCGCGATCAAATTCGACGTCTCGGCGGAGAAAATCGCCTCCGGCCATCGCGGGAATCTGTTGCTCAGCGTCTACAAAGAGTTCACGCCCGAGCCAACGGAATCGGATCCCGCACCGCGACCACGGCGAACCGAATACGGGTATTTGCCGGCGCTGCCCTTCGAAGTGACCGGTCAAAGGGGAGTTCGGTAGGGGGGAGAGGGTGGCAGAATGAGTCGGGGCAGAATAATGAACAGGCAAGACGGTTAGGGGCAAAACGATGTAGGCAAAACGATTGTGGGCAAAACGATGGGGGGCAGTGGTCTTGATTCACTGATCATTCTGCCCCGAATCATTCTGCCATCCCGCTTCCACAGTTGATTGTTTTGCCCCCATCGTATTGCCGACCCTTGATCGTCCGCGCTCGACAAGTTTTGGGGGAGGTGTGCGATATCAATGCAGCGTTTGGTTCACCGCCTCGACCAATTCGTTTGGCGGAACGGGTTTGTGGAGGATTTTCGATGCGCCCAGTTCGGTCGCGACTTTGACGACTTGTTTGTCAGCGTTTCCGCTGATCACGATGACGGGCAAATCGCAGTCGGTCGCGCGGAGTTGTCGCAACAGTTCCAATCCGCCGATACCTTGCAGCTGGACGTCCAGCAGCAGGCAACCGTGTTGCGAGGCGTCGTACACTTCCAGGAACGCTTCGGCCGAATCAAAAGGTTCGGCCGGGATGTCGAAGGCGGTCAACAGTGCGCAGACCGAGTGGAGCGCCGCGGGATTGTCGTCGATGACGAAAACGGTCAATCGATTCGTCATCTCAGCTACTCATCTGAAGGGTGGGGAAGGCGATACAGAATTCTGCGCCGCTGTCGTCCGATGCGATTCGTAAATGCCCATCGTGGGCGTCGAGAATGGTTTGGCTGATGGCCAGTCCCATCCCCAACCCCTGCGCTTTGGTCGTGTAAAAAGGTTCTTTCAAATGATCGACGACGTCGAGTGCGACTCCCGGGCCGGAGTCTTTGATTGACACGGCGACTTCGCCCTCTCGGGTGGACGTGCAGATCCGAAGTTCACGGTGGTCTTGCTGATGTTCGCTCATCGCCTCCAGCGCGTTGCGGATCAGGTTGACCAGCACCTGCTGAATCTGAATCCGGTCTCCTGCCACCGCGGGAAGGTCGGGATCGAGTTGCAGCGTCACGTCGGCCCCCAGACGCCGGGATTCGAACGACAACAGTTCGACGGTATCGTGGATCAACTCATTCAGGTCGATCGGGCACGATTTGGATTCGGTGTTGGCGACAAATCCTCGCAAGCGTTTGATGATTTCTCCGGCACGTACGGCTTGATCGGCGATTCTTCCCATCACGGACTGGACTTTGTCCTCCCAGCCAGCGTTGCGATTGCGGGTCAGCAGTCCGCAGGCGGTCGCGTAGTTGGCGATCGCGTACAGCGGTTGATTGATTTCGTGGGCGATCCCGGCAACCATCTCGCCCATCGTGGAAAGCCGCGAAACGTGTGCCAATTGGGCTTCGTTGCTACGCAGCCGCTCCTCGGCACGGCGCCGCTCGCTGACATCTTTGACGACCGTGCTGACACCCCGGACCTGGCCGGCATCATCCTTGAGCGGGTGATAGCTGACCAGAAAGAACGACGACCGGGCTTGTCCGTCGGCCGGCGGACGTTCGACCTCGAAGTTGCGTTTGGCCCGTCCGGTGCGGATCACTTCGCGATAGATCGGTTCGATGCTGTCGGCGATGTCCGGCAAAACGTCACGCAACAGACGTCCCAGATGGTCTTCGGCGGGACGTCCGTTGATGGCCGCCAGTTCATCATTGATGCGGCGATATCGCAGATCCGTATCCATCATGCACAACCCGATCGGCGTGTTTCGATACAGATGCTCCAGTTCGGCGAGCTTTTCCCGCAGCTGCGTTTCGCTGTCGCTGAGCTTGGATTCAAAATGTTTTTGCGCGGTGATGTCGTTGCAACAGCCGATGATGGCGATCGGCTGTCCATCGTCGCTGCACATCAGCGACAGACGCAGAGAAACGAGAACTTCGCTGCCATCGTCACGTCGCAAACCGAGTTGCAGGTCGTCGCCGGAGTGTTCGCTTTTCGGCTGCACGGCGTGCTGTTTCCAATCGACCTTGGTTTCGGGAAAGAACAGGAATTCAATGCTGCGGCCGATGGCCTGTTCGGCCGAGTACCCGAACAGTCGTGTCGCGGCTTCATTCCAAGTTTCCACCTTGCCGTTCAAATCGGTCGAGATCACCGCGTCGTGGACGTGAGCAAGGATCATCGCCTGGACGCCAAGGAGTTGCTCGGCGATCCCACGCTCACTGACCATGTGATCGAGCGAATGTGCAAGCGCCGCCACTTCGTCGTCGCCCGTCATGCCGGACCGAACGTCCAGGTTGCCTGCCCCGACGATCCGCGTGATCTCTTCCAATCGCTCCAGTCGTTTGGCGATCCGAAAATGCAAGAACAGCCCCAGGGCGATCGCAATCAGGCAGCTGACCGCCAGCGTGCCGAATGCTTGACGCGACACCGCATCGGTCGCCCGCAGGATCGTCGGATGGATGTCACGAAGCACCACGAACAGCCCGACGGGCCCCGAGCGGATTCGATCCGAATCGGTTGGAACCGGATCGGGCGAAAGGTCGACGGGATGAACCGCGACGATCGTCTGCCCGTCGTCAAGCCGTACGGTGCGGCCGGTCCGTGTCGATCGCACGCCGGCCAGGGACTCCCGATCCAAGATCGAAACAGCTTGATAGTGATGCGGGATCGATTCAGAAAAACGATGTCCCAGATCGCCGGGACGCATCGAAACGGTCACGTCGCCATCGGCATCAACCAGCACCGCCATTTTGATTTCGGGGTCCGTCCCCAACGACATCAACGAATCTTGCATCATTGCCAGATCGCCACGACGGGCCGCCCGCTCCAACGATCCCACCAGATGCTTCGTCGTTCGCTCGAGAACGATCACCGCCTCGTGGCTGGTGCTGTTGACGATCTGCGAGCGAAGGGAAAACAGTGACCAGGCGGTGTGGGCCAGCACCATGACGATCAGGCACAACGGCAACAAAATCCGCAAGGGCAGATGAATCTTTGCGCCCCAACGCGATGAGGGAGCAGGTCGATTGGACGATGCTTCGTTCATCGTACCGAACACTCCATCACACTTTGGGAAACGGGGGGCCAGCGGTGCTGCCGTCCCCTCACAACCGCCGCCGCCGGATCATTGCTTGAACGCATCGTTGATCTCATTTGTACCCTCACGAATCGAATCGGTCAGGCGTTGCCCCTTCCCGTTGCCGGCGCGACCACTACTGCGGAAATGCCGCCGGCGCCGTGTCCTGGTAGCCCTCTCCGTCAAGCGACTTCATGAACTCGACCAATTGATGGACTTGCGCGTCGGTGAAATCCAGTTGCTCGGCGAAACGGCGGTCGATTTTGCGATCCAGGTAGGGATTGGGGGTGCCGCCCTTGCTATAAAATCGCACGACTTCTTCGAGCGTTTTCATCGAGCCGTCATGCATGTAGGGGGCGCGTTTGCTGACGTCGCGGATCGACGGGGTCTTGAACGCGCCCTTATCTTTCTCGTCCTTGGTCACGGCATAGCGACCTTCATCGGCAAAGGTCTCGGTTTCCGCGTCCCAGCCCACGCCCAGATTGTGAAAGTCGCTGTCGGTCAGATTCGGCCCCTTGTGGCAGTTGTTGCAAAAACCGTTGCCGAAAAACAGGGTGCGTCCTTTTTGGGCGTCTTCGGACAGCGCCGATTTGTCACCGGCCATGTAGCGATCCCAAGCGGAATTGCCGCTCATCCGCGTCCGCTCGTAATCTGCAATCGCCTTGGTGATCCGCTCGATCGTTACCTCCGGTGATCCGAAGGATTCTTCAAAGTACTTTGCATAGCCCTTGATTTCAGAGATCTTTGCGACGACCCCGTCGTGGTCCTTTTGCCCCATTTCGATCGGGTTGATCATCGGACCGCCGGCTTGTTCGTCCAGCGACGCGGCCCGACCGTCCCAGAAGAAGTGGGGAAGCGTCGCCCAGGCTTGATTGGTAAATGACGGTGCCTTGCGGCCCCCTTTCTGTCCTTGGATGCCCTGCGAAACCGGGGTCGGTTCGGAGAACGCATTTTCCGGCCGATGGCAGGTCGCACAGGAAACCGTGTTGTCGGCCGAAAGTCGCTTGTCAAAAAACAGCCACCGCCCCAGACGAACCGTTTCGGGTGTCGGTGGGTCCTCCAAGTCCAACAGGGTGGCCGGAGGATTCTTTTCGCCGCCAATCCCCAGCGGCGGATCGGGAATCGGCAACACCGGGTTGGCGGCTTCCAAGTCGACCGAATCGGCGGCCGACGTCGGATGGCATGCTGATAGCCCTCCGATCAACAAGGCGGTGGCAAACCCGACGCGTTTCAATCCCAGCGGTTTCATCGCAATGCTCCTTGCGCAAGTGGTCAATGCCCGACAGTATATACGAAACTACTTTTCCGCTTCGCCGGTCATGGGCACAAACATGACCGGTGCCACGTTCCGCCGAGTCACCGATCCGTTGTCTTGCTTTTCGATCAGGATCAGCGATTGGAATCGATCGCCGATCGGGATCACGAGCTTGCCGCCCGGGGCGAGTTGCTCGATCAACGCCGGTGGAACGTGATCCGGTGCCGCCGCGACAACGATCGCGTCAAACGGAGCTTCGCTCGGCCATCCGGCGTAGCCGTCGCCGTGGCGGACATGGATGTTTTGATAGCCGAGCGACTTCAAACGCGCCTCGGCGTCGCGAGCCAAGGGGGCGACGATCTCAATGCTGTAGACGTTCTTGACCAGTTCTGCCAAGACGGCGGCTTGGTACCCCGAACCGGTGCCGACATCCAGCACCCGGTCCTGCGGTTGCGGATCAACCAACTGTGTCATCAGGGCGACGATGTAGGGCTGGGAAATGGTTTGCCCGTTGCCGATCGGCAGCGGAGAGTCCGCGTAGGCATCGTCTCGGATCCTGGGCGGGACAAACCGATGTCGCGGCACCCGCCGGAGCGCATCGAGAACGCGCTGGTTGCGGATGTCGCGACCAGCCAGTTGCGAATCGACCATCTTGGCACGCCGCGTCGCATACACCCGTTCCTGACCGGCCGAGTCATCGTCGCTTTGGGCGGGGCGGTTAACGCTGGTCGGGTCGCTCGGCAAAGTATTCTCCGGTGGGCCGCCGCAGGAGGCCGTGATGGTCAACAAGACGATCGGGGCGAACCAGCGATGTATTCGTCTGAGAGCATACCTCGTCATCGGACTCTTCAGCTCGCGTTTGGACTGCTGATTCATCCCCCTGAGTCTAACAGGATTCGAGGCGAGCAGAATTCGAGTCGACCAAGCTAACCAGAAATCGACGCCCCGGCGCTGCCGGCGATCTCACCGGTGGTGATGTCGCGCAGGGCGGGGAACTTGGACCGCCACCGCCGCGCCGCTTCGATGTCGATTTCGGCCGTGATGACCTGCTCTTCCTCCGATGCCTCGAAGATCGGAGTGCCCATGTGATCCAGTGCCGTACTGCGGCCGTCGAATTGCAGGCCGGGTTCTTCGCCGCTGCGATTGACGCCGACGACCGGCGCCAGGTTTTCGATCGCTCGGGCTTGCAACAGACGCACCCAGTGCTCGCTGCGTTTGGCCGGCCAGCAGGCGATCACGGTGATCAATTCCGCCCCACGCATGATCGCCGGCCGAATGGTTTCGGGGAAACGAAGGTCATAGCACAGGAAGGGCGTGATCTTGACGCCCTGCCATTCAAACACGACTTGGGTCGTACCGGCGGTGTAGTGTTTTTCTTCACCGGACAGCGAAAAGGGATGCATCTTTTGGTAGCGTGCCAGCTCGGTCCCGTCGGGGGC
Organism: Stieleria mannarensis; assembly: GCF_014154935.1. Taxonomy (GTDB): domain Bacteria; phylum Planctomycetota; class Planctomycetia; order Pirellulales; family Pirellulaceae; genus Stieleria; species Stieleria mannarensis. Next base: position 68,579 of record NZ_JACEHH010000009.1, read on the forward strand.
GAACACCACACATTCATTCCGCGAACGCCCGTCCCGGATCGGGCCGGCGACGCCGCCCATGAACGCCGAATCGTACTGGCGTGCCAAGTCACGCAGCAACGCTTCCCCTTCGCGGGCTTCGCTTTGGGCCGTCGCGTTGATGTTCATGCTGAAGCCGGTTTCAAACATCTCCGGCACCATCACCAACGACCCGGGCCGGATCGCTGCGGTAGAGAGCAATTCTCGCAGATGCCGATGATTGGCCGGTTTGTCTTCCCACGCCATGTTCAATTGAACTGCAACGATTCGCATCGCTTTGGACCGATTCATGAAAGAAGGGTTGCAAGACCGTCACGGAGGCGACCGACGCCTTCGCGGACCGATTGCGGATCCAATGCCCCGTAGGAAAGACGCAGTGAGCAGCCCTTGGAGACGCCGAATGCGCTGCCCGGTAATACGGCGACGGAGAACTGACGGATCAGTGTTTCCACCAACGTCATGTCACTCCGGTCGGTTTGCAATTGGAACAATACATAAAAGGCGCCTTTCGGGACGGCGTACCGGCACCGATCACCCAACTGAGCCAGCGATCCCAGCGTGGCGTCGCGGACCGCGGTCAGGCCGGCGATCTGCTCGCGACACCAGTCCGATCCGACCTCAAGCGCCGCGGCGGCGGCCACCTGGCAAACGATCGGCGGGCAAATCAAATTCGTGTCTTGGATCTTGCGAATGCCTTCGACCAGATGATTCGGCACGACCGAGTATCCGATCCGCCAGCCCGACATCCCGTAGGACTTGGACAGTGAATACAAAGAAATCGTGTGTTCGCTCGCCCCGACAGCGCAACCGGGCGAATAGTGTCGGACGCCGTCGTGCAGGAAGTACTCATAGGCTTCGTCGGACAGATGGTACAGTCCACGGGCGGCGCACATCAAATTGATCTCCGCCAGATCGCTCTCGCGGTAGACCGCGCCGGTTGGATTGTTGGGCGAGACGGTGACGATGGCTTTGGTCCGCGGGGTGATCGCGTCGTTGATGGCATCCAGGTCGGGTTGATTCTGGTCGTCGGTCGCCACCACCACCGCGCGGCAGCCGGCGATCTCGATCGCCATGTGGTGATTGAAGTAATACGGGCTCAACAAGATGATCTCATCGCCGATGTCCGCGATCGCCAGGATGGCGTTCAGAAAGCCCATGTTCGAGCCCGCCGAGCAGACAACCGATGCCTGCTCGGCCACCGGATCGATCCTGTTTTCGGCAATCAGCTTATTCTGGATCAACTCGATCAGCCGATCGTTCCCGACGACGGGCCCATAGCGATCCAAGCTGCTTGCCCGATTGCCCGCTTGGCCGGTCGCCTCACAGACCGCTTGAAATACCTCCGCCGGCGGCGCGTGATGCACCACTCCCTGGCCGAGCGAAATGGTCCCCGGATGCTCGCTCGTCCACCGCCCCACGATCGGAATCACTGGCGATTGAACGTGTTGGATTCGGTTGGCGATCACTGGAGCGAGTGGTCCTGTTGACGATTCAATCCTCCGTGACACGCCCAGCGATGGGGGCGTCCGAGGGCCGAGCGGATCGACATTCTTGTGGACCGGGGGCAGGGTGTCAAACCGCATCATCGGACACAGGTGATGGTTCCTCGATGGCATCGTTTAAGATCGAGGCGATCGGATTGCTTTATCCGGCGAGGAGGTGTCCGTCGACGAGCTCTTTGCGCTGGTCCATTGCCGCGGCTAAGGCGTCACTGTGGGTGACGCAAATCAGAATCGCGTCGTTTTCCTTCTGCAGTGCCTGCAGCACCGCCGTGACGGACTCGGCGGTCCGGCGGTCGAGATTCCCGGTCGGCTCGTCGGCCAACACCAGCCCCGGACGCATCAACAACGCCCGCGCGATCGCCACCCGCTCACGCTCGCCACCAGATAACTCGCCAGGCAAATGCGTCGTCCGCCCGCTCAGCCCCACCGCATCGAGCAACTCGTTCGCTCGCTCGACGTGCTCCGCTGACGCTCGCCCCACCGCCAACGAGGGGACCAACACGTTCTCGATCACGGACAACTGAGGCAACAGGTGATGGTCTTGAAAAATGAACCCCACCCGCCGATTTCGCCAATGTGCCAATCGCGTGTCATCCAGCGCAAACGGATCCTCCCCGTCCAGCCTGACACTGCCGCCGTCCGGGCGATCCAGTGTCCCCAGGATCTGAAGGAGCGTGCTCTTGCCGCTGCCGCTGGGACCCACGATCGCCAACGATTGACCACCAGCCAACTCCAGCGTCACCCCACGCAAAACCTGCAGCGGTTCCCCCGCAGTCGCGAACGATTTGGAGATGTCTTGGACAGAAAGTCTCGTCATGGTACTCAGGTCAACTGTCTTGAATAAATTGCAATCGTCATCGCAGTCTAACCGCTGCGGCCGTCTCGGTTCGCAACCTGCCAAATCCACCATCCGGACGCCGCAAACGTTGGCGCGGCCCTCAGACCGTCAGCGCTAACGTCGCCAAACCATAAAACGTGTATTCGACGTCGGCAACGTGATCGAGTGCAAACCCGGTAAACCCACCGCCATCGGCTTGCATCGATTCGGCGTAACGACGCACCGCCGCAATGTCGACGGCATCACCGGCGTCCAAATCCACCAGCGTGATCATCCCGGTGCAACTGCTGAGCAAATCCGCAAACGGAATCCGCGTGTTGGCCGTCAAACCGCCTTCATCTGACTGCATCTCGGACAAAAAGTCGATCGTCGTCCCGCGGTCCACCCGGTCCATCGCCCCGAGCGTCTTCAGTGTCCCGATCGCCGCCGCCGTCGGATTGACTCCCGCCCGCTTGGCCGCTCGGATCTCCAAGTAACCGCCTTCAGGATGCGCCTGCGAGCGCAAAAACTCGAGCACCCGCTCAACCCGCTGCGGTTGCCGCCCCATCAATTCCAAACACAGCACCGACAAGAACGTCTGGTATGTGCTCCCGGCACGCCCCTCGGGACTCTTGGCAAAACCGCCGTCATCGGTCCGCAGCGATTCGAGCAGCTCGGCCACGTTGTCCACCCAGCCGCCATCCTCCTCTTCGATCACCTCCGCACCGACCGCCATCTCACAAATCGCCGCGCCGAAAATCAACGAGATCAGATCCACAATACCTTCGCGCCGATCCAACCGGCCACGCAAGAAACCAGCCGCCGCCTGACCGATCTCCGGCGTCAATGCATCAAGAATCCACAACCCGCGCAAGGCAAACGCGGTGTAATAAGGATCGCTGCCGCCTTCGCGCCCGGCAAACCCTCCGTCGCCACGCTGCTGGCCGGCCAACCAAGCACCATGCGTCTGCCGAACCGAATCGTCCAGACGCATCGCTCCGGCGGCCAACCGCAACGTCAGATCTTGCAGATAAGTCAGCACTCAGCTGGTACCCGCCGCATTGAAATAGTCGGGCTCGTTGCCGGACTTCCACTTGATGTTGCACCCCAGCGACGGACGCTGCTCGCTGCTCGGGGCCTGGCCGGCAAGCACCGCGTCCAACGCCGCTCGCAAGTCCTCCCCCGTGACCGGAATCTCACTGCCCGGTCGCGACGAATCCAGTTGCCCCCGATAAACCAGTTTCTGGTCGGCGTCGAACAGGAAAAAATCTGGCGTGCAGGCTGCCGCGTAGGCTCGGGCAATCGACTGATCGGCGTCGTGCAGGTAGTCAAACCCATACCCGCGCTGGACCTTCTCTCGCGACATCGCCTCCGGAGAATCATCGGGATACTCGTCCGCGTCATTGCTGCTGATCGCGACCACCGCGACCCCCTTGGCCATGTAGTCGTCGGAGAGAGCTTTCAGCTGATCGGCGACATGCTTGACGTACGGGCAGTGATTGCACATGAACATCACCAGCAACGCCTTCTTGCCCGCCAAATCCGAAAGACTGACGGTCCCGCCGTCACATTCGGGGAGCGAAAAATCGGGTGCCTTCGTGCCCAGCGGCAACATCGTGCTTGCGGTTCGGACCATGGAATCTCTTGCGTTGGTGAAATAGGAAACAGGTTCAACAGGAAACGGCGCTACGATTTCAGATCATCCAGCAGGCGGCCAGGGCTGCCCATCGCGTTGTAGCCACCATCGACATGCAAAATCTCGCCGGTGATCCCCTGGCTCAGGTCGCTCAACAGGAACGCCCCCGTCCGCCCGACCTCCTCGTGGGTGATGTTTCGCCCCAGCGGCGCCATTTTATCGTACAGCTTCAGCATGTCTTCGACGCCCGCCGCACGCCCGGCCAAGGTCCGCACCGGACCGGCCGAAAGCGCGTTGACACGGATGTCCGACGGCCCGAGGTCATACGCCGCGTAGCGGACCGCAGCCTCCAAGGCCGCTTTGCAAATCCCCATCACGTTGTACCCCGGCACGCACTTCTCACCGCCGAAATACGTCATCGCCGCGATCGCTCCCCCCGGGTTCATGATCGGTTTGGCCGCGTTGGCACAGGCCAGCAACGTGTACACGCTGACATCCATCGCCAAGGCGAATCCGGCTCGGCTGGTCTCAATCGTGTCGCGGCCCAAGTCGTCGCGGTCGGCAAAAGCGATCGAATGGAGGACAAAGTCGATTTTTCCAAATTTTTCTGTCGTCTGTTCGAATACGCTGCGGATGTCGTCATCTTTCTGCGCGTCCATGGGTAGCAGAAAAGCTGCGTTTTCATACTTGTCGGTCAACTGGGACACACGGCGTCGATTTCGCTTTCGATCGTCGTCCGGCCGATCCGGCAGGTGGGTGAAACCGCACACACCGCCGGCGTTCATGATTTCCTGAGCAATCGCCCAAGCAATCGAGTTTTCGTTGGCGACCCCTAATATCAGCCCCTTCTTACCCTGAAATTGCATCTCGATTTGTATTCCTAATGAAAAGGGAAAAGTCACGCGTCACGGTCGCACGCATTTGTTGCGGGGCGAACAGGATAGCGTGAAGTAGGCGACTTCGTCTATTTGCCAACGGCGATCCGGCGGCACTTGTCCTGATGAAACGCTTTTTTGGTCTGCCCGTCGACCGTCCGCCCCAATGGCGAAACATGGACACCATGACACAACACTCCTCTTCCTTTCCTACTCACGGACCGTCCGAGCTGCGCGACGAAATCGCTTTCGCTGGCGAAATCGCTCGGGCATTGAGGGCTCCGATCAGCCGCCCCGCACTGGTCAAACAACTGCTGCCGAGTTTCACCGCCCTGCTGGGCCTGGAGACGGCCACCCTGGTGACCCAACAAAAGGGCCGTTGGCACGTCGACGGCTGGTCCGATGCAACCGGCGACACCTCCCATCGCCCCCCTCCCTCCGCCCTGCCGCTGGACCTGATCAGCGACGCGATCGATCACGGCGACAGTCGCAACGCCGGACGCTGGTGGGCGGTCCCCTGCCAGGTCGACATCGATGAAAACGGCACGATCGTCTCCTGCCCCATGGTCGGTTGCCTGGTGCTGGAGTCGGAAGCCCAGTCCCAGGACCGCGATCGTCTGCAGCGGATTTCGCAACTGTTGGTCACGGCGATCACACGCACCGAGCTTGAGGGGCGTCATCGCCATCGCATCGCCCAACTGACCAGCGTGCTGGAGGCCGCCGCCAAGTGGCAACAAGCGCAGCTGCAAGAATCGAGCAATGAGAACACGCTGCTGCGACAGATCGCCGACACGGCCACCGACCTGATCGGGTGCGAACGCGCCAGCATTTTCCTGTGGGACAAGCGGCGCAAAAAACTGATCGGCCGGCCGGCCCTGGGCATCGACGACCGTCCCTTGATCGTCCCGGACAATGCGGGGATCGTCGGCGAGGTGCTGGCCACCAAAGAGCCTCAGATCTGGAACGCCAACAGCGACGACGAAGCACGTGTCAATCGCGCCGTCGATCGGTCACTGGAATTCCGCACCCGGTCTCTTGTCGCCGTCCCGCTGATCGGCCCACGCGGTGAAACGATCGGCGTGTTCGAAGCGATCAATCATCTGGAAAACCACTTCGACAATTCCGACGTGCTGCTGCTGTCCGACCTGGCGACCCACGCCGCGGTCGCGATCCAAGCCCGGCGGGCGCAACAATCGTTGACCGAGTCGCGCGACCGACTGGTCCGCGACGCCGCGCGGAGCACTCCGCTGGTCGGTGAACATCCCGCCGTGGTCGCGGTGCGGGAAAGCGGCAGCAAGGTCGCCAAGACCGATTTGACGGTCATGATCCTGGGCAGCAACGGCACCGGGAAAGAAGTCGTCGCCCGCCACATCCATTACGAAAGCGACCGCAAGAACGGCCCCTTCATCGCCGTCAATTGCGCCGCATTGGTCGAATCGTTGCTGGAAAGCGAATTGTTCGGTCACGAACGCGGCTCCTTTACCGACGCCAATGCCACGCGGGTCGGAAAGTTTGAACTCGCCAGCGGCGGCACGTTGTTCCTGGACGAAGTCGGCGACATGAGCCCAGGAGGCCAAGCCAAACTGTTACGCGTTTTAGAACAGCGCGAGGTCGTGCGGGTCGGTGGCAGTGTACCGATCCCCGTCGACGTTCGCGTGATCGCGGCGACCAATCAACCGCTGGAACAATTGATCGCCCAAAAACGGTTTCGCGAAGACCTGTTTTTTCGACTCAACGTCGTCTCATTGACCCTGCCCGATCTGGCGGGCCGTGGCCGCGACGTGCTGCTGTTGGCCAACCACTTCTTGAATCATTTCTGTTACCAGATCGGTCGCAAAGTCCCCGCCCTGTCCGATTCCGCGCAAACCGCGTTGTTGTCCCATCACTGGCCCGGCAACGTGCGCGAGCTTCGCAACACCATCGAACGCGTTTGTTATCTGTCCACCGGCGACATGATCCATGCCCCCGACTTGGAGCTGCGGCAGCCGCCGACGTCGCCCGCAAACGATCGCGACTCCGCCCAACGCACCCTCCGCATCGATCTGCCGACATCGCTGGCCGAGTCGACGCGGCTGTTCCAAATCGACCACATCCGGCATGCGATCCACCAATGCGGCGGCAACATGACCGAAGCGGCCTCGAAGCTGGATCTGCATCGATCGAATCTGTATCGAAAGATGAAGCAGCTGGGGATGCGGACCGGCGAAGAAGAGGAATCGGCGTAGTGGAGTGCCGCAGGTTGACCGTCCCGGTGCTCTTAACGGGTAGCTACGCTCGCCAGAGCGTGGAAAACGCACGGTCACGCACTGCGTCCACCTTCTGGCGAAGGTAGCTACGATTGAATGCATGAAAGCAGATTACCTATGCCGCTCACCTACAACGTCGCGACCAACCGTCGGAGCCGTGGCAGGAAATGCCGCAATGCGCGGGAGCGGTGGCTGAGGGCTCGTTTGACGGTCAAGTCCAGCTCCGCGAACGTTTTGTGATACTCGCGGATTTCGAACAACGGGTCATAGCCGAAGCCGCCGTCGCCGGACGGCTCGGTACGAATCACCCCGCCGCAAACGCCGCCGGCAGTGATTCGCACATTGCCGTGGGGGTCCGATAGGCAGGCTTCGCAGTGGTAGCGTGCGGTGCGTTTTTCCGGCGGGACATCGGCCAGTTCGGCAAGCAGTTTTGCGTTGTTGGCTTCGTCGTCGCCGTGTCGTCCGGCATACCGAGCCGAATAAACACCGGGGGCACCACCGAGCGCATCGACCGAAAGCCCGCTGTCCTCAGCGAGCACCCAGCGGCCGAGATGTTTGGCTTGCTCGGTTGCCTTGAGCGCCGCGTTTTCACGAAACGTTTCCCCGGTTTCTTCGACGTCGATCGACTCGGGAATCTCGGCCAGCGAGTGCAATGTGTAATGTTCCGCCGGAAGCATCAGTCGCAATTCGACCAGCTTTTTTGCGTTGTTGGTACCGAGGACGAGATCGAACATCAGCAAGGCTATGACTTTTCGACGGTTTTGGCGAGCGCGTAGATTTCATCCGCGTTAAGCACTTGATCATTCGATTCAAACAAGGATTGAATCGCCGCACGATGAGTTTTCATCTTCAATCCGCCGACACCGATCGCACCATAACCCACGGCGTCCGAACCCTCACCGATCGGTTTGGCTTTGTCCATCACGGCGATTCCATCCAAGCCGGCCGGCGGGACGGCATTCAAGTCGATTGCCACCGCCAGATTCTTGGCTGCAACCAAATCCGACTTCTCGGCCAGTTGGATTCCCGCAGCGCCGCAGGCGATCACGATGTTGGCTTCGGACAACACGCTGCGAACCTTTGCGGGCGAATCCAATTCGGCGGCCGACAATCGGTCGGCGATTCCATCGTCGGCTTGTCCGGCCACCTGATCGCACGCCTCTTGGGCTCGGTTGAACGATCGACTGGTCAGCGTGACCGACGCACCGTCACCGGCCAACAACCGTGCAACCCGCTGGCCGACCGGTCCGGTCCCGCCGAGCACCACCGCGCGAGCCCCGGCCAGGTCGACGTGCCGGGCGGCAGCCACCACCGCCGCCGCGGCGGTCGTGTTGCAGCCGTTGGCGTCCATCATCACCGAGACGCGAACGGGACCGAAAAATGCATCCGTGACGCACTCGAGCAATTTTTCCGCGGCGGCGACATCGCTGCCGCCCAAAAAGATCGCGGTGTGCTTCAGGTCGTCACCGCCGCGGGTGAACATTGCTCCATGAACCAGAGGCTCGATCGAGGTCGTCTGAACACCGGCATAGGGGACCAGATGGTCGACTCCCGAATCGACCGCGACGACCGCGTCAAACGAACTGGCGTGCGAGTCGCAATCGAACTGAAACAGTATGCGTTTGGGCATGGGAACGCCGGAGTTGATGTTGTCGGTGCGGGTAGAAATCGGTGTCGAAGCACCGAAGGCGAACCGCCATCGGAGCATCGATCCCCTCACCCGTCGCATCATACACGAAGTCACGCTGCCTTCGAAGTTCGTGCGGATTTTGGATATCACCCTCCTGGCAGGAGGGTCGAGCGCAGCGAGGGGAGGTCGAACGGTGAATCATCCGACAAACTTTCGTCCTCGGGTCACATCGAGACGCGAGTCAACCCTCCCCGCGTCGTCGCTCACTCCTCCGCGACCCTCCCAGAGGGAGGGTGAAGGCGTAAACGCCTGATCTACAGGAGGTTCAAAACCGCACGACCTCTGCCAGGGAGGGTGTTGTCAGGCGCTCCTTCTTCGAAACGAAGGCGCGTCGTTCTAGAAGTTGCCCTTGAAGGGGTGCGCCGCGGAATCCTTTTGCGCGATCATTTCTTGCGCGGTCGGTTTGCCACCCATCGCGTTGACCAACGATTGCTTGACGGCTTCGTAGTTGTAGTTGTAAATCTTTTCGTCGTCGTCGGCTTCGGGGTGGATGAACACACCGCAAACGCACACCAAGTCTTCAGCTTGATCGGCGGGGATCACGCCTTCGGCGACCGAATCGGCGACGGCTTTGGCGACGGCCGCTTGGGCCGGGCCGAACATTTGCACGACTTGTTTCATGCCTTTCAGCGTGACCTTGGTGATCATCACCGTCGACGGTTTGACTGCGACGTTGGGCGCCAAAACGGCCAACAAGTTCGTGTGGCCTTCGCTTTGCGTTGACAACGCGTTTGCGAACGCCGTGCCGACCGGACCGTCTTTGCTGCCGATCATCAAGTCGATGTGTGCGACCTCGTTGCCATCGCCCACCAGGGCCTCACCAATGTAAAACTTCATTTCAGTGACCTGTTCAAAAGAAAGTTTGGTTAGAAGACCGGTGGGGAAACACATGTCCGTTGCCCCGCATGACGCCCTTCCATCGGGACGGTGAGCGCCTGGGGTGGGTCTGGAGTCGGGGAAAAGCTAACAAACCATGGCGCCGATGCAAACACCCGGTCGATTTCAAAAATCCGCGACCGCCCCGCCCCCCAAATCAGGAGGCTGTGGACGCGGCCCGATCGTGCTGGTGGGGGCGTCGGCCCGGGCGGCGGCAGAATCGGCACAAATCGCGGGTTTTTCGCCGATCGTGATCGATCAGTTCGGTGATCGTGAAACCGTCGCCGCGGCACACCAGTGGCATTCGCTGGACGAAATCCGCGTTTCAGACACAACCGCGGTGCTCGACCGAATCGTCGGCGACACCCCGATCGCCATCGTCGGCGGATTGCAAGGCGGGTATCAGTGGCTGGTCCGACCGGCGAACGGCGGTCCTGGACGTCGGTTTTGGGGAGCGTCCCCGGAACGGTTTGCCAGCTGTGACGAGGTCGATTTTTTGCGAGGATTGGCTGCCAACGCGACAGCCCGATTCCCGGAATCCCGCCAAGGTGCAGTGACCGAGCCGGGCTGGCTGATCAAACACCGTGCCAGCTCCGGCGGGTTGGGCGTGTCTTACTGCAAGGACGACCAGCCGATTCCCGACAACGCGATTCTGCAGCGACCGGTTCGGGGAGCGATCTGCGGTGCGAGCTTTCTGGGCCTGGGAGATCGAGCGTTGCTGTTGGGGCTCTGCCGCCTGCTGAAAAAACGCATCGCCCCTTTCCCGTTCGTGTTCGCCGGGGCGGTCGGCCCGATCCCGATCAGCGGTGCGGTGTGCCAATCGCTGCGGCGACTCGGAACGGCCTTCTGCCAGACCGCACCGATCACCGGCCCGTTCAACATCGACGTCGCGATCGATCACGACTCGGTGACGTTGCTGGAAGTCAATCCGCGTTGGAGTGCGTCGATGGAATTGGTCGAGCGGGCGTGGAGCGAAACGTCGGGTGAGCCGTGTTCGATGTTCGACCGGCCGGCGGATTGGGAGCGCCGCATCGGGGCGGCCTCACAAGGCCGGGACGCACCGTCGCGCGTGGGCAAGACGGTGTTTGTCAAACGTGTTCTGTTCGCTCGGGACGACCGCACGATTTGGCCAGTCGACTTTGATCGTCGCACGCGACAGGGCTGCTGGGAATGGAAGGATGTCCCCCGCCAGCCGATCCGAGTCCATCGCCACGAACCGCTGGCGACGTTGATCACACGGCTCGACCGCATGTCGCTTCGTTCGGCGTTTCGCGTTATGGTTTGAGCCATGACCTCCTCGACGACCAACCTAACTGATGAACCGCTCGACGTGATTGCCGTGGGCTCCCATCCCGATGACGTCGAAGTCGCCTGCGGGGGAACGCTGGCGAAACTGGCCGCGTCGGGGTATCGCGTGGGGATCGTCGACCTGACCGACGGAGAACCGACGCCGTTTAGCGACGGCCCGGAAGCGCGGATGAAAGAAGCCCAAGCGGCCGCGGAAGTGCTCGGCGTGGCCGTGCGGGTTCAACTGGATCTTCCCAATCGCCGGTTGTTCGATTGTTTCGAACACCGCATCGAACTTGCCAAGGTGTTCCGCCGCTACCGGCCTCGAATCGTGATCGGATTCGGCGACAAGACGCCGATGGCATCGCCCGATCATTTTCAAACGATGCTGATCACCGATGCCGCCGTCTTTTACAGCCGACTCTCCAAGTGGGATGCGTACTTTGACGGATTGCCGGTTCACAAGATCGAGCGTCAGTTGTACTTCCGGCTGGCGATTGAGCCGATGACCTTGGCGGGTAATCCGTATCACTTTTTGATCGACATCGGCGCGACGTTGGACAAGAAGATCGCCTCGATGCAGTGCTACGAAAGCCAGTTCGCGCACAAGCACGCGATGGACGAGCGGATTCGTGCCGCGGCGGTGATGACCGGTTCCATCGCCGGCATCGCGGCGGCGGAAGTTTTTGCAGCGGCGCGGCCGTTCGCGGCCGGAGACCTGGTTAGCGCCGTGGGGCTGTAAGGCTTCACGCGGCATTCCCAATCGCGGAACTCGCCGCCGATTTTGCGATTGCTTCACTTGATGCGTGGCCCCGCGCTCACGCGTCGCGTCTGGGACAGACGTCTGGAGCCGGACCCATCGATCAAGCCGTGTGGATGGCCCGTTTGTCGACGGCCAAGGCGGCTTCGTGCATCGCTTCGGCCAGGGTCGGGTGGGCGTGACAGGTCCGTGCGATGTCTTCGCTGCTGGCACCGAACTCCATCGCCGCGGCGGCTTCGGCGATCATGTCGCCGGCGCGGGCGCCGATGATGTGGACACCCAGCACGCGATCGGTTTTGGCATCGGCCAAAATCTTCACGCGGCCGTCGGGTTCGCCCAGCGTTCGGGCGCGTCCGTTGGCGCCGAACGGGCAGACGCCTTTGTTATAGGCGATCCCAGCTTCCTTCAATTCGTCTTCCATCTTTCCGACGCTGGCGATTTCCGGGTGTGTGTAGACGATCGCCGGGATGACGTCATAGTTGATGTGGGTGTGCATGCCGGCCATCCGCTCGACACACACGACGGCTTCTTCCATCGCTTTGTGGGCCAGCATCGCGCCGCCGATGCAATCGCCGGTGGCGAACACATTCTCGACGGAGGTTTCATAGTTGTCGTCGACGGGGATGAATCCGTGACGGTCGGTTTCCAATCCGATCGCTTCCAACCCGATCGAATCGGTGGCCGGGCGTCGGCCGGTCGCAAGCAACACCCGGTCGCAGGTGATTGGGTCGCCGTCTTTAACCTCGACGACGCACTGATCGCCTTTGACGCGTGCCGATTCGACGAAGGTCTTCAGATGAAATTTGAAGCCTTGCTTTTTGAAGGTGCGCAGCGCGATGTTTGCCAGTTCCGCGTCGATGCCGGGGAAAATCCGGTCAAAGGCTTCCAAGACGGTGACTTCGCTGCCGAGTCGATTCCAGACGCTGCCGAGTTCCATGCCGATGTAGCCGCCGCCGATGACGACCAAACGCTCGGGAACGCTGGGGAAGCTCAGTGCAGTGGTGCTGTTGCCGATCCGATCCCCGTCCTCTTCGACGCCCCGCAACGTCGCCGGCACGCTGCCGGTGCACAACAGGATTCGGTCGGCTTCGATCACGACCGGTTCGTCTCCCTCGACGACGATCGAATTGACATCGCGCAGCTTGCCGCGACCGCAGTACGGCGTGACCTTTTGTTTCTTGAACAGCATGTCGATCCCGCCGGTCAACGTGTCGACGATCTTGGTCTTGCGATTCATCATCGCCTCGAGGTCCAAATCGAGCGATCCGATTTTCAGCCCGTGATCGCCGAATCGCTGCTTGGCCTCCTCGTACAAGTGGCTCGATTCGAGCAACGCTTTGCTGGGAATGCACCCGACCCGCACGCAGGTACCGCCGTATTGGGCGTTTTCGTCGATGCACGCGGTGTCGAATCCCAGTTGTGCGGCGCGAATGGCAGCCACGTATCCGGCGGGGCCACCGCCGAGGACAACTAATTCGTGTCGGACCGTCTTCATGAGTTTGCGTTGGAAAGGGGGGGTGAGCGAACAGGATGCTTGTCGGCCACTACCATAGGCTGCCGGTGATTCTTGGTAAATCACGGGGTTGCCCTCTCGCCGCCGACGGGGACAATCTGGTTTCGATCTCATTGCCCGGACCCCGCCGCAAACCCAATGTGGCGTGGTCCATCGCACTCCCCCCTGGCGCCGCTGCCTTGCCGAAAAAACGCATCCGAAAATATGCCGGACCGGTGCTCGCGATTGCGTTGTTCGCTTTGGCGGTGCGGTTGCTGATCCGCGAAGCACACCAGATCACATGGGACGAATTTGTTCGCGGACTGACCGGCGTGCCCGCCAGCCAGATCGCCATCGCGGCGTTCTTGATCGCATTGAACTATGGCTTGCTGATCGCCTATGACATCCTGGCGCTGCGTTATGTCGCACGCTCCTTGCCGTTGCGGCGTGTCGCATTGGTCTCGATCGCCGGTTTCTCGCTGGGCAACAACTTGGGCACCCTGTTGGCGGCGGCACCGATTCGGTTTCGGTTTTATTCCCAATGGGGACTTTCGCCGGGGCAAATCGTCGCGTTGATTTCCGTCGTGGGGCTGACGTTTTGGAGCGGCTGGTGGTTTCTCGGCGGGATGGTGCTGATTTGGGTGCCGATCCAGTTGCCCCCCGACGTTTCGCTGCCCGTCGGCACGCAAACCTTCGGCATCGTGCTGATCTCGCTGGCCATCCTCTATTCGCTGGTCTGCTTTTTGTGGCGTAAACCCTGGCCGATCGGCGAACTGCACCTGCGTCCCCCGCGGCCGGGATTGATGTTCGTCCAGGCGTCGGTAGCGGCGGTGGACCTGCTGATTTCCGCGACGGCGTTGTACCTGGTTCTTCCCGGCGATTCGGTGGTCCCGTTCGCACAAGTCTTGGCCGCCTATCTGGTCGCGATCGGTGTTGCGATGATGACCCAGGTCCCCGGCGGCCTGGGCGTGCTGGAAGTCATCCTGCTGACGCTGCTGAAAGGAACCGTCGGCGACACCGTCCTGGCGTCGGTCTTGATCTTCCGCGTGCTGTACTATTGGCTGCCGTTGTTGGCCGGCATGATCGCTCTGGTCGGTTACGAAATCGCCAGCGGTGCAGCAGCGGCCAAACAGGCATCCGGCATCGCGGTCGCTTCGGCGAGCCCGATCGACCCTGCGCAACCCGTCGGCATTACAGCGACGACCGAGGGACAAGCCTCGGTGGATCGAGCCGCCCCCGCCGGGGAGGAGATCTTGCTGCCGGAGTTCCAAGACGACCAAGTGCCGAGCGAAGATTGAGACCCGATCGGCTATAGTAGAGGGACGCCCTCCATCCCACCCCCTGCCGTCGATCATGCCTGTTACGATCAAACGCCTTTCCACCGTGTCGTTGATGCGGCTCGTCCTTGCGTTGTCACCGGTCGCCGCCATTTCGGCTGTCGGCACACTCACCGCCGCCGACTCCCAAACGGCCCCAACGCCCGATTCCGCTGGCCCGGATTTCAATCGGGACGTTCGCCCGATCCTGGCCAAGCACTGCTTCACCTGCCACGGGCCGGACGAAGACGCACGCGAAGCGGGTTTACGCTTGGACACCCAATCGGGTTCACGCCAGGATTTGGGGGGCTACCAAGCGGTGATACCCGGCGATGCCGACGAGAGCGAATTGTTCCTCCGGGTGACCAGTGACGACGAGGATCTGCGGATGCCGCCGGCCGACGGACATCCGCCGCTGAGCAACAGTGACATCGCAACCCTGCGCCGCTGGATCGATTCGGGCGGCCAATACAAAGCCCACTGGGCGTTCCGAGCCGCGACCGAACCGCCGCTGCCGACCGTCGAGAACCCGGATTGGTGTCGTGGCGTGATCGACCGATTTGTGCTGCACCGAATGGAACAGCACGGGCTATCCCCCGGCGGCGACGCCGAACCCGTCGCGTTGATCCGCCGCGTCTACATGGACTTGCTGGGCACCACGCCCACGCCCGACGAGGTCCGGCGGTTTGTGTCCGACACACGCCCCGACGCTTATGAGGCCTTGGTCGACCGGTTGCTGGCCGCCCCGGAATACGGCGAACGATTTGCCCGCCCGTGGTTGGACTTGGCCCGATACAGCGACACCAACGGCTATGAAAAAGACCGCCCCCGCACGATTTGGCCGTATCGAGATTGGGTGATCGATGCGATCAACGCCGACAAACCGTTCGACCAGTTCTCGATCGAACAACTGGCCGGCGACATGCTTCCCGACGCCACCCGCGCTCAACGCATCGCCACGGGATTTCATCGCAACACGATGCTTAACGAAGAAGGCGGCATCGACCCGCTGGAATACCGTTTCTATGCCATGGTCGATCGCGTCGCGACGACCGGCACCGTTTGGATGGGATTGACGACGGGCTGTGCCCAATGCCACACACACAAGTACGATCCGCTGACGCACACGGATTACTACGCGATGATGGCGTTGATGGACAATGCCGATGAACCAGAACTCAACGCGGATCCCCAAGCGGTGATCGAGCAGCGTGAATCGCTGCGACGACGGATCGAGAAACGGGAGCAAGAGATTGTTGACGGCGTGCTGCTTTCCGACGACGCCGACCCGGACTTGCGGGGAGCGTTGGAAACGTGGCAGACCGAACGCGGAAACCAAGTTTCCAATTGGACGACGGTTGCTCCCGATCAGTTGGAATCAACCATGCCCACGTTGGCCGTGCTCGATGATGGGTCCGTGCTGGCTTCGGGCGATGCGACCAAACGCGATGTGTACACGTTGACGATGCCGGCGATCGACGCGGACCAACCCGTCACGGCGATCCGAATCGAGGCGCTCGCGCATCCGACGTTGCCCGCCAAAGGTCCGGGGCTGGCGTTTTACGAAGGCCGGCGCGGTGATTTCTTTTTGAGCGAACTGGACGTGTCGGTCGGTGAAACCCCGGTCACGATCGCCGCCGGCACCACCTCGGTACCGAACGCCAAACCGGGTAACGGAAAAACCTATCCCGGCAACATCTTTGACGGCGATGGATCTACCGGCTGGTCGATCCCCGGCGATGCCGGTCAAACCCAGCGTCTGGTCATCCCACTCGATCCGCCGACACGACTGAACCAGGCGTGGACGTTGGAGATGTTGTTCGAGCGACATTACGTCGCCGGCTTGGGACACTTCCGCATCGATGTGACGACCGATGCCAATCCCCAGGCGATGCAGATTTCCAGCGACTTGCAACGCGAGTTGGTTCAATCCAAATCCTCCGGCGCGAAATCGCCGCGGCTGAAGCGTGCCCTGGCCCTGGAATTTTTGCGCGACGCGCCGGAAATGGCCAAGCACCGCAAGCCCATCGAAGCCTTGCGCAAGCAGATCCCCGACGACATTCGGACGTTGGTGATGCAGGAACGCCCGGCCACCAATCCACGCGTCACCCGGCGTCACCACCGCGGCGAATACCTGCAGCCGAAGGAAGTGGTCGAAGGGGCCGTGCCGGAGTTTCTCGCGACCGGTGCGGACGACGCCCCGTCCGATCGGCTGGAATTGGCGCGGTGGTTGGTCAGCGATGCGAACCCGCTGGTCGGACGGGTGACGGCGAACCGCGCGTGGCGTGAATTTTTCGGCACCGGCATCGTGCGGACCGCGGGCGATTTTGGCACACAAAGCGAATCGCCCTCACACCCCGACCTGATCGACTATCTGGACGCCCGCCTGCGAGACACTTCGGCAATTGGTGATCGTTGGTCGATCAAACGATTGCACCGCGAAATCGTGCTTTCGTCGACCTATCGCCAAGCGATCGGGACACCGCCGGAAACAGACCCCGGCAATCGGCTGCTGTCCGTGTTTCCCTATCGCCGCTATGACGCCGAACGGATCCGCGACGCGTTCCTGTCCGCTTCGGGCTTGTTATGTCGACAGATCGGCGGCCCCAGCGTGTACCCGCCCCAGCCGTTGGCCGTCGTTCAACTGGCCTATGGAAACACGGCCTGGCCGACGTCGACCGGCGCCGACCGATTCCGCCGCTCACTGTACACGTACAGCAAACGCACCGCGCCGTTCGCCGCGATGACGACCTTTGACGCGCCCTCGGGCGAACTTTGCATCGCCAGACGTGATTCCAGCACGACGCCGCTGCAAGCGTTGACGCTGCTGAACGACGAAATGTACTTGGAAATTGCCGCCGGGCTGGCCGAACAAGCCGTCCGCGATGCCACCGAGCATGATGCCAATCCCACGCCGCGGGCGATCGCCACGCAACTGTTCCGCCGCGTCCTGGTCCGTTCGCCCAGCGACGGAGAACTGGACGCGATCTTGGCGTTCTACCGCAGCCAAACCGAACACGATCAACCTTGGATGCTGGTCGCCCGGGCGTTGATGAATACCGACGAAGCAATCACCACACCATGAATTTGAAAGAAGTCACGCGTCGACAATTGTTTGCCGCCTGTGGAATCGGGCTGGGCAAGATCTCGCTGGCATCGCTGCTGGCCGACGACACCGCTGCCGCATCCCCCATCGCGTCCGGCAGTGCATCCGGCAGTGCAACGTCGCTGAACGGCGGCTTGCACCATCGAGCGAAGATCAAACGGGTGATTTACCTGTTCATGGCCGGCGCCCCCAGCCAATTGGACTTGTTCGATCACAAGCCCAAGCTGGTCGAACTGGAAGGCAAACCGATCCCGCCGTCGGTGATCGCCGGCCAGCGTTACGCGTTCATCCAACCAGGCGCAGCCGTCTTGTCGCCGCGTTTCAAGTTCAACCGTTACGGCCAGTCGGGGGCGGAGATCGCCGAGCCGCTGCCGCATCTGGCCGAGATCGCCGACGATGTCGCGCTGATTCGCAGCGTTCACACCGACCAGTTCAACCACGCGCCGGCACAGATCTTCGTCAACACCGGCAGCCCGATCCCCGGACGCCCCGCGATGGGATCGTGGCTGACGTACGGCCTGGGCAGCGAGGCGGATGACCTGCCCGGTTTTGTGGTGCTGAAAAGCGGCGGCAACCTGTCCGGCGGCGCGGCGATGTGGAGCAACGGATTCCTGCCCGGCCAACACCAGGGCGTCCCATTTCGCACCAGCGGCGACCCGATCTTGCACGTCGCCAACCCGCCGGGAATCAGCCGACAAACCCAACGGGCGACGTTGGACCTGCTGACCGACCTGAACCGCCGCCGCGAAGCATCACTGGCCGTCGATGGAATCAATTCGCGGATCGAGTCCTACGAGATGGCGTACCGGATGCAGACGCGGGCGCCGGAGCTGATGGATTTCTCCGGCGAATCGGACGAGACGCTTTCGATGTACGGCACCCAACGCGACGACGCCGGATCGTTTGCCAAGAACTGCTTGCTCGCCCGGCGACTGGCCGAGCGGGGCGTTCGTTTTATCCAGCTGTACCACAGCGGTTGGGACCACCACAGCAACGTCGAAGGCGGGCTGAAAGCTCAGTGCAGAGCCACCGACCAAGGCTGCGCGGCACTGGTGAAGGATCTCAAGCAACGCGGCATGCTGGACGAGACACTGGTGGTCTGGGGTGGCGAGTTCGGCCGCACACCGATGGTCGAAGCCAGCGCGGCACTCGGGCGTTCACTCGGCCGCGATCATCACCCCCAAGCCTTCACGATGTGGATGGCCGGTGGCGGCGTGCGCGCCGGGCAAACGATCGGCAAGACCGACGACCTGGGATTCCACCCCGTCGAGGATGCGGTTCACGTCCACGACATCCAAGCGACGATCCTGCATCAACTGGGCATCGACCACGAACGGTTGACGTTCACCTTTGCCGGCCGACCGTTCCGATTGACCGACGTTCACGGCCACGTGATCGAAAAACTGGTGGGCTGAGCAAACCAATGACAGGCCCCTCCTTTGCAGGGCCTGCGGCTTTTTAACCGCGGACTTTACAGGCGTTTACGAATTCACCCTCCCTTCCAGGGAGGGTGAATTCTTGATTTGGTGCTCGTGCCCCTCGCTGCGCTCGACGATCTTTGCCCAAGGGTGAGTCTTGGTCCCGCATCACACCACAAAAAAACCCGATGCTGCAGTGATGCAGCACCGGGCTTGAACCTTCTAACTCGTGATTGCCGAGCTTAGATGTTGGTGTCGGCATCCGGAGTCGGAGCCGGCGGTGCGTCGCTTGCACTTGCTTCGGGTGCTGCCGGAGCAGCTTCGGCTGCGGGAGCAGCTTCGACAACGACGCCGCCATCACAGGCTGCACAAGGTGCAGCCGAAACGACTGCCCCGCCGCATCCGCCGCACGGAGCCGGTGTGGGAGCACCACAGCAAGGCGCCGGTGCCGGTTCGCAGCAAGGTGCCGGTGCGGGTTCGCAGCAAGGTGCCGGTGCGGGTTCGCAGCAAGGAGCCGGTGCCGGTTCGCAGCAAGGTGCCGGTGCCGGTTCGCAGCAAACTGGCTCGGGAGCACAGCAGCTCTTACGGGCCTTCAACTTTGCACACAGACGTGCGAACAACTTCGGACGGCTTCGGCCACCGCAAGTCGGCTCGGGTGCACAGCAAGACGGTGCGGGTTCGCAGCAGACAGGTTCCGGTGCGCAGTAGACGGGCTCCGGAGCACAGCAGTCGTTGCTTGCGTGCAGCTTGGCGAACAGTCCGCCGCCACATGCTTTCTTTGCATGCAGCTTCGAGAACAATCCACCACCACAGTTGCCAGCGTAAGCCGACGATTCATTCATGGCGAGAGCCGCACCCACCAAAAGTGCAAACGCGGCGATCCCGCTGACCACATTCCGATTCATTGTTTTCTCCCAAGTGTTTCGGAGTTTCTGGTGCGATCCTCTACGCACACTTTGTCAAATCAGAAGCCATCTCCAGGCTCCCCCGTTGGTTCCAGCATCGGTGACCATCACCGAAACTTCCGAACACGCAAAATAGGTGCTTTACGGAATGTTTGCGGACCACGTGATTTCGACGATAAAGTAACTTTGGCCAGAGGCGTGTCAATCGCACCAACGCCTGAAACGAGACAGAAATTCTTGGGCTGAGTTCGTGCAACAAGATCGTTCCGATTTTCGGCCCGGCGGCGTGTCAATCGCGGAAAACCAAGCAAAAACCAATATATCTTTCGCTTAATCGCGACCTACGGAGCCCACACGGGCCACCCTTAAGGGTGGCCGGTAGGGCAGTTTGTCACGGGCTGGTTTTGGAGAAAGTGGGCAAATAATTGCAAGAAAAGATTGCCTATTTTTCCAAAAACGAGCGGATCTGGATCCGGTTTTGCGCGTCGGACCGGTCTGATTAGCGTTGGACCGAGCCTTCGGGGCCTTCCAGTGCGGCCAGCCGTGCGGCCATTTCGTCACCATTTTCGAAGTCGAACTCCATCGGCTCCAGCCCTTCGCCTTGATCGATGGCAAACCCGCTGACGCGCCAGCCCTCGGATTCTTTGCGAAGCGTCCAAACGACTTCGTATTGGAAGTTTTGCCCCGTTTCGCTCGGTTCGACCAGGTAGGTGTGTACCCAAACGGCATCGTCCTGGTCTGGCACCGGGAACGACTGACGCACCTCGAACACCGTGTCCGGCGAGCCGGGAAACTCGAACGGACGACCGATCCGAGTCAGTTCTTGCTGGGCAAGTTTGGTCAGCAACTCGTTGGAACTCGTTTCCTGGCCACCGCGACGGACGCGATCAAGAAACAGGCTGACGACCTCGGTCGGCTGCAATCGCCCCGAATCGTTGGGATCGCCCGTGGAGGAACCTGGGGGCTGGGCCCCCGGTGTTTGGGCAACCGACGTCTGGGCCACGCTGTCACTGTCGCTTTGGCTTCCGCAGCCGGTCAGCGAACAGGCGACGGCCAGCACCGCCAAGAACCGCAACGATTGGACGAACAGACCGTGATCGCAGCTCGAGTCACTTCGGCGCCAGGTTTGGAGGCTTTCGCAGAAGGCCGAGGGGGTCGAAACGCGTATTTTCAATTCGGTCGGGTTTGAGGCTTCCATAGCGTGGTTCTACAATCCAATAAAAATCAGGGGTTCTTGCCAGGTTCGACGTGTCGAGGTGGTCGGGGATCGGGGCGGCGTCCCGAAACACTGTTTTGCGGACCGTCCTGCGGAGCACCGAGAGAAACCTCCGTTACCACCCGTCGTTCCAACGCGTCAAGCTCGAATTGAGTCATGATCGGCTCGGCTATCGCTGGGAAAGACTTTCACGCAAAATGCAGCACCCGGCGAACCTCCCTTCCCACGCAAACGCAAACAATCCATGGCCAATAGCGAAACTGTGATCCAAGTCGACTCCCAACGCATCGACTTGAAGAACCGATCACTCGCGGCTCTGCTCGCTTGGCTGCTTCCCGGTGCGGGGCACTTTTACCAGGGCCGGCACACCAAGGGCAGTTTGTACTTGGTGTGCATCCTGACGACCTGGATGTTGGGATTCGCGCTCGGCGGTGGGCACGTGGTCTATGCGTCCTGGCAACCCGGCGACCGTCGCTGGCACTACATTTTGCAAGCCGGTGTGGGGGCGGCCGCGTTGCCGGCGCTGATCCAAGGCAACCACATGCGGAAGCATACGAACAAGGGGATCACTTCAAAGTCATACGAACCGCGTTGGGGCGGTTTCATGGCGCCGCCCCACCGGCCCGTCATCGAAGACAACACGGACGAGGTATCCGCCTGGTATGCGACCTACGGCGCGGGGTATGAAATGGGCACCTGGTACACCATGATCGCGGGGCTGCTGAACATCCTGGTGATTTACGACGCCTACGCCGGTCCGCTGGCGGTGCCGATCAGCGGACGGAAAAAGAAAGACGACGATTCGGACGACAACGACGACGACAACAATGCGTCCGAGTCGGCGGCCACGGGCGAAACGAACCCGGAGGTCAACCAATGATTTCGATTTCCCCGACCTACCTGATGTACTATATCCCGTTGATCATCTCGATCTCCTTGGTCTTCGGGGCGACACGCCACGAAGACACGCAAACGATCCTCAAGCATGCCTTTTACACCGCACGTTGGATCACCGGTTTCATGGCGATCATTTTCGTCATCCTCTTGCTGATTAACTGGATGGTTTAGTGCGCGTATTGACGTTGGGTGCGGGAACGGTCGGACACTGGATCGCCGACATGCTGTGTCGTCGCCGGCATGACGTGACCGTCATTGACATCGATCCAGAACGTGTCCGTCAGATCAACAGCGAGCTGGACGTCCGCGCGATCCAGGGCAGTGCGTCGCAAAGTACGATTCTGTTTCAAGCCGACGTTTGCAGCGCGGACATCTGCCTGGCCGTGACCGGGGACGACGAAGCCAACGTGGTTGCCGCCAGCATGGCCAAGGCCCTGGGCGCCCGTCGCTCGCTGGCCCGCGTCTACGCCCCGGCGTTCCGCGACGCGAGCACGTTCGATTACCAAAGCCATTTCGGAATCGACGCGCTGCTGAGCCTGGAACAGCTGAGCGCCTTTGAATTGGCCCGGGCGATCCGCAATCCCGATGCGATCCCGTTGGAACACTTCGCCCGCGGGCATTTGGAAGTCTATGAAACCGAAGTCGAAGCGAAATCGCAAGCGACCGACCAGCGACTGCGCGACTTGAAAATGCCCGGCTCGGTTCGAATCGGATCGATCGAACGCGAAGGCGACCTGTGGTTGGCCAGCGGCGAAGATGAATTGCATGTCGGAGACCGGGTCAGTTTGATCGGGATGCCGTCAGACGTGAATAAGAGCCGGGCGTTGTTCGCGACCTCGACCAAACGCAGCAAACGCCGCAGCGTGTTGATCGCCGGCGGCGGTGAAATCGGATTCCACATCGCCCGGGCGCTGCCCAGCAGCGATTACCGCATCACGTTGCTGGAATTCGACGAGGACCGCTGCGAACAACTGGCAAAATTGCTTCCCAACTGCACCGTCGTGCATGCCAACGCCAATCGACGCAGTGTGCTGGAAGACGAAGGCGGTGGGTCGGCGGATTACTTCGTCGCCTGCACCGGCAGTGACGAAAGCAACATCATGGCCTGTGTCGAGGCCCGCGAACTGGGATCGCGCCGCGTGATGGCGGTGGTCGGACGTCCCGATTACGCCAACGTGGTCGGCAAGCTGGGGATCGATCACGTCGTCAGCGAACGCGATGTCGGCGCCCGTCAAATCCTCGGGTTCCTCAACCAAGGCGCCGTGATCAGCCAGAGCCGACTGCCCAACGGCAAGATTGCGGTTTACGAACTGGAAATCGTCGAGGGGGCTCGTGTGACCGAAGGCACCCTGGCGGATCTGCCGCTGGCCGGGCGCTGTCTGATCACCGCGATCCAACGCGACAGCTATATCCGCATGCCGACCGCCAGCGATCAATTGCAACCCGGTGACATCGTCGTCGCACTGGTCGACCAGCAACACATC
The DNA here is from genome assembly GCF_014154935.1 of Stieleria mannarensis. Lineage (GTDB taxonomy): Bacteria > Planctomycetota > Planctomycetia > Pirellulales > Pirellulaceae > Stieleria > Stieleria mannarensis. The sequence goes on from NZ_JACEHH010000009.1 coordinate 92,120, forward strand.
ACCGACTGCCTGGCGCTTTTCAACCGCTGATCTTGCAACTGCTGATCGTTCAACTGCTGATCGGCGGTCAATCGTAGCTACCTTCTAGTGGACTCCGTTTTTATGTCGCTCGACACGCTTTCGGTTTGCGCCGATGTCGGTGGAACGTTTACGGATTGTTTGGCCGTGTGGACCGACCCCTCGGGAACCTCTCATTCCGGTTGCATCAAAGTGCTTTCGACCGGGCTGATCCGATGCCGCGTTGTCGACGCGCCGGATCGCGCGACGCTCCGGATCCAGATCCCCGACGAACTTCTGGGCGGACTGTCCGGCCGTCGATTGCCCGACCATTTCTTTCGCTCGGCCAAACTTGAATGGCTGGTCGAAGGCATCAATCACTACGTCGGCCAAATCGCCGGCTACGACACAGACAGGTCCACGATCTCACTGGTTGACATCGATGCCGACGTCGCCGGGCAACTCACCGCCGGTGCCATCGTGGAGATCGATTGCCGGCGTGAAGCCCCGGTGCTGGCGACGCATCTGTTGACCGGCATTCCGATCGACGCACCGATGCCGCCGATGACCGCGCGGATCGGAACCACACGCGGCACCAACGCCTTGTTGACTCGGTCCGGGGCGACGGCCGGATTGGTGGTCACCCACGGCTTCGGCGATGTGCTGCGGATCGGCGAACAAGACCGTCCGGAACTGTTCGACCTGGCGCTGGCCAAATCACCTCCGCTGGCCGAAAGCACGCTCGAGATCCGAGCCCGGATGGATGCCGAGGGCCAAGAACAGGTCGCGATCGATGAAGCCGAAATCGAATTCGGCCTGCAAACCCTGCTCGATGCCGGCATCGAAACCTTGTCGATCTGTCTGATGCACGCGCACCTGAATCCCGCCCACGAGATCGCGGTGGAGCAGATCGCCAGACGCGTCGGGTTTGCCGAAATCAGCCGCAGCAGCGAAGTGGCGCCGCTGATCAAGCTGGTCTCGCGGGCCGAAACCACCACGCTGGACGCCTATTTGAATCCGATCCTGTCGGCCTATGTGGGCCGGGTGCGACGCCAGTTCGGTGGCCCATCGTGCCAATTGCAGTTGATGACCAGCGGCGGCAACCTGGTCGGCCACGACGAGTTCCGCGGCCGAGACAGTGTGCTTTCGGGGCCGGCCGGCGGCGTGGTCGGGCTGCGTCACGTCGCCCGGCAGCATCGCTGCGGGTTGGCGATCGGTTTGGACATGGGCGGGACCAGCACCGACGTCAGCCGTTTCGACGGACAGGTGGGGCGGCGCTACGAGACTCGCATCGCCGAGCTGCGGGTGATGACGCCGATGATGGACATTCACACGGTGGCCGCCGGCGGCGGATCGATCTGTGATTTCGTCGGCGGACGCTTGGTCGTCGGACCGACCAGCGCCGGTGCCGCTCCCGGACCGGCATGCTACGGCCGCGGCGGGCCGCTGACGGTGACCGACGCCAACCTGCTGTTGGGTCGACTGCGGGTCGACCGGTTTCCCTTCCCGCTGGTTCCGGCGGCCTCTCGCCAACGAATCGACCACGTCGCAAAGCGGATGCCGTCACCGCCGGAGAGCATCGAATCGCTGGCCGAAGGCTTCTTGGATATCGCGGTGACCCACATGGCCGAAGCGGTCCGCGCGATCACCACCGCTCGCGGAGTCGACGTCCGCGATCACGCCCTGGTCGGCTTCGGCGGTGCGGCAGCCCAACTGATCTGTCGCGTCGCCGATGCGTTGGGAATCCGACAGATCGTGGATCATCCCCGAGCCAGCGTGCTGAGCGCCGTGGGCATGGGCGTCGCGTCGAGCGGACGCATCGAAACGGTTGGCATCTATCGCCGGCTTGACGATGTCCCCGCAGATGAGTTCCAAGCGTCGGCCGACCAGTTGACCCGCCAGACGATCGACTTGCTCCGTCATGATCAACACGGGGCGGTGACAACGCACCTGGAATGTGACTGCCGCTACGTCGGCACCGATTCATCGATCCCGCTGGTCGTTGATGATTCGCCCGAGACATTCTTGAAAGCCTTGGCCGAGCGGTTTCATCACGAACACCAAAACCGCTTCGGCTACCGCCGGGACGGCCATGGCATCGAACTGGTCTCGTTGCGCTGTGAAGCGACCGGCGATGTCTCCCCGGCGGACGGGCCTTGGCTGGAGGGGGCTTGGCTGGAGGGGGCTTGGCTGGAGGGGGCTCGGCTGGAGGGGGCTCGGCTGGAGGGGGCTCGGCTGGTCGACCGGTCCGATGACCCGGAGACGACCGAGGTGTTTCATCGCGGTCGCTGGCGCCCGTTCAAACTGCTCGATCGCGATCAACTGTCCGCCGGTGATGCAATCGAACCGGGCAGCATTGTCGTCAGTGACCAGTCGACCTTGATCGTCGAACCGAACTGGCAGGGTGTCGTGTGCGACGACGGAACGATCACGCTCTCGCCTGCCGAGACGGCCGCCGACTGTGAAATCATTCCCTCCGCCGCGGGTGAAAAGGGCGACGAAGCGGTGCAGATGGAAATCGTCGCCCGCCGGTTGCAGAGCATTGCCGACGCGATGGGCGAGGTGTTGCGCCGCACGGCGGTCAGCGTGAACGTCAAAGAGCGACTCGATTTCAGTTGTGCCGTATTCTGCGGCGACGGAACCCTGATCGCCAACGCGCCCCACGTGCCCGTGCATTTGGGTGCGATGGGACACACCGTTCGCGCGATCGCCAAGGCCTTTCCCGAGATGTCGCCCGGTGATTGCTACGTTTCCAACGATCCCTATGCCGGCGGGTCGCATTTGCCCGACGTCACCGTCGTGACGCCGGTCTTTTGTGAAACGGAGCATGATTCCCCGCCGTCGTTCTTTGTCGCCAGCCGCGCCCACCACGCCGAAATCGGCGGCAAGACTCCCGGGTCGATGCCACCGCTGGCACACTCGCTGGCCGAAGAAGGGGTTTTGATTCGCGGATTCGCACTCGTTCGAAACGGTGTCTCCCATGAAGACGAACTCGGCCAACTGCTTTCGACCGGACCGTTTCCCTCGCGCAATGTCGCTGAGAACCTGGCGGACCTTCACGCCCAGATCGCGGCGGGGCAGGAGGGGGCGCGGGCACTGAAACAGATGACCGCGGAACTGTCGCTGCCGCATGTCCAAAAAATGATGGATCGTTTGTTGGACGTCGCCGCGGACTCGGTCGTCCGCTGGATCGGCAGCTTGCCAACATCGGACATGCACTTCAAAGACAGGTTGGATGACGGGACCGTGATCGCGGTCCGGCTGGTTCGCCAAGGCGATCGGTTGGTCATCGATTTCGACGGCACCAGCGCTGTGCATCCCAACGGCTACAACGCGACACCGTCGATCGTCACTTCGGCCGTGCTGTATGTGATGCGTTGCTTTTGCGATTCGAATCTTCCGCTGTGTGACGGTGCCTTGCGCCCGATCGATTTACAATTGCCGTCGGGATTGTTGTCGCCGCCGCACTCGGCCGACCCGGCCGAGTGCCCCGCCGTGGTCGCAGGAAACGTGGAAACCAGCCAACGGATCGTCGACGTGCTGCTCGGCGCGATCGGTTCGACCGACCAGGACAGGCCGGTGTTTCGATCCGTTGCGGCCAGTCAGGGGACGATGAACAACGTCCTGATCGGCGATGCGTCGTTTGGTTATTACGAAACGATCGGCGGTGGCAGCGGCGCGACGGTCTTCGGCCCCGGTGCCGATGGCGTGCACACGCACATGACCAACACCCGGATCACCGATCCGGAGGTCTTGGAATCGCGACTGCCGATCCGATTGGTGGAGTTTTCGATCCGTCGCGGCAGCGGAGGCGTCGGCAAGCACCGCGGCGGCGATGGGCTGGTTCGCGAGTTTGAATTCCTGCGTCCCTTGACGGTTTCGTTGATCACCAGTCGCCGGACGACCGCGCCCTACGGTGTGTTTGGTGGCGGGGCCGGGTTGCCCGGTCGCAATCGCTTGATCCCGGCCGGCCAGCCTGCGGTCGATCTGCCCGCGGCAACGACGATCGAAGTCGGCCCCGGCGATCGTCTGCGGATCGAAACCCCGGGCGGAGGCGGTTGGGGTGAGCCGAAACCGTCACACCGCATTGATGCGCGATGACGACACCGTGTGTTCCTTTCCGTCTCACCAGTTTTCCTACCTCCAAAATCTTCCTACCTCTCCACCTGACACGCCGAAGGAGCGCAGGAGAGGGATGGCAGAATGATTCGAGGCAGAATGATGAAACGCCGTTGTCAACAAGTGCCAAGCGAGGGCCCAGTATGAAACCAGCTACTGGGGCGAACCCGCAGCGGCGGCGGCCTGACCGGTGGGGTGGCTTCCCGCCGCGTTGATCACCGGCCCGAGCGCCGAGGATGCGGTGATCGCGACGCAGTTGTTGCGTCCTTTGCGTTTCGCTTCGTACAGACTTTCGTCTGCTTTTTCGAACAGTGCGTTGAAGCTGTCGTGGCGTCCGCGGTCGACCCAGCAAACGCCCAAGCTGGTCGTCACACACAAGCTGTTGCCGCCGAAATCGACCTGCAACGTCTCGACCGCGTTCCTCAATCGTTCGGCGACTTTCAGCGTCGCATCGTAGTCACAGTTACCGACCAGCACGACGAATTCTTCGCCACCGAACCGATACACGCGATCGTACTGTCGGCAGTTCCGTTTCAAACAGGCGGCGACTTCGCGCAGGACGCTGTCCCCGGCCGCGTGCCCGTAGGTGTCATTAAAAATCTTGAAGTGATCGATGTCGGCGATGATCAGCCCGAACGACTGGCATTCGCGACGAAATTGGTTGGACAGCTGAAAGACTTCGGCGTCAAACGCGGAACGGTTTTTCAGTTGCGTCAGAGAGTCCAATAACGCCATTTGACGCAGTTCGTGCTGCTGCTCGGACATCTCGCGAATCGTGCGTTCCATGCTCAGCGAAATTCGGACCATCGATTCTTTGGCCCGCGCTTCCAGATCCTTGATCGAATCGAAAGCGATCGATTCGAATTTGAACAGTGACTCGTAGCCCTTCCATTCATTGATCATCGCATCGAACAACGTGTCAAACTGATCATCGTCGACGCCCAACAACTCGTTGGCGGACTTTCGAACGCCAAAGATCTCTCGCTCGGCCGGTTCGGCCGATAGCAGCAACTTGCCGACCCGTTGGCTGACAGAGAACAGTTTGGACGGCATGTCGGCGGAATCGGGATCGTAGTTTTCCAGCACCTGGATCATCGCTGGCGGAAAGTTCCATTTTTCCAGCAAACATGCGCCCACTTCATATCGGCCGGCACCGCAAATCTCACGCTCGACGTCGGTGCTCAGTTTGTCCAGCAATTCTTCGGGCTCGAAGCGGTCGGCCAATTCATCGGGATAGGCGCTGCCGATGCCCATGGCGCCGATGTTGAAGACCAATCCCAGCAAGAACGATTCATCCGCGTTCTGATGGGCACACTTGGCGATCAGTTTGGCGGCAATGGCGGTCGCCAGCGAGCGGCGCCAGAATTCTTGATAGGGAAACCCCACGTGCCCTTGGGTATCCATCACCGAGAAGGACAACGACAACAATCGAAGTGTTCTCATCCCGAGCAGCGGGATGGCTTGTTGGAGGCTGCCGACGGTTCGCGCCGAGGCGACGATCGGCGAATTGCAATAATCGATCAACTTGGCCGACAGTTTCGGATCGGCGCTGATCACTTTCGTGATGTCGGCAATCCTCGCATCGGGCTGGTTGACCAGATCAAGAAGTTTCGCAGCGATGGTGGGCGGCGACGGCATGTTCTCGCCGTTTACGATCTTCGCTATGTCTGGATTCATCGTGCTTCTAATTCTTTGGATCGCAAACGGTCGAGGATCTGGCTCGTCGCAATGCATTCGATTCCACCGGCCGCCTTGGGTTTTGCGGTTGACCGCACCACCGAGGGTGTCGAGAAACTGTGGGGCGCAATCGAGAGGGGGGAGTCGCCGGGTCGAGGCGAATGAGGGAAATCCGGCAACCCCGCGGTCTCGGCTGGCCACTCATCCTGTCCGACCGCACCCCTGAAGAGGGGACGCTCCGGTCGGCCGACCCCCACCCCGCGACCCTCTGGTCCTTTCCCGCAGCCCAATCTGCCGGTTGGTGTCGTTGCGGAAGCCGCCAAGGCTTTCGCCCCCCTGCGGCCTCGCCGCGCGAGTGCGAAACTCTTGGCGAGTTCCGCGCCCCGAATACCAAGGTGCGACGGACTAAGAGACGATCTCCTCGGTTTCGATCGCGACATCGCCCAGATCCTCGCGCAGCGCCTCGGCGATCGCTTCGACACCGCAGCCGACGCGCACGTAGAAATTCATTCGGGGGACAGGCCAATCGCGCGTTCCATCACGGACGATCGATTCGATGCTGGCTCCGGCGCGTTCGGAAAGCAATCGGCTAATCGCGTAGCGGGTGCCCTGGTTGGATTGCGGTGAATTGCAAGAAAACTTGATGCGTCCGTCCCCCAGATCGGTCAACGACGGACAGAGCGTTTCCAGGACCGGTTTCAAAATCTCTGCGGTTTGGTCGACCAACGGTTCACCCGGATTCTCCAGCCGCCTCTGAATCCGCCGTCGGACCTCGTCTTCCCAAGCCTCGTTGGACGCATCGGTGGCATCAAAGGTCAACACGTCGACAATCAGATGCCGCTCGCCGGCGATCAAGGACTCTCCGTCAGTCGCCCGGCCACTAGGGTCGGGGACTTCATACAGATCGGTCGAACGGATGGCGCATCCCATTTCGTAGAGCGCTCCGGCGACCCGCCAAAACAGGCCCGGGAAATCCCATGAATAAAGCGTCAATCGATAGAAGTCGCCGTCACGTTTCATCTCGACTTTCGGGCGTCCGGTTTGAACGACCGCGGTCAAGGCAAAGATGATGCGGTGGGCGCGTTGGGGATCGAGTGTTTCGGTGCCTTCGTACGTCTGGCGAAGCGTGTTGTCGACGTGTGGGCTGGCCAACAACCGGTGCGGCAACAACGCCCCGATCCGCTGGCCCGTCGGATCAAAGTAGTGGTTTTCAAATGGTCGACCGCCGACGCCCAATTCGCCGTGCAGCAGATTCTGCGTCAGATTCTGAATCTTTTGCCATTGCTCAGGCTCCAGCCGAATCCGCGGGACGCCCTCGGGATTGTGATAATCGAACGCCGCATAAGCAAACAGCGCGAGTGCTCGGATCGTGTCGGCCGAATCGCGAGAATGCAGTTGATCGATTTCGCGTCGCCAACTCTCTAGCACCTGAGGCCGGCTTCCCGCTTCCGCCCACTTGAGCAGTTCGCGTTTTTTAAGCAACAGAAACTCAATGGTCCGCAGCGTGGGTCCGGAAAGTCCGGGGACATCGCTCAAGTGCTCGCTGACGTAACGCCGAACACTGTCGCCGTAGGCCTGGGCGTCGTAGCCGGAGGGAGAGGAAGGAGGGCTGGTCGGGTACAGCGTTTGCGGAATCTCATCGGTCAGTAGCGCCAACCGCAGTGCCCCGCGGCCGGAATCCCCGATGTCTTGGTATTGCCGCAAAAAATACGCTTCGTCACTGGATGTGATTTCGGACCGTTTCAACGTATCCAGGTACTCCAAGCCCTGGATCCGCTGGACCGCTCGCGCCGCACGCGTCAGCGTCGCCGCACGGTGCCCCGGTTGATAGAGCTGGTGAAAGAGTTCGCCGAAGCCCGGCACCAGTTTTTCCAGGACTCCGAATTCGAACCAATCTTTGATCGCCGGGTACACCGGCCCCGGCGACACCATCAGCTTGATCAAGGCGGGATCGGGGCGCAACGATTCGGAAATGTTCTTGCGGGCGGCCCGTTTGACGGCGCGATCGATGGGCAACAGGAACCGCTGTTGGGCGTGATACAGACTGAAGAACATCTCGGTGGCGTCTTTGAACAACGCGTCGGCAGAAACCCGCAACCCGTCCGATCCCCAGACGACCAAGCCGTCGGTGTCGGGAACGACGACGCCGCGTTCGAGCAGTCGGTCCATCGTTTCATGACGATACGAATCGATCACGTCGCGGGCGTTGCGGAGTTGCGTCAAACCGCCGGCGCCGAAGCGATGCAAAAACGCCTCCATGTCGGCAACGTCCATGAACAGCGATGGGGGAAGTTTTTCGCCGCCGCCGTAGTCGGCCGCCTGAGCGGCGCGCCGCTGTTCGATCCAACAACGCGTCGAAAACAGCACGCCGACGGCTTCCAACACATTGGCCGACGGCGCACCTTCGCGATCAAAGCGACGCGTGCTGCGAACTTGCTGGTACACCTGCAGCGAAGGAATCCAGCGTTCAAAGGCATACAACCACATCGCCATTTGAAAGCCGCGCAATCCCCCCTTTCCGTTCTTGACGTGAAACCCGCCGATGTCGCCGGGCGACTGGGGATACAACTGATCGAACCGGCGGAAGTCCTGGTTGATGGCGAAAATGAAATCCAGCCCCAATTCGGCCGCCCGCCCGCGACACACCCGCCGAATCCGGTGATCCAATTCCGAATCGCCGACCAACAAATCGCTATCCAGCAGCGCGACCAACGACTTCAGGTCAAAATGCTCGCGGTCTTTCAGATCGGGAAAGGCGTTCGCTTTGACCACGCTTCGCAGTCCCGGAACACGGCGGGCGAACGATCGCAGCCGACTGGAAAGGTGCCGCAGGAAGTGCTGATTCTCTTCGATGTTTTCGACAATGATCCCGATGTCGACATCGGATCCCGGACAGATTTCCCGTCGACCGGTGCCTCCCAGACCATAAACCACGATCGATCCCCGCGGCGGTGCCTCGGCGATCATGCGTTCATAAAAACACTTCATCGCTTCGCGAATCACGCGGCCGCGATGATTGACCAAGGCCCAGCCGTCGGCCAATCCGGCCAGCCGGATCCGCTGATCACTTTGTTGCAGTCCCTCACGCAACGCCCTGACCCACCCCAAGCCTTGAAAGCCGTCGTTTTCGTTAGGGGGCGTATTCAATGGGTCACCTTCACGGGAGCATCGCCTGGTTCGCACTCGGGGCGTCGGTCCGCCGTCGGAGGGAGATTCTATCTGCAAGCCGCCTTTTCCACCATCGCGAACCCGGCGCTCAGCGATGCCGGTTAGAATCTGGTGCCGCCGCCGGAGCTTCGCACGCGAAACACCGACAACGCCCCCCTCCTTTTGAATCCCTCCCATGGAACTCGCCAACCTCTCTTGGCCCCAGGTCGATGCGCTCGACCGCGACACGCCGGTCATCATTCCCGTCGCCGCCCTGGAACAACACGGCCGCCACATGCCCGTCTTTACCGACAGCATGCTGCTGGGCGAAATCGTCCGCCGCGCCCACGCATCCTTCGGCGGCGACACGCTGCTGGCCCCGTTGATGTGGTTGGGCAATTCGCATCACCACATGGATTTTCCCGGCACACTCTCGGCCGACCCCCGCGTCTATCTGGACCTGCTGACCGGGCTGATGGACAACTTCATCCGTCACGGGTTCCGCCGGATCCTGATCTTGAACGGACACGGCGGCAACGATGTCCCGGCGCGACAGGTCGTGTTCGAATTGCGGCAGCGTTATCGCGACCGCAAGGACCTGTTGCTGTTGGCGGCAACCTATTGGCACCTGGCCGACCCGACGGACCGGTTGTCTGGGTTGCGGCAACATGAAATGGGGCACGCCTGTGAGTGGGAAACGTCGATGATCTTGGCGTTGACGCCGGAACTGGTCCACGAACACACCGCAGTTGACGCAGTCGAATTTGGCAATCCGTTCTTGCCGGCGTCGCGGGGTTGGACGATGAGCGACCGCTCCCGCCCCGGACATGTCGGTGACGCCGCGGCCGCGTCGGCTGAAAAAGGCGAACAACTACTGCAAGTCTTTGCCGACGGTGTCGTCGCTCTACTTGAACGTGTCACGAAATGGGACGGGCAATCCTGGGAGGGATGAAATCAATCGCATGCAAGACGCTGCCCCCAACGACGAAACAACACCAACGGTCAGCCGAACCCGAATCGGGCTGATCTGTGGTCTCCTGTTACTCGCCTCCGCACTCAATTACCTCGATCGCCAAACACTGGCCAGTGCATCGGCCCGCATCAAAGGCGAGTTTGATCTGGTCAATGAACAATACGGGGATATCGAAGCCGTCTTTGGCTACGGCTTTGTGCTCGGGTCGATCGTCTTCGGCATCCTGGCCGACATCGTGCCCGTCCGCTGGCTGTACCCCGTGGTCGTGATTTCATGGTCGACGGTGACCGCCGCGACGGCGCTGGCCACCGGTTATCAAGACCTGCTATGGCTGCGGTTGTTGTTGGGAATGTTCGAAGCGGGGCATTGGCCCTGTGGCGTCCGCGTCGTCCGCAGCCTGACGCGGGCCCGCGGCCGGACGATGGGCAACGGCTTGCTGCAAAGCGGGACGTCGATCGGAGCCGTGCTGGCGCCGTTGATCATGTTGGCGTTGTTGACCGATGACATCGGCAGCTGGCGACCGGCATTTGCGATCGTCGGCGGAATCGGAGTCTTTTGGGTGATCGCCTGGTTTTCGATCGCACGGTCGGCCGATCTGGCGGGCGACACGTTGCAACGCAAGCAGGCAACGCCCTGGCGCGTGCTGCTGCAACGCCGAATGATCGTGGTGCTGATCATCGTCTGTCTGATCAACACGACGTGGCAACTGTTTCGCGCCTGGCTGCACTTGTTTCTCGAAGAAGGCCGCGGCTACAGCGAAACGCAAACGCTGTTGTTCAATTCCACCTGGTTCGCCGCCACCGATGTCGGCTGTCTCGGTGTCGGTGCTGTCGTCCTGTGGTTGTGCTCCAAAGGACTATCGGCGACCCGTGCACGACAAACCATGTTCACCGTCTGTGCCGCGCTCTGCCTGACGATGTTGTCGTTGCCCTGGTTGCCCAAAGGCTGGATCCTGCTGGCCGTGCTGCTGTTTGGCGGCGCGGGCGCTCTGGGAATGTTCCCGCTGTACCACGCGTTCACACAAGATATCTCCGGCAAACACCAAGGCAAGATCACCGGGATCGCCGGGGTGACGGCGTGGTTCTTGGTCCCACCGACGCAGAAACTGTTCGGCCGACTCGTCGACGTGACTGGGGCCTACGACCTCGGGCTCGCCGCCGCGGCCTGCTTGCCCGCCCTGGCGGCCATCATTCTTTGGATTTTTTGGAGAGACCAACCCGATGAGACCTCACCCAGTGAAGCCTAAGCCAGTGCAGTCCAAACCAGTGCAGTCCAAACCAGTGCAGTCCAAACCAGTGCAGTCCAAACCAGTGCAGTCCAAACCAATGCAGTCCAAACCAGTGCAGTCCAAACCAGTGCAACTTGATCGTCGTCGTTTCTTGACCCGATCGGGTCGACAGGCGTTGTTTGGATGGGGCGCGTTCCACTGCGCCGGCGGATTGGCACGACCGCACCGGGCCGCTGCGGATGAAGCTGCGGATGAATCGGTCGCCGCCCCCGGCAAGCGTCCCAAGATCGCCTTTCTGGGCACCGTCGTTCGACGTCATTCCCATGCCCAACACTTCCTCGATCGCCACACGCTCGGTTACAGCTGGAACGGCCGCTGGCAACGACCACGCGTCGATGTCGCTTCGGTCTTCATCGACCAGTTTCCCGACGATGACCTTGCCCGCGGGCGTGTCAAACGTCACGGATTGAAGCTCTTTTCGACGATCGAAGAAGCGCTGACGCTGGGCGGGGAAACGCTCGCTGTTGAAGGCGTCGTGGTCATCGGAGAACACGGCGATTACCCCCGCAACGAAAAAGGACAGCATCTCTATCCACGCTACGATTGGTTCAAGCGAATCGTCAACGTCTTTGAACGCAGCGGACGTAGCGTGCCGGTGTTCAACGACAAACACCTGTCGACCGACTGGAACGAGTGTGTGGAGATGGTCGACGATGCCCGGCGGTTGGGGTTCCCCTTCTTGGCCGGATCGTCGCTGCCGGTGACACGCCGGATGCCCGCGATCGACATGCCCTATGACGCCCCGCTGCAAGAAAGCGTGTGCGTGGCCTATGGCGGGATCGACAGCTACGACATTCACGCGTTGGAAACCGCCCAGTGCATGTCCGAACGACGCGCCGGTGGTGAACGCGGCGTCAAACGGATTCACGCCCTGCGAGACGATAACCTGTGGAAACGGTTGGAATCGGATGATTGCCGAGTGACCCGAAAACTGATCGCCGCCGCACTCTCACGCAGCCACAATCTGCCTGTGGAAACCGGGTTTCCGACCGATGTGCCGTCGATCCAGTGGATGCGTCAAACCATGCCACAGACGACCGGCTACTTGATCGAACACCTCGATGGGCTGAAGACGACCATGCTGCTGACGGGGATTCGCGACTTCAACTACGCCGGCATGCTTGCCGATGGTCGCTTGGTGTCCTGCCAGATGTACTTGCCCATGCCCGGTCACGGATCGACCACCGCCGACTTCTTCAACCCCTTGGTCCGGCATATTGAGACGATGATCCTGGACGGCAAAGCGCCCTATCCGGTCGAGCGGACTTTACTCACCTCGGGAATGGTCATCGCAGGCGTCGACAGCCTGCACGCGGGCGAAAAACCGATTGACACCCCGCACCTGGACATTGCCTACACCGCCCCCAAAGCGTCGACGTTTTGGAGCGAGTAGCGCGTCCGGATTGCCTCGCGCAGGAGCCATGGTCGAACGTCGCTTCCTTCGCCAGAAGGTGGTCAAAAAATGGGCTGGTCAAAACATGCTGACGGTGGATGATTCACCACAGTCGGCTCCCATTTTTTGAGATCAACCCGTTGGCGGCGCGCTGCGTGGCCGGTTACACGTGGACATTCAGCACACCGAAGCCGCTTAGCCGAATCTCATTGGTGGATCTGCCGTCGGGCAAAGCGATCAACTCCGAGCCGGTTGAGTGCAACATGTGCCCGCTGGCGGTCCTGAATGACGGCAAGACGGTGTTGATGCAAGGGACCGGCGGTGACCGCGACGGGTTTGAAACCGGTGACCAGCTTCAACTCTGGAATTTGACGGGCAGCAAGGTCACGCGTTCGGGCATCTGGGTGCCCTTCAAGGACGACAAGAAGGCGTTCGGCAAAACCAGCAACGCCCATCCGATCAAGGCTATCCCGATCGACGGCGACCTGCTCCTTCTGCTCGGCGACAACGGCCACCTTGCCTGTTTCGACTTGCCGCGCCTCGCCCCGGTTTGGCACGCTCGCCTGTCACGCAACTTTGCAGTCACACTGACGACCGATCGAAAGCAGATGTTTGTGCTGGACGAACTCGGCAAACGTCCCGATCTCTCGTTCTTTGAAACCGTCGCGCTACCAAAGCTCTTGCAAGCACCGACAAAATCTTCAGCCGGCAACGCGCAAAATGCATTGTTGGTTTCCAAGTTCACGATGCGAGGTTGGGTCGATTCGCAATGAGATCGGAATCGAATGGGCAGGATGATGGGATGGCAGAATGATGGTGGCGTGTTGGTTGCAGTCCGTTGCACTCCATCATTCTGCCCCGAATCATTCTGCCAACCTACTCGCCGCTCCTCGCCGGTCGCTCAATCGCGATTCAGCCAGGCCCTCAGCTCTTCGGCATCCGCTTGGTCTTTGATACGGTCTGAGGCGGCTTTGTTTTTCAGCAAGAGTTCCGCCGCGATCACTGGAATCGTCACGCCGGAAACTTGTGTCGCAATCGCGGTCGCTTCGACCTCTTCAAATGAAACGCCACTGATCTCGGTCAACAAATCGATTCGAAACGGCGATCGGCCGAGCATGATGACCTTACCTAATTGCAAGAGTTTTCCCTCACCGAGTGTCTCTCCGAAACCGAATTGATCCAAAACGGCGCGGACGCGGCGTTCATTTTCATCATCACAGGCGACAAAGAAATCGATATCACCTGTTGCCCTCGGGTTGCGGTACAGGTTGTAGGCGTAGCCCCCAATCATCACGTACCGTACGCCGTGGAAATTCATCAACTCGATAAACTCTTTGAAGTCTTCCGGCAGCTGCATAGTACGGTTCCATTAGCGTCATGAACGTCTCAAATCGCTGCTGGACAGTCATCTCGTTGTCGTCTTTCCTGACGGCCTTTTCCAATGCGTCATGACTGTCGTAGACTCGAAGTGTACGGTCAATCATTCAATGGACCTCAGGCGTTAAGAAAGAGTTGAACAATGCATTGCCACGTCGATTCCCCACGTGGCTCCATTATTCTGCCCCGATTCATTCTGCCAACCTTTCCCCCCAACGCGATTTAAGTCCACAGATCGCGATCCAGGTTGCGATAGTTGATCGCCTCGGCGAGATGGAGTTCGTTGATCGACGCGTCACCGGCGATGTCAGCGATCGTGCGGCAGACACGCAGGATCTTGTCGTGGGCGCGGGCCGACAGCCCGTTCTCCTCGACGCTATGACGCAGCATCTTTTGGCAGGCGGTGTCCAGCTTGCAATGCTCGCGGACTTGGCGGCTGGTCATTTGGGCGTTGTAACGCACGCCGGACGGCCCTTCGCGAAAGCGTTCGGCCTGGACACCGCGGGCACGCTCAACATCGTCGCGCATTGCCTGGCTCGATGTGCCGGCGGCCGAGGACGACGACAATTCTTCAAACGGCACCGCGGGGACTTCGATGTGGATGTCAATGCGGTCCATCAGTGGCCCAGAGATGCGACTCATGTACTTCTCGACTTGCGGCGGGGTGCAATTGCAAGCGCGACGCGGGTCGCTGCGGTAGCCACAGGGGCACGGGTTGGCGGCGGCGATCAACATGAAATCCGACGGGAACGTGGTCGACCGCAGGGCGCGGGAGATCGTCACGATGCCGTCCTCGAGCGGTTGGCGCATCACCTCCAGCGTCTTGCGGTTGAACTCGGGCAATTCGTCCAGAAATAAGATGCCGTTGTGGGCCTTGCTGATTTCGCCGGGCGATGGAGGGCTGCCGCCGCCGACCAGCCCGGCATCGCTGATCGTGTGGTGCGGCGAACGGAAGGGACGCCGGGCCAGCAAAGGCTGCCCGGCGGGCAATTGGCCAAGCGCGCTGTAGATCCGCGTCGTCTCGATCGATTCGGGGGCACTCAACTGCGGCAAGACCGTCGGCACCCGCTTGGCCAGCATCGTCTTTCCCGAACCCGGCGGCCCGATCATGATCAGGTTGTGCCGGCCTGCCGCGGCCAGGGTGATCGCGCGTTTGGCCGCCTCTTGGCCTCGGACATCGCCGAAATCGACGTCGTACTGGCTGAAGGCTTCGAACAGTTGCTCCAGACGACTTGGTGCCGGATCGATGTCGACTTCGCCGGCGAAGAAGGCGACCGCTTGGCCCAGGCTTTCCACCGGGATCACCTCCAAGCCCTCCACCACTGCCGCTTCACTGGCGTTTTCCGCCGGCAACACGATCCCCCGTAATCCGTCGTTCTTGGCCGCCTCGATCGCGATCGACAGACCTCCCTTGACCGGACGGGTGTGCCCTTCGAGTGCCAACTCGCCGATGATCGCGTACTCCTCCAGACGATCCGGAATCAATTGCCCGCTGCCGGCCAGGACTCCGAGGGCGACGGGCAAGTCGAACGAGGCGGCCTGTTTGGGCAGATCTCCAGGGGCAAGATTGATCACGACGCGGTCGTGTGGTCGCGTGAAGCCGCTGTTGACGATCGCGCGTTCGACGCGATGCGTGGATTCCTTCACCGCCGCATCGGGCAGCCCGACCAGAATCGTTTTGGGCATCGCCGCCGGCGAGATGTCGACCTCCACATCCACCGGCATCGCCTCGATGCCCAACAACGTAAACGTCTTCAGTCGTGCCAGCATTGCATCCCGCCCCCCGAGTAACCCATCCAGTTGCCCGAAGTATCGACGATCAGCGGGGGGCCACGCAACGGGTGGGAGGCCCCCGCGCCCATTTGGTGCCACCCACCAATTCCCCGCCCATTTGGTGCCACCCACCAATTCCCCGCCCATTTGGTGCCACCCACCAATTCCCGATTTGGTGCCACCCACCAATTCCCGGAGCCGTCGGCTGATTTGCTAGCGAGCGTCTTGCCCAGCGATCGGCTCGGTCGATGGTCGATGGGTGGCACGAAATCGGGGAGGAGCAGCGGCGGTCATGACTCGTCGTCGTATTCTTCGTATTCTTCGTACTCTTCCTCGTCGGCGTCTTCCTCGTATTCTTCTTCGTTCGCTGGGCCGCTTTGCTTCGGTGACGCTTCTTCTGGATCATCGTCCGGCTCGGGAGGATCGAGCCCCTGCATTTCATGCCATTGTTCCAGCGTCAGCAAAACGTCGCGGGCTTTGCTGCCGTTGTACTGTCCGACGATGCCATCCTCGGCCATGAAGTCGATCAGCTTGGCCGCACGGCCGTAGCCGATTCCGAGATGGCGTTGGAGCAATGAACAGGATCCACGGCCTTCGCGAATGATCACTTCAACCGCACTGTCGTAAATGTCGGGCCGGTCTTCGTTGAGCGAGGGCCCGTCGCCGTCGTCGTCGCTGGCGACTTTCAAGTTCATCAGTTCACCGACAAAGTTTTGCTCGCCCATGCTGCAGTGCTCGCAAATCATGTCGATCTCTTCGTCGCTCAAGTATGTCCCTTGGCCGCGAATCAGCGTGCTGGTCCCCGGCCACAAGAACAACATGTCGCCATTGCCGAGCAATTTGTCGGCTCCGTTCTCATCCAACACGACACGACTGTCAGTTTTGCTGGCAACTTGGAAACTCAATCGAGCCGGCAGGTTGCTCTTGATCAAACCCGTGATCACGTCGACGGTCGGTTTTTGTGTCGCCAGGATCAAGTGGATTCCGACGGCCCGACTCTTTTGCGCCAAGCGAATGATGTGTTGTTCGACATCCTTTCCAGCGGTCATCATCAAGTCCGCCATCTCATCGGCGACGATGACGATGAACGGAAGCTTGTCTGGGACCGAGCCATCATCGTCCTCGGGGTCGATTTCCAACCGACGCAACACCTCGTCACGCCCCAGATCGTTGAAGCTGTTGATATGGCGGACTCCGGCATTGGCCAACAACGAGTACCGCTCTTCCATCTTCTCGACCGCCCACGCCAGAATTGCCTCGGCTTTGCGCATGTCGGTGATCACGGGGTGCATCAAGTGCGGCAGCTTTCCATACCCGCTCAGTTCGACCATCTTGGGGTCGATCATCAGCATCCGCACTTCGTCCGGCCGACAAGTCATCAGAATCGATGTGATGATCGCGTTGAGACAAACACTTTTCCCGGTCCCGGTTCGCCCGGCGATCAACAGGTGGGGCATCTTGGCCAAATCGACGACCATCGGATTCCCCGAAACGTCTTTGCCCAAGAAGACGGGGATGTTCATCTTCAACGAACGCATGTCGGACTCTTCCATCACGTCGCGCAACCGAACGGCTTGACGCTTTTCGTTGGGCACTTCGATCCCCACGGTGTTCTTGCCGGGAATCGGCGCAACGATCCGGACGCTGGGCACGCGCAATCCGATGGCCAGGTCTTCCGCCAAGCTGGTGATCTTGCTGAGTCTCAACCCGGCTTCGAGCTCGATTTCGTACTGCGCGATGACGGGACCGGTTTCGATCTCCACGACACGAATGTTAAAACCGAAGTCGGCGAACGTGGCCTCAAGGATCTTCGCCTTGCGACGCACTTCGCTCAGTTGCTCGTCATAGTCGATGTCGTCGCTGGCTTCGAGCAAATCGACACGGGGCAATTGATAGTCTTCACTCCCGGCCGGAGCGGCTTCGACCATGTCTTCGTAAAGCTGGTCCAATTCGTCTTCGTTTTTGTTCTTCTTCGGCAGTCGAATCTTGGGGCCCGGCACATCGTGTGCCTCATCACCGCGGAGCGAGACGGTTTCGTCATCGATCTCAAGTTCGCGAATTGAGCCGCTGTCGTCGGCGGTTTCCTCGTCCTCGTACTCTTCTTCGTCGTCGTCTTCTGCTTCATTCGGATTCGCAACCGCGACGGTCGTGTCAGAGTCCGCGGCGTCATCCGCGGTAGAACTGTTGCGGCGTTTGCCGGCGCGGACTTTGATCCGTGGTTCGGTGCGGGGAGCTTCCGATTCGTCGGCTTGTTCGTTCAGAGCATTCTCGTCGGTGGCCCCTTCGCCCGGTTCGATTTCCTCCGACGTCGCGATCGCCTCACCGTCTGATGCTTCCGCAAATGGAGCCGCGTGCTCCTCGAACGGTTCTCGACGCCGCCGCAAAGCAGGCGGCAACACTTTGGCTGCCTGTTGCACCCCGCGACGCGAGACCTGTGCGCTGCCGGCAAAGATCCGTCGACTGGCATACAAGATCGCGTAGTCGGTCGTCAAAAGCACACCGATCGCGAGCGTTGTTAACGTCAGAATCCACGCACCACTGGCGTTAAAATGCTCCAACAGCCAGGTCGATGACATCGCCCCGAGCACCCCGCCGGCACCAAAGACGGTGATGCCTTCGTTCTCAATCGGCAGCATCGCCGCCGCCGTGGCAACGCCGATCAGGATGATCGTCCCGCCCAGCGATCGAAGCACCGGCGCATTGAGTCGGCCGCGACGCAGCAACGCGATCGCCGTCCCGCCCAGCGCCGCGACGACGATTCCCGACGCCAATCCCATCGACGTCATCATCGCCGACGCCACCAGCGCCCCCCAGTAGCCGCAGGCGTTGGTGATCTGTTCGGCCGGCGGATACACCAAGACATCGGGCAGGTGCAACGTACTGATCGGCCAAAACGGTTCTTCCAACGGGTCGGCCGGATTGCGTGTCACCAACGAAATCGTCAGCAGGATGGTCAGCGCAATCAACAAGATCGCACCGACATCGCGAGCAAAGTCCGGTGTGGCGGAAGATTCGTTGGTCAGTTCGGCCGACATGCAGTGTCCGATGGGGGTGGGCCAGATTCAGTCATCCAACAAGGCTTGTCGTCTAAAATCGTCCCTCAAACTCAACCGACATGAATGCCACGGCTGGAACTGCAAAGACCCGATCGAGCGAAAAAGCCAACCCCCGCCGCAAGGTTTGCCAAAACCTTCAGGTCTGGCCAACCCTCAACCTTTCGCCAGTTGGCATGCGATCCACGAAAAGCCCTGCTTTGCAGCCAACCGTGGGAGATTTTTGCTGACGCGACGGTGTCAGAAGTAACAATGGTCTAGCGACTGGCCACGATGGCCGGGATGATCGGTGGAGGCTTGACCAATGGAAGCCTTCCACGCGTCTTGAAACGCCGAATCAGAAGCAGCCAAGGAGTCAGGCAGGCCCCATTTCGAGAGCCGATTCCTATCCGAGTACGTCAAGTGTCCATCGAACTTCTGCACACCTCCTTCGGTATTCTATTTACATTCGTGTGGCTATTTGTCGGTCAAATTTTGGTCGCCGGGCGGTAAACGGCCAATCGGCCAACGAGGTAGATCATGCGAATTGTCCTGCTGGCACTGTATTGCGTTGCCGCCTTGTGCCGGTCGTCTCTGTGCCTGGCAGATGATCGGCCGAATCTGGTCGTGATCGTTGCCGACGACTTGGGCTACGGCGAGACCGGCATGATGGGCAATCGGCAAATCCCCACGCCCCACATCGACGCCTTGGCCGATGACGGCATCCGTTGCACCAGTGGTTACGTGACGTCGTCTTACTGCAGCCCCTCGCGCGCCGGAATCATGACCGGCCGCTATCAATCGCGGTTCGGATACGACGTCAACCCGACCGGAAAACGGAATCTGATCCCGGGCATGGGACTGCCGCTGTCGGAAACCACCTTCGTCAAGAAGTTGGGTGCCGCCGGATACCGGACCGGATTGGTCGGGAAGTGGCACCTGGGGGCGACCGAGCCGTTGCATCCGTTGCGGCGCGGGTTCGATTCCTTCTACGGCTTTTTACACGAGGGGCATTTCTACGTCCCCGGATCACTCGCCGAGGGCGTCCCGCACAAAAACGTGCTGACGATGGTGCGAGACACGACGCTGGAGGCAGGCAAACGCGTCCGCAGCGGAAACCTGATTCGTGGCAACTACGCCCGGATGAGCGAGCCGCTCTATGACCAGGACAATCCGATCCTCCGCGGCACAGAAATCATCGAAGAGACGCGTTACCTGACCGACGCGATCACCGAGGAAGCGGTGACGTTCATCGACCAGCACCACGCGGATCCGTTTTGCTTGATGGTGTGCTACAACGCGGTCCACAGTCCGATGCAGGCAAAGTTGGAGGATTGTCAAACACTGCGGCGCATCACCGACGTCCAACGGCGCATCTTTGCCGGCATGTTGATCGCACTCGATCGTGGCGTTGGCGCGATCACCGAAGCGATCGACCAGCATCGACTGCGGCGAAAAACCCTGGTCGTTTTCCTGAGCGACAACGGTGGCCCGACGGCCGAGTTGACCAGCAGTAACGCGCCGCTGCGAGGCGGAAAGGGATCGCTGTACGAAGGCGGCATCCGCGTCCCGATGGTCTGGAGTTTTCCGGGGCGATTGCCGGCAGGCGTCTCCGAACCGCGGCCGGTGATCAGTCTGGATATCGCGGCGACGGCGCTGGACCTGGCCGGTTTGCCCGCCGACGATCAAGCCGACGGCATCAGTCTATTTCGCTGGATCGACAACCCGATCGCGACCAGCCATCAACACGTGTTCTGGCGGATGCCCGGCGGAAAGCAGGCCCTGCGGAGCGGCGACTGGAAGATCGTTCGTCCGAAAAAAGGCCGGCCGATCGAGCTGTATCACCTGAAGATCGATCCATCGGAAGAACGCGACCTGGCAAGCTCACAAACGGAAAAACTGCGTGAGCTGATCAACCGTTGGCAGGCGTTTGATGCGCAGATGGCTGACGTGGATCTTTGATCGGTCGACGGCCCCCGAAAGCCTCCGCGGCTTCTGCGACCCGGTGGGACTTGGCCAGAGTTTGCCGGTCACATCCTCTTTACTCTCGCGGCGCGGCGCTAGAATAGACGTTGAACCAACATCCGTCCCCTATCTCCCGGCGGGTACCCCCAATGCGATCGTTTCCCTCGACGCCGTCGCGTTCTCGGGTTTTGATCCTGATGACGATCATTCTTGCGTCCCTTTCCGTTGGACCGCTGGCGTCCGTCCAAGGCCAGGGCCTGGGCATCCAGGGAAATCTGATTCGTCAATCCGACGGATCCACCGCATTTGCGGTGCACACAGTCAACCGCGGAGGTTTGGCCAACCGTCTCGGGATCCAATCCGGTGATGTGGTGACCAGCATCAATGGCGTCGCCCCGGCGGATGCCGCTGCCAATCAAAAGGCGTTGGAACTGGCTGGTGGCTCGTCGACGATCGTCGTGCTCCGAAACGGCCGGCCGATTTCGCTGCAACTTCCACCCGATGGAATTCTCCCGGATGGCCCCGTCGTCTCCCATCGCCCGGGCTTGCCCGGGCGCCCAGGTCGCCCCGACGGCCCCTTCGATCCCGACCGCCCCAACAAACCGATCGAATTGGTGCCCGGCCAGCGCGGTCCGAACTTACAGATACAGCTGCAGCCGTCGGAGGCCTTCGACGGGTTGACCGTCCAGAAACTGCTTCCCAGAGGGCTGGGCGCCGGTCTGCGATTCCAACTCGGCGACGTGATCACCGCCGTCAACGGCACCACCGTCAACACGCTGGTAGAATTCAGCAGCGCGTATATCGTTTCCGAACGCCGCGACATCGTCGTGTCCGTGCTGCGCCGAGGCCGCAGTGGAACGATCACGATCAATCAAGAAACGTTGCGGAAAGCGTCGGCGCCGCGAGGCACGATCCTCCAGCCGCTCAAACTGAAGGTGTTTTTGGACTTCCGCGGCCAAGTCACCGTGGGCGGGGGAGAAGACGACGGACTGGGCGCCAAGCTGGGATTGAAACAACGCGGCGTCCGAATCCTGGAGGTCAACGGACGCGCGATCCGCAACGGCGGCGACTTGAGAGAATTGGATCGCCAGATCGAAGACGGCAAGGTTCGCCGCTTGGTGATCAAGATCATCCGCCCCGACGGCCAGAGCGACACGGTCGTCTATCCCTGATGAAGTGCAGAAACGCCGGTGTCCAGGTTTTGGCCGCCCCGCCGGTCGCTGCCAAGCAGCGACCGGAAGTCGCCTCAAGGCTAAACACCAACGAACGCGATTGTCATTCGCCAGACCCCCAGCCCCGCAACCCCCATCACCACGATCACCGCCAACACCAGACGCGTCCGTCCGAGCCCTTCGCCCATCGCTCGACCACGCGACACGACGGCGATCAGCAAAAAACAAGCGACGATCGGTAACAACAATCCGTTGGCCACCTGGGCAAACTGAATCGTCAGCGCCGGACTCTTGCCAAACCCGATCGCGAGAATTCCACCAACCAAAACCACCCCCAAAGCGATCGCCCGGAATCGCCGACGGGTCGGATCCGCCTGCCAACCGAGCGCACCGCTGATCGCATAGGCGGTTGCGAGCGGCGCCGTCACCGCGCTGGTCAAACCGGCGGCAAACAAGCCCAATGCAAATGCGATGCCGCCGGCGGGCCCCAACGCCGGTCGAAGTTGCTCGGCGATTTGATCGATCGATGTCCAAGGTTTCCCGGCCGAATGAAACGCCGTGCTCGCCGTGATCAGGATCGCAGCAGTCACCAATCCACCCAGCGCGACGGAAAAAAGAGTGTCCAAGTCAGACTGGGCGATCGCATGTCGCTTGTCGTCACCCTGCCACGTCACCGCCGCACCGCTGGCGTGCAGAAACAAGTTGTAAGGCACAATGGTCGTTCCGATCAACGCGATCACCAGCGTCAGATTCTCACCGTCGACTCGTGGAACCAACAAACCGTCAACCAGCTCGTTCCACGTCGGCATCGAAAACAGCCCGGCGATCAAAAACGACAGGCTCAGCAACACCACCCAGGCGACGAGGATTCGATGCAAGAGTTTGTAGCGGCCCAGCCAGATCACGGCCGAGGTCAACACGATCAAGACGACCAACCAGGACACAGCCCCGCCCTGTAACACCGACGTCGCCCCCGCGGCTGCCCCCGTCAGATTACCCGTTTGATAGGCCGCATTGCCGATCCCGATCGCAGCGACCACCAGGGCAATCGCCCCACGCAACAACCACGAACCGGACAACGACTCACGAATCGACTCCCCCAACCCCGAACCGCTGAGGATTCCCAGCCGCGCGGCAAGCGATTGCAAAACGATCGTCCCGAAACTCGCGAACAGGATCGTCCACAGCAAGTCACACCCGAATTGGGCGCCCGCCTTGCTAGCCGTAACCACCGTTCCCGGCCCGATGAACGCGGCCGTGACCAGCAACCCCGGACCGAACCGAAAACGCGATCGACAACCCGGCTGCGCCGATGCATCATCGCTCATCGGCCACTCCGACCTTCGCGATCGCATACAATCCGAACGTCGCCAACCAGTGATCGCCCTCGTAGTGACCGCTGTTGATATACGCCAATCCCGCAACTAAATGCGCATCGGCGTTTGAGTTCAAAGCACGCTTCAACGGGTGTTCTTCGCGAAGCGCCGCCGCAACGGAACGAAGACACCAGGCGCGGTTCAAATTCAGTCCTGCCAAATGGACGATTTTCGGATCGGTCAAATCGCTGACGCTGACCGGCGCGATCGTGCCGTCGGTCAATTGCGATTCCAACTCAGGCAAGAACCTCGCCAACCAATCTTCGAATTCCCGCGCCGTCAACACTCGGCGCATCAGATCGGCTTCGTTCCAGCACGATGAAAAAAAATCGTGACCGGACGGTTCATAGTGCACGGGGTAGGCGAGATCGTTTTCAAAGAAGGTTTTGGCACGCTCGACCACCAACGCTTGCAACTCAGGTTTTCCCATCACACGTGCGTAGTCGAAGATTTGCCCCAATGCAAAACCGGTATCGGTGTGTTGGCCCGTTCGGATCGGAAACGTCAGCAACGGCAAATAAGCGTTGACGCGTTGCACCAGAACCTGTTCCAGCGGACGCAGGCTGTCCCTCCACCGCTTTGCATCAGCGTCGTCCCAACCGTCCAGTTCGATCACCAAGCGAAACAACCACGACCAACCGTACATCCGCTCAAACGTTTTCTGTTCATCGCGGGCAAAGAACGCGGCTTCCTGTTTCAGGTTCTCTTCGGAAAGGTGTCTGGACAAGACCGCACGAATCTCGGCCGCCGACGACATCTCGGGGCAATCCTTCAACAGCCGCACCAAGACCCAATGCCCGTGCACGCTGCTGTGCCAGTCATAGCAACCGTAGAAGGCAGGAAAATGCTCGCGCGGCGCCTTGATCTGTTCTTCGCTGGAGTAAACCAGCGACAGCTTGTTAGGAAACTCCGTGTCCACCCCCCTCATCACCAGGTTCGCCCAGGATTCGGCGACTGCCTGGGGCATGACCATCGACGCCGCAGGCTCTTTTGCCGTGGCCCCGCCGGCCAGGGCTATCGCAAACCCAAGGATCGCGACCAGCGATCGCCGACGGATTCGTGGAAACGAAGCTGCAAAATCAGGTAGCATGTGGCTTTTCATCGTTGACGTCATGGAAAGAAACAATTGTTTCGTCGACCGCCTCCAGGATGACAGAAGATCCGCGGGCGCATCAGATTGGTGACATTGGCGCGACCGATTGAGCCCAGAATGTTGTCTGGGTGTTGTAGCGGGTTCCGACCACGATCGGCACCCTCGATCAATTATGAAGCGTCAGAATGTCCCTCAAGTTCCGACAAACGCCCCGCGAGTCTTTCCCAAGTGACCTTCCAACCTCCATCCCGTCGTCGATCCCACGTCCGCGTCATTTCCCACCGTCGAAGAGGCGGCCCCAGGCTTTCCCGGGTCGAACGACTCGAATCCCGCCAGCTTCTCGCCGGGGATGTCGCGGAAGTGTGGTTGGGTGACGATCCAGACGGCTCGGGATTCGGCGGACCATTCGAAACCACAGGGCCGATGATCGTCGGTGCACCGACCAGCCCTGCCGCCCCGGAAAACGCTTCCTCGGCAAACCTCTTTCCCACCGCGGCCCACCCGGTCGACGGAAACAACAACGTGATTGTTCCGCAAGCCGGCGAGCCATTCTTCGTACGCGTCGAATTCACTTACGATAACCCGCTCCACGACGCCTATTCGATCGGGCGAACTGTCAACCGAAATCCACAGCATGTCGCACCGCCGGTCAGTTGGGGCTCGGGATTCGTCGGCCGCACCACTTGGCATCACGTCTGGGGAGTCTGGGTGATGCACAAAGCAGGAGTGTACAGCATCACCGTCACGCTTGATGTCGACAACACGATCGATGAATCAAACGAAATCGACAACTCGATCACCGTCGACTTCACCGTCGGCGGTGACATCACCCACGAGTGGGCGTTGGTCGAAGCCGAGCAGGGTCGCGCCCTTTTGGGGGACGGTACCGACGTGATTGTGGGCACAATGGACGACGCCTTCGATTTCAATCACCCCTGGTTCACCGGATTCGATTCGTCGGGAAGAAATCGGTTGGTCGCGTCATCGCAGAACACCGATGGGCCCGGAGACAGCCCCGTCAATGCGAATCATGCCACCGCGGTGATGGGGATCGTCTTGGCAAGCGGTGACAACGACGGCGACGTCACCGGTTTGGCGCCCGATGCCCGCTATGTGACGGCTGAGTTCATCAATCGCGCCCAGGTTCCGGGATTGAATGTGCAAGACGTCTTCGAAGCCGCCGGATTCCTGGTCGACAACGGCGCCGAGGTGATCAACATGAGCTGGTCCTGGTGGGCGGGGTCGGCGACGGATTCCTACCTGGGCGAGACTTCGAAAACGAATCTGCTGGTCGACTATCTCAGTTACGGTCTGGACATCGTCGCGGTCCCCGCCGTCAACCAACTGAGCAATCATTCCCGTCCGACTGCGCCGGGATCGTCGCGGAACGTGATCACCGTCGGTGGGCTTCGGGAGACACTCGACCGCGCGTGGAGCCAACAAGATTATGGTCCGACACCCGACGGCCGCAGCAAACCTGACTTACTCGGCAATGCCGCCGTCGATGTGGTGTCCACACGAGCCGCCTGGCGCGACGGTCGCCTCGCCGGCGGTGGATTCGGCGGCACCAGTTTCGCCACTCCGTTCGTCACCGGCGCGGTCGCTCAAATGCTTGATTACGGCAAACGCAATCAGCTGACCACCGATCACCGGCTGATCAAAGCCATCGTGATGAACTCGGGCATCAAGACCCTGGACGCGGACGGATCCCCCTGGAGCAACACCGTCACACGACCGCTGGACAACCAGCAGGGCACCGGCGTCCTGAATCTTTCACGCGTCCACGACATGTACGCCGCCGGCCAGCAACCACCGGGGCAAGTTGCACCGCTCGGCTATGATTTCGGTGATCTGACCGGAACCATTGATTCCGCCGGCGGAGTCGCAACCTATGACCTGGGCCATGCCACCACCGGGGGCGAGATTGACGTCACGTTGACTTGGGATCGACATACGTTCTGGAACGATGCCAACTCCAACGGGCGGATCGATGCCGCGGACAGTTTTTATGTTGACCCGAATGATGCCCAAGACAATCTGGACCTTGTCCTGCTGCGCGACTCGGTCCCGGTCGCCCGCTCTGAGAGCACCGTGGATAACGTCGAACACCTGCACCTGACGAACCTGCAACCCGGACGCTACGAATTGCAAGTGATTCGCCGCGTCGTCCCAAATTCGGGCAATGGCGAAACCTATGCGTTGGCCTGGCACTCAGACGCCAGCTTCACCCAACCGCCCCAAGTCACCTCCGTGCAAGTGGGGCAATCGCTCTCCCGCAGCCAAGTGACAGAACTCACGGTCCGGTTCGACCAGACGATCGATCACGCCGTTGTGGAGAGTGCCTTCGTCGTTACCAACACCACCACCCAGACCCAAGTCGGACAGATCCATGTGACAGCCACCGACAACGCGAACGCCACGACGGTCCAATTGACGTTCGACGGGGCATCAACCGACCCGCGTCAAGGAAGCGGCGTGTTGGGCAACTCGTTGTCCGATGGTCGATATGAGCTGCAGATCCTCTCCGGCCAAATCCTCGGGCTCGGAGCGATCGCGATGTCGCAAGACTACTCTTTCACCGGCGCAGCAGAGGCCGATGACTTTTTCCGCCTATTCGGCGACACCGACGGCGACAAAGACGTCGACGGACAAGACTACGGACGATTCGGGCTGACGTTCCTGCGTGACTCAGCCGACCCGAACTTCAACACCGAACTTGACTACGACGGCGACGGTGACGTCGACGGCCAGGACTACGGCCACTTCGGCGTGCGGTTTCTACGATCACTCCCATGACCGTCGCCGCAATGAGGGGCGAACTGCCGCAACGCATCTCCGTTGTGAATCGGGGCTTCGGTCACCGGACCGTTCGTTCGATCAGGTCAACGGTCCCGTCGGAAGCCACAAGAAAGAGATATGCCAACTGCCCCACAACCAACACGGCGCAAAGCACTGCGAGCAAACATTTCGCAACCATTGTCCACCGTCCTCGAATTGAAAAATTGTGCCGGTCGTCGCCAAACCGTTGTGCGTCGGCCTCGGTGCCGATCCGACGACCGAACACGACAAGACATTCGACGGCCAACACTGCGGCAATGGTGTACCCCACATCTTCCCAACTGAACCCTCGGGTTGGGATCCACCGTTGATAAAACTCGAGAGAAACCAGAAACAAAGACGAGGCCGAGAGGACGAGACGTCGGACGACATCCCAGCCAGCGGCGCTCAATAGAATTGCGGGAATCACGCACACGCCCAATGTCATGACGAACGTGCGAAAATTGAACTGTGCGTCCAGCCAGGAGATGATCGAATCCGGCAAAAACACAAGGTCCGCTGCGGACGTCGAAGGCTTGATCAGCGCGTAGGTGGCAATCCCCAGTGTCACGACAAACCAAATGCCGACCACCATCAACCGCCATCGGTCCGTCTGCCATGGATGCCGTAAATTTTTGGTTGTCATCGAGATCGCGTGAATGCAGTTTCGTTATGTCAATACCATCCGAATCGTCACCGTCTCAGTCACGGACTCGCCGTCGGGGCAGCACTTTCGCACACGTCTTCACGCGAACGTTCTCCATCGCCCCGATCGGAGAAAGCCCGATCGGAGAAAGCCCGATCGGAGAAAGCCCGATCGGAGTAGGCCCGATCGCTGATTGACTCCGCGGCGTCGACTCTGACCGAGCCGCTTGGTAATTCAACGCCAGCGTGCGAACCGGATTGCGTGTCGATGGAACATGCCGTTTTCAGGTCACCAATGAACTTCGTCAGAATCGACTTTCGTCCCAAATTCTTGACGGCATATGCACGCGCCGCGGTTCCGAGCGATTCCCGCAAATCGCGGTCGACCGCCAATCGCTCGACCGCCTCACAAAATGCGACCGAGTCTGCCGGCGGTACGACAAGCCCATGTCCATCGACCACATCGGCGATTTGCGTTCCGGGTGACGCGCACGCGACAACGGGGCGTCCCGTGGCAAGCATCCCGGTCAATTTGGAAGGCATCACCAAATCAGCGGCCCCCGCTTTTTGGGGAAGCAGGTGGATGTCAGCTGCATTCATCAATTCATTGAAACGCTCCATCGGCTGAAGGGGAAGGAATTGAACGTTGTCCAGCCCGTGTGACATGGCCAGCAAATCGTTATAGGCGGCGCCACGCCCGCAGATTACAAAGTGCAGGTCGCTGCGACCGCCGGATTGCCGGGCGGCATCGAGAATTGTTTCGAGTCCCTGTTTGGCGCCAAGATTGCCTGCATACAGGGCGATACACTTTCCGGGAGGGAGTCCAAATTTCGCACGGATGGAATCAACGAAATGCCGTTTCGCCGCAGCACGATTTTCAGACAGCGGTCCGACAGCATGTTGATCGACCGCCGGCTCGAGCGGCTTCATCACATCGCAATCGACCCAATTCGGAAATGCGACCACCCGCTGTTGCGCGACGCCCTTCTGGATGAGTTTGACCAACATGTTGGGTGAGATACTGCTAACGCGGTCGAACCGTCTCATCAGAAACGCTTCGGCGGCGAGCACGATTCGCTTCAGCAGCGGCTGCTTTAGAATTCCGAGCTCAAAGGCCGCATCGACTTCAAAATCTTGGACATGCAACCAGGCCTTTGCCCGCGTTAAACGAGCCGCAATCCAAGTCGTCGGCATGCAAATGGCCGCCGGTTCGACAACCATCACGACATCCGGGCGGAATCGGATCGCGGACCAGAACATGGGCGGAATACTGGAGAGCCCGAATGATGCCAAGTGAATCACACGTTTCAATCCGGTCACCGAGCGCGGGACCCACAGCGGACAGCGAATCACCTCGATCCGCCCGCGTCCGTTCTTCGATTGCGTCACCTGTCGTGAATAGATCCGCCCCTGATATCCGTCCAAGATTTTCCATTGAGGATAGTAGGGTGGCGTGGTCACAACCACGACGTGGTGGCCAACTTCCGAAAGCTCCTGCACCATCTCGCCCGAATACTTGCCGATCCCGATTTCCTCGGGGCTGTAGTTCAAACCATGCAATAGGATCTTCATTTTCTTGCTGCTCATCGTTGTGATACTTCGCCGCCAACCCGTTCGCCTGCAAAGCACTGGCGCGGGGGGCGTAGGTCACGTCCAGGTCGGGAGTGTATGCGGTGTGTCCAATCGCAATTTCATTCCTCAGTGAGTGTGCCTGTGCGAGGCGTGCGCGCCTTGAAGGCAAAATTGCGAGTCCAAATCCCTTCACCGCGGGTTCCCGTCTCGACCAGGTTGGCGGTCGAAATGACGTGTCTCTGCAGGCTCCACATCCACGAACGCATTCGACCTTGTAGGCTCTTTGAAGTCCCCAAATGTTCAGCCGCGGCAAAGTCGACGAAGTTCGTCACCGAGAGCATCGTCCGCATCGCCGACGGAGTGGGGCACCACTGGTGCGTCGGGTCACCATAGAACACGTGGCCTGCAAACGGAGACAACCCGTTGGGGACATGTCCGATCAGCAAACCGCCCGGCTTCAGCTTGCGTCCGATGATTCCGAGCAGATCGTAGGTTTCTTGACGCGTGAGATGTTCCAAAACGTCAAACAGAGTCATCACATCGACGCTCTCGTCATCGCGGTCGCTAAGGAAGTCAAATAGGTTTTCCGATGCAACCTCGGGCGCAATGGTCCTGGCCAACGCCACCTGTTCTTCGCTCAAATCGCATCCACACAGACGGGTAAAGCCAAGATTCCGAAATGCCAACAGCAATTCGCCTGCGCCGCACCCGAGGTCCATCACGACGCTGTCACGTGGCAATGACGCGACCCATGGCTCGATCACCGGTTGCAGTTTAGCGGCATTGAACGCCAGGGCATCGGCATCGGCATCGCCTTTGAATGCGGAGCGGTAGGACGCGTAGATCGCGTCTTGGTAGGATAGGTGTTTGATCATTCGATAGGACTCCGGAAACGGTGGGACGCGGGATTGTCAATGCGATGCATGTTGCGAGCGGGCGGATTCGTGGGGCCACGGGTCCACTTTGCGACTTGCGGCACGACCGCCGACGGCCGCAACCGGTTCGCCCAGGTGGAGCCCCGTCAGATCGGAAAGGGTATTCAAGATTTCGTCCCGGTCTTGCAGAGGGGCGACCGACATTTCGAGTTCCATCAGTTTGGCGCCGACGAGAAACCGGTACCAATACCCTTGCAAGAAGTGGTACACCAGTCCGCTCCGTCCATCGAGAAATCCGAGTTGAAGCACGTAGCGATACAGGAAGTACCCCAGCGAACTGATGGTGAATGGGATCCGGTTGTAGATACGGTTTTTGAGCAGACGTTTCGCGGACGCTTGAAAGGAAGCGTTCTCGCGGGTCACGGCAGTCTGGTTTCCGAGCAACCCGAGTCGCTCGCCGAGCACTTGGACCGCCTCGCGGGTCGCGTACCTGTTGTGCTTCTCGATGAAATACGTGAGGTCGTTGAGGTTGTGATCCGCAAATCCACCTTCAAACGTGATCGTCCGACCACCGGAGACCACGATATGCTCGTCCATCCAACGGTCTTCGACCCGTCCACATCCTCGACGAAAAAGGCGAGTCATGATCAGTGGATAGCGGCCACCGAATCGCACCCAACGCCCCATAAAGATGTGCTTGCGTTTAAAGTTCACGCCGACCACCTCAGGGGGCAAGGTCGGCAGACGTCGAAGGATCTCTTCTTGCAGATCGGTTTCGATGATTTCATCGGCATCCAGACGAAGAACCCACTCGGCGGTAATGGGGGCATGATCCATCGCCCACTGAAACTGTTTCGCCTGGTTGACAAATTTGTTTTGCAGGACCACCGCACCGGCGTCTTCTGCGATCTTCACCGTGTCATCGGTTGAGAACGAATCGATGACAAAGACCTGGATTGCCACCGCTCGGATCGATTCCAAGGCACGTCGCAGATGAATCGCTTCATCCTTTGTCAAGATCACGACCGCAATGTTCTTGTTATTCAATTCGCTCCCCCAGCTGATCCGTGAAACGTGAGCACTTCGTCCACCGGCAATCGTTCCGATCGCGCGGCCGCACGGTCGCGGGTGACCGGGATGCCGAACGCCATCATGAGAATCAGCTTCTCTCCCTGAGGAATCCCGGCAGCCTGCTTGATGCGTTTCTCCTGACGATTGGTCACCGCCAAATTTAAAAAGCAACAACCGAAGGAGTGAGAGAGACATGCCATGCCCAATTGCATCGCAAAAATGCCTCCGTCGACATAGGGCTGGTGACGTGGTTTCGCACCGCTCCAGGCATACGTTTCGGATGTCACGACGAAGAGATTGCTGACCCGCTGCGCGAAACCGGTCGA
This sequence comes from Stieleria mannarensis, assembly GCF_014154935.1. Lineage (GTDB taxonomy): Bacteria > Planctomycetota > Planctomycetia > Pirellulales > Pirellulaceae > Stieleria > Stieleria mannarensis. The sequence goes on from NZ_JACEHH010000009.1 coordinate 123,808, forward strand.
TCCCCCCTGAAGCCTCAACAACGCTTCAATTTCCCGCCGATTCTGATAGACGTGGACTCGAACCGACTGACGATTGCACTGGGACGGTGCAGATTGTGCGCACTTCACAATCCTCCTCACATCTTCACTGGAAACCGGTTCGGGCAAAAAGTCCCGACAGCTCCAGCGTGAGCAGAGAAATTCCGAAGAGGTCTGACCGTTGACCAGGGCGTTCGGTGTCACCGTCCCCCCCTTAGGCTCGATCCCCTGGTCTTCGGCGCGTCGAACGAATTGCGTGATCCTTGCCCCGAGTGCGCCCAGGTCGATGTTCCGATCGGCGTGATACGCGCTGTACTCACGTAACGCCCCGTAAGCCATTTGTAACGGGAACCTCGGACCGCTCCAGTCATACTGTTCACAAAGATCGATGACCGTTGCGATTTTTTGCCGTCCAAATGACGGCCGGGTCTCTGCCAAGCTAAGCCCCTTTTCGACGGTATGGGCCAACAGAACGATGTCGTAATAGAGGCTTGGTTGCGCGGGTGAAAACGGACTGCCTTTCCCCCAGCGAATACAATGGAGCCAGTCGCCGAAAAGTTCGACCGGAAGCAACAACAATGATGCGAGTGCCCGAAGACGGTGCAAAATCCACTTCATGACGGGTCTCTCCCTGCCGGGGCGGTTTCTGAGAGCACACGCTCCTTTAGCCGGACCGCCGGGTTTCCGCCGGCGATCACCCACGGATCCACGTCCCTGACCACGCAAGCACACGCCGCCACGACCGCACCTTCACCGATTGTGACGCCGGGGCCGACGAATGCCTGGGCCGCGACCCAAACATGGTTTTCCAACACGATCGGTGCGGTCGTCAGCGGACGTCGCAGGCTTGTCACATCATGGCTTCCGGTGCACAAGAACGCGCGTTGGCTGACGGCGACTTTCGATCCGATCGTGATGCGGTTCATGCAATAACAATCGACTTGATCGCCGAGCACCGAATAGTCGCCCATGGTCAGATTCCAGGGCGCCCAGATTTTGCAGGAGGGGGCGATTCGGCAACCTTCCCCGATCGTTGCACCAAAACTTCGCAACAGGGACCTGCGCCAACCATGGAGCAACCATCGCGGTGTCATGCGAAATGCAACGAGCCAAACCGAAGTCCAAATCAGCCGCCGCACTCGTTCGCGACGAGAGAGTTGATCGACGTACTTCCATTGCCGAAATCCGCTGGCACTTCCTTCGGTCACACGGTTCTTCAGTGCAATCAATCGTCGTACCTACAGTGAGTGTTTAGGAAACAGGTGTTCGATCGGTGTGTGCTATCGGCCGAACCGACCTTGAGTCAAACGCGGGCATACGCACCGTCGCCGGATCGACACGCCGCCATGTTTTCGAGCAGAAAGCCTTGCCCATCCGCCCGCAGACGATCGACCGCCGGATCGACAGCCGACCAATCGATCGGCTCCTTCGCCAGCCTGTCGGCCGACTCGACATCGTTCGCATCGATTAACCGTTCTTCCAATCCCACCGACCGAAGCAGATGTTCCAGCCGGGCGCTCAGCTTGGACCTCGTCCCCGGCAACTTGACAGCGATGAATGGACGACGAAAGAGGATGCTAAAGACCGTCGCATGGAACGAGTTGGTAAGCACCAGCCTGGAGGCCGACAGGTTGGTCAACCAGGCACACGGCCCGCCGGACACGGGAGTCCCAATCTCTTTCCAACGTCGCAACGGGTTGTAACCGCTGACGACTTTTGCCCGCAGCGTCTTTTTCAGCTGCTCGGCCAATCTTGGGAACCCCGTACCGGATCGCAGCACATAGGAAAATATTGCGTGCGATGTCACGATCGTGTCCTCGTCGATCAGGGCAGAGTAATCGCGGATCAGAAAGGTCGGATCGGGTAGGCAGCGGACCGGCCTGCCGACCAACAATTCGGCAAACGCTGCGCCGCCTCGCTCACGGATCGAGATCGCATCGAAGCGCTCGAGGAAACGTTTCACATCTCGGTGAAAGACGCTGGGGAGTTCGTTCGAGCCGAAACTCGCGGCATAGGAAATCCGACGCCTTGCCGTTGCACGGAAGTTGAGGAAGTAGACCGGGTCCAATCCGAATTGCGGCGAAGGGTTCCAAATCTGGTCGCTCCCGCAGATGAGCAGATCGTATTGCAACCCGGCCGAATCCAATTCCTCCGGAGAACGCCAGATCGGTCCATCGATGCCAAGTCTCGACGTCCGAAATTCATCCAACGCGGTCAGCGCCTGACGGTGGAACAAATGGGAACGCAGCTTGGAATATTGCAGGAAAAGCGACTTCAAATTGGTCCGGATCCCGTCGGCACTCAGGTCAACGGCAAACTTTCCTTCCTCGACATAGCGAGGGTGATAGTTGATGAATTCAGCATCGACACCTTGCTTGATCAACCATGAGCGCAGTGCATACGCCTGAAGCAATGCTCCGTAGTTGTTACTAAAGTGAAACGTAAGCAATCCGACTTTCATCGTTTGTCCTCGGGGTTGATCCATATCCGAACAGGTCCCGCCGGAATCCCTCGGGATCGGAATTCCACACGGTTCGATTGGCCAGTGCCCGGCAGCTAACCTGCGAGCGCTTGAACGAGATTTTGAGCGGCAGCCTGAGGCAAGAAGTAACGACGAAAGCAGGACAAGCAGTCTTCGGCCTTCATCGCCCCGAGATGGGCTTTCGGGTCCAGCCAAGCTTCGAGCAACTGCTGCGTCCCGTCCAGCGAGTCGGGTCTTGCGATCCCGGCATTGGAATCAGAGATTTCTTTCCAGATATTGACTTGGTCCGAAACCAGCACCGGTTTTCCGCACGCCAAGGCTTCCACGACGGCAATCCCAAAATTCTCTTGATGGCTCGGCAAGACAAAGGCATCACAGCCGTAGAATGCGCCCCATTTGGCATCGTCACGCAACATGCCGGGAAAGTGGACACCGGGGACACCGGAATCCGCTCGAGCACCGGACCGGGCTAGTCCGAGTTGTTGTGCGAGTTGTTGCATCTCGGTCGCATAAGCGGATTCTTTGGGGCCGGCGATCACCAGCGCCGGCATCGCACCAGACGACGCGTTTGCGGCGACCTTGGCGTACGCTCGCAGAAGAAGATCCACTCCCTTTTTGGGGTGGATTCGGCTGAGGAACAATAAGTATCGCTGATCGCCGAGTGTCGGACATTCGCGTCGAAACGCACGCTCCATTTGACCGTTTCTCGGCGGCGGCGCAGGGACTCCGTAACCGATATTGGTTTCTCGTTGTGGTCGATAGGGTCGAAAGGTCTCTCGCGCCAATTCAAGCTCGCGTTGGCAGGTAAACAGAATCCCGTCGGCCTGTGAAATCACTCGGTTTTCGATGGTTTTCCAATACAACCAGTTGCGATATGCCTTGAGCCTTCGCGACGGGGTTCGTTGAAACCAGGGATCGAGCATCCCGTGCGGCATCACATAAACCCTTGGTATGTTCGTGGTTTTTTTTCGTTTCAAACCAGCCACCGCGCGTGAGACGGCGAACGAATGATAGAGCCAGAGGCCGTTGGTGACGACGGCGTCGTACTGCGGCAAGGATTCGATCAACCAGCGATGAAGATGACGTGAGTAAGACCAAGGGCCGCGTCGCGCTCCCAAGCGAATCACGGGAAAGGAGTCTTGCATGTCATAGGTGGCATCCCTGCCGTCGAGGCAAACGACATCACTTCGGTACCCCAATGACTCGATCTCGGGGAGCGTATTCCGGATCCCCTGGCACACCCCTCCCGTATTGGGATTCATCGATGAAACTACGTGAAGCATTCTCATTGCGGCACCTCCGATTCAGCCTGCCAGGATTCCAGGACGCGTTTGTAGATCGTTTCGTAGGCGTCCAATGCGTTCTTGGTCGTAAATTTCCCCGCATGTTCCAAACCGCGTCGAATACGCGTTTCACGCTCAGCGGCTGAGAGGTGAAGCAGGGAAATGATTTGTTGGGCTCCCTCCTCGGCCCATGATTCGTCTGACGCCGACTTGCGTCGCAAGTAGCTCGCCGCGTCACCGCCGACTTCGGTCATCGGCGCCGCATCGGTCGTCAGAACAAGTGTTCCGCACGCCAATGCTTCGGCGATCGGCCAGCCGAAACCTTCTTCAAGGCTGGGGAACAGAAACAACGCGGCTCGGTTGTATGCCGCGATCACTTCCTCGTTGGAACATCCCGACAAGAAGCGTACCGTTCCGCCGTTGGGCATCTTCCGAGCCGAAGCCCGCAACCTATCGCCGGGCTCGGCCCCGACCATCCAGAGTGGAATGGGGCGCTCGGTGCGCTCCGAATAAGCACGGTAGAGCTCGATGACCCCTTCACGGTTCTTGTACCACTGGCTTCCCCCGACGTGCAGCAGAAAGCCGGTTTCTTCCTCGCCATGCAAACGCGATTTCAGGATTTCCCTGCTCGTCTGGTCGTCAAGAACGCGGAAGTCGCCATTTAATCCTAAATGAACCGCTTCGGTCGACTGCGGGGTTCCCAGCGTCAGTCGTTGCAGGTCCTGGTTGGTCGCATGAGAGATACTCACGAAATGGGAGCCCTTGGAAAAGCCGCGGCGGATCAAATGCTGATAGAGCCTGCCGGACCACTTCGTCGGATTCTCGGGGAATTGTCCGAGTGCCGATCGCAACGCCAAAAAATCGTTGCAGTGAATCACATGTGGTCGTTGGGTTATCTTCGGTACCCACATCCCCAGCGCTTGGTCGGTGACGACAAACACCGTTCCCTGAGGTTGATTGCGAACGTTCTTTGCGAGCGACCAAGGATAGATCAGGTACTGGTCTAAATAGCCAAGCCACTTGCGGAGCGCTGCCCAGCGGGGCGCGTATCGACCGAGAAACGGTCTCGAAGTCCAGTAGCTGACACGATGCCCTTTGGATTTCATGCCTTCGCCAAACATCCGTGCCAGACGCGGCATGCTGGACGATTGCAACCACTCCGGATGGGTTAGAAAAACGATGTTCATCTGCTCGTTACGCCTCACTTGATCCACTGGGCTCACTTCACGATCGGTGTCACTGAAAGGGGATTGCCCGACTCCATTGTCCGGTTCGCCGGGGCTGGGGTTTCATTGTCGGGGTGCGTTCCAGGTTTGTCGGACGCGACTGTCTGGGCCGTCGCGTTGGAGCCGTCGCGGGCAGGGGCACGCGACGCCCAACGTTTGGCGAGTTGACGTGCCCAAGCGTGACTCGGGTTCTCGAACGCCTTGAAAAAGCACCAGGCGAATGGGATGGCGGAAAACGTAGCCAGCGTCGGTACGAGGAAACTTTCCGGTTTCGACCCGAAATACTCCACCCAAATCGTTCCGCCGACTTTGAACAAAGGGAAATGGATCAGATAAAGCGAATAGGAAATTGTCCCCAACGCCGTCAAAGGCTTGACCCATCGTGCTTCCTCGTCCAGCCAACCTGCCCCATCGGTAATCAGCCACCAGAGCAGGAGAAATGCGCCTAGTCCCCAGCCGTAGTCAAGGTAAAAATGATCCGCCCCAACCAATCCAAGGGCAGGGGTGACGGTGACGGAAAAGATCATCAGCGTGCTGTGCCATTTCGTCCAAACCGGCAATTCCCCCCGCATGTACTTTTCGGCAAGCCAGGCACCGCTATTCCAAATGATCGCGTACTTGAAAAATGCCCCCTCCGCGATGCTCAGGCCTTGGAAGTGCAGGATCCATCCGACCGAAGTGCAGACCAGGGTGAACCCCAAACAGGCTCGCATCCCACGATGCAAGAAAATCAACAACAGCAGGGGGTAAACGAGGTAGAACTCCGCCTCGACCGGGATGGACCAGAGCGACGGATTGAGATCGATTTGTCCGCCATCGGCAAACCAATTCTGCAGCAGTAACGTGCTCCACAGATAGCTCGATTCGAACTTGGGTTCACCCCGAGACGCCAAACCGAGTAACACCGTCGCGACGTAGCACAAGATAAGCGTGACCAGATACGCCGGATAGATCCTGAAAAACCTGCGGATGCCGTATGCGGACCTGTCAACCATTCCGCCTCTCTTGGCCTGGGGCAGATGAATGCAAAATCCGCTGAGTACAAAGAACAACATGACCAGGGAGCTCAGCTGCGAAACGGGCAACGATGCCCAGCTCAACCAGCGGTCCAGGTTGGAATAGTTCTCTGCGTGGCTCTGGATCTCACGGAAGCCGACCCACAAGTCGACCCGGGAGTGATACCAAACCACGCCGAGTGCGGCCAAGCCACGCAGAACGTCAATTGCAGGGAGATTCACGCGTTCGTCCCCAACTGGACTGAATCAGACGCACGACCAGAATCGGCGATTCGTGGACGCGCCGCCGGACGTCCCCCAACCCGTCGTGCCCCGTTGCGTTGCGGCCGAGCGGGGCTGAGACGTCGACGAACATTCTTGGTGGAAACCAAACACAGCCCGCAGGCGATCACCAACGATCCCAACGAGGTCGTTTGTCCCCACTGCCCCATCACCATGAACTGGGATGCCGGCACGAGCATCGGTAACGCCTCGAAATGGCGATACAACATCGATCGGAATGTTCGCCAGCCGATGAAGGTAAGCAATAAGATCCTGAACGCGAGGATCGGAAAACCAAGCAACACGCCTCCTTCGGCGAGAACCCGTCCCCACTCTCCTTCCGATTCACCAAACCCACGTTCTCCGGTCAACAGTTTCTGTCCCGCTTGTGTCGAGATCCCGGTCCCTGACCCGATCACATTGACATAGTTAAAGGGGCCAAAGATGCCTCCGAAGACACGCCCAAAGACGGCACGCTCCATGCCGCCGTTTTGCGTCGTTGCACTTTTCCAACGAACGCCGAACGCGGCAAAGGCTTCCGATGTTCCCGGCGTATTCAAGACGATCAGAATTGCGACGACGACACCAAACGCCGCTCGACCGAGCAATCGAGGTGTCAACGCACCGCTTGCCAACAACGCCACACACCCCGCACTGGCAACCAACAGTTCTCCGAATAGCAATGAACGGCTAATTGAAAACGGAATGGCCAGCAGAATTGCACCACCGGAAAGCCCCATCAGCACGAAAGGCAGCTTTCGCCGGCAGAGAAGATAAAACCAGGCGGCACAAAACATCGGATACAACTGTGCGGGGCCGGTGATGAAGCTGAAGGTCCCTGGAGGCCGGAATTTTCCGAGCGCTCCGGAGAACCCCGCCCCTTCCAGACTTCCCCCCAATCCACGATTTACCCAGGCACTCTGCGGTGAATAAAATTGAGCGATCAACAAAAGTGTGAACGGAATGGAAATCCAAAGTGCCGTTTTGCACAGGCGGTCGAGGTCTTCACGACGCAAGACACGAGCGATGATGAAGATCATCGGCACGTGCAGGAAATCACAGCGAATGCCATAAGTTGCGATGATCAGATTGCCATGACCCGCTGTCGTGGCCATGATCCAACTCAATGGGCCGAGAATCACAAGCGCCGGCATAAAGATATTCTTCGGCCACACGCCCTGTTTCAGCGCGAGCCAATAAATCGCCAACGCGACCGGATCACGGACGATCAACAACGGCGTCGCCAAACTGGGCAAAAACCAGCGCCGCAATCCGCCTTCGATCAGCCACAAAATCAGATACGTCCAGACCCCCATTCGAATCAACCGAAACGGATCGGAATGTCCCCGGGGCGGTCGCTGCTCGCAGGTCGGTCGCTGTTCGCAGGTCGGTCGCTGTTCGCAGGTCGGTCGCTGTTCGCCGCGACTCACCGATGCACGATCCGTTTCTGACAAAACGGGCGTCTTCACCTTGGCCGGACAATCAGTGTGACCATGATCGAAATTCACGAAACCTATGCGACCTCTGTCGTGGCGGTGCAAGCTGTCGCTGCGGCAACTACCTGTTCGCGATAGCTTTCCCAACTGACCTCGGCCGCCTTAGCGACTGCGGCTCGAGACATCGCAATCAGCAGGTCGCGGTCGCGTTCGAGTCGCCGTAGATTTGATGCGATGGCTTCCGGATCTCGGCACGGCACCAAGAACCCGGCCCGACCATCCTGGACCAAGTCTTCGGCCCCCGCATTTTTCGTGACGATAATCGGTAGGCCGCAGGCGAGTGCCTCCTGCTGCACCTGGGCCCTTCCTTCGACGATCGACGGTAGAACAAACACGTCCATCGAACGCATCAGTTGCAGCACTTGATGGTGTGGCCTGGTCTTATGGTGGACGAATTTGGCGTACTGTTTGAAATAGAACTCCAGCCCGGCGATGGGGCTGCCCATCACGTGAAGTTCAAATCTCCGCTCGTCGAGCTGTTTCATTGCCTCGAACAGATCAGCCAATCCCTTTCTTTGGGTCATCCCGCCGGCAAACAGAATTTTCAGCGGCCGGTTCGGTTGGCGTTCTTCGACTGGACGTTCGGTCGGCTCAATCTCTGCATCAATCACCGGACTTCCGAACGGAATCACATGGACCGGTTTCGCAGCAGTCGCATGGTGCTGCAATGAATCTTTCACGAATTCACTGGGACAGATGATTGTGTCTGCGAGTTCTAATTCTGCATCCTTGCGATCACACATCGCCGCGGAATCTCGGTTTCCGACCAATGTTTTCTCCCATTCGGGCAGACGCTCCGCTTCCTCACTCAACAACCGTTTTGAAGTCCGCCAATGGGCAATCGGAAGGTCATAAATGCAACGCAATCCGTAGCGTTTGGCGGTCCGAAAGGTCTCGACCGCAGCGGCTTCATAACAATAGACCACATCAAACTGGAATGCTTTGGCGGCAACCCGGCGGGCGACGGCCTTGTCGATTGCACGGTAGACTGCGTCGACGCAAAACAGGCCCGATTCCTGTTTCAGTAATCGAGTACTGCCAAGCCGCTGTGCGAGCAAGCGTCCCGTTTCCCGCCACGGGTGCAGATGCAACCGCGAACGCAAACGCGCGTCGTACGTCCGTCGCCGGATTTCAGCGGCCCCGGGTAGCGCGGCCAACTGGGCAAACGAATTACCACCGCATGCCGCGATTCCCAGATGCAGTTCCGAGAGGCAGTCGGCGTCAAAGAACGCCATCGCCGCTTGGCGGACAAAGTTATTTCCGGTCGGGTGAGCGAGTAAGATCATAAACAGAATGCCTCGAGTGGCGACAATACAGAAACGTCAAGATGAATTCGGACGACGGCGGTTGGGCAGCCCAACGGGCCAATTAATCGCAACGCGACGCAACCGCTCCTCCCCTTCCGATCGGCTCGGATGCGGCATGACGGCTGGAGTTCGGTGAAAGCAGCCGTTGATAGGTTTGCGTGTAATGTGTTATCGGCTTGAGGTATTCCGAGAGAGATTCGAAGCCCCGAACGCAACGACGCTCATATTCCTCCGCTTCCATCGATGCGGCCTGTTCTAAGCGGCCCGCCAGTTCCTGCACATCGCCGGGCGACGTGATCAACGCGCCCGGCCCTCCTGACTCGGTCAGCCCGCCGTCACGGCTGACAATCACGCCGGTTCGTGCGGCACGCGCTTCGATCGGGGTCAACCCCATGTCTTCTCTGGTGTTTGCCGCGGCAACCAGCCATTTGCATGATGCGATTTGCCGTTCCTTCTCCTCTCCGCTGACAAACCCGGGGGTTCGCACCGACGCTTGCAATCCCAACGTCGCTATCCGACCGAGGATGGATTCCCGTAGCGGTCCGTCGCCGAGGATGGTCAGCGGCCAGGCGTCGCGATCGATCCGGGCACGTGCATACGCTTCGATCAGGTCCTCGATCCCCTTGTTCGGAATCCATCTCCCCAGGAACAAAAAACCTTGCCGACGATCATAGGGGACGAAGGGCGATGACAGCGAACAGATCGTCGGGACGCATTCGCTGTTCGGTTTGGGCCGTTTCGGTTCCCAGGTCTTCCAGACGAATTGCGAATTGTAAAACCGTCGTCCCACCAATGTGTTGCACGCCGACCAGACCATCCGGTGCGGGGTCAACCCGCTTCGTCGATAGTTGTGGATCGTCGCCAGAATTGGACGCCGCAGGCAAAATGCCGGCACGATCGCATCGGGGCAAAGATTTTGAACATGCAGAAGGTCTGACCAGCGGAGATGATCTCTCAACTCCTTCGAATTCCGCTCGACGAAGTGAACTTGGGATTCCCATTGAGATCCCAGTTTGTTTTTGAGTTTGTCCAGTCGGCAACCTTTCACACGCTTAAAGACAACGCGAACGTCGTATCCGTCGCTGTCGTCAAGGAACTTTGCGACGGTCATGACGAACGCTTCGATGCCGCCGAAATCACCTTGTGTCGCAGCGACGATTACGATTTTTGTGGACATGTCTGATAGGCCTCTCGGAGACGGGCGGGATGTCAGGAAGCTGCCCGACGGTTGTAAAACAGGAACACCCCAATCGAGCAAAGGCAGGTGGTCGCCCAAATCGATGCATTCATTTTCAAGATTCCGCTGGTCGTCCCGACATCGAATGACAATGCGAAGATGAGGAGTGCGGTTGATCCGACGATCGGTGAAAAATACCAGGCCGGGATGTACGCTCGGGCTTGGCTGACGGCAACGGTGACATGATTGATCATGCTGAGCACGCCCCCGACCGCCATCCAGACCACCTCGTGATGCAGGTCCGCGTAATTGTCGCCGAGCAAAAACAAGGTCTGGGTCGGAAACAGCCAGACGGCGGCAACAATCAAGCTCGCCAGTGCGAACAGCCCGGCCTGCAGCCCCCAAAACCTCTTCCCCAATTGTCCATTGCCGCTGGCCGATCGAGCGAAACGCGGAACGATCGTGATTCCACACACGACGTTGAAGATCGAAAGCACCATCACCAACCGGCTGAGCGCGCCCACTTCGGCGACCGCTTGGGTGGTCCCAAATACCGAGAGCAGCCAAACGACCACCTGATAGGAAAGCGTGTAGTAGACGGCGGCCGGAAACACTCGTTTGACGACCTTCAGGATTTCCGAGCGGATCTGTTCATCTTCGTGTTGATGACGGTCGACGAATTGGGCACATTTCCGACGCAGCAGTGCGTTGCCATAGATTTGAGAGGTACCCGCCGCCAGAATCGCGACGCCTGCAAATGGCATCAAGATCAACCCGACCGCATTGAGCAGCAAGCGGCTCAGGCTGGCTTTCACTTGGATCAATTGCAACCCCGCGACGTCTTGCTGCAATTTGGGAATGATCTCCAACAGCCGATTCGAAAGGGCGGACAGGAAGGCAGGCATCAGTGACAGCACCAACAGGATCGTCATCGTCCACGACGCGTTGTGGTTTCGGAGCAAGCCCACAAACACGGGGATCGCAAACAACAGCCCGAAGATCGCAAACCTTCGCCGCAGCGACATTCCGGTCGACAGGACCGCACCGAGTTTGACTCGGTCTTGCCAAACCCTGCCGCCTTGCGACATCACGCCGCTCGCGATCCCGCCGTCGGCTAAGATCGCCATCGCGCCGAGCATCGTGTTGGCGAGCGTGTAAAGTGCGTATTCCTGTGGAGGCAGCCAGCGGATGACCAAGATCCCGCTTGCAAATCCGATCGCCTGAATCGCCGCTTGGGAAACTCCGGTGAACGCAAACAGACGCGTCCATCCGCGAACCCGCGCGAACTGATCCTGAAGAACACTATCGGCCATCACTTGCATCACCCTGGCCGCGTCGCGACGGTTTTAAATTTCGCTCCGACGGCCCGCAAGACACCGGCGTTTGACCGGACTGCGAGGCAAGACTCTCGAGATCCGCTTGCACCATCCGAGCGACGAGTTCGCCAAAGTCAGTCTGGGCCCGCCAACCCAACACGTCGCGTGCCTTCGAAGGGTCCCCACGCAGTTCGCAGACTTCGGCCGGTCGCAAGTATCGGGCGTCGACTTCGTAGTGGTTTTTCCATCGCAGTCCGACCGCGTCGAAGGCATCACGCAAAAACTCTTCCACGCTGTGTTCGATTCCGGTCGCCAGAACGTAGTCATCCGGGGTCTCATGTTGCAGCATCCGCCACATCCCCTCGACGTACTCGGGGGCATAACCCCAGTCGCGTCGCGCATCCAAGCTTCCCATCCGCAGTTTGTTTTGCAGCCCCATCGAAATTGCGGCTGCGCCCCTGGTGATTTTCCGAGTCACGAACGACTCACCGCGACGCGGCGATTCATGGTTGTAACAGATCGCGTTGCAGGCAAAAAAACCGAACGATTCGCGATACAAGCGTGTCATCTGGGTCGCAAACGCTTTGGCAACCCCGTAGGGCGAAACCGGCCTCATCGGTGTGTCTTCATTTTGCGGCGACCGATCCGGGCGGCCGAAGATCTCGCTGCTGCTGGTGTGAAGGAACTTGGGACGCTTTCGAAGATCGCGAATAATCTCAAGCAATCGCAACGTCCCCATCGCCGTGAATTCGCAGGTCGACTCGGGGATCTCAAAGCTCGCGCCGACATGGCTTTGACCGGCCAGGTGGTAGAACTCGTCCGGCGCGATCTTCACCAGTAGCCGGCGAATCGTCGTCGTGTCGTCAAGGTCTGCATAGTGCAGAAACAATCGTCGGTCGTAAATCGACTTGTCGTGAAACAACGCGTTCAAACGCGTTCGAGAGGTTGAACTGTTGCGGCGAACGAGCCCATGAACGGTGTAGCCTTTCTCCAGAAGCAGTTCGGTCAGATAGGAACCGTCCTGCCCGGAAATGCCCGTGATCAATGCCGTGGTCGTTTCGGTTTTGTCCGTGATCAAAATGAATGTCCCCGTCCGTTGCGTTATTCGACCGCCACGCTGACAGCATGCCCATGGAGCTTCAGCAACGCGTGTTTGCGGGCATTTTCCAAATCGGCGGCAACCATTTCGGCACACATCTCTTCGACCGAGATTTCACATTCCCAGCCGAGTTTGGCTTTGGCTTTGGAGGGGTCTCCGAGCAGCGTTTCGACTTCGGCCGGACGGAAATAGCGGGGGTCGACTCGGACGATCACGTCCCCGGGCTTTACAGCGGGCGACTTTTGACCGTCCAAAACTTGCGTGACGGTCGCGATCTCATCGATACCCTCACCCGAAAATGCGACCTCCAGCCCAGCCTCTTCGGCGGACAGTTTGACGAACTCCCGCACACTGATCTGCCGGCCCGTTGCGATCACGAAGTCATCGGCGACTTCTTGCTGAAGCATCATCCATTGCATCCGCACATAGTCCTTCGCATGCCCCCAATCTCTCAGCGCGTCCATGTTCCCCAGGTACAGGCACTCTTCCAAGCCCTGGGCGATGTTGGCGATCCCGCGGGTGATCTTTCGCGTGACGAAGGTTTCGCCTCGTCGCGGTGATTCGTGATTGAACAGGATGCCGTTGCAGGCATACATGCCGTAAGACTCGCGGTAGTTGACCGTGATCCAATACGCGTACATCTTTGCCGCCGCATAGGGCGAACGGGGGTAAAACGGCGTGGTTTCCTTTTGTGGAATCTCTTGGACCAGACCAAATAATTCAGACGTCGACGCCTGGTAGAAACGTGTTTTCTTTTCCAGCCCCAGAAAGCGAATCGCTTCGAGCAGACGGAGGGTGCCGATCGCATCGACGTCGGCCGTGTATTCGGGTGACTCGAACGAGACGGCAACATGGGACTGGGCCCCCAAGTTGTAGACTTCGTCGGGCTGAACGGCGTTGATGATACGCGTCAGGTTGGACGTGTCGGTCAGGTCGCCGTAGTGCAATTTGAATCGTGGCTGTTCTTCGTGTGGCGACTGATAGATGTGATCGATCCGTTCGGTGTTGAACGACGAGGCACGGCGCTTGATCCCGTGGACCTCGTAGCCTTTCTCCAGCAGGAACTCCGCGAGGTACGAACCGTCTTGGCCCGTGATGCCTGTGATGAGTGCTTTTTTTGTCATAGAGTCGTCAGTTGGCAGTAAGAGAATGCGGTTGGGAGTTGGGAGTTGGGAGTTGGGAGTTGGGAGTTGGGAGTTGGGAGTTGGGAGTTGGGAGTTGGGAGTTGGGAGTTGGGAGTTGGGAGTTGGGAGTTGGGAGTTGGGCTGAGCAGCAGTCGAAGGCATTGAAGTTAGCTCCCCTCTGTTCCGTTTACTTCTCGCCTTCTCCCTGCTTGCCTGCTTCTTGCTACCAATTGACTACCGCCAACGGTCGACATCTCCCCATCTCCCAACTCCCAACTCCCCTTCTCTCAACAAGCCCCTTCGCGAAGGAGGGCGGTTTTGACCGTCCGCCAAAGGATGAAGACATCCAGGCCGATCGACCAGTTGTGGAGGTAGAAGCGGTCCATGAAGACGCGCTGCGTGTAACTGGTCGAGTTCCTGCCCGACACCTGCCACAACCCCGTGATACCGGGCCGCACCATTTGGTACAGCTCAAAGACCTCGGGGTAGTCCTGGATGTATTCTCGATCATAGTCTCCGCTGTCGATGATTGGCCGCGGACCGACAAGGCTCATCTCCCCAAGCAGCACGTTGAACAACTGCGGCAGTTCATCCAAGCTGGTCTTTCTCAAAAAGTCACCGATCCTGGTGACACGTGGGTCTTTCTGAAGCTTGTGCGTTCGCTTCCATTCTTTCATCATTTGCGGATTTTTCGCGAGGTACTCGCTCAATCGCCGATCCGCGTCGCACACCATGCTGCGAAACTTGATGGCTCGAAAAGGGATGCGGAATCGGCCGACGCGATCCTGGTAATAAAACACCGGCCCGGGGTCGAAGATTTTGATGGCGATCCCGATTGCAATCATCAGCGGCAACCACAACGGAGCGGTCATCACCACGAGAGCGAGATCGATCACCCGTTTTGCCAACTGGGCGTGAGGACTGGTCAGCGCGGTGTAGCAATGGAGTTCGATCCCCGATCCCCGCTCGGCCAACCGGACCGACTCGGTCGGATGATAGGTGAAATCCATCGGCAGCATCACGTGTGGAATACCGTGAAAGGCGTGGTAGTCCTGCCATTGACCGGCATCCTGCTCGGCAATTGCCAGTCGGCATGCGCCGGTACCGCGAAGGATCGACTCAAGTTCTGTCGTCGGCCCCAGCCAACAACTTTCGCTGCGACGGATGGGCCCGCCACCGCGACGCTGCGGTGAACTCTGCTGTGGGACCTGCTCAGCCCGGTCGATGCGAAAGAATTTTCCGCCGTCTTGTTCGATCTGACCAGACTCGATCACGTCCGGTTCCATCGTCTCGACCGCTCGACGCCCGTCCCAATGTCTCGTCGGGTCGAAAATGATCCCGACCGGTCGCAAGCCTTCGTGACGTGAACGGTCGAGCCGATCAAACAGTTGGCGGCTCGCCTTGCCATTGCCGACGATCACCACCGGCTGTGTCCACCAATCAAACCCACTCATCAAACGGCGAGCGATCGGACGGATGGCCGATAGCGTGAAAAACATCGTGAATACCAATGTCGCCCAACACAGCCAGGGGAATTTGTCAACGCTGGAGCCCAGCAAAAGACCAAACCCCACTCCCACTGCGACGACAATACTCGTCCGCATGACGCCTCGAAATTCCTGGGAATAGCTTGTCCCACACGCCGGATACAATCCGTGGATGCGATGCATCAAAACGACCAGCAACACGACCCCGACACAGAAGGCCGGATGTGGTGTTCCGCCGTTCCATCGATGAATCACTGTCGCAAGCGACACGGCGATGCAACTTGCAACGACGTCGAAAAACAGTAGCGGCACTGTGGTGCGAAAGTCATACCACGCCTGTTTCCTGCCCATCGCCAAAGCGGTCGGCGTGCCCAACTTTTGCAATGACGACGCATCGATCTTGCCCTTCGACTCGATCGGTTCCGTCGCAGCGGAATCCGACACGGCGGGCGGGCGATGCAAAGAATCCTTAAGTGTTGTGCTCATCGATTTCCTGTGCGTCCGTGACCGTAGTGAACTAGAACGACAACTGATGGGTGACGGGAATGCTTCATCGCCTTAGGGCTTGCCGGTGATCAGACGATCGTTGCCGGTGCTCTGTCCGTTTCGCTGGACCGACTTCCCGTTGACCGGGCGTCGCATCCGTCCTTCGGAGCCGACGGCATCTTCCTCGTCTGCGGTGTAATACCGACGGTAATCATCGACATATCCATATTGCCCTTTTCCGAGTCGTTTGTAACTGGTGTACCCATACCCACGACGCCGGGACGTCCGGGCGCTGACGATGACGCCGTCGATCGGGACACGCTGATCGCGCAGAATGTCGACGGTTCGTTCGACTAATCCCCGATTGTTCTTGGCAATCCGAACGGCGAGCAGACAGCTGTCGGCATGAAACGCGATGATCGCCGGATCGGTGACGGCAAGGACGGGCGGAGAATCGATGAACACCATGTCAAATGAATCACGGGCCCGTTTAAGAAACGTTGCGAACTGTTCCGACTCGAGCAACTCCGACGGTACCGACGTCCGCGAACCGGCCGGACACAACGTGAGGTTTAGCTGTTCGCAATCATGAAGGCACCTGGAAAACGACACCGTCGAGGCCAGGAAATCCGAAAGACCGGGGGCCCGTTCGACCCCGAAGGTCCTTGAGATCATCGGCCGCCGCATGTCACCATCGACAAGCAGAATCCGCTTTCCGGCCTGTGCCATGGACACCGCGATATTGGAAATCATCGTGGACTTACCATCCAACGGACTGGGGCTGGTGATCAAGAACACGTGCTTGGATTGGGTCCTTGACAATCCGGAGACTGCGGTTCGAACCACGCGCAGTGCCTCGGCGTCCAACCCGCGGGGCGTGTGGAATGCCGTCACATGGGGCGCGATCAGCGAGCCTGCGATCGCCCGCTTACGAAGCTTTGATGAACGTAGCATGGGCAGGTGAGCCAGGACCGGCGCCCCGGTCACCACCTCAAGGTCGCTCGGATCGGTGAAGGTTTGGTCCGCCTTCTCGGCCAGCAACGCAAACCCGAATCCCAGCATGGCGCCCGCCATCAATCCGATCAACGCGATTTTTGACTTCGCCGGCCACATCGGCCGGCTGGCCGGCTCCGGCTCTACCAGCAGGTCCGTCGAGAATCCGGCGTAGTCATTCGCCAGATGAAGTTCCTGAAGCCGTTTGAAAACCTCATCATATCGCCGTTGCGCCCGATCCAAATTCGCTTTGAGTGACGCACCCTTTAAGAAACTCAGTTCGACGTCCTTGGCAAGCTTGGATTCTTTTTCGGAGAGTTCAAGTAATTCTTGCTCTCGCTTGGAAAACGCATTGATGTCACTCTTAAGAACGGCGAAGTGGGTCTTCAGAATCTCCGCCGGGGGAACGTCAAATTCCATCATGTCGATTTTGGACGAATCGGCGCCGTCCTTTTCATCGAACTTCTGGATGCTCATGATCTCTGCGTCCAGGGCGGCAACGCTCGGATGTCGCTCACCAAACGTGCTCCGCATGACGCGCCGCTGACTGATCAAGTCCATCAGGCGAAGCGTCTTGGATTGGTTGGAGGCGTTGGCGATCAGTCGGGCCATCTCCAATTCGTTGTCTGCGGATTTCCTTTGTTCCTCAATACTGATTAGCGACTGCAGGCGGGCGATGTCTTCTTCAGTCAGCAGCGTCATCAATTCCGCGTCGGTCAGTTCTTCCGGTCGACGTCCTTTCACCGCATCGACAATATTTTGCCGGCGTGAGTTTGCGGTCGCGATCGCAGTGCGAACGGTTGCAAGTTCACGCTCAATGGAATCCAATCTCGTCCGGTGAATATCCTCCAGCCCGCCGACGCCGTCGCCGTCAAGGTTTGTCAGGGCCGGGACGGATGCGACGAAGTCGCGGTACTCCTGGTCCGCTTCACGAAGTGCCTGCTCGCTTTGTGACAACGCTTTGGCGATCAATTGTGCCGCTTCATCGCCGACGCTGTGCGTTTGGTGGTTGATGTAGGATTGGTAGGTTTCGAAAATCGCCCTCAAGATTGTCGCCGCAGATTCGGCATCACCGTCTTGGTAGGTTGCGTTCAGCAGGCTTGCCGAATCACCCGCCCCTTGGCCGCCTTTGCCCATGCTCAGCCCCTCGGCCAATTGATCAACGGTGCGGTCCAATCCTTCTCGCTCGATCGTTTGCCGAAGCACCTTGGCGCTGCGGAACAGTTCAAGGTGCGTCGATAGGATTTCATCCTGGACCGTTGCACCTCCGTCGGCAGACTCGCGCAATCCAGTGCTGGTCATCTCACTGGAGAGCTGGCCCACCAAGACCGTTAATCTCGACTCGTAAATCGGTTCCTGATTGGTGAAGTAGATCATCGCGCAAGTGGTGCCGATCAACACCCCCAACGCTAACAGGTGAAACCGTCGGCGGACGATGCCCAAAAGATCGATGTCGAACTCCGGACCATCGTCGACTTCGGATGCGTCGTCTTGATAGCGTTTCATTGTCATACACGAGAGATTGGTGAACTGATCAACACAAGACCGTCAGCAGACGCGTGCATGTGTTCTCAGTGGAATCCAAAGATCGTTCCATTGCCTGCCTGGACTTCGTCCGCTTGGGTGACATGCACCCCACTCGAACCACGATTGCGTTTTCATCTCGACGCCCCTTCGGTTCGCCGAACACCATTCGCGATCCAACACCTTAGTGATCGACAAGACACAACCTTCGCGATGCGCCGGACGATTGACATGCCGAGTAGCGGCGCGATGAACAGCTAGTGCATCGCAGCCACACAATTGATTTGCAAAACTAAAGGGCCAAACGAACAGCGATATGTTCGTTTGATTGCCGCGTCCTTACCGCAAAGACTCCACGCATGACCTTGATACTTTGGCGAGCGCTAATGCCGCGATGCAAGTAGTATCGCAACAGAGGCAAAAGACCCGACACATCAATCCACAACTCTTGGGACACCAATCGAATCACTGGGGCGGTGTCGCACTGTGGCACGTTCAAGTTGGCGCTCCAATGAAAGGAACTCTTGTTTTGTCAGTGAGGTGCCGCCGCCGTTCGACGTTTCGATTCTACAGTCAGATCGTCGCTGTCAAGCTTTTTCAGATGCGATGCAGCGTGATGCCAAACGGACTTGAGCCAGTCACTCTTGCACCACATCACAAGACGCGGATGAATCTACCCTTATGCGTTGTGAAGGGGGCTGGGCATTGCCGACACCGTTTGGCAACGAGTGTTCTTTACACAAAATTTATTTCGAAATTTTGCGGCGTCACAATCTCCATCAATCCGGGCGTGCACCTCTTTCACAAACGCATCTCGAGCACTGATCGAGATGTGTTTGCGTTAGGAAGGTTGTGTGTTCCCCCGCAACGTCACCGTGCGTGTCTTTCTACGTCACTGGGAGCATGGGTTTTTATCGTCTCCCCCGCCCGGCATGGTGGAAAGAAGGTCAGCACCGACGGTTCGTTGTTCGCCTAACTGTCCGACAGCACCCCATGGATGCTAAGCGAGGTTTCTATCACGCACCGATCTGATCTGTCACGCGAAACCCGAAGTTGAATCGTCGCGCAGATGGGTTCGATGGTAAAACGTGTCACAGGTACACGCGTTCAATCTCTCTTCACCAGAACGGCGCAAGTCGGGATGGAAGAGCAACAGCCGCTTCGCGTGGTAAACGAGACGGTTGATCGTGGGGACTGTTTTGTCCACTGCGATATCTGTACTTGCGCCAAGCGACAAAGCCATGCTCTATTGCTTGGGATCGATTTTGACGATCTCGGCTTGGAAGGTTTGCACGCAGGCTTGGATCCAGGGATGCGATTCGATCTCTCGCATCCGTTCCATGCGCTCCTTTGCCGATGCTTTGGGCGCCGGCTTGGGAGCTTGGGCGCGGCGCGGGGATGCGGCGCCGGCGACCAGTTGAAGTGTGACCGGGTGACCGACGATCTCGGCGAGCGCTTGGCAGACCGGACCACGATGCTCCGGCAAATCCATCCGCTTCATCGACATCGATGACTCGGCCGGAAATACCAAGTTGATTTTCGAATCGCCTTCCAGCTGCACGTCGGCCATCGAGGCGATCGAGGCGGTCATCTGCTGCACGCCCTTGAGCGCCATCGACAGGACTTCTTGAACGTTCGACGAAGACAGCTTCATCTTGGGCGTCGGCGGCGCGTCGGGTGCAGCAGCGTCGGCGCGATGCTGTGGCGATGCGTCCGGAGCCGCCTGGGTGGCGGTGGTCGAAACAGCCGGGTCGGCAGCGGCGACCTGGGGTGCCGGAGGGGATGACGCGGGTGCCTGCGCCGGGGGTGCCTGCGCCGGGGGGGCCGGAGTCGGGGCAGCCGGAGTCGGGGCAGCCGGAGTCGGTGGCGTCGCGGTGGATGTCGCAGGCGGCGTCGTCGCCGACGGTGATTGCGTCGGGGTTGCGCCCGGTGTGACAGTCGGCGCTGAGGGTACCGGCGTCTGTGGCTCAGCGGTTAGCTTTTTTTTTTGCGGAGACGCGGACGGCAACGGTTTCCCGCTGCTGGCTGCCGCGGCCAAATCCGCGATCGCTTGCAAGTCCGGCAAATTGCAGATTTGAATCACGGTGGATTCCAGCAAGACGCGTCCGTAGACGCTGTGTCGAATCCGGACCAGCGTTTGATCGATCAATGCGACGACGGCCAGCACGGTTTGCAGCCCCCAGGCCTGGCCCAGTTTCTTCAGTTCGTCGTGCATCGATGCGGCCGTGTGACGTTGCAGTGTCGCATCGCAGCCGACCGTTACGGCCATCAGATCACGAAAGTACCCCAACAACTGCTCGGCGATCCGCCCGGCGTCGACGCCGGCATCAACGGCCGCATCCAGTTGCGCCAGCGCCGCGGCCGCATTGCGATCGCTCATCGCCTGGGCCAGAGCGTGCAGTCGTTCATCGTCGGCGGTGCCGAGCATCGAGTGGACTTGGTCGGCCGTCAGATGGCCGTCGCTGAAGCTGAGCACTTGTTCCAGCAACGATTGGCTGTCCCGCATCGAACCGGCGGCCCGGCGGGCGACCAGCTCCAGCGCGGCCTCGTCAGCCTGGGCGTTCTCCGCGGCGACGATTTCCTGCAAACGTTTGACGATCTTGGAGACTTCGACCGGGGCAAAATCGAATCGCTGACAACGGCTCAAGACCGTGATCGGCATCTTTTCCGGGTCGGTCGTGCAGAAAATGAACTTCACATGCTCGGGCGGCTCTTCCAGCGTTTTCAGCAACGCGTTGAAGGCCGCCTGGGTCAGCATGTGGACTTCGTCGATGATGTAAATCTTGAACCGCGACCGGCTGGGGCGGACCCCGACGTTGGCCCGCAGCGAGCGGATTTCGTCGATCCCTCGGTTGCTGGCACCGTCGATTTCGATGACATCGATGTCTTCGCCCGAATCGATCGCCTGGGCGATGTCGTCGTCGTTGTCAAACGTCGCACTGGGCCCGGCGGGATTGTTGAGCGCCTTGGCAAAAATCCGCGCCGTGCTGGTTTTTCCGACCCCACGTGCCCCGGTGAACAGGTACGCATGCCCCACCCGCCCCGTCTCGATCGCGTTGGTCAGCGCCCGTCCGACGTGCTCCTGGCCGACCAATTCTTCAAAATTCCGGGGGCGATAACGGCGTGCGACAACGACGTACGAAGAATCAGTTGCGGGCGCGGGATGGTCGTCGGACATGCGTGGGGAATTCGTGATCGAACCGTGCGGGTGTCAGTCTGGGCATCCTACACGATCTCGGGTGGAAATGAATCTGGTCACGCAATGGGCCGGTGAAAAGAAGGGGGCAAAACGCGTTGGTCAAAAAATGGGTTGGTCAAAAAATGGGTTGGTCAAAAAATGGGTTGGTCAAAAAATGGGTTGGTCAAAAAATGGGGGCGGCTGCTGGATGCGTGGCTGTGGCGGCCGGGGGGGAAGGGAGCCACGGTAAGTTCTGTAGACAACCACGCCTGCCAGAAGGGCGACTTTGTTTGCATCGGTCGTCAGGTCGGGAGCAGCGTCGTTCCGGGAGTTTTTGACCAGCCCATTTTTTTTCCCGATCGCCGCCTCTCTCACGCGGGAGTCGTGGCTAGATTGGGATTCGTCGCGGCGGGTTTGCGGGTGGAAAACCAGACGATGGCGAATCCGATGACCGTGGTGGTCGTCAGCACGATCAACCAGGATGCCGGCAGGTGCATCTGGTTTTCGAACCCGGCTCCCAGGAATTCGATCCGGTCCTGATACTTTGCGGCCAGATTCAGCAGCGCGTTGTGGGTGAAGTGCATCAGCACGCCCGGCCAGACGCTTTGGGTGCGGTAGGCGATCCAGCCGAGAATCAGCCCCAGCAGCGTCGTCGGCACGAAGCGCTCGATCAGCAACATGTTGCCGGTGACGACGTGGAACAACCCGAAGATCACGGCGGTCGTCATGATCACGCGTGCCGGCGACAGGACTCGGCGAAGTGCTGTGAACAGGAATCCCCGAAAACACAATTCTTCGATCACGGCCGGCGCGAGCGCCAAACATCCCACCAGCAACCACGCCGGAGCGACCTTAAGCGCTTCGACCGTCTGCTTGGTTTTCTCGATCCGGTCGACATCCAATCCGCCGATCCCCAATTGCTTGGCAATCACAAACGACTCGTGGGCAATGCCCCAAGCGCCAAGACCGATCAACAGCGCACCGACCAAGGCCAGCGGCGAAGGCGGCGAAAGTTGATAGCTGGTGGAGAACCGACAGCGCGCCAGCACCACCGACGCCAAGGGCAACAACCCGAACGTCAACACCAGCGCGACGGCGTTGAGTGTCAGCACCCAGCTGATCGACAATTCGGGCACGATTCGAATCAAGACGTTGCTGACCAAATAGTAGATCGGTACCAGCAACGCCAAAGTCATCGCGGCGGTTTGGGGCGATGGCGTCGGCGAAACGCGCGCCGGGCGTTTCAGCATGGCGCCGAACGATTGACCGCTGGTCCGGCTGACCGCATCGCTGCCGAACAACTTGGACGCGATCGCGATGGCCGCTGCGGCATAACCGATCGTGCTGAGCACGGTGATCACGGCCGGTGCCGCGTGTGCCGTGCCCTGCAACACCTCCCGTGCCAGCAGCACGATGTTGATCAACGGCGCGATCGCCAACGGACCTTGCAAGGTCACCCCCGGCATCAGCGACAACATGCCCGGCGTCAACGACAACAGCATGACGGGGATCAGGTAGGCCTGGGCTTCTTTGAACGAGCGTGCGAAGCTGGTCAGAGAGAGTAACACGGCGGCGAAGAATCCGCTGAAGAGCACCAGCAAGCCCAGGATCTGCAGCACGGCCAGCCAAGGAAACGCGTCTTCGCCACCGGTTAGCAGCGGCAACAAACGTCCGGCCCACAACGTCGTGAACATGGCCAACAAATTTGCCATCGCGGTCAATAACGCGACGACCACGACCGCGACGTACTTGGAAAACAGAATGTAAGAACGCGGCACCGGTGAGGCCATCAACGATTCCATCGTCCCCCGTTCGCGTTCGCCGGCGGTCAAATCGATCGCCGGATAAACGGCGCCGGTGATCGTCATCAACACCAACACCAGCGGGACGATCGTGCCCAGCATGGACGGTTTTTCCGGCGCGCCGACCTTCGCAACGGTGACCTCCGCCGGCGGCGTGTATTCATTCAATTGCGACTTCAGGATCGTCTCGGCCCGCGCCAATCGCAGCCAATGCAACCGTTCGGTCAACACCCGCTGGGCCCCCTGGCCGGCGACGTCACCGCTGTAGGCCGTCAGACGCAAACGCGGCGGATCGTCCAATTCGATTTGGGCGGCCAGGTCAATCTTTTTCTCCTTCAACGCTTCGTCGGGCGTCAGCCCGACCGACGTGGTGTTGACCACACGAAACGTTGCCAATTTTCCCTTGCTGGCCTTCAGGATCGCATCGGGCGGTTGGCTCATCGGGTCTTCCAACCATGCCAGCAACAACGTGCCCTCATCGTCCGTTTCGACGCCGATCGTGTACGGCGTTTCGTCGGACGTTCCCGCCGTCGCCGAGACCAAGAATCGATTGAAGGCCATGCTGAGCAACGGGTAGACCATCAACGGCATCAACACCAGCGTGATGATCGTCCGCCGATCGCGCATGGTTTCACGCAGTTCCTTTTGACACAACCGCACCAGCCGATTGCCGGGCTGATGGCTCCGCTTGCGTGGCCGCTGGGGTGCAATCGGGACGCTACCGCTGTGAGATTCGTTCGACACGCTGGTTTAATTCCTGATCAAGTCCACAAAGATGTCCACCAACGATGCCTGGCCGGTTTGTTCCTTCAACTCGTTGAGCGTGCCGCAGTATCGCAGTCGGCCGGCGTGCAACAAACCGAATCGATCGCACAAGCGTTCCGCTTCGTCCAAGCGGTGGGTGCACACGACGACCGCTTTTCCACCGCGACGCAGAATGTCGATGTAGTCAAAAATGGTTTGAACACCGACCACGTCCAGCCCGCGCGTCGGTTCGTCCAATAACATCACCGGGGGGGCATGAATCAGACCGCGAACCAGCGTCACACGTTGCCGCTGCCCCGTGCTCAACTCCCCGGCACGCCGATCCAACAGATGCTTGATATCCATCATGTCCGCCAAGCTTTCGCAGCGTTGTTCGGCCAGCGTGGAATCCACGGCATACAGATCGGCGAAATACAACAACATTTCCCGGACGCTCAGCCAGGGGTAGACGCCGTCGCTGGCCGAGACGAACCCGAGTCGGCTTTTGACAGCCATCGGGTCGGTCGCGGTGCGGACTCCGTCGACCTCCGCGTACCCCGAATCGGGCTCCAGCAACCCCAGGATCATCCGCATCGTGGTGGTCTTGCCGGCGCCGTTGGGCCCCAGCAATCCGAAAACCTCTCCCGGCGAAATCCGAAACGAGACGTCATCGACGGCGGTCAACACGCCGTCGTCCAAGGGAAAGGATTTCGTTAGCGATTCGACATGCAGCATGGACGTCCGCATCCACCGAAAAGAGCACTAGGATTAGAAAAGTTTATCTCGCCGCCAGCTCGCTCGCGGGATTTGCCATCTCGCACAATTGCACCGCGTTTGCCAAATCACGCCTTGCGAAATCGCGGCAGGCTTTGGGAAACCAAGCTAGGGTAGCGCGTCGACCAGCATTTCGCTGCATTGTTACCGAGATTCACCAGACTCGACTACTCCCAGTGACAGGTTCTGCGATAATCCGCACATGAATCGCCACGGGCGGCGAACGCAATCCGCAGCCTCGACGGCTTGAAACACAGGTTTTGTTCGCAACAATCGCGGCAATCGGTTCGCCGTGGCGGGTAAAACGCGAACCCCCATCGGTCTGCCTACGAATCTGCCCAAGATATAGTTCCCCCAGCACACTGCCCCAGCACACAGTTCTTTGTCCGAGCCGACCGACACGAACGATCCGGCGCCCCTCCGCATCCTCTCCTGCTCCAGCCCCGGTCCGCACGACGCCGCCGCCCCCCCCGAAGCGACGGACGATGCCGAGGAGTGCGTCAAGGACAAGGCGAGCGAATTTGAGATCGTCTCGTTGAGCGTGAACAGCAACGCGGACGATTTGCACAGCGATGATGCAAGCAGTGACGACGAAGAGCGCGATGCAGAGTCAATCGCCGCAGACACTCCGTCGGGCAAGACCGGCGAAAGCGATCCGGCAAGTGTTGTCGACAAACGGATCGCACTGGTCGGCCGTTTCGGCAGCATGAGTCATCGTGAAGCGGCCAACGTGTTACAGTCCTTTCAAGCGGTCGTGGTGGATCTGCCTCGACGGTCGTCATCGAGCGCGGCTAAAAAAGCAGCGGACTCGGGCGACGCCTCCACCGATCGCCCGGCGGTCGACCTGGTGGTCATCGGCGCCGACCAGCCCCCGCTCTCCCAGGCCGAGTTGCTGCCGCCCGGAGTGATCGATGCCGCGGCCCGTGGAGAGCTGGAAATCATCCACGAAACCGAACTCTGGCAGCGGCTGGGCCTGTTCGACGTCGGACGATCGGCGCAACGTTATTACACCCCGGTCATGTTGGCCGATTTGCTGGGCGTTTCGGTGCGCGTGATCCGGCGTTGGTATCGCCTGGGGCTGATCACACCGGTGACGACGCTGCACAAGCTGCACTACTTTGACTACGCCGAAGTTGCCACGGCCAAACGTCTGGCCGGCTGGATGTCCGCCGGAGCCAGTCGCACGGCGATCGAGCGTCGGCTGGTGGATTTGATCCAGGTGCTTCCCAACATTCGTCGACCGCTCGATCAACTCTCGATTCTGGTCGAGGGCAAACACATCCTGCTGCGGCAAGGCGATGGGTTGGTCGAACCGGGCGGACAGATGCGGTTCGATTTCGATGCGCTAGAAACGGACGCCGAACCGACGCGCGACGTCCTGGCGTTCCAGCCGCCCGACCAGCCACCGATGTTGCGGACCGTCGGCACAGCCGAGCACGATCCGATTTTGGAAGCCGCGTATCAAGCCGAAGACGAAGACGACTTGGAAACCGCGATCGATTTGTATCACACGATCTTGGCCCGTGACGGCGCGCGGGCCGAGATCAGTTTCCAGATCGGCGAACTGCTGTACCGAATGAACTTTCTGATCGCTGCACGCGAGCGGTATTACAGCGCGATCGAAATCGACCCCGAGTTTGTCGAAGCCCGGGCCAGTTTGGGCGCCGTGCTGGCCGAACTGGGGCAACTGGAACTGGCCGTCGCCGCACTGCGCGGGGCCCTGTCGATGCACGAAGACTATGCCGACGTCCACTACACGCTCGCCAAAACACTCGACCGGCTGGGCGATGATCTGCAAGCCCTCCAGCACTGGCAGCGGATCGTGCAACTGGCCCCGAACAGCCCGTGGGCGGCCGAAGCGAGGGAGCGGTTGGGGATTTAGGGAGGAGGATGGCAGAATGATACGGGGCAGAATGATGGAGCGGGGAGACAAGAAAATGGGTGACAACAAGATGAACTGGCGGAAGTGAGTCGTCGCCTGTCAGTGCCTCCCCATCATTCTGCCTTCTCATCGTTTTGCCCCCATCCCCCAACCTCAGCTGCCCGTCCTTTCCAGGAACGTCGCGGGAAATTCCGCGGACGACCGCCCGGAAGGGGCGTCGTACTGTGCTAGACCATTCCCCAGCGACGTCTTAAAAACCATTCCACGCTCAGGGCGCCGGCGAACAGGGTGAACACCAGCCAGCCGCTGCCGGGGCCGTCGCCCAAACGATTCTTTTCAATCACCGGCGTCTCCGCACTTCGTCGTTTCGCGGCAATCGTTTCGATCAAGGCGTCGATCTGTTGCGGATCGAATGACGCTCCGCCGTGGTCGGCGGTCAGGTCGGCGAGCTGTTTCATGTAAACCGGGTCGGCCATCGGGCGTGCCAGTTCGCGACTGGTCTCGGTGACTTGAAAGGCGACTTCATCAGGCTCGATCGAATCATCACCATCGGGGCGGACAACAAGTTTATAGAAACCCGGTTCCAGTTCGGGGATCTGGCCGCTGATTCGAGGCTGGCCGCCGGCCGTCGCCGTGACGTCCAACGCTGTTTCCTTGCCCTGTTCGTCGACGACCACCGCAGACAACGTGACGTCGGCGACGACCTCGCCGACACTCAACAACCGGGCGCGAAACTCGGGCCTGCTGTCGGATTCAAACCGCCGCACGTCCATCTCGGCGATCAAGCGGTCGCCGCCTGATTCTTCACGCGACATCAACCACAACATCAATTGACGCCAAAACCGTTGATGAGCCTCCGCCTTGCCGGCCCGCCACCAACGGTACGTCTCGTCGATCGCCAACGACGCCACCCGTCCCTTGCCATAGCTGCCGATCACCAACAGCGGTTCCTTGCCTTTGGTCTCCAACAACGTTTGCACGCCGGCGGCCACCTTGGCATCGACCAACCGATTCGCGCCGCGAAGTTCGGGCAACGAATCCCAAACCGCTGCCGGGTCCGATCCGCCGAGATCGACGATCGGATGGCGACGTGCGACTTGCACTTTGATCGGCCCGGGAAGCTGGGAATCGGAACGAGCCGCCCGCTCGGCCGGAGTCATCACACCGCGTGTCGGCGGTCGGCGCCGCGAAGGATCCATTTTGATCGGCAGCACGTCGGCCAGTTTCCCGTCGGCGTAACCACCGGTCCCGTAGGTCTGCAGCCCGCCGAGTGTGATCAGGCCGGCGCCGTCGTTGACCCTTGCAGCCAATTCCTCCAGTTGGGCGATTCCTAAGGCATTGGAATCGAGGTCGCCGATGATGAAGATGTCATAGCGTCCGGGTTTCAAGACGGCGTCCAACGAAACCGGCCAGTTTCGGTCCCCGCGGATCGGCGCGTAGTCGAGTTCCAGATCGGGAAAGCGACGCAGCGAACGGCGCAGAAACGTTTGTTCCGGCCGACCGGGACCTTCCAGGATCAAAATTCGGCCGCCTCCCTCGCGGACGTCGACGAAGGCGGTTTGCGTGTTGTTGCTGGTCACCCATTCGCCTTCCTGGGCCGCCGCTTGGACTTGCAAACGGTACAGCCCCGGATCGGGTGCGGTCATCGGAATCGTCAGCGCGAGCGTTTCCCGCGCCCCACTCGGATCGATCTGTCGCGACCGTGCTTCGGTCCTGGTTCCATCGGCGGCGATCCACGACACGGTGACCGGGATCTGTCGGCGGGCCAAACCGTTGGCCTGGACGGTCACGGAAACTTCAAATTGGTTTCCGGCGAACAACTGAAAACTGTCCGGCAGGTTGGTCAACGCGACGTCGCGTGCCGAGGCGTCGGTGCTGGGCGGTCCGATCGGGACGGTCCACAGAGGAACCGCGAGCGCATCGAGCACTTCGGCACCGCGGCGGGCGGCGGTGCTTTGATCGGCGGCCTGACGCTCTGCACCAGCGACCGCGGTTTGCGTTCCATCGCCCATCATGACCACACCGGCCATCGGTTTGCCCGCCGAGGCGTCGATGGCGCCCTGCATCGCCTGCCCGAGATTGGTTTCGTCGCCGAGTGGCTGCATCGAATCCAAACGGTCGGCGAGTCTCGCGATCGCATCTTGCTCCCGCGCCTGTGCGATCGACTCGGATTTGGAATCGTAACCGATCAGGTGGATGTCCAGCATTTCATCCAACCGGCCGACTTCGGAGAACAGTCGTTGCAGCGCCGTCTTTTGGCTGGCCCAACGATCGGTCCCATCACCGTCGGGCAGCGACATGCTGCGAGAGGTATCGACCGCGACCACCAGCGTCGCCGCGGCGGGACGGTTGTCGGTGCGGACCAATGTCGGCCGCATTGCAGCGATCAACAGCACCAACCCGGCCAGCGAACGGAGCACGATCAGCCACTTTCGTTTGGCCGGATCCTCGGTCGGCGGCGTCACCAACGCGATGACCGCGACGACGGCCGCGGCCGCGGCCAGTGCGACCCACAGCGATCCGTAAAGTGGTTCCAGGGTGAATCGCGTCATGCCGCCGATCTCCGAACCGCGGATCCGGAGTTTGCCGCAGCAGCGCGACGATAGAATCGATTGCCCAAGACCTGTTCCAGCATGAAAACCAGCAGCGCCAACAGCATGATGGGGGACCACAACGAGACGACTCGGGTGCCATCGGTGGCCGTCCAGTCCATCTCCTCAAGTGAATCGATTTGCCGCAATTGATCGGGACCGAACAGGCGTTCCAGACGTTCGAAATCCAAACGCGTCGTCGACAACTGATCGCGTTGCAAGTTGGCGGTGAAGCCGAGTCCGATTTCGTCGCCGCGAATCCAGTGCACGCCGCTGTGTTTGGGTTGACCGACCACGATTCGCGATGTCAGGTCGCCTTGGGGCGAGTCGGCGGGGGGAAGATTGATCGGAACCGGCGTCGCCCCGACCGGTGGAAACCATTGCAATCGACGCGGTTTTCCATCCGCTTCGGTTGCGGCTTGATTGCGGATCGGGATCGAAACCGGGGCGCCGACACGCGTCGTCCATGATTCGGCGCTGCGCCCGGTCACGTAACGGGTCACGTCGCGGACCAACGAGAACGCGGGCCAATACTCGTCGGATTGAAACAATCGATTCCAGGCCGACGATGGCGGTGCGATGGCCGGGATCGGCGTGGTCAGCACCAGGATCCGCCCCGCGCCGGACGCGGCCGATGCCGCGCCACTGGAATCCGCCGCGGCGCCGTTCGCTGCCGAAGCCCACTGGACCAATGCCGCATGCTCGGTGCCGGCGTAACGCATCAACACCTGCGCCTGGTCCGAAGGTCCGAGTTGCCAGTACTGGTGGATGCGGAAATCTTGAAACGGCACTCCGCCGGGCGTGTTGGCCAGCGTGATCAATGCGGGATGCGAGACGGCGGAGATTTCTAGAAAGGTTCCCGGATCGGGAACACGCCAGCGACGACGGAACACCGGCCAACCTTCGACGGCGACCTGCCCTTGTCCCAACCGATCACCGACGGCGACAAACACGCTGCCGCCTTGATCACGGTACCGCGCCAGTTCGGGTTCACCGAGCGCGCTCTCGGGCGGGTCCAGCAAGATCACGCCGTCAAAATCTGTCATCCGCGACGCAGCCAGATCGTCATACCCGATCCGCTCGATCGCATACTGTGACGACGGGTCGTCGATCGGCGCCGGAGCCGACACCGCCCAAGCGATCTCCTCCGCCTCGTCCGCCTGATCGCCGATCAACAGCAATCGACTCGGCGGCAACACGGCGACGCTAAAGTAACTCGCATCATCAATCGCCAACGAATCCTCGCCGACCAAACGGATCGCCCCATGGTGCAAACCGACCGAAAGCGGCGGCAACGTCATCTGTAGTTCGACGTCACGGCCCGGTTGCAACGTCACACTCAATCGGTCGACCGGTTTGGCCTGGGGACGAATGATTGCTCCGTCGCGCACCACCGGCAACGCGGGGCTGCTGGGATACAACACACATTCGGCGGTGACATTCAACGATCGATCAGGCGTCGAATCCTCGGTATCCGTTCCGCTCGGAGTCGCGTCCACTTCGTTGAGCGACAAGACGGCGGCGACCGCGATCGATGTTTCGGGGGCGGGCGAGATGTCCGAAAGCGTCGGCAACGAAACCGATCGGTTGGCCCCCACATAGCCGCCCAGGTCCCACACGGTCACGCGAATGTCCGACGATTCCAGCAGCGCGGCCATCGACGAATCCGGCCCTTCGGCGGAGAAACTCGACTCGGCCAATCCGCTCAAGACCACCAGTTGTCGCGAGGGGATCTCACTGGTTTGCAGCAATCGGGCCGCCGCTTCGATCCGCGACTCCAACGGCTGCACGACCTCCAACGCCTGTAAGGCATCGGCTTTGGAAACTGCCCCGGTCACGTCAAGCGAGAATGCGGCGGGGGCACTTGAGCGATCGACGACGGCGATGCGGCTTTGCCGGTTGGCCGCCAAGATCAGTTGTTTGGCGGCATCGCGGAGGCGATTCAATTGGGTTTCGTCGGCCGATCGCCAGGCCGAAAGCGGTGCGTTGTCAACGACGATGGCCAACGCGACCGGCGTCGCATCATCGATCTGGGGTTTGGTGCCGCTGGCCAGTGTGTAGCCGGCCCAGCCAAGCGCGGCGACCAGGACCA
This sequence comes from Stieleria mannarensis, assembly GCF_014154935.1. Classification (GTDB taxonomy): domain Bacteria; phylum Planctomycetota; class Planctomycetia; order Pirellulales; family Pirellulaceae; genus Stieleria; species Stieleria mannarensis. Next base: position 155,166 of record NZ_JACEHH010000009.1, read on the forward strand.
AGCCGGCAGCGCCCAGCAACGCCCAGACCAAGTTCTTTTGGTTCGCCTTGCCGGCGGCGACCGAAGCCATCGCCAACAGCGCTATCCCGGCCAGCGAGAGGATCCCGATGGTCGACCAGGTCATCGAGAGCGCCCCGGCGATCACCGGGCGTGCCAATGCGAGCGCGAGGACGGCAAAGGCGGCGATCCGCAACGCCAACAACCACCAACGCCGCACGCGGACCTTGCTGCGGTTGGTTTCGAATCGCTGCGTCAGCAATCGAACGGACGGAAACACCACCTGCTTGGGTTCTTTCCGCGCAATCAGGTGCAACGCGATCGGGATCCCGACCGCCGCCAACGCGATCAACAAGGTGGTGTTTACGAAGGTCACGGATCAGTCCTGCCGGTTTGACAGGCTGGAAGCCTATCCCACTTCGACGTCGCGACGCTCGCCAGAGCGTGGAAAACGGCGGGGATCCACCTTCTGGCGAAGGTCGCTACGTTCGTCCCGCGATTGGCGATCTTTGAAAACCAAAGTGGCGTTTTCCAGCTAGTCATCGAGCGCCCGCTTTCGCATGCGACGGATTTTGTCTTGGTGATGGCGATGGGTTCGAAACGCATCCAAGCCGGCGAGGATCACGATCACCATCAAGGTCAACGTGACGATCGACCAGGCCGCCAAGTAGACGACGCCGACGCCCGCGAACGTGGCCGCCAAGATCAACGCGCCACAGATTCCGATCAAGACGTTCACCAACAGACGCGACTTCTTGCGTCGTCGGCGGTACTCGATGTCATCGTCCCCGTCAAACGTATCGTGGGGCCAGCCGCGGTGTTCGGTCCATTGCAACCAAAACGCAAAAAACAACAACGTGACGCCCAGCAACAACCCTCCGGCGAACATCGCGGGTACCTCCTATCGAGTCGGATCGGTGGTCGCGGCACTTTGCGAGACGAGCCACTGGTGCGCGACCCAGACGACCGCCGCGATGGATTGACCGCTGCAATTTTCCGGCACGTCTTGCTCGGTATGCCAATACGACGGGGCACCGATCCCGGGACGCGGGTAGTCGAAATCGATGACATCAATCGTGGGAATCCTGGCGATCTGGTTCAGCGGCAAGTGATCGTCGCGGAGGTCATGACGCGTCCGCATCACAAAGGCCTCGACCCCCAATTGATCCGCCTTTTTCCAAAACGATCGCGCCACCGACTTCGCGTAGCGGATGCTGTTGGCTTCATAGTACAGCTTCAACTCTTTGTCACCAATCATGTCGAACAACACCCCGGCGGAGTAGGGCACCGCCGGTGGGTCGTTTCGGTATTGTTCGGCAAAGTAGGTCGATCCGATGAAGTAACGCCCACCGTCGCGTTGCCAGATAAACTCCTCGCCGTCAAACAACACCAAATCGACACCGACGTCGCCGGGCAGATCCTCCAGTTGGTTGGCCAGTTCCATCAACCCCGCCGTACCGCTGGCCCCGTCGTTGGCACCGATGAACACTCCCCGCGGATTGTGTCGGTCCCGATCCGGGTAGGGGCGGGTGTCATAATGGGCACAGAACAGAAATCGTTTGGGACGCTGAGGGTGCCAGGACGCGATCAGGTTGACCATCGTCAGTGCCGAACCGTCGCGTGGATCGCGTGTCTCAAACGCCTGCCGGGTCACCGTCGCACCACGTTGCTTGAAAAAGTCTTCCAGCATCCGCTGTTGACGCACCATCGCGGCGCTGCCGGAGGGGCGCGGTCCGAGGTCACACAGTTGTTGCAGATACGACATTGCCCGATCGGCGTCGTAACGATCGGGGATCGCACCACGCGTCGGGCTTTCGACCGCCACCGCGCCCCGCTGGAATGCTCCGGAGGAGACCGCGATCAACAGGCCCCCGCCCCCGAGCAGCGCGGCGATCAACAGCCACGCCAACGTGCCGCGCGATTTGGCCTCGGATCGATGCGGATCGGTCGCGTCGGAATCATCCACCTCGCTCATCGGCGGGTGTGACCGGCCACGCGGCAGAGACGTCATCGCAGGAACGGATGTTTTGGTCATTCAAAGTCCATTGGCAGACGTCTGTCGGGGTCGCCGGCAGCACCTGATCGCGGCCGGAGGGTTCATTGTAGGCGTTCAAGCAGCCATCGGGCTAGGCGTTGGCCGAAGGGTCGCCGTGTTCTCCGAACTCGGCGACTGCGCAGTCTTACCCGAAACCGAGCCCAGGGTAGACCACAAGCAGACGACCGCAATTCGGTTTGCGGGTTCCGCGCCCGTAGCGGAAGCCGCCAAGGCTTTCGGCCCTCGCATGCGGCGTCGCCACGCCGCTGCGAAACTCTTGGCGAGTTCCGCTACCCGGAACCGAAGCGGCGGTCGTCGACCATCGCCGGTGCGTCAAAACAGTCGGTTGTACCCGTTCAGCGCCGCGACGCGGTAGGCTTCGGCCATCGTCGGATAGTTGAACGTCGTTTCGATAAAGTATTCCAGGTTCAGGTCTTTCGAATCCATCACCGCCTGGCCGATGTGGACGATTTCCGATGCGTTGGCGCCGAAGCAGTGGACGCCCAGGATCTTCAGCGTATCGCGATGGAACAGGATCTTCAGCATCCCGACGGTGGTCCCCATGATCTGGGCGCGGGCCAAACTCTTGAACTGACTTTGGCCGACTTCATAGGGCACGCAGGCCTCGGTCAATTCCCGTTCGGTCTGGCCGACAGAACTGATTTCGGGGCTGGTGTAGATCCCCGTCGGCAGATCGTTGACTCGCAAGTTACCGTCTTTGCGTCCTAGGACGTGCATTCCGGCCGCGCGACCTTGGGTGTACGCGGCGCTGGCCAACGAGGGATACCCGATCACGTCGCCGACGGCATAGATGTGCTCCTTGGCGGTTTGAAACTGATCATCGACATCCAGTTGACCGCGACTGTTGGGGACCAAGCCGATGTTTTCCAGCCCCAGGTCATCGGTGTTGCCCGTGCGTCCGTTGGCCCACAGCAAGACGTCGGTTTTGATCTGTTTGCCGCTTTGCAAGTGCAAGACAACGCCATCGTCTTGGCCCTCGATGCGTTCAAACGTCTCATTGTGACGAATCACGACACCTTGATCACGCAGGTGATAGGACAGCGCGTCAACGATTTCGTCGTCCAAGAACTCCAACAACTTGCCACGCGTGTTGACCAGATTGATTTTGACGCCGATGTTTCGAAACATCGAGGCATACTCGGTGCCGACCACCCCGGCGCCGTAAATGGTGATCGAACTGGGTTTCTCGGCAAGTCCTAAGATCGTGTCGCTGTCGAAGATACGCGGATGGTCGAAATCGACTTCCGGCGGCCGATAAGGACGCGCGCCGGTCGAAATCACAAACGCCTTGCTGCGGATCGTTTCGCCGTTTTCGATTTCAACGGTATGCTCATCGATAAACCGGGCGTGGCCGAAGTAGATCGGGACATTGTTGCGGTCATAGAACGACTGACGCATCGTCACCTGTTTGGCGATGATTTCGGCCGTGCCGCGGCGCAGTTGTTCCATCGTCGGGCTGGCGTGAATCCCCAGCTCGCGAAACACCGGGTTTTTCAACACGTTCATCGTGTTGGTGATCGTGTACCGCAAGGCCTTGCTGGGAATCGTCCCCCAGTGGGTGCATCCGCCGCCGATCTGGCGGTATCGTTCCGCGATCCCGACCCGCAGACCGCCCTTGCGAGCCTGCATCGCCGCCCCCTCGCCCCCCGGGCCGGTCCCGATGACGAAAAGGTCATAATCGAAGTCCGTGTCAGCCATATCTGTCCGCTTTTGATGTTCGAGTGCTCTATTCGTGCACCGCTTGTTTTACGATGTTGATCGCTCGTGTCCAATGCGATGCCGTGGGCATGGAGCAAGAAAGGTTGGGATCGCAATCGAGGGCATGCCTTTGCGCTGCCTCAAACAGATCGCGCGAAAGATCTTGATCGCCCAATGACGATGAACGCGATTGGTTTCAGCCAGAGGGCCGTACACCCGCCACGTCTGCGGCTGATTGTGTGGCTTCGGACAGACCGCCGGCCCCCTCATCCCCAGCCCTTCTCCCCCGCAAAGCCGGGGGAGAAGGGAGCTGTCGTCAGTTCATTATCCACACGTCATCCCTACCGCACTTCGATATTCAGCGGCGGGATTGCGGCGTAGATGCCGCGGGTGAAGATCTGTTCGATCCAATTGTCCAAACGCACGATCGGGCGTTGGGGCACGATCACCACGTCGCTGTCACGCAGCCAGATCTCGTCGGCCGGCGTCGGCCGTTTGCCCAGCACCGCTCCCTGCAAGTCCAGCATCGTGGACACCAGTCGCCAGTCCTCGGCTCGCCGCAACACGACGACTTGCCGCATGTTACCGCCCGGCAGATGACCACCGGCTTGAGCGATCGCGCCCAGCACCGTGGTCGGTCCTTCCAACTGAATGCGATTCGGCGTTGCGACTTCACCGAGCACGTAAACGAAATGATTCGCTTGCTGGGTCAGGATCGGTTCGGCCTCCAGCCCGACGACCAACTCGCGATAGCGCAAGTTGATCTCTTTCTTTAATTCCGGAAGCGAGAACCCCTGGACGCACAAGCCGCCGATTCCCGGCAACCGAATCTTGCCGTCGGGCATCACCGTGACAGTGAGCGCCTGTTGTTGCAATCCGCTCTGACCGCCGACCGCGTTGCGAATGTCTTCGGCCAAACGGTTGGTCCGAACCGGTGTCACGTCAATCGACGGTTCGTCATACAGTTTCTTGTACTTTTGTTCCAACACGTCGCGGAGCTGGCTGATCGAAAGTCCCGCCGCGTGGACTTGCCCCAACAGTCGAACCGTGATCGTCCCATCGGGTTGAATCTCCAAACCGCGGTCGAGCGTGCCTCGTTGCAGATCTACATCCGCCACCGATTCGATCAGCACTTCGTCACCGGGGGCCAACCGATAGTCGCCTTGATCTTGACGACGGGTGATCAAGTAAATGACTTGCAACTGATCGCCGGGCCGCAGTCGATACTCGCCCAAATGCGCGTACCGCGACGGACCGGCGTAGCCACCGGGGCCATAGGCGTCAAACGGCATCGGATGCATGTCACGCCAACGCCCTTCCGCTCCGCAATGATCCCGACAATCGACCGCCATCATGCACTTGGGACATCCGCCTTTGCACGGATAGCCCCCCGGGACGTTTCGACAGCCACAATCGGTCTCCGGCATCCGGACACCCGCGGCTGCCGGGGCACGGGCCGCCGAGACACTGTGCGACCGTGTAACGGAATCTTGGGCCGAAGCGATCGAGCAAGCGAACACGCAACCGACCATCGCAACGGCGACGATCCACGCCGAGGCGAGGTTCAGGCGAGAGGATGAATGAGACTGCATGGCAAAATCTTGCTTACACGAATGACGTTGAGCGTGGTCGATCGGACCGCTGCGGGCGTTCCGGTGGCGACGTCGCGTTACCACAACTTGGGGAATTTGCCGAGGAACCGTTTCATCGCAGAGCCCTGTTGATCGGGTGAAGCAGCATTCGGGACAGCATTCGGGACAGCATTCGGGACAGCGGTCGATGCGTCGTAAGGTTGGAATTCATCGGCCGAAAAGGCCGGATCAACCGTGGATTCAATGCGCCGGGGATCCATCGCCGGATCTTCGGACGGATCGGGTTTCGCCCCGATCAACGGCAGCCGAAACCCGGCCAGCGACGCCGGGATGAATCGCGATGCTTTCTTTTTACTCGTTTCTGGCTCCGTCTCGACCGGCACCCCCGCTTGGACCGCCGCAGGTTGACGCTGGACCGGAACGTCCGCCGCGGGACGGACCAGTGTGTTGACCGCCGGAGAGATCGATGCGAACTGCGCCGGCGACAGTTCGATCACCTGGGGCAGACGTTGCTCGGCGACAACCGGCGCGCCGGGCGGGCTGCTCGGCTGGTCGTTCCGTTGGTCGGTCGAAACGCCGCCGACGGCAGTGTTCCCACGCGCCATCACGGCGTCGAGTGTTGATGCGAGTTCTGCGGACGGTGCCAGTGTCATCGCATGACGCAGTGTCCACTGTGCTTCGGCGTCGAGCCCCATGTCGGCCAGCTGCATGCCCAGCCGCGTCGCCAAACTGGCGTTGGAAGGTTGGCCCTGGAGCGCGGCACGACGGAGACAAAGCGAAGTTTCTTCGGGCAACCAATTCGTTTCGTTGCGTCCCAGTTGGATCGCGGCGATCAAGTCCATCGCTTGGGCGGCTTGCACCTGGCGGGCTGCCAACGGTGCCAGTTTCACGCGTGCAAAATCCAAGTAGCGATCGGCTAGCTGGGTCGGTGTCAATCGGTTCGGGGGCATCCCGGCCGCCGCGGGCGTTTGATGCGAGGACGCGATCGCAGCAATCATCTCGGCATCGACCGCCGCCCCCGACGCCACAAAATCCCTGGCTTCAGCGATCGCCGTCCGAGCGACACGCATGTCCGCGACCGCCGTGATCGGTTGTCCCGGCGGGGCGTTTTGTGAATCGGTGATGTCGATCCCCGTCGCGGTTAATTCCAATGCCGTCCAAGCCGATGATTCCGCCGACGACCAGGCCCCGACGGAGTATTCGCGGTAGGCATCGTCCAGATGGCGTGCCGCGCGGTCCTGGCAAGATTCCGGCGTGATCGACTGTAACCAACGCGACGATTCGGCATCGTGGACCGGCACTTGCGGAAGCGTCGCGGTGGCCGGGATCGCGTGTTGTGGCTTGGCCGTCGTCGTCGCCGCTGGCAGTTCAGGCTCGGATTCCGGTACCGCCGCGGAGTTCACCGGGGGGAGACGACGTGGGGCCGAAACCGGTGCCGAAACCGGTGCCGAAACCGGTGCCGAAACCGGTGCCGAAACCGGGCCGCGCCCGCTCGGCAGGGCCACAGCGGTGGTATTGCCGGCGACCGCGACGGCTGTCGATGAATCGCCGGACAAGAAATACGGATTACCGTGCGTCCCCGCATCGGCCGTCGCTGCGACGGCCGAGAGTCCGATGCCCATCAGCATTGCGCGTTGTCGATTGCGTCGCGTCATCCGTTTCCGCTTGATTGGGTTCATTGGTCTTCCGTGTCCGTGCCGTCCGAGTCGGGCGTCAACGTGGGACGATTCCATCCGTCATGAGGTTGATTGCCGTAGTGATGATCGGACAGGTTGCAACGATGATCCCTGTCCTTTCGGCGTTTCCAGGGTGTCGTCGGCGGTTGTAGACGGATGAACTGTTACAACCGGCAAAGATTCGCCAAAGAGAAGAAATGCCAGCAAAGCTAGGTTGCGCTAAAGTGGCGTCGGGCGGCCGTAGAAATAGCCTTGCGCGAGGTCGAAGCCGATCGCTTGACAGGCATCCGCCTCGCTGGACGTCTCGATGCCTTCGGCCAACGCCTTGATCTCCAGATCGCGGACCATTTGCACGAGCGTTTCGAGCATCCGATGGCGGGGTTCGTCGGCGTGATCGATGGCGTGGATCAACGAGATATCGAATTTGACGTAATCCGGGCGTGCTTCGATCAGTTCTGCCAGCCGGGCCTGACCGGAACCGAAGTCATCGAACGCTAATTCGATCCCCAGATCCTTGACGGCCGCAGAAAGTTCTCGCATGACCTGACGATTGGTGACACTGGCCTCGTGGATCTCCAACACCAAGTCGGTGTTGCCCGACATCTGCCGCACCTTGACCAGCGAATCGATCAGCTTGCCGGCATCCTCCATTTCCTTGGGGTGGGTGTTGACGAACAGATTGGGTCGGGCGGGCAGGTCGCGTCCGACGCGAACGCCTTCCCATCGCAATAATTGGCTGAGTTCGACTTCCAGATTCAGCTGGCTGGCGGCGTGAAACATGGCCGCGACCGATTCGAGTCCGAACACGCTGCCGCGGCCCAGGATTTCGTGGCCGACGACGTTTCGGCTTTCGACTTCGACGATGACTTGAAAGTGCGGTCGCACCAGTTTTTCGCTCATCATTCGATCGAACTGCACCAGCGCCAACGCTTCATCACAGACGTTGCGTGCGATCGTTCCGGCGGATTGTCCGGTCGGGGATTGTCGGAGCACTCGAAAGGGCGCCTCGGCGAAGTGAATCAGGTCTTCTTCGTCGACCGTGACTTCACCTTGAATCCGTTCGCCATTGACATATGTCCCGTTGGTGCTGTTCAGATCGGTCAGCCGCAGTTTGCCATCGTGGGGCGACAGGATGGCGTGTCGTCCACTGACGGTTTTGAAATTTAACTTCAGCGACGATCCCGGTTTTCGACCGATCGTGAACTCCGGCTCGTCGATCGGCAGGTGACGCAGATTGTCACGTGGTTCAAGAGCCCCGGACAAGAACCAAACGTCGCTTCCAACCACGGTGCTGTGGCAGAGTCGGTCGAGTGCGGAAGTGTCGAGCGAGGTCATGGGGGTAATGGGCGGATGAGGGCTTCGGATGAAAGTGGGGCGTGACGGGCCGGTCTGCCGATGAACGGTGATCACCCGAGAGACATCGGTTTCAGCAAAATTGTAGGTCGCGTTTTCGTCCCCCCCCGTTGTTCGGCGGCAGAATTCTTGTTCGGCGGCAGAATTCTTTGGAGGGAGGCAATCCCCGGGGCTGCGGCGGGGGCGAAATCGCGAACAGGGGCAGCAGTGTTGGTGTCGAGCCGTTAGGCGATTCCCGGTCGCTGCATCGCAGCGATAGTGGCTGCAAGAGCCTGTACGCCAACGCTTCAGCCCGTGTCATTCGTTTCCGCCCCTCGTTTCGCACCTGACGCGGGTTATTGGTGAGCTAGTTTTCATTCAACTGTCGTTTAGGAAACGCCCCGCGATCCCCCCGGTGGCAGATTCCTGACAGACGCCGATGCACCCCCACGCAATTTCGCATCACACTCACCACACTCCATCCGCACATTCGGTATGAACGCCGCAATCCATGAGACCCATGCTGTTGATTCAGGCCTGCTAGGCAGCTTGCTGACCGACGATACGTTTTGGCCGGCCGAGACCCAATCGCTTTCCGAGACCGGGCTCAGCGATTCGTTTGTCGAAGGCCTGATTCTCAAGTCTGTGCTGAGCACCGGCACCATCAGCGGCCGCAGCCTGTCCGAATTCATCGGTCTGCCCTTTAAAGTGACCGATCCGTTGCTCGATTCGATGCGGACCCGCAAGCTGATCGCGCATGTGCGTCCCGCTCCGTTCAACGATTACTACTACTCGTTGACCGAACTCGGCCAGACCCGCGCCGGCAACCAGATGAAGCAGTGCAGCTACGTCGGCCCGGCGCCGGTGCCGCTGTCGGATTATGTGCTCAGCGTCGAAGCCCAATCGGCGGGGCTGGATCCGGTCACGCAAGACCAGCTGCGTCAGGCGCTCACGGACATCTCCTATCAACAGGACCTGTTGGACTTCCTCGGACCGGCGATCAACAGCAACACCGGACTGTTTCTGTTCGGCGAACCGGGCAACGGAAAGACGACGATCGCCCGCTGTCTGACGCAGTGTCTGGGCCAAGAGATTTGGATTCCGCACGCGATTCTCGATGACGGCAACCTGATCAAATTGCAAGATGACGCCTTTCACCGCCCCGCCCCGGTCCCGGAAACGGCCGCGCAAATCCTAAAGGCCCAGGAATGGGATCGTCGTTGGCTTCGCATCCAACGCCCGACGGTGATGGTCGGCGGCGAACTGGTGATGGAAAACCTGGAGGTGCGACACGACCCGCGCAGCAACATCTGCGAAGCGCCGTTGCAGATGAAAAGCAATTGCGGCTGTCTGTTGATCGATGACTTCGGTCGTCAACGGATCGCCCCCGAAGAATTGCTCAACCGCTGGATCGTTCCGCTGGAGAATCGTTGCGATTTCCTGACGTTGCCCACCGGCAAAAAAATCCAGTTGCCGTTCGAGCAGCTGTTGATCTTTTCGACCAACCTGGATCCGGGCGACCTGGTCGACGAAGCCTTTCTGAGACGGGTTCCCTACAAGATCTTTGTCGGTGATCCGGGGCCGGACGAATACCGGCAACTGATGAAGACGGTCTCGCGTCAGATGGGGTTTCCCGAAACGCCCGAAGCGGCCGAATACATGCTGTCGTACTACCAGAACAAAGCACGCAAACCACGGCGTTGTCACCCGCGCGATCTATTGAAACAGATCGAAGCCTTTTGCCGCTACCGACAACTGCCCTTGGGCATTCGCCCGGAATACCTGGAGCGCGCCTGCCGAAGCTACTTCAGCGACCTGTAGCGTCCACTTGAGTCACCGAGAGCAACGGAAGATGACGACAGTCAAAACCAAACGGATTCAACCCGGTTACGAACCGATCGAAGGTTACGTCCTGGAAAAACGGATCGGACGCGGCGGGTACGGCGAAGTCTGGCGTGCGACCGCGCCCGGCGGGCTGAAGAAAGCCGTCAAATTCGTCTTCGGACAGCAAGACGAGCGACGCGCCGAACAGGAGCTGAAATCGCTCGAACGGATCAAAGCGGTCCAGCACCCGTTTATCTTGACGCTCGAGCGGTTCGAACTGATCGAAAACCAATTGGTCATCGTGACCGAGTTGGCCGACGGATCCCTGGAAGACGTCTACAAGCAACACCAGGCGCGCGGCTCCTGTGGCATCCCCCGCGACATGTTGTTGGGGTACATGAAGGATGCCGCCGACGCACTGGATTACCTGCACCAACTCTACAAACTTCAGCACCTGGACATCAAACCGGGAAACCTGTTGATCGTTGGCGGCCGGGTCAAAGTCGCCGACTTCGGATTGCTGAAAGATCTCGGTGACATCGAATGCAGCATGGTCGGCGGGCTGACGCCCATCTATGCGCCGCCGGAAGTCTTTGACGGACGGCCGAGCATGCACAGCGATCAATACAGTCTGGCCGTGATGTACCAGGAACTTTTGACCAGCACGCGTCCCTTTAGCGGGCGGACGATCGCCCAGCTGGCCACCCAGCACGTTCACAACGCGCCCAATTTGAAACCGTTGCCGGCCAGCGATCGCCCCTGCGTTGCTCGGGCGTTGGAAAAGTCGCCGGAGCGGCGGTTTGCCAGCTGCACCGAATTCGTCGAAAAACTCGTTCGCCCCCACGCCACCGTTAGCGAAGTCGGTCAGCGTGACGGGACGACGCCGCAAAAGGCGGCACGCCCGGTCGAGAACCTGCCGCAGCTGGAAGACAGCCTGGGCACGTCCCATGAAACTCATCAAACCCAAGCCCTGGTCGTCGCCCTCGGTGGCACCGGGGCGGACTGCCTGAGCGCGTTGCGGTCGCGAATCTATGACTTTGGTGCCGGGTCGCCGGTCGTTTTGCACAGCGTGTTGATCGACACCAATCCGATGACGACGCAGACCGCGTTGATGGTCGACAGCACCGACGTCGTGCCGCGTTGCCGGGTCGTCGAAGCTCGCCTGCGTACCCCCAGCGAATACCGCAATAGCGGAACCGGGCGATTGAAGACCATCTCGCGGCGTTGGATTTACAACGTGCCACGAAACGGCCAGACCGGCGGCATGCGGCCGCTGGGACGACTGGCCCTGGTCGACCACGGCGAACAGGTGATGCAGACGCTGCGTGAGGCGGTGGAAGCATTGAACGCCGCCAAAAGCGACAACGCACCGCCGAAAATCTATGTCGTCGGATCCTTGACCGGCGGAACCGGTAGCGGAATGTACCTGGACATCGTCTACCTGCTGCGACACCTGCTGGACGAATCCGCAATGGAAAACGAACCGATCCTATCGTTCTTGACGACCAATCGGTTTCAAGGCGATCCGTCGCGTCCGCTGGCTCTGCACGCGACCAAATCCGCGATCAAAGAACTGGCCCACTTTCTGATGCCCGGCAACAGTTATCCCGGCGACGCCGGTGCCGGCTGGCCCAGTGTTCCCGCCGCCCGGACACCGCTGCACAACACGTACGTCATCGCCCAATCCGATCGTCCCGGCGCCCCGCCGCCGCTGCACTCGGTCATCGACTACCTCTGGGCCGACGCCACCGTGTGCGGTGAGTGGTTCGCCAAAGGACGCCACGAAGACGACGACGCGTCGACCGGGCCGAGTGTCATTCGGACCATGAGTGTGGCCCAGATCGGCGATCCGGAAGACCGCCAACCCAACTTGCTGGCGCCCCACGCGGTCAAGCTGCTGCTGCTCCGCTGGCTGGGAAACCCGCGTGATTCCAAAGCCGCTGCCAAAGAATTCTCTGGACGCATCCGCCGTCGCTGCCGATTGGACAGTGACGCGTTGTGCGGCCAAACCGTGCAGTGGTTTGGAAACAATCGACAAGACCGCCGCGGCAAGTTGATGGAACGGCTCGGTAACCTGGACCCGGCCCTGCTGCAAAATCCCGCCGCCGTCCGATCCCATCTGGTCAAATGGCTGACCGGGGTGATCGACCTGGATCAAACCGAGGTGCTGGCAGGACAAATCATTCATCAGATCGAGCGTGAAATCCATTCCCGTCTCCAAGACGGAAAACTGGACCTTTCATCGACAATCACCGGAGTCGGCGAGATTCGTCAACAGATGACGCAACTGCAACAGACCCTGCTGCAGCGTTCCGAGGACGAATTCCGACGGATCGCCGACGACAGCGCCGCATCTTGCGAACAAAACGCCGACTCCTCCCGCGGACCGATGGCCGCACTGCGAAACGCCTGCGGCATCGGGGAGCAATTGGTCGAGATCATCGCCTGTCGCGCCGCCGCATCGGTCGCGGCGACGTTGACCGACAACCTGGCCGAGATGGCCGAATCCTATGTTGACGCCTCCGCCCGGCTGGCTCAAGCGATCACCAACCTCGCCGAGGATGACCGCCAAGCCGTCGATCACTGGTCCACGCTCGCCCCCGAGATCCGCAGCGGCTTGCCCGACATCATCGACAAATTGCAGCGTGCCAATGTGGTCGGCCAGTTGTTCCGCGTGATCCAATCGCCGGCGATGATGACGACCGAATTCGTCGTCAATGAACTGTCCGTCGCGGCCGCCGGGCTGATCCGCCAGGGGATCAGTGCCGCCGACGATTCAGCGTCCGGCGACGCGACCACCCACGATGCCCGAGGCTCGCAGGGCGGCGATCCCAACACCGCCTCCACCGCGACGACCGACGAACTGCAGATCGGCAAGACGACCTGTTTCAATCCCCCAACCGATCCGGTCGCGATGACCCAGACCCACACCTGGTCGACGCCCGATGCCGTGCCCAGTCTGACCGCCGAATCCGCCTTCGAAGCCGTCCGGCCCCCGCTGCTGGAATGTGGCGGCAAACAACGCGTTTATCTCGTCTGCCGCGACAAGACTGAACAACGCACCCTGTTGTCGCAGTTGCCCAAGGACGAGATGTCGTCGCTGACCACCATCCATGCCAAGGCTTCAATGCCCATGCTGGTTCACGAAGCCCAGGACATCGAGCTTGACAATGTGCTGTCGTGGCTCGATGCACTGACCGGCGACGACGGCCGGATCAGCGATCGCCTGATCACCCGCTGCGATATCGATTGGAGCTGAGCTCGCTGCGGACTAAGCCCAGTGCGGACTAAGCCCTGGGCAGACGAATCGTGAACGCCGTGCCGACGCCGACGGTGCTTTCGACGCGGATCTTGCCGCGGTGTGCGTCGATGATTTCCTTACAGGCGGCCAGCCCCAACCCCGTGCCTCCCTTGCCCGATTCGTCGGGGCCGTTTTTGGTCGAAAAGAACGGATCAAAGATCTGCGGCAGCGTGGCCGCGGGAATCCCGGCCCCGCTGTCACGGACGACCAATTCCACCGATTGCTGGTCATCGCTGTTGGCCAACCGGATCAACAACTCGCCGCCTTCGCCGATCGCTTGCCGGGCATTGATCAACAGATTCAACAGCACACGTTGAATCTGGTTTCCACTGGCGATCGCCTTGGCCACGTCCGGCTGAATCTCGGTCGTGACCGACACGCGGTACTTGTGCATCTCGCGTTCCAACAGGACCAGCGTGTCCAGAATGATCGCGCCCAGATCGGTCGGTTCGAACGACTCGCTGCGGTTCCGCGCCTGGGCCAGAATCGTGCCGGTGATTTTCGACGCACGCTCGGCGGCATCCAGGATTTTGCCGAGCGCCTTGTCGCGCGATTCGTCGTCGCGGTTGCGGATTCCCAACCGGGCGTAATTGATGATCGTCATCAAGACGTTATTGAATTCATGCGTCGCCGTGCTGGTCAATTCGCCCAACGCGGCCATCGATTGCGACTGTCGCAGGTGCGCCTTCAGGTGCTGGATGTACTGCTGCTCGTCACTCAACGGGGCGGCGGAGCTCAACGGGGCGGCGGACGGGACGTTGCTCGGCGCACCGCCGGCCAGCGTGGCGGGGGAGTCGTTGTTTCCGTTTGTCGAGGGATTTGCCGTGGCGGCCGGCGTTGGCATTGCGTTGGGTGCGTTCATGATCCCCGGGTGGGTTGGCTGGCAATTGCATCGAGACTGCTTTGATCTATCGTCGTCGAGCGGCGATTTGCTACACCCAGTCCCGGGCCGCAGGCAAAGCTTGCCAGTGCTGGTGACGGCCCTCACAATCGGAAAAGTTTCCGGAGCAAGAGACGCCGACCATGCCGAAACACTCCCCCCCGTCTGCCACGACAGACCCTCCCAACATCGTCCAAAGACTGGCCCAAGCGGTCGGAACCGCCAAAGAAATGGGATTTGAAGTCCGCAAGGTGGTGCTGGACGACCAGCTGCCCGGCTGGTGTCAGATCGGATCCAAAAAGATCCTGTTTCTCGACCTGGCCGCGTCGGCGAGCGAACAACTGGACCAGATCGACCAGATCGTGGCGTCCTACTGCAACCAACGCCAGCAACGCAGCGAAGGCCGAATCGCGGCCTAGCGACGAATCCCACAGTGGGATAGGCTTCCAGCCTGTCATCGTGGGAGAGGCTTCCAGCCTGTCATCGTGGGAGAGGCTTCCAGCCTGTCATCGTGGGAGAGGCTTCCAGCCTGTCATCGTGGGAGAGGCTTCCAGCCTGTCATCGTGGGAGAGGCTTCCAGCCTGTCCATTCATTGTGAATCGTTCAGGCAAGGCGAATGTTGTTCAGGCGAATGGGAATAGCGGCGGCAGCCGGGTTCTGTCGGCGAATGGGCATCGGTCTGCGCGCCGGTGCGGACCTGCTGCGATTGCTCAAGGCCGAAACCAAATACGGCCCGCCGCGACAGCGTGAGGCGGTTTCACACGTCTTGGAGAGCGTCGAAGCCGGGTTCCAGATCAGCGACGCGATGAAGCAGCGCGCCGCCTATTTCCCCCGGCTGATGGTTTCGTTGACGCGTGTCGGCGAGAGCACGGGCAAGCTGGAACGCACCTTCAACACGCTGGCCGATCACTTTGATCAACAGGTGGCTCTGCGGCGTCTGTTCCTGACCTCGATCGCTTGGCCGGTCATTCAGCTGGGACTCGGGCTGGGCGTGATTTCGATCGTGATCTACCTGATGGGCATCCTGACGCCCTCGACCGGCGGCCAGATGGCCGACATCTTGGGATTCGGGCTCCGTGGCGGCAAAGGCGTGTTGATTTTCTGGGGCTACATCGCCTGTGTCGCCGCGATCCTGTGGTCCTTGTATTACGCCTATCAAAGAAACCTGGGCGGAGTCCAGAACCTGGTGCCGCTGTTGTACATGGTTCCCAAGTTGGGTCCGTCGCTGCAAACGATCACGCTGTCCCGATTCACGCGGACGTTGTCGCTGGCACTGGGCGCAGGTTTGGATCCGATCCGCAGCGTGAAACTCAGCCTGGACAGCACCGACAGCGATTACTACCGCGGCGGCGGGGAATTGTTCGAGTCGGCGATCCGCGACCGAGGCGACACGCTGGCCGGTGGACTGCGCTCGACCGATCTGTTTCCCGAACCCTTTCTGCATCTGGTCGAAGTGGCCGAGATGTCGGGAACCGAGAGCGAGTCGATCGATCACTTGGCGGTGGAGTACGAAGAACGCGCCAAGATGGCGATGCGGACCCTCTCGGGCGTCGCCACGGGAATCATTTGGATGGCCGTCGCCGGCACCCTGATCTTCTTTATCTTCCGGATGGCGTCGGTCTACCTGGGAGCGATCAACGAGGCGGCGGGATTGAACTGATCAATCAGTGCGTGGGGTCAACCACTCAGCTTCGATCAGCCGCTGCCTTCGGGCCATTCCGAGGGGATCAACTGGATGCCGCTGCGGCCCCGCGGTTCGGCCACCCGCAGCGAATCGCGCACATAGTCGTGGCATTGGATGCACAGGTTGGTCATGTGCAAGTACGTGAACGTCGCGCCCTGGTGGTTCTGTTGCTCGGCCAGCTCTTCGAGCTGATTGCATTGGCGGCGAAACTCGGCGCTAAAATGCTCGTACACCGTGTCCCGCGCCCGCGGCCACTCGGCGGCTTCGCTGATCAACCTCATCTCTTTCGCACCCCGCGCGATCGCGCGAAAGTCTTTGCGGAGCAGACCTTCCAGGACATGTTGGGAACGTTTTAATTTCGAACGCATCAGCATGCCCTCGGATTGCTCGATCGGTTGGACGACCGGATCGGCCCAAGTGATCACGGTGACCGGCAAGGTCACCAGGACACCGAGCAGGACGAGTTTGAATCTCATTGGGAAACCTGGTGCGGAAGCGGATCGGATCAAAACATTGCGTCGGTCGCGGTCGTCACGGATCGGATTGCCCCGTGACGATCGTCCGCAACGTTTTCTCAGTAGCAGAATCCCTGGACACGGAAAACGGCAACCGGCTGCCCGATTCGGATTTCAGCCAAATTCCGCGGTCGGTGTGCATTGACGCACGTTGGCGACAACGGACACGCCAGCCCGGAGGGAATTCCCTCAACCAATTGGCTTTCTCCCGTCCGCTGTGAACCGCGTGTTAGCGTTCCCATGAGGAGAAGGTCGCCTGATGAATCGTCAAGGGGGGCTTCTGTGTACCCGATACGTTGCGGATCGCGTCGATTCGCATTACCAGGAGCCGGCAGGGTGACCGTCTTATTCGTCGATGATGAACCGCAAGCGTTGCGTCAGCTGGAGCGCCAGCTGATCGCGGAAGATGTCGATTGGGAATGCGATTTCGCGACCAGCGGCGAAGAGGCGATCGCGATGATGGCCGCATCGAAATTTGATGCCGTCGTCACCGACATGCGAATGCCGGGCATGGACGGCGCCGCGTTGCTGAACTATGTCAGCAAGAAGCATCCCAACATGGTTCGGATCGTGTTGTCAAAACCGTCCGATCGCGATGCGGTGCTGCGATCGATCGTGTCGATGCACCAGTTTCTGCCCAAACCCTGCGACGCGACCGAGCTGCGAACGACGATCGACCGCGCCTGCTCGCTTCGAGATGTGCTGGTTTCCGATTCGTTGCAGCGTTTGGTCGGCGGGCTATCCCGGCTGCCGAGTGTTCCGTCGGTGTATCGAGAGCTGACCGCCGAACTCCGCAACGAAGACGCATCGATCTCCTCGATCGGCAAGATCGTCGCCAAAGACGCCGTGATGACGGCAAAGGTTTTGCAGCTGGTCAACTCGGCGATCTTTTGTTTGAGTCACCATATTTCCGATCCGGTCAAAGCCGTTTCGTTGCTGGGCGCTTCGACGCTCAAGTCACTCGTCCTGGCGATCGGTATCTTCCAAGAATTCGAAGCGTTGGGCGTCAACGGGTTCTCCGCCGAAGTCTTGATGCAACACTGCTTGCGCGTTTCCCGGATGACCAAGCTGATCGGCCAACATGAACGGCTTGATTCGCAAGCGGTCGAAGACGCCATCACCGCGGCCACGCTGCACGACATCGGCAAACTGGTCCTGCATTCGATCGACCCCAAAACCTGTGCCCAGGCGGCACTGAAAGCCGAAATCGACGACATCCCCTTGTGGCAGGCCGAGCGTCAGGTCTTCGGCGCCGACCACGCCGCCATCGGGGCCTATCTGCTAAGCGTCTGGGGGCTGCCCCAGACGATCATCGAAATCGTCGCCCTGCATCACACGCCGACCAAGGCGTTCGAGATTTCGTTCTCCCCACTGACCGCCGTGGTCGCATCGAACTATCTCAGCCGTTGCGGCAGCCACCTGCCGCTGCCCTCGCCCGACGAGGAACTCGTCCGCTATTTCGAGATGGTCGTCTGCGGCGAAAAACTGGAAACCTGGCACAACCTTTGTTCCGGCGTGACCAAGCGGAACAACGCCAATTCCAAAGCACCGCTGCCGCAAGACGTCAGCCTGTAAGGCTCCCCAATTAGATTCTCTCTCTCTGGGAGAGACGGCGTTTGCGCAGCAAGCAAACGCCAGAGAGGGCCCGTGTTGAAAATTCGCCACCGGCGTCGTGGCACGAATCGGATCGATTGAATCAATCGTGAAGCGGAACTCGTCAACGGCTTGTTGATTGAATCAGCCGTTTCGGGCTTGAATCTGCGCTTCGACATCCGCCGTCAACTCCGTCAGTGCGTCCTGCAGATGCCGCTCGTGGCCGATCTCGCTTTGTCCGTATCGGCAGCGTTGGAAGGCATCGGTCAGCAATCGCAACTGCGGGAACCGTGGGCCCACACGCTGCAATAATTCGTACGGGGTCTCATCCGCCCGGCGTATGACTCCGACGCGTCCAAGTTGATTCAACGTTTCGGCGTAAAACGGCAATTGTGGCTGTCCCACCAGCGCATCGCCTGGCGACCGGGCGCGTCGTGGCAGGCGAAAACGCAAACGCATCAATCGCATCAGCAATGCGATGGCGACGATCGCCGCCGCGACGCCGAGCAACAAGCGTCCGATCGATCGCATCGGCAACGGAACATCGTCGGCCACCACGCGGCCGTCACGGATCTGCGAGAGCGTGCCCCGCAGGGAATTCCACATCCGTTGATACGAACTTTGCACCTCGCGCAAACCGGTCACTTGCACCAGGTCGTCGCTCTGACGCTCCGCATCCATCTCGACGACATAGTCTTCCCAAACATTGTTGGCCAGATTCAACAGCCCATCGACGCCCTCCGGGTTGCCATCATCGAGTGCACTTTCGGCAGGCGTCGGATCCAGTCGCATCCAGTAGCGATCCGACTCGCGCTGCCCGCCCAGATCGGCGTCGGGCGGAATCTGGTCTCGCTCGATCAACGCTTCGACCCACGCATGGGCGTGCAATTGCCGGGCGATGTAATACTTGCCGATCGTGTTGTATTCTTCGGTTCGATAGCCCACGACCACGCGGCAGGGGATGCCGACGCTTCGCAGCATCAATGCGAGTGCCGAAGCGAAGTATTGGCAATGCCCGCGACGATCGACCGACAGAAACTGTTCGACCGGATCGACATCGGGGATCGGTGTGGCATTCAGGTTCAAGGTGTAGGAAAACGCGGGGTCGGTTCTCAAAAACTGCTCCATCGCCACCGCGGCACGAAAAAGGTTGCTGTCCGCGACGGAGGAATCGTCCAGAATTTGAGCGGCCAATCGGGTCGCCGTCGGCACACTGTCACGATCGATGCGCAACAAATCGCTGACGTAGTCCTGTCGCGGTCGTTGCGTCCGGCGTCCGAAGCGGCGCTGCCAAGTCAACTCGTACGGCGTGATCATTCGTTCCGCTTCACTCGCCCGCGCGATCCATCGCGTCTGCACGCCGTCACGAAACGCATAGGTGCCGAATTCGTAGGTCAATCGCGGAAACGGCGGCTCGGAGGCCTCGCGGGCGAGCGTCCAACGGTCGATCGCATGGACGACGTCCAGCGATTCACCAACCTGATGAAACGGCGCGATGGCAAACAGCGCCGGTCGACTCATCGCTTCGCAGGTGACTTTGGCGTGGACGCGATCAAAGGGGCCCCGTTCGGATGGCTTACCGGAGCGATACGGCGGGGGAATCCGACCGCGCCGGCTGATCGAACCCTGGTCGGTCGACACCCACTTTGCGATCGGACGGTTCGAGGAATAATCCACCTGGTACGTTTCCAGCACTTTTCCACGCAGATACAAACTGTCGTTGATCAAATAAGGCTGGCCGGTCGTCTGGTCGGTCAACTTGACCCTCACCGCCGGATCAGAGTTCTGCATCACCTGGCCGAGTTGTTCCATCCGGATTTCGTCATCAAAGCCGACCATCGCGGGACCGCCGAGGGCCGATCGGGACGGTTGGACGCGTCTGGGCAGGACAAAGAAAAACGCCGCTGCGATCAAAAACACCGCCGGTGACAATACGACCAGGGCGTAACGTGACCACGGCCCGGCCGCCCAATGAATCGAGATCACCGACTCCGGTGATGACGTCGCCACAAGTTCGTTGCGTGGCGGGGTGTCCTCCCTCACTCCGATCACGAACCGGATCAAACGCCCCAGCCGCGTTTTTGGCGGCGGGGCGACCGGGTGGTCCAACGTCACATCGATGCTTTCCATCAACGTCACCAGCCCCAACAAGCTGAGCGCGCTTCCGCCGACAACGGCGATCGGAATCATCCACAACCCGAAGCCGATCGCGTCGTTAAAAATCGCCGCGACGACCAATTCCAACAAACAAAACACCGCCAACTGTTCCAGAATCCGCCGCGACTTGCGCTGCATCATCAATACGCCTTGAACCAACACCAACAACAGCGCGACGGACACCATCTGCGGTTCCCCACGCTGCTGCAGCCCCCAAAAATCTTGAACGCAATACACCGCCGCACCGGCCATGGCCAAGTAGGCTCCGATCGGCGGCAATTCAAACACCCGCAACCAATCGACGAAGACGAATCCGACGATGGCCGCGAACACGGCCAACAACGCGATGCTGTCGGTGCCTTGGCCGCTGGTCAGCACCAATCCGCCGGCGGCCGACAGCAACGCAAACTGAAACGCCAAACGCGTCCGCACGGTCGGCACCGCAAGCAACTCGCGGCGGATGGACGCGGGCAACTCCGTGCCGTCACCACTAGCCATCGACATTTGCCGCCTCCCCGCTGACGCTGCGCGGCACGTCACCGTCGATCGACAAGTAACGCCCGACCGCCGGCGAGTGCACATCGATCCAAGCCAACCGTGAGCGTTGATCGAAATAACGCCACACCGACAGTGCCTTGTCCAGGGCCGGGGCGGCGGATCGGCGCTGTGTCACATCGCTGAATCGCCGCCCGCTGACCACGACCAAATCATAGGAATTCAGCTGCGACGCCTCCTGGGCAACGGCTCGGGCCAGCGGATCGTTCCGCAATTCATTCAGACGGACCGGTTTTGTGATCGCCAGACGCTCCAACAGCGACGTGACGTCCGCCCCGGCCGACATCAGCACGCCACAGTGACTCGATGAACCCAAGGCGTACGCATCGGCAACCAACAACGCCATCGAACTTGTCGTCGACGCCAATTCGTTGAGCATCGTCGCGGCCGCCTCCAAGACCCGTTCTTCACCGCCGCGTGTGCGATCGCTTGTGACCGCATCGACGATGAAACACAGTTGATGCCGGTTGCGTTGTTCAAATTGCCTCACCGCCGGCTCTCCGATCCGCGCCGTCGTTCGCCAGTGAATGTGCTTGACATGATCCCCCGACTGCCAGGGCCGCAACCCAAAGAACTCGCCGTCATCGTTGCTTCCGCCGCTGGACCGGTGACCGTCACCGCCGCGTCGCGGTGGCAACATCGCCGTCCATCCGCGACGCAGGGTCAGCAACCGCGGGTAAACCCACAGTGACTCGGTCGTCTCCGGTCCCATTCGTTCGCAATTCATAAATCCGAATGGAAAGGTCGTGGACGCGACGACGGGGCCCAAGGCATAACGGCCACGGTGATTGAACCGGCAGATGACCGACGTGCTGCGCGTCTGACGCGGCGGGACATGGCCCAGACTGGCGACCAGCGTGGCGATCACCCCGCCGGGATGTTTCTCATCCAGCGGTCTCGTCGCTTGACCCGTCGCGTCACGCGTCGGTCGGCCCATCGCCGCACCGGTGTCGCCGGCATCAGCGGCCATCACCGGGTCTTCGATCCGCACGCACCACAGCGGGCTCCATCGCCCGGAATTTCGCACGTCATAGCGTACCGTCGTCGGTGTGCCGGCAAACGCACCGGTGACCTTATGGCGACGAAGACCGGCTCGGAAAATCACATGCCGTCCGCTGCGCCACTGCAACAGCACCACGCTGACCAACAATCCCGCCAGCACCAATAGCAGGTTGAACCCGCGGAGTGCCCCGCCGATCATCGCGAACAATGCGACGAACAGCACATGGAACCCCAATCGCGTGATGCGGTAACGAAACAGCGGTTGGGGTCGATTTGTCGCCATCAGGCCTGTTGGAGCAAAGGTTTTTCGAAGGCTATAGTATCACGACCTGTCGATCGACGACCACTCCCAACCATTGGAACGCCCCCGAATGCCCCGTCGCGCCGTACCAATCGACTTCGTCGTCATCGGTGCCGGGATCGTGGGGCTGGCCACCGCCCGACGTCTGCTGCAGCGATTTCCGGATTGCTCGGTGCTGGTCGTCGAATCGGAATCCGATGTCGCCGCACACCAAAGCGGCCACAATTCCGGGGTCCTGCATTCGGGGATCTACTACAAACCCGGATCGATCCGCGCGAGCACGTGTCGCAGCGGCAAAGCGGCGATGGAGGCTTTTTGTGACGAGCACCAAATTCCCTGGGACCGCTGTGGCAAAGTCATCGTGGCGACCGATCAGGCCGAACTGCAATCGTTGCAGCGGATCGCCGAGCGAGGCCGCGAGAACGACGTCGCGTTGGAGCGTCTCGATAGCGACCAACTGAGGGAATTGGAGCCCAACGCGGCGGGGATCGCCGCCCTGCACGTGCCCGAAACAGGCATCGTCGACTTTCGCGTGGTGTGCCGAAAGCTGGCCGAGTGCATCCGTCGCGCCGGCGGCCGGATCATTTTCGACACCCGCATCGTCGCGATCGATGCGACGCCTCGATCGATTCGGTTGACCGCCGCCGACGGCCAGGTGTTTGAATCAGCCATGATGATCAATTGCGGCGGATTGCAATGCGACCGGATCGCCGCCATGGCCGGTGTTTCGCCGCAGATTCGGATTGTCCCGTTTCGCGGCGAGTACTACGAATTGGCACCGGGCCGCGAGACGCTGGTGCGAAATCTGATCTATCCCGTGCCGGATCCGTCGTTTCCGTTCCTGGGTGTGCACTTCACGCGGATGATCGACGGGGGTGTCGAATGCGGCCCCAACGCCGTCCTGGCGCTCGCCCGAGAAGGTTACGATTGGAAAACGATCCGCTTGAAAGACCTGTCACAGACGCTCGGGTTTGGCGGCTTTCGAAAACTGGCGCTGCGACATTGGAAAACCGGGCTGGGGGAGATGCATCGCTCGCTCAGCAAAGCCGCCTTCGTCGCCGCCCTGCAAAAACTGATGCCCTGTTTGACCGCATCCGATTTGGTTCGGGGACGGGCCGGAGTTCGCGCCCAAGCGGTCTCGCCCGACGGCCAGTTGGTCGACGACTTTTTGTTTCAGCGCAGTGACGCCGCCGTACACGTTTTAAACGCGCCGTCACCGGCCGCGACGGCGTCGTTGGCGATCGCACAATCCATCGTTGACCAGGTCGAGCGTTAGAACGTGAACGAGCCTGTCCCTGACGACCGCCCCGCCGCCGCCTCGATTCATTGCCGAGCCGTCACGGTCCGGTTCGCCCCGCAAGCGGTCGCCGTCGATCGCGTCGATTTAGATGTCTCAAGCGGAGAGATCGTCGCGTTGATCGGACCGAGCGGATGCGGAAAAACGACGCTGTTGCGGGCAATCGCCGGGCTGCAACCGGTCACCGGCGGCCAAGTCGAACTCGATCCGGCCGCCATCGCTGACGAAGGACAGATCGGATTCGTTTTTCAACAACCCGGCCTGTTGCCGTGGGCGACGACGCTGCAAAACGTCCTGCTGCCGTTGGAGTTGATCGGGCGGGGAAGCCGACCACAACGTCGTCTTGCCGCCGAAGCATCCCTGGCGTCGGTGCAGCTGGCCGACGCCACCGACAAACGGCCGCACGAATTGTCCGGCGGCATGCAGATGCGGGCATCGATCGCGCGGGCATTGGTCACCCACCCCAGCGTGTTGTTGCTGGACGAACCCTTTGCCGCATTGGACGACATGTTGCGAAACGATCTGGGCCGGCTGCTGCTTTCGCTATGGCAACGCCAACGATTCACCGCGGTGATGGTCACCCACAACATCAGCGAGTCGATCCTGCTTTCACATCGCATCGCCGTGATGCGCGAGGGGGTCTTGGAAACGGTGATCGATAACCCCTTGGCGTGGCCACGCGATCCGACGCAGATGAGAACACCACAGTTCGCAGAATTTTTCGGCGTCGTCAGCGACTTGCTTCGCGGGCCGGCCGATTCCCCGCAGCCCGAAACCCGCGGCGGTGCGTCATGAGCGACTCCGATCCACGCTCACCGGCAAGCCGCGTGGTTGATGCGGCGCGGCACTGGGGACCGGCCGTCATCGTCGCCCTGGTCGCCTTGGCGACGTGGCAACTGGTCGCTTGGGGGTTCCAGATGCCATCGGCGTTGCTGCCCGAACCGGCCGAGGTTTGGCAGGCGGCGCTGGAACACCGAATCGAATTGTTGAAGGCCTTGTACGCGACCGGCTTGGCCGCCGCGGCAGGATTGCTTGCCGCGATCGGACTCGGGTCACTGATCAGCGTTGGGTTTTCACAATCGCGGCGTGTCCGTTTGGCGCTGTTTCCCTACGTGATCTTTTTGCAAACCGTTCCCATCGTCGCGATCGCACCGTTGTTGATCATCTGGAGCGGCTACCAGTTTCGCACGGTGGTCATCGTGACCGTGATCGTCTGTCTGTTCCCGATCGTCAACAGTGTGACCGCAGGGCTGATGGCGATCGACCGGCAATGGTCCGACCTGTTTGTGCTGTACGGGGCCGGACGATCCCAAAAACTCGCAAGGCTACAGATCCCCGCCGCGGTGCCCTACCTGGTCCTGGGCGCGAAAACCAGCAGCGGACTGGCGGTGATCGGGGCGATCGTCGCCGAATTTTTCGTCGGCAACGGCACCGACTATGACGGCCTGGGCACCCTGATGACCCATTGGCAAGGTTTCGTCAAAACCGATGCCCTGATCGCCGCGGTGTTCGCATCGACGCTGCTGGGGCTGTTCCTGTTCGGACTGGTCCACCTGGTCTCACGCACCCTGCTGCGCCGCTGGATCGACGTGGGAGAGGCGCGTTGATGGGGCCATGACCGAATTCACGCTCGCCTGGCTGAGGTCGTGCGGTTTTCAGAAATTCACCCTCCCTGGCAGGGAGGGTCGAGCGTAGTGAGGGGAGGGGCGACCGATGGTGTTTGAGTGCCTTCGAGCCACAGGCAACCCTCCCCGCTCAACCGAAAAACCACTCGCGTTTCGGCGGTCGGCCTTGCGATTGTTGACGATGCATCCAGCCAAGTTTTTGAAAGGCCAGTCGCGTCAAGAACGCGGGGTTGGTCGTCAGATAACGTTTGGCCAACCGTCTCGGTTCGTGAGCCAGTCGAAACAACCATTCCAGCCCATGGCGTTGCATCCACGGCGGCGCTTGGGCCAGCATGCCGGCGTGAAACGCAAACGCGGCACCGACGGCAATCAACGGCATATTCAAACGAGACCGCATTTCATAGGCGAACACCTCCTGCCGTGGACAGCCGAGTCCGACGAAACAGATACCGGCGCCGCTGGAGTTGATTTCCTCGGCCAACGCGTCGCGCTCCGAAGGTGACAACGTGCGAAACCGACTGGCCCGCGTGCCGGCGATCTGCAATTCCGGAAACTGGTCTCGCAGCGAATCGGCAAACCGCGTCAACACCTCGTCAGTCGATCCGAACAGAAACACCCCAATCGCTTGTTGTGCCGCGGCGCGGCAAAGCTTCAGTGTCAAATCGGGGCCGTACACGCGATCGGTCAACCCGCAACCGTGCAACAGATTCAACGCCCATCGAACCGGTTGGCCGTCGGGGCAAACCAGGTCGAATTGATTCAATCGATACCGGTGCTCCGGATCACCCACCCCGGTCATCACACCATGAACGGCCAGCGCCGTGACCGACATCGGCCGCCGCCCGACCGCGGCAGCGATCACTTTGTCGATCGCCGACTCGTAATCGATCGCGTCGACCCCGATGCCCAGAACGTTTCGTTTCCCCAGATCGATCACGATGGTATTAGATTGAATGTCAGACAGAAATAGGGGTACGAAAGGGTGATAAGCGTAGCTACGCTCGCCAGAGCGTGGGACCCTAGGGGCGATCCACCTTCTGGCGAAGGTAGCTATGTAGAACCGGCAATCGCAGTGGATGTGTCGGCCACCTTTTTCACGCGATCGGAATCGGCATCATGCGACCTTAGCTGTCCGATCATGGTTTGAACGTGGAAGGTTCGGGCGTAGAGCCGAAGTGCCCAGCGGACGAGTTCAAGCTTCTCGGCGCGTGGCAGTTTCATCCCCGGGAAATAGGCCATGTCCGAATCGTCTTCCCGCCCCAAAACATCCGGCGGGTGCAGCAACAAAGAAGGCGTCGTACCGGTCCAGCGGCAAAGCCGAAACGCGTTGCTCAAGTACGTCCGCGCGGCGAGTTTCGAAACGCTTGCCAAGAACGTGAAGTAGCTGAAATGGATCGGCGTGCGGACCAGCGGCATCACCGTCACCGGGATCTCCCACAGCTGGCCGGCATCGACCCGGCGGCGGAACGGGCGATTCGGATTTCGCATCGCGGCGAATCCTCCGTAGAGTTTCTTCGCCCGCTCTTTTTGCTCGCCTTGGAGCTTGGTGCGGGCCAGAAAGACGGCGCGGGCGATCGGAGCGACCGAGGTGGGAAAGAGGGAGGCGTCGTAGGCGTAATTCAGCTTTACCAAAACCCGCAACACTTCATCGGGACACGAGAATCCCGGACCGCGGAACCCCTGGGGATGAACGCCCAACGCCGACACCACCGCGTCGTGCGTCAACGAGATCTCGTCATCGATCTCGTGATCCTCCATCGTGTGCATCCAAGGCAGATGATTCATCGAGTGGTTGGCGTACTCGATCGCCTTGAGTGCCCGGAAGGATTCGATCGCTTGGACGTCCGCATCGCGACGTAGGTCTCGACCGACCACGAACACGGTCAACGGCAGATCCAGTTCGCCCAAAAGATCGACCATCCGCTCGGCGGCAATCGGCAGGTAGCTGGATGCCGATTCCCAATCCTGGCGGCCGGCGGCGCGTAGGTAGGCCCATTTGTTGTCGAAGTCGACCGACAAACTTGCCACGGGCCGTTGCGGGTTGATAGCGGACGCGTTCAACCGTGTCCTCCGTCAAACGAAAGATCCTGTGAAAGAATCCGTTTCAGGTCGCGCCGCGGTCGCATCGTTCTATTCACCACCGCGTCCGGTCAACGGCACCAACGCGGTCCGGGCGATCAGATGCAAATCCCGCCACAGGTCGTTGCGGTCGACATATTGCAAATCCATCCGCATCCAGTCGTCAAAGGTCTCCGCGGCCGCCTTGTTGACCTGCCAATAACACGTCATCCCCGGCGGCACATCCAATCGACGGCGTTGCCAATGATTGCAGGCGCGACTTTCGTGCCACGGCAGGGGCCGCGGACCGACTAGCGACATGTCACCGCGCAGCACGTTGATGAACTGGGGCAACTCGTCGATACAGGTCCGACGCAAGAAATGACCGATCGGCGTAACGCGGGGATCGTGTTTGATTTTAAAGGCGGGACCGTCGCGATGGCTTTTGTCTCTCAATTCGGACTGCCGACTTTCGGCGTCGACGACCATGGTTCGCATCTTGTAGATCGTGAACGGGTTGCCGTGCAGTCCCTCGCGTGTCTGTTTAAAAAATGCCGGCCCGGGGCTGGTCAGTTTGACCGCAACCGCGGCGACGACCAACAACGGGCTGACCAAGAATAACCCGACCGATGCGCCGACGATGTCGATGGCACGTTTGAACAAGCGACGCTGGGGCGACCGATTCGGCAACGGATCCTCATGCGTCACCAAGGCATCCGCCACCTCCGCTCGCATCTGCGCCCTGCCGGAATCCGACTCGTTCGCCGGCGATCGCACCGAGGGCGAACGTGGTTGAACCGCCAAACCCGTTGCCTCGTTGGCACCGTGATCGACGCGCAGCCAAGTGAATTCGGACGCGTCGTCCCGTCGTTGACCGCTCGCCCCGGTGGGGAGATCGCCATCGTGATCCGGGGCAAAGCCTTCGGGGTCATGAACACGCAGCGAAAGCGTGGCGCCAATGTTTCGCGCCTCGCAGAGACTGGAAAGTCGATCCAACACGGCACGTCCGCCCATTTCCGGCGTATCGACCAGCAACACGCCGAATTGGTGGTTCCCAAGGTCCGCCTTCTGATCGGTCAAGCGAACGTTGCGGTGCAGAATGCGGATCAGATCACCGCGACGCGAGGCGAATTTGCGCCCCCCGGCCATTCGGATCGTGACGATGCAGAATGGGATCGATCGGCGTGTCGCGCGGATTCGCTCACGCGTCACCTCACGATTGAATTCCGTCTTGGTCAACAACAGCGAATCGCCATCCCGGAGGACCGAGTTTCGAAACGACACGCGTTTGATCAGGGCGTTTAGCACGGTGGATTCCACACTCGTCTCACACGGCCATCTTCTGTGAACCGCGAGGCTTCTTGAAAAAACAGGTCGTCGGCAACGGTCATCCAGCGTCGCCTTGCGTCAATGTCTACGTTCCGGTCAGTTTTCGCATTCGTTTGGTCGCGGGAGCCGCCAGGGCTATCGGTCCCCCCCGGGGCGGCGGCACTGCGCCAATGCGAAACTCTTGGCGCGTTCCGCTACCCGCAGTTCAAGCTGCGGCGGACTGGTAGGCTAGTTATCCGGTCCAATCCGTCCAGGCGGTTTTCAGGCAATCATATTTGTAGTAGACCGAACGGCGAAAGTGGTGATTGTTGCACCGATTCTTACGGTTCGGATTTTTCGGTAACCTTAGGCAACGCGAAATGTCCATTCGAAACACCTACCACTTTCTCGGTTGATTCCAAAAGAGGGTCACTTTGAACACATCCCAGCCACACGATGCGTCCGTTTTGTCACGCACCCTTGAGCCAGAGCCGATGGACGATGCCACGGAGGTCCAGGAGTATCAGCAAATGGACCACCAAGGCGTCAATGCAGCCTTTGTCGACGACTTGATTGCCGGGGGGGGCGTCGGACCGCGAGTGATCGATCTGGGCTGCGGAACGGCGCTGATCCCCGTCTTGCTGTGTCAAAAACGGAGCGACGTCGAAGTGGTGGGCGTCGACAGTTCGGTCGAAATGCTGGAAGCGGCGCGGATCGAGATCGAATTGGGATCGGTGACCGGCCGAGTCCATCTGGAACACGCCGATTGCAAAGTTCTCGAAGGGTTCCAGGACGCGGCGGCCGACACCGTGATCTCCAACACGATGTTGCATCACGTCGCCGAACCGGCGCGGGTGGTCGCCCAGGCGATGCGTGTTTTGGCTCCCGGTGGGCGTCTGTTCCTGCGCGATTTGGTTCGTCCGGCGACCGAAGCCGAGGTCGAATCGCTGGTCGCCCTGCATGCCGAGGACGAGACCGAATACGCCCGACAGTTGCTTCGCCAATCCCTTCATGCCGCACTGACCGTCGACGAAATCACGACCATCGCCGCCGCACACGGCATTCCGGGCACAGCGATCCGAATGACCAGTGACCGGCACTGGACCCTCGATTGGATCAAACCCGAAGCGGTGGAACGCAGCGGAGATTGATCTGATCCCGCGAGCGTGCAGCCCCACGCCATTTTGAGCGTGCGTTTTGTCATTATAATCAGGGTCAGGTTTTGCAACGTGTCGATGTGAAGGGGCCGTCGATGGGAAAGCTAATGAGAGACGCTCTTTCAAAACGACGGTCCTACCGACGGTCCTGCCGACGGCGGGGACGATTGGAACCACTGGCCAAACGGATGCTGCTCGCCGGAGACCTGCAAAGTCCCTACCAGCCGCGCGATGTCAACTTGGACTTGCAGGTCTCGGAACTCGACGCGCTGGCAGTGATCGACTTGCTCCGCGACCAGTCGACGCCTGAACTCGGTGCCGGCTTTTTCCCCGACGTCACCGGAAACGGGCAAATCACGCCCCATGACGTGCTGCTGGTGATCAACGAATTGATCGACGATGACCCCGCGATCGCGTCGCGGTTGATCCATGATTCGGGATTCGCCGGCAGCGCGAATTACGATCTGGTGACCAACGCGCCGGGGATCGAAATCTGGGCCTCGGAGTTTCTCGACGAAATCGAGTTGACGATCGACGGCACCTCCTTTGATGATCTGGCCGGGTTCGAAGTCGACGGCCGACTGGTGCTTTCCGACGACGACATCGACGGCCTGGTTTCCGGACATCTGCAAGATGGCGACCACCAAGTCGCGATCTCGATTCCAGGCCGCAACGCATCGATCGACTTCACCCTGTCGATCGATCGGACCGTCCCCACGCCGGTGCTGGATGCCGACGACGGCCGATTGCGGCTGCGACAGCGAAGTGTTGAGTTTCTATTTGACGAACCGTTGGCCCCCGAAGCGATCGCCGAAAGCAACTCTGCGGTCGAAGTGACCTCCGGCGGCAACGTGATTGATTCGGTTCCGATCGAAGCGATCACGCAGGACGCGACGCATCGATTGACGCTCAGATTCGCCGACAAGCTCAATGACGGAGAATACCGCATCACCCTGTCACCACGTCTTTGCGACTTGGCCGGCAATGAAATCTCATCGGATCCATTCCCGCTGCTGGTCCATCAAACCGCCGACTTGGTCATGGATCCGCAATCGCAATTTGTGACAGTCTCGACGGCGGACCCGACCATCTCGGTGCGTTGGGACGTTGCGACGCAAAAGGGGGTTGTGGCGACCTCTCCCGGACCGACCGTCGCTTCGCGCGCCTACGCCATGGTCCACACCGCGATGTTCGACGCTTGGTCGGCCTACAATGCCGACGCGGTCTCGACGGTCAACCAGGACGTGTTGCAGCGACCGGCCAATGAAAATACCGATGCGAACAAGGCCCAGGCGATGAGCCATGCGGCCTATCGAGTGCTGTCGGACTTGTTCCCCGAAGCCCAGCAGATCTTTGACGATTTGATGGTCGATTTGGGTTACGACCGCGACAACGATTCGACCGACGTGACCACGCCTGCGGGCATCGGAAATGTGATGGCCGCAGAGCTCCTGCAGATCCGTCACGCCGATGGTTCCAACCAGCTCGGCGACAGCCCGGACGGGGTTTCCGGCGTCAAGTATTCCAACGTGACCGAGTACGCTCCGCTCAACCCCGTCGGGCAAACCGACGTGATCGGTGCTTGGACCCCGGAGTACGTGCCGATCGATGCCACCGCCGCAACGGCCATCCGTGAACAAAGCTTCTTGACACCCCACTGGTCGGACGTCACGCCGTTTAGTTTGACGACGGCATCCCAGTTTCGCCCCGAGCCGCCCGAGCCGTTCTTGTTGGTCGACGGCGCGGTGGATCTGGACACCCAAACCATCACGCTGGCCGATCAGTCCGTGATGACGATTGATCGCTCGTTGATCGGAACGGTCATTAACCCCGACTTTATCGCTCAAGCCCAGCGGGTCATCGACGCCAGTGGCGGTTTGACCGACCGTCAAAAGTTGATCGCCGAGTTCTGGGAAGACGCGGGAAGCACGTCGTTTCCACCCGGCACTTGGATGAGCTTTGGACAATTCCTGTCTGGCCGAGACGAACACTCGTTGGACCAGGACGCCGGGTTGTTCTTCGCCCTTTCCAATGCGGTCTTTGATGCCGGCATCGCCACGTGGGAAGCCAAGGCGTTTTACGATTATGCCCGCCCGGTCCGCGTCATCCGAGAACTGGGTGAATTGGGACTGATCGGCCAATTTCATCAGGCCTCGGGAACCTACCGGATCGACGTTTGGTCGCCACAGACCGGTACGACCCAATCGATTCCGGCAACGGAGTTTCTGACCTACCAAACGCCCGGCAGCGATCCCTCCCCGCCGTTTGCCGAATACACTTCCGGGCACAGCAGTTTTAGTGCGGCCGGCGCGACGATCTTGGAACGGTTTGCGGGATCGCCAGAATTCGGTGGGGAAGTCACCTTTGACACCGGCGAATCACGTTTCCAACCCGGCGCCGTCCCCGCAGCACCGGTGACGCTGCAGTGGTCGACGTTCCGCGAGGCGGCTGATGAAGCGGGCCTGTCTCGCATCTATGGAGGGATTCACTTTGACGACGGAGATCTGCAAGGCCGAAAACTCGGCAACGACATCGGTATGGCCGTCTGGCAGCGGGCTCAACAATACATCGACGGCACGGTCGGTTCGTCGTAGTGCCGGATGGGACTTTGGTCGTTATCGCTCCGCCGGCGGATTAAGGATCATTCGGAACGGTTCACGCCTAAGACGTCTGCCCCACCCCCCAGCGATCAATCCCTGTTGACCGGAGCCCCGATCCACTAGGATTGGAGATCGGCTTCTTCCTACCGCTTTTTGTCGCAAGACCCCGGCGTATGAAACAAATTCGCAATTTTTGCATCATTGCCCATATTGATCACGGAAAATCGACCCTGGCCGACCGGCTGATCCAGGCCTGTGGCGGGGTCACCCAACGTGAATTCCATGACCAGATGCTCGATTCGATGGACATCGAACGCGAGCGTGGGATCACGATCAAGAGCAACACGATCACGCTGGCCTACACCGCCAAAGACGGCCAGGATTATCAATTGAATTTGATCGATACGCCCGGGCACGTGGATTTTTCCCACGAAGTCCGACGCTCGTTGATGGCCTGCGAAGGTGCCTTGATGGTCGTCGACGCGTCGCAAGGTGTCGAGGCTCAGACGGTGGCCAATCTGTACTTGGCGATGGAGTACGATCTGGAGATGCTGCCGGTGATCAACAAGATCGATCTGCCGGCGGCGGACGTCGATCGGGTCCGCGAAGAAATCGACTCGGACCTGGGCCTCGACCCGTTCGCGGCGATCCCGGTTTCGGCGAAAACCGGCGAGGGCATCGAAGACGTTTTGGAAGGAATCGTCCAGCACCTGCCGCCGCCGGAGGGCGACCCGAATGCGCCGCTGAAGGCACTGGTTTTTGATGCCCATTTCGACAAGTACCGCGGTGTCATCCTGCAGTGCCGCGTCATGGAGGGCACGCTCAAAACCGGCCAGGCGATTCACTTCATGCACGGCGGTCACGACTACAAGGTCGATGAACTGGGTTACAACCAATTTAAATTGAACCCGCGAAAACAACTCGCCGCCGGCGAAGTCGGCTACATCGTCGCCGGCGTCAAAAGCGTTCAAGACATCGAGATCGGCGACACCATCACGTTGCAAGATCGACCGGCCGACGCCCCTATCCCGGGATACCAGAAAGCCAAGCAAGTTGTGTTTTCGTCGGTCTATCCGATGAGCACCGATGAGTACCAAGACCTGACCAAGGCACTCGAAAAACTGTCGATCAACGATGCCGCGCTGACCTACGAAAAGGACTCCTCGGCCGCCTTGGGGTTTGGATTTCGCTGCGGGTTCCTGGGGCTGTTGCACTTGGACGTGATTCAAGAACGCCTGCAACGCGAATTCGACATCGGCTTGGTCATCTCGGCGCCTTCGGTCAAGTACATCCTGTCACTTAAAGACGGCACGACCGTCGACGTCGACAATCCGTCTTACTGGCCCGATCCGTCAAACATCGATTCGGCATCCGAACCGTACATCAAGGCCTCGATCCTGACGCCGGAGGAATTCGTCGGCCCGGTGATGGAGTTGTGCCGCGAACATCGTTCGGAAGGCCAAACGATGAATTATCTGTCCGCCGGTCGGGTCGAAGTGACCAGCGAAATGCCACTGGGCGAAGTGCTGTTCGACTTCTACGACAAATTGAAGATGATCACCCGCGGTTACGGATCATTCGATTATGAACCGATCGAATACCGCAAAACCGACGTCGTCAAAGTTGACATCCTGGTCAACAAAGAACCCGTCGATGCGTTGGCCTATTTGGTGCACCGCGACAAGGCCCGGGCGCGGGCGTTGCATTACTGTGAACAGCTGGCCGAAGCGATCCCGAGGCACCAGTTCAAAATCCCGATCCAAGGTGCGATCGGCGGCACCATCATCGCCCGCGCGACGATCCAGCCCTACCGCAAGGACGTGACCGCCAAACTGTACGGCGGTGACGTGACGCGAAAGAAAAAGCTGTTGGAGAAACAGAAGAAGGGCAAGGCGAAGATGAAGCAGTTCGGCAGCGTCAACATCCCCCAAAAAGCCTTCGTCTCGGTGTTGCGCGCCGATAAGGACTAAACCTTATTCGCTGCACATTCTTGACGCCATCGTGCAACGGGACCAATAGGACACATCGGACTTCTCGGTCCCCTAGGTCGTGTGGTGCTATCCGGCGTGCGCTACTCAGACGCAGCGGTTGGCGTGCACCAGGCTCTGCAAGCAGCAATCGGAGACGGCACCAATCGGAGACGGCACCAATCGGAGACGGCACCAATCGGAGACGGGGCTCGGAACGAGGCAGCAGGGGGAAACGCGTCAACGCCATGCGATCGCTCTGCATCAGCTATCATTCTCACTGCGTCTCTCCCCCCACCGCTGATCACGAGTTCCTGATGAAGTTCATGGCAGTCATCGTCGCCCTGCTGCTGATTGACTCCCCCATCGCCGACGGACGTGGTCCACAGCCCGGCGACCTGTACCGTGAATTCGCTGTGCACAACGGCGGTGATCGTGACTGGCGTGTCACCGATGAACGGGCGGTGGAAAAATTTGAACGGGCAAAAGCACATCTGCCCAACGCACGCGTCGAAATCCGCATCGACGATCTCGAACATGCGGTTCGCGCCGAAGCGATGTTGGATCGCTGGGGCGGCCATCGCGGCACAATCAACAAACGCATCCGGTTCAACGACAACGATTGGATCCTCGTTCCGGAATTGAAGCATGTCCCCGAGGGCATTCGGCCGGAACAGCTGTTCTATCAAGACAACCCGATCGTCGACATCCCACTGCAAGACTTGCACGAAGGCGTCAACGTCTTCGATGCCGATTGCGACGAAGAAGGAGGATTCGGGTGGGGACAGTGGGGACTCTATTCCATGGTCCTTCGTGTTTACTATGACCGGGATCAAAAAGGGGAAAACTATCGGATCGGCGGTCGGATCACGAACCCGCCGTCCGGCCAGACTTTGGTCGAACATCCACACATCGACGTCGCGGCCGACGCGGCCATGGGCGTCGCACGGATCGATGTGCTCGCCGCGTACGAGGGCTATGACGAAGACGGCGATGGCCGCTTCGGCGGGTATCACGAAAGCCACTTCCAACTGGTGCGCGGCGAAGCCAACGAGATTCGTGATCACGTCGGAACATTGTGGCAACAACCCTACCGATTGACTTGGCAAACCGATTGGGTGCCCGATCAATCACCGGGCAGCATTTCGCTGGTGGCCCGAATTCAAGACGCACGCGGTTATTGGTCGGTCACCGAACCGGTCGAACATCTCTCGCTGCATCGACCCGACGCCCGTGTCAAACTGTATCGGGCCGATGGCGTGCCGGAAGATTTCGGAGTTCGGGCCGGAAAAATGAAATCCTGCACGTTGACGATTCCCCCCTCCGACCCGATCGATTCGGCTACACAGGCTATCTTGCACCTGCGTACCTGGCACGGTTGGGACGGGCACCACGAACCGATTCGCATCAATGACCATGCCATGCCGGTCGCCGGAAAGAACCACTTTTACGATTACGATCGACTGAAGTTTCCGACAGCTGCGTTAAAACACGGCGTCAACACGTTCACGATGCACTCCCAGACCGAGCACCACATGCTGGAGGTGCTTTGGCCGGGGCCGGCGATCGCGGTGCGGATGCCGCGGGCGGAAGTCGTGATCGACGAGGGACAGTACCAGGATCGTGACCATTTCGTGATCGACACGCCCGGCGCGATCTATTGGCTGGACAAAAACTCCGGCGGCCTGTCACGATTGATCGATCGCGAGGGCAACGATTGGATCGCGTTCAAGAAAGAACCTTGGGATCGCTATCCGGCTTCGGCGGCTTCTTCGTTTCGCGGATTGCCGAACCTGTTGTTTCAGGGGCAGGAAGGTGGCTTCGGGCATCCTGGATGGGATCGCGGAACCAGCGTGCAACTCGACGCACGAACGATCCAGACGACCAGCGACAGCGGCACGTGGCGGTTGCGTTGGACGTTTGATGCGACCGGCGCGGAACTGGACGTCCAGACCGATGATCCCGAGCGTCCGTTCTGGTTCCTTTACGAAGGCCCCATCGCCGGTCGTTGGGCACCGCGGTCGCAATACTTCGCCTCGGACGTCACGCCGCCGTCGCAGATCCCACACGACTACTTCGCTGGTGACAAGGTGTTTGATCGATTCCGCTGGGCGTACCTGGGCGATCGACGATCGGCACGCGTGTTGGCACTGGTTCATCAAACGCCCGACGAAGCCGTCGACACCTACGCTCATCTGGGCGATTCTGATCACGGCCTTGAATCGTCTGACGGAATGGTCGTGTTCGGATTTGGTCGAGGGCCAAAGGGGATCCAGCCGTTGCTCCAGGGTGCTCAATCGTTTCGCATCGGTTTGATAGAATCCCCCGGACACACCGACGCGCAGTACCGCACGATCGGCACTCAACTGGGTTCCTGGTGAACCAGGCGGATCGTCGATTGCGCCGCGAGGTGTCGACCAATAAGGACCGTCGGAAGAATAAGTGGGATAGGCTTCCAGCCTGTCATGGCGAAAAAGACAGGCTGGAAGCCTATCCCACAATCAATCCCCGCCACTTATTCTTCCGACCGTCCTAAGCTCCCGTCTCACGTTCTGCCTTTCTGGAAATCAACATGACGCTTCATCCGCAAGCCCAAGCCTTCGTCGACACTTTGGCGGAAACGGATTCCCCGACATGGGAAGAGCTGGGCGTGGCGAAGGCTCGCGAGGTCTTTGAGACGTTCGAAGAGATGTGCGGCGAGGGTCCGGATTTGACGCGAGTCGAAGACCACACGATGCCGTGCGGCTTGCGGATTCGTTTGTATTGTGATCGCTCGGAGACCGTCCCGGTGACGATGTTTTTTCACGGCGGCGGTTGGGTGCTCGGCAATCTGCGGACGCACGACGCGTTGTGCCGCCGGTTGGCAAAAGCATCCGGGTGTGCGGTCGTCGCGGTCGATTACCGATTGTCCCCCGAACACCCGTTTCCGATTCCGGTACAGGACTGTTACCGGGCGACTGAATACGTCGTGGAACATGCGGCGCGATTGGGCGTCGACGCAACTCGCTTGGCCGTCGCCGGTGACAGTGCCGGCGGCCACTTGGTGGCCTCGGTCGCGATCAAAGCACGGGACGAAGCGGCATTTCCGATCGCCCTGCAAGTGTTGATGTATCCGGTGATCGAGCCCAATTTCGAAACCGCATCGTATCGCCAGTACGCCGACGGGTTCGGCTTGACGCGTGACAGCATGAAATGGTTCTGGCGTCAGTTTCTCGGCGACAAGCCCGCCGCCAGAGAAGCGGTGCCCAGTCGCGCCGAATCACACTCGAATCTGCCGCCGGCATTGATCATCACGGCCCAGTATGATGTGTTGCGAGATGAAGGCGACCAGTATGCGGAGCAGCTGCGCAGTGCCGGCGTCGATGTGACCCACCGGCAACAGCAAGGCATGCTGCACGCGTTTTTGCACTTCGCCGGAATCTTTGACACCGGGATGCAAGTCGGGCACCAGGTCGGGGTTGAGATCGGCGAGCGATTGCGAGCGTAGCGGAAGCCGCCAAGGCTTTTCGGTTTCGCGGAGGCGGAGGCGGAGGCGAAACTCTTGGCGAGTTCCGCTACTTCGAACGCAAATGTCGACAGCGTTTTACAGCTCATCATCGCCGTTCATGACCGCATCCTTGATCGCCTGGACCAGCCGCGCGCGGCCGAGTCGTGCCAGGGCGTTGGCATCGACGCGAATGCCCATCGATTCGGCCAATCGGATCGCCAAGTCGACATCGCGGACCCCGTGATACTGGTTCGTCACGCCATCGTCGGTGTAGATCGTCTGCTGATCCGACTTGAACCCCGACTCGTAGGCATCGGACAGTTGCTCAATCCAGGTTTCCGGGATGCGCCGGGCACGGCAATGTTCGACGCTCCAGATGTCATCGCCGGTGCACTCGGCCAGCAGAGACAACAAGCGATGTCGTGGCACAGTGTCCATTGGTCGTCCGGTATTCATTGCTCGTCCAGCATTCGATCGATTTGTGCGGCAAGAATAAAATCGTTCTCGCTCAGGCCTCCGATCGCGTGTGTCGTCAAGACAATCTCTAGATGACGATACCCGGTCAGGTGAAGATCGGGATGGTGTTGTTGCTCTTCGGCGATTTCGGCGATCTGATTGACGCGTTTGACAGCCTTCACAAACGTCTTGCAATTCAGCTTGCGGCGGATCTGATTGGCGTCCGATTCGACCGTCCACTCGGGCGTCGCGCGGGCAAAACTCGCCGCTTGATCGGGCGTCAACTTGGGCACACCGCCTTCACAGGGAACACACTTGGATGCGGCGAGTGATTGGGACGTCGGAGTCGATGGCGTGGGGGCTGAATCGGACATGGTTCAATGCCGTGAGGGGAAGGACTTCGATTTGCTAGCAGTTCCGATGCTGATCCTCGGGTCGCTGGCGTGAAACGAGGGACGTGGACCAAGAACACGATCTTCGGCAATCTATGATTCTACACCAGCCTGGGAAGCGAGCTACCGAAGATCAACTCAACTGCCATCAGCCGATTCGCTCCCGAGTCGTCGCAGGAGTTGGGTAAGAAGATTTCGGGGATAAGAAGATGATGAAATGCCTCCTCCACTCGGTTTCACAAATTTTCCTACCTCCAAAATTTTGCTACCTCCTCACCCGGCCACGGCGTCCTGTCAGGTCGGTGAGCATCGTGGGAAGAAGGGCAGGATCATCTTTGACGTCGCTGTGCTCGGTGCGAGCTTGGGCAATCCCAGGGATCCACCTGCTGGCGAAGGCAGCTACGTTTGACCAGCGACTTGAGTCAAAAAGTCGATCTGGCGGCGGATTTGTGAAAAGACTAGGTTGCCCGTCAACGGCTTTCTGCGGATCCCGTCTGCGGTGACCATGGAATCCGGGTCGGGAATCCGAATCGGGGAGGAACCGGGTCGGGGGGATCGCAGCCGCCTACTCTTCTCTCTATCAACACGAAGGATCGTGACGATGTCTAGTGGCGAAAAAACACCGAAATCAGGTTTTCAGAAGCGATCCCAAACGCAGCGAGTGGTGCAACCGCCGCCGCCAACCCCGATCGAACTTTCCACGTCGTCGCCACGGTTTCTGATCAGCCGGATGAGTGCGATCGGCGACACGATCCTGACCTTGCCAGTGGCTTGTGCGCTGCGAGATCGGTTTCCCGGATCGAACATTTCGTGGATCGTCGAAGAGAAGTCGGCGCCGGTGGTTCGTCGTCATCCGGCCGTCGACGATTTGATCGTGCTGCCGCGAGGCTGGTTCACTTCGCCCAGCCGTATCCGCGACGCCCGTCGGCAACTCCGCGAGCTCAACTGCGATGTTTCGATCGATTGCCAGGGGATGACCAAGTCCAGTCTGGCGTGCTACCTGTCCGGCGCGGAACATCGGATCGGATACGCGGGGAAAAACGCCAGAGAGTTGAGTCGTTGGTTTTCCAACATCAAGGTCAATCCCGTGTTTCATCATCTGACCGACCGGTCGTTGGAATTGTTGATTCCGCTGGGGATTCATTCGCCATCGGTTCGCTGGGATTTGCCGATCGAAGGCCCGGCGCAGGTGTGGGCGCGGCGTTATCGCAACACGATCCCGTCCAGCCGGATCGCGATTCTGAATCCAGGAGCGACGTGGCACAGCAAACGTTGGCTGCCGGAGCGGTTTGGTGCGACCGCCCGCTACCTGTATGATCGCTACGGATACACCAGCATCGCGGTGTGGGGCACGGCATTAGATCGCGCGATGGCATTGGACATCGTTGCGACCAGCAACGGGGCAGCAATCTTGGCCCCCGAAACGGATCTCCAGCACTTGGCGGCGATGATTCAAACGGCCGACTTGTTCATCAGCAACGACACCGGTCCGTTGCACATGGCCGTGGCAGTCGGCACCAAGACGATCGGTTTGTACGGCGCGACCAAGCCGGGCGACAGCGGCCCGTACGGCCAGACCGCGATCCAAGTCGCTTATGAAACGGGGTCGGCACGCCAACGTCGCAACGCCTCCAATGCCGCGATGTGTGCGATCGGAGTCGAACACGTCTGCCAAGCGGTCGACGAGATCGAACATCAACGTCAAATGCTGGTCGCCGCGTGACGGAGCGAACCGTGATGGATCCCAGCAGCCGAGACACATCGACCAGCGTGCAAGAGTTGCGCGATCTGGTGGAACAGTTTGTCGCCGAGCGCAACTGGCATTCGTTCCACAACCCCAAAAACCTGGCGATGTCGCTGGGGATCGAAACCGGGGAATTGATGGAGCATTTTCAGTGGCTGACGTTGGACGAAGCCGCCCAGGTGCAACACGATGCGGCGAAGAAGCATGACGTCGGCGAAGAGCTGGCCGATTGTCTGGCCTATGTCTTGGCGATCGCCAACTCGATGCAGATCGATCTTAGTTCGACGCTGGCCAAGAAGATGATCCGCAACGCGGAGAAATACCCGGCGCCCTGAGGATCCCGCCGCAGCTCGGCTATCGGGTAGTGGACGAGGCGACGAGTCCATCCCCACGAACCGTCGATGGTCTAAGGGGCGGATTTGATCGTAGCGGAAGTCGCCAAGACTTTCGCAATCCGCCGGCTTTCTCCGGTGTTTGCTTGCTGCGCAAACGCCGTCTCTCCCAGGGGGAGGTCGTGCGGTT
This sequence comes from Stieleria mannarensis, assembly GCF_014154935.1. Lineage (GTDB taxonomy): Bacteria > Planctomycetota > Planctomycetia > Pirellulales > Pirellulaceae > Stieleria > Stieleria mannarensis. Next base: position 195,942 of record NZ_JACEHH010000009.1, read on the forward strand.
TTCGACCTTCGAAATTGCAAGAGCTAACGACTTCACCTTCCCTCTGGGAGGGTCGCGGAGGAGTGAGCGCTCGGATCGGCGAGGCGCCGCTGTGGCTCGGATCCACCCAAACACCACGAATCGACCTCCCCTCGCTGCGCTCGACCCTCCTGCCAGGAGGGTTAATTCCAAAAACCGCACGACCACTGAGGGAGAGCATCTCAAGGGGTTGCCTTATCGATGCAGTCATCGGGTCGACGTCCCGTCGGCTGAACAGAACCGCCCGGAATGACCGTCCTACATCCCGGTGCCTACCCCAGCATCCAGGCAGCTTTGTAGCGGAGGCCCAGATTCAGAATCCGCTGCAGTAGCATGGAGTATTCGATCCCGGCCCGTTCGGCCGACTCGGCAAAATCCTCGCCGTATTCCAGGTTGGGATTCGCGTTGGCCTCCAGCACATGGATTTCACCGGAATGGCTGAGCCGCAGGTCCATTCGGGCGTAGCCGCTCATGTTGAGAGCGCGGTAGACACGTTTGCAGATCTTTTGGATCTTCTCGCCCATTTCGCCATCCAAGTCGGTCGCTTCGTGCGTCGTGATGCCGTGTTTCTCCTGGTACTTGCGATTCCATTTGACCTGGCTGGTCGCGATTCGGGCGGTGTCGGAGGGCATTTTGCCGAAGTCCATTTCCCAGGGCGGAAAGGTTTGCAGGCGTTGGTTGCCGATCACGCCGACGTAGATCTCGCGGCCTTCGATGTATTGTTCGACCATGGCGTCGTCGCGGGTGTGCTCGTGGACAAAGGCGACGCGTTCGGACAACTGTTCGTCGTTCTGGACGATCGAGGCTTGGGAGATCCCGAACGAGGCGTCTTCGGAGACGGATTTGACGAACAGCGGAAACTCCAACTTCTTCGGCCGGTGGATCGTGCGTCCGTAGGGGAACACGGTGAAGCGTGGCGTCTGGATGCGGTGGTAGGTCAGGATTTTCTTGCTGAGCGCCTTGTCCTTGCTCAACAACAACCCCCGCGGGTTGCAACCGGTGTAGGGTTGTTGCATCAGTTCCAGATAGCTGATGACGGCAAAGTCGTACGTCACCACGCCGTGGAATTCTTCCAACAGCATGAACGTGATGTGCGGCTTGAAATCGCTCAACGCGGTGCGGATCGGGGCCAGGTCGTCGTAAACGCCCAGCGGAAGCACTTCGTGTCCCATCAGCCGCAGCGTGTCACAGACGTCGAATTCCGCTTTCCACGCGTCGAGTTCTTTTTCCGAGATACCTTCCAGGGTCAGGGGGGGAACATGCCCGGTGCGGACCAGCACCAATACACGCAGCTTGCTCACATCATTACCCGTCGATGACCCGAATTGAGATAATTGCTTGTTCGTAGGGCCACCAGGATCATTGCGTCACGTTTGCAAATGTCCGGAGCGGTGCCCAGCCTTAACTCTAACTCTCGACACCGCTCGATCATTTCCTGTAGCACTTGATCGACCATATACGTGTATGCGCCGGTCCAATCCGCAACGACCCTCCGAATCTCCCCACGCCAACGCGACAGCAGGGCTGCGGCGGTGGGGTTACGCCGATGGCTCCGGTCGCAGGAAAAGAGCTTGCAAAGATCTTTATCGAAGACGTTCGGATAATTCATCCCATAGTGTTCGCGTTTCCGCTGGTAATGGGTCCGCAGCGTGCGGCGAATTTGCGACAGCGGATCGACCCGCTGCTTGGATTGCACCATCGCCGGTCTGCCTTCCAAGCCGCTCATCAATTCATCGACGAAACTCAATTTTTTCAGCGCCGGCCAGTTCCGATACCGCGTCTTCCAGCGTGATTTGGGCGGCAACCAGACGGCAAAGGTCTCCGCAAAATCCTCCAATGGATGGGCCTGGGCATACCACATGTCCAAATGCAGCACGTATTCGCGGGACTGCGGCTTGGGGCTGTAAAACTCCGGGTAGGGGTCCGACGGCTTGCCGAACAACTCGCGATAGCGGGCCTTGCGACGGATCTGGAACGCCGTGTCGATCGCGTGACCGGCTTCGTGCCGCAAGATTTTCATGCACCACGTCTTGTTTCCCCCTTCGACCTCCAACAACTGTTTGCGTTCCAATCGGATCAGCCGGGGGTGTGCCAGATAGAACGGGATCGCGATGCCCGGGATTCCGTCGGGAGAAAACCAGTCATCACTGAGCCAGAAGTGCGGGCGAAAGTTCAGTCCCCGCTCGGCCAATTCGCCGTTCAATTGATCGATCCGGGCTTCCAATGGCGTCCCGACAATGGAAAGCTGTAGATCACAGATCCGCATGTCCAACAATTCTTCGTCCGACAGCGACGACAGATCTTGGGTTCTCCGTGCCATGGTTGTTGCGGTTGATGTCGTGAAATGGAAGTCCGATCGATGATCTTGGCGAGCCGCGATTGACTGCCCGCATCCGTGCATCCGACGTTACAAGATGTCCTTACCCCAAAACAATACGTTACCGATACCAAGCGACGAGTCTAACGGCCAACCGCAGTCAAAACAAACGACATGTTGCGCGTTGTTGACCGGGGCCGGACGATCGGCGATCGCAGTGATCGAGATTTGGGGCGAGCGCGCCGCCGAATCGGTCGCGACCTTCTTTCGCACCAACACAACACGTGCGATGGATGTCGGTCAAGTCCGATTCGGAGTCTGGTCGCGGCGGGCATCGTCCGATCAAGCCCGATCCGCCGGCGAATCGATCGTGGTCGTGCCGACGGCCGAACAATCTTTCGAACTGCATTGCCACGGCGGACCGGCCGCGATCCGACGAATCATCGACGACCTGTCCGAAATCGACGTCCGCCAAGTTGCACCGCGACGTTTGTCCGCCATCCCCACCGCGGCACTGCACTCGGTCGAAGACGACGTCGACCGGCGTTTGGCCGACGAGGCCTGTGACGTGCTGTCACGATGCACGACGGTCAAAACCGCGGCCATCGCCTTGGATCAAGTCCGCGGGGCGCTGCGGCAATGGCGACGACAATCCATTGGGGCACTTGCCGATCGCAGTCGTGATGCCGCGGACAGTGATGCCGCGGACAGTGATGCCGCGGACATTGCCCGGCAAGCCGAAGCAATCGCGACCGCGGGACGCATCGGAATCCGCCTGACCCAACCCTTTGACGTCGTGCTGGCCGGCCCCCCCAACGTCGGAAAGAGCAGTCTGATCAACGCGATGGTGGGCTACGATCGCAGCATCACGATGGACTTCGCCGGAACCACCCGCGACGTGCTGGATGCCGACACCGTGTTCGACGGCTGGCCGCTGCGATTGCGAGACACCGCGGGGTTGCACGCCAGCGATGACACGATCGAACAGCAGGGGATCGACCGAGCGATGCACGCGATCGCGACCGCCGATCTGGTCGTCCAAGTCAGCGCGCCGGGATTGAAATGGGATCCCACCGCGATGGATGCGATTCGACGCGTCGCTCCCGCCGTGCGGAGCTTGCAGGTGATCAATAAATCCGATTTGTCGCCGGCCGAGCCGATCGATTCGTCAAAGGATGCTCTGGCGACGGTCGCAACAACCGGCCAAGGCGTTCGCGAGCTGCTGGAAACGATGATCAGGTTGCTGGCCGCCGACACGCCACTGCCCGGGTCGCCGGTCCCGATCAATCAACGCCAAAGGGATTGGGTGGCCGAGATCGCCCGATTGGGACAACAGCCCGACGCGATGCTCGCACGCCTCACCCGCGGCGAACAACAGGGACTCGCCCTCTCGTAGCGACGCTCGATGCGAGCGTGCAGAATATCGAGGGAACCAGCTTCTGGCGAAGGTCGCGACGTGTCGTGCGATCCGCCGCGCATGGACCACGCGATCACTCGCTGGGGCGACGGGCTTCTTCCAGCATGCCGATCATTTCCGCGGTGACCAGTGAAGACGGCAGCGCGTAACTGACGACGCGTCCGGCGCGGGCGATGTTGATTCCGATGATGTTCCCCTGGCTGTCCAACAGCGGGCCGCCGCACTGGTTGGGCGCCAACACGGTGTCGTGCTGGATCACGCTGTCAAAACCGCTCAATCGGACGTTCCGCGGCCCGTTCACCTTGGCGTCATTTTCCGATTCCATCAACAACGCCTGGTCGCACATCAGAGCGTCTAGCTCCAACGTGTTTTCACCACGCTTGATCGTCAATCGGACGACATCGCCGGGATACATCTTGCCCAGCGTGGTGATGGCCGATTGTGAACCGAGCAATTGGCGACCGTTGATTTTCAAAATTCGATCACCGTCCTGCAGCCCGGCGTTGTCGGCACCGCTTTCGGGGTGGACACGGCGAACCATCGCCGGACCCGACGGGGCGTCGTAAAAGTTGACACCCAGTCGACCTTGGTGGGCGACGTAGCGAGCGGGGACGCCCAGGACGCCGATCCCGATCGTGAATCCGTCGCGGCCGGGAGAGACCAGGAAACTTCCCGTGGGCGGATCGACGGTGCTGAACGTCGCCGGTTTGATGTTCCAGTTCGCTTCGTCCCCGCCGTGAAGTTTCAGCAGCGCCAGATCGTTGGATTTTCGTCGGGCGGCCACACGGGCGTCGACTTTTTGACCGTTGGGCAAGCGAACCGAAACCGGTTCGCCACCGCTTAATTCGCTCCGCTTGGTCAGGATGTAGCCGTCCTCGGAGACCACCGTTCCGAGCGCGACGACGTCGCCGCCGGAATAAACTTGCACGACCGATTGTTCCACCATTTCCGATAGCGGCCGGACCAGACGCATCATCGCACCGCTGTCCCGCGAGGCGATCGAACTCTGGTAACGCCCGTGGCCCATCCAGTGCGGCGTCGACTGGGCAAACACCGCCGGGGCGAATCCGGCGGCCGACAGGACCATCGACACCAGCGCAGTCAAAACGAAAGCTGACGGACAGCGTTTTGAAAACCTGGCGATCGGTTGTTGATTCATGGCGACAATCAATAAAGGAGAACAAGAACTAGCTTATGCGATTTTTTCGGCCGAGCCAATTTTCCGGAGCCAGCGACTCGCTTGAAACTCGTCCAACGTCGTGATCGACGTTCGTTTGTTTGGGCCTCACCCCGACCTGCCGATTTCGATGACCAAGCGGACCGTGGCGTTCCCCCGCTGGACCAAAACGGAGACGCGTTCGCCGGGCATGGTGTCGGCCACGGCGTCGACCAATGACTGGAAATCGGTGATCGGCTTGGTGCCGAATTTGATCACGATGTCGCCGGCCAACATCCCGCCGGCTTCGGCCGCCATGCCCGGTTTGACGGCGATGATCTCGGCGACCTTGGTGGACCGGTTTCCCGAAACACCCAGCGTGGGTTTGAAATTCGGCAGAAACCCCCAGGCCTCGCCGAGCGCCATCCGGTCCCATGAATAATCGTAGTGGTCGATCGGCACGTGCAAGTTGTCGGCCACGTCATTACCGATCCGGCTGTGCACGGCGATCAATTCGCCGGCAAAGTTGAACAGCGGTCCGCCGCTGTCGCCCCCGATCAGGGCACAATCGGTGCGGATCACGTCCGGACGGACTTCCAGCATCCTGCCGACGCGGATCACCGCCCCGCGCGAGGGATCGTACCCGCCGGGATGCCCCATCGCGATGCACCACATCCCGGGAACCAAGTTGTCGCTGGTCCCTAGGCTGGCATGTGGCCAAGGTTCGCCGCCGTTCTGCCCGGGATCGATGCGAATCAACCCCGCATCGACTTCGCGGTTCATCCCCAACGTGGTCGCGGCGACCTGTCGACCGTCCGACAGCGTCACGATCGCTTTCAATTTGGGCCGCATGGCGACGTGGGCGGCGGTGATGATAAAACCGGTGTCCGAGACGATCACGCCGCAACCCTGGGCGGGACCGATTTTGACGCTGACGGTACACTTGCTGGCCCGCTCGGCGACGCGCCGCTGTTGTTTTTCCATCAGCCGCAGGATTTCCAGCGATTGGGGAACTCCGCCGCGACGGTGAATCGGTTCCAGATCGATCGGCAAACTGACGCGTGTTCCGGCCGAATCGGTCGCCCCACGGCCGTTCGAATCGCCACCTGACGGACCCTGGACCGCGGACGGATCCTGGACAAAAGAATTTTCGCGAATCGCCGGGACATCGCGATCGCCCGTCGTGGCGTCATCGGCAAAGGCCAAGGCCGGTACGATCGCGAACATCACGACCAACCAGCGAGTGTGAGAAACCGGAGGACTGGCCCAACGTCGACCGCCCCGTTGACCGCCCAACGGAGCTCCCGCCCTTGCCATGGATTCGATTTGCTGGCCCTGGTTCAAAACAGACTCCTCGTTTCATCGGCCGCACTTGAAAGACCCGCGTCCCATTGTAGCCTCAACCCCAGAATTTTGACAAAGTCACGGAAAAAGCCGGAATGAACGACAATACGGATGTTTTAGTGGTCGGCGCAGGCTACTTGGGCCAACTCGTCGCCAAACTGTCGGTGGCGACGGCGGCGGGTTCGAGCGCGAAAGTCTACGCGACGACGCGTCATCAAAACCGCTTCACGGAGCTTGCCGACAACGGATTTCATCCGATCCGTTTCGATTGGACCGATCAGGGGACCTTTCCAAATCTCCCTTTGCAGCACGTGTCCGCCGCGCCACGCGTGCTGGTCGCGGTCAGCTACGACCGCAACAGCCCGCGGGACCGTTACCAGTCGCAAGTCGGGGGGCTGCGAAATCTGTTGCGGGTTCTGCCGGCCGACGCAAGGCTGTGTTACATCAGCACGACCGGCGTGTACCACCAGAGCGACGGCCGCTGGGTCGACGAAACCTCGCCGACGCACCCGACGCGGTTGGGCGGCCGCGTGCATCTGCAAGCCGAAGCGTTGCTGCACGCGCTGCGTCCGGTGGCCCCCTGGGCGGTGCTGCGGCTGGCCGGCATCTATGGCCCCGGACGCGTGCCACGCGTCGCCGACGTCATCGCCGGTCGCCCGATTGCATCGCCGGAGACCGGATTTTTGAATTTGATCCATGTCCACGATGCCGCTCGGGCGGTGTTGGCGGCCTGGGAAACGATGGCGACGACGGCCGCGTCCCCGGTCGTTTCCATGCAATCACGGTTGTACGCGGTCAGCGACGATGTGCCGGTCGTGCGGGGAGATTTCTATCGCGAAATCGCTCGCCGCTGTGGCGCACCGGCGCCCCGCTTTGTCGCCCCCCCGGCCGACGCCCCGGACCGGATGCGGAGTGACAGCAATAAACGCGTATGGAATCGAAAACTGCGCCGCGAGCTGTTACCGGCGTTGGACTTCCCAGACTACCGCTGCGGGCTGGCGGATGTCTTACGGCCCCCCGTAGAATGACGTGTCCACGACATCTGATCCCCACACCGAACGCATGATTCAGCGAACCCCTATCTTTCCCGGCATCCTTGAACTGAACTTCCAAGCCCGCGAAGTCCTCGGTTGCAATGTTTATTTGATCTACGACGAAGACGAATGGGCGCTCGTCGACATCGGCTACGAAGAAACCGTCGACGATTTTGTCGAAATCATTCGCAAGCTCGATTTCCCCCTGTCGCGATGCAAGACGTTGATCGCCACCCATGCCGACGTCGATCACATCCAAGGGTTGGCGAAACTCAAGTCGCTGTTGAAAACCACCGTGACGGCCCACCCCAATGCCGTGCGACCGCTGGCCGAAGGCGACACGCTGTGGACGCTGGCCGAAATCGAAGCGCAAAACTTGAAAATGGACATGCCCAAGGTCGAGGTGGAACACCAGGTGACCGACGGCGACGTGATCAAAATCGGAAACCTGGACGTCGAAGTCTGGCACACCCCCGGCCACACCAACAGCCAACTCGCCTTCCGAATCGGCGACGTGCTGCTGAGCGGGGACAATATTTATCGCGACGGATGCATCGGCGCGATCGACGCCCACCACGGCAGCGATATCAAAGCCTTCCTCGCCTCGCTGCGCAGGATCCGCGACAGCGACGTCAAATGGCTGGCACCAAGCCACGGGCCGATCTTTGCCAACGACAAGGACTTCATGAACAAGACCATCGATCGCGTCAGCGGCTATCTGAAAATGGCCGACTTCGGAACCCTCGCCGACTCTTGGCCCCTGATGGACGAGTGGGACGATGAAGTCGCCGCCGGAAAACTGCCCGAAGGCCTGGGCTGAGCGGCCGTGGGATAGGCTTCCAGGTTGTCATGTCCGCATCGACAGGCTGGAAGCCTGTCCCACATTCCGCCTACGCCTCGCGAACGAACCGAAACACCGCCTCGCCCGGATCGACGCGCTCAACGATGCCATCGATCGCGTCGATTTGGGCACAGCGACCGATATCCGCTTGATACCCGGCTTCGATCAGGTTGCGTCCACCGAGCGACAGCGCCAAGGTTTCCTCAAGCGATCGCGCCGGCGTTTGAGACTGCCGCCAGGTGCTCCATGCGATGCGGGCTGAATCATCCAGGTGATCGGCCGGTTCGCTCGGCCCGTCCCCGCATTCATTCAATCGGTCGATGATCACACCGGCCAACAGGACGTCTTCATAACTGATCTGGCCATTGGTCCCGGCACAAACGATTTGCAGATGCGGTTCGGATTCAACCGCGGCCACGGTGGCAGCGAGGTTCAAAAACGAAGCGGCCAAAAGACGGCGCGAGCGCATCGCGGCCTGGATCGCCCTCGTCCCGTTGGTCGTCGTCAGCACGATGTCGCGGCCGGCGACGCGATCGGGGGTGTATTCGGCCGGCGAATTGCCGAGATCGAATCCATCGATCGGCTTGCAGTGGCGTTCGCCACACAGAAGCGGACGTTCGGTCGCCGGATCGGCCAAGTTGCTGTCGGCACGTCCGCTGTCTGACGGGGCGGCGATTTCGAAAGCGGCGTGGATGTTCTCGCACGTGATCATTCGCTTCGCCCCGGACACCCCCGCCGTCGCCATCACGCTGGTCGCGCGCAACACGTCGATGATGATCGAACACGCCTGATGCAATTCGCACTCCGGCGACAGTCCGGACGGCGTCAGTGCGACGGAAATTGTTCGACTCATTAAACCATCCGCATGGATTTCCAGCGGCCTCCCAGGAATCGTGTGGTCATCGTGATCGCCAACGCCCAAATCCAAATCGTGATCACCCACCACCACCATGTCAGCGAGGAACGACCGGGATCAAACGCGATCCCAGCGGCGATCGACAGCGTGCTGGTCGCCGCGCCGGCGGCGAGCACAAACCAAGTGTCTCCGGCACCCTTGAGTGCCGCGCTGAAAATCAATTGCACCGCGTCGACCAAGACGTACGACGCGACAAACCCCAGCAATCCGCCGGCCAGCAAGATCGCTTGACGAGAATCCTCGTCCGGCGTTCCCAAACCATACAGCGACAGCATCCAGTCCCCCGCGACCAGGTAGGCGATCGCCCAGACACCGGAATAGACCAGCGCGATCAACAACGACGCCAACGACGTTCGCACGGCAAAGGCGGGACCGTTTTGAAGCAGGTGCCGTCCCACCAGCACCGACGCGGCGATCGCGATCCCGACCAGCGGGATGAACGCGACCATGTTGAAATTGATCGCCATCGTCGTCGCACGCAGCGGCACATCGCCCAACTGGCCGATCCTCAAAATGATGATCGTGAACGCGCCGGCCTCGGTCAGATACATCAACCCGCTGGGCAGACTGTAGTACAAAAAGTTGCGTAGCATCGGCATGTCCAGGCCGAACCCACCGCGCATCCGATAGCGGCTCTCCAGCCCCGGTCGACTGAGCAACCAGCTGTAACAAACGACTTTGAACCAAAACGCGATCACGCTGCCGATCGCGGCCCCGGCGATGCCCATGGCCGGCAGTCCTGCCCAGCCAAAGATCCCAGACCAGCCAAAGATCAACACGACGTCCAGGACCACGTTCAGCAGCCCGCTGGCGACCGATACCCACATGATCACCGACGTGCGTTCGGTGCCGCTGAAAAAACCACTCAGCGCCGACTCGATCACCAGCCCCAACCCGCCCAGCATCAACCAACGCATGTACGTCGCCTCGGCCGCAATCAATTCCTCCGGTTGCCCGGTCAGGCGAAACAGCGAATCGGCGCCCAGGAAGGCGACGACAAAAAACGGGACGGTCATCAGCGACAACCAGATCGATTGCCACAGCAGACGCCCGACTTTCTCGCTCTCACCGTTGCCGATCAGCTGACCGATCACGGCCCCGGTCATCGCGGCGGCCCCGATCGGCACACAGACCACGACCCAAAACAGATTGCCGCCAGCCATCGACGCGCTCATCGAAGCCCCGTCATAGAACATCAACAGCGTCCGATCGGCAAACAGCACGATCGACATCATGCCGGCGCTGATCATCAGTGGCACCGCGACGCGGAGCACTTCGACGGCCGCCTGGGCCAAATTCGTCGGCACCGGTAATTCGTCCGCGGCCCCCGTAAGCTGAGCCAGATCCGCGGGTTGGCCCAAATCGTGACGCCCGCCAGAGATTTCCGACATCAGAACGTCACGCAAACCGATCCGAGGGCATCCGCGAGACGACCGCCGCGATCACCACCCCGGCGATCAAACCGCCCAGGTGCGCCCCGTTGGCGATGCGCTCGACATAGAAGATGCAAAACACCAACCAGCCCAGCATGATCGCGACGTTGGACGGCATCATGCGGACCGGATACGAGGGCGAAAGGGCCGGCCGAATCCACAGGTAACCGAACAGCCCATAGACGGCCCCCGATGCCCCGATCGAAAACGGCGAACCGGCCAATCCGGCCAAAAAGTCCGGCAACGCCTCCTCCGGCGGCAGCCAAATCTGCACCAGACCGCCAAAGATTCCGCTGGCCAACAGTAAAAACGCCATGAACCACGAGCCTTGCAGCCGCTCGATCGCCGATCCCAAAAAGAAAATTCCCAGCATGTTGAACGCCAAGTGGTACGTGTCTCCGTGCAAAAACAGCGGCGTCACCAGCCGCCACACCTGGCCCTTCTTGATCGACGCCAAGGGGTCGTTGTTGATCACGTAATCGCGCCAATCGACAAAGGACAGACCATAAAAGATGGTTTCCTCGGTCGAAAGTTCGCCCGGAACTTGGGAGGGCTTGGGTTGGCCGAATCCGGTCGAAAAACTGGCGATCACCGACAGGATCACCATCGCGATCACCACCGGAATCGTCTGCTGCCGCGTCGGCACGCCCAGCATCCCGCCTGCTCCGCCGGCCGCGGGTGACTTCGGATTGACCTTTTGCTGCAATCGTTTTTTGCGTTTTTCGTCCGACTGTCGTTGCTTGCGAATCCGTTCCGCCTCCTCACCGACACGGTACTTTTCGTCCGTCGGCGCCTGCAAAAACGCCTCCAGTTCCTGTTTGGCCCGCGGGACGTGCGATTCGTCACGAATCCACAAATTGCAGGTTTTGGCAGCCGCCACGCCGTCCGGGCCAGGGGCGTCTTCGATGTCGACGTTGCATTCGATCGAAAGAGTGAACAAAAAGTCCGCAAAGCGTCGCGCGAGGTCAGGATCCGTCAAAGTGCCGATTCGGCGCATGCAATTGTCACAGATAGGTGGAAAAAACGGCCGCAATTCGGGGTGTCATGCGGCCCGGGCGGACTGCGGCGGGCCGCACCGACTTGCCACAGAGACCTGCCGCAGAGACTTGCCGACAGGGGCGGTCTACCCGATACTATGACGGTTAGTCAGTTTTGCCGCCATGCGGTCCACAAAATAGTCACCGGCGGATCGGCCCCTTTCGGTCGTTCGTCTTCCATTCCGACCGGTGATCTGACTAAATAGAATGACAACGCGTGGCCCGATCGCGGTCGCGTTGGATGTTGCAGATTGATTCGTCCTCCAAATACCAGGTGACGCCCCGATGGCAGTCAAATTGAGTGAGAGAGCGGCCCAAGAGGTCCAAAGATTCCGTACCGAACACAACTTCGGCGAAGAGATGGTCCTGCGGATCGGTGTCGCCGGCGGCGGATGCAGTGGATTCAACTACACGCTCAACTTCGACGACAGCTACGACGAAAAAGCCGATTCGAAGTACGAGTGCCACGGTGTGGAAGTCGTCGTCGACAAAAAAAGTGCCCTGTACTTGGACGGAACCACCGTCGATTGGTACGAAAGCCTGGAAAAACAGGGATTTACGTTCGAAAACCCGAACGCCGTGAAAACCTGCGGCTGCGGAAGCTCCTTCCAAGCCTAGACCAACCGAGCGATCCGCTGGGAATCCTCGCGAAATCAATGATTTGGCTGATTCGCGTCTACCAGACCCGAATCAGCCCGTTGTTCCCCCCACGCTGCCGTTTTACACCGACGTGCAGCCAATATGCGGTCGAAGCGATCCGCAACCGCGGCCCGCTGGCCGGTCTGTTCTGGACCGTGCTGCGAATTCTGAAGTGTCACCCCTGGCACCCCGGCGGTCACGACCCGCCGCCGAAGTGACCCCGTAGCGGAAGCCGCCAAGGCCTTCGGGTTCCCGTTTCGCAACGCCCGGCGCGAAACTCTCCGCGAATTCCGCTACGCTGGTGCCCTCTCACCCGGTCGGCTTCCCCGAGCTGAAAAAAATTCCCTTTTCTACCTGAACTTGCGTGCGTTTGGACGACACAATCCGCCCTTGAAGATGGCACGTCGTGATGGCGGATCTGAGGAATCGCGTCGGCACAACACCACGCAGCCCTCGCCGGGTCGGCTGCCGGCCCCCCGTTCGTTCGTTTTTCTGGAACAAACCTCGGCTTTTGCACGTCCAAGACCGGGGTGTGAAACGGTAGCGGTTGTGCCGGATTTTCTCAGTCCACCCCGCCCTGCGTGCCGAATGGCCCCAGAGACGGTTCTGAGGTGTTGAAATCTCATGATCCGTGATTGTCCTGGGTGTCTGCAAAGCGTTTCCCCATCAATCGCCCATTTGCCCTTCACCGAAGCTGGTCCAATAGATGTTTCAAGGTCGCGAAAAACGAGCCCGCCGAAGTCGCCTGAGTCGTTTACTGGCTCAATTGACCCCGAGAATGAAAAAGTCATCTGGCGGCACCGCGCGGGTCGCCCGAGCCGGCCGGGTCAAATTGGAAGGCCTGGAGACGCGGCAATTGCTGGCCGCTGACGTTTCAGTCGTTTCGACCGATTCGATGGGGCCGTTCGACGCGCGAGTCGAAGTCGCTGCGGCGTCCACCAGCACGTCGACGTTGACCACGGTCAGCGAAGCCGAGGGCGAATCGGCACCGGACTTGGTCCAATTCGCCAAGGATCTGGCTGCGGTCGGCAGGGATGCAAACGGCAATCCGATTTCCGGGCAAGGCCAAGTGACGTTCTTCGGCGCCCACTGGTGTCCGGCCTGTTCGGAACAGAAAGCACTGTTCCAAGACGGCAAAGACAATCTGCCGTTCATCGAGGTGACCAATCCGGACCGTTCGATCGGCCAGATCGGCATCGACAACAACATCACCGCCTATCCGACCTGGGTGTTCCCCGACGGGTCGCGCGAGACCGGTGTGTTGACACTCCAGCAAATCAGTGACCGCTCGGGCGTCGCGATCCCCCAGGGTGAGAACCCGACGTTCGAAGCGGTCGGCGATCAAACGGCTCTGATCGGCTCCCCGTTGCACCTCCCGATCGACGCCTACGATCCCGACGGCGGTCCGCTGACGGTGACCGTCTCGGTCGCCGATTCGAGTCTGTTGGAAGCATCGGTGGTGGGCGGAACCGGTTCGGGGAAAACGTCTCGATCGATCCGGATCGACATGGCCACCTATGGCGACATGGTGATCCAGATGTTCGAAGACCGTGCCCCGACCGCCTCGGGACGCGTGATCGAATTGGCCAACGACGACTTTTACGACGACATCATCTTTCACCGCGTGATCGACGATTTCGTCATCCAGGCGGGCGATCCGACGGGCACCGGGACCAGCGGTTCGACCCTGGGCAACTTCGACGATGATTTTCATCCCGAACTGCAACACAACCGGACCGGTGTGATGTCGTTCGCCAAATCCAGCGACGACACCAACAATTCACAGTTCTTTATCACCGAAGTCCCGACGCGTTTCCTGGACTTCAACCACAGCGTCTTCGGCCAGCTGGTCGAAGGCTTCGACGTTCTCGACGCGATCAGCGAACACGCGGTCAACGGAGCCGACCGACCGACCACCGACATCGCGATCAACACCATCGAAGTGTTCACCGACACCGAGAACTCGATGCTGATGTTAAAACCCACCGGCAATGGCGTCGGATCGACCAACGTGACCGTGACGGTGACCGATGGCGACGGCAACACGCACAGCGAGACGTTCCAGGTCGACGTCAACAACGACACCCAGAACAGCCAACCGTTCTTAAATGCCGTCACGGTGCCCGACCAGTTCACCCCGGGAACGCCGGCCACGCTGCAGATGTCCAGCACCGACATCGAAGGCGACGCGGTCAGCTACTCGGCCGTCGTCGCCAGCAGCGGAACCGGAGCGACCGCCTCGATCGACGACAACGGCTTGTTGACCGTCACGCCGGCGTCGGGCTTCACCGGGCAAGTCAATGTCCAAGTCACCGTTCGCCCCGGTCCGGGGGTGACCGGCAACAGTTCCAGCGACAGTGACAACCAGCTTCTAACGTTCAACTTCGACGGTGAACAGGCCCTCGCCGCCCCGACATCGATCGACCTGCTTGCCGGCAGCGACACCGGTGCCAGCGACAGCGACAACATCACCAACGCCGGCACGCTGTCGTTTAGCGTCGACGGCGTGACCAGCGGTGCGACCGTCCAACTGATCAATGTCCAGACCTCCGCGGTCTTGGGCGAAGCGGTCGCCAGTGGAACCAGCGTGACCGTCACCACCAACAACATCGCCGCACTCGGCGACGGAACCTACAACGTGACCGCGCGGCAGGTCTTCAACGGCCAAACGAGCGAACAAACGTCGCCCCTGAGCGTGACCTACGACACCATCCGTCCGACGTCGGTGGTCAGCAGCGCCAACACACGCGGCAACGTCGATCGCTTGTACCAGACCGATTTGATCAATAACGAAGAGGGCGCGATTAGCTATGCGTTGACGCAATCCCCCAATGGCGCGTCGATCAACGCCGGGTCCGGGGCGATTCAGTGGACGCCCGGCGCCGCCGATGTCGGCGACAACGTGTTCACCGTCGCCGTCACCGACCTGGCCGGCAACACCCGCAGCGAAAACTTCACCGTCAGCGTTGCCGAGGCCCCCAAGGCCGAAGTGAAGCTGGTTCTGAAAGACACCGACGGCAACACGATCACGAACGTCAACGTCGGTGACGAATTCATCCTGGAATTGGTCGGCGTCGATGCCCGCAACAGTTTCGACCGCGACGGCGTGTATGCGATCTACACGGACATTTTGTTCGATTCCAGCATCGTGCGGGTTAAAGGCGGCACCACGATCGAATATGTCGGCAGCTTCACGCTTTCCCCCAAAGGCACGTTGGCGACCGGGTTGATCGATGAAATCGGTGCCGCGTCCTCGTTGACGGTCGCTTCCAATGAAGACGAATCGGTGATCGCCCGCGTGCAGATGGAAGCCATCGCCGCCGGCAGCGTCAACATCCGCAGCGAAGAGGCCGACGAATCCAGCAGCGAAGTGTTGCTGTTCGGCGAAGACAACCAAATCTCGGCCGATTCGGTGTTCTTCGGCAGCGCCAATTTGACGGTCGGATTGGAGTTCACGCTGGCCGACGACGCGATCACCATCGCCGAGGATTCCGGGGCGACCACGATCGACGTGCTGGCCAACGACACCACCACCGGCAGCGACCCACTGTCGATCGTCTCGATCACCCAACCGGTCGGCGGTGGGACCGTCAGCGTTGACTCGGGAGTGCTCTCCTTCACACCGGCACCGAACTTCAACGGCACCTCGACGTTTACCTATCGGGCCGGCGACGGCAGCGGCGCCCAAGACGTCGCGACCGTGACCGTCACCCTGACCCCGGTCAACGATCCGCCAACCGGTCTGGACGATACCTTCGAAGTCGTCGAAGGGACCTCCGCCAATCGGCTGGACGTGCTGGCCAACGATTCCCTGGATCCCGACGACGACGGCACGTTGACGGTCACCTCGGCCAGCAGCAACACCGCCGGGGCATCCGTTCAAGTTTCCTCCGATGGTCTGGCGGTCAACTACACGCCGGCATCGGGATTCACCGGGACCGACTCGTTCACCTATGTCGTCAGTGACGGTGCCGCGACCGATACCGTCACCGTCACCGTCACCGTGATTTCGTCCAACCCGCCGCCGACGGCCAATCCGGACGCCTTTACGGTCGCCGAAGACAGCGCCGAAACATCCTATGACGTGTTGGCCAATGACGACCGGGACGACGATGACGAACCCTTTGTGATCGACGGCGTCGGCACGCCCAGCCAAGGCGGTTCGGTGCGCTTTAGCAGCGACGGGACCACGTTCTTCTACACCCCGGCAACCGATTTCTTTGGCACCGAAACCGTGACCTACACCATTCGTGACAGCGGCGGTGGGGTTTCCACCGGAACCGTCACGTTCACCGTCACCGATGTCGAAGACCCGCCGCCGGTTCTAAACGATACCCTCCAAGTCAACGCCGGCTCGGGGGCCTCGGTCGTGCTGCGGCTGGAAGACCTGCCCGAGAACGTCGACGGCTCCGGCGAGTCGCTGGAATTCACGCTGACCACGGCACAGCAAACGACCTCACAAAACGGCTCCGTTTCGGTCAACTCGGCCGGCACGGAATTGACCTACACGCCGCCCAGCAGCACCTTCACCGGGACCGACACGTTGACCTACACCGTGTCCGATGGCTCGGGTGACAGCGTCGGCACGTTGACCATCGAAGTGATGGACCTGACCCAGCGAACCATCGCGGTCAAATTCAGCGGCACCCAGGGGCGACGATTGTTGTCGGCGGTGCGTTTGACGGGCACCGACGCCCTGGGCAACGCGATCAACGAATCGCCGGTCTTAAACGGGAACAATTTGGAGTTCGCGAATCTGTTGCCCGGCGACTATGTCGTCGAAATCCCCGCCATCCCGTTCTTTAGCGGTGGCGAACAAGCTCAACAATATGCGATCAACAGTGCCGCCGATGACGGTGACTCGGTCATCGAGGCTCGAATGGGGCGGATCAAACCGGAGTACATTTCGCTTCAAGATTGGCTGGGCTCGACACCCCAGCAGTCCTCGCTCGTGGTGGTGCAACCCGGCGGTTCGGCGCTGCTGGCCGAACCGACCGAGCTGGCGTCGGAATCCATCTCCAATGCCAACTACTCGCTCAACGATCTGGGAACCGAACTAGTTATTTCCGGTGAAGATGAAAGCACGGCGACCAGCTCCGATGGGCCCGACATCTTGAATGCCGCGATCCTGACGAACAACCGCAACGTCGTCCAGCCGCGCGGCCAGATCGGTGATCTGTTCTTGTACCGGGTCAACGTCGACAGCGACGTCGTCAACTATGACCGTACGCCCGCCGCGGACAACAGCGCCGCGTCGGCACAACTGGCCGCCGGGACTGGCGAAGGCGAACAGGTCGGTGCTGCCGCGGGCACGTCAGCAGCCGATGGGGTCAGCAGCCAAATACTGCAAAACGAGCCGACCACCGGCGGATTGACCACCGCGGGCTCTGGCGAAGGCGAGTCGGTCATCCAGGCGACGTCGCAGAGCCATGTGGCCGCGCCGCTGCTTTCGTCCGACGTGATCGCTGCGGTTGAAACGGATCTGGAAAGCGACGATTCGGCGGACGATGACGTGACGGGAGAAGCGTTGTCCTCGCCGCTCGAGTCCGCTCTGAGCGCCAGTGGAGTCGACCGATTCTTTCGTCTTTAGACCGTGATTTGCGGTTTTTTTGAGATTCCGTCGGGAAATTTGACCGCCGTTCTCGGGGCTTTTGCAAAGCCCTTCGGGGCCGTTTGATGACGGCGAAAACGCGTCTGGACCGACCGCCACCACGGCAAAACCCCCGAAAACACGGGTATCTACGCGGTTTTCGGCGATTTCCGTCCGCGGGATTTTTCACCCGAGCGACGGTTCGTTCGGCCGGGAATCGCGGGAAACCCCGCAATTTGCAGGGTTTTTTGAACGATGCCGGGTTGCACCAACCTTTCCGGCAACATAACACTTGGCCGTCACAAACGCATGGGATGCTGATTCCCTCTTCAACCCTTCCTGTCATAAGCATTCAGAAAAGGCTCTCGCAAATGGCTAAAGCTCCGCCAAAGGCACCTACCAAGACTCAGATCATCGCCAATATCGCTGAGTCGACCGAATTGTCTAAAAAAGACGTCGCGGCCGTCTTCGACGCGCTGACCGACGAAATCGCTCGCGAAATGGGCCGCACCGGCTCGGGTCAATTCACCATCCCTGGTCTGTGCAAGATCCAACGCAAGGATGTTGAAGCCAAACCCAAACGCAAGGGACGCAACCCCTCCGACGGAAGCGAAATCTGGCTGAAGCCGAAACCGGCCAGCAAGAAGGTCGTCATCCGCCCGCTCAAGGGTCTCAAGGAAATGATCTGAGCTGGGCCCCCAACGCCCTCATCAAGAACGATCAATGCGGCATGCGACGCTCCCCCGTCGCGTGCCGTTTTTTTGTGCGCCTCGCATGTCGCCCGTGTCCCGCCGTAGCGACGCTCGCCTAACTTCAGTCGCAATCCTCCCTGGAAGGGAGGGTCGAGCGTAGCGAGGGGAGGGTCGATTGGTGGTGATTAAGTGCTTCCGAGCCACAACGAACCCTCCACGCTCCGAGCGTAAACTCCTCCGCGCCCCTCCCTGAAAGTGGCCTGATGAAAAGTAGATGGCGTCGAAAACAGGTGAACCGGCAACGATTGAAAATTGCAAAATGAACAGTGCAAATTGCGAAATGATTTGAGCGACGATTCCCGGCAAATTTGAATTTTGCAATGAACAGTTTGCAATTTGCAATCGAGGGATCCAGCAGAATCGCTGAACGTCCCCGAACCTACCCAACGTTCCAAGTTCCATTGATTTTCGCCAGCCCACCCTGAAAGGGAGGGTGTCTTCAAGGAGTTGCTGGCTGCAAGTCTTCACTTGGTGCGTATGGGGGGCGAGACGCAGCGAGGGGAGGTGCGATGCCATTGGCTCCCCACACTTGCCACCGCAGCGGATGATGTCGGCTAGAATAGCCCGCGTTCCTGTTGGCAGCGTCACATGACACATCCAGCATCGTCAAGCGTCGTTCAACGGTAGCGACTTTCGCCCGAAGGTGGTGCGGTCCGTTTTCCACGCTCTGGCGAGCGTAGCTACATCGAAAAGACGCTGTCCAGGTAAACCACATGTTTCCTCACCCGCTTTGAACTGTCCCACCGCTCGAATCAAACCCGCCATGCAACGTCGTCAATTTCTAAAACAATCCGCCGCCCTCTCCACCGTCGCACTCTTCTCCGGCTACTGGAGTGAAACCCAAGCCGATGAGTCAACGTCACCCAACGAAAAGCTGAAGCTCCTGTGTGTCGGCACGGCCAATCGCGCGAGCGCAAACGTCAGCGGTGTGCAACACGAAAACATCGTCGGTGTTTGCGACGTCGATGCGAAGTACCTGGAGAAAGCGTCGGCCCAGTTCCCCGCAGCGAAGACCTATCGCGACTATCGCGAGATGATCGCCCAAGAAGCCGACACCGCCGATGCGATCGTGATCTCGACCGCCGACCACAATCACGCCCCGGCGGCGATCCGAGCCATCCGCGCGGGCCTGCATTGTTATTGTGAAAAACCGTTGACTCACACGGTTCACGAAGCACGGTTGATCGCCGAAGCGGCCAAGCAAGCCGGCGTGGCCACGCAGATGGGCACCCAGATCCACGCTGGCAACAACTATCGACGCGTCGTCGAAATCATTCGTGCCGGAACCATCGGCGACGTCGCCGAAGTCCATGTCTGGGTCGGCAAGGGCTGGGGCGGTGGCGAACGTCCCGAATCGGGCGACCCGGTCCCAGAGCACCTGGATTGGGACCTGTGGCTCGGACCGGCTCCGGAACGTCCCTACAAAGAAGGCCGCTATCACCCGGCCAACTGGCGGCGTTGGTGGGACTTCGGCCAAGGAACGCTCGGCGACATGGGATGCCACTACATGGACCTGCCGTTCTGGGCACTCGACCTGCGGCACCCCACCAGCGTTACTGCCGAAGGCCCCGAGGTGCATCCGGAAACCTGCCCCTTGGGTTTGACGGTCCACTACCAGTACCCGGCGCGCGGTTCCCAAGTGCCGGTCAAATTGACCTGGTACGACGGCAACCACATTCCCAAAACGGTCGCCGGTGAACAGGTTCCCGGCAGCGGCGTGATGTTCGTCGGCAGCGAAGGCAAAATGTTCGCCAGCTATGGCAACTATCGCTTGTACCCCGAAGACACGTTCAAGAACTTCGAACCGCCGACGCCCACCATCCCCAATTCGATCGGACATCACAAAGAATGGATCCAAGCCTGTAAGACGGGCAGCGAGACGACGTGCAACTTCGATTACTCCGGAGCACTGACCGAGTCGGTCCTGCTGGGCAACGTCGCTTTCCGCGTCGGCAAGACACTCGATTGGGACGGCAAGCATCTCAAAGCGACCAATTGCCCCGAAGCCGACGCGCTGATTCAAAAGCAATATCGCCCCGGCTGGGAAGTGGCCTGAGTCGCGGAAGCCGCGCCCGTAGCGGAAGCCGCCAAGGCTTTCGGCACCCGCACCGCGCCCGTAGCGGAAGCCGCCAAGGCTTTCGGCACCCGCACCGCGCCCGTAGCGGAAGCCGCCAAGGCTTTCAGCACCCGCACGAATGGCACGGGCCTCGTGAGCCGACGGCGCTAGCCGCGGGCCTTGATACGCCTTTTTCACGGCGGTAGGGCCCGAGGCTGGCGCCTACGGTTCAGCGTATTGGCTTAAGCCCGTGCCATTCGTGTAAACACCTCTGCCCTGCCGGGGAAGGTGAGTGCAATGGTTCGTTGGCATTAAGGCTTCACCTGATTTGCCCGCCTCGCGCCACACCCCGGTAGCGAAACTCTCCGCGGTTTTCCGCTACGATGACTTTGCTGACAGGCAAGACGACTTTCATTCCACCACAATCAACCATGCGCAAACTCTATCCCCTGGCTTTGGCAACCATGTCTTTGATCTCCGCGGTCTGTGAAACCTCCGGCGACGAGGGCATGTACCTGTTCAACGACCTGCCGGTCGAGCAGTTGAAATCCAAATACGGTTTCGAGCCCTCCCAGGAGTGGGCCGACGCGTTACGACTTTCGTCGGTCCGGTTCAACAGCGGCGGCTCGGGATCGTTCATCTCCAGCGACGGCCTGGTGCTGACCAATCACCACGTCGCCAGCGACACCTTGCACAAACTCAGCTCCGAAGACCGCAACCTGATCGACGACGGCTATCTGGCCAAGTCCTTGGACGAAGAACTGAAAGCCCCCGACTTGGAACTCAACCAACTGGTCTCCATCGAAGACGTGACCGAGCGTGTCGAAGCGGCCGTTGCCGATGACGCCTCGGCCGCCGACGCAGCGACGCAGCGCAGAGCGGTGATCGCCGAAATCGAAAAGGAGTCGACCGACAAGTCAGGACTGCGCAGCGACGTCGTCACCTTGTTCGGCGGCGCAGCGTATCACCTGTATCGCTACAAAAAATACACCGACGTGCGGCTGGTCTGGGCTCCCGAAACCGCCGCCGCGTTCTTCGGCGGCGACGCCGACAACTTCGAATACCCCCGTTACAACCTCGACGCGACCATCATGCGGGTCTATGAAGACGGCAAGCCCGCCAAACTGGATCACTTCCTGCGTTGGAGCGATTCCGGGGTCCGCGAAGGCGACCTGGTCTTCGTCAGCGGAAACCCCGGACGGACCCAACGCATCTTTACCGTTGAAGCGTTGAAGTACCTGCGCGATGCACGATTGCCTTACGTGTTGGATTACTTGCGCCGCAAAGAAATCATGCTGCAACAGTTCGGCTTGGAAGGCGCCGAAGCGACGCGCCGGGCGCGGGACGAACTGTTCGGCGTCCAGAACGGCCGCAAAGCCTACACGGGGATGCTGGCCGGACTGCAAGACCCCAGCACGATCGCGACCAAGCAGAAACGTGAAACCACGCTCCGCGAGGCAGCCCGAGCGGATGCGGAACTGACCGACACCGAAACCGCCTTTGCCGAGATCGCCGCGGTTCAAGCCGAAAAGAAGAAGATGCTGGGACAAACCGTCACCTTCCGATCACGGCTGTTCGATCTGGCGCTGACATCGGTGCTGCGTGCCGCGGAAGACGAAAAACCCAATGGCGAGCGGTTGCGGGAATTCACCGAATCGGGACGCGAATCGCTGGTCCAAGACCTGCTCAGCGAGGCGCCGATCTATCGCGACCTGGAACGCGTCAAACTGGCCGACGAATTGGCCCGGTTCGTCGAAAACCGCGGCGGCGATAGCGAGTGGGTTGCCGTGGTCTTGGACGGCAAGGGACCGCGTGAACGCGCCGCCGAACTGGTCGACGGCACCAAGCTGGATGACATTAGCGTCCGCAAGGCCTACCTGGACGGTTCGCTCGAGGACATCCAGAAATCCGACGATGCGTTGATCGTGTTGGCACGAAAGTTGGAACCCGAATACCGACGGATCCGAACGATCAACGAAGAACTGGACGAGCGCGAACGCCAAGCCTATGCCAAGATCACCGCGGCGGTTAGCAAATTGCAAGGCGACTCGGGTTACCCCGACGCGACGTTCACGTTGCGGTTGGCCTACGGTCAGGTCAAAGGCTACATGCAGGACGGCCAGCGGATCCAGCCGGCGACCGATTTCGCCGGAGCCTTCGAGCACGAGGAACAGCACCAAGGGCAAACCGATTTCGACTTGCCGCCGTCGTGGAACCAGGCCGAAGACGAACTGGACCTTTCGACGCAACTGAACTTTGTCTGCACCGCCGACATCATCGGCGGCAACAGCGGATCGCCCGTGGTCAATCGCGACGGCGAACTGGTCGGGCTGATCTTTGACGGCAACATCCAAAGTCTGACCAGCGATTACCTGTACACCGACCAGCAAGCCCGTGCGGTCAGTGTGTCCGGCGTGGGGATCATCGAAGCGATTCGCAAGATCTACGGCGCCGACGAACTGGCCGATTCGATCGGCCGGTAGCGAGTCGTCGCGATCAACGTAGCTACCTTCGCCAGAAGGTGGATCCGAAGTGCCCTCCACGCTCTTGCGAGC
>NZ_JACEHH010000090.1 GCF_014154935.1 Stieleria mannarensis
AGGCCTTTCCGCATGCCACGACTGCCATAGCAGGCCAACAGCCTGCGCTGGCCCAGGAGATTACCGTGGCAAACAAGTCCCTATTCCAAAGCATCACGAGCGTTCTGCCGCGAGCGACCACGGTCAACGAAGCGGGTGGTCCGGCGTACAAGCTGCCGGCCAAGCATGCGCTGGCGCAACTGGCGGCGACCGGAACGTTTGGCAACGTCCATTACGCGTCTGCACAGAGCCAGCTGGACCAAATGCGGGCGTTGATCGATGAAGTCAACGACAACGAATTCCTGGCAAAGCTGGCGGTCTACTCGCGAGAGCGGGCGTACATGAAGGACATGCCGGCGGCGCTTCTGGTCACGCTGTCGACACGCGACACAGCGCTGATGCACAAGGTCTTTGACCGAGTTGCCGACATCGCCCCCTACGGCAACACCCAAGCCCCCGACCGCCAGGACATCCTGAACGTCGGAGGCTTCAGCGACGCGGTCTTCCATGTCGTTGCATCCTTCCTAGAAAACGACGCAAGCCGCTTCGTCCGCGAAGTGGAATCCGTCGAGTTGTAAGCCCAATGCCAATGGCACAGTGGCGAACCAAACACGAAACGCCCGCGGAGAACCAATCCTTCGCGGGCGTTTCTTTGATAGCTGGTATGCAAAACTACTCTCGCGGGGATTGCGAAACGACAGGCACTTGCGTCGAGACTGACGCTGCGGAATGTCATCACTGATGTTGACACGGAGGTGCTTCGCGTCGGGACGCAGCGGCAGCTTTTCAAATGCACCGTCGTCACGAAACGCGTGCATCAGCGCGGTAAGCATCTTGTCGAATAGAGCAACGACATTCGATCCGCAGACCTGCCCATCGCAGGCAGGCGAGACAACTGGCACAGACCAGCACCATCGAAATCGCACCTATGATGTCATACCGATGTGGAAGAATCGAGTAGTCCTTGGGGCCAAAATCGATCCAATGAAAAGCCTGCCGCTCTAAGACTGGTGGAATGTGCAGGAAGCAAATTGCAAGTGCGACGATCGTGATCTTGAGTGAGAGTTTCTTGGTGCTTGCAATCGCCAGCAAGATTACGGCGACACCGGCCGCGACTGCTGAGGACAGCGGCGTGACGATCCCAAGCACATCCAAAAAACTGACGATTCCGTGCGGCGAATCCAGCTTCACCAGTTTGTCACGATTTGATTCCACTTTGTGAACCATGGCGAAAAACCACAATGACACGATCAGCGTGAATGTCAACATGGACTGAATCGTCAGGCGGACCGGTGGTCGTCTCGGTTGACCGATTCGTACGATCGAGATCTGCCAGAAGTGCCGTCCAATCAAGAGCGCAATGAAAAGCGTGATGAAGTACAGGACATCCGGGAGTGCATCGTCCAGGATCGTCTTGCCAAGCGAAATCGAAACACGAGGGTTGAATACATCGACCACTTGAAGCCGAACAAAAAGACTCGCGCGTTCGCCAATCGTCGTCGTCAACAGACTCGATGGAAAAAGAAGTAAACCGAAAATCGCAAGCTTTCTCCAGCGATGTTCGGAAAACGGAAATCGCCAAGCCAGCCAGATTGCCGATCCCACCGGGGTGACCAACGCAACAGAAGTCGCGACCCAACACATTGCGTTCGCGATCGCAGTGATCTCAAATGACAACGGGTCGTGGATCGCACCGATAAACCCTCCGGCGAAGAAAGGCATCAGCACAGCGATCGTAACAATGGCCAATCTCAAGGACCGTGCTCGAGCTGAAGGGGGCTGGGACCGTGACATTCAACCCGGACGGCACCAGTGCAGAGATTTTCGGGCGCAGATTCCGAGGAATTCGTTTGGGTTCTGTCGTTGCGGTTCACTTCCGCTGGAGAAATCTCTCGACAGGCTTAGACGGGACCATTGGCGAAAACGCGATTCGGGGAGACCAACACACGATTGACCGAATTCAAGAAACAGTAGATGTCGAGCTGTTTGCCACCTCCGTAACAGGACAGTGAAAAAGCAGTCCAGCTGGATCTTTTGGCGGAGGGGGCACCGAGGCAAAACTTCGGCGATTGCTGAAACCAGTATTTGGTGCGAACGTCTTGGTAGCGCACCCTGTCCTCGATTCGGCTCGACTCTCACTCGAGGGAGAGTGAAACTGCGGACGGACATCCATCAGTCTTTCGCAGTACAATCAGGATCATGAAATCTAACAACGAACTCGTATCCACCAGCAAGTTCCTCAGCCTAGTCCTTCGGCATCGCCTCGAAGTCATTGGCGCAGAGCTGGACCCTGAAGGTTGGCTCTGCATCGACGAGTTGATTACCCAAGCAAACGCTCATGGCAGGAGACTCTCACTGGAACTGCTCCACGAAGTTGTTGCCACGAACGACAAGAAGCGTTTCGCATTGAGTGATGACGGCTTGCGAATCCGGGCCAGCCAGGGGCATTCGGTATCCGGCGTCAAACTCAACCTCGACCAGAGGACGCCTCCCGAAATTCTCTATCACGGAGCGGTCGCTGCGTTTCTCGATAGCATCCGAGCCACCGGTCTGAAAAAGCGATCACGACACCACGTCCATCTTTCTCCCGATGGAGAAACAGCGACTAAAGACGGTTCGCGGCGAGGCAAGCCAATCATTCTTCGAGTCGCTGCCAATACCATGCATCGTGACGGCCACCAATTCTATCTTTCCGCCAACGGCGTCTGGCTCGTCGACGCGGTCCCGGCTTCCTACCTGACTTTTCCGGGATGAGTGGCTGATGGCAAACGTTGAGGTTGTCCAGGGTGATCTTCTCGACCAGGACGTTGATGCAATTGTCAACGCATGGAACCGAAACATCATTCCTTGGTGGCTACTACTACCTCAAGGAGTTTCCGGTGCAATCAAACGTCGCGGCGGGTATGCTCCATTCAGAGAACTTGCCAAGCATGGTGCCATACCTGAGGTGGGGATTCGACCAGGCGGATCGTTTGGATCCCCTGCGTGAATGTCCACCTTCCGTTCTCGACGAAACCATTGATGATTCGACCGAGGTCGAGCCGACGGCACCGAGAAAGCCAAGGTAGTTATGTTGACTTACTCTTCGCGTGATCCGGGCAGCTTATCGAAAGAGCAGAATTACGGTCTACGATCAGACAAGCGAGGCATACCCCTCCCGCGTATTTGTTTGGGTAGTTCAGTTGCCTTTTTCGTGGACGCTCTCCAGATCAATCCCCCAATCGACCAGGACAAAAGTTGGAACGACGCCGAATCTCGCCCGACCATCCGCCCATTTGATTGTTTCGGGTCTTTTCGCAACTTCCGTACAGAGTCGGCTGGGATGCGGCATGATCCCGACTCGCCCCAGATCAAGGCGATCTGAGTCCCAGCAAGTCTGGATCGTCACATCGGGATGATTGCGTTCGTGCGTGTGGCCTTTGCAGGCTCGATACAGCAACCGGAACTCGTGGTCCTCCAGATCGAAAACGCTACCTCGGAGTTCGGCGGCGAATTCAGCAGCCCTTGGACCATGCTCTGGATCGGTGACTTCGTTGTTTCGGCGTGAATCATGCAGAACGGCAAACAGGGAGACCACTTCGACATTGGCTCCCGTTGCTTCCGCCAGTTTCAACCCGTTTTCGAGAACTCTAGCCCAATGCGCAACACCATGATCGCCATTCACTGGCAGGGCGTAGTCGTCGAGGATGGCTTGGAGGATTGGCTTCAGGTTCATGACTTCTTCTCTTCCGGTCGTGTGTGCCAATACGCCCACAGAATTAAGACTCCCTGCAATGGCAATCGCAACAGATGAACAACCGGCAACGCCGGTAGAATCTCCTGATGCTGGTACAGATAAATGTTCGCAGGAAACACGGCAATCAATAGTGCGATGATTCCCCATGCCGCAAGCCGTGAACATTTTTGAATCAGCAGCAGGAGACCCAGCAGAATCTCGCAAACGCCGCTGACCAGCACCAGTTCTTTATGAAACGGGAGATATGGCGGCATAATCTTCAGGAAGAATTCGGGATTCACGAAGTGCATCGTGCCCGCACTGATCATGAAGATTGCCAGCAGAAATTTTGAGATCTGTTTGATGCGTTTCATCTATTGGCCTGTTTGAACGCACCGAGAAAAGTCTCCGGGGTCCGAGCGCCAGCCAATGTGATCACATTGTTGATGATGAAGAATGGAACGCCATCGACTCCATGCCGCCGAGACAATTCTCTGCCGTTTGAGATGACATCCATTCCATCATCGCTGTTCAATATGTCTTCGGAAGCTTGTCGATCCAGCCCTGCTTCCACAACCACGTCAATGAGCGTTTGCTGATCACCGATGTCTTTGCCTTCAGTGAAGTAAGCTCGGAACAGTGCCTCGACAACCGCAGCCTGACAGCCATGCTGATCGGCAAGCCAAATGAGCCGATGAGCATCAACCGTGTTCGGAGTTCGTTCAGATCTGTCGAATGCAAAGTGGATGCCTTCGGATTCACCGACAGCAATGACTTTGGCATCCAGTTCCAGTGATCGTTCCCAACTTCCAAACTTACTGGTGCGATATTCCTTGCGACTGATGCCTTCTTTCGGCATCATTGGATTCAGTTGGAACGGATGCCACTGAACCTTAACCTCGTGCAGACCATCCACGGCAGCAATCGCATTTTCAAGACGCCGTTTGCCGATGTAGCACCACGGGCAGATAACGTCCGAAATCACGTCAACGGCGAGATTCATTGAAACTCCTTGTTCAAGGATAAGAGTCGATCCAGTTTAACATGGTAGAATTGGCAAACATAACCGCGGAGATGCAATGACAATTTCACGCCGCCAATTTTGCGGATCACTGGGAGCCAGTCTCGCCGTAGCCAACGCCAATTTGTTCGCCGATGAGTCGAAGCCCAGGCCACTTCGGGTCATCGCTTACAACATCTACAAATGCACGGGCTGGCCAAACGACCGACCGTTGGCAAAACGGGCTGTTGCGAAGGGCCAAATGCCCAAGCGTCTTGCGATGGAACTGGCACTTTACGAACCCGATATCATCAACTTCTCAGAATCGCCCAGTGAGCAGCTCACCGCGGAACTTGCGGAACTTTTAGGAATGAACCACGTTCGATTCCCGAGTGGAGGCAATTGGCCGGGCACACTGCTGAGCAAGTTCGAGATCATCGAGTCTCAGAACGCCCCAATGGAGGGCGAAAGACCCAAAGAGTTGTTTACCCGACATTGGGGGCGAGCCACCGTCAAGTTACCAAACGGCGACCCTCTTATCGTGCATTCCGCTCATCTTTACCCTACCGCCGATCCCACCATTCGTCTGAGAGAGATTCGAGTGATGATCGAATCGATGATGCTGGAGCTGGATGCCGGGAAGTCGATGCTTTTAATCGGCGATCTGAACCACGGGCCTGACACGGACGAATACAAACTCTGGATTGACGCTGGATGGATGGACACGTTCGCCAAGGTCGGCAAAGGCAATGGTTTTTCGATCAAAGCCGATGTTCCGAAGTGGCGAATCGATTACGTCATGGCGGCTGGCCCAATCGCCGAACAGGTTGTTGAATCAAGGCCGTTGTTCGAAGGTTCATTCCGATTGGACATCAATGACAAAGAGTCCTTTGCGTTGAGCGATCACTTGCCGCAAATGGCCGTGTTTAAGCAGAAACCAGCAGGGAGTTGAGGGCCTTGGCATAATCACTTGAACCGTTTTTGACTCCACCTGAGGTAGCGAAGTTGCTTCGTGCTTCACCCGGCACCGTTCATGGGTGGATTCGCCGGGCCGAGCTTCGGGCCGTGAATGTTGGGAGCGGAACGAAGCGAGCGAGGTATCGAGTAAGCCGTGAAAGTCTCGACGAGTTCATACGGCTTCGTGAAGTCCAGCCGACCGCCTCAAGGCAAACGAGAAGACGAGATACAAAACCACCAGAAGGAGGACCGATTGATCCAGTGCAAGGAAAGAAGCTCGCAAAGCAGGGGGTGGCACGAGAGTCGGGGGGCAAATATTACCGAATCTGGAATGGCGTAACGCAGTGGTATTGAGGCTGGTGATTATTGCTGTTGAGATGGCAAAACGATGGGGGCAAAACAATGGAGAAGCGTCGTGGCGGTCTGGTTCTTTTTGAGGCCTTTATCGCTCTGCGTGTCCTCCGGAGATGCGTCGATTTGACGAGACGCTTGAGTGGCAACCGAAGGCTGATTTTTGGTCCATTGATGGGCTCAAATTGGCCGCTTGGGGAACAAGTCGGTGGGGAGTTCCGTACCGTTTTGGCATTCGGGGGGTGCTCGGAAATACCGCTTTTTGCCGTGTTTTAGTGCGATTCTGTGTACCGGTTTGCGTCACCTCTAAAACATTGGTATTTTGCTACTTTTCGAGAAGAAACGCCGAGAAAACACGGTTTCTCTTATAGGAGAAAGTGCCTTTTTGAGACCAGGAGGTCGCACGTTCTTGCTCTGTTGGCCCGACTGTTGCGATTTCTCGCTGTTGATTCGGGCCGAAACTGCTGTTTCAGTGACTGTTTGAGGGGCAGGCGCTTGGCGTTTCTTACCGTGTTCCAATATCGTACCGGCGGTGTTGGCTTTCACCGGAGATAAAACGCACGCCCAAGCGGTTTGGGAGTACTGGCGGCACGCCGAGCGGTGAAGCCTATCTGTCCCATCGGACTTTGTAGAGCCGTCGCCCTGGTAGCTGGATGTCCTCTCGGTCGCCGAGAAATCGAATTCTGTCGCTCCACCAGTTTTCTGGCGTTCCCTGGTGATAAACGATCTCACCGGTCTGAGGATGTTCGCTGACCGATTTCACC
The DNA here is from genome assembly GCF_014154935.1 of Stieleria mannarensis. Lineage (GTDB taxonomy): Bacteria > Planctomycetota > Planctomycetia > Pirellulales > Pirellulaceae > Stieleria > Stieleria mannarensis. The sequence goes on from NZ_JACEHH010000090.1 coordinate 6,767, forward strand.
TTGGGCCGGTCGGCAAGAATTGAATGTGGCGTAAAGCGGGCGTCTTTGGCATCGAAACGGTAGACGTGTTCGTTGGTCGTCACGAAGAAGATGGACGTTTCGCGTGATTGCGAGAGGTCGTGGCCGCCGGGCGTCGGGAGCTCGATTCGTTGGTCAACGCTGAGTGTCGAACTTGTCGGTGCGTCTCCAAGATCGACCAACAGGAGCTCATCGGATCCCAGGGCCCACAATCGTTTCAACTGCTCGTCCCAAATCGCTCCATGGGCACCTCGAAGGGGAATTCTGGCGACCGGTTTTGCCGGGCTGCCGCTGGGCTTGGCCAGCTTGTAAACGAGAAGTTCGTCGCCACCAAAGCTTGACGCCACGGCAACCCGATCACCCGGCAGTAGACATGCGCTGTGGGCGTTCTTCGCCTGCGTGTAGAACTGGCAACGTTTGTCACTCCGGCGAATCAATGCGACACCGCCGCTGGACGATGTGATCAGAAGAGACTCTCCAATCGGTTTGCACTCGTCGGTCGTCGCGAACGATCTTTCGCCCGTCTCCGGAATTTCGGGAGAATCTTCTGCCTTCCACGACCAAACGAGCTCCGGGGCCTCGGGTTGGTCTGAATCGATCTCAAGAATAAAGACCTCCGCGCCACCGCAGCATATCAACCGATCGTTTGCCGACACTGGACGACCGAGGGTCAAACAAGATGCGACGATCAGGAGGCACAATGCCCGCGGCACGGCCACTGTGACGGGGCGTTCGCTCGTTTCACTTGATACCATTTCGTTCGTTCCATGAGGCAGAGTTCAAATTCGACACAAGAGAATGTAGCCAATCCATTCGTGTCATGCTTTGAGCCGCCGATCGAACCAGGCCTGAAATTGTTACGGCCTGTTTCGGTTGCGTGAGCGTACTTTCACAAGCCGGAATTTCTACTGCTGGTTACCTGCGATCGCGTCAGTCAAAACCTGCGCGTCCGTATTTTTGACTACACTCTCGTATTCTCCGCACCCTCGATCCCGCTGAGGCGATTTCCCATGACTCGTGCTCAATCCATGCGCGTCCTATTCGGGCTGTTGGTCTTGTCCTGGCCGTCCGTTGTCGTCCAGGCTGATCAGCCGAACGTGTTACTGATCGCGATTGACGATTTGAACAACTGGGTTGGCTGCTTGGGCGGGCATCCGCAAGCCCGTTCGCCCAACATCGATCGGCTTGCCGAGCGTGGGACACTGTTCAGCAATGCTCATTGCCAGGCACCAATCTGCAATCCGTCCCGGACCAGCATTATGTACGGAATGCGGCCATCGAGCAGCGGCGTTTACATGAATTCGCCCAAGCCCTGGACCGTGGACGCCCTCAAGTCTCGCGTCACACTACCGCGTCACTTTGCGGCGAGCGGTTACAGGACCTACACGACGGGCAAGATCTACCACGGTTCTGGGTTGCCGCCTGGTGACTTTGACGAAGTGGGACCGCGACCTGGGCAGCGACAGAAAATCGATCAACGTCTGATCCCTGCGACGCCCGACGGGGCAAATGGCCTGTGGGATTTTGGCGGCCAGTCCTATGACGAAGAACTGTTCCAGGATTATGTCGATGCTTCGTGGGCGATCGATGTCATCGGCAAGCGATCCGAGCAACCATTCTTTCTTGCCGTTGGGTTCTATCGGCCCCATGTTCCGTTCTATTCTCCGACCCGCGTTTTCAATGAGATCCCGGCAGACACGATCGAACTGCCAAAGGTGAAAGACGGTGACCGTGACGACCTGCCAAGCATTGCCGCGACTCTGACGAAGGCTCCCGCCGCGCCGGCTCACTCGTGGTTTGTCGAAAGCGGACGCTGGAAAGAGGCCGTGCAGTCGTACCTGGCCTGCATCCGTTGGACCGATGAACAGGTTGGTCGCGTCCTCGATGCTCTTGCAACGAGTGCGCACGCAAACAACACGGTCGTCGTGCTGTACTCGGACCATGGCTTTTTTCTTGGTGAGAAGGAACGCTGGGCGAAGCAATCACTTTGGGAACAAGCGACTCGCGTTCCTTTCATTCTCAGTGTCCCGGGAATGGATCAGGGCAAACCGTGCAATCGCCCCGTTGAATTGTTGTCGATCTATCCGTCTCTGATCGAATTGTGTGGCTTGCCGCCCCGGGAGGGACTGGAAGGAGTCAGCTTGAAGCCGTTGCTGAAAAACCCAGCCGCACCATGGCCAAATGTAGCCTTGACGACCTTCGGCAAAGGCAACCACGCCGTCCGCAATGAAACCCATCGATACATCCGATACAGCGACGGCAGCGAGGAGCTCTACGACCTGCGAATCGATCCCCACGAGTGGAACAATCTTGCCGGAGACGAATCGCTCGCCGGCCTGAAGGCTGAACTGGCAAAGTCCTTTCCCGTTACCAATGCGGAGCCAGCTAAGGCAGCGGGTGGCAAGCGTAAGAACGCCGACAAGGAATCAAGGTAGCCGATAAAACGGGGCTAAAGGAACTCTGGCAGTGGGTTTGAGTTCAGCGGTTTTCGATCGTCAATTTGCTGTGGCGTCGTCGAAGGGTGGATTGTGAGATCGACTGGGTGGTAAAACAATCGCTGGAACGCAGCCCCTCGGTATCGAGACCAAACTCCCGTGAGTCATTGCGATGGCGAAAAAACATTCCAAACTGCCCGAGAAAATCTGCGTCGTCTGCGGCCGACCTTTCACCTGGCGAGAGAAGTGGGAGAAGGTCTGGGGTGAAGTCAAGTATTGTAGTGATCGGTGCCGCAGCAACCGTGGCGGGAAGGCGGCCGACAAGGGCGGCGGATCATGAAACGAATGGCAGCTATACCCGGGGGTGATCGCCCTTCTCGCTGGTGCTGCCTTCTGCGGATTCGGCTTCTTGGCGACATTTGAGCCGACCGACAACGTGCCTCAATTCTTGGCGTTTCGAATCGGTTACGCGGTGATCGCTTTGGGCTGCATGGTGGGAGTCGGGCTGCTGATCGTAGTCGCTGTTCGCAAGTGACTGCAACAATGGAGATCGCCAATGGCCTAGAAGATCGTCATGAAGCTCGAACAAGAAGTTCAGTTGGCGCATGGAAATGTAGTGCCAACTTTTCGGGTCCGACGCCGGAAAACGCGGTGTGTACAACGTGAGCTGGAGAAGTCGGGCTGACAAGGACCGGTGCCTCGCCTCCGCTTGGATCAGTTTCGGATTTCACAAACAACGCGTTGATAACGCGTCAGTCGGGGCTGGCCGTCGTCCGTCACCTCAAGAATGACGTGTACCTGTTTGCCGGGCTCGTCGGGAACGATAAAGCTGGCACCGGAAGAGTTCGCGTCGGTGATGGTGACACTGGATTCGGCCGAATCCGTTTCCTCGTACTGCCACCATCGGTACGTCAATGCGTTGCCATCGGGATCTGTCGTTCCTTGGCCACTCAGTGACACGCGATCTCCGACGCGAACCTTCAAGTCCTTTTCATGGGCCAGCCTGACCATTGGCGGATGGTTAGCATCGTCGTAGTTCTTGACGCACCAGTCGGCTCGCGCCGCGAAATCATTTTGGATCGCATCAATCCAGCGCCACTGAGGTTTGAGGTAGACGGCCAGTTCCGGGTCATTTGAGACTTCGTGTCTCGCACGTAAACGCCCCCATGCCGAACTGCCAAACCAACGACCGATCGGATACTCGTAGCCCGGCTCGGCCACCGGATCGAGCCACGTGTTCTCGCGGACCAATACGAACCGACCACCCCAGCCGCCCCAGTCCGGTGACTCCTCGCTGCGTAGGCCGGTCGGAATCACGTGCAGGAACGCAGGCGAATCGCCTTCGGACCGGAAGCGTCCATCATCATGTGCTTTGTATAAATCGAGCAGGGGGCCGTGGTTCCGCAGGGCATTCTGGTTCATCCACTCCGCTGAGAAATATCGGTGCGCATCCTGCGGGACCGCCTTCCGCTGACGTTCATACGCAAAGGCAATGAACTGGTCGGAGATGATCGTCGGAATGTTGTACTTGCCCCAAGACGGTCGAATGTATTTCTGATACGTGTCGTCCTGTTCCCAGATAAAGTAGAAGCATATCTTTTTTGCTACTGCGCCCATCTTCGCGGGATGTTTTTCCTCGATGGTCTTTAGGGCCCGCGCGATGGTGTTCGGTCCACCCCAAGCCTGAAGCCAGATTGGTCGATCATCCGACTCGTCCAGCAAGATATTGACGATCAGTTGCGAACCCGCCGTCTCGGCTTCCATGTCGCCTTCCGATTTGACGTTCCCCAGTGCGGTTCGCGACCTGAGGTATTCCGGCGACGGATACGCCGGATCGTGCTTCTTCAAGTTGGGATGCACCTTCGCATACGCATCCAGAAGCGGTTCAATCCAGTCATCTCCTGCCCAGCGATGGCCTTGCCAGTGATATTGAGAACTGGATGTCACGATGGCTTCGACGTCGAATTCGTTCGCGTAGAGTAGAAAGCGGACCATTGAACATTCGTCGTCAATCTCCCCATCGGTTGTGACGATGACCCGCGGTTTGTCGGAGACGGCGGCGGAATCATCGCTGGTAGCTAGGGACAACGTCTCAAACCGTTCCGATGGACCAACGCCCGCTTTCACAATTTCCGGGACATCGGCGGCTTTGTCTAAAACAGAGTCGTACTGGTAGAAGTCGGTCGGTTTGAAACTTTTGCCTTCGTCGTCCTGAGAGCCGCGGCATTCCTTGAAAATATTGTCGACCGATTGGCAAAATCCATGATGGATGTCGGTTGGATCCGGGCGATACATCTGCTTGATCGGGTCCTTGACCTTTGCAAAGTAGTTCTGCTCAGCCAACACACGACACTGCGAATGCAGCCCGATCCCGTAATCATTGTCGTTGTACAAACAGTTGAACACGTGAACTTTTCCGTAGCCGGCGCGTGGGTTCCGCGTATCGCTGCCGTCGAACCAGCAGTGATGGATCGTTGTGTTCAGTGTTCCGCTGTCTTCGGGATGGCTCGTTCCGCTGTTGATTAGCATTGTCTTGTGATGCTTGGAAAACCGGGTCCAGGATGCCGTCACGTAGTCGGATTGGTTGGTGATGTCTAGCAGTCCGTCGCTACAATTCGACAGGTCGCAGTGATCGACCCACACATGATGCGTTCGCCGCAGCGCGATCGCATCGCGGGCACCGGAGATCGTCAGGTTGCGAATGATGATGTTGGAAACGCCGCTCATGTTGAGTTCCGTTCCCTGAATCGTCGCATCCGCACCGACGCCGATCAGTGTTTTGTTGGACGCGATCTCCATCTTGCCGCCGCCGGCGAACGTGCCGTCAATGCGAATCACCAGCGGTTCGTCACTTGACGCGGCTTTTTTCAGTTCGTCGACCGTGCGAACGGTCACGACTTCGCCATCGCCACCACCGGTTGTCGTTTCGACGCCGTTGCCACGGACCGTTGCCCATCCGATCAATTGATCGGCGCCGCCTTTTCTCGGCATTCTGTCTTCCGCCGACAACCAGCGGCCATCAACGAACAGGAATGCTACGAGCGTTAAAGCGATGGAAAGAACATGATATGAGTGCGTTATAAAATTCTTCACGGGGTCCGCCTTACGCGTTGGGTGCTATGGGATGGTGAAGGGTGGGATTGCTTCAATATAGCCGTCCAAATGTTGTCGGTCTTCCTGGATTTCGAGCACAACTAACCGTATCCTGAGCCGTAGGAACTCCGGTCGAATCCAATCCGGTTGTTATCGAGTTGGCCTCGAAAGCAATCGCCAACATGGAAATGAAAACCAACGCGACCGCGGCAAGACGAATTGGGGTTTGGCCGAAGAATCTGACCGCAACGAGCAACGCAAAAACCGGGCGATGATCCAGTCGACTGGCGCCAGCAAGCCATGGAATGCTCGATCATGGATGCATGGTAGGCTGTTAACCGCATGGCGGCCGACGATACGATGTCGCGTTTCAACCGGCTGAAAGTGTTTTGGATGTTTCGCTGCACCAACGCAGAAGATCTTCAGAATTGCAAACGTGAAGTCTGGGGCCAAACCAACATAGTCGCGTTTGGATTCGCCGTTGGCAGGTGAACTGAAGTTCAATGTTGCGTGCGATGATAGCAATTGGTAACCTAGAGCCGCTGCGGGACTATCCAGGAACAGCCCTGCGGGGGTTGTTCGCGATCGAATACAGTGATGGGCGGCGATAAATCGATAGGGGCGAGTACGGCATGGCAGACTCGGAGAGCTCGACCAACGAGAGCAGTCCTAAGATGGCTTTTGTCGTTGCCATGTTGGGCAGCGTGACAACCTTGGTTGGGGCATCCGATCGATTCGGGCTTGCCGGTGCCATGCTGCTGGTGGCCCTGCTATTTCTTGTCGTTGGCGCGCTTTATGTGTCCCAACGCAGCAGCATTCTTCGGCGCTACTGGAGTTGGGCAAAAGGTTTTGGAGAGGTCCCTTGGCACTTCTTCATCGTCGCTGGAGGTGTTGCCAC
>NZ_JACEHH010000091.1 GCF_014154935.1 Stieleria mannarensis
AAAAAGACGAGCGACAGCAGCACCAGACCATAGGGCAGTAGCATCCGAGTCGGCTTGTAGATCAACATCCCCATCGGCCCTACGCTGCATATTGCTGAGCGGAATCTGGGACACGGTCTATAAGAAATGGCTTGCGGGAAAACCGACCGTCAGCGACCTTGTCAAATGCAAACACGCGTGATTGGCGACTCGATCCGCGCATCACGCGGATCGCACCCGGATTGGAGCAAACACAGGAAAAAGCCAAGTGATTTGCTACAGCGAAATGAGTGTGCGGAACAGCCGTCAACAGGTTGTTGACGCCCGTGATGGACCACTGTACTATCGAAGTCACACAGGGGGCGTTTGCTCTTTCTCGCCATCACGGAGAACGCGAATCAGATGACTCGATTCATGGGGTGTCTGCTGGCGGCCGTCGTCGTCGCAGCGGCCGGCGGTAGTGAACCGTTCATATTTCTGCAGCCGGAGGGCAACGATCGACTGCGTGGTCGCGTTTTGATCGATGGCGATGAATTTGCGTTGCAACTGGTCGATCGCGACGGAGACGGCGACTACCTGGGCAACGCGGATCGGTTGTCCATCGATTTGGATCGCGACGGTCACTTCCATCCGCTGAGTGAACGCCACGCATCTGGCCGGCCGTTGCGGCTGCGGGATGTTGGTACAGCGGATCGCTACGAGATTCGATTGCTGGAAAATCCGTGGCGCCTTCGATTGATACCGATTCGTGGAATGGGGACCCTTCGGGTCGATTTGGACCATCTGCGATCCGGCGCGGTGATTTCAAAACTGAACGCGACCTTGGTTTCTCGCAGCGGGATCCATCGCGAAATCCAATTGGTGGACGAAGCGGTCGGGATCCCGGTGGGCAGCTATCGGCTAGAGAGAGTGTTCGTCGAAGCCAGCGACGGTCGCTACTGGTCGATCGAATTTAAAAACTTGGACACCAAGCTGCCCTACACAATTAGCGTGGCAAAGGGAAAGACGACATCGTGTGAGTTACTTGGAGCATTGCGTCTCGAAGCACGGATCGCAGCGAGAGACTATTTGGGCGGCAAATTGACGGTGTTACCGCAGTGTATCTCAGAAACCGGCCTGACGCTGGTGCGATGTGAGGTGGGCGATTTAAAGCCGAGTGACGAAAGTCGATTGGCCGCAACGCTGGTCAACACCAGCGGTTCCGGCGAAGTAATCGACCGGCGTAGTTCCGGTTTCGCGTGCGGAAGTTTATGCCCGCTGGTCTTCAACACCAACGGGCTGATTGAACCACAAATGCAGATACGGCTGATGATCGATATCGGACCGTTGGGCGGAGTGATCCGGCATCAGGTTGCGGTCAAACGACCAGCGTATCAACCGCCTGCGAGCGACAAACCGTTTCTTGGAATCGAGCAATAGGGAAGCAGATGAATCATTTGTTGATCAGACAGGCGGGGGCGTCATGGGCGTTGGCGATGTTTCTGCTCTGGCAGGGATGGTTCTCGGTCGCCGATGCGAACACCGTGGATCGAGACCTCGTGCGGGTTCGTGTTGTTGATGGGAACGGTCAGCCGATTGACGACGCGACCGTTCGAATCGTTGGCCTGACGTCCAGGCCGGATATCGGGACATGGCATCAGACCCCGGGGCAACTCACCCTCCCATCGGTTTCCAGCGGACAGTACGAAATTGCAATCCAACGCCGTCATCGAGCTTTTCTGCATCATGACCGTGCGCTCTTGGTGGTCGCGGCCCCCGGATACGATTTGAATGTCCGCGAACTGTTGCAGACACGCTTGCGGTGTGGTGTTCCGCTGGATGTCACGCTCAAACCACAGGCCACAGGCACAATTACAGTGGTCGATGATCAAGGGGATTCCGTCGCCGGCGCACGGCTGGCCCCAGCGGTTTGGGGCACCACCGTGATTCCCAAATACCACGGGATCCCGGAATCGGCTTTCACCGACGCCGATGGTAAAACGCAAGCGACGTGGATTGATCCGGCGCGGCTTTCCATGGTTTATCTCTGGAGCGACTCGCTAGGGAATCAGCGATTACCGGTGACGCGAGGTGATGACGGGCGGTTGAGTGTGATCGCGCTCAAGACTTACAAAACGGCGGGACGCTGGACCGCAGAATCCGAACCCGAGCGGGATTCACCGTTTTTCTCAACAGCCATCACCGTTGCATCGTCGCCGCAGGAATTTTCGTTCTCGCAAGGTGCGACGCAGGTCTACACCTGGGGCACCACCGTGCAGCGCGCCGACGGCACGCTGCCACCGGTTCAACTGACGCCCGGAAACCTCGTTTACACCTCACAAATGCCCAGCAGTGTTCCGCTGACGACACAGTACCAGCGAGCCACTGCGGCGACGATCGATGAAGACCAGTCCTACCAGATCGAATGGTTTGACGGGATTCGCGTTCAAGGCCAGATCGTCGATGAGCACACTGGCGATCCACTGTCGGATCTCACCGTCCTGCATTTCTCTTTGTCTCACTCCGATGACATCACCGACGACGACGGGGCATTTCAGATTTGGTTCGCGCCCGGAAGCCGGATTAGCTATTTTCCACAGGATGTGCTCGGACGACACATCAAAGCCGGGGGCTTTTACCTCTATCCTCAACAGTTGCCGGTCGACGGAAAACTGCAATTGGATCCGACACCGATGCAGCGAATGTCGGCGGCGATCGGAAAAGTGATCGATCACCAAGGCCTTCCGATCGCTGCGGCACAGGTTGAATGTCAATTCAAGGATGAACGCTTCACCAAAACGCAAACCTTGTACAGCGATGCCGAAGGCGAATTTCGATTCAATCATGTCCTCGAAAACGCCACCGTCCAGCTGACCGCTCAGCAGGAAACGATGATGACGCAGCAACCGGTTTCGGCCTTGTTGTCCGAGACAGATGAAGTGGTGCTGAAAATTGTGCCCCGGCATGGCGTTGCCATTCGTGGCCGTGTCGTCGATGCCGACGGCAGACCGATCCAGCGTGTCAGCGTGACCGTACGGACACCCCAAGTGATCCAGCAGGAACTTTACAACGGGCGTGATTCCATGGCTGTCGACCTGTTCGGCGGCAAATCGACGATTGCAACCGATCAGCAAGGCGTCTTTGAATCGCGCCCGATCGTCGATTGGAATCGCGACATCTCCGTTGAGCTAAATGCTCCCGGCTATCGCACCACAGCCACTTATTGGCGAGACGCTTCGATTGCCGGAAACAACAAGACCGATCTGGATTTCGGGTCGATCACGATGCATCCCCAGTGGAAGACAATTGATCAACCGGTCCAGGTGATCGACGCAGACACCAAACACCCGCTCGCCGACGTCCGAATCGCCTGCCGCGGCGCCTACGTCGAACACCAACGTCATCGCAGTGATGCCGACGGTCGAGCGATGATTTCAATCCCCGACAGCACGGCGGTCTTCGCGATCCATCACGACGGCTACCACCCCGCCGTGCTGGTACGACCGGCCGGTCAGCAGCTCGACGTCGTCAAGCTGAAGCGTCTGGACTCCGGGCCGCTTTCACGCCCACTGATTCGCGCCGCATCCGATCCGTCCGTCGACGCGGCAGCGTTGGCCGGTCGAATGTTGCAACGATTCACAAGGCCGGATCCGTCGGACACGGTCCATCGAATTTCCAGCTACTACCGTACCCTTTCGGTCACCGATTTCGACACCGCCCTCGCCGAGCTTACCGAACTGGCGAAGTTGCCCAACATGAAATCAACCGTCGGGATGCTGATTGCTCAGATGAACTGGCTGGATGCCGATCAAAGGAAGCGAGTGTTGCCGCTGTTGGATGACAAGATGGTGTTCCACCTCTCACTCTCTCTGGCGGATCAATCGACCGAATCCGAGGAACGGCTCGAATGGCTCGGCGAAGCGCTCGTCTTGGCTCGACAACAGACCGGCGACGGCGCGCTGGCGTCGATCGGTCGTCTGGCAGCCCAATTGCTCGAACAGCGTGAAGTCGAGATGGCCAAAGAAATGCTTTTAGACGCCTACGCCGACCATCCGAAACTGGCTGAAGTCTTGGCGGCCGGCGAGCGTCAAAAGCTTGCCGGAGTCGCCAGGATCTTCTTGCCCGTCTACGCCACGGTGGACCCCGAAAAAGCATCCGAATTGATTGAGCTGACGGCTTACGCCGATGAGATCGAACGTTTGCAGACGCTGGCCGTTCGTTTTGCCGCCGAATACGGTGACCAGTCTCCGGAAACGCTCTGCAAACGACTGGGAATCGATCGCTTGTCATCGCGGGGGATGACCGCCGGGTATCTGAATCTAAAACATCGTGATGTCCAGCGTGGATTGGCCCTTGCCGAGCGATGCGACGATGAACTCGGCAAAGCCGATTTCCTGTTCGAATTGGCCAAAACCTCCGATGCCGATCTACAAACAAAATCCGAATTGGCCCGTCAAGCGTTGCAAATCATGGAGTCTCCCGTCGAAGAAGCGATGATTTTCCAACCGCGACATTGGTTGGCCGAACGCATCGGGCAAGTCGCGCTTTGGGATCCGGACCTCGCCGAAGAATACTTGTTCGCATCGATCTGGATCGAGAATCAGTCCAGTCGTATCACACCGTTTTTTCCGACCGCAACCCTGGCGATTCATCTTGCTCCGGTGAACCCAGGCATCGCCAAGGCCCTGGTCGAACCCTGTTTTGATGATTGGTCTTGGTTGTTCGGACAGCGCGATCAGTCCGTGATGTTTTCCCACGCGTTGCCTTTGCACGCCGCCGCAGCGATCGATCCCGATTGGGCTCATGACCTGGTCAACGACCTGCTGGACAACCACATCGAGGGCAACGACTCACGCAAGCTATTGATCGTCTCCGGAATCGCCGCCTCACTGTTCGATTGACGCTCCGTCTCCAGTCTCCGGTCAGCGAAAACCAGAGTCCTGTACCCATTGAATTTTAGGATTGCCAAGCGAAACGAGGGCATCTACCAATGGCACGGGCATCGGCGTTGGTGTCTAGCCTTGAGGCGATTCCCCGGTGCTGCTTCGCAGCGCGTCGGCCAATCGCTGGTATTGGTCGATGCTGTTGTACGCTTGGGCGGAGATCCGCAGACAGGGCTGTGTGCCGTCGAGCAGGAAAACCGGGACTTCGATTCGGTGGTCACGAGAGAGTCGCTGCTGGAGTGCGTTGGCGGCCGTCTTGTCGCCGAATCGCTCGCTCGGCAAGGGCACCGAAGCCAGATTGCCGAGCATGTCTGTCGGTGCCGGAGCCGAGCAGTTCAAGGCATCCAACAACAACTCGCGACCGGCGACAACGAGCGCGTGATTGTTCCGCATTAACTGCGGTAAACCGCCTTCGACCAGTCCGCTCAGGAACTCGATCGCTGTCGGCATCGCCAAAATCGGCGTCGGGTCGTAGGTCCCGATCCAATTGAACTGAGCCAGGAACGGTGTTCGCCCGAGTTCTGGTGTGTTCGCTCCGTGGCTGATCGTCGTCGGGTGAACGGTCGATTGCAGTTCCCGACGCACGTACAGAAACCCCGACGTCTTCGGTCCGCACAGCCACTTGTGGTGATTGGCGGTGTAATAGTCCACGTCCAAGTCGCGAAGGTCCACCGGCACCATCCCGGGCGCGTGGGCGCCGTCAATCATCACGCGAACCCCACGCCGGTGTGCCAATTCAATCAGTTCCTTGACCGGCAACACCAGCCCCGTCGGACTGGTCACATGATCGATCAACAACAATCGTGTTTTGGACGTGATCGCCTGGTCAATCGCATCGATGACCTGAGAGCTTGAACGAATCGGAAACGGCAACTCCGCGACCGACACTGCCGCGCCGCTTTGCCCGGCCGCGTACCGGGCGGCATTGTTACAAGCGTTGTAACCGTGGTTGGTGATCAGCACCTCGTCACCGGCCGCAAACGGGAACGATCGCAACACGGCGTTGACACCTTCGGTCGCGTTGCGAACAAAGGCCAGGTCTTCAGAATCCGCACCGACCAGCTGAGCGATCCGGTTGCGGACGTGATCGAGTTTGGGCAGCAACGACCGTTCGGGGCCCAGGAACTCGATCGGGTCGCGCTCGAGACGCTCAATCCAACGCCGTTGGTCCTCCATCACCACGATCGGCATCGCACCGAACGAACCATGGTTCAAGAAATCGATGTCCGGATTGAGTCGCCAGTGGCAGCGGAAAGGGTTGGTCAATGGATCTGTAGAGGGTTGGGTTTGCCGCGGGTGCGAACGCTATAGAGGATAGACAAGACATTTACGCATTCCCCCCTATTTTTCTGGGTGGGTCGCAAAGGGGGAGTGCGACGACGCGGGGAGGGTTTGTTGTGGCTCAGTTATACCCAAATACCACGGATCGACCCTCCCCTCGCTGCGCTCGACCCTCCCTTCCAGGGAGGGTGAATTCCCGAAAACCGCACGACCTCTAAAAGAGAGGGTGTGAAAAATTCTGAAGCTTTGGTTAGCCGGTAATGTCAACCGACTTCTACGCCAGAATCGGTTCAATCAATTCACCGTGCACGTCGGTCAGGCGAAACCGTCGGCCCTGGTACTTGTACGTCAGCCGTTCGTGGTCGATTCCCATCAAGTGCAGGATCGTCGCGTTGAAATCGTGGACATGGACACCGTCTTCGATCACGTTGTAGCCGAACTCGTCGGTCTGGCCGTAGCTGATTCCCGGCTTGATCCCTCCGCCGGCCATCCACATGGTGAAGCAGCGCGGATGGTGATCGCGGCCATAATTGTCAGCCGTCAACACGCCCTGGGAATACGACGTGCGTCCAAATTCGCCGCCCCAAATCACCAACGTATCATCCAACAATCCGTGTTGCTTGAGGTCCTTGATCAGGGCCGCCGATGCTTGGTCGGTTTCTTTCGCCTGACCACGAATCCCCTTGGGCAAGTTCGAATGTTGGTCCCATCCTTGGTGGTACAGTTGGATGAAACGAACATCGCGTTCGGCCAACCGCCGGGCCAATAAACAATTCGCCGCAAAGGTTCCCGGCTTGCGGGCATCTTCGCCATACATTTTGAACGTCGATTCCGGTTCATCAGAAAAATCGGCGACGTCCGGCACGCTGGCCTGCATCCGAAATGCCATCTCGTACTGGGCGATCCGCGATTCGATCTCGGGATCGAGTTCCTTGGCGAATTGGTGCTGATTCAAATCGTTGATCGCATCCAACTGGGCACGTCGTCGGCCCCGATCGACTCCGCCGGGATTCGACAGATACAACACCGGATCGCTGCCGCCGCGGAACTGGACGCCTTGGTATTTGGAATCCAAAAAGCCGTTGCCCCACAACCGTGCGTACAACGGTTGGCCGCCTTGGCCGGCCGAGACGAGCACGATGAAGGCGGGCAGGTCATCGTTCACGCTGCCGAGTCCGTACGACAACCAAGCCCCCAGCGACGGACGTCCGGCGATCTGCGAGCCGGTTTGGAAAAGCGTGATCGCGGGGTCGTGATTGATCGCCTCGGTGTACATCGATTTGATGAAACACACGTCGTCGGCGATCTCGCGATGGTGTGGCAACAGATCGCTCAGCCAGGCGCCGGATTGGCCGGCCTGGGAAAATTTGAATTGCGACCCCGCCAGCGGCAGTGACGACTGGTTGACCGACATACCGGTCAAACGCTGCTCGCCGCGTACTTCCGCCGGCAATTCCTGGCCGTTCATCTGGTTCAACAGCGGCTTGTAATCGAATAAATCCTGCTGCGCCGGTCCGCCGGACTGGAACAGATAGATGATGCGTTTGGCTTTGGGTGGAAAATGCAAGCCACCGGCCACGTCCCCGGCTGGCGTTTCGCGTCCCATCAAATTGCCCAGCGCGGCGCTGCCTAAGGCGACACCGGCACCGCTACTTTTGAGAAACAGACGGCGATTGGCCGCCATGGCATGGCTGAGTGAATTGGGGTTCATGGTTTTGACCAGGTAGGAAAGGAGACGGGGGTGATGCGATCAGCAAATGGTTGTACGACGTCCTTTCTAGGTCGTCGCGGCGAGTCCCGCGGACGACGGCCCGGAAGGGCCATCGTACCCACAGAAACGATCGGCCATTTAACGTTTCCAGACCGTTGCGTCCAAGTTCATCATCGCCTGACAGACCACGGTCATCGCGGCCAGTTGTGGCGGTGGAACGTCCGAAGCGACCGTCGACTGGCCGATCGCAAGCAGTGCGGCGGCACGTTCGGGCTCGTCGGCAAAGTAAGCTTGTTCGTCTTCCAGCAAGGACAACAAACGTTTCAATTCGTTCGCATCGGGATCACGACCGGTCAATTTCAAGAAGGCGAGCTGGATCCGATCGGAATCGTCATTTTGCTTCATCACCGTTTCGGCCAATCCGCGTGCGGCTTCGACGAATTGGACGTCGTTCATCAGTACCAACGCTTGAAGCGGCGTGTTGGTGCGAGAACGCTCCATCGTGCAGACCTCACGCGTTGTGGCGTCGAGTGCCAGCATGTTGGGCAGCGGCGCCGTGCGTTTCCAGACCGAATACAACGATCGCCGGTAAAGGGCGGTGCCGACCGATTGCTGGTATGGCGGAGACATGCCGTTGGATTCACGCCACAGGTCACCGCCGGGCTGGTAGGGCGACACCGGCGGCCCGCCTTGTTCGTCGTTCATCAGTTCCGAAGCGGCCAACGCCAGGTCGCGGATCTGTTCGGCGGCCAGACGACTGGCCGGCCCGCGGGCGAGCAGCGCGTTGTCAGGGTCACGCTGCAGTTTGGACGCGTCGACACGCGAATCCTGGCGGTAGGTCGACGACAAGACGATCTGGCGACACAAGCGTTTGACATCCCAGCCGTTGTCGACAAAATCGCGAGCCAACCAATCCAGCAGCTCCGGATGGGTCGGTAGTTCGCCTTGCAGTCCAAAGTTTTCCGGTGTTTGGACCAGCGGGCTTGCGAAAAAATTGCCCCACAGTCGGTTGACGGCCACGCGTGCCGTCAGCGGGTTTCGCGGATCGGTCACCCACCGGGCCAGTCCCAATCGATCACGCGGTGCTTGGTCTGGAAACGGCAGTCCGAACTGGGAGAACGTGTCGCGCTCGACCCGCGTGTCTTCGTTCTTCGGTGCATCGTATTGCCCACGCGCGAGGATATGTGCCGGACGGGGCTGATCGAGTTCTTCCATGACCGGAATCTCGTTCATCGCTTCTTCGGCCATGACCAACGCTTTCCTGGCGTCGGTCAAGGTTTGCAGGGCTTGGCGAGTCGGTGTGTCGATCGCCGCGGCAAAGTAGGCGTCGGTCCGTGCGATCGGCTCACCCGTGGCTAAGTGTTTCAATTCGGGGACGGTCAACGCCCGGTCATAGACTCGCACGTCATCGATCAACCCGCCGGCGAATCCCCGCGCTCGAAACCGTTGCCCGATCACGAATTCGCCCCCGTGATCGACCACCACGTTGGCCCGCTTTTTCACTTGGTCACGTAAGGTCTCCGTCTGCAGCGGAACACCATCCAAATACAGTCGCAATCCGGCTGCTCGTGACGAGCCGTCATAGGTCGCGGTGACCTGGTGCCAGGCGTCGGCAGGAATCGGATCGATCGTGCGAACCGACATCGCGTTGCCCGGCCAAACCCGTGCCATCCGCGATTCCAGATGACCGTTTTCGATCGTCAGGTCCCAGCCGTTGTAGCCACAATCGGTGCCACGGGTGTGATGCACGATCACGCTGCGATGGGGCGTGCGATTGGTGTCCCGCAGCGTCACCACGACCGAAAACGGTGTCCAGCGATCAAAGGCGGGGACGCCATGCGTGGTGACGCCGCGTTCACCGTCCAACGCGATCGCACGGCGCGTCGTTCCGACCGGTTCAGGCGCAGCGTCCTGTTGGGCGTCGACGACATTCTCAGTCGCTTCGGCAGCTTCGCGGATCTTTCGTTCGTCTGCTGCCAGCGCCGGATCCAGCCGCGGGATCGCGCACTCCTGGACGGGTTGCAACGCGGGCATCGACGTCCACGACCGGTCGGATTGCGACGGGTGATAGAGGTCCTTGATGGACTTGTCAAAATCGACGTCAAATCCGATTGCCAGTCGGAGGTCGGGAATACTTGGCGCGGAGTCCGCATCCGGTTTCCACGATTGGAATCGCTGCTCGGACTGTCGCATTACGTCTGCGTACTTTTGTTCGGCCGCACGCAGCGTCTCCAGCGCCTCGCGATATGCCGCTTCTTGCTGCTCGGTCGGCAGCAACAGCGACGGGCACGGAACCTTTTCGGTTCGGTCATAAACCCCGCTTTCGTCGATCGAATTAAAGAACGCGGACAGCGAATAGTAGTCACGCATCGGGATCGGGTCGTACTTGTGATCGTGACAGCGGCAACATTCCAGGGTCAGCCCCAGCACCGCGGTGCCGAAGGTGTGAACGCGGTCGGCGACGTTCTCGACCCGCCACTCTTCAAACACCGCCCCGCCTTCGTTGTTCAGCCGGTGAATCCGATTGAAGGCCGTCGCCAGTTTCTGCTCCCGTGTCGCGTCGGGCAACAGGTCACCGGCCAGCTGCCACGTCAAGAAATCGTCATAGGGCAGGTTCTCGTTGAGTGCGTCGACCACCCAGTCACGATAGGGCCACTGTGTGTTCAGCTTGTCACTCTGGTAACCATACGAATCGGCGTAGCGGGCGGCATCCAACCACGAGACCGCCATGTGCTGGCCGAAGTGGGAGGATTGCAGCAACCGATCGACAACCGATTGGTAAACCGCATCGCGATGGCGACGACTGTCATCTTCGGCCAACGCGTCCTCAAACGCACGGATCTCCGCCGGTGTCGGCGGCAAACCCGTCAAATCCAACGTCGCGCGGCGGAGCCATCGTTGCGGCGGGGCGGCCCGGTTGGGCAACATCGCTTGACGCTCCAATCGATCCAGTACGAACCGGTCGATGGTCTGGCGACACCACGCGGGTTCCTCTGGCGTGGGCACCGCGACGCTTTCCGGCAACAGCGTGAACGACCAGTGCTCGGCATACGCGGCCCCTTCATCGACCCAGCGCTCCAGCGTCTGCTTTTCCTGTTCGCTTAGGCTGAGATTCGAATGCGGCGGCGGCATCAACCGATCCTCGTCTTCGCTGCGGATTCGGTCGACCAAATCACCCGACGCGATCAAATCGATCGCCTCCTCGCGGACGTCCAGCCGCAACCCGGCCTCGCGATTCTCCTCGTCCGGCCCGTGGCAAAAATAGCACTTGTCCGACAGGATCGGCCGAACGTCTCGGTTGAAATCAAGATCCTCGGCCAGGCAAAGTGCCGATTGAAAAACGGTGGCGGCAAAAATGAATGGTCGAATCATGGGGAATGATCCATCAGACGCGGGAGAGTTCGATTGAACGGCGTGCTGCGACAAAACCATCACAGCGCTATCCTGTTAGGGTGCAAGGATTCTGGTTGATCGGGAACCGCATGTCTTGCACCGGTCAATCACAACGGTGTAAAATTCACGCATGACAAATACCAGGATTGCCGAGCGTTTTTACCAACGGCTAGATCCCCAAGGCCAGATTCTGGGGCTATTCGACTTGTTGCCGAGCGTCTCGTTCTTTGTCAAAGACCGCCGCGGCCGATTCATCGCGCTCAATCGGCGTGGTTGCGAGTATTGTGGCGTGGCCCAGGAGAGCGATGCGATCGGTCGCACCGACCATGACTTTTTCCCCAAGCAACGGGCCGACGAATACCGTGCCGATGACCTGAAAGTGATGGACAGCGGGCGCGAGATTCGCAACCGGATCGAAAGTGCCCCCGAAGCGGAAGGGTCGCCGCGATTGGTGATGACCAGCAAGATTCCGCTGCGTGATCGCCGCGGAGTCGTGATCGGGATCGCAGGATTTTCACGCCAAATCGAAGAGCTTCGTTCTCCGGGCGGGACGGTCGCGGCGTTTGCCGATGTGATCGCGCACCTGCACCGACACTATGATGATCCGCTGACGACGCCTCTGTTGGCCAAGATGGCGGATCTGTCGGTCAGCCAATTCGAGCGGCGGTTTCGAAAGGCGTTTGGCTGCTCGGTGCGACAATACCTCGTTCGCATTCGAGTGGAAAACGCGACCAAGTTACTGACCGAGACGTCGCAAACGATTTCCCAAATCGCGCTGGCGACCGGGTTCTATGATCACGCCCATTTCAGCCGCAGTTTTCGTCAGCTGATGATGGTTTCACCGTCGGATTATCGACGGCAGTTTCGTCATGAGTCGTAGTGCTTGATTAGAACCACCGATGCACCACTTCTCCCCAGGTGGAGGTTCGGGAACGCGG
>NZ_JACEHH010000092.1 GCF_014154935.1 Stieleria mannarensis
AGACGGCCAGCATGAGTGCGGCAACCAACCCAATTTTCTCTGAAAATAGTCTGCGGCCCGCCGCGCCGATTAGCGCCACGCCCGCGACGCCCAGCATCACCTGAACCAGTCGGATCAGTGTGACACTGGGCCCGAAGATCTTGATCAGAACCGCTAAAAAATAAGGGTAAAGCGGAGCCTGATAAAAGGTTTCGCTGCCATACCAATCGCCTCCGCTGATTTTGAGCGCCCAGTCAAAGTACCCTCTGGCGTCTCCGAGCAATTGAACCACGGTCGGGACTTCGAACGTCTGCAAGACGTGCATCAGGCGCAGAAAAAAAGCGAGCCCACAGGTGCTCGCTAGGAGAATCGCAAAGGAAAAACGATTCGCAGATGCGGCCTCCTTTGGAGCCGCGGGCGCTTGATGGGCCACGCGAGATCGATTGCTTCGTCTAGCCATCAAAACGCTGTCGTGTTCTCAGCACCGTCCGTTGCAGCCGACTATTCGGACAACTCCTCGGATTCTTCTTCCATCTGCTTCTCGTAATCATCCAATTCTTGCTGGATTTCTTCTTCCGACCGGGTGTCTTCGATGACCGTGTTCGACTCGCCGCAACCGACCGCTGTGAACGAGATCACGGAAAGACCAAACACAAACATGAATGAATAGAACAAACGTGACATCACAATTACTCGCTCGTGAAAGAAGGAATGAGGGGGTCGATGCAAACCACTACTGTCTCTCGGATGGCCACGTAATGCAAGTAGTCTGAAGGCAAACGGCGGTCCGGCAGCAACCTGGCGCCGGGTTTTGAGGCAAAAAATGACGCGGAAACGTTGGAATTGGCACAACATTCGCATACCCCCATGGGGTATCCGGCGGGAGGGCTTTTTTGACACCAAACTTGAGTAACTATGCCATGACACACAGTCGCCAGACCACGATCGATCCCGTTTGTGGCATGGAGGTCGATCAGCGTTCGTCCCATCGGTCGGACTTCGACGGTGGACGGTATTTTTTCTGCAGTCGATCTTGCCAACAAAAATTCGATGACGCCCCCGAACGATTCTTGGCCGGGGAAGCCGAACAGGATCCGCCCCACCACGACGACGCGGGGGCGGCCCACCGCTGTTGCAGCCACGGTGATTCGAGCCACGGTGAGGACCCCGCACGGCGGTCCGGTTCGTCCGCTGCAGCGGGTGATCCCGGTGCGATCTACACCTGCCCGATGCATCCCGAGGTGGAACAGATCGGCCCGGGGGATTGCCCGATCTGCGGGATGGACCTGGAACCGAAATTTGCCAACGCCTCGGATGACCGTGACGTGGCCCAGTACCGCGACATGAAACGCCGATTGTGGGTCGGGTTGGTGCTGTCGTTGCCGCTTTTGGTCTTGGCGATGGGGCCGATGATCGGATTGCGTGTCTCGGCGTTGGTGCCCGATGTGGCGTTCGGGTGGGTGCAACTGGCCTTGGCGGCGCCGGTCGTTTTCTGGTGTGGATGGCCTCTTTTGGCGAGGGGCATCAAGTCGTTCCAAACGCTGCAACTGAACATGTTCTCGTTGATTGCGGTGGGAACGTTGGCGGCGTTCCTATTCAGCTTGTTCGTGGTGGTTTTCCCCGCTTGGATTCCAGAAGCCTTTTACGAGGATGGAAAACCGCCGCTGTACTTCGAAGCTGCGGCGGTGATCATCACGCTTGTCTTGTTGGGTCAGGTGTTGGAATTGCGCGCCCGCCAACAGACCGGTGGCGCGATTCGTGAGCTGATGCAGCTCGCTCCGGAAACCGCTTACCGAATCGGCGATGACGGGGAAGAGGAGATTGCGCTTTCGGAAGTCCGCAAGGGGGATCGATTGCGCGTGCGTCCGGGGGAGAAGGTGCCCGTGGATGGTCGCGTCGTCGGCGGGACCAGCCGCGTCGATGAATCGATGCTGACCGGCGAACCGGTTCCGGTCCAAAAGAGCGAGGGGGATGAAATCACCGGAGGCACGCTCAACCAGACAGGCGCCCTGGAAATGGAAGCCGTCGGCGTTGGTGGGGACACGGTCCTCGGCCGAATTGTTCAGATGGTCGCCCAGGCCCAGCGGAGTCGAGCACCGATCCAGAAACTGGTCGATGTGGTTGCCCGGTACTTCGTCCCGGCTGTGATCGTTTGTTCGATCCTGGCATTCCTTCTTTGGGCAGCTTTCGGCCCCGAACCTCGTTTGGCGCATGCCTTTGTCGCCGCGGTGGCCGTCTTGATCATCGCTTGCCCGTGTGCGCTCGGATTGGCGACGCCGATGTCAGTGATGGTGGGTGTCGGACGCGGCGCCAAGGAAGGTGTGCTGATCAAGAACGCCGAGGTGTTGGAGGTCATGGAAAAGGTCGATACGTTGGTTGTCGACAAAACGGGAACGCTGACACAGGGCCGTCCCGAGGTGACAGCGATCGAAACGTTCGGGCAATGGTCTTCAAGTGATGTGTTGAAACTGGCAGCTGCCGTCGAATCACAAAGTGAGCATCCCTTGGCCAAGGCCGTTGTTCGACGGGCAAAGTCGGACGGCGTACCGATTCTGGAGGCATCCGGCTTCGACAGCATCACCGGCGGCGGGGTCCACGCGAGCGTGGACCAACATCAGGTGATGATCGGAAAAGCCGACTTGCTCGAACAGCAATCCGTTTCGGGGGTCGATGCCGGACGCGGTCGGGCGACGCAGCATCAATCCGAGGGAGCGACAGTCGTCTTCATTGCGATCGATGGTTCACTGCAAGCGATCATGGCGATCACCGATCCGATCAAGGAGAGCACGCCGGCCGCTCTGGACACGCTCCACGATCTTGGGCTGAAGGTAGTGATGTTGACCGGGGACGCGGAGCGGACTGCGAAATCCGTGGCGGAAAAACTGGGCATCGACGAATTTCATGCCGGTGTCTCGCCCCAGCAGAAGCACGATTTCATCAAACGACTGAAGGATGACGGCCGCACCGTGGCGATGGCTGGCGACGGCATCAACGACGCACCGGCCCTGGCGGAATCCCACGTCGGAATCGCGATGGGGACGGGCACCGGAGTGGCCATCGAATCGGCAGGGGTCACCCTGGTCGGCGGCGACCTTCGGGGTGTGGCCGCGGCGAGCAGTCTGAGTCGAAAGACGATGCGGAACATCCGCCAGAACCTGTTCTTTGCCTTCGTCTACAACGCGATCGGCGTGCCCATCGCCGCCGGGCTGTTTTATCCCCTGTTCGGCGTGCTGCTCAGTCCAATGATCGCCGCCGCCGCGATGAGTTTCAGCAGCGTTTCGGTGATTGCCAACGCCCTGCGTCTGCGGAGCGCACCTTTGACATAGGCGACGGACGATCGACTCAGCAAATCCCTGCGACCCGAAATCTCAGACAACGCTATACCCCGCAAGGGTACCTGCCGATGAAGGTTGAGGTCCGTGGAGGAGAGGATTTCGCGAAGGAACGAAGACCAGTGAAAAAATGGGAAAATCGGTTAAAGTTCATTGTGGCATTGACCGTCGTTGTGTTCGGGCATGGCGTGAAGGCCGAAGAGTCCGCGGTCGGCAGGATATTCCTCCCGCCGCCGCCGGTCCCGCAAGTACCGGACGCACTCGATAATCTTGACTCTGCAGGGCAGGATGATCATGCGTTCGCCGCTTCAAATCGTTCTGCCGATGTCGTCATTGATGTCAACGGTCGCGAATCGCTGACAGATGATCGCCCCCCTGGGGCCGGTGCATACGGATTACAGGATTTTTTGAGTCTCGCCTGTCAGCACAACCCAACGCTTCGACAAGCCAGATTGCAAATCAGTGCCGAAACGGCCAAAGCGCTGCAGGCTGGTCTGTATCCGAACCCTTTCCTGCGATACACCGGCGAGCAAATTGGGGTGGACGTGGAAGGCGATAAAGATTCGCCGGGCGAATTCCAGGGGATGATCGTCTCTCAACGGTTTGTCACCGCCGGAAAGCTGCGATTGAGTCGCGAGAAATATATGCGGCGTGCTCATGTCTCCCAGCACTTGGCCATGGCCCAACAGTTTCGTGTTTGCAATGACGTCCGCATCCACTTTTACCGAGCATTGGCCGCGAAAGAGCATTTGAACATTCGGCAGGAGTTCGCAAAGACCGCCGAAGATTTCGCGGTCACTGCGCAGGAGTTGTTCAACGAAGGGCAGGCAACGCGTCCGGAGGTTCGAAAGGCCAATATTGAACTCCAACGAGCGCGGCTTGCAGTTCTTTCGGCGGAAAACGCTTGTCGTCAATTGTTTCGCGAGCTTCTTTCCGTCGTGGGTGTTTCGCTGACCGAAGGCCAATTGCAGGGAGAACTTTTGCCGCAGGCTGAACCGCTGAGCTACCAAGCTGCTCTCGCAAGGGTTCTTTCTGAAAGCCCCGAAATCGCTGCCGCACGGGCGAAACTTGCTTCCGATCGTGTGACAATTCAGCGGGAGAAAGTCCAATGGATTCCCGACGTCGTGGCCGAGGGCGGCGCTGGATACAACTTCGACGCCAAAGAAACAACAGCGACGGCCGGGCTCGGAATTCAAGTGCCGATTTTTGACCGAAACCAAGGGACGATTCGTCAGGCCGAATTGGACTTTCGCCGTCAGCAACATGAGATCCGTCGGACAGAGCTGGAACTTGAGCAGCGTTTGGCGGCGGTCTATCAGCAGTACCTTTCCGCTTTGCAGGTCGCGACCGAATACAAGCGGATGATCTTGCCCGAAGCGAGATTGGCCTATGAAGAGCTTTTAAAAAGCTACCAAGACAACCGCGTGGATTGGCCAACCGTTTTGACGGCACAGAAAGACTACGCGACGGCACGCCTGGATTTCGTAACACAGTCCGAGCAGATCCGAATCAACGAAGTGCTGATCCGCGGATATTTGCTTCATGGCGGGCTAACAGCGGCCCCTGGGCCGTCACCCCCCGGTCATATCGACTCCGTTCCAAAACCAAGGTGACGTATGCGGGGCATCTTAAATCGCCCTAGGCACCTTTACCAGTTACCCACCAAGCACGATGAATGCGCGAAGAGAGTTTCTTAAGTCTGGCACGCTTGCGACCGCTGCCGGATTGGCGGGAGGCCTTCTCGGTGCCCAGGCCGATGCACAGACAGCCGATGCACAGACAGCTGCAGTATCATCCGATCCAGCAGAGGCGGTGAATGCACCATCCGGCCAGAAAGATGCCGCCGAGACGAGCAAGGTTCGCGATGAATACGACGGGTTTTCGCGTTTCACACCGAGTCGCGGCAACGATCCTGATTCAGACTTTTACCTTGGGAAATTGGTGCCGGGGTTCCGCGACGTCTCCGATGGGCCCGCGCCCTTCGTCGCGCCCGATCTACCGAAACTACCCTTCAAACTTGAGAACGGCGTCAAAGTCTTTGAACTGGTCTCGATGCCGGTGCAGCAGGAGTTCCATCCGGGGGTCTTCATGAATCTGTTCGGGTACAACGGCAGCATGCCGGGCCCGACGATTGAGGTCAATCAGGGGGATCGAGTCAGGATCGTCGTGACCAATGAACTGCCTGAGGACACTTTTTTACATTGGCACGGATTTGAACTGCCGGTTCAGTATGACGGAGCCGCAACGCTGACCCAGAATCCGATCAAGCCTGGGGCATCGATGGTGTACGAGTTCGACATCCATGAGGAGGGGACGTTCTTTTACCATTCTCACGTGGCCATGCAGGAACCGTTCGGGCAAGTCGGTTTTTTTATCGTGCATCCGAAAAAGGTCTTCGATCCTCCCGTGGACCGTGACTTTGGATTGCTATTTCAAAACTTTCACATCGCTCCCACCCAAACCATCAGCGACAGCTGGGCGATGGATTGGAATTGGCACACCATCAACGGAAAGAGCGGGCCGTTTACAACCCCATTGGTATGTAAGCATGGTGAACGTGTGCGGGTTCGGTTGCTGAATTTTAGTCCGATGCAACATCATCCCGTCCACCTGCACGGCCACACGTTTTGGGTGACCGGCCATGAGGGCGCTCGGGCTCCTAAAACCGCATGGGTCCCGAGGAATACCGAATTGATCGCGGTAGCGCAGGCGAGTGACTTTGAGTTTGTCGCCAACAATCCGGGCGATTGGATTTTCCATTGCCATATGGTGCACCACATGATGAACCACATGGTCCGGCAGGTCGGCCCCCGGATGCGGTCGGGTGAATCCGTCGACGACTACCTGGCAAGCATCGACGATCGGCCGCCCGTCAGGGCATCCCGGTCGGAAAAAACTGTTGTTCCCGGTTACCCCCAAAAGATGCAGGGGATGGAAATGTCCGAGGAGTTCATGAAGGCGATTTGGGGGCGTAAAGAAACAGGTGGGATGCGCGCCGATTATCCGATGTCTGTCAAAGGCCTGATGACCGTCATGCGAGTGCTACCGGACGACCTCTACGATCTGGTGATGAATTCTGAGAAACCGATCGAAAAGGGGGCCGTCTTTTCAGAAATCGTACGCCGATTCGGAAATCCGGAGACGTATCGTTCGGCCCCGAAAATGGGGATGTAGCCGGGATGGCCGTCCTTCGGCCAACCGTTAAAATGGGTTCTTCCGGGAATCCACCACCACGAGTTCGCTCTAGGCGAGCTACACGGTCACGAGGTTGCCACGAAATTCCGCGAAGAACCTTCAAGTGCCGCGGTGTTTTTCCCCGCGAGGCTCCGACGCATGCTAACTGATGACGAGAAAAAGAAACTCAACAATCGGCTTCGTCGCGTTGTCGGGCAGGTCGAAGCGGTCGGCCGCATGATCGATGATGACGGTTATTGTGTCGATGTCTTGATGCAGCTTTCCGCCGCCACCGGAGCCCTGGCAAAGGTCGGGGAGATCGTCCTGGAAAAGCACCTCCGAACCTGCGTCGCCGATGCGATGGAAAGCGGTGACGCCGACGAGCGGGAAGAAAAACTCGACGAGCTGCTCAAGGTCTTTCGCAAGTACGCCGGCGTGATGGACTAAAGGCGGGGGCGGCGTGTCGTTCACCGACAGCCGAACTGTCGATTTCAGGGACACCGCCCCCGCGTGATCCGAGCGGGACAACAGGCCAACCCGCGAAGCTGTCTTTGGAACCCGCGAATCTATCTCAAGACCGGTGCATTGATTCCTTGCGACGCCAGGATCGCCAAGTACTTGTCCGGTTCGGCGGCGATCCGCTTGGCACATCCGGGGCAGCAGATGTAGATCGCTTTCCCGTTGGCGTGGACCTTGTAGGGGCCGCCCATCGCGTCGAGGGGCTCGTCCATGACCGGGCATTTCATTTGCGCCGCGACAAACGGTTGGTCCAAGGCGCTGACCTTGAAGACACCATCCCGAACGGCCTGCGACCCTGCAGGCACCGATGCAGACCGTTCCCCCCCGTGGACCATCGCCAAGTACTTGGCCGGTTCGGCTTGAATCTTCTTCACACATCCCTTGCAACACAGAAAGATTGGATTGTCGCCGACCATGACCTTGACCGGATTGCCCATGCTGCCCAGCGGCTCGTCCATCACCGGGCATGTCTTTTGCGCGGCGATCAGCGCCGCGTCGTCTTTCGTGGCCGACGAGACCAGAATCTCTGGCTTGCCCGCCAGGTATTTCGCGGGACTGGCTTTGACCGCATCGACGCAACCGGCACAGCAGACGAAGACACGCTCACCCGTGACGTCGATGGCAACCGGGTCGCCCATGCTGCCAAGCAGTTTGCCGCTGACGGGACAGATTTTCTGACGCGCGATCGCTGCCGCCGCCAACTGGGCCTCGCTGGCGGGAACGGTTGCAACCTCGTTGAGTTGAACTCCGCTTCGACCGAGTCCGGGAAGTCCCACCAATTGAATGTCGATCTCGACTTGGCGTCCGGCGATCTTTGAAAGATTGACCGATGCCGTCAGTCCGCCCTTGCCATCGGGCAGCAAGTCGTACCGGTATCGTTTGGCACCGCCGGCGATTCGAAGCGACGCGGCACCGCGACCCGATTGGACCGAATAGGGCTGACCACTCGAATCAAAGACGTACATTTTAATGCCCGCTTGTGAAACAACGGTCTCCAGTTGCAAACCGCCGGCTTGCTTTAACGAACCACCATGTGGCCCCACGGAGACTGGTCCCACGGCGGACAGGGGAGCCTGCTGCGGCACCACATGCGTGTGATCGGTGGAGGCCTGCTGCGGCGTGTGAGCTTGCAGCGGCGGGTTGGGTTGTTGCGCAGGCGAGGTTGAGGCAAGCAGGCCGCCCAGCAGGACGGACAGGATGACAGGACGTTTCATTTCATCAGCTCCATTGAAAGTGAACCGCAAGAATCCGATCTCGCAGTCAAAGAAAAAGTGACGGTTAAACAGTTGGATGCTATTCATGCTCAGTTCTTCATCGGATAGCGAAGGTGTTTGCTCATGCCGCGGCGCGCGCCTCCGATGACGGTGACTCATCGGCGGCGTTCCACAACGGGTCGCTCAGTCCCAAACGCATCTTGGTCTCCAGATAGGCGGAGTAGAGCGTGGGGACGATGAACGAGGTAAACGGCTCGGCCAGCATGCCTCCGAAAACGGGCAGTGCCATCGCCCGTGCGACGTCGGCCCCACGTCCGGTCGCCAACAAGACGGGAACCAGCGCGGCGAGCGTGGTCACGGTGGTCATCAAGCACGGCCGAATGCGTTTCAAGCCCGCTTCGTACACGGTGTCGCGAATGCCTTGGACCGTTTGGATCTTTCGTTTTTTCATCAATTGATGGATGTACGTTGCCATCACGACACCGTCATCGACGGCCAGACCGAACAACGCGATAAACCCGACCCAGACGGCCGTGTTGAGTTCGACATCCATCCAGGCGACCAACACCATCCCTCCGGCAAAGGCGACCGGGATGCCGGTGAAAACGGCTAGCGAAATCGGCAGGTTGCGAAATTCAAAGTAGATCAGCAACAGATTGATGCAGATCACCAATGGAATGATCCACATCAACCTCCGATTGGCCTCGATCTGATTTCGGAAACTGCCGACCGCCTCAAGCGAATAGCCGGCAGGCAGGGACAGATGATTCGGGGCTGATTCGGGAAGGGTCTGCGCCCGGAGCAGTTGACCTTCGATCGCCGAGACCGATTCCAGGTCTCCTTGGATACCGTTGGTCATGAAGGAGACGTGGGCGACAAGCCGCCCGTTCTCACTATTGATGGCTCCCGGCCCCCAGGTCGTTTCCAGCGTCGCGAGCTCTTCCAACGGGACCACGGCTCCGCTGTGCGTCACCACGGGCAGGCGGCTGAGTTGATCGATCCGTTCACGAAGATCGCGGTGATAACGCAGACGCACCGGGTATCGTTCGCGGCCTTCGACCGTTTTGATCAGATTCATTCCGCCCAATGCCGTTTCAATCACCTGATTGACCATTGCGGAGTTCATGCCGTAGCGTGACGCGGCTTCGCGATCGACGGTGAATTCGACATACGGCTTTCCCATCACGATGTCGGGGTTCACCGTGCCGGCGTTGATCAACGGCGACTTTTTCAATGCGGACGCGACATTCATGGCGGCTTGGGCCAAGGAATCCAGCTCGTCGCCGTACACGCGAATCGCCATCGGGGCCTTGATCCCCGATTGCAACATCACCACACGCCCCTCGATCGGTTGCAAGGCCGAGGCGGGGGTCACTCCAGGAAGCGTTGCGACGCGATTGATTTCGTCCCAGACGTCGCGAGCGGTCACGCCCGGTCGCCACTCGCTTTGCGGTTTCAACATCACGTAGGTTTCCACCATCGCCGCGGGGGCCGGGTCGAGCGCCGATTCGACGCGGCCGATTTTTCCCAACACATCCTTGACCTCGGGGATCTGGCCGATCAACACGTCCTGGGTTTGCAACACCTGCATCGCCTGAGAGAAACTTGCCGCGGGGTAAAGCGTGGGCATGTAAAACCAGCTGCCCTCGTCCAGCGCGATCCAGTCGTCACTTTGCAACCCGGTGAAGGTATGTTTCGCGTCGACGTAGCCGGGAAAGTCGTTCAGTTCGGCGCCAAACAGGTTGGCAAACCGTTCGGCCGGTCGCAGCACGGTCGGCAGCCCGATCCAGGCCCCCAGTCCCATGACCAGCAAGATTGCCGGGAAAGAAAGCGCAAGCACCTTGTGATTCAGGGCGTGTCGCAAGCGTGCCGCATAGATCCAGCGGACGAACCTGCTGGATGGGATGTCTTCGATCGGGCGGATTCGCTCACGCATCAAAAACCACCCCAACGCGAACCCCAACGCTGCGGCGATCGCCGACACGATCCAAGCGGGCAACTCAAATCGATCCGCAATGCGATTGCCCCACAGAAAATGGCTGGCGGCAGCCAATAACGCCGCCAACGTGATCCCGGACACCGCCGCGGTGGCTTTCCGGTGTGCGGTGCTTTTCAGGACCAGACGGCAGAGTGCCGGAACGATGGTCACCGCGGTGACCATGGCCGCGGCGATGGCAAACGTCTTGGTGTACGCCAGCGGCGAAAAAAGTTTGTAATCACGACCGGTCAGAAAAAAGACAGGCAGGAAGCTGACGATCGTGGTTGCCACCGCGGTGACCACCGCCGGTGCGACTTCGACGGCCGCCTCGTAAACGACCTCGGTCCGCGTCTTGAGCGTCCGCCCCGGTTCACTCGGTCCGTGCTCCTGCGCGGACTCCCAATCGGACAGGTGCTGGTAGATGTTCTCCGTGATGATGATGGCCATGTCCACCATCGTGCCGATCGCGATCGCGATGCCGGCCAACGACATGATGTTGGCATCAACCGCGACAACGTGCATTGCGATGAAGGACATCAGGACGGCGGCCGGCAAACAGACGGCGACGATGAAGCTGCTGCGGAGGTGCATCAGGAACAGCAAGATGATGACGGCCGTGATCAGGATTTCGTCACGCAGCGCGTGCGTCAACGTCGCCATCGTCTCGTCGATCAACCCCGTGCGATCATAAACGCCATGAATCGTCACGCCGCCGAGCGCCGGTTCGATCTGACCGATCTTGGCTTTCACACGTTCGATCACCGAACGCGGGTTTTCGCCGTATCGCATCACGACGACACCGCCGACCGCCTCGGCACCGTTGTAGTCCAGTGCCCCGCGACGGAAGTCCGGTCCCAATTGGACCTTGGCGACGTCGCGGACGCGGACCGGAACACCGCTACGTTGCAACACGACCGTCTCTTCGATATCGGCGATCGCTTTGGATTCATCCCCATCGGTGCCCAGGAAACCCTTGCCGCGGACGATGTACTCCATCCCGGTGGATTCGACCGTCTTTGCACCGACATCGACGTTCGAACCCTTGATCGCCATCGCAAGCTGATCGAGCAAGACGTTGTGAAAACGCAGTTTGTCGGGATCGACCTCGATCTGGTATTGACGAACGTAGCCCCCGATCGACGCGACTTCGCTGACGCCCTCGACCGCCTGCAGTTCATACTTGACGACAAAGTCTTGCAGACTTCGCAGCTCCGCCAGCGTCATCCCCTCCTCAGGCGGCTGCAAAACGTAGTAGTAAATCTGCCCCAGCCCGGTTGCATCAGGCCCGAGCTGGGGAACCACACCGTCGGGAAGCTGCGATGCGGCCGTGCCGAGTTGCTCCGAGACACGGCTGCGTGCCCAGTAGAAGTCGATCCCGTCCTTGAATGTGACTTGGACAAAACTGTAGCCGAACATGCTTTTGCCACGCACCGATTCCGCGCCGGGCACCGCAAGCAGTGACACGCTTAACGGATACGTGACCTGGTCTTCGATGTCCTTGGGAGAACGCCCGGGCCACGGAGTCAACACGATGACCTGATTTTCGCCGACGTTGGGAATCGCATCGATCGGAACGGATCGGTAGCTGAACCAGCCGGCAATGCTCAGCCCGATCGTCAGCAAGACGACCAGCCAGGGCTCCTTGACGCAAAAACGGATGATCAGATTAAGCATCGCCCTGGTCCAGTTTGGGAGTGTAGGAGGTGGGAGAAGGGGAGGTGGG
>NZ_JACEHH010000093.1 GCF_014154935.1 Stieleria mannarensis
TGGTTGTTTATACTGCCCCTTATGAAACCCGCCCGTCAACATCGCATCCATGGCAATACCACGCCGCGCCTCAGCCTAGGCAAACGGGTCCTCTTTTCCGGCGTCATGGCGGCCCTCGTGCTGTGCGTCGCGGAAGTCTTGCTGGCCTGCTTCTGGACGCCCCCGCCACCGACCGATCCCTTCGTCGGGTTCTCGCCCAGCGTCCCCTTGCTGGTCGAATCCCCGCCGATCGATCCAAACGCAACAACGAAAGAACCCGGCTATCGAATCAATCCCGCCAAACTGGTCTGGTTCAACGACCAATGGTTCCCGGCGACCAAGCCACCAAGTACCTACCGCATCGTCTGCCTGGGCGGGTCGACGACCTACGGACGCCCGTTTGATGACGCGACGTCGTTTTGCGGTTGGCTCAGGACGATGTTGCCGATGGTCGCACCGGACCGTCACTGGGAAGTCATCAACGCCGGCGGGATTAGCTATGCCAGCTATCGCATCGCCGGCGTCATGCAAGAGTTCGCTGCCCACGACGTCGACCTGTTCATCGTGTACACCGGACAAAACGAATTCCTGGAATGGCGAACCTACGGCGACCTGCTCGAATCCTCGGACACGCCGGGCGTAATGGCGGCACGCTGGCTGTCGACCTTGGCCCGCAACACCCACCTCGGACAATCGTTTCAATCACTGGCCGATCGGATCCGCTCATCCACGGCAGACGAAACCAAACCGATGCTGTCGGGAGAGGTCGACGAGATCTTGAATCACACGATCGGACCGGCCAGTTACAAACGCGACCCACATTGGCACCGCGGCGTGGAAGAGCATTTTCGCGTCAACCTGCGGCGGATGCAGCGCATCGCCCGCGACGCCGGCGCCGAAATGGCGGTCGTCGTTCCGGCGTCCAACCTCCGCGATTGTGCGCCCTTCAAGTCCGACTTCGGTGACGGTATCGACGACACCACCCGACAGCGATTGAACGGGGATCTGGAAGTCGCTCGCCAGTTGCTCGCCGAGGGTGCCACGGAGCAGTCGCTGGCGGTGTTGGAATTGATTCTGGCCGAAGATCAGCGAAACGCGGACGTTCATTACCTGCGTGGCCGAGCCCTGTTGCAAGTGGATCATGCGGACGATGCCCACAAGAGTTTCCAGCGTGCGATCGATGAAGACATCTGCCCGCTACGCGCGACCACACCGATCAAACGAGCCATCGAAACGTTCCTCGGCGAAGAGGCCGTGATCCCGATGGATTTTGAATCCCACTTGAGCCAGTTGCGGCAAAACGAAGACGGGCATGCGTGTTTCGGCGCCGAATCGTTTCTCGATCACGTGCACCCCACGATCGATGTGCATCGTGAAATCGCGGTGGTGGTTTTGCGTGCGCTTGTCGATCGCGGAATCGTCTCCGAAGTCCCCCTGCCGGATCAGATCGCCGTGGCGACGCGATCGATCCACGGCAAGCTTGACCGTCGAATCCAAGGCGTCGCGTTTCGCAATCTGGCCAAGCTGACGCATTGGGCGGGCAAATTTGAAGAAGCCAAACGGAACGCCAACGACGCGCTGCGGTTGCTGCCGGAGGATTTGGAAAGCCGCTATGTCTTGGCCGATTGTCTGGTGCACGAGGGACAGATTGACGCAGCGATCGAGCAGTACAGCGAACTGTTTCGCATCGGCCATTTCGACCGCGCCTGTCAGCCGTTCGGGGAGCTACTGGCGATGCAAGGCCATCACGACGCGGCCAAGGGCTACCTGCTGCAAGCGATTTTCGTCAGCGAGGGGCCGCGACAAGCCAGCGCCTACCGCGCGCTCGGCCGGCTGCACGAGACACTTGGCGAGACCGAATTGGCCGCCGAATGCTTCGAAAAGGCCGCCGAACTGCGGCCCTGACCTCCCGCTCGACGTGGGGGCATCGTTTTCGGTAGCGGAACTCGCCGAGAGTTTCGGCAGCACAACCGATTGAGATTCTCTCCCTCGGGGAGAGACGGCGTTTGCGCAGCAAGCAAGCGCCAGAGAGGGGCCGCGGTTTGCGAAAGCCTCCGCGGCTTCCGCTACGACAGAATTCCTCCCGAAATGACTCAGTATTCCAGAAAACCGCACGCCCTCCATTGTGTAGGGGTTGCCACCACGTCACACTAGACGGGCCGGGACGACTGCGCTTGTGCAAGCGGCTCGATCGCCAGTGCGATTTTGAGCAACACACTCCCGCCAGCTGGAAAAGGCTCGCCCGCGGTAGCCGCCTTATCTCGCTTAACTGTTTAACCACCGCATGACGATTTGGACGACCGCGCCGGCCACATTGCCCGGCGTTGCGAGCCGCATCGGACGTTTTCGGTTCGCCGAGTGTGTCCGCGGCCGGGGCGAGTCAATGCCATCGCCCAGCACCGATCTCCTTTATCAATAGCCGTAGCGAGCCCATGACTGAAGCTTCCATCACCGCGACTCCCCTGCCCGACATCCAATCGACCGGCGACCGCCGCAAGGTCGCGATCAACAAAGTCGGAGTGACAAATGTGCGGTACCCGATTTCGTTGCGGACCCCCGGAAAGGGGCAAGGCAACGAATTCATCCACACCGTCGCGACGATCAACATGTTCGTCTCGCTGCCGCACGATGTGAAAGGCACCCACATGTCACGGTTTCTCGAGGTGCTGAACGAGTATCACGAGGAACTCAGCAGCGACGCCTTGCCGCTGGTCGCCAACCGGATGAAGGAGAAGCTGGAATCGGAAGACGCCTATTTGGAGCTGAACTTCCCGTACTTCATCGACAAGCAAGCGCCGGTCAGCGGCCAGTCGGGAAAGCTGGACTTTGACGTCGCCTTTGAATTGGCCAGCAACGGGACCGACGACTTCGTCATGACGCTGAAGATTCCCGCGACCAGCCTGTGTCCGTGCTCCAAAGAGATCTCGGACTACGGGGCACACAACCAACGCTGTGACATGACCGTCAAAGTCCGCATGGCCGACGGCGTCCACTTGTGGATCGAAGAACTGTTCGGGATCGTCGAGCAATGCGCGTCGACCCAAGTCTTCAGTGTTCTAAAACGCCCCGACGAGAAATGGGTCACCGAACGGGCCTACGAAAACCCCAAATTCGTCGAAGACATCGTCCGAGACCTGGCGGTCGCGCTGAACAACGACGACCGCATCGTCTGGTATCAAGTCAGCAGCGAAAACTACGAATCGATCCACAATCACAACGCCTACGCGTTCATCGAACGCGACAAACGCGAGGAATAGGGCTCTACGACGCAAGTTCGTTCGGTGGCACTCGTCTTTCCGCGGCAGTGCAATTTGGGTGATCGCCGATACGGTCGGACAGTCGCCGTGTTCTCCGAACTCGGCGGATCGCGTCAGCGATGCTTTGCACCGCGCCGACCTCGGAGAGGACGGCGACTTTGTCCAGCCCGAACGAAAACGAGGCTTCGGTAGACAACGAGCGGCGGGTTAGAATAGGCGGCATTCAACCACCGCCTCTTGCCCCCCCCGCTATGAAACCATTCTCGTTCCAAACGCCGCGTCTTCGCGACGCAGCGTCTGCTGTTCTTCTGACCGTCGGTTTGTTCGCGGTTTCGATCGAGACCGTTGCCGCCCAAGATGACTCTGCCGCCCCGAACACTGCGGCCCAGAACACTGCGGCCCAGAACTCTGCTCCCGACGGCGTCGAGGTGATTTCGGACATCCAGTACGCGACGACCCCGCATGGGCCGCTCCTGCTGGATCTGTACCGGCCCGAGCAAATCGGTCGCGAGTTGCCGGTCATCGTCTTCGTGCACGGCGGCGGTTGGAAAGGCGGCGACAAGCGATCCGGGCTAAAGATCGCAGCATGGCTGGCGGGCGAAAACTATGCCGTGGCGTGTATCAATTACCGCCTGTTGGACGTGTCCGCCTGGCCGACCCAGATCGACGATTGCTACGCGGCGGTTCGCTGGGTGCGTGAGCACGCCGACCACTTTCGGTTCGATCCCGACCGCATCGTCGCTTGGGGCACGTCGGCCGGAGGTCATTTGGCGGCGCTGATGGCAACACGTCCGTATCCGGGGAACGAATCGACCAGCAGTCGCGTGCATGCCGGCATCGATTGGTTTGGCCCCAGCGACCTGCTCACCATGCCTCCCAACGTTGTGTCGCAATCGCGGAGCTTTGAAGACGTTGCGAAATCAAATGGTGCTCGACTGCTTCAAGCACCGGTCATGACCGTCCCTGAATTGGCAAAGACGGCCAGCGCCCTGTACAACGTGACGTCCGATGACCCTCCGATGCTGATCATGCATGGCGACCAGGATCCGGGTGTCCCGGTTGACCAAAGTGTGCGACTGGCCGAGGCGCTCAAGAAAGCCGGGGTGCCCGTGCAATTAAAAATCATTCCGGGAGCCGGGCACGGTGGGAAAGCGTTTCAAACACCCGAGGCCCGTGCGGCAGTCAGGCGTTTCTTAAAAGAACATCTCCAATAATTGACGCGATTCATTTTACGGCGACCTCCGATAATGAATTCCAAGCTGCTCCTCCGCGAAGATGCGATCATCAAAACCGTTGCGGCGTTGCACCAGCGGATCTCGGACCGGTTTCCCGGCAGCGGCCTTTCCAATCTGTGCACGCAACTGCTGGAGGTTGCCGAAAAGTCGGCCGTGCGTGCGCAAGGGATCGGCGAGTCTGTTTGGTGGATCCGGATTTGCGGCTACGTGCTCGCCCTGTTGGTGATCGCGTTGGTCGGCGGAATGGTCTGGTTCACCACCCACTCGGTTCGCTTCAAAGACGAAGCGATCGGTTGGCCCGACCTGATCGGGACCTTCGACGCGGGGACCAGCGGGCTGATTGTCCTGGGCGCGACGATCTACTTTTTGATCAGTTTGGAAATCCGAATCAAACGCCGTCGCGCATTGATCGCCGTGCACGAACTGCGGTCGATCGCCCACGTCGTCGACATGCACCAATTGACCAAAGACCCCGAGCGGATGCTGCGGCGGTACCGGCAAACCCAAAATTCGCCGGCCGAAGCGATGAGTCCGATGGAGTTGAGTCGCTACCTGGACTACTGCACCGAAATGTTGTCGCTGATCGGCAAGATCGCCGCACTGTACGTTCAACGATTCGACGATGCCGCATCGGTCGCCGCGGTCAGCGAAGTCGAACAGTTGACGACAGGCCTGTCGCGAAAGATCTGGCAAAAGATCGTCTTGCTCAGCGACATCAACGAATTCCAAACCCGCCACGTCCGCGTCGATCCCCCCGAAGAAAAACCGGACACCACCGCCCCACCAAACGTAGAACCAATGTAGAACCGTTGTCCCCAACTGTTCCCCCCGCAATTGTCCCAATTGCCCCCCGGTCGGCACTCAATGTAGAACCGTTGTCCCCAACTGTTCCCCTCGCAATTGTCCCAATTGTCCCCCGGTCGGCACTCAATGTAGAACCGTTGTCCCCAACTGTTCCCCCCGAATCATTCTGCCTCCTTCCCCAGGGCGCACAAACCCGGCGCGGGCCGCTCGCTGACCGGCCTGTTGATCTAATCAGCCGCACGGCGCTAGCCGCGGTTCTCGCCGCCGCAAAACCCGGGCTAGCGCCCATCGGCTAATCGCTAGCTGTTTCATTTCGACTAAATCATCAGGCCGTGACGCTTCCCGCTGGCATTTCTCAGAATCTTCTTCCGATTCGTTTCAAAACGTGTCCGACAGGCACAACCGCGATCAAAAAGGCGCCGACGCCGCACGGGTTGTGGGTACAATGAACGGCAGTCCCACCCGACCGTCCCGCCTGTCGACCATCATGCCCTGTTTGCTTTCCCAGCGGCGCCGTTGTTGCGCCGTCTTCCTGTCGCTCTGCGTTGCCTCCGTCGGAATTGTCTCCGCCCAAGACACCCTGCAGTTCAACCGAGACATCCGTCCGATCCTGTCGGAAAACTGTTATCACTGCCACGGCCCGGACCCCTCGGCGCGGGAAGCCGACTTGCGGTTGGACACCGAAGACGGTGCCAAAGAATGGGCGATCGTGGCCGGAGATGCAGACGCCAGCGAAGTCGTCGCGCGGATCGTCAGCGACGATCCCGACACGCTGATGCCGCCGCCGGACAGTGAACGGTCACTCTCGGACAAACAAAAACAGTTGATCCGTCGTTGGGTTGACCAGGGCGCGTCTTACCAAGCCCACTGGTCCTTTCAATCCCCGATCGCGCCGCGTGTCCCGGCCGTTGCCGACGACCGTGCCGTCAACCCGATCGACCACTTCGTCCTGGATCGACTGCAGCAGAACGACTTGCAACTCGCTCCGGCGGCGGATCGGGAAACGCTGCTGCGCCGAATCACTTTCGACCTGATCGGATTGCCTCCGACGATCGCGGAACTGGATCGTTACTTGGCCGACACATCGCCCCGTGCGACCGAAACGGTCATCGACCGTTTGTTGGCCGACCCGCGTTTCGGCCAGCGGATGGCGGCCGACTGGTTGGACGTCGCCCGTTACAGCGACACGTACGGCTACCAGGTCGATCGCGATCGTTTCGTGTGGCCCTATCGAGATTGGGTCGTCGACGCCTTCAACCGCAATCTCGGGTATGACCAGTTCCTGCGTCAACAACTCGCCGGCGATCTGTTGCCCGATGCCTCGCGCGAGCAGATCCTTGCGACGACCTTCAACCGCCTGCACCCCCAGAAAGTCGAAGGCGGCAGCGTCCCGGAGGAGTTTCGGGTGGAATATGTCGCCGACCGCACCCAAACCGTTGCCACCGCCTTCCTGGGGCTGACGATGGAATGCTGTCGATGCCACACGCACAAGTACGATCCGATCACACAGACAGAGTATTATCAACTGGCCGCGTTCTTCTCCAATATCGACGAAGCCGGCTTGTATTCCTACTTCACCCCCTCGGTCCCCACGCCGACGCTGGAGTTGCCGACCGAGGACCAAGCCCGGCGGCTATCGAAATTGAAATCGGAGATCGATTCGCAGCGGGCGATCTATCAGCAAACGCTCGAAAACGAAATCGACATCGAAGCGTATCGGGGATTGTTCGGCACTGATGCTGATGCGGACACCGATGCCGACGATGAACAACCGGGCGGCCCGTCACCCGCCTCGCTGTTTGCGACACCAATCGAAGCATTGGATTTTGAAACTCCACCATCGCCCCCCAACCAGCCGGTGCTCGGTGTGGCCGGACAAGGCGTACGTCTGACCGGCGATGACGTCGTCAATCTAAAGACCGGCAACTTTCGCCGTGACCAACCGTTCTCGGTCTCGCTGTGGATCAAGACGCCCGACGTCAAAGAACGGGCCGTCGTTTTCCATCGTTCCAGGGCCTGGACCGATGCGGCCAGCCGCGGCTATCAGTTGCTGATCGAAGACGGACATCTGAGCTGGTCGTTGATCCATTTCTGGCCGGGCAACGCGATCCGCATTCGCACGCCCGAGCCGATCCCCGTCGACCGCTGGGTGCACGTCGCAGTCACCAACGACGGCTCCAGTCGCGCCGACGGATTGTCGATTTCGATCGACGGTCGCCGCGTTGAATCGGTCACGGTGCGCGACCACTTGACAAGGCAAATCACCGGCGGCGGAGGTGACAATCTGGCGATCGGCCAACGCTTTCGCGATCGAGGCTTCACGGGCGGCCAAGTCGATTCGTTTCGCGTGTTTGATTGTGAACTGACCGATCTGGAAATCCAGCGTCTGGCCCGTCCCGACGAAACGTTGACCTGGCTCGCGTCGTCACCGACGCAGTGGACGCCGACGCAACGACAAACGATGGCCGACCACCTGCTGCGGCGACACGATGCGGACGTCGCCCAAAGCCGCCAGCAACTGGCGAACGCCCGACGCTCGCTCGCCCAACTGCAAGACAAGATTCAAGAGATCATGGTGATGAAGGAATCGCCAGGGATCCGCACGACGCACCGTTTGGAACGGGGAGCTTATGACGCGCCGGCCGAAGCAGTCACGCCGGGAACCCCCAAAGCGATTCTGGAATTCGACACCTCAACGCGACCGGATCGGCTGGGGCTGGCCGAATGGATGCTCCGCCACGATCATCCGCTGACCAGTCGCGTTGCGGTCAATCGGCTTTGGCAATTGTGTTTCGGCGCCGGTCTAGTTCGCACCCCGGAAGACTTCGGCAGCCAAGGCGAACCGCCGACGCACCCGGAATTGCTCGATTGGCTGGCGATCGATTTCATTGACGGTGGTTGGGACGTCAAACGAGCGATCAAGCAAATCATGATGTCCGCGACCTACCAAGCGTCCAGCGAACACCCGGATCCGAGCGTCTGGAACCAAGACCCCGAGAACCGCTTGCTGGCCCGACAGAACGCGTACCGATTGCCCGCCGAAATGTTGCGTGACCAAGCCCTGGCCGTCTCCGGCCAACTGGTCAGCCGGCTCGGTGGTCCGCCGGTCAAGCCCTATGAGGTCGAAGCATCGTTCAAACCCGTCAAACGGGATCAGGGCGAAGGGCTTTATCGTCGCAGCATTTACACTTACTGGAAACGCACCGGACCGGCACCCGCGATGATGACACTGGACGCCGCCAAACGCGATGTCTGTCGTGTCCGAAGGGAACGCACATCGTCGCCGCTGCAAGCGTTCGTGTTGCTCAACGGTCCGCAATACGTCGAATCGGCACGCGTCTTGGCGTTTCGCTTGTTAAGCGAACATGGGGAGGATCCCGAAGCGGTTCTGCGTGACGCGTTCCGGACGTTGACCAGTCGATTCCCGACCGAAGCGGAAAAACAGGTCGTCACAGAGTTGTACGCCGAACAATTGGCCTACTTTGGCCGGTATCCAGATCGCGCGGGCGAGTATTTGGCGGTCGGGGAAATGAAACTGGACACCCTGTCGAACGGCCGATCGGTCGACCCGACAACGTTTGCCGCCACCGCGGTCGTGATTGGAACATTGATGAACTACGACGAAAGCGTGATGAAACGATGAAAGAGAACCGTTCAATGAATTTGTTTCAAACGCCGTTGTTGCGTCGTGAATGTTTCGCCGCCGGCGG
Organism: Stieleria mannarensis; assembly: GCF_014154935.1. Classification (GTDB taxonomy): domain Bacteria; phylum Planctomycetota; class Planctomycetia; order Pirellulales; family Pirellulaceae; genus Stieleria; species Stieleria mannarensis. The sequence continues at coordinate 8,986 of NZ_JACEHH010000093.1, forward strand.
ACTTGGGATGGGCGCGCTGGCGATGGCCGCGATGGCCGGTCGCGAAGCGATCGCCGCACCCGCGATCGATCCGTCGCTCGCCGCAACGGGGTTGCATCTGCCGCCGCGTGCCAAACGCGTGATCTATCTATTTCAATCCGGGGCCCCCAGTCAACTGGACCTGCTCGACCACAAACCGCTGCTGAACGAACGACACGGAACCGAATTACCCGCTTCGGTTCGCGGCGGCCAGCGACTGACCGGGATGAGTGGCAATCAATCCAGTTTGCCATTGGTCGGTTCGCCGTGGAAATTTTCCCGTCACGGCCAGTCGGGCGCGCAGCTTAGTGAGCTGATGCCGCACTTGGCCGGTGTTGCCGATGAACTGTGCATCGTCCGTTCGATGCACACCGAAGCGATCAACCACGGCCCCGGCGTGACGTTCGTGCAAACCGGCAGCATGTTTCCCGGCCGTCCCAGCATGGGCGCCTGGTTGGACTACGGGCTGGGACGTGAAAACGACGACCTGCCTTCCTTCGTCGTCATGGTGACCAAGAACAAGGGCGGCCAACCACTCGTCTCGCGTCTTTGGGGCAGCGGCTTTTTGCCCAGCCGCCATCAGGGTGTCCGGTTTCGCAGCGGCAAAGACCCCGTGTTGTATTTGAACAATCCCGACGGGATCGACCAGCAGAGTCGTCGCAGCGCGGTCGGTGCGCTGTCCAAGTTGCACCAGATCAAACTGAACCAAACCGATGACCCGCTGGTCCAAGCCCGCATCGCGCAATATGAACTCGCCTATCGAATGCAATCCAGCATCCCCGATGCGACCAACCTGAACGACGAACCGGAAAGCACGTTCAAACTGTATGGCGATGACGCCAAGAATCCCGGCACCTTCGCCGCCAACTGTGTGCTCGCGCGGCGGTTGGCCGAGCGTGGTGTCCGCTTCATCCAACTGTATCATCCCGGCTGGGACCACCACGGCGGATTGCAGAAGGGATTGCCGCGACAGTGCGCCGAAACCGACCAACCCTCCGCGGCGCTGTTGGCCGACCTGAAACAACGCGGCATGCTGGAAGACACCCTGGTCATTTGGGGCGGCGAATTTGGACGCACGAACTATTGCCAAGGCAAATTGTCGCCCAACAGTTTCGGACGTGACCATCACCCGCGTTGCTTCAGCGTCTGGATGGCCGGCGGCGGCATCCGCCCCGGCATCACCTACGGCGCAACCGACGAATTCGGTTACAACATCGCCGAAAACCCGGTCCACATCCATGACCTCCAGGCCACGATCTTGCATCAATTGGGCATCGACCACGAGCGGTTGACGTTCAAGTATCAAGGACGCAACTTCCGCCTGACGGACGTCCACGGCGAAGTCCAACATCAACTGATCGACGCGTAGCGGTCCAAATACGATGTCTCTCCACGCGTGTGCCCCAGGTGCGATGGCCCTTCCGGGCCGTCGATTGCAGGATTTGCATCAACGCTCCTAAAGTCGAGCGACGATCCGCAGACCAGCTCCCACCGGGAAATGCGAGATCGTCAGGAGACGCCGTTAACCACCAGTCGACGAGCCCCGCATCATTCAGCCTTCCTGC
>NZ_JACEHH010000094.1 GCF_014154935.1 Stieleria mannarensis
TCTCTTATCGTTTTGCCCGCATTGTTTTGCCCCATCATTCTGCCCCGTGTCATTCTGCCTCCCGTTCACCGCTCCATCGCTTCACGCAACGCATCGGACAACTCACGAAGCTCCGCCACAGAAAACGTCTTCTTCCCGGCCAGCTTCGCCGCACGCTCGGTCCACGCGACGTCGACGCCAGGCGGCAGATCCTCTAACGCGAACGCCAACTCTCCCGGCACGCCCAAAAAGTTGAACGCTTCGGCGTCGACGTGAATCTTGCGAGTTTCCTCGGTGTTCCATTTCGTCACCCGCATCGGTTGATTAATGATCGCCATCGGGTGTTCTTCGTCGCTCGGCGGCACCAGCAACCACGTCACCATCGCGCCCTCACCGCTGGCTTGATCCAGGTACACCAGGTGCCGCGTCAGATACTTGCGGTGTTGCCCCTTGCGCAGCATCACCGAGGAGGCGTCGAACAAGGCCAGCGCGGAGGTTTTTCCGATCAAGGAAACGTTGGCCAGTTGTTGCTCGTTGGTCCGCAACACTTGACGGGCGATAAACCCCAGTGGAATGTTCAGTTCCGACGCGGTGTCCGAAGAAACGGTGATCCGTCCCTCGGGGCCGTTGACGCTGTAGCCCACCCCGACCTGTTTCAATTCGAACCGCCCGCCGGGGAGTGTTTTTTCGACTTCCGCCATGATCGTCAGCGAGCACTTGGTTGCCGCGTCACGGATCGTTCCGCTAACCGAATCGACATCGCCGCTGTTGATCTTGGGGGATGCCACCAGGATTAGCCGATTCCAGGATTCCTGCCCTGGATCATCTCGCACCCGCGTGCCCGGATCGACGACCTGGACGGGAACGGCTTGAAACACCGCGTCGTTGGCCGACGCAGCGGAGCACAGCGTCACATACAATGCCGCCACAGCCACCGCTGGGGCAATTGTTCGGCGTCGCGGAGGAGGGCTGTACTGCATTATCTCGACATTCGTTAGAGTGTGAGTTTGTTTCTTGACCACGTCGATCACGTCCCGATGCCCCAGAACCATTTCGAATCTCCCGCACCGCAAGCGGAGGACGATCCCTCACCAGCATCCGATTCATCGACCGGTCAATCAAGCCGCGACGGCGACGTATTGATCGAAGCGCAAGGCCTTGGCCGGCACTACGACGAAGGAAACGTTGATGCGTTGGCCGACGCCTCCTTTTGTATCCGCACAGGACACTACGTCGCAATCGTCGGCAAAAGCGGGAGCGGGAAAACCACCCTGCTCAACCTGATCGGCGGCCTCGATCGCCCCACCCGGGGCGCACTGATTTATGGCGGGCGGCCGATGGACGCCCGCAGCGATCTGGATCACCATCGCTCGCGGAACGTCGGCTTTGTGTTTCAAAGCTACTACCTGCTGCCGAATCTGACGGCCGCCGAAAACGTGCAAGTCCCGATGTTCGAAGCCGACTACACGGCCGCCGAGCGGTCGGCACGTGCGAAAGCACTGCTTGATCAAGTCGGTCTGTCGGGGCGCGAGAGCCACATGCCGTCGCAACTCTCTGGCGGCGAAGCCCAGCGGGTGGCGATCGCCCGAGCGTTGGCCAACGCCCCCGAGTTGATTCTGGCCGACGAACCGACCGGTGCGCTCGACAGCGAAACCGGCGATTCGATCCTGAGTCTGTTGGAAGACCTCAACCGCACCCAAGCGATCACACTTGTGGTCGTCACCCACGACGAAGCCGTCGCCGCCCGCGCCGATCAACAATTGCGACTAGCCGACGGCCACCTCGTCAGGCCCTAATCCCCGCGCTGGTGTCCAGGCTTTTACCCGCGCTCGCTCGTTGCTTGGGACGTCGTTTGTGTTACTGCGCAATTTTGGCAACTAACTCAGATTCTCTCCCTCAGGGAGAGACGGCGTTTGCGCGGCAAGCAAACGCCAGAGAGGGCCCTCGGCTTGCGAAAGTCTTGGCGACTTCCGCTACGACCAAATTTCGTCACCTCTACAATCGATGTCCCCCGCAGCGTCGGGAAATCGCCTCAAGGCGAAACACCAACGTGCGCAGCGTCTCTCACCGATTCACGCCCCATGCCCCATTACGCCACCTTCTTCCCGCAGGGCGCGCGCAAATCGAACAACCCGAAGATCTCTTCGCGACTCAGTCCCACGTTTCGTGTCGGCGTTTCACTCGATGAAAACAGCGCGTCAAACATCTCGCGCTTCTGATCCAGCACGTCGTTGATCCGCTGTTCGATCGTGTTCATCGCCATCATCTTGGTCACCGTGACGGCCCCGGCGGCGCCCAATCGGTGCGCCCGGTTGATCGCCTGGTCCTCGATCGCCGGATTCCACCAGCGATCGAACAAGAACACGTATTCACAGAACTGCAAATTCAACCCGACGCTGCCGGCACCGTAACTCATCAAGATGACGTGGCTGTCGGGATCATTCTTGAACCGGTCGATCACCGTGTTGCGTTTCTTTTGCGGAATCTTACCGTGGTACTCCAGCGGCCCGAACGGCTCCAGTGCGTCGCGGATCTTGTCCAGGCTTTTCACCCATTGGCTGAACACGATTGCCTTCTTACCGCTCGCGGCGACTTCTTCCACGTCCGCCACCAAACGTTCCAGCTTGGCACTGCTACCGGTGACCGGATCGAAGTTGCAAATCTGTTTCAGCCGCAACACCAGCTCGAAGACGTGCTGGATCGTCAACGATTGTTCCAGGTTCTCCAGATACAGCACACCTTCCTTTTCCGCCGCTTCATAGGTCGACCATTGCTCCGGCGTCAGATCCAATTCCGCGTCGCGATACAGCTTCGGCGGCATGTCGTCCAGCACCATGTCTTTGGTGCGACGCAGGATGTAGTCCCCGGCGTGCTTGGCGATTTGGGGCATCGGCATTCCAGGTTTTAGATAGCCCGGGGAAAGGAACTCGAAAATGCCGACCAGGTCATCCGGGCAGTTCTCCACCGGCGTCCCCGTCAGGGCCCAGGAGCGTGTCCGCGGGATGCTGCGCACGACCGTGCTGGTGGTACTGCTGCGGTTCTTGATCCGCTGGGCTTCGTCCAACACGACCAGATCAAAATGCATCGAATCGTCGGTCAGGATCGATTGATCCCGCATCAGCAATTCATAATTCGCGACCTTGACGGGAACCTGAGGCGACCGCCATTGGAACTCGCGTTTGGCAGAACTGCCCTCGATCGCCGCGATCGGGATCTCAGGCGCCCAGACGCTGAATTCGCGCAGCCAGTTCGTCACCAATGGCTTCGGGCACACCAACAGCACACTCCGCACTTCACCGCTGCACAACAGCAACCGGATCGTGCTGATCGCCTGCATCGTTTTCCCCAGCCCCATTTCGTCGGCCAAGATGCCGGCGTAGCGGGGAAACAGAAACGCCATCCCGTCCAACTGGTACGGGAACGGCTCGAAGGGGAAATTCAGCTGCCCGCTGCCGACCAACAGATCCAACGGCGGCTGCAGCAAGTAATACAAGCGGTCTTGCAGCTTGACGATGTCCGACGGCGGTTTGATTCGATTGTGCTTGCGGTTCGGATCCGACTTGCGTTTCTTCTTTGCCTCGGTTGCGGCGCCGGCTTGATCGGGCGTTGAACTTTTGGGTGGGATCCAGCGTGCCGCATCGGGAAACTGAAACCCACGCACCTGTGTCGTCAGTTTCGGCAGCCGGATGGGGAGCGCCACCGGCTCGATGTTTGGCAGCGACAGTTCGCAGGTGTCGACGGCAAACATCGACTCGGTGACCCAGGAGTGGAGTGGATCGATTTCGGCGGTCAACTCGGATGCGTCGGCGGGCGTGTCGCGAGGTCGTGTGGAGAAGAAACTCATCAGGCCGCTTCTGAATTTTGCCGCGAGAGTTGTGAGTGGGCTTCCTTGACCGCCTCGCGAATCCGTTCGAACGGTTCCACCGCATCGGGCAGGTCGTTATAGAAGTCCGCGATCGCCTCCAGTTCGGCGTGGCGTTCCATCGCGACCAAAAAGGTTGCACCGGCGATGCTCACCGTTTCCGATCCCGAAATTGAGTCGGCGGAAATCGGGTGGCGGTCTTGCGATGTGGCTTCCAGAACCAGTGTGACCGGAGACTTCGTGAACGACTCGACCTTCAGTCCTTCCGGCAAGTCACAACAGATCAGCGACAGCGGCGTGCGGCACTTGGAGAGGAGAAGTTTGCCGATCACCTGTGCGACCAGATGCGAACGCAGGGTGGGGCCGAACAGGATTTCGTGGGCTCGGGTGGGGCGGACCGGCAGGGTGCATTGGAATTCCAGCGGGCGGCCCGCGCGGTCCAAGACCAGCAGACCGCCGGTCCAGCCGGTCCGTTCGTCATTGACGACCGTGAAGTAGCCGATCGTCGCTTCGTTTTTCTTAGGCAAGTTGTCAGGCATTCGTTCCGAAACCGCGAACAGAAACTGGGAGGTTTGCGGTGTTTCGATCGCGAGAAAGCTCGCGGGCGAATCCGTGGTCACCGCACCGGTAGACTTCGGCTTTCTGCCTGCGTTGACTTTAACGGTCACGCGGCCGCCGAGACGACTTGTTGGAAATGAAGAAAACCCGCTTCTGCCGATTTTTCCTGGCGACGGTGGCGATTTTTTCCGGGCAGTTTCCAATTAATCGACAAGCCCTTTTTTGTCGGGTTATACTCGGGGTTCATTCGAGACACGCCGGCGGGATTTTTCTATCCGCTAGCAAAGCAAAGTCGCAGCTCCCAAGGATTTATCGCACATGTCGTCATACGAGCACGAACCGCTTTCGCCAGTCTTCCGCATCGATGTCACGGCAGAATCCGACAGCGAGCCTCGAAAATCGAAAGACCAGGTGGTGGTCGACCTGCTCCGCCATTTGGTCGCCGGCCAGCAGCAACAGAATCAATTGCTGGAACGTTTGATCCAGCAGAATAATGCGATGAATGAGCAACGCGCCAACGAGCTGCAACAGTGGAAGGAAGCCAACCCCCGGTTGGCCCGGTCCTGCCGAGCGGCCGCGGAGACGCTCAGCCGGGTGCAGACGCAGTTTTTGGACAATTTGACCGAGGAAATCTGCGACAGCGAAGAGGGATTGGAAGAGAGCGAGTTCATGCTCAACGAGTTTGTCGACCGTTTCGGCCCGCGTTTGGCGCATCTCAACGGCGTCCTGCAAGTCCTCGCGCAACTCGGCAACGGCGAACCCGCCCAAGTCAGCTAGCGCCCATTGTAGAGCCATTGTCCCAATTGCTCCCCCAACGATTGTCCCAATCGTTCCCCCGACCTGGCCGATCGTGTCCTCCCAAGGGCCATCCATCCCAGGTTCAATTCCTGAATCCCCCAGGAAAAAAAACGCCCCACTGATGGCAAGGCGTCCCCACGGATCCCAGCCACCGGAACACCATCCGTGGGCACGCGCCGCCTCAAATTCAGGGCCGGGGACAGTCCCCGCAGCAAGAGGTTTCTCCGTCGGCCGACGACGGTCATTTCTGAGGCAAATTCAGGGCCTGGAAAAAACGTGCCCGAGTGAACCTTTCGCTCGGCGTCGATCTCCGTTATCTTGCCGCCACAATCGCCATTTCGGGGCGTAGCTCAGCCTGGCAGAGCGTCTGGTTTGGGACCAGAAGGTCGCACGTTCAAATCGTGTCGCCCCGACTGTTGCGATTTCTCACTTTTTCTTATAGCCGAAACTGCCTTTTCAGTTACCGCTTGAGCGTCAAGCGTGCGGCGTTTCCACCGTGTTCCAAAATCGTACATACGGCTTTGGCTTCCACCGGAGACAAAACGCATGCCCAAACTGACGAAGTCTGCCAAAGTACTGCAAGCACAAAGCGAGCGGACAAGCCGTCGTTACCATCGATAGCAAGGAGCACTATCTCGGCCCCCACGGCACCGGTTCGCGTTGCACCGCTTGCGGTCGGCGTTCTTTACACGCCGCGCGGCGTGTTTCCGCGGGCATCATCGGCCGAGTCCGGCCCCCGTCAACAACGCCCCACGCCGCATCAAACGCGGCGAATTCTTAGCAATGCCCGCCATTTCCGCCAAGCCCCGAACGGGGCCTTCCGTGGGGGTGCCCCCGTCCATCGCGGGTTCCGCCTCGATCACCTCTCGCTGGGACGTGCGCAACAGATCATCACCACCACCACCACCACCACCACCGTTTGCGTTTCATAGTGGCGCGACCCTTTGCGCGGCATCTGGCGGAACTCGGCTCTGTCGCGTTTCGGAGCGCCAAAACGCGAATTCGCAGACATCCTCTGGCTGTTGGCGAAATGTTTTGCGAATCGCTGTAACACTCCGTTTCACTTCACGCTCTGGAGAGCGAATCCGCTCCTCCTCTAGGTGAAACGACGTGAAAACTGCAACGCATGCCCTCTTCCTGGCACTTTTGACCGTCTCCGTTGGATCAGCCCAAAACCCATGGGGAGACTGGATTCCACAGCAATCTCGTTCCTCGCCAACCGGCATGGGCTACCAGCAACGCGCCGGTTCAACGACGACACATCGCAACGGTGCCACGAGCAAGACATGGGTCAACTCCGGACTGCGACAGGAAAGCCAACTCGATATTGGCTTCTCGGCCGGAAACGACAAAGACAACGCGATGAAATTTGGCCGGCAAAGAGACGAGAAATGGTTCGCCGGCGTGAGAGGAGGCGTTCGCGCAGGTTACGCGGCTGATACCGGAATTTCCCAGGAAGATCGGGTTGGGAATACGAAGGTGAGGACCTATTCCGAAGCGGAGGCGTTCGTCGGGGTGGAAGCAGGTGCTCAAGCTGGAGTCTCAAACAACGGAGTCGGAATCAATGGCAACGCTTTTGCGGGAGCCAGGGTGCGGGGCAGCGTTGGCACTGACGTCGGTCCTGTTGGTGTCGCAGCGACCGGCGAAGCATGGTCTGGAGTTGGCGTCGAAGCGGGCGTTGACGCAAAGTACAAGAACGGTCGCGTCAACTTCGACTATGGCGTCGGTGGTGCAGTCGGTGTCGGCGGGAAAGCCGGCGGCGAGGTCTCGGTCGACCTTCGAAAACCGGCAAAAGCTGTCAATCGCGTTAGGTCAACCGGACGGAAGGTCTCATCGACCAGCAAACGCGTGAAGAGCAAAGGAAAGGCAGCGAAAAACAACATCAAGAAGCTATTCAAATAGCGTCTCCGATCGAGCCGCCATTGCCAGTATTCGGCATTGGCGTCGCGACACATCACTGCAGGATTGCACGCACCCGCGTGCAATCCGCTGAAATCGTTTGGAAAACGACGCAACAGATTGTCGTCCCATCCGATAAACAATGGCGGCGGGCGAAAAAGTTCCGAAGCTTTTGAAATAAGCCAGCGATCTTGCGCATCGTATTTTTGTGCAGAATAACTCGGTGCAACGCTTTTCGGGTGGAATTCGAAAAACGCTGCGAACCCAGTTGAGTGAAGTGTCTCTTACTCTTCGAACACGACAAATATCCGCCTGACAAGCGAGAGCAGAAAGTTCCATGTTATCGAAATCACAACCCATTCGACTCGAACAGATACACGAAGGCAATCTCTTCGGCGGGCAGCCGTTGAATGATCAGCCGAGTACGTATCGTTTGCGCATGTGACATCTGCTTCTTTTGAAGCGCCTTTCATCAAGGCCCGGTGTCACGCAGACATCGGGCCTTTTTTCGTGCGTTAGCGGATTAGCCATTAGCGAGTTAGCAACTAGCCAGGCAGCAGAGATGCTAATTGCTAACAAGCTACGACGGGCTGGTAGCTGAGACGGTCTAGCGGCGGTTTGAAGCACCGCAGACGAGGATTCGAGCGCCTCCCAGCCCACTTGCGCTGAAAGTACGCGCACACCGATCTTTGACAATTTGACCAATACATCGTCCGTGATGTCGTTCGGACGTTAAATCGGTTTGCCCTGGAACGGGCGGCCGGTTCTCGCAAGAGAGATAGACGAAAGGCTGTCTGGGAAGCGGCGTTCATCCGTCGCAAGCCCCAGCGATGAGGCCGTCAGGTAACCGCGTGGGTGCGGGAAACAACATGGTAGTCGAGGGCTGGTTGCCCAAACACGGCTGATAACCGAGTTGCGCTGAGTTCAATTCCCAGGGCTACCACTGCGGAAGTTTGAAGTGTGAAGAGTGAAGTATGAAAGGAGAGAAACGATGCGAAGCATCCGGCTGTCATGCCTAAAGTCTAAACGCCTAATACCTAAAGCCTACTTTGGGGTTGTGGTGTAACTGGCAGCATGACGGACTTCGGGCACCGACGCAGGACGCGTTGGTCGTCGTGTAGGCGAGAGTTCGAATCTCTCCGGCCCCACTTGCTACGCATCGGCGTGTAGCTCAGGGGTGAGAGCGGCGTCCTTATAAGGCGACAGAGCGCGGGTTCAATTCCCGCCACGCCGACTAAGAAAGACTTGAGTCCTGAGGGATGAGTCCTGAGCACGAAAACTCAAGACTCGCTACTCAAGACTCGCAACTGATTTTGGGATCGTGGCAGACAAGGTAATGCATCGGTCTCTTAAACCGACTCATGTGAGTTCGATTCTCACCGGTCCCACTAAAGAGCAGGTTAGCGATTAGCGAGTTAGCTGGTTAGGAAAGTCAAAACAGAAACCTAATCGGCTAAACAGCTAGCGGCTAATCCGCTACTCCAGCACTGATCGTCTAGCGGGAAGATCCCTCCGTCGTAACGAGGAGACGTCGGTTCGATTCCGACTCGGTGCTCTTGGATGCTTCGTGCATCCGTGATCTTTGACAATTTGGTTGTGATGCAATTTTGCGCCCATGATGTAGCGGCAGCCTACTGCCTTGCCATGGCGGAAGTGTGGGTTCGACTCCCACTGGGCGCTCTGTTGAAGTGGAGGAGTGGGGAGTGCAGGAGGTGGGAGTGGGTGAGAAACGCGAGTTCTCCACTCCTTCACTCCCAGCTCCCACTCTCATTCTCCGGTGTGGCCCAATCGGTAGGGCGGCTCCCTGTTAAGGAGACGAGTGATGGTTCGAGTCCATCCACCGGAGCTTTTCGGAAGTTTGAAGAGTGAAGTTAGAAGTTTGAAGAAGTGAAATACTGCACAACACTCGGGTGTTGGCTAACGGTAAGCCAGCTGCCTTTGAAGCAGTGGTATGCGGGTTCGAATCCTGCCACCCGTGCTTTCAAACTTCGCCCTTCTCTCTTCAAACTTCCAAACACCGAGGCGGCAACTGTTGGTCGTTGCACCTAGCTCCGGGCACCGACGCACGACGCGTTGGTCGCAGGCAAACACAGGTTCGATTCCTGTCCTCGGCGCTTGTTGAGACTTTTCGGGTATAGCTTGGAGTAAGCGGTGTGGTTTGGGACCACGCATGGACAGTGTGCAACTCACTGATACCCGACTGTGGCCAGATCTGGTGCTGGTTTCCAGAGACTCACTGTGAATGAGTTTGTCGCCGGTTCAATTCCGGTTGGTCACCCTGAACCGATTCGGTGGCAAGTCCCTCTGGGAAGGGAACTTGATTGTCTATCAAGTCGTTGCGGGTTCGACTCCCGTTGCCATCGCTTTTATCAAGCCGCATTCGACTACTGGCTAGGTCGGCTGCTTCTCAGGCAGCAGGAAGGAGATCGAAACTCCTATGCGGTACTTGGCCGACGAAAAAGTCGGTCGCCAATCACGGCGTGGTAGATTCTGTTGGCAGAATCGTCTGGTTTTCATCCAGGAGTCCGCGGGTTCGATTCCCGCTCACGTCGCTTGGAAAGGTGTTTAGACCGTAGGGTTTTAGGCGGTAGGAAGAGAATCCAAATGCTCCGACCTACAGCCTAACCACCTATAGCCTACAGCCTATCTAAGGAAGTCACCCGGCCGGATGAGGACACTGTCTTGAAAACAGCTGCGGGTAAAACCGTTGTGGGTTCGAGTCCCACGGCTTCCGCCTGAACAACTTGGGAACGTATCCACACGGGAGGTTGTAACCCTTCCGCCTTTAATTGTGTGGTGGATGGCGAGAGGTTCGATTCCTTGCGGTCCCACTTGATTCACGTCCTTGGTGTAATGGTAGCACTGCTGATTCCAAACCAGTAAGTCAGGGTTCAAATCCTTGGGGACGTGCTTGGAAGTTTGAAGGGGGAAGTTCGAAGTGTGAAGGTCGTCACCGGTTCTTCTTGCAGATCGAGGTCAATATGGCAATCAGTTCATTTGCTTCAGCAGTGAGCGGTTCAAGCCGAGATGGAGAAATGACCTCGGTCTTGGCCAGTAGACGCAGCCAATAGTGCGTCTCGCGAGCTTCTTTGGCTGCGATTGAATATTTGTGAACGAAATCACGTTTGCTTTCGCTTGCCTGGGCTTCTTCCACATTCGCT
>NZ_JACEHH010000095.1 GCF_014154935.1 Stieleria mannarensis
GTTCATTCCCCAAGGATACAAAATCCTCGCAAAACAGGCGATCAGCCACTAAAATCCGCGAAGACCCAGAATTGGAATCAGTGCAGGCGTTTTGCATGCCGTCTAAAACCTCAGAATTCGGTTTCCGTCGGTTGTATTCCCATTTTGTTGGCGCGGGAATCACGCTAATCGCTGGTTGAAATGAGTTGTTGATCAGTGACTTGAACTTTGCAGTCCATGGGGCGAGGCTCCCATTGCCAGCCTTCACTTGCCTGCCCGCGTCGAAATTCGGCGAGCTCGACGATTAATTCATCCCAACGATCTGGAACCAGATGAGTGCGAACTTGAAGCATCTGCTCCGCGGTTTCATTCTTTCACTCTCGCAAAACATCGCGTAGCTTTTCAGTCGCAAATTGATCACTCCGCGGATGCTGCCTGCGAGCGTGCCGGTGTCGCGAGGAACGTCGCTCCGGCGAAAGGCGTGGTAACTCAATCGCCGCGCTTCTCCGTGACGACAGGGGTCGTGGATTTCCGTTTCCAGTTCCGGCGACGATTCGCCTTCGCGATCAAGACCCGCTAACTCATCAACCACTTTTCGCAATTGGCCGTTACGTAGCAGCGTTCGCAGGTGACGCTACTGCTGCCGACGGACCTCGGCGTCGAGCCCGAGCGAAGCAAGGGCTTGGGAAACGTGATGCACCGCTTGGCAAGAAGAAGGTCTAAAGAAAGAGATCACCCAAAAGATTTAGCTCATCCGCAGAATCTGTGGGGGCACACCTGTTTGCGACGGTCTCGAAACCGGCAATTCACGGGATTTTTGGCCGAAAACACCAACGTAGAAAGTCGCGATCACTTCGGCGATGGATTTTCTAAGGCATGAACTCCTGCGCCCAATGGGCTTTTCAAGAGCAGTCTCGACGAGCAATGGCTCGCTGAGTCTGCAGGCACCATTGGCTCGCTATCGACCGGGATATCCCTCCCCAGGCCCGCGTCCCCGCAGAGCCTGAGTCCGTTTTTCCCGGCACGCTGAATGTAGCAATCAACAATGCCCAAAGCAAAAACGATTGGACGCTGGAGCCGATGCCTTAAAAAATCCCGAGCACTGAAACGGGCATGGTTTACGCTTTCGATTCTGGCGGATACCCGAATGCATCTGCGGAAATCTCATGGGATTCACCCACAGGAGCAGCGGAAGACCCGAGGGGTTTTATTGACTGCTTTCCTCCAAACTCAATGAGTGTTCCAAGCCTTTCAGTTTTGCATCAGCGTTCATCAGTGTTCATTAGCGGTTTGCAACAACTCCGCTAGATCGCCGGAACCCTGCCCACCCTACCGCGCACTAAGTCCTTTGACGGTTTCGACCAGGGCGATGGCGTTTTCGACCGGGGTTTCTTTGAACACGCCGTGGCCGAGATTGAAGATGTGCCCGTTGCGGCCGGCGACGCTGTCAAGGACGGCGGCGGCGCGGTCGCGAATCACTTCGGGATCGGCCAGCAAGACCGCCGGGTCCAGGTTGCCTTGCACACTCTTGTCTCGCCCGATCCGGTCCCAGGCGGTCGCCAGTGGGACCCGCCAATCGACGCCCACGACCGTTCGGCTGTCGCCGCGGAGCAACGGCAACAATTCCGGATTGCCGGTCGCAAAATTGATCACCGGCACGCCGGGTGCAATCCCCGCGATGATCTGATTCATCCACGGCAACACGAACTCGCTGTATTCGATCGGCGACAGGCAGCCGGCCCAACTGTCGAACAACTGCACACACTGCGCCCCGGCGGCGATTTGATGGTTCAAGTAAACCGTAATCGCTTCGGACAAGGTGCTCATCAACTCCGCCCAGGCACCGCCGGACGATTGGGAGCACGATTCGTACATCAACTTCTTCGTGTTCGTGTAAACCTTGCTGCCGCCGCCTTCGATCGCATAGCTGGCCAACGTGAACGGCGATCCGGCAAACCCGATCAACGGGATTCCCTCGGGCAGATCGGCACGTGTTTGTCGCACCGTCTCATACACGAACCCCAGCGACTGGGGATCGTCCAAACGCTTCAATCGAGTCAGATCCGCGTCGCTGCGAATCGGATTGTGAATCACCGGTCCGTCGCCGGCGACAAACTCCAGGTCAAACCCGAGCGGCTGCAACAACGGCAACAAGTCCGAAAAGATGATCGCTGCGTCGACGCCCAGTCGGTCGACCGCCGTGCACATCACTTCGCTGCACAGCGCCGGATTGGCGCACAATTCCAAGAAACTCTGCTTGGCTCGGACCTCGCGGTATTCGCTCATGTAGCGTCCGGCTTGTCGCATCAACCAGATCGGCGTGCGTTCGGTCGGTTCCCCGCGACAAGCTTTCAGGAACAGACTGTCGTGCGAGGGGTGCTTGTCCGCCGTTGCGGGCGACTCGGTGGCGAACGAAATTGATTGCTGAATCTTTTCGTCGGTCTCCTTTAAGCGTTTTTTCGCGGCAACCAGTTGCGCCGAACGCTTGGCGGTTTCCACGACCAGGTGTCCCATCTTGGGGTGCGACGGTTCGATGTCGGCGTGCAGGTCACACTCGGTCAGCATTTGTGAGGTCGTCGGGCCGATCGACGCGATCGCGGTAGTCCGCAATCCCGTCCGCAGTTGATCGGTGATGCCCATCTGTTCGGCCATCCGCATCATGTTGACGATCTGGTGGGCGCTGGTCAGCAGCAACAGGTCACGCTGGCCGTCGGCGATCGCTTGGATATTTTCGCGGAGCGGATCGGTTTGCTCGGGAAAGTCCCAGCCGTAAACACGCACCGGTCGGACCGACGCGCCGCGAGCCTCTAGTCCGGCCACCAGCGAGGCGTTGGAGATACCGTATTCCTGCAGCCCGATCTCTTGGTTGGCCACGGGGACGTTGTTTTCATCGATGTACCGCAAGATCTCGCGCCAGGTGTTCGGTTCACCGATCTTGTGGGTTGGTTTGACGCCGGCCTCGCGCAGCGCCGCAACGGGCTTGGGGCCGCGGCAGATGGTGGTGATGTCGGACAGTGAATCCAGGAATCGCTGGGTGTTGACGTGCTTGTCAAGCGAACGCATCAAAAAGCGGAACCCGACGCCGGTCATGAAGATCACGGTGCTGATTTCGCCGGTCATCACGCGGTAAGCGAAATCGATGGCCGCCCGGTTGGGCTCGATCGGGACCTCACGCATCGAGGGGCTGACATGGCTGACACCCCCGTGCCGCTCGATCAATCGCCGCATGTCGTCGGCGCGGCGGCTTTCCAAGGAAGCGACATGAAGGCCGGCGAAATCGGCGTCGTTGGGCATAGGTCGTTTTTTGTGCTGTTGAATGTCGAGAGGGGGGACGGAGCGGCAACCGAGATCCGTTCCGGCATTGTAGACGTTTTCGCGGTCGTTACGATTACCTCTTGACGACCAAATGCCATCCTCCCTCGCCGACCGGTTCCGATTGTTCCGATGCCCCGCAGCCCCATCCGCGCCCCCAAGCCGACGCTCGACCTGTCCGACCACCTGTACGTGTTTCGCCAGCCGATTCCCGGCGAATTGGCCTCGGGCAGCGACACGGGGTCCGAATTGCCGTTCCCCGAGGTCCCAGCGACAATCACCAGCCAAAGCGTCTTTGGCAACGACCGGCCGCTGGAAATCGAAGTCGGCAGCGGAAAAGGCCTGTTTTTGACCAACGAATCGGACCGCAACGGCGAGCACAATTTTCTGGGCATCGAAATCATCCACAAATACGCGAAACACTCCGCGGCACGCTTGGCCAAAGCGGGCCGATCCAACGCCAAGATGGTTTCCGGCAACGCCCAGCCGCTGTTGGCCGATCGGGTGCCCGCCGGATCACTCGAAGCGGTCCACGTCTATTTTCCCGACCCCTGGTGGAAAAAACGACATCGCAAGCGGCGGGTGGTCAACGAGAGCAGCGTCCAAAGCATTTTGTCGGCCCTGCGATCCGGCGGGCGGTTCCATTTTTGGACCGACGTGCTGGACTACTTCGAAGCCACCATCGAGATGATCGCGGAAATCGCACCGGAATTCGGCGTGCCGATCCCCGAAGAAAAATCACCCTCGTCCCACGACCTGGATTACCGGACGCATTTCGAACGCCGCAGCCGGCAAAACCAGATCCCGGTGTATCGGGTTCGGTACGAGAAACGTTGAGTGGATGGGGAAGGGCAAAACGATGGGGGCAAAACAATCATGTGCTCGATCAAGGCTCGGGATCGGTACCATCGCGAGATTCCTCGAAACAGGCATCCAATCCGCGCATTGAATCGTTTTGCCCCATCGTTTTGCCCCATCGTTTTGCCCCATCGTTTTGCCCCCATCGTTTTGCCCCCTCTCTCTCCTCCGGTCCGACCAATTATCGGGGCTGAAGCAGACTGCTAAAATGACGGGCAATCGCGCCCAGCCAGCCACCCACGGAAGAGTTTTTTTCGCATGTCGGACACCGCCAGCAACGACTCCATCGTCACGCCCGTCAAACCCTTCGTCCACCTACACTGCCACAGCCATTACAGCTTGCTGGACGGTGCCGGTGACATCAAACGCCTGGTCAACCGAGCCGTCGATCACGGGATGAACGCGTTGGCGTTGACCGATCACGGCAACCTGCACGGGGCGTTGGAGTTCTACCGTGCGGCCAAGGGGGCCGGCATCAATCCGATCATCGGCTACGAAGCCTACATCGCCCCGGGCAGCCGCTTCGACAAGGGCGGTGCCGGACGCAGCAAGGACGCCAGTTACCACCTGACGCTGTTGGCCAAGAATCGGACGGGATTCAAAAACCTGATCAAACTGGCCAGTGCCGCGTCGCTGGAAGGATTTTATTTCAAGCCGCGGATCGATAAAGAAATCCTGGAAACCTACAACGAAGGCATCATCTGTCTGTCGGGATGCGTCAGTAGCGAATTCAGCCGCACGGTGATGAAGGCCAGCGATACCGGCGAGCACGAGAAAGAGGCGATGGAGATCGCCGGCTGGTTCCACAAGGTCTTCGGCGACCGCTACTTCATCGAAGTGATGAACAACGGGCTGGAGATCCAGCGGCTGCAACTCGAAGGCGCCGTCGACATCGCCAACAAGATGGGGTTGCCCGTCGTCACCACCAGCGATTGTCACTACGTCAATCAGGAAGACGCCGAAGCCCAAGACATCATGCTGTGCATCAACACCGGGCGTTTCCGAACGGACACGTCGCGGATGAAGATGGAGAACGACCAGTTCTTCCTGCGCAGCCCCGAACAGATGTACGAGCATTTCCCGGGCATGGAGGACTGCGTCGCGCGCAGCCAGGAGATCGCCGACAGCGTCGACATCGACATCGAACTGGGCAAGTACTACTTCCCCAAGTTCGAATGCCCGAATCAGATGAAGCCGATCGACTACCTGCGCGAGCTGTGCATCAAGGGCTTGCTGGAACGCTACGAAGGCGATGACCAGCGAATCGTCGACGGCAAACTGTCCGATGAAGTGATGGCGCGACTCGATCGCGAACTCGGTGTCATCGAGAAGCTGAACTACCCGACGTACTTCTTGATCGTTTGGGATTTCGTCATCCACGCTCGGAAAAAGGGAATCTCGGCGACCGCACGGGGCAGCGGCGTGGGGGCCATCGTGTGTTACGCCCTCTACATGTCGCACGTCTGCCCGCTTCGCTATGACTTGCTGTTCGAACGGTTCTTGGACGAAAGCCGGACCGAGCCGCCGGATATCGATATCGACTTCGAAAAAGAACGCCGCGTCGAAGTCATCGATTATGTGAAGGAACGCTACGGCAGCGACAACGTTTGCCAGATCGGGACGTTCGGAACGCTGGCCGCCCGGGCTGCGATCAAGGACACCGGACGGGCACTGGGGATTCCGCTCTCACGGGTCAACCAGATCACCGAGATGGTGCCCGACGAGCTGAAGATCACGATCGGCAAGGCGTTGGAAAAAAGTGCCGACCTGAAACAAACCTATGACGGCGACCCGGAGATCCGTGAACTGTTGGACCTGGCGATGAAAATCGAAGGTCTGGCGCGGAACGTCGGCACCCACGCCGCCGCCGTCGTGATCGCCGACAAGCCGCTGTCGGAATACGTCCCGCTGACGCGTGTTCCCGGCAAGCAAGACGTCATCACCCAGTGGTCGATGAACGACGTCGAAGCGAGCGGTTTGCTGAAGATGGACTTCCTGGGGCTGCGCAACCTGACGATGCTCAGCCGGTCAGTGAAATTCATCAAGCAGACGACCGGCAAAGACGTCGACCCGCTGAAATTTCCGCTCGATGACAAGAAGACCTACGCGCTGCTGCAGCGGGGCGAAACCAAGGGCGTCTTCCAGCTCGAATCCGGCGGCATCCGAGACCTGCTGACGCGGATGAAGCCTGACTGTTTCCACGACATCATCGCGACCGCCGCGTTGTACCGGCCCGGTCCGCTCGAAGGCGGCATGGTCGACGATTACGTGAACATCAAACACGGTCGCCAGACCCCGGAATACAAACACCCGGTGCTGAAAGAGATCCTGGAAGAAACCAACAGCGTGATGGTTTACCAGGAACAGGTCATGCGGATCCTCAACCGCCTCGGCGGCGTCCCGCTGGCCAAAGCGTACACGTGTATTAAGGCGATCAGTAAAAAGAAAGAAGCGCTGATCAATCAGAACCAGGAAGTGTTCTTAAAAGGCGCCGTGGAAAACGGGCTCGGCCAAAAAGACGCCGAAGAAATCTGGAACCTGATCGTCAAATTTGCGGGTTACGGCTTTAATAAATGCGTCGTCGGCGAAACGGAAGTGATTGACGCCGTGACGGGAGAAGCGACCACTGTTGAAGAGCTGTTCCAAAGCAAACGGGAGTTTACGATCCATGCGCTCGACGATCGTCAGAAACTGGTGCCACGCAAAGTCACCGACGTCGTTTGGAACGGAGTCCGTCAGACCTACACGGTCACGACACGCAGCAGGCGTCAAATCACCGCCACCGGCAACCACCCGCTAAAAACCTTCGACGGTTGGACGAATATCGACGACCTGAATGTCGGTGACAAAATTGCAGTCGCAAGAAAAATCGACGTGGCGCAAACGGAACAATGGTCTGATCACGAGGTGATCACACTTGGTTGGCTGATCGCCGAAGGAAACCTCTGCCATCCGACGTGCCTTTACTTCTATTCCAATTCGCAATCGCAAGTCGACGACTTTGTTTACCATTCGGAGCTCTTTGACGAGACATCCGCACGAACAGATTACCGCAGTGATGGGCGGATCGAGGTTTGTCTTTCGACAGGCCGTGACACACGCCTCGGTAAGCTTGACCATTCCGGGGTCGGTACTGCCGTCGCGGCAAGCCGAATTGCCGGGCTACGAAGCGGTGCGTATGCCTGGGCCAAGTCACTCGGCCTGACGGGAAAGAAGGCCACCGAGAAGAAACTCCCCGAAACAGTGTTCCAATTGGGCCAACGCCAAACGGCAATACTTCTGGGCAGACTCTGGGCTGGGGATGGATACGTCGAGCAACCGTCACAGCAGTCCTATTATGCGACTTCATCCAAGCAGCTTGCCGAGGACGTTCAACGGCTGTTGCAGCGTCTGGGGATCGTTTCACGAGTCACCAAGAAGTCCTTTTCCTATAAAGGACGAACGGACGGCAAGCCAAAAAACGGATATACCGTACACCTGATTGGACATGAATCGCGGCTTAGGTTTCTTAACGTTGTTGGTCCGCACATCATCGACAAGCAACAAGCCGTCCTCAGGGCTCTCGATCGAATCGACACCGGCGAAGCACGGACGACGGGAGACCTCATTCCCGTCGCGGTTCGTTCGCTGGTGGCCGCCGAACGTGTTCGTCACGAGATTCCGTGGCGGGACCTGGAGTCGCGGAGCGGCGTTTGTGTTCGTGAACTCTGCCGCACGGGCGAAACCTCCAAGCGAGGCTTTCAGCGATCGACCGTCCAGCGATTGGCGGATTTTTTCGAGTCCGATGTCCTTGCCGATCATGCACAGAGCGACCTTTACTGGGACGACATCGTTTCCATCGAACCCGCCGAGGTGGTGGATGTTTATGACCTGACGGTTGAACATGACCATAACTTTGTGGCGAACGGGTTGGTCGTTCACAACTCACACAGCACCGCGTATGCCCTGGTTGCGTTCCAAACCGGGTACTTGAAGGCGCACTACCCGGTGGAGTTCATGGCGTCGTTGCTGTCCAGCGACATCGACGGCCGGAACTTTAAACGCAAAGACGCGCTCGTGGAGCACATGGAGGATTGCGACCGGATGGGCATCGAAGTCGTGCCGCCGAGCGTGAATACCTCCGAGGCCGACTTTAGTGTCGCCGACGGAAAAATCCATTTCGCCCTGTCGGCCATCAAGGCCTGCGGCGGTTCGACCGCGATCTCGATCGAAGAAGAACGCAAGAAGAACGGTCCCTTCAAAGACATCTTCGACTTCTGTGAACGCGTCGACCCACACGCCTGTAACAAATCCGCGATCGAAACGTTGGTCAAAGCCGGGGCGATGGATTGCTTCGGCGCCAAACGCAGCCAACTGGTCGCCGTGATCGAAAAAGCCATGCAGGCTGGGGCCGCCGTCCAAGCGGACAAGAAAAGCGGACAAGCCAGCCTGTTCGGCGCCTTTGAAGACGAAGAAGAAAACTCTGGTGACGCCCCCGCAGTCGTCTTGCCGGACATGGAGGAATGGCCCGATCGAGAAAAACTGGGCTACGAAAAAGAGGTCCTCGGCTACTACCTGGATTCCCACCCGCTGGCCGAGTACGAACCCAAACTCGCCACGTTCCGCACCCACACCACCGACTCGCTGGCCGAGATCCAGGACCGTGGCGAAGTGGTTTTGGGCGGCATGATCAGCTCGATCAAGATCGCCCACACCAAGAACCCCAAACCGGGCCAACCGTCCAAGTACGCCAACTTTGACCTGGAAGACATGCAGGGCGCCATCCGCTGCATCCTGTGGCCACGCGGCTTTGCCGATCACGGGGAAAAAGTCATCCCCGATGCGGTCGTGCTGGCCAAAGGCAAAGTCGATCGCCGCGGTGGCGGCGACGAAGCCAACTTGATCATCGACGAACTCATTCCACTCAATGACCTGGACAACCGCTACACCCACGGCATGCGGATCCGATTGGACGAATCCAAACACGACGGACAAACGATCTCGCGGTTGCGCGAAATCATCCGCGGCTATCCCGGCAACCAGGAATTGCTGTTCAGCATGTTACTGGCCGAAGGTGAGATGGTGCACCTGAAAGCCGACAAGTTCAAGGTCCAAGTGACGCCGGAAATGCGATCACGGATCGACGACCTGCTCGGATCAGGAAACTACCGCCTGATGATGAGCAAGCCGCGGTAGGGCGCTGGATCGCCGGCTGGTACCGAGGCTCTCGCCGCCCCCTCTTGAAGCCGAGCAGTCGCGGGGGCATCGTTGAGAGATCCCCTCAAGGGACCTCCTAGTACAGGACGATCGCATTTCCGTTTTCGATAGCGTTTCCGGGTCGTTGTCCGTTGGTCATGCCCGCAAGCGGGCCTGATCGGCATCATGCAAACGGCCGGCGTCCTCGTTCGCCCGAGGGTTGGTTCACCGCTCGCTGTGGCCGCTTGCCTGCCCAACGCATGATCTGCGGAGTTTTCAACCCCCGTCCCCTTTGATGCGCGTCACTGGTGCCTTCGTCAAGTCAATCGGCCGTGGGCGGACAGGGAAGCAACGTCAAGCGTCCCGTCTTAGGGAGCTGATTCTTCGGTCGGTTCATCTAAGAGACCTGCCCCTTTAGATTCGGTCCATCGTTTCAAGGAGTGGATTGCGGCAGAGATTCCTAGCTGCGCTCACGAAGCTGCCGTTTTAGCGCCACTTCCATCGCGGCAAGCTCCTCCGATGAATGCATTCGCAGGTCTTCGATCGTTGATTCTGCGACGCCCGCAAGCGATTGAAGCACTCGTACCCGGCCGATTGCCTCCCCTCGGGCCTCACCTCGGGCCTCACCTCGGGCCTCTCCACGTTCCTCAGCCGCTTCCAGGCGTG
>NZ_JACEHH010000096.1 GCF_014154935.1 Stieleria mannarensis
TCCAATAGAGAAGCACCGATTATACGAGGTCTCGCCAACGTCATGCGTCTACACGCACCAATTTGCGTCGGCCCACGCGCTCTCGGTAGATAGCTAATTCGCAGGGATCGTGAACAGCTGCGGATTATCGGTGACTTTTGTGCGCGAGAGTGAACATCGCCGCCGATGTCGCGAACTGCTCTGTGCGTTCGTTGCTGACAACCGAAGCAGATTCCAGCCGACAATTGCGAGCTCCGGTTGCCGACACCGGAGTTCGGAAACCGGCTTGTGCAATTGCGAGTGGGGTCGTCTATCTCGCGACTCAGGTGTCGCTCAATACCACGGAGCCTTCCGCTTTCAGTACGCCCGCGTGCTGCGATAGCCTCCGGATTATTCACAACCACTACGTCTTTCGGCTTCACCCCCCCCTGCGAACAGAGATGAATTAATCGGAGCAGTCCAGCGGGATGCCCAGGGCGGGACTCAAGCCCTCGCTCTATTCCCGCATCTCGAAGCGGATCACGGCGACGCGGTGTCCGCCGCAGTTGCGTCGCTCCGAACACTCGGCAACGAAGTAAAGGAACCCGAGCCGGTCGAAACCGATTCGGGCTCAGGCAACAAAAACGTACTCGTGAGTGCTAATCAACGTACGGGTTGAGAGCGGCTCCGTTTGAGTCTCGTTGAAGCTCTTTTAGCTCCGCTTCCAACTCGCGGATTCTCCGCTTGCTCTTAGCATTATCGATCTGAGTCTCGAGCGGTAGAAACTGTTTCAACTCTTCCGAGAGCGGCTCCGACGGACCGGGGTTATTCTTGAGCCACCGATTCACTTCCTGAATATGTCCCTTCGCGGCCGCATTCGCTCGCTTAAACTCTCGAGCGGCTTGCTTTCGCCTGAATTCCTCGAGTCGTTGTTGGGTTCGCTCAACCTCTCGATCCGCCTCTTGAAACTCCTGCTCTCGCTCTGCGGCTCGACCCAAGTGGTAAGCGGAAACCTCGCGTTGGGCTCGCTCGAGAAACCTATCCAACTCTTCGAGAGTTTCGATAGCTTTCTCTTCGCTCGTTTGCTCCCGCTTGTTCTCGAGCCGGACTCGCTCCCGCTTGTAAGTCTGCTCGATTTCTTCCGACCGCTCCGCGGCTCGCATTGCAGTGTAGACCGTTTTCAACTTGTCCCGAGTCCCCGGGGCGATTTCGTTCCGCTCTTGTTGCTCTGCTCGTTCGGCCCAGTACGAAGGGGGTGAGCTTTCGATCCACGTGAGCCCGAACACGAGAGCGGCGAAAGGGATGAGAAACAGTAGCCAAGGGTTGAATCGTTGTTGCGTCATTGATATGAATCCTGAAAGTGAAGTGAAAGTGACACCCCGTTCTAGACGTTCACTCATACTCAACATAGCTCATAATCAACAGTTTTTTCGCTCCTTGCAAAGCGGATTCCCCGCAAACCCCACATCGATATTTGTCTGCGTCCGGTTCGCACATTTCGCGTTCGGCTCCGCACTCCGTGCAGAAACCGATATAGGCTTCACGGCGTTAGCGCCCGTTCGGGTGGTCGACGTTCGCCGAACGAGACAACGCGGCTAATGGTCCGATTTCGATTTCTCGCGACCGAATCACGATCCCAAGCGACACGACGACGGGTTCAAGAGTTCTTCCGCTCTTTCCCGAGGTTCGAGAGTCCCTCGAACCGATTCGCGGAGACTGGGAACCAGTGGCTGCGGGTTACGCGGTCGCCGCCACCGGTGACAACGCGGTCTACCTAAACCCCGACGGCACCGGCCTGCAACACGCCGCATCCCTTCGCGACCGCAGCTACGGCTTCTTCGACCTGGCTGTAGGATGCTTTGTCTATCAGAACGACGACGGCAACTTGTTGACCGCCGTGATTCCCACCGCCGAAATCCACCACACTAGTTCGCTGGACAAATCCGGCATCGTCACCGCCGGTAACCTGCAAGTCGGAGACTTCCTCGGCAGCACCAGCCTGACCAGCGCCGCCATTGGCACCACCTTCGAACACCATCAGCAATCCCAATTGACCATCGGCTACGCCGTCCCACGCGCCTCCACCGACCGCCAATGCGACGGAGCCTTCCGCTTTCAGTTCAGCCGACAACTGCATTAGCAACGCCGCAATCGAAGCCCCTAATTCACTATCCCGCCTCAGGTTTTCGGCGCACAGGTTGGACCCACCGAAGCGTGTCAGTCATTGTTTTCGGCGCGGCAGTGAATCTGACCGCCGCGTCAGAGCCGACTTCGTTCGGCGCCGCAGTCGATGCAGCCTCCGCACCGAAAGCGTCAATCGATTTACGCTCCTTGGGGCAGACGCCTTGCCCGTGGCAACCGGCCTTCGCACGTCGAAAGTTTCGCCCCGCCTGCACAGGTCCGACGACATTCATGGCTGGTGCTCCCTGAATCTGTCTGGGCCGGCGGGTTTTCGAGGTGTTGTTTCGGCCGCTTCTGCTGCTAAGTCAAGGATGATCAACTCCCAATCGTGAATCAGTTTGCCAGCGTTGAGCTCATGGCCGGTGTCCGTTGCCCCGCGTTTCAACGAAACAATGGTCTCAACGTCAAAACGACAAATGATGGACGCCCCATAGTGTTGCCAAGGAACGCCATTGAGCGACGTGGCGGCGCCAAACCGAAGGGTGCCAAAAAGACTGCTCGATACTTCGTCGACGTAGACCGAACCGCGGGTCGCCATCAGCTGGCCGACATGTGATCCTGCCATTCGTCTATACGGTTCATAGGCACAAAAAACACCCGAATCCACAACGTCAGAACTAACGTATCGGCCCCAGACGATCATTCCACCGCCGCAATGCTTAGCCCAGACTTCGGTGACATCAAAACTCAAGCCAAGCTTCAAAAACGAGTGTCGCAGGAAGTCTTTGAACGGCTTCTCGTCTCTGGTGTGATAGTCCCATGATTCGAGTTCAGGTTCCAATTCATGGATGAGGTTTTTGCTCGGTCGCAGTTTCTGGCGATACATGATCGAAAAAGACCAGCATCCAACCGGGACAAGAATGGAAATGCCAACGACCTTCATGTTGAGGTCGAAAAGGAGAAACATAGCGAAGTGGACCGGCAACAAGACCGCGATCAGGATTCCAGCTTCGAGCAAAAGATTGGAGGATTGGTGCTGACGTTCGCTAGCCAGTACCGTATCAGGCGCGCTCTGCTCGGTAAACAATCCCCCCAGAAAAACGACGACGGAACGAGGAAGCATCGGCGCAGAGCATGCAACCGCGACGCCAATGCCGCCCATCCATACCGCAACCTGCTTGCCCAGTGCATTCACGCCGTCGGCAAAATAGAGGCAAGCTCCAACGATTATTAGTACCGCCCCGATGCAAACGGTCACCCACCACCCGGGAGCGACTCGAGACTGGTGGTCACGTGCGGACGGGTAAACCGTTTTCAGCTCATTGATTTCTGATCGATCCATAGACCACCAGTTTATCTGACCGTCGTGCCTTCACGAATAATAGAGATTTGAATCCCCATTTCTCGTGAAGGCCCTTGAGAGGTTCAAATACAGATCGACGTCGATTTGAGTTTAGCGTATCAGGGCTTCGATTGAGTGCGGGCTTCGACGTGGTGCCCCCATCAAACGTCCCCGGCAACAATCGAGGCGAAGCGATCCCCGTCTGAAATTGATTTGCCGAGCTTTCGAGGATGGGGCAATGACCGTGCGATGGGACCAATAGGACACGTCAGGCTTGCCGGTCGCATCTGTCCGATTGGTCCTATTGATCACGGCCTCGCGATTCGCCGCCGAGCTTGGACCCTTCAACGCACGTACCGTCTTTCGTTTCGGTGCAGCGGTGAATCTGACCGCCGCGCCGAGGGCAACCCCGATTAGACGCGAAGACCATTCAGGCCGAAACGAGCTGGGCAATGAAATACGTTGGATGCCAGTGGCGAATCATCCACCGTTATCGCTTCGACGTCGACCGTCGCGCCCGAATTCCAGATAACCGTGCCTATCAACGCCACGCCGGAGCAAATCCGCTCGGAACCAGAATCTTAATGACTTGGCTGCTTGTCCAAGATCGGCAAAGCGTGCTTGCCAATTCGCTGCATTGGTCGATGAAGCCGGAGCATTAAATCAAGAGGAGACGTTTGTTGGAGCTTCGATCGGGAGGCAATCGAGTTTTTGGTACGGCTGGCTACGGATTACCGGACTCGCCAGGCGTTTTAAGCGGTCGGCCGGTTGGCAGCAATGAACAGTACGAACGGTAGTCTTCCGCTTCTCCGATCGACAAATAACAGGGCAATGTGCGTTCTGGTTTCCGGTTGCGAATCGTATTCAGGTCGCACTTCTTACAACCGCCAAGTCCCATCATGGTGCATCGAAGGCTCCGGCAGTCAAGCGGCGGCCACGCTTGTTGCCCGTGATATCGACGGCGACTTCGTACTTCTCGTCCCCTCGTCCAATCAGCGGGCTATTCTTCGCTGGCATCGCAGTTCGACGGGCTCCGTCCCAAGAGACATTCGCGAAGTCGGTCAAATCGTTACCGACGGTGAAATCTTCCTCCACACCAGTGACCTGACCGACGAGCACGTTTCCAGACACGGATACACCGTTTGCACCGTGAGGGAACCGCAGCGCATCGCCTCGATCGGTGTAGACGGCGTTGTTTGCAAAGACCATGCCCTGACGGTCGTTCCAGCTGGAGAGATTCGCGCCGCGTGCGCGTGAAATGATGGTGTTATGCACGAAAGTCAAGTTCCTGGTTTCTCCCTGATGGTCCGTGCTAGCGAAGCCCGCGCCGGCAGCGGCCAACAGCAGGTTATTGCGAACGATCGCTTCGCCTTGCACCTGAAGAACGCTGTCGTTGCTCCGGTAGCAGATGTTCTGCTCGATCACGTTCAGACCCTTGCCACCCGTTCCATAGGCAAGAATGCAGGGGTAGTTCGTGTCGTGAACACGGTTTCGGTAGATCCAATTGTCGTGCGATCCTTGCTTGACTTCGATACCGTCTCCCTGTTTACCGCCACAATGGTGGACGTGATTGTCAGCGATAACCGAGTAGGACATCACGACCTTGCCGTGATTACCGCCAAGGTACATTGCTTCGCCGGTTGCGTTTGGATTGGTGAAGTCATGGAAGTGATTTCGGGTCACAAACAGATGGCTCGTGTCGCGCGAGTTGGCGGTGATCCCTTCTGCTCCGGCATGGTGCAGATGGCACCGGTCGAGCCAAAAGTGATGGCAGTCGTAAAGGCGGATCAATGTACTGCCGCCGGTGAATTCGAGCTGGCGAAGGCAGAGGTACTCCGTCCGCGACCGCTCACCAACATTCATCACGTTTTGTCTCGCGTTTGACCTCGTGATGATCGGAAACCGGCGAGCATCCGCCCCGACGATCCAAATCGGAGCCTCTGAGGAACCAAGGAGGTCCACGTCGAACTTCTCGTCGACCGAGTAGCGACCTGGCCCGATTTGAAGCATATCGCCCGGTTGAAGCATCACAACAGCCTGTTTGAGAGCGATTCCGTTCTCCGGATCGGTTTTCTGGGGATCATGTTTCAATTGCAGAACGCGTTTGGGTTTTGCGTCAGCCCAGTGCGGCGAAGTCCGCCCTAATTGCCACGGAGCCTCCTGTTCGGAAATCGCGGAACCGGCGGCGATGATCAGCGGCCAAGCGAACCAAGTCAACAAATGCAGTCGCACACTCATGATATTCCTCCAAGTCCTATGTCGGTTGCCCGTCCAGTTTCAGAAATAGCAATTCATCACCCGATCGGTTGAGCATCATGCATCATGGGGTTCATCATTCAGCTTGGCGGAGGTCGCTGAACACCGCGGGGCCGCCCGATTCCGCCTGAATTTCCATCCAGTGCCCAAGAACTCAGACACGATAGGTGTTGGAAGTATTCGCGGATTTCGTGCAAATTGGGTCCGTTCGGGTTCACGACGCGACGTCAACACATCTGTTAGCATAGTCGTCATTTGAGGCCTCCCGCTCCTGCTGACGCCCGCCATGTCAAATCGCCTTTCTGTTTTGTCCTTGATTGCGCTGCTACTCTGTTGCGTGGGGTCACTCTCGGCCGCAGAAGTGTCTCGTCGCTGGGTTTATCTGCAACTGAACTTGCAGGTCGAAGCGAACGTCGCCAAGGCGGTCGCGATCGCCAAGCGCGCAAAAGCAGCGGGCTACAACAGTATTGTTCTGGCCGATTACAAACTCAATATCCTTGATCGTGTGCCACGTCATTACTTCCGTCACGTGGAGCAGTTCAAGGAGAGTTGCCGCCAACTCGAGTTGGAGATCATCCCTGCCGTTTGCCCGATAGGTTACAGCGACGGACTGCTCGCACATAATCCGAATCTGGCGGAAGGGCTTCCCGTAAAAGACGCGGCCTTCGTCGTCCGAGACGGTACTGCCACGCTAACTTCGCGAGAGAGTTTTCTACCCGGTGGCGACTTTGAATCGTTCCGAGAGCACATCGCGTCCGGTTGGAACTATCAAGATTTCCCCAAAGATGCGAGCTTCATCGACACCGAATTGAAGCATGGTGGCCGAGCGGCACTGCGATTCGAGAGCCTCGTTGGTCGCAACGGGCGAGTGATTCGCAAGGTTGCAGTTCAGCCATACCAACTACTGCATGCGAGCGTCTGGATCAGGACCGACAGATTCAGCACGGCCGGCAACATGCGGATGATGGCGATCGGTGCAGACGGGCGGACGTTGTCGTATTCGAACTTGGGCGTCAAGCCGACGCAGGGATGGAGGCAGCATCATGTGATGTTCAACACCCTGGACAACACTGAGATCAATTTCTACGTCGGCTGTTGGAACGGTGGCGATGGACGCTTTTGGCTGGACGATGTGCGATTGGAAGAATCGGCATTCGTCAACTTGGTACGCCGCGATTCTTGCCCGCTGAAAGTGCAAATCGAGGGAGGACGTGAGTTGCGGGAAGGCGTGGACTTTGCCCCGCTCGCTGATCCGAAACTGGGGAATGTTCCGTATTCAGGAAGCTACGACGTTTATCACGAGCCGCCCAAGCTGAGGCTCTTGCCTGCGGCGAAAGTGAGCGACGGCGATCGATTGCGGGTCAGCTACTATCACACCGTGACGATCTATGAAAACCAAGTCACATGCTGTCTAGCCGACCCCGAAGTCTTTCGCGTGTTGGCCAAACAGGTCAAGCTTGTGGAAGAGCTTTTTTCGCCAAGGACTTACTTCCTCTCCCACGATGAAATCCGCGTCGCCGATTGGTGCCCCGCCTGCCACCGCGACGGACGTTCCGCGGGAGAGCTGCTCGCGAGAAACATTCGCCAATGTGCCGCGGTAGTGCGCCAAATCAATCGTCAAGCGAAGCTGTGCGTTTGGTCGGATATGTTCGACCCGCATCACAACGCACGCGACAAGTTCTACCTGGTGCAAGGCGACCTGGCGCGCTCATGGGAAGGGTTGCCCGACGGGATGACCATTGTGAACTGGAATCATGGCCAAGCGTCAGAAAGCCTGCCGTTCTTTGGCAAGCAGGGATTCAAGCAGGTGCTGGCCG
The DNA here is from genome assembly GCF_014154935.1 of Stieleria mannarensis. GTDB lineage: Bacteria > Planctomycetota > Planctomycetia > Pirellulales > Pirellulaceae > Stieleria > Stieleria mannarensis. The sequence continues at coordinate 7,495 of NZ_JACEHH010000096.1, forward strand.
GATATTACGACAGCGATCCACGGCGCATTCGCAGCTGGCTGAGTCTGGGCGACGACGACGACGGGATCAATGGCGTGATGTACACCACCTGGACCGGAAACTTCGACCATCTCGAAGCATTCGCGGAAGCCGCATGGGACAAGGAATGAGCCGCCGGCGCGAACCCCGTCAGTGCGTTCGTTTCCCATTCCCCTGCTTAACCCCGCGGCGATTGGCAATGATTCCCGTTCCATCCATCGAAATGCACGGTGATGAGTTAATACGTTACACGAATCCGATCCACCGCGTGATCGGTTGCGACAACGCTGATCCCCCATTTTCCTGCCATTTGTCGAGGGTCTGGTCTGCGATTTTGGGGAAAACGCAGCGAAACTGCCGAACGAAATCCGTTTGGTCGAGGCGCCCGCCGTCACCAAACCATCGAGGTTCGTGCAGCAGGTGAATCTGACCGCCGCGGCGCAGAAGTTTCCGAAAATTCACTTGGTCGATAGACCGATGCATCGAGGTTCATCGGTGCGGGCGACGTGCCAAGGGCGGCAACCACGCCGCTGTTGTCGAGGGGATTGAGCCGAACCATCACCAGCACCGCCGTTCCGCGAAGCATCGTTGCTCGGTCAAGTCTGAGTTGCACTCGGGTTCCTGGCCGGTCCGTGCATTTGAGAGCATTGCTCGCCTGCGACGCTCGTGCACATCAACTCTTCTTCGGATCTGAAAATATACTGAGGGGCGACGATTGCTACGCACTCGGTTGTCCAAAGTGACAGCTGATCAACCGACAAAGTCCACCGGAATTCGATTGGGGGGGGGAAAGATCGGACTTCGGGAATATCAGGCGCCCGCCGCCGGAATCGAAAACCAGCCTCACGGCGATGTCGTTTCACTTCGATACATCGTTGGCAGGCGGCAAATTTTTCCTTCCCCTGGTATGCCCCTTTGTTGTCGTTTGGCGGTTTTCGATCTGCTTGCTTCGATCAGACGGCCCCTTTCGTCAGCGAACCATTGGGGCACGGCAATCGGAGAGGATGGGAATCGCTAGAGATTGAGGCGAACACGGGGGTGCATGAGCTTGAACGATTCCGAGCGAGGACAGTGAATCACCAAGTGAAACACCACGCGCCGAATAGTCAGTCGAACACATGCGGTGATCTTCAACAGACGCAAACGAAGGACGTTTACGAGAAGGCGTGAAGGCTCATCATCTGACAGGCCGAGCCGGCTCGGGACGTCTATCAATACACAAGCAAATGTTGTGAGAATCAGCCGGCTGAACCAAGACGCGACATCGAACTGAAACTTCGCTCGTCAGTTTGTGACGACACTCCACACGCGGGACGCTCGGGAGAAGAGCCTTAAGCGGAAGCGAAAAACCGCTGGCTTGAACACGGAATACCGTGACAAAGTCCTGTCTACGGCTTAATTATGGTGCGATCGTCGTACCATCTTTGTCACACCCAGCATTCATGCTCGAATTGCAAATTGATGACGCGGCCCCGTATACGGCCAAATAGCCCCTTGTGACCGGGCGTAGCGCTGCATCTCTTTACATGGTTCGGCGGGCGGTTCCTTATTGTCTCCTTATTGTCGCTGAGGGGGACACACGAATTCTTGACGTCACAGCAACAAGACCGCTGTTCAAAATTCGATCGGGCCACTAGGGATTCGTGCCCCAGCAGCGGAAGCCCAACACGGCCTACCAGGAACGCCAATGGCTGTAGTGTCAATTCTTGAAATGCGTTCCGGTTGCGTTCCTGTTTTTCAGCCTGGCACGCAACTAGTGTACACATCGATTGGGCTACGCATCGTCAGGTGCGTTCGTCCTTGATGAGTCTGGCGTTTGGGCAATCGGCCGAAAAAAGACAAGTCAAATTGCAACAATCAACATGCAAGAAGCCTCGGGGAATCTGAATGACCATTGCCTCTCACTCAGGAATGAAACGCAGAAGAAAGAGAAGAAAAAGTCGCAAGTCGCTCTTTCAGATTCTGGAACCGCGCGTAGTCTTGGACGCTGAAGCGGAGAACGTGTTTGCCTATTTGAACGGCGTCGTAGAAGAATCTGATTCACGCGCTGTGACAGACTTTTTAATTGATTCCGATGGTTTCCTCGGCAGTCGCGGAAAACAGGTTCTCGGCTTCAAGATTGACCCCTTACCCGGGTCTCAACTGAATCCTGCATCGGCGCAGATCCGAAGCGTCGATGGAGCACTCTACCCGCTAAATTACCACTCAAATGACATTGCGAACTCGGTTTCGAGTTTGATTGTCGCGGAACTGCCTCCCGGACAATACTCGTTGGAAGTCGGTGGCGAAAATCAGACCGTCGGTTCATTTCGTGCTTCGGTTTCTTTGGTAGGCGA
>NZ_JACEHH010000097.1 GCF_014154935.1 Stieleria mannarensis
GGGAGGTGGGAGGTGGGTCAAAAAATGGGTTGGTCAAAAAATGGAGGCATAAGCCTGCTGATCTCCATCCTCACCATCTTCCCCAACATTTTTTGACCACCAAATTTTTTGACCAAAATCTTCTTACCCTCAAAATCTTCCTACCAAAAAATCTTCCTACCACCTCATTCCAGCCCTTTCATCTCCGCCTGCAACCTTTGCAACACGCGAGCCCGAGCTTTGTAGACCGCCCATTTTGAAACGCCCATCTCGTCGGCGACGTCCAGCGGCGGGCGGCCGATCACGGCGGTTTCCCAAAACATCCGCCAAGTTCGCTCGTCGAAACATTGGCGCAACAGTTCGATCATCCGGCGGCGGGCATCCAGCGAGTCGGCTTGGGCGGTCGTCGGCGGATCCTCCGCATCGATCGCGTGGGCGTCGGCAACCTGCATCAAAGCCAAGTTGGCCGCCGTCCCGCCGGCGGCCCTTTCCTCGGCAGCGATCCGCGCCCGGTCACGGATCTTGTTGCGGGCGATCGTCCACAGCCAACCGCGAAAGGTTGCTCCGTCGCGTCGGTCGTCGAACCGAGAGAGTGCTTTGGCGACCGAGGCGAACGTGTCTTGCATCACATCGGCGGCGTCGGCGGACTGGCAACCACACCGCCGCGCCCACCCATAGACGATCGGCCCGTAGACCTGGGCCAGCTGTTTCCAACCTTCCGCTTCACCGTCCCGCGCGCGGGCCAACAAAGACGCCGAGGTCGAAGGTTCGTCGCGAAAATGGGTCGATTTCATTCGCCCATTGTAGCTTGCACGAAATCGTATCGCGATCATTCAGCCAAATGCCGTTCACACCCATAGCCTTGGGTATCGCCCAAGGCCTCCTCCCAAACAGAGGTCGTGCGGTTATCAAATTCTGTATAGACAGAAGTTTACGCGTTTCACTCCCCTTGGCAGTAGGTCTGGGGAAAACGAAAAACCCACGGATGGCAGCGCGAACCCACGGATCTCAGGCCGCATTACATCCGTGGGTTCGCGCTGCCATCCGTGGGCAATCGACCTTCCTGTGGTTCAGGGCGGCCAGGGATATTTGCAAAACCCTTTAGGATCAACGACTTAAAAAACCGCACGACCTCTACAGGGAGCGGCTCGCCTTAAACCACCCTACGGCAGTTCGATCGTTTGCAGGGCCAGGGTCCCTTTGACATCGACGATGGCGACGGCGTGGCTGGCGTCGAATTTGTCCATTTGCTTCACGCCGGACAAGGAGTCGATCGTTTCATAAGGTTGACCTGCCGTCCCGCCGCCGCGAACCGGTTCGGTCAGTCCCTCGTTCTCACCGATTCCCTCGGTGCTGATTTTCATCATCCCGCGGGCCGAGTTGTTCATCAGGATCGAAGTCTTGCCGCCTTTTTCGTAAACCACCATGTCCAAGGGTTGATTGCGATTTCCGAGTTCGGCAACGGTGGTTCCACGCACCTTTTCCGAACCATCAAGAGCGTTGACTGGGAAACGGACCAGCGGCGTGCAAGTGAATCCGGCCAACAAGCTCGGCTCTCCGTCGACGACCATCGGCAAAAAGGTTTGGATCGTCGCATCTTCAACGCGTCCGTGGGCGGCGTGGAAGATGTCCACACTGGTCGTGACCGTGTTGTCAGCAAACGGGTACGGGAATTCGATCACACGCGAAGGCGAATCGCCGGCGGACAATCCCGTGACCATCACCTTGCCTTCGAAGAAGGCGACGTCGGTGATCGATGAATTGCGGGCGTTGCGAGTGCGTCCGCGTCGCGTGACGTCTTTGTCCTCCGGCGGATTGGGAAGTGCTTTGGACGTGTGGTGAATCTTGTCCAAGTTCATTTTCGTGATCTCGCTCTGGCCATCGACCTTCAACAGATGAACCTGGCCGCCGGCGACGATGCTTAGAAACGTGTTTCCGGTGTCCGGGTTGACTGCCAACTCGCCGATTTCGACGTCGCCGGACAAGCCCAACGAGGATTTGATCGCGGCTTGCAAGTCATCAATCGACGGACCGCTGCCGCGATCACCTGCGTCTTCGGTATCGATCGCGTACACCGTTGCCGCTTTGGGGTCACCGACCAACAGCACCCCCGAGGTGGCGAAGGTCATCGGCCCGACCGATTGAAGCTCGACCGGCCCCAACGTCATTCCGGATGATGCGGCCATGACACTCGATGCGGCTAACAGAACTCCGAAACAACAGGCGGACAGGGCACGTCCGAATGGGAGGACGAAGGGCATGTTAGAATCCTTGTTTGAAAAAAGGAGGGGGAGAGAGACGGTGCGGAACGCACCACTACAATAACGGATCCACCGAGACGAATACACAAACGGAAGGATAGATGGAAAAGACAAATCAAAATCGTTGCGTCCCCCTGGGACAAAATCGAACGGTCAGCCGCCGCGATGCGATCGCCGCTGGACTGGCGTCCACGTCAATGGCACTGGCTGCATCAACCAATGCACAGGATGCGTCCCCTCCGCCGGCTGCGCCGACCAAGGACGCTCGTAAATCCTCTCCCAAACGTTATCGCGCCAAGAAGTCGATCAACCAGTGGGCGTTTCCTTATCCCGATCGGATGTCGCTGCGCGAGTGCATGCAACTGGCCAAGGACGCCGGTTTCGACGGGATCGAGCTGAATTATGATCTGGACAACGATTTGTCCCCGAAAGCTTCACGCAAAGACTTGGTCGGCATTCGCAATCTGGCGGACGAAATTGGAATCGAAATCAGCGGCCTGTGTTCGTTCCTGTTCTGGCCCTACCCGCTGTCCAGCCTGGACGCGGCCAAACGCAACCGCGGAATCGAACTGGCCGGATTGATGGCCGATGCCGCGGCGACGATGAAGGTGGAAAACCTGCTGGTCGTCCCCGGCGCCGTGCACATCCCCTGGCGCGACGATCACACGCCGGTGCCCAACGACAAATGTGAAGCCTTGGCGCGCGAGGCCGTCGGCTCACTGGTCAGCGGCGCGGAAAAGAAGGGCGTATCGCTGAACATGGAAAACATCTTCTTCAACGGGTTCCTGATGACGCCGATGGAGATGAACGATTTCGTCGACTCATTCGGCAGCGACGCCGTTCAAGTCCACTACGACACCGGCAACATTTCCATGTTCCAACACGCCGAGCACTGGGTACCTATCCTGGGCAAGCGGACCAAGAACATCCACTTCAAAGAGTTCACGAAGAAAGGAACCGATTACTCGCTGGAAACCTTTCGGCCGCTGCTGGACGGGACGACCAATTGGCCCGCGGTGATGGACGAACTAGAAAAGATCGACTACGAAGGCTACGTGACGTTTGAGTATTTCCACCCGTATCCGCATTACCCTGAAGCGTTGATCTATCAGACCTCTGATTCGCTCGATCGGATTTTGGGGAGGATGTGAGGCGGCGAAAGCCTGGACACCGGCGTGCTACAGGATCATCTCCCCACCGTCGGTCGCCGTGGTCGGGCTTCCGAAACCGGTCGTGTAGTCTTGATCTGCGTCGACGCCCAGTAACGTCATCAGCGTGTACATCAAGTCTGCCACGCTGCGGGGTTCGTCGTCCTGCGGCAGCCCATCCGTTCCTGTCGACCCGATCACCCGGCCTCCGATGTCACGCCCGGCCAACGTCACCGGGATCGTGCGGGGGTAGTGATCGCGTCCGTTCTGGCCGTTGATGGTCGGTGTGCGTCCGAATTCGCCCATCCACACGATCAACGTGTCGTCCCACAGCCCGTTGGCCTTGAGATCCTCCATCAACGCGATCCAAGCCGGCTCAAGTTGCTGACACAACCGTTTAACGGCGGGGACGTTTCCGACATGCGTGTCCCAACCAGGCAGTTGCACTTCGACGTACCGCACACCGGCTTCCAACATCCGCCGCGCGGCCAAGACGTTGCGTCCGAAATCACTGTCGCCGTAGCGGCGCCGGGTAGAATCCGTCTCTGCGGAAACATTCAACGCATCGGCAAACGAGGACTTCAACAGACGTCGCACCGAATCGATCTGCTCGGATCGCTGCCGAAGTTGACTCGTGCCACGGTCGGAATTGAAACGCCGATTCCACTCGGTCAACAACTCCAGCCGATCGCTGCGGCGTTGGACACTTCGAATGGTCTGGATAGATCTTCCCAGGTCATTGATGACGAAAGGCCCATGATCGGTGCCCAAGAATGCCGGCCCGTAAACCAAGTCGCCCAGCGTCACAAACCCCGGCACCTCCGCCGCCGGTCCGGTGGACGCGACGTAGGAACCGAGCGCGGGACGCGGGAAGGAATCAATCTTTTCGTACCCGGTGTGCAGCAGGTGTGACGCGCGATCGTGTTCCCCTTGATTCGAACCGACCGATCGAATCAGGCACAAGTCATCCGCATAGCCGGCCAGATCGGAGAGCGTTTCACAGAGTCGCATCCCCGGAACGCGGGTCGCGACGGCTTGCAACGGACCGCCCGTTTCGGTCCCCGGCTTCGGATCAAAGGTCTCCATCTGGCTCGGTCCGCCCTGCATCCACAACGTGATGCAACGGCGGAACGGGGCGGATGGACGGTGCGATTCCGCGGCCCCCGCAACCAGACTTCCCAGCCACGTGGAAATCCCGGCGGCGGATCCACAGTTCATCCACTGGCGGCGGTTGAAACGTTTTAGCAGTGACATGATTCACCTTGTGAAGCTTATGGCAGGCTGGAAGCCGGTCCCACTTTCCTAGTGACTAAATACAAATTCATTTCCGTGCAACAACACGTACAACAAATCAGTCCCCGGCACGCCGTCCAACCGTTGACGTTCCCAATCATCCGGCGAACGCGACAAGGATGCGCGAAAGATTGCATCCAGGTCTCCACTCGGCGGCGACGTCTCCGCTGCGAGTTCCTGCAGCAACCCTTGACTGGTTCGTTGCAACGCCAGCGGATCGATCGCCCCCGTTTCGGCGGCCGATTGCCCGATGAATTCCACCGCCAAGGTGTTCAAGCGATCGGGCGGTGGCAGGTCACGCTTCATCACCGTCGCATACGAAGCGATCAACTGTTCGGGCAGCAGCGGGCGAGGTGCTCGCCCGGCAAACAATTCGATTGCCTCGGTCCGGTCCGCCGCATCGACGTGCGGCGAGATTCGCGCATAGGCGTCACTGGTCACGATGGTCCGAATCAATCCGCGAAGGTCAAAACCGTTGCCGCGCAACTGGTCCGCCAACGCTTGATGGAGCGCCGGAACACTCGGCGGATGGGCTTGGCTCAGTCCATCAACGGGGTCGACGATGCCGCGGCCGATCAACAATTGCCAAACCCGATTGCCCATCGCCCTGGCAAACGGCTTGGACCGCACGGTCATCAACGCCAGTTCGCGTCGCCACGCCGCCGTACGGGGACGCGAACCGGTCAAAAACCGAGGCGTGGTGTCCGCCGTGTTGTTCCGGCCGGCCAAATCAACCCGGGCTCCGGAATCCACCAGTTGAACGCCGCCGGAGACTTCGCGCAGGGAGATGGTTTGAAAGAACCGGCGCATCGCGGTGTAATCGGCTTGTGTCCAGCGGTCCAACGGATGGTCGTGGCAACGCGCACAATCCAGTTGGACTCCCAGGAAAATCCGCGACACGGGCGTCACGGGGTCCTCGCGGTTGGCCACCAAAAAATTGACGTCGCCGTCAAGTGTCGTCACCCCTTCGGCAGAGATCAGGTCGAATGCGATTTGGTCCAAGGGCGACTGCTGTTCAAATTGTGTTTGCAACCACCGACGCAGAGCCTCGCGGTCGACTTGCCGCGACTCGCCGCGGCCGACCAGAATCGTGGTCCAAAGCTGTGACCAATACCGTGAAAATTCCTCAGAACGCAGCATGTCATCGAGCGTTCCTGCGAGGTCCTTTTCGGCTTCAAACCGATCCAGCTCGTCGACGGTGGGAACGCGTCCGAGCAGATCCAGGCTAATGCGTCGCAGGAACGTTGGGTCGTCACAACGTTCGGTCGGAGTGATCCCGGCATCGAGATGGACGGCTGCCAAGATCTGATCGATCGGCGCGTCGGTGGCATCTGCCGTCGACGCAACGTCAGCAACCACCAACAGGATGGTCAGAAGTGCAACGTAAACCAAACGATGAGCTTTCATCTGCAATGTTCCTCAGTGCCAACCGTGGGATAGGCTTCCAGCCTGTCATTGTTCTGGATCGACAGGCTGGAAGCCTATCCCACATTGGTTGATTCTGACCGTTGACCTAAAAGTCATCCTTCGCCAATTCTTCCTCCAGCTCCTTGGCCCGCCTGGTCAATTGACCGACCACTTCGGCTCGCTCCGGATGCACGGTCCATTGACCGGTTGTTTCATCCACCACGAAGAACTCTTTGGCCAACAGTTCCATCGTGTCGAGTTGTGATTGCTCGGCCAGGCGGCGGATCTCGGTCAACAGCAGCATCCGGCCCGGTCCATCGAGCGACTCGGCCAACTGGCGATCGGCCATCGAATCGCGGACGTCATCGATCCGGCGCAAGTAACGCCGGATGGTGCGACAGGCGGCAAGCAGTTCGCCGGCTCGTTGGTTGACCTGTTCGGCCGCATCGTCACGGACGCGCAATCCGTTTTCACCTGCCGGCTCCATGACCTGAGAAACCATTCCTTCGACGTGCTTGCCCAGGTCAAAGTCGGCGTACGGCACATCGACGGCGACTTGGAAAGCGATCACGCCGGAATTGATCTGGGTGGCAAAACGTTGTGTCAACGGATCACTCTTGTCCAGATCCGCCTCGACCCGGACCAGCCGATCACGCACGGCGTCGATTCGATTGCCCGCCCGATCGGCCAACTCAAGCAACTCCTCCAGGTTTTGCCAGGCTTCTTCATTCTCAATGACGAGGCCGGCGGCCGTGTCCCGCGAGATCTTTTCCAGTTGAACGAACAGTTCATCCACGGCGGCGGTCGCCGACCGGGTGTGTTCCTTCGTCAGGTGCAAGGCAACGACGGCGGCCATCGCGGGATCGTCTAACTTGGCGACCAGGCGTTCATGACGTTCGTCCGGCGTCGCGAACTCGCTGGCAAAATCGGGCAGTTCATGTTTTAGTTTTTCAAACACCTCGGTCGCTAATTCAAAACGCTCGATCTGTCGGCGCCCGTCGGCACCGAGCGTCGGAATGACCACCATCTTGTCGTCTCGGCGAACGAGCACTTTTTCCAGTGCCTTGCCGAGGAACAATTCGATCGGATCGCTGCGGCCATCGAATTCGTCCAACATGATCGCATAGCCGACATGATCGTCGGTCAGCATGCGGCGAGCCATTTGGTTGGTTTCGCTGGAATCATCCAGCCGCTCGGCGACACCCTTCATCCGCCGTTGCATCGAATCGAGCACCTGGCCGAGTTGTCGAGATTGCTGCACCCAAGATTCGGCCGCCTGCCGACTGTCGCTGCGCAGGGCCAACGTGCCGTCGGGGGCGACGTCGAAATGTTTTTCGACGAAACGCGGGAGCGCTTCGGCTCGCGCGGAGTCTCGGTATTTTCCCTTCAATAAATCGATCACACCGGCAAACGCGACTTGACCGGATTCGCTGTCAAGCAATCGTGCGAGCTGCGACGAGGCTTTGTCGTTGGGATTCAATCGCTGACGCAAGGTCTGGATCTGGCCCTTGGAATCCGAGGACAACACCTGCAACGATGCCGATCGGCCGTCGGCGTCCGCGGCGACCAAACGGAATTGCACGGCCGAGACGGAGACCAAGCCGGCAGCTATCAGTCCCAAGAGTAGACGTTTCATGACGGAATCTCTGGAAGGAGAAGAGGAGGAAGCGTTCAGCAAGCGAGTGACTCGCTCGGTCAGCGGGGGTGCAGCCATCGATTGAACGCCCAGCCCGCCGGCGATGCGTGGCGGAGTGGCGGGCGTGTGGTCGATGAATTCGACCAGCCGCACCAGACTGGCGGCCAGCCCCGTGGCGGCGGCCGGATCGGTGCGTGTCAATGATTCGTCACAGGCCCATTCGGCGGATTCCTCATAGCGGCGCACACACCACCACGCGGCCGGGTTCCACCAGTGCAACGCAACGGCGGTTCGGGCGATCGCCTGACGCCAAACGTCGCGGCGACAAAGGTGGGCGAGTTCATGCAACAAGACGCCGCGCCGCTGATCGACCGTCAATGACTCCCAAAACGACGCGGGGACCACCAAGGCGTATCCGCGCGGCCGGCGAACCAACATCGGACCGGCAGCCCCGGATACCAACATCTCGGGCGCATCGCGTCCACGAAGCCGGCATTCCCGCTGCCACTGGGATTGCCACGACGCGGGTGCCGGATCGAGTTGGTCAACCAAACGACACAATTTCCAATAGCGGCTGATACCGCGTCCGGCGATCGAGACCATCCCCAGGATCCAAACCATCAACGCCGCCGGCGCAACGAGTTCGGTCCAAACAAGGGCAAACAAATCGTTGGTCTGCAATTCGGTCGCCAGAAGTCCCGATGCCACCGGTATCGCATCTGACCGATCGCGATCGGGCTGCGTCCGCAGTTCGGCCAACGAATCGCCGACCGACATCGTGATTTCGGATGTCGCCGCGACCGAAACGGGTGTCGTTGGATTCGGATTGGGTTCTAACCACGGCAATTCCACGGGCATCCGAAACAACATCAGCCCTTGCAGCAACACAGCAAACAGAATGAACTGACGCAATCGTGGCGTGACCACGTCCATCCGGCGCAGCAGAAAGGCGGCAACTCCGCACGCAATCGTCAACATCAGCGATGCCGTGACCAGACAATGCAGCAGCGTGTTCATCGCCGTTCGCCTCCCGAACGCGTCTTCGAACCACGTTTCGTCGTACCGGTCGGCGGCGACACGTCGGATTCCGCGGAACCATTCGACGGTGCAGGGGAACTCTGTTCGGCGTCGCGAATCAGTTGCTTGAGTTCTTGGAGTTCATCGGGGCTGATGCGTCGGTTTTGCATCAGTTGGGCGACCAAGGGAACGACGCTGCCGCCGGACAGTTTTGAGATCAGCTGATCCAAATGGCCGGCCTGGGCCTGCTCACGCTCGATCGCCGCGGCGTACTCCGCCGGACGCCCCGACTTGGTTGCCAACCCCTTGTCGACCAATCGATTCAATCGGGTTTGCATTGTGGTGTAGCCGACCGCGTCGGCGCCAAAACGCTCATGGGCCTGGGCCAACGTCAACGGCCCCTCACGCCACAACAAATCCATCAAATCCAGCTCACCGCTGGAAAGACGCATCGATGATTTCATCGGCAAAGCATCAAAGAAGAAACACGACCGCAAGCTCATTTACGACACCGGTCGTATTGTTTACGACATCTGTCGTAAAGTCAAGCGAGAACGCAAGATTTTCGGTCGGGAGGTGGGCATCCCATGCCAGCGGGAAGCGTGA
>NZ_JACEHH010000098.1 GCF_014154935.1 Stieleria mannarensis
CCCGAAACTCTGGCGAGCCCCAGCGAGCCAGAGTTTCGGGGGAGAGGGGCCGGGGGTGAGGGGGGATCCAATCGCACGGCGAGTAGCCATGATCGAGTTTCACGCCCGAGTGTTGATCGGGCAGCGAATTGATCGATCACTCTCCCAACCTCGCGCCGCGAAGTTATTTTCATCAGACCAGCCCCATGCTGAGCGGGTCCTGGTCCGCCGTGGCATGGTTTTCGATTCGGCTGGACAGTCGCCGTCCTCTCTGAGGTCGGCGCGGGGCAAAGCTTCGCTTTTCGGGGCGCCGAGTTCGGAGAACACGGCGACGTTAGGGCACCAGACTCGCCCCGTTCAACAGCGTGGCGTCGTCCAGCCGGCAAGGATGCAGTGCAAAACGAACAAAGGGATGCGAGCGTCGCCGCCGCATCCCTTTGCTGGTTGAACAGGTCGTTGAAGGATCAACTATTGATTGAGCTGTTCCTGAATGGTCTCTTTGGAAGCCTTGGTTCCCAGAGCCCCCCACAAGCCATACGGGCTTTGCCGTCCGGCTCCGCGGACCCCGAAGTTCGGGTCGTTGTTGCTGTAGGGGACTTGGTTCTGGTCGCCGGCGTCGATCGAGTCGGTCATGAACACGACCGCACCGTCGGCCATCAGGATATGGGCACCGCCTTGGTGGAGGCTGGACGCCGATCCATAGCCGAAGTCACCGTGGTTACGATAAACGCTGTAGCTGTTCGGCGGACGGATGGTGTTGAACATCGAGAACTGGGGGCGACCATCGGGCCAACGGCGACCACGACCGTGGTTGGCGGACTCGTCCAGTCCCGGGGTGGCATTGTTCACGCTATCGTCCCAGTACTGTGGGCGATCGGGGTCGATGTACTGTTCCCAGTAGTTCGGGGGATGCGCCATGTTGTTGGTGTTGTCCCGATAGGGGACAGATGCAACCAACCGTTCACGCGCATCAACGATGTTCTCGCCGGCTGCGATGGTGTTGGACAAACCGTCCAGGATGTCGCGGAACTTGGTGAAGTGGTGGTTGCGGAACACGCCACGCGCCCAACGGGCTTGCGCTTCATCGCCCCAAGTGCCGTCGGTTCCCGGAACGCCGTTCCAGTTGATGCCGCCGTGGTGGCCTTCGAAGTACGCATCACCCTGGCAAGCGGCGTAGTTGGTGAACGCGACACGCGCCGGCGTGCTCTCGGTCGGATCGCTGGGGCAGCGGTAACCGGGGACCTGGGTCAACCACGGTTGGTAGTTTTCATTCCACGGCACCGGCCCCATCGGCGGGAACACATCGGCCGGGGGACGAATCGAGCCATCTCGGTTGACGTTGTAGGGGTTGCTGATTCGATCCCACATCGACTGTTGCTCGATGAATGGCAGAATGCCGACCATCCAGCTCAAGCAAAAGCGGTTGTGATAATCGCCACCGCGGTTGCCCGGCCACTCGTAGGTGCCCGTCGCATTCATGGGGAGATTCTTGTACGCCGAATGGTAGTTGTGCAGGGCCAATCCGATCTGTTTGAAATTGTTGCTGCAACTCATCCGCCGCGCTGCTTCACGTGCAGCTTGGACTGCGGGCAATAACAGCCCGACCAAAATACCGATGATGGCGATCACCACCAAAAGCTCAACGAGTGTAAATCCACTTCGTTGAGAAGAACGATTCGTCATTTGCGTCTCCAAAGACATTCATTTCCAGTTGAAAAGGTTTCTATGACCTCTAAAGGGCGAACACTGATCGCCCTCAGGCATACGTTTGGTTCCGAGGCTAAATCCGAATCGCGTTCCGGACGACAAAACTCGGCAATGCGTCTGACTTAGTTAACTCCAAAGCCGTGCGATCGAATCGCACGAATCGTAAAATATTCCATAATGTGGTTTACGTCGCCTTTAAATTGATGCGACACGTCGTCTCGCCTCTCCTGTGGCACCGATTGCATCCCTTGCCAGGGGAGGCTTTGCAATGGGGGCGACCATCCCCGCGGTGTCCGTTGCGTCAATCAAGACCATGTCGTCCTGCTTCGGACTGACAACGCCCGGGGGCGTTCGATGTGCCGGCGAAACACTGGCCGGCGAAACACTGGCTGAGCTCGGGAAACACGTCCTCGATTCTCTAAGGGCGTGGTTTCCCAAGTGAAGCGGACACTGTGACCGTCAGGCCTTCAGTGGGAGGGGGGGAGGACCGGGTGGTTGAAAACCGGCTAAAACATGGCGGGCGAGGGTTTCAATCGATCCACGACGTCGGTTTCGTCGTGGCGGTGGCTGAGCGTTCGGGCGTTCGCTGCCTACTTCTTTTTGAAGTTCTCTTGTTCTTGTTTCCGAAGCATTTCTTCATAGTCTTCGGCTTCTTGAACTTCCTCCGGCGTTTGGGCCGTTGTATCTTCAATCGTTGCTTCGCCGCTGCCGCGACCGCAACCGGGGACAACAAAAACAACGCAAGCCAGTGCAATCACGCACAGTAAAGAGCGGGTCATTTCATTCTCGTTTGTAAAGAAGCCACGATTAACTGAATTTCAGAATTCGAGATCGTATCCACGCGTCTGGTAAAATCAAGTGGCTCGTCAACGACATTGCACCGAACCTAATGGCTTCCATTGCCACGCGACGGCGGCCAGACCGGCAACCATGATTACACCGGGCGGCGTTTAGCACTCCGACCGCAGACCCCCGATTGATATGAATCGACAGACCTCTTCACGTCCCGTTTGGCCGATCTGTCGGTTCCGCCTTATCCACCGCGCCGGGAGATGGCTGCGGTTGCCGGCGGGGGAGACGGTTGCGATGCGAGCCGGGGCCCATCTGGGTGCCCGTCTGGCTGCCCGCCTCCTGTTTCTTTTGCTGGGGCTGGCGCTGTGCGTTGCAGGCTGCGGAAAGACGGACGGGGCGGCGGAGAAGAGAGGGGAACCGAGCCAAACGGCCCAACGCGATCCGGTCGACCAGACCGGCGGCGACGCTCCGGCCTCACCGGACTTTGTCGCCCGTTCCCTGAGCGCGCTCTCCGCCGGGGACCTTGACGCCGCCGAGACCGCGATTCGGAAACATCTGTTGCAACGTCCCGATGACGCCCGTGCCATCGAGATCGCCGGCGACATCGCATCGCGTCAGGGGAACACGGAATCGGCAGTCGAGATGTATCAAGGGGCGTTGGCGTCGAACGATTCCCCCAACGAGGCGTTGCTGGACAAACTGACGCACACCTTGGTCGCCGCCGGTCGGCCGTTCGATGCGATCACCGTGTTGCAATCCTATGTGGATCGATTTCCCAATCGCCCCCAGCCCCGCTTTGACCTGATCGGACTGGCGACCATGGTCGGACGCACGCCGATGGCATTGCCGTCGCTCAAGTGGTTGGCCCAGCACGGTCAAGGCGACCCGGAGTCTTTGTTGGTGCTCGCCGATCCGGATCGTGTGGAGCCGGACGGAGAGATGTGCCAGTCGATGCTGCAGCGATCCGGGGATGACCTGCGGCCCCAGTATTGTCTGGCCCGATTGGATGCGTTGAAGTCGAATTGGCGATCGGTGGCGGACCGATTGAAACCCGTGCTCGAGCGTCACAAGGATTTCGCGCCGGCGCATGCACTCTACGGGCGTGCCCTGGTGGAACTGGATGAATTTGATTCCATCCCGGCTTGGCAGCGGCAATTGCCCGGCAGCGTGGAACAGTTGCCCGAATACTGGTTGGTCGCCGGCGATTGGGCTCAGCGGCAAGGACAACACGAACAGGCCGCGCGTGCTTACTGGCAAGCGATCCGTCAAAGCAGTCATGCCTTGCCGGCCGCGCTCAGCGGACTGTTCCAAAACCTGACGCTGATCGGACGGACCGAGGATGCGGAAACGGTTGCCGACCAGATCACCAAGCTCGGCGTGTTGCGCGACACATTAAAGACACACCTGGAGCGTAGCGGTCGTTCCCAACAGGCGGCGCTCTCGGTGGCCGATGCGATGTTGGACTTGGGCCGCGTCTGGGAAGCCGAAGCCTGGGCGCGGTTTGCGACCACGTTGCCCGAGCAGCGGGTGGCGGATGTCCGGGATCGTTACATGGCCGTCCGCTCCAAATTGACCGCCACCACGCCCTGGGTGCTGCCGGAAAGGGAAATCAGCCGCCGGGTCGACGTGGGACAGTTGCCAGCGATTTCGTGGACACTCTCGCGAGAAAAATCTGGAACCGCGAGCGACAGTTTTCAGCGACCGCTTTACTTTGAAGACCAAGCCGAGCAGCGTGGCTTCGTCCACACCTGTGAAATCGCCGCCGAAGCGGTCACCGAAGGCCACTGGATCTACCAAAGCGTCGGCGGCGGTGTGGGCGTGATCGACTATGACTTGGACGGTTATCCCGATCTGGCCGCCGCGATGTTGGACGGCCGTCCACTGCAAAACGACTCGTCGTCCAACCGGCTGTTCCGAAATCACGGCGTCCGGTTTGTCTCGGTCGAACGCCCAGCGGCCTACCACGACACCGGATTCTCGCAAGGGATCACGATCGGCGATTACAACGATGACGGCTTCCCCGACGTGTTTGATTGCAACTACGGCCAGAATCGTCTGTTTCGCAACAACGGCGACGGGACGTTTGCCGAAGTCGCAGTGACCGCCGGATTGTCCGACCAGTCGTGGACGACGTCGGCGGTGATTGCGGACCTGGACGGTGATGGCATCGCCGACCTGTTTGCGACGAACTACTGCGCCGGACGAGGGCCGCTGGACAGACCGTGTCGCAATGCCGACGGGTTTTCAACCTGCCCGCCGTTGTTGTTCGACGCCGAACCGGACCGGGTGTGGCGGGGCCGCGGCGATGGGACCTTCGTCGATGTTTCGGATCAGTGGATGCAGGACCAGGCATTCGGGCGAGGCCTGGGCGTGGTCACCGGGCGATTTGACGAGCGTCCCGGGCTGGACGTCTATGTCGCCAACGACATGACCGCCAACCAGCTTTGGTCACCCGAAGTGCGCGAGGGGCGATTCGGGCTGGTCGATCTGGCTGCCACGCGAGGCGTCGGGTTCAGTGGCGACGCGCGTTCTCAGGCGTCGATGGGCATGGCGGCGGCCGACCCGGACGGTGACGGCGACATCGATTTCTTTCTCACGCACTTTGCCGACGACCATAACACCTACTACGAACAGGTCTCGCCCGGTTTTTGGAGCGACCGGTCGTTTCAGGTTGGACTGGGACAGCCGTCGATGAAGCTGCTGGGGTTCGGTGCCGAGTGGGTGGATTTTGATAACAGTGGGTCGCTGGAATTGATGGTCACCAACGGCCATGTTGACGACGTTCATCGCACCGACGTGGCCTATGCGATGCCCCCGCAAACCTTCCGCCGCCAGCCGTCGGGACGCTGGGAAGAACTCAAGGCGGATTCAATGGGAGATTACTTTGCCAAGCCACATTTGGGCCGCGCGTTGGCATCGGTCGACGTGGACCGCGATGGACGAACCGACGTGGCGATCACCCATCTGTATGCGCCCGTTTCGCTGTTGGTCAATCGAACCGACGACGCGGGCCAGTCGATCGGATTGATTCTCAAGGCCACCCGATCGCAGCGAGACGCCATCGGTGCGGTGGCCACGGCGACCGTGGGCACGCAAACGGTGACGCATCCGTTGACCGCCGGCGACGGCTACATGTGCACCAACCAACGCAGGATCTCGATCGGCCTGGGCGATCAGCCCGCCGCCGGGGCCATCACCATCCAATGGCCCTCTGGCACGACACAGTCCTTCGGTACACTACAAGGCGGCCATGACTACGTGCTGGTCGAAGGGGCCGAACAGGCATTTCAATTGCAGGCTCATCGTTGAAGATTCATCACACCGTTCGCTCGATTTCGTTTCGCGTCCTCGGGCTCAGGCTGCTCGGGCTTGCGGTCGTCGGTCTTGCCGTCGTCGGCTGTGGCGGAGATTCGGAGGAACAGCGCGCCGCCGAACTGTTGCAGAGCCAGCGGAGGCGTCAGCAGGCACAGGAAGCGGCCCCCAAGTCGGCCGACCAGCGGATTGACGAAGCAAGGGGCTACTACGACCGACAAAACTATTCCGCCGCCCAGGACCGCCTGCGTCCCCTGTTGGTGGCCGACGATGCCGACGCCGACGCGTTGCTCTTGTACGCCAAGTGCGAAGCGGAAATCGGGGATCCGCTGGCCGCCTGTGAAGTGCTGCGTTCGATCCCGCCGTCCGCCCCCGTGGCGTTTGCCGACGCCGGGTTGCTGGCGGCAGACCTGCACCTGCAGCTTGGCGATTATGACCGTGCCGAAGCGAGTTTGATGCGGATCGTCGACTTGGCGGAAACCGTCGACGTCCCCCGGATCAATGCGGTTTATCACCGCTTGGCGTCTTTGCTGAACAACCAAGGACGCCGCATCGAAGCCGCCGAGTACCTGCGTCGACTGCTGCGGGCCGAGGACATCACGGAGAAAGAGCTGTTCGCGATGAACACGCTGGGCGACGCCTTCATCGACGTCTCGATGCCCAAGCCCAATTTCGGCGGAGCGTTGCCCCCCGCGGCGTTGGCCGAAGCGAAACGGTTGCGGGGCGAAGGGGAATTGGAGCAAGCCAAACGGCTGATCGAACGGCTTAGCGAAGCGTATCCAAAATCCACTCCCATCGCCGCGTTTCGGTGTCGCGTGTACGCCGAAATGAAACTCGATCCGCTCCTTGACGACTATCTGGATTCGGTGCCCGACGGAATCGAACGCGAACCGGAGTACTGGTATGCCGTCGGCATGCGGATGCAGAGTTCCGATCGCGATGACCAGGCGGTGCGTTGTTTTCTGGAAGCGGTGACGCTGGACCCGACGGACCGTTTTTCCTACCTGGGGTTGGCCCGATCACTGAAGTCGCTGGGAAAAGACGCCGAAGCCGACTGTGCCAATCAACGTTTTTCACTGCTGCACGAATCTTCCGTCATCATGGCGAAGATCGGCGGCCAGCCGGGGACTGCGGCCGAATTGAGTCGTTTGGCGGAAATCCTGGACGCCTTGCATCGACCTTGGGAGGCGCTCGCGTGGCGCCAAGTCGCATTGAAGACGCATGGTGGGTCCCCCGAGTCGCGTCAGCGGTTGTTACAACGACGCGAACAAATTGCCGACGGCGAAACCGATGCAACCGCTACTTCGGGCCTTCGATGCGGCTTGGAACTCGATCAATGGCCGCTTCCGTCGACGAACGAATTTGCGTCCGGCACCCCCGCGGAGCCGCGGGCCGACTTGGAAACCGCAAGCAGCACGACCGAGATCCGTTTGAATGATGTCGCCGCCGACCTCGGGATGATCTTTCACTACGACGGCGGTGACGATCCCTCGGATGAAGTCCAGCTTTTGCATCAATTGACCGGCGGAGGGATCGCGGTGATCGACTACGATCTGGACGGCTATCCCGATGTGTACTTCACGCAAGGCGGCGGCGACGCGTTTGATGCCGACGGCTCCAAACCCAACGCGTTGTTCCGCAACCGGCCGTCCGCCGAGTGGATTTCGGTGTCCGCCGAAGCGGGAACCGGTGACTTGGGATACGGCCAGGGCGTTGCCGTTGCGGACATCAATCAAGACGGTTTCCCGGACATGATTCTGGCCAACATCGGCCCGAACGTGGTTTACCAAAACAACGGCGACGGGACCTTTCGCCGCCGACTGATGGCGGCGGTTGCCCCCAAGGGTGACTGGACATCGTCGATCGCTTGCGGTGATTTGAGCGGCGATCATTTGCCTGAAATCGTCGAGATCAATTACATCGACGACCCGACCGCGCTTTCGATCGGGTGCACGCCGGACCGGGACGCCTGTAATCCCAGCGTTTTCCGTCCAGCCGTCGATCGCGCGTGGCAGGTCCGATCCGATGGCACGGTCACCCGCTGGGACGGTTGCCAGTCGATGGACGAACTCCCCAATTATGGGTTCGGCGGCGTCATCGCAAATTTCGATGACGCCCACGGAAATGATTTGTTCATCGCGAACGATACCGAGTTCAACCATTTTTGGTTGTCGGGGCGCGACAGCCAATCCGGTCCGGTCACGCTGCGGGAAAGCGCGCAGATTGCCGGTTGCGCGTTCGGGTTGTTGGGGCAACGCCAGGGATGCATGGGCATCGCGGCGGGCGACTTTGACCGCAACGGACGGGTCGATCTGCACGTCACCAACTTTTGGAATCAGGCAGCCGATCTCTACAGCCAGGAATCACCGGGCGTGTTCACCAACGTCAACGCCAAACGTGGATTGTACGAAGACACGCGGATGACGGTCGGCTGGGGAACGCAGGCGGTCGATTTTGATCGCAACGGTTGGCTCGACCTGCCCGTGCTCAATGGCAACTTGACCGACCACCGTCATCGGGGTCGCGCCTATCAGATGCTGCCGCAATTCTTTCGTGGCAACGCCGGCGGATTTGAATTGCAGAACCCGGCGGATCCCTATTGGGAGACCCCCGCCCTGGGACGCACGATGGCGGTGTTGGATTTCAATCGAGATTTGAAACCCGACCTGGTGACGAACCATTTGGACGCCCCGGCCGCATTGCTGGAAAACCGCACGGCAACGGAAAATGCACTCCAGCTGGAATTGATCGGAACGACCAGCGAACGCGACGCGATCGGTGCCAAGGTCTCCATCGCCATCGGTGACGAATCGTGGGTGGGCTGGGTGTTCGGCGGCGACGGGCTGTTGTGCACCAACGAACAGGTGTTGGATTTCGGACTCGGACGATACGATGCTATTGATCGCATTGACGTGAGCTGGCCCTCGGGAGCCAACCAATCTTTCTCGAACATCAAAGCGAACCAACGCTACCTGGTTGTCGAGGGCGAAGCGGACTTGTTTCAGCGCTAAACGCCCCCCAACGCACGTTGGCGTTTAGCCTTTAGGCGACACCCTCTCGCTGCG
>NZ_JACEHH010000099.1 GCF_014154935.1 Stieleria mannarensis
CAGAATCTGTCCACTGCGGTGGTGAATCTCTTTGCTTTTCTTGGCGATTGGGCATGCGTGAGCGGAGAAAACGGGAAAAAAAGCATTGCGAATGCGTCTCGTTGCCCTATGGCACGCTGCGTGCTTCTGAGAATTGGGAAACGCTCCGGATTTCCTGCCCGCCGACTGCCCTTCGCGATGACTGACGCACCCAATTCCCACCCCAAGCCGAATCCGTTCCAGTTGATTTCGCAAGGGATTCCAACCCTGTTAGTCCTGGTCGTGATGGCTGGCGGCTGGTTGGCCATCTACCAAATCAACCACCAACGACCGATGGAGGTGGAGCCCGAGGTCGTCCAAGCGGACGCGGATCCCGAGACTGTCGTCATGCCGGCCGGCAAGCTGGCCGTCGCTCAGCTGAAAACGTTACCGGTACAGCAGCAGTCGATCCAGCATGTTCACACCGTTCCGGGCCGACTGCGATACGATCAAACCAGGCACGTCGATGTGAAAGCGCCGCTGGACGGGATCGTGTCTGAACTCCTGGTCACTCCCGGCGACCAGGTCTCCCAGGGGCAATTGATCGCCGTGTTGCGGAGCCCCGAAATCGGGCAGGCGCGGGCCGAAATCTTGAAGCGACAGAAAGAGCGTCAGATCGCGCGACAGGTTCTCCAGCGTGAAGCGACTCTGGCCAAAAACTTGGAAGGGCTCTCAAGCATGCTGGACCGAGGGGAAGCGGTCGACGTGATCGAAGCGGCGTTTGCCGATCAGTCGTTGGGCGGCTACCGCCAACAAATCTTGTCGAGTTATTCAAAGATGAAATTGGCGGAAACTCTGATCGCCAAAATCGAGCCGTTGGTCGAGTCGGGTTCGGTTTCCGGACGGACGATTCGCGAGCGCGAAGCCGAGCGGCAATTGGCCGAGACGGCCTTTCGTACCGCACGCGATCAAGCCAACTTCGCAGCCGAACAAGCGAAACTGAAATCCGAAGCCGGACTGGCCGAGGCCGACCGACAATTGAACTTGGCCTGGCAAGCGGTCGAAACCCTGCTGGGGTACAACGAGGACAAACAGCGCGCCAATTTGAGCGATGAGGAAGCGTTGTCGCGGTTGGAAGTCCGCGCCCCGTTCGAAGGGACTGTTGAATCGCGATTGTATGCCGACAACGAACGCGTCTCACGCGGCGAACCACTGATCGTGCTGGCCAACACCGATTCGTTGTACGTCGAAGCGAACATTCGAGAGAGTGATTGGTCGGCCGTTTCGCTTCGACCGGGAACACCAGTCTTCGTGCGTGTTCCGGCGTTGGAAAACCAGACGTTTGATGCGACGGTTCACTATGTCGGTCGCCAAGTACAGACGGACACCAATTCGGTTCCCCTGGTTGCGACGATCAACAATCCAGACGGTCTGCTGCGGCCGGGCATGTTTGTCCGCGTGACGATTCCCATCGGTCATCCGCGGCAGGCATTGTCGGTTAAGCCGGAATCGGTCGTGCAACATGACAACCAGCAGTTCGTTTTTGTGGACCAAAATGGCGGTGCGTTCAAGCGTGTCGACGTGACCACGGGGGACGTCTCGGACGATTGGGTCGAGATCACCGAGGGATTGTCCGCCGGGCAATCGGTCGTGACCGACGGAGCGTTCTTGCTGAAGTCCGAACTGTTGCTCCAAGGCGAATGACGGCCATCGTAAAAATGATGACTCGCAACCGTTCATTCACCCTCCATGCAGGGCATTGGCGTCTGCACAAGTCGGCCCGCAATCTAGGACAGGGCTCCCCTCTCCCCAAAACAGATCGCGCAAAAGACTCAGATCGCGAATTGACTATGACCGCGATTTGTTTTGGGGAGCGGGGCTGGTGGTGAGGGGCCGTACACCCGACCAGTTTTTAGGCCGCTAGCCCCCTCATCCCCAGCCCTTCTGCCCCGCAAGGCCGGGGGAGAAGGGAGCCACTGTAATTTGTGTAGACACCACCACCGATTCAAGCACCATGCTCACACGCATCATCGAACTTTCGCTGACCAACCGTGGTCTGGTCATCATCTTGACCTTGTTGATGGCCGCCGCCGGAATGTACTCGGCGTTGCATTTGCCGATCGACGCCGTGCCGGACATGACGAATGTGCAAGTCCAGGTCGTCACCGACGCCGGATCGCTCTCGCCGGTCGAAGTCGAACGCTATGTGACCTATCCGGTTGAAAACACGATGGGCGGCTTACCGGACGTCGAAGAACTGCGCAGCGTCTCCAAGTTCGGCATCTCCGTCGTCACCATCGTGTTCACCGAAGGCACCGACATCTATCGGGCCCGTCAATTGGTGACTGAACGATTGGGGGATGCCGCCAGCAGCATTCCGCCCGGATACGGTTCGCCCACCGTCGGACCGCTGACGACGGCGCTCGGCGAGATCCTGCAGTTTGAAGTCCGGAGCGAACGGCACACGCCGATGGAGTTGCGGACGCTGTTGGAATGGGACGTCGCGCCGCGGTTGCGCGAAGTCAGCGGGGTGACGGAGATCAACACCCACGGCGGCTATTACAAAACGTTTGAGGTGCAACCCGATCCGGATCGCATGACCAGCTACGGTATCTCGATGGACCTGCTGTTCGAGCGATTGGAAAACAACAACAACACCTCCGGCGGCGGTTATGTGATCCACCACGGCGAGCAGCGGTTCATCCGCGGGGTGTCATTGCTGGAGTGTGCCGGGGACATCGAGGAGGTGGTCGTCCGTCGAGAAAGCGACGGCAATCCGATTCTGATCCGCGACATCGCCCAGGTCAGCATTCAACCGATGACGCGTCAGGGTGCGGTCACACGCGACGGCCGGGGCGAGGTCGTGACGGGGCTGGTGATGATGTTGATCGGCGAGAACTCGCGCGAAGTGGTCACGGCGGCCAAGCAGCGGCTGAAGGAGATCGAGCAAACCCTGCCCGAAGGCGTGACGTTGGAAGTCACCTACGACCGCGCCGCGCTGATCGGACGAACCCTGAAAACGGTGCTGACCAACCTGACCGAAGGCGGCATTTTGGTGATCGTCGTGCTGTTGCTGATGCTGGGAAACCTGCGTGCCGGAATCATCGTCGCGCTGGCGATTCCGCTGTCGATGCTGTTTGCCACCAACGTGATGGCGTATACCGGAGTGACCGCCAGTTTGATGAGTCTGGGGGCGATCGATTTCGGATTGATCGTCGACAGCAGCGTCATCATGATTGAAAACTGCATCCGCAAACTGTCCCACGACAACGGCGACACCAAACACGAAGACGTGATCCGCGACGCGGCGGTCGAAGTGCGAAAACCCACCATGTTTGGCGAATTGATAATCGCCGTCGTGTTCTTGCCGATCCTGTTACTCGAGGGGACCGAAGGCAAATTGTTTCGGCCGATGGCACTGACCGTGCTGTTCGCACTCGGCGGATCCTTGGTGTTGTCCTTGTCCTTCATGCCCGCCATGGCATCGATCTTTCTGCCGAAAAAGATGAAGGAAGAAGAGATCTTTCTGGTGCGTGTGGTGAAGTTCTTTTACACACCGCTGGTCACCCGCGCGATCAAACACCCCGTCGTGACGATCGCCACGGCACTGACGCTATTTGCGGTCAGTTTGCCGATGGCACGCAATTTGGGTGCGGAATTCATGCCGCGACTGGAAGAAGGCGACTTGTTGGTCGAAGCGTTGCGGTTGCCCAGCGCGACGCTGGAAGGGTCGATCGAGATGTCGACTCAGATCGAGAACATCCTCAAGAAGTACCCCGAAGTCAAAACGGTGTTTTCCAAGACGGGCCGCCCGGAGATCGCCAATGATGTGATGGGCGTGCACCAAACCGACGTTTGGGTGATTCTAAAGCCAGTCGACCAATGGCCCGAGCCGAAGACACGCGATGAATTGATCGAACAGATGTCCGAGGAATTGACCGCCAACGTGCCCGGTGTCGCGTTCGGGTTCACCCAGCCGATCGAAATGCGGGTCGACGAACTGGTCGCCGGCGTCAAAGCGGATGTCGCCGTGTTGCTTTACGGTGACGACATGGAAGTATTGGGGACCAAGGGCAAAGAGATCGAAACGGTGTTGCGGTCGATTCCCGGGGCCGTCGATGTCAAAGCGGACTACCAAGCCAATTTGTCGACGCTGACGATCAAGACCAGAGCGGAGGCGCTAGCGCAATACGGGATCGATGCACAAACGGTGTTGGACGTCGTGTCTGCGCTCGGCGGGCACCAGGTCGGTCAGATCTTTGAAGGCCGCGCCCGCTATCCGATCCTGGTGCGTGTGCCGGCCGACTGGCGGGAAAACCTCAGCCTGCTGGAGCAGGTGCCGGTGGCGGATGCCGCGGGGCGATCGATCCCGCTGAAGGAACTTGCCGACATCCGTTTAGAAGAAACCCCGCCGACGATCGAACACGAAGGCCAGCGTCGCCGGACGTTCATTTCCGCCAACGTCCGCGGCCGCGATGTGGCGACGTTTGTCAATGAAGCTCAGGCCGCAGTCGAAGAAAAGGTCGACTTCGCCCCGGGATACGAACTGCGTTGGGGCGGCGACTTTGAAAACCTGCAATCGGCCAGCCGCCGTTTGGCGATCATTTTGCCGATCGTGTTGATCATCATCATGCTGCTGTTGCACACCAGTTTGGGATCGTTGCGATTGGCCTTGCTGATCTTCCTGGCCGTTCCCATGGCGGCCTCCGGCGGTGTGATCGCGTTGTACCTTCGATCGATGCCCTTCAGCATTTCAGCCGGCGTCGGCTTCATCGCGCTGTTCGGCGTCGCGGTGCTGAACGGATTGGTGTGGGTCAGTGCCGCGGAGAACTTGCGCAAGACCGGGGTACCGCTGCGGGAGGTCAGCGAGGAAACCGCCCAAGTGCGTTTGCGTCCGGTGTTGATGACTGCGTTGGTGGCGAGTTTGGGGTTCTTGCCGATGGCACTTTCCACCAGCGACGGGGCGGAGATGCAGCGTCCGCTGGCAACCGTGGTGATCGGGGGCCTGATCACGTCCACGCTGTTGACCTCGTTGGTCGTGCCGTGCATCTATCCCTGGTTCGCAAAAGGGCTGCAAGACATCGAACTGACACACCACGGCGAACCGGAACCGACGTTGCACTGACAGAGATCGAGCGTCAGGTGAATTGGCTGACATCAATCCCCAGCGATTTGATCTTGCTGCGAAGCGTGACGCGAGAGATGCCCAGGATCGTCGCGGCTTTGAGTTGGTTCCCCGTGGTGAACGCCAACACTTGGGTGATCAGTTGTCGTTCCGCGATGGCGATCGCTTCGGCATACAAGTTGTCACTTCCCGCTTCCAACCGCTCGGCGACAAACTGCTGCGACAGAAAACCCGACGCGTCGGACTGCGAATCCGCGTTTCGATCGCCGGCGACCAGCGGCGGCAAGAAGTCGGGCAGCAAGACGTTCCCCCGCGCCGTCAGCAACGACTGTTTCATGACGCTTTCGAGTTCACGGACGTTGCCGGGCCAATGGTAACGATCAAGGATTTCGAGCGTCTCGGGGGCCAGCGTGCGGACGTCCTTGCCGAACTCTTTGCTGTACCGCCGCAAAAAGTACTCTGCCAACACCTTCAAGTCCCCTTCGCGCTCACGAAGTGGCGGCAGATGAATCGTCACAACGCTCAGCCGGAAGTAAAGGTCCGATCGGAACAGGCCTTCGGAGACCAGCTTTTTCAGGTCGTGATTGGTCGCGGCGATGATCCGCGCGTCGACTTGGATCGGTGTGTTACCGCCGACGCGTTCGAACGTTTGATCTTGCAAGACACGCAGCAATTTGGCTTGCGTCATCGGCGACATGTCACCGACTTCGTCTAAGAACAACGTGCCGCCGTCGGCCTGTTCCAGTTTGCCAATGCGTTGGCGATGGGCGTCGGTGAAGGCGCCCTTTTCATGGCCAAAGATTTCACTTTCCAACAACGCGTCAGGAATGGCCGCGCAATTGATCGCCTGGAAGGGGCCCTTCGATCGCGCGCTGTGGTGATAGATCGCCTGGGCGACGACTTCTTTGCCGGTCCCGCTTTCGCCCAACAACAGGACGGTCAAGTTTTGTGACGCCACGCGGCCGATCGCCTTGTATACCTCCTTCATCGCGTGACAGCGTCCGACGATGGCATCGGCGACCGCACCGTCCATCGGGCCCTCTTCGTCGGCCAGTAACGGTTGCACCCGCACCATACGACTAAGGTTGAAGGCTTTGTCCAGCAACGCCCGCATCTCGTCCAGTTCGAGCGGTTTGAACAGGTAATCGTATGCGCCCAGTTTGGTCGCTTCGATCGCCGATTCGACCGTTCCGTGCCCGGTGATAAAGATGAACGGGACGCGGGGGTCGATCTCACGCAATCGTTTGAACAAATCCAATCCGTTGGTGTCGGGAAGACTCAGGTCCAACACGACGACGTCGGGTTGGGCTTGGACAAACAACGCTTCACCTTCGGCGGCGCACTTCGCGGACAGAACTTCGGTCGTCTTGGTCGTAAACGCGCGCTCAAACGCTTTCAGGATCGACGCTTCGTCATCAATGACTAACAGGCGTTGCATGATTCCTCACTGCTGGTTGCGTCATCGGACCGCAACTGCCCGCCGGATTGAGTTGCCAAGGGGAGCGCCAATCGAAATTGGGCGCCCCGTGGGATTCGGTTGGATCCGGTCAGGGTGCCATGATGCGATTGGGCGATCCGGCGACAGATGCCCAGCCCCAGGCCGACGCCGTTGGGTTTGCTGGTCGCAAAGGGGGTGAAGAGCTTGTCCAAGATCGCTTCGCTGATTCCTTGGCCGGTGTCCGACACGGTGACTTGGACTTCGGAATCCTCGGACGTCACCGCAACCGTCAATTCACCTCCCTCGGGCATTGCGTCGAGCGAATTGAGCATCAAGTTCAGCAGCAGTTGTTGGATCTGTGCCGCATCGCCGTTGATCGATTGAGGCCTGTCGTCACATTCCAGCACCAGTTCAACGCCTTGCGTTGCACAACGTCCCTCGATCAACTGAACGGAGCGTCCGACCGCGTCTTGAATGGGAAAGACTTTCGATTCGCCTTGTTCGGGACGGGCATAATCGAGCAGACTGTTGACTGAACGTTCCATGCGTCGAATCTCTTGTTCGACCAGCTCCAGGTCATCGGTCGGTAGCCCCTCGTCGGCGAATTTTCCGCGATTGACTTGGATCAACATTTTGATCGACGTCAGCGGATTGCGAATCTCGTGGGCGACCCCGGTGGCCAATTGAGCGAGCGTGGCCATCTGCTGGGCACGCAAGGCTTCGGTTTCGCGAGCCATCAGCAATCGTTCTTGTTCGGCCCGCTGAATTTCGGTCAAATCACGCAGGATCGCGATGCGAAGTTGGCCGGTTTCCGAGGGATAGTCGCTGACGGAGACCTGGACGGGCAATGGCGGTGCGTCGGGCCGATCGACATTGATTCGAAATTCACAGGGCAGTGTCTCAAACGACCGTGGGAAATCCGCCATCCGCGAATGGGTTGTTTTTCCCACCAACTCCGCAGCGTCGACGGCAAAGAGTTCGCTGCTCGCCCGGTTGCATGAAACGATCCGCCCGCTGCTGTCGAACGTGATGATCCCTTCGCTGGCGTTGGCCACGATCGTTTCAGAACGCTGATGCTCCTGGATCGCAATCCGCCGCAACGGACCAATGATGACCCACCACAGGACCGGGGCGCAGACCATCGTCAGCAACACCGCGTCGAGCACCGCCTTGCCCGATTCACCTAGAAAGTCGGGCACCACGTGGGGCAACAACAACATCACGCCGACTTCGGCGGTGAAGACCAGCATCAAGACGATCCCCAGGATCCGCATCGGTGAACGCAGGATCGATGACAGGGCGGAAACGCGGTTGGACATGCGCAAACACTGGCGGAAACTGGGAACGAGGCGCGCCGGCGTGACCCGACGCCAGAGCCCGCCCGGCTCAGGCGTCTGACTTGAGCAGCTGGAACGCTCCCATTCTATCAGTGATTTCGACATCGAACATCCAAGACGCGGTGGCCACCACGGTGATCGGCGCCGACGCAGCGGTCGAATGCTTCGCCCCGCACCGATCGAACCCGCCAAGGGGTTGCAACCGGTGTGCCAAAGCCGGCCACCGCGATTGCCTGCCGTTTCTCGGCAGCCGTGCCTTTCGATCGGTCAGTTAGCAGCTTGACGATGGAAAGAATCTGTCCAGCGTGTGAACAGTGCTTGCAAGAGAAACGCAACACGATACCAGAGAG